>CAWGLO010000001.1:0-139780 GCA_963823455.1 uncultured beta proteobacterium
GCCGCGCCCGCCGGGGGCGGACAAACGGCGGGCGCGGCCCGCCCTACTTGCGTTCATCCCGACACTTTGCGGTGCTGGTATCACGCGGCACCCATGCACAAGTCCCCGGCTGTGGCGTTCCCGTCTTCGCGCTCTTGGCGGTCGCGTTTGCGAAATGACATCCAACGCAAGTAACCGGCTTGGTCGATAGGCGGCACCTCACCCCGCCGTGCCGCCCGGGTTCCCGGCCTGTTTGTGACGCGAGCCGCTCTGCTTTCGGCAGCCGTCAGATACGCCGTTGCGCCCTTGCCGGACGCATCAAAAAAAGCGCCGGATTACTCCGGCGCTTCGATTCTGCGGCTGCAGGCGCGGTGAACCGCGCCCTCGTCACGGATTACAGCTCGTTTTCGTGGCAGTGGGTGCAGCCGATCTGCTGGCCCTTCGTGAAGGTCACGGTCCCGCGGTCCTCGATGTTGGTGAACGTGCGGGCCACAGCCGTCTTCGACAGCACCGTACCCTGGCCAGTCCGGCCATGACAGGCGCGGCAGGCGTTGGGGTTGTTCTCCGCGGCGTTCTCGTGACCGCCATTAGCCCAGCTCTGGCTGATGGGGTGCATACCGTGCGGTCCGTTGAGGTTGTTCGGCAGCGTCCCTGTGTGGCAGGCATTGCACTCGACGATGGTCCCGGAATGACCTTGCGACTGGATCGCCGCGACGTTGTCGTTGGCATTGGGGTTGGCGTTCGGCCACTCCGAGTGCGTGGCGCCGTGACAGCTCTTGCACATAACGCCGCCATGGCCCGTTGAGACGCGATAGAGCACGTCCTTCTGGCCCCCCGCGATCGGCGTGGTGTCCCGGTTCTCAGCGAAGCGTGAGGCGGTTGCCGCGATCACCGCCAAGGCACCCTGAGAGCCGTTGGTGGTCGTGTTTGCTGCGGTCAGCGCCGACTTGGTGTAAGCCTGGAGCAGGCGGATCCCGTCCGGCGCCTGGAACACGTTGGCCGCGCCGCCGATAGCGGCAGAGGCGAGGAAGTTCGCCCGCGTCTGGCCAGCGGTGTTGCCGGCGTTCATCGCATCGCCGATATGGCAGCTTTGGCACTTCGGCTCGTTGGCCCAGGGTATGCGCTTGGAAAAATCGACTGCATTCGGGAACCGGTTGGCCGCGGTCATGTTACGCGTGAAATCGTTGCCGACGTGACGCATCTGGCCGTGGCAATCCTGGCAGGCTACGCCGCCGGTCGCCATCGCGCCGCGCATGCACTGGGTCACCTTGCCTGGATGGCACTGGTAGCAGGTCTCGTTCAGGTTGGCCGTCGTGCTCGCCTGAGTGCGACGTACACCGGTGGCGCTAACCGGATCAGCCATATCGGGGAAGAGCAGGCGCGCATCACCCTTCGTGACCGTCGCTGCGTTGAGCGAGTTGCCTTGCGTGTCGAGCAGGCCGTGATGCCGGTGCATGGCGTTCGACATCGAGATGTGGCCCTGCTGCTGGCGACCCTGGGCACCGAGTTCGGGCTCGTCAACCGGTCCCGCTTGGGCCAGATCGAGCGCTGGTGTGTAGTGGCACTGGGAGCACTGAACGGTTCGCCGTGCGCCTGCGGGAAGCGTGCCGTCGGCATTGGCGCCGCGTGCGTCGAGGCAGGAGGAACCGGCCGCGTAGCGCGGGACGCCGTTGGTAACCGAGACAGGGCCGGCACAGGGTGCGGCCTGGAGCGAAGCGCCACCGCCGGTAAATGTCCATTGCTGGTACGCACTGCCATGCTTGGCGTCGTGCAGGCGAAGGACATTGATCTTCGCCGCATTCTGCTGGGCGAAGGTCAGGGGGTACCCCGGTATGATGCCGCCCTGGGGTACGTCCGCGTTCGAAGCTCTTGCGACCACGCTCGAAAGGGTGGTGCCGTTGGCATACCTGGCGTCGGAGAAGGTGGAGGCTAGTCCGCTGAAGCCGTCCACCGACGATCCATGGCAGGACTGGCAGTCGGCCTCGGAAGCAACTGGCAGGACGATGTCCTGGGTGGCCACGACGTTCGAGGCACCTGGCGCTGCCGGTTGACCGTTAGACCTTGCGGTGACGCCGACGCGCATCAGCGGATAGGCGTTCTGCCGACGTTGATCGTCCACCGGCAGGATCGGGATGCCGTCCGCCGCGAACCAGTTTCGCGCCGCGAGCCGGTAACCGGTCGGCTGGAAGGTGAACGGGAATCCGGCGAACCGAGGGAAGAAGTCGAGGTGATCGTCGAAGCGCTTGATGCGCTGGGCGGCGTTGGTTGCCCCCGGCATTGGCTGCTGGAAGACCAAGCTCGGCGTGATGAACGGCGGCGTGCCCGTGCCGAGGTCATTGGGATCGGGCACCGGCAGGCCGTTGTTCGCGACCAGGGGCAGGAACGCATCCAACGCGCTGAGGCAGAAGGTCAGCCCCGGCGTGATCAGGTCAGGCGTGCAAAGCTTGGTGGTATTCGTGGTGCTGGTCGAAACCTTGTCCAAGGTTGGATAGAGCACGCGATAGCTCAAAGTGCCGAAGGTCTGGTTGCCCTGGCCGGCAACGAGATCCCAGAAGTTCGTCTTGTTGCCGACGCCGAGGACCGTCGAGGTCGTTCCGGCAATCCGGTTGCCGGTGTTGAACGAGCGGTTGGCCGCGGTACCGGCGGGATCGGTGGCGCTGTTGGTTAACGCATAGTAAACGTCGTGGGTCGTGCCGGTCAGGATTCTCGCTCCGGTCGCCGTGGCCGCACCCTTCTGAACGACTTGCGCATGCACGACGTTGAACGGCGGCAGAATGCTGAAGACGCGGAAATCCTGGTCCGAGCAGTGCATACCCAGATCATTCGCCGCGAAGACCTTAATGGCGGAGTTGGTGTTCGCGTTGGTCGCGATGCCACCAGTCTGTGCTTGGCCCGGCCCGGCCGCGACGCCGAGCAGGCCGCCTAGTAGGCAAGCCAGTGCCCCCTGCTTAAGGCGAAATCCCATTTCCCCTCCCCCGAAAAAAAAGATGAATGAACGATCAGTTACCGCGCACCGCACGCTTACCTGCGGCCGCTTGCTGCGGAAGCCGCCGAACGACGATCTACTTCTGGTGTCTGCAATGTGTCGCGCTATTGGCGCTCAGCGCCGCCGGCTCCATCGTGCCGGACTCATACATTGCTGCACCGCAACGTGTAACTATGTCCCACGCTGCCCGAGTGTATGCGAAGCGGGCTTACGACGACCTTACAAAATCGCGGATATTTCGACAGTTCCAGTGCGAACGTTCGCTCAGTCACGCAATTTCGTTCCCACGCGTGGTGCGGCGGCGGTTGGCGATGGGGGGCCTGTGGCGACTGATGCTTTGAGATCGACCGGTTAAGTTCTGCGGTCGGACGCGCAGCCTGTTATATTTTTGGGTCTATGTATAACGAGTACTTCGGCTTTTCCGAAGCGCCTTTCTCGATCGCGCCGGACCCGCGCTATCTCTTCATGAGCGAGCGGCACCGCGAGGCGCTGGCGCACCTTCTCTACGGCCTGAAGATCGACGGCGGCTTCGTGCTCCTGACGGGGGAGGTGGGCACGGGCAAGACCACGGTCTGCCGCTGCCTGCTGGAGCAGGTGCCGGACAACTGCGACATCGCCTTCATCTTCAATCCCAAGCTCACCACCGTCGAGCTGCTGAGCACCATCTGCGAAGAGCTGCACATCGCCCTGCCGTCGAGCCGGATCAGCGTCAAGGTGTTCGTCGATCTGATCAATTTCTATCTGCTCGAATCCAACGCCCGGGGCCGCAAGACGGTGCTCATCGTGGACGAGGCGCAGAACCTTTCCAACGAGGTGCTGGAGCAGTTGCGCCTTCTGACCAACCTGGAAACCAACCAGCGCAAGCTGCTGCAGATCATCCTGCTGGGGCAGCCGGAACTGAGGGAGCGGCTGGCGGACGTGGACATGCGGCAACTGGCGCAGCGCATCGTCGCGCGCTATCACCTCGAACCGCTGTCGCGGCCGGAAGTCGGCGCCTATGTCGGGCACCGGCTGTCGGTGGCCGGCGCCCGGCACGGGCTGTTCCCGGCCGACGTGCTGGACCGGCTCTATCGCCTCAGCCGCGGCACGCCGCGCCTGATCAACGTCATCTGCGACCGCGCACTGCTCGGCGCCTATGTCGAAGGAAAGCCGACGGTGGATCTGGCGACGCTGAACAAGGCGGCGCGGGAAGTGCTCGGAGAACGGCGCCACCGGGCACGCGATCGCTCCCTGGTGCGCTGGTCGGTGGCCGCCGTGCTGGGCCTGGCCGTGGCCGTGGGCCTGGCCGCCGCGTATCACCGGTTTTCCGCGACCGATGCGGCGCATTCTGCGGCCAAGCCCGTCGCCGCGCCGGCCGGGAGCACGCCGCCGTCGATGCCCGCAGCAGCGCCCGTTCCCTCCGCGGCGCCCGAACCAGGCGGCAGCAAGCCGGCCGAGACCGTCGCCTGGCCCGCCGCCAAGGACCACTGGCTGCATGAGGCGCTGGCGGTGCGCGGTCTGTTCGGCCTGTGGCGCATCGACATGCCCCCGACCGGGATCGAAGCCGCCTGCAGTCGGGCGGCGGAGCAGGGCATGCAGTGCCTGCAGGGTGTGGGCGATGTCGAGCGCCTGCGTGCGATGAATGCCCCGGCGGTGGTGGAACTGAAGCAGGACGGCGGGCCGGATTTCTATGCCACGCTGGTCGCCGTGGAGGGCGACCGGGCACGTCTGCTGGTCGGCGGTGAGTCGCGGGAAATCACGCTCGACGGGCTGCGACGGCAGTGGTCGGGCCGCTATGCGCTGCTGTGGCGCGGACCGCCCGGAGTATTCCGTATACTTAATATGGGGGCGCAGGGGCCGGACGTGGCCTGGGTCGATCGCCAGCTCGGCCTCTGGGAAGGGCAGGCCGATCCCGGCCAAGGCAGGAGCGCGTACACCGCCGCGCTCCAGCAGAGGGTGCGGGCGTTCCAGCGCGCCGTAGGACTGGAGGAGGACGGGGTGGTCGGGTCCATGACTATGGTGCGCCTCGCGTCGGTGGGCGAACCTGGAACGCCGGCGCTGACGGAGGGTCGGTAGCATGTCCTATATCCTGGACGCATTGAAGAAATCGGAATTCGAGCGCCAGCAGAGCAGGGTGCCCGATCTCAATTCCATGCCGGTCATGATCGGCAGCGGGCGCAACGAGTCGCTCGCTCCCCGGCTGTACTACGGCCTGGGAGCGCTGGCGCTGGCGGGCATGATTGCTGCGGTGGCGTGGTGGCGACCGTGGCAGAGCAGTCCGCCGGAACCGGCGCTTGCCGCGGGGACCGGTGCTGCTCCTGCGGCGCCGGCACGCATGCCGGAACCGCTGCCGAAACCCGATGAAATTCGCGCCGCGCGGTCGGCGCAGGTGACCGGGACCGGGCCGGCGCCGGAGCGGCCCGCAGCCGCGAAACCGCAGACTGCGTCCCAGCCGGCTGCGCCTTCCCCTGCGATACCCCCGACGCCAAAGATCGCCGCTGCCCGGCCGACCGCCCCCGACGCCGTGGCGCCGGTGCGGGATGCGGGGGCGCCGAAATCTGCCAAGGCGGCACCGGCCGCGATGGATGCCGGCGAGGCGCCCGCCGCAGCGAAGGCGCCACCGGTGCGCAAACCGGCGGAGCCTGCGTCGCGAACCAGACCGGCGCCCGCGCCGGCGCAGCCGGAGCAGAGGGAAGCGGATGTGCCGGCGCCGGCCGCTGCCGCTCCGGCACCCGCGCCGGCGATGGAAAAGCCGCCCAAGCGGGTGCTCAACTACTCGGAACTGCCGGCCTCGGTGCAGAAAAGCATTCCGAAGATGACCGTGATGGGCTACTCCTACGCCGAGGAACCCGAGATGCGCATGGTCGTCATCAACGAGCGGATGCTGCGCGAGGGCGACGAGGTCAGTCCGGGCGTCAAGCTCGAGAAGATCGGAAGCGACGGGGTCGTTCTGAATTTCAAGGGATTTCAGTTCCACCCCCAGCCCTGACCGGGACGCCGTTCCAAGCGGTGGGGGATTTGCCCCAGTTGCATTGGCGGGCATGGCCCGCCCTGCCGGGACACATCATCACGGGCCCTCGGACTGGATCCGAGTGGCCGATCCTCCCCTCGTAGGGCGGGCCGTGCCCGCCGATTCACGGTCTGGCGGGCATGGCCCGCCCTACGCGATTGCAGCCATGTTTTGGTAGGGCGGCCCGTGGCCGCCGTGTCAACGGTTGGCGGGCATGGCCCGCCCTACGGATTGGCGCCAACGGGAGGCGTGGCCCGCCCGTCGCCGGGTGACTTCCCCCGATTCGTGACGTATTTCACGCTCGAAGGGGGAATTGCCCCAGTCCGCTGGGGCGGTTGACTCCCGAAGTCGTTGTGGATTCGGTCCTCGAATCTGCGTCCGAAACCTCCATCCTTAATAAAACTGAAATATTTCAGTCGCGTAGCACGCAAATCCGGCGCCGTGGGAAAGTGTTCCCAGATCCTGGCACGCTTACTGCTGAGTGATGGTCGTGGGAATGAATCCCCCGAAAACAAGAAAGAGGCGCCGAAGTGGATGGAAAAACAACAGGGCCCAACATCCGGACCAAAGAAGTCGGTGAGCGGACAGCCGAACAACGAAGTACCCCTGGCGCGAGGACATGATGAAGAAAATACTGGTTTATTCGCACGACGCTTACGGGCTGGGAAACATCCGGCGCATGCTGGAGATCACCAGTCATCTGGTGAATTCCGATCCCGACGTTTCGGTGCTGCTGATCTCCGGATCGCCGATGCTCCACGCGTTTCGCATTCCGCCGCGCGTGGATTACATCAAGCTGCCCTGCGTCGCGCGCAGCGACAAGGGTGAATCGGTGGTGAAGTCCCTCGGCCTGTCCTACGACGACACCATCCGCATGCGCTCCAACGTGATCATGATGGCGGTGATGGATTTCAACCCCGATCTGATCCTGGTGGACAAGAAGCCGTTCGGCATCGCCAACGAGCTCGAGCCGGCGCTGACGATGGCGCGCAAGCGTCCCAACCCGCCCAAGATCGTCCTCCTGCTGCGCGACATCCTGGACGAGCCGGAAGCGACCATCCGCCAGTGGGAATCCGGAAAGTACCATGAGGCCATCGGCGAGACCTACGACGAGGTGCTGGTGGTGGGCGACAGCGAGATCTTCGACGCCTCGGACGAGTACCGCTTTCCGGAATCGACGACGAGCAAGCTGCGCTACTGCGGCTACATCAAGCGCCCGGTTCCGGCCAAGACGCCGCAGCAGGTGCGCGGCCGCCTCGGTCTGGGCGAGGAGCCCCTGGTGCTGGTGACGGCGGGCGGCGGGGCCGACGGCAGCCGCATGATGATGGCCTACCTGGAGGGCTTGCTGGTCCGTCCCGGGCGCGGTTTCAAGACCCTGCTCGTCACCGGACCCGAGATGTCGCCGCAGCAGGGGGCGATGGTCGGCGAACTGGCGGCCCGCGCCGGCGGCGTCATCGTCAAGGAATTCTGCGACGACATGATGAGCCACATGAACGCGGCCGATCTGGTGGTGTCCATGGGTGGCTACAACACGGTCTGCGAGCTGCTGACGTTGAAGAAGAAGACCATCATCGTGCCGCGGGTTGCCCCGGTGCAGGAGCAATGGATTCGCGCCGAGCGGATGCAGGCGCGCGGCCTGCTGCGCGCCATGCACCCGGACGAGCTTACGCCTCACGGCCTGCTCGACGCCGTGGTGGAAGAGCTGTCGCGGGACGACGTGGAGAACCTGCCGCTGCAGCAGTTCGAGATGGACGGCCTGCCGCGCATCGGTGCAGCGGTTTTTTCACTGATCGATCAAGCGCGGGTTGCGAGGAGAGTCGCGCAGCCCGTTTCCAGAAAACACGTCGCCGGACCGGCGCGGGGCTTCACGGCCGCCCGCTCGCTGCTCTCCGGTGCAATGCAGCGGGCCTTCGGCAGTGCTGTTGGGGCATGACAATCCGGATGGCAGCCGCAACGCGGCGGCTGCGGCCCCGGGCGGCGTATTCGCTCCCGCCTGGGACGGGCTGTCCGACGCCGAGCTGCTGCAGTATTTCGCCGCACGGCCGGTGCAGCCCCATCTGCCGCTTCCGGCGCCGACCCCGGAGCAACTGAGGAACGCCGATCGCGTCCTGGCCGGTGATTTCCTGCTCGTCGGCGAGTCGCATCGCCTGGGCAGCGCCTTTTCCTGGGCCCACAATCCGAGCCGGGACAAGGAATGGCAGATCGCGCAGCACAAGTTCTACTTTGCCGTCGATCTGGTCCACGCCTGGCGCGTTACGGGTGATCCCCGCTACCTGGAAGCCTGGATCGAGCTCACCCGGTCCTGGCTGGAAGAGATGGGCACCGGCTTCATTACCGCCAGCGACGCCCAGGTGGAAGCCAAGCGCGTCGAGCACTGGGTCACGGCGTTTCTGCTGCTGCAGGGCAGCGACTGGGCAAAACGGGTGCCGGCGGCGTTCCTGCGGCGTTTCCTGTCGCGCATCGGCGAGGAAGCCTGGTACATCGTTCAGCACCTGCGGCCGTCACGCAATCACCGCACCTTCCAGTTGTACACGGTGTTCCTCGTCGGCGTGCAGTTTCCGGAATTCCTGCAGCACGGGTATTTCGTCGAGCGCAGCCGGGCGCTGCTGAGCGCCAACCTGCTGAGCGACTTCGGACCTGACGGCGTCCATGTCGAGCTGTCTACCCACTATCACCAGATCACCCTCGAAACGGCGCTGGCTTTCGTCGAACTGGCGCAGTTGAACGACATCGTGCTCGCTCCGGCGCTGCTGGTGCGATTGCACAAGGCGCTGCAGTTCTCCCAGTGCATCGCCTGGCCCGACGGTGCCATGCCGCTGATCAACGATTCCGACGACGGCGAGCATCGGCCCATGCTGCGGCAGGGCGCGCGCCTGTTCCGCGATCCGCGCCTGCTGTGGGCGGCCAGCGGGGGCAGCGCAGGCGATCCGCCGCTGGCGGTGTCGCATCATTTCGAGAACAGCGGCTACTTCGTGATGTCGAACACGTGGGGCAGTGACACCGCCTCCTATGCCGCCCGCCAGCACGTCTTCTACGACTGCGCCAAGTTGGGCGAGGGCAGCCACAGCCATTACGACGTGTTCAATTTCTGCTATTTCTCCGGCGGCGAGCCGCTGGTGGTCGATCCCGGCCGCTACACCTACAACGCGGACCCGGACGCGCAGAACATCGACTGGCGGCGCGAATTCAAGAGCACGCGCTATCACAACACCGTTTGCATCGACGGCCTGGACCAGACACGCTACCTGTCGAAGTCGAACAACCCGCCGCCGGGCGTGGAGCGCTACGAGCGCACTCGCCACGCGCTCAAGCATGGTCCCGACGCCGAAGTGGTGGACACGCATTGCGCGCTGGGCGATGTCTGCGACTGGGTGTGGGGCAGCGTGCGCAGCCATGAATACAGTCCGGTGCATACGCGGGTGCTGGTGTTCATGGCGCGGCAATACCTGTTCCTGTTCGATTACGTGCGCATCGAGGATGACCGCACTCACGAATGCACGCTGCGCTTCCATCTCGATGCCCGCTGGCGCGACCGCGTCGAGCTCAAGGCGAGCGCCGACAATGTGAAGGTGGCCGCGCCCGATTGGCAGATCCGCACGGTGCGTGCGCCGACGCTGGCGGCGGCGATCGAGCCGGGATGGGTGTCCCGCAGCTACGGCGTGAAGCACCCCGCCCCCGTCGTCTCATTCACGAAACACGCCTCTGCGTCGCTGTGCTTCGCCACCGTCGTGGCCCACCAGCGCGCCGTTCCGGGCGGCCTGTCGATCCACCGCCTGCGCCGGCTCGGTGCCGACGGCGCCTGCAGCATCGTGTTCCAGGTCGAGGGCGAAGCCGGCGGCGCGGCCTTCACCGACCGCTTCGTATTCCAGCCCGACATCATGGGCGACTACCGCGACGAGAACGTGCGCTACCGCGGCCGCTTCGTCGCCTACCGCCGCGACGGCGCCGGCCGCTTCGACTTTCTCTGCGCCGCGCATCCGGAAGCCCTGGTGCTGGAGCAGGTGCCGGACGTCAAGCGCGGCATGCGCGGCCATGTTGAATGGCGATCGCTGCGGGGAGAAGCGTGATGCGGCCGAATCGTGCGCGTCGCTTCCTGTTCCAGGTCCGCAACCGGCGCGGCCTCGGCCACATGATGCGCGGGCTCAACATCGCGCGCGAGTTGCGCGCCCTCGATCCCGCGGCGCAGATCCTGTTCTACCTGCGCACGCCGCCGTCGGAAGGCTTCTGGAATGCCGACTTCCGCTATGTCGTCGAGCGCGACCCCGACAGTCTGGCGAGCTGGCCCGAGGTGCTGCAACAGTTCGGTCCCGACGTCGTGGTCTATGACACGATGCTGCCCCGGGACGCGGCCGCCGAACCGCTGGCGGAGTCCGCGCGCTACGTGTACATCATGCGCAAGTGCCTGGCGGAGAAGCAGCGCGAAGTCTTCGACAATCCCTTCCTCGACGCGCATGGCGGCGATCCTGGTGCCGCACGTCCAGGAACAGTTCGGCTATGCGCTGCCGGACAAGATCCGCGACCGCACCGCCTACGTCGGCCCCATCGTGCGCCTGCCGGATGCGCAGACGCAGGCGGCGCTGCGCGCAAAGTACGGCATCCGCGACGGCGACTTCGTGCTCAGCTCGACCGTCGGCGGCGGCGGGTTCGAGGCGCAGGCGGACGTGTTCTTCGCCACCGTATTCGAGATGCATCGGCGCATCGCCGCGCGCCTGCCGCATTTGCGCCACCTGGTGATCCAGGGGCCGAACTATGCCAAGACGCTGGTGCCGCTGCCCGGCATGACGGTCATCGCTTTCGAGCCGGAAATGGTCAACCTGCTGGCGGCCTCCGACCTCGTCGTCGCGGAGGGCGGCTACAACACGGTCAATGAGATTCGCGTTACGCGCACTCCGGCGATCTTCCTGCCGAGCGTGCGCGGCAACGACGATCAGGAGGAGCGCGTGCGCGCGCTGGCGCAGCGCGGCCTGGGGTTCGTGTTCGCGCCCGACGCCGCAGGCGCCATCGCAGACCAGGTGATGGACCTGGCGGCACGGCCGGAAACGCTCGCCGCCATCCGCCGCCGTTACGGCGAGGACCAGGCGGTGCTGGGCAACCGCGCCGCGGCGCAGCGCATCCTGGATCTCGTGCCATGACGCCGCTCTCCATAGCCGACGGCACGGCTGCGGTCATCGACTGGGCACGCGCCCGCGGCGAGGCGGTGACGAACTGGCGTTCGCGCCTGCTCGACGCGCCGAACGCCGAGCGCATCGTCATCGAATGCGTGCTGGAAGGCGGGGCGGACACGGTCGCCGCGCCCCGCGCCTACGTCAGCAAGTGCTACAGCGACGGCACCGGCGAGCGCACCTTCGCCATCATGCGCGCCGTCGAAGCCGGATTGCACGAATCGGCGCGACCGGCGCTGCTGGCCACCCCTGCCGCCCTCTGGTACGACACCGAGCGCCGTTGTCTCATCCAGCAGCGCGTGGACGGCATACCGCTGCGCGAACTGGTGGAGCACGAGGACGCCGGGCGCCACTTCGCCGCCGCCGGCCGCGCGCTCGCCGAGCTGCACGGCCTGCCCCTGGCCGCCGCACCGGCAAAGCAGCTCAACGACCATGTGCGGGAATTGATCCGCCCCCATCCGGTTGATCTGGCGGCCGCGCTGCCGCAGCAGCGCGGCCGCATCCTCGCCCTGATGGCCGAGATGGAGGGGCTGGAGCATGTGTGGCGCGAGCATGTCGTGGCCGCTCCCGTGCATCGTGACTTCCACCTGCGCCAGTTGTTCTGCGGCGAGGAGCGGGTGTGGCTCATCGACTGGGATCTGTTCGCCTGGGGCGATCCCATGCTCGACGTGGGCAACTTCATGATGGTGCTGGAGACGCGGGCCGCCGGCCGCAGCGCGGTCCTGGGCGAGGCCTTCCTCCACGGCTATTTCAACGGGCGGCGCGACTATTCGCGCAACCGCGTTCCGCTCTACATGGCATTCAATTATCTTCGGCGCGCCAGCAAGCACTACCGGCTGCAGCGCGGCAACTGGGCGGCCGACGTGGACCTCGTTCTGGCGCACGCCGAGCGCTGCCTCGCCACGGCTTGACAGGGATAGAAAGATGAAAGTCGGCTATGTGATCAAGTGCTACCCGCGCCTGTCCCAGACATTCATCGTGAACGAGATTCTGGCGCACGAGGCGGCCGGACTGGACCTCGAAATCTTCTCCCTGCGTCCGCCGCGGGAGGAGGAACGGCACGCCGCGGTATCCCAGGTGAAGGCCCGCGTCACCTACCTGTCGGGTATCGACGGCTCGGCGGCCTACTTCTGGAAGGAACTGGTCGAAACGGCGCGCCACGTGCCGGAGATCTGGAGCCGGCTGAGCCAATGCACGCAGGAAGCCGCCGGCGACGTGCATCAGGCGCTGGCGCTGGCGCGGCGCGTGCGCGAGCACGGCATCACCCATCTGCACGCCCACTTCGGCAACGTGGCGACGAGCGTCGCGCGGCTGGCCGGCTTCTTCGCCGACGTACCCTATTCCTTCACCGCCCACGCCCGCGACATCTTCCACGAGAAGGTGGTGCCGGCCCAGCTTGCGCGCAAGCTCGGGGACGCCAAGGCGGTGGTGACGGTGAGCGACTTCAACCTGAACTACCTGCAGCGCAACTACGGTGCCGTGGCGCAGCGCGTGCGCCGCATCTACAATGGCCTCGACATGAGCCGCTTTCGCTACGCCGAGGCGGCGGACCGCGCACCCCTGATTATTTCGGTGGGGAGGCTGGTCGAAAAGAAGGGCTTCTCCGAACTCATCGACGCCTGCAGCCGGCTCAAGGTTCGCGGCCGCGCGTTCCGCTGCATGATCGTCGGATCGGGGCCGCTGGAGGAGGCGCTGCGGGCGCAGATTGCGCGCCTCGGCCTGGCCGGCGAGGTGGAATTGGCCGGCGCCCGGCCGCAGGACGAGGTGATGCGGCTGGTGCAGCAGGCGGCGGTGTTCGCCGCGCCGTGCATCGTGGGCGCCGACGGCGACCGCGACGGCCTGCCGACGGTGCTGCTGGAGGCGATGGCGCTGGGCACGCCGTGCGTGTCCACCGATGTCACCGGCATCCCGGAGATCCTGCACGACGACGACACGGGGCTGATGGTCCCGCAGCACGACGCGGCGGCCCTGGCCGATGCCCTGGAGCGGCTGCTGGCCGATGCCGCACTGCGCGCGCGGTTCGCCGGGCACGCGCGCAGCCTGATGGAGCAGCAGTTCGACATTCACCGCAACACGGCGCGCATGCGCGAGATCTTCGCGGCTGCGGCATAGGGACGACGATGTCAAAAGTACGGCGCTCCCGCTTCAATCAGATCGTGATCGGCCACCTGCGCGAGGTCCGGTCCGAGCTCGCGCTCGGCGTGCTGTGCATTCTCGGGTCAACGGCCATGGCGCTGCTGGCGCCGTGGCCGCTGAAGCTGATCTTCGATCACGTGCTGCTGGCGAAGCCGCTGCCCTCCATGCTGGCCGGGCTGGCGGGGCTTTTCAGCGCGTCCCACGTGATGGCGCTGGCGGTGCTGGCGGCGTCGATGGTGGCCATCTCCTTCGGCACCGGGTTCTTCGCCTATTTCCAGCAGTTCATCACCTCCCGCGTCGGTTTCCAGATCGTGCACAAACTGCGCGGCGAACTGTTCGAGCACCTGCAGCGGCTGTCTCTCTCGTTCCACAACCGGGCGCGCACCGGCGAACTGATGAGCAAGATCACCACCGACACCAACATGCTGCAAGGACGTCTATGCGGAATATCTGCTGATTTCCTTCACGCACACACTGACGGTGCTGGGGATGTTCGCCGTGCTGCTGGTGCTCGACTGGAAACTGGGTCTGATCGTGCTGAGCCTGTTTCCCGTGCTGTTCCTGGCCTTGTTCCACGTGGTGAGACGGGTGAAGAAGTCGGCCCGCAGGCAGCGCTCCAACGAGGGACAGTTGGCGTCGCGGGTGGGCGAGATGCTGTCGGCGGTATCCCTGGTGCAGGCTTTCGGCCGCGAGCGCTACGAACGCGAGCGCTTCGACGAGGAGAGTGCCCAGTCGATGGAGGAGAGCATCCGCACCGCGCGCATGGAGGCGGCGGCGACGCGCCTGGTGGAGGTGGCGACCGCCGTCGGCACCGCGGTCGTGGTGCGTGTTCGGCGGCCTGCAGGTGCTGCGCGGCCACATGACGCCCGGCGATCTGCTGGTGTTCGTCTCCTATGTCACCAACATGTACAAGCCGGTGAAGAACATGGCGCGGCTGTCGGCGCGCATGTCGAAGGCCACGGTCAGCGCCGAGCGCATCAAGGACATTCTCGACATCGAACCCGAGATCCAGGACGCGCCGGACGCCGTCGAGGCGCGCCACCTGCGCGGCGACATCCGCTTCGAGAACGTGAGCTTCGGCTACGAGGCCGGCAAGCCGATCCTCAACGACGTTTCCTTCCACGTCCCCGCCGGCAAGCGCGTCGCCCTGGTGGGGGCCTCGGGAGCGGGAAAGTCCACCGTCGCCAACCTCATCATCCGCCTCTACGACGCCAGCGCCGGCCGGGTGCTGATCGACGGCGTGGACGTGCGCGGCTACCGGCGCGAATCGCTGCGGCGCGAAGTCGGCGTGGTGCTGCAGGACACGATGCTGTTCGGCACCACGATCCGCGAGAACCTGACGTACGGCAAGCCGGATGCGACGGACGAGGAAGTCGAGCACGCCGCGCGCCAGGTGCATGCCCACGACTTCATCGCTGCGCTGCCCGACGGTTATGACGAAGTTCTGGGCGAAGGCGGTGCCACCATCTCCGGCGGGCAGAGGCAGCGGTTGTGCCTGGCGCGGGCGCTGGTCAAGCATCCTTCCATCCTCATCATGGACGAGCCGACTTCGGCGGTGGACGCCGAATCCGAAGCCCTGATCCGCGATGCGGTGCGCCGCGTGCAGGAAGACAAGACCATGCTGCTGATCGCCCACCAGATCTATTCGGTGCAGGATGCGGACCACATCCTGGTGCTGAAGGACGGCCGCATCGTGGAGCAGGGCACGCACCGCGAACTGGCGGCGCGGGGCGGGTATTATTGCGAGCTGTTCCGGCTGGACGAACCGCGTGCCCTGGCGGCGCGCGTGGCATGAACCGGCAGTACGCGGGCGGCGAGCGCAGACGGTTCGGCGGCGCACGCTCGGTGCAGACAAGAACAACGGAACGACTAGGACAGCAATCAAACGGGGTCTGGTGAAATGACGACAATAAAGCGCTCCTACTGGTGGATCCTGCTGCTGCTGATCGCAGCCGGAGGCGCTGCATTCTGGTACCTGCAGCGCGGCGACCAGAAGGCCGACAAGTACATCACCGCCGTGGTGGAGAAGGGGAACATCGAGGAGACCGTATCCGCCATCGGTGCCCTGCAGCCGCTGCAGTATGTGGATGTCGGCACCCAGGTCACCGGGCAGCTCAAGGTCCTGCATGTCAATATCGGCGACACCGTCAAGGAAGGCCAACTGGTGGCGGAGATCGACCCGGTCGTCCTCGCTTCCAAGGTGGACGCCGGCCGCGCCACGCTGCTCAACCTGCAGGCCCAGGTCGACGAGCGGGTCGCCCAGTGGCGCCTGGCCCAGCAGCAGTACGCGCGCAACAAGAAGCTGTTCTCCAGCGAGGCCGTGAGCGAGGAAGTGCTGCAGCAGAGCGCCGCTGCGCAGGAGCAGGGGGCGGCCCAGGTGGCGGCGGTCAAGGCGCAGATCGTGCAGAACCAGTCGCAGCTCAAGGCCGACGAGGCCAACCTGCGCTACACGAAGATCTATGCACCGATGAGCGGCACGGTGGTGTCGGTGACGGCGCGTCAGGGACAGACGCTGGTGTCGAGCCAGACGGCGCCCACCATCCTGCGCGTCGCCGATCTCAATACCATGACCGTCTGGGCACAGGTTTCGGAAGCCGACGTGCCGAAAATCAAGGTTGGCATGCCCGTGTATTTCAACACCCTCGGGCTGACCGAACGCCGCTGGCAGGGCAAGGTGCGGCAGGTGCTGCCGACACCCGAGACCATCAACAACGTCATTCTCTACAACGTGCTGTTCGACGTGGAGAATCCGGACCAGGCGCTGAAACCGCAGATGAGCGCCCAGGTCTATTTCCTGCTGGCCAAGGCCGATGACGTGCTGCTGGTGCCCTCCGCAGCGCTGCAGCCGGCGGGCAAGGGGGGCAAGCGCGGCGACCAGAAGAAGGCCGAAGCCAAGCCGCAAGGGGGGCAGGAAGCGCTCGCCAAGACCGGCGGCAAAGCCAACGGCAAGAGCGGCGGCGGCCGAGGGGGGCCGAAGACCCATGTCGTGCGCGTGCTCAAGGACGGGCAGGTGGAAGAGCGCGAGGTCACGATCGGCATCAACACCCGCCTGCAGGCGCAGGTGCTGTCCGGGCTGGCGGAAGGCGAGTCGGTGGTCGTCGGCATCGCCACCGGCGACAAGGACAAGCAGCCCAAGACCCTGCCGCAGCCGGGTCGGCCCTTCTAGTCTAATGATCTGCGATTTGCGGTGCGCATGATGGCCGACCTCCAGCCCCTGATCGAACTCGTCGACGTCACCAAGACCTTCGATTCCGGCGGTGTGCCGGTGACCGTGCTGCACGGCGTATCGCTGCAGATCCGCGAAGGGGAGTTCGTCGCCCTCATGGGCGCCTCGGGCTCGGGCAAGACCACCCTGATGAACATCCTGGGCTGTCTCGATCGGCCCTCCAGCGGCACCTATCGTTTCGCCGGACGCGACGTGTCCGGCCTAACCCCGGACGAACTGGCGCAACTGCGCAGCACGGCCTTCGGCTTCATCTTCCAGCGCTACAACCTGATCTCCACCGAGACCGCCACCGAAAACGTGGAAATTCCGGCGATCTATGCCGGCGTCTCGGCACGCCAGCGCACGGATCGGGCGCGCGAGCTGCTGACTCGGTTCGGACTGGGCGAGCGGCTCGACTACCGGCCCACCCAGCTTTCCGGCGGCCAGCAGCAGCGGGTCTCCATCGCCCGGGCGCTGATGAACGGCGGCCGGGTGATCCTGGCGGACGAGCCCACCGGCGCTCTCGACACCCGAAGCGGGGCCGAGGTGATGGCGCAACTGCACGATCTGCACCGCAGCGGCCATACGCTCATTCTGATCACTCACGATCCCAAGCTGGCGGCCGAGGCCGAGCGCACGGTGCAGATCGTGGACGGGCTGATCGTTTCGGACACGGGCCCGGTGAGCCGCGCCGTAGCCCAGACGGTGAGCGCGCCCCATGCCGACAACGGAGGGCGCCTGCTGCCGGACATCATGGAAGCGGTGAAAATGGCCCTGCGCTCGCTGCGGACGAATCTGTTCCGTACCGTGCTCACCCTGCTCGGCATCATCATCGGCGTCGGTGCCGTGGTTGCCATGCTGGCCCTGGGCGACGGCAGCAAGCAGCAGGTGCTCTCCCGCATCGAGGCCATGGGCACCGATCTCCTGGTGGTGCGACCGGGGGCGGGGCGCGTGCGCACGCGGGACGAAACCGCATCGCTGGTGGCGGAGGATGCCGAGGCCATCGTGCGCCTGCCCAACGTGCTGCGGGCGGTGCCGGAATACACCGGCGCCGTCACCATCCGCTACGGCGACAACGACTACGTGACTTCCGGCAATGCCACCACCGCCGACTATGCCGCGGCCCGCAACTGGGCGCCGGCACGGGGCGGCTTCTTCTCCGAGGCGGATGTGCAGAGCTATGCGCCGGTGGTGGTGCTGGGCTACACCGTGGTGAAGAACCTGTTCACCGAGGGCGAGGATCCGGTCGGACGCTATGTGCTGATCAACAACATACCGTTCCAGGTGGTGGGAGTGCTGACGCCCAAGGGTGCCACCGCATTCGGCGGCGACATCGACGACACCGTGCTCATGCCTCTTTCGACGGGGCGCATGCGGCTTGTTCGGGCGGCGCTACGTGCGCGCCATCACGGTGCAGGTGAGCGACGCGGAGCAGATGGACGACACCGAGCGGGAGATCCACGATCTGCTGCTGGCGCGCCATCGCAAGGTGGATTTCCAGGTGCGCAACATGTCCTCGCTGCTGGAGACCGCCACCGAGACGCAGAACACGCTCACCATCCTGCTCGGCTCCATCGCCGCCATCTCCCTGCTGGTGGGCGGCATCGGCGTGATGAACATCATGCTGGTGTCGGTGACCGAGCGGGTGCGGGAGATCGGCATCCGCATGGCGACCGGCGCGCGCATGCTGCACATCCTGCTGCAGTTCATCACCGAGGCGCTGGTGGTGTGCGCCGTGGGCGGCTTGATCGGAGTACTCGGCGGACTCGGCGTCGGCCTGGATCGCCCAGCGTCTCGGCTCGCCGGTCGTGTATTCGCTTACCCCGGTGCTGCTCGCCTTCGGCAGCGCCTTCCTTATCGGGCTGCTGTTCGGCTTTCTGCCGGCGCGCCGCGCCGCCAAGCTGGACCCGGTGGTCGCCCTTGCCACCGAATGAGACTCCCATGATGAACGCAATTGCACGCATCACCATGACTGGCTGCTGATCGGTGCCGCGCTCACCGGCTGTGCCGCGATCGGCGAGAAGTATCAGCGGCCCGAGGTCGGGCTGCCGGCGAACTGGCAGGGTCAGCCGGTGGCCGCCGAAACCACGGCCTGGCCCGACCGCGAGTGGTGGACGGCGTTCCGCAGCGAAGAACTCGACCGGCTCATCGCGACGCGCCCAAAGCAACAACTACGACCTGCAGGCGGCGGCGGCGCGGGTCGCCCAGGCCCGCGCCAACAGCCAGATCGCCTCCGCCGGCCTGTACCCGAGCGTGACGCTGGATGCGAGTGCGGCGCGGGTCAAGGCATCGGGTGGCGGCTCCGGGCTGAACGCCTTCGCGATCGCTCCGCGCGTGTCCTACGAGGTGGATATCTGGGGCCGCAACCGCTTCACCGCCGATGCCGCGGAGGCGGCCCTGCTGTCGAGCCGCTATGCGCAGGACGTGGTGGCATTGACGCTGACGGCGGATGTCGCCACCGGCTACTTCCAGATCCTTTCCTTCAACGATCGCATCCAGGTCGCCTACGACAATCTGGCCAATGCGAAGCGCCTGATGGCGCTGATCGAGGCGCAGAAGGACGCCGGCAAGGTGTCGGCGGTGGAGGTGGAGCGCCAGCGCACCCAGGTGGCGAGCGCCGAGGCGGCGATTCCACCGCTGCTGCAGGGGCGCCAGGTGGCACGGGACGCGCTGGCGGTGCTGCTGGGCAGCAATCCGGGCGAGCTGGCGCTGCCGGAGGCTTCGCTGCGGCCGGTGGGGACACCCGTCGTGCCCCTCGGACTGCCGTCGCTGCTGCTCGAGCGGCGACCCGACGTGCGCCAGGCCGAGGCTGACCTGATCTCGGCCAACGCCGACATCGGCGCCGCGCGGGCCGCCCTGTTCCCGCGACTGGATCTGAGCGCGCGCGGCGGCTTCGCCGCAACTTCGCTGCGTCTCCTGGGCGACAGCGGCACCGGCTTCTACACCATCGGTCTGGATCTGCTGGCGACCATCTTCGACGGCGGCGCGCTCTCCGGACAGGTGGACGTGGCGCGCGGGCGCAAGGAAGAACTGGTGGCGAACTACAGGCAGTCCATCGTCTCCGCCTTTCGCGACGTGGAGGATGCCCTGGTCGGCATCGAACAGTTCGCGCTGCAGGAGAAGGCGCAGCAGGAGGTGGTGGTCCATGCCCGCGAGGCCTATCGCCTGGCGGAGATCCGCTACAAGGCGGGAGCCGCCGACTACAGCGAGGTGCTCGATGCGCAGCGCACGCTGATCAGCGCCGAAGCGGCCCTCGACCCGGTGCGCTTCTCGCGCTTCTCCTCCATCGTCGGGCTCTACCGCGCTCTCGGCGGCGGCTGGGACGACGCGGCGAAGACGGCGGCTGCGACGGACGGCGACACGCCGCGTCCCTGAGCGCGCCTCGCCTACGCTCCCGCTCGTGGTCCATTCCCTCTTCCCCTTCATCGGGCCGGGGCATCCCTTCTTTGCCCAGGTGGAGGAGTTCCGCCGCAGGATTGCGGCGCATCCCCGCGCCAGCGCCTGGGCCGAGGAGCATGCCGGCCAGCCGACGACGATCCATGCCGAAGTCAAGGCGCTGCCGGCGCCTGGCGGCGACTGGCAGTTCGATCGCTTCTACTGGTCGCTGCAAAGCTGGGACGCGGCGGCGGCGCAGCCGTTCGACGCCATCACCCTGTCCTATGCAGCGAAGACCGGCCAGACCGAGTGGTACGACTTCCCCCGGGATTCGTACCTGACGACGATGGCCGACTTCTTCCGCGGCGAGGCGGCGCCGGTGGAGGTGCTGCGCTATGTTCCGCTGCGGCGGCTGACTTTCCGCGCGCGCGCTGGGCAAGGCGAACCGGTGATCGGCAAGTTCAAGCGCCGCTCCCGTTTCCGCGAGGCCTATGGGCTGCTCGGCGTCGTCGCCGCTGCGATCGAGGATGCCGTTCCCGGCTTCGCCGTGTCGCGGCCGCTGGCCATCGACGAGGCGCGCTGCCTCTACTACCAGTCGGCGCTGGCCGGATCCAATCTCGCCGATGCCGTCGATCGGGACAATTGCGACGATCTGCTCGCCGCCGTCGGCGCCCTTCATTCGCAGTCTCCACGAAGTGCCGGTCGCTGCGCTGCCGGTGGCGGAGCCAGCGGCGCTGCTCGACGGCGTGCGGCGCGACATGGGCTGGATCAGCTTCTTCGAACCGCAGCACGCGCCGCTGTTCGAGAATGTCCTGACGCTGCTGCAGCGTCATGCCGGCGCGGTGCTGGGCGGGCCCGCCGTCTTCTGTCACGGCGATTTCGTCTGTTCCCAGATCCTGATGGCGGAAGAGGGTTGGTCGGTGACCGATTTCGACCTTTGCCACCGCGGCGACCCCTGCCGCGACATGGCGATCCTGCTGGCGTCGCTGCCCTACGACCTGCCCCTGTTCCAGGCGGGCGCCGCGGGCGAAGGGCCGGCGGACCGGTCCCTGCTGGAGCGCGCCGCCGGCGCCTACCTGCGCGGCTACGCCGGGCAGGCCGGCGCGCAGGTCGATCCCCTGCGGCTCGCCTGGCACCGCATCGGTGCCGAGATCTACTATCTGGCCCTGATGCTGAAGAAAGACCGCTTCGCGCGCCCGCTCGCCGACCACCGCCTCGATCTCGTGCGCGCCCTGGCGCGGCGTCTGGAAGATTCCGATACGCCGACAGGCGCGGGTCGCGTCCGGGTCGGCTGAAGAGATGGCGGGCGCGCGCATGAATCGACCCCGCATCGCCCACGTGCTGAACAGCATCGGCCTGGGCGGCGTGCCGGAGGCCGCCTTCCATCTGATGCGCGCGCTGCCGCCTGCCGCCTATGACAATCGGGTGTATGTGCTGAAGCGCGCCGCCGGCGATGAGGATGCGCGGGAAGGTCGCGCCGTGCGCTTCGCCGATGTGGGCGTTCCGGTTGCATTTCCGGCGCGCGACGATGCCAAGCTCGGCGGCGTGGGAGAACTCGCCGCCTGGCTGGCGCAGGAGCGCATCGACCTGCTGCACACCCATTCCTACAAGCCCAATCTCTACGGCCGCCTTGCCGGGCTGCTGTGCCGGCATACCGGCCTGAAGATGATCGCCCACTACCACAACCAGTACGACAACAAGTGGGAGAAGGACGGCGCCCTGATCTACGATCAGATGCTGGCCCATTCCACGGATGCCCTGATCGCATGTTCGCAATCGGTGGCCGAGCATATCGCCGCCCGCATCGGGGTGGCGCCGCAGCGCATCGACGTCATCCTCAACGGCGTGGACGGCGGAGCGCTTCGCCGGCGGCGACGCGGCGCAGGCGCGCAGCGCGCTCGGCGTTCCCGCGGATGTGCCGGTACTCGGCTGCGTCGGGCGCATCAGCGAGCAGAAGGGGCAGGAGGAGTTCATCCGGGCCGCCGCCGCCGTTCATCAGACGCTTCCCGATGCGCTCTTTCTCGTCGTCGGTTCGGCGGACGACGCGGCGCTGCTGGCGCGCATGCGCGAACTCGGCGATGAACTCGGGCTCGGCGCCGCCCTGCGTTTCACCGGCCATCTTTCGGACATGCCCATGGTCTATGCGGCGCTCGATATCCTGGTCGCGCCATCGCGCTGGGAAGGCTTCGGCCTGATGCTGGCGGAAGCCATGGCCGCCGCCAAAGCCATCGTTGCCACGCGTGCGGGCGCGATTCCGGAAGTGGTGATCGAGAACGAAACCGCGCTCCTGGTGCCGCCGCGCGACGCGCCGGCGCTGGCGAGCGCGATGCTGGCGCTGCTGCGCGATCCGGCGCGCGCACGCGCCATGGGCTTGCGCGGCGTGCAGCGGGCGCGGGATTTTTCCTGGGAGCGCTCCGGTCAGCGCCTGCATTCGCTATATGAGAAGGCATTGGGAGCGGACCATCCATGACCGCACCGGATTCGGCGATGCCTGAGATGGCCACCGGCCGCGTGTACCTGATCCGCCACGGCCGCACCGGCGGCAACAAGCAGCGCTACGTCGGCTGGGAGGACGAGCCGCTGGACGATGTGGGGCGGGCGCAGGCGGCGGTCGTCGCCGGCCTGCTGCGAGGCGCGTGCGTGGACGCGGTGTATTCGAGTCCGCTGAGCCGGGCGCGCGACACGGCTCAACCGCTGGCGAAGCAATGCGGAGTGGAATTGCAGGTGCGCGATGAGTTGAAGGAGATTGACTATGGGCGCTACCAGGGCATGCTCAAGACCGACCAGCCGCTTAAGCTGCGGCACGAGCACCGCTTCGATCCCATGCCGGGGGGCGAGAGCCTGTTCGATGTCTATCGCCGCATCGAGCGCATCTGGGGCGATCTGCGGGCGCAGGTCGGGCAACACCGCCATGTGGCGGTGATCGGGCATTTCTGGAGCAACCGCATGCTGCTCGCCGTCATGCTCGGCGTGCCGTTCGAAGAGGTCTTCCAGCGCACCGACTACAAGCCGGAGAACGGGTCGGTCTATGCGCTCGACTTTGCGGTCGCGGAGGCTACGCCACGCGTCCAGGCTTCGCGCTGGATGGCGGCGCCTACCCCTGCGAACCAGTGAACGTCGACTGGGACTATGGCGCCGAGCCGGCGGTGCCGGAGGCGGGTGCGGATTTCTACCAGCGCAGCGAGTTCGCCGATGAGCGCATCGCCCTGTCGCACCTGCGTCCGGCCCTGGCGGAGCGCAGGGGGATCGAGCGCTGCGGCGTGATCGGCGTCTGGTATGCGCCGGCCCGGGATCTTACCGTCATCTACCGCATCTCCTCCGCCGGGATCGCCGATACGATCCTCACGGTGCGCTTCCATGGGCGGGGCGAGAGCGCAGCACGGCATGGTGTCGCTGCTGCCGCAGCCTCCGATGCCGGCGCGGTGGTGCAGCTGCCCGACTGGGATGCGGTCGGCTGGATCTTTCCGGAGGACCCGAAGCTGAAGGGGCTGGGCGACTTGGTCGAGGCGGAATCGATCCGCAATCGTCTGAGCGGGGTCGCAGACTTGAAGCAGGCGGCGGGCGAGATGTCCTGGTCGCTGCTCAACTATCGCCCCGGTGAGCGCTGCGTCGTGCGCTGCCGCTGGCCGGACGCGAACGTGGATCTGGTGGGCAAGGTGCAGCCGGGCGCGATCGCGAGCCACCGCGCCATGGAGCGGCTGTGGAATCTGCCTCGGCGTTCGTTCGGCATGGCGCGCCCGGTCGCCTGCGAGGAGTCGCCGGGCATGCGCTGGGAGGCGTTCGCGCCTGGCCGACGCATCGAAGCCGTGGCCGCCGAGATCGGCCTGCCTGCGGCGCTGCTGCGGGTGATGCCGGGGCTGGTCGGACTTCACGGCACGGCGCTCCCCGACCTGCCTGGGCAGGGGCCGCAGGAGATTCTGCAGCGTCTGGAAAGAAAGGTGATGCCGCGCATTCGCGGCGGGCTTCCGGCGCTGGTCGGCGCCAGCGAGTCCTTCGTAGCACGCCTGTCCGCCGCAGCCGAGGCTCTGCCGCCGCGCAGCCTGACCGTCATTCACGGCGACCTGCATACTGCCAATGTCCTGCTGAGCGATGACTCGGTCGTACTCATCGATCTGGACAGCCTGTCCCGAGGCGATCCGGCGTATGACCTGGCGCTGTTCGGTTCGCGCCTGCTGCTGGTCGCGGCGATGGGAAGAGCACCCTCGGCCGAGACCGCGGCTGCGGTGGCGGAACTGCCGGGGCTCTACGCTGCGG
Organism: uncultured beta proteobacterium; assembly: GCA_963823455.1. Lineage (GTDB taxonomy): Bacteria > Pseudomonadota > Gammaproteobacteria > Burkholderiales > Rhodocyclaceae > CAVPDA01. Next base: position 24,087 of record CAWGLO010000001.1, read on the forward strand.
CAGGCGGCGCCGAAATTCCGGCGCAGGTGTTCGCGTGGTATCTGGCGGCGCTGCTGGTGGGCCGGCAGATCAAGACCTGTGTTCGCCATCTGGCTCCGGACATGCATCGGATTGCGCCGCTGCTGCTGCGGCGGGCCACGAACATCCTCGACGCGGGCCGGGTCGAGCCCGGATCGTTCGCCGACTGATGCCCTGGAGCGCGGCGTACTATCCGCCGGCGATGGATCATCTGCTGCCGCCGGCGCGAAGCAAGGCGATCGAGATCGCGCATGCCATGTTGGCCCGGGGGCACGACGAAGGCACGGCAATCCGCATCGCGATCGCCACCGCCAAGGATGCCAAGGAAAAACAACAGCTTGTCCGGCAAGTACGCATCACACTCCGGGATAGCGAAACCCATTTTCCGGGCACATGAGTTCCTTCCCGTCTCTTGCGCTTGAAATGCGTTGTTCAGGTTGAACGCCGTGGCGGGACTGGGCGTGGCGGCCGTAGGCCCGGTCAGCCGCCGCGACAGGCGTCATCCACTTCCGCCTGCAGACGCTCATAGCAGCCGCTGTAGCGCGCCGAGAAATGGAAGGGAATCACCTTGCGGGCGCCGGCCGCCCGGGCGATCGCTCCTGCCTGGCGCGCCGTGAGATGGGCCTTGGCGGCGGCGTGGTCGCGATCGTCTTCCAGAAACATCGCCTCGATGAAGAGCAGGTCGCTGTCTCGCGCCAGGTCGATGATGCGCTCGACATTGGCCGGGTGAAAGGCGCAGTCGGTGACGTAACACAGCTTCTCGCCGGGCACGACACGCAGCGCCTGGGCCTTGAACAGCCCCAGCGGCAGGCACAGGGTTCCCGCGGCGTCCGCGCGTGGGGCAGTGACTAGACTGTCGTCCGCGGCGCCCCGCAGGACCAAGTACTTGAGTTCCTTGAGCCATGGACCCACTGCCACACCGAGTCCGGCAAGGCAGTTGCGCCATATGTTGACGTGCGTCTTTTCCTCCAGCGCGAAGGCCAGGCACGGTATCTTGTGATCGAGGAAAGCGGCGCGCACCCGAAATGCCGGCTCGTCGAGGAGGATCAGATCGGCGGAGTGGAAAGTCGTCTCGTGGTCGCGCCGGAAGCCGCCGTGACAGGAGAAGCAGGCGCTGCGACCGCCGCCGTCGGGAAAAAGCTCGGCAACGGTGAGGCCGAAATCGGTCTCGTAATTCCGTGCCAGATTCCAGCTGTAGGCGGCGAGCTTATGTTCCACCTGATCGAGGAATCCGGGCGGGCCGAACAATCGCACCGTCTTGTTGCGGCCGAGGCAGATGCGCAACAGCCAGTCGAAGCCCATGAAGTGATCCATGTGGGCGTGGGAGATGAAGACATCCGACACGCGCAGGATCTTGCGCGGCGCCAGCAGGCGCAGATCACCGGCATCGAACAGCAGGGAGCGTCGTTCGAACAAGAGTTCGACGTAGAGGCCAGGGTCGGCCCAGGGTTGATTGACCAGGTGGGGATGAAAGAACGGCCGCACGCGGGCGCCATCCGGCGGCGGGTCGGGGTGCGCTGCGTCAGGCGCCGCGGTCGGCGCCGCCGCGGCCCTCAACTGTCTTCGATGTGCGGGATCGATTCCTCGGCCGGCTCCCCGGTTTCGGGGTCGATCCAGCCGGCGATGCCGATCTCGTCCTCCGCCTCCTGCAGCGAGGTGTCGGCGTCGTCTTCCGCCGCGGCGCCGTAGGCCATGTCCTCCTCCGCTTCGCGCAGCGTGGCAAACGGGCCGAATTCCGTGCCGGTCTTTTTCTCCACCCAGTAGAAACCATCCGGGCGTTCGATGATATGCCCATTGGCATACTCGATGGGCTCGGGTGCTGACTTTTTCGACTTGGGCATGTTGCGCTCCTGTTGCAGTGGCCCGTCGCGGCGGCAGGCATCCCGTCAGCCGCGAACCGGAAACAGTCCGCATCGCGGATGTCGGGAATCGTCGCTGCTGGCAGGACCTCGACCTCCCGGCTGCGTCTTGGGCGCGATTTCGCGCGATCCGCTGGCAACCGGCTTTCGCCTGGTTAAACCCGAACCAAGTGTAACCCAAGCGTAGAGACAGGGGCACAGAAAACGTGCTGTTCGGAGCGGAACCGGTGTGCGTGGCGCAGCCTCGTGCTGCGGCAGGCATCCGCGCCGAGGGGGAGGAAGCAGGCATGCCCGCCGCACGGGCCGTCCCGCCGGCGAGGGCGACGGGGAAGTTGGCCTAATCCAGCGTGCGAACGCGCAGCAGGAGGGTTCCGTCGGCGCCCTGATAGAGCGAGGCCATGACGGGGAAAACGCTACCGTCTGCATGCCGCGCGTCGAGCGCAACACGGCTCAATTTGAGGTACGCGCAGCCCTCGGGCAGGGCGTCAGCGCTCGCTTCCGGCGACCAGACAGCATCCGGAATCAACGCCGAAATCGGAGTGCCGACCAGCGGGCATCGGGCGTAGCCGAACAGCGACAGCGCAGCGTCATCGCAGCCGACGATCGTGCAGTTCGGGTCGAGGACAATCGTTCCGTGGCGAATCTGGGGTGGACGGCCGACCGGAACCTGCGGGACGGCTCGTTCCGCGAGTTGCGAGTATTGAAACATCTGTATCTCCTCCGCGATGTCTGCCGGCACCGGGCGGGCTTGCACCATGATTCCCGGTTCCCCCAACTATCGTGGTTCCGTGACCGTTGCAACGGTTCTACGTGTCTTCCACAGCTTCGGTCGGCGGGTCGGACCCACACCCGCCGATCGAATCAGATATCGATCGCGCGGGCGAAATCCCCTGGTCGTTCATCCACGCCCGGAGAAGGCTGCGTCCGATTCGTTCTTCCCGCTTCCCGCACCATGACCCGCAGCGGCCCGTGGCCGCGTCCTTCCACCGTGTTCACGAACAACTCGGCGAAAAACGCATAGCCCTCGCGCCGGGCTGCGGCAAAGCGCTTGCCGCAATGACAAAGGAACGCCAGACGCGGATTGACCGCGCCCGCGCGCAGCAGCGGTATCCGCGCCAGTTCCGGCAGCAGGAACGAGACGTGGCGCCCTATGACTTCGGAAATGCGGTAGCCGAACAGGGATTCGACTTCGGGGCTACCTTCGCGGATGAAACCGTCCTCGTCGAGCGTGAGAATGGCATCCTGCGTTGAATGCGACGTGCCGGATCCATGGGACCCATGCTCTACATGCCGAGCAGGCGACAACCTGGCCATCTTTGCTACCCTCCTCGTTTCCGCGGCAACCTCTTGTCGTCATGCGCCTATGGCGGCGCAATTGCGGTGCTCGCGAGCTGTTCTCTACAGAGTCAACCAAACTCTTGTTGGGCTTCTTGCCGGTAAGCCGCAGATCATCCCTGCGGAGCCGCGGACGGCAGTCGTCGTTCCGTTGCACGACGACCTTAGTTATCGACGCCAAAGAATCGGCAAAGCGTTCTCTTACCTGCTGCGACCCCGTTACGCTCTGCGATTGTGGAACATTGTATTTTTTGGTTTGCGCCAAGATATCACGTCCGACTGAAATGTCAATCAAGTTGGCTGGCCTGCCGTGAGTCGCGGTCGAAGGTGCGGCCCGGCGCGCCGCGCATCCGGCGCAACGCGGTTCGGGACGGCTCGTTGTTGCGGTGCAACGTAAGTCAGCGTAACGGTCGACCGTCCGGGCCGCAGTCCTGGTCTGCCGAGCCGGGGCGGCGCACGAGACTGCGGAACGCGCAGGGCTAATCCAGCCGATAGTCCAGCGGCCAGCGCTGGCGCAGATATTCGATGACGTTGGAGTCGGCCTTGGGCGAGGCGTAGGTCCAGACCACGTCGTGCGTATCGAACCGAGCCAGCTTGCGGCGCTGGATGTTCACCGGCTGAACGGGAAAGCCGTAACGCTCGGATTCGGCGATCTCCGCTGCGGCGGCCGGATCGTCCGCGAAGTACAGCCACTCGCGGCAGAACTCGTGCTGCAGTTCTTCCAGCAGGTGGCGCGGGGTATCGTCCCCGGCGAGCGCTTCCGCCAGCGCCGGTGGCTCGCGCTCGTAGTCGTAGTACCAGCCGCCATAGAGGTCGCTGCCGCGGGTGGCGTAGCAATGGTTGCCGTCCGCGGAAAAGAAATCCTCCAGCAGAAAATAGGCTGGGAGAAACTCGCCGCCGGCGGAACCGATCCACCAGCCATAGATATCCCGTTCAGCCGGGAAATAGAACAGCGCACACATCACGCCCGGGCCGCGCGGCGCGTAGGCGAGGAAGCTTTCGTGCGGAACAATGGTGCGCGTGGGGTAGGCTGCGTAGGTGGCATGGGTGGACATGGCCGGATTCCTCACCAGTTCCTCGTCGTTGGAGGATTCAGGCTTCCTCGCCACCGGCCTGGCCGGTCATCCCCGGCGCCGGCTGCGTGTGCGCCTTCACGTCGCCGCGCTGTGCCCGCGCATACTCTTCCAGCCTGCGCTTGGCGTGATCGAACGCATCCCGCAGCGCAACATGCGGGTCTTCGTGGGCGTCGCGATTGACCACGATCTCGCCGCCGGGCACGGTCAGATCGACGCGCACGTTGATTGCCTTGCCCTGATGCTTGTGCTTGTGCGGCATTTCCACGCTGACGCGGCACGCCATGATGTGGGGATAGAAATGGTCCAGTTTCTCCACTTTTTCGCGAATCAGGTTATCCAGTGCTTCCGAATGAGGGAAGTCGCGAATCGTAATCTGCAGCGGCAGTTTCATCATGTTCTCCGGGATGAGTCACATGCCCCGCGCGGGGGCGCCTCCGTCGGGTCGATGCCGCAGCGGCTGCCGGATCGCGGGGCGATTCATTGCCGCCATCGGTTCCCCGCGGGGACCGGGCAACCGCTGCGCTCATTGACTTGTTGCAACCATGGCGTATTTCGGCGCAGGTATCATTAATAAAAGTCAATGATCCTGCACGGCTGTCCTGATTCGTCGGCCAGGGCGGCAGGGCCCGAAGTCGAGCCACGAACGAGGAGGCGGCACGGCGTTTCCAAGCTATGTGGCCATCACCGCCGAGGGCCAGATGCTGTTCGGCGAACCGGCGCGGCGTCAGGCAGCATCCAATCCGGACGGGACGGCGACGGCGTTCAAGCGCCGGATGGGGACGCGGGACCGTATCCAATTGCGCGGCAAGTCCTTGTCACCGGAGCAACTGTCTGCGTTCCTGCTGCAGAAGATCAAGCGCGACGCCGAGGCCTTTCTCGGCGAACCGGTCGAGAAGGCGGTGGTCACCGTTCCCGCCTATTTCGACGACAACCAGCGCAACGCCACCAAGGACGCAGCGCGCATCGCGGGCCTGGAGGTGGCTCGGCTGGTCAACGAGCCGACGGCGGCGGCGCTGGCGTATGGACTGGTCCGGCTCGGTCAGGAATTGCGCATCGCCGTGATCGATCTGGGCGGCGGCACGCTCGATGTGACGATCATGGAGTTCGGCAAGGGAGTGTTCGAAGTCAGGGCGACAAGCGGCGACACCCGTCTGGGGGGCACCGACATGTACCAGAAACTGCGGGAACTGGTAGCCGACAAGTCGTAGAATTGCCGGGATCGGGATCGGCAGAATCGCCGGGCCGCCCACCTTCGTACCAACAACAATCATGACGGCCGACATGAAACCCCTCGAACCGCAACTGCTCTACCGCGCCTGCGATCCTGCGTTGCTCGATTTTGCGACCACGGCCGATCTGGCGGACACGGGGAACGGCTTCGGCCAGGCGCGCGCCGAGGAGGCCGTGCGCTTCGGCATCGACATCCGCCGCCCCGGCTACAACCTGTTCGTCCTGGGCGAGCCCGGCAGCGGCCGTCATTTCACCGTGCGCCGCTTGCTGGAGGAGAAGGCCGCTGGCGAGGCGGTGCCCGGGGACTGGTGCTACGTCAATAATTTCGACGAACCGCAACGGCCGCGCGCCTTGAAACTGCCGGCAGGGCGGGGCGCGCAGCTCAAGCGCGACATGCAGCAGTTCGTGACCGAACTCGGAACCGCCATCACCAGTGCCTTCGACAGCGATGAGTACCGCTCGCGCATGGAGGCGATCCAGGAGGAGTTCAAGAACCGCGAAGAAACAGCGCTGCGCGAACTGGGCCACGAGTCGGTGCAGCAGGGCGTGGCGTTGCTGCGCACGCCGCACGGCTTCGTGTTCGCGCCGGTCAAGGGCGACGAGACGATGGGCCCGGACGAGTTCAACAAGCTGCCGGAGGAGGAGCAGAAGCGCATCAGCGCCGCCATCGAGTCCTTCGGCGAGAAACTCACCAGGCTCCTGCACCAGTTCCCGCGCTGGCGGCGCGAAATGCAGGCACAGATCCGGCAGGCCAGCCGCGACACCATGAGCCTCGCCGTCGGCCACCTGATCGAGGAACTGAGGGAGGGCTACGCCGATCTGCCGGAGGTGATCGCCTTCCTCGACGGTGTCCAGAAAGACGTGGTGGAAACCGGCGAGGAACTGCGGGAGAGCCAGAAGTCGGAGGGCGATACGACTACCGTCACCATGACCGGTTCGATCTCCCTGCAACGCTACCAGGTGAACCTGCTGGTGGACCACGCGGTGACGGCATCGGCGCCGATCGTGTTCGAGGACAACCCCAACTACCAGAACCTGGTGGGGCGGGTAGACCAGATCGCCCACATGGGCACGCTGGTCACCAACTTCAGCCTGATCAAGGCCGGCGCCCTGCATCGCGCCAATGGCGGCTACCTGGTGCTGGATGCGGTGAAGCTGCTGACCCAGCCCTACGCCTACGAAGGGCTCAAGCGCATCCTCAAGGCCGGGCATATCCGCATCGAATCCCTCGGCCAGATGATCGGACTGATCAGCACCCTGTCGCTCGAGCCGGAGCCGATTCCCATCGACCTCAAGGTGGTCGTGATCGGCGAGCGGCTGCTCTACTACCTGCTGCGGGAATTCGATCCGGAGTTCGAGGAACTGTTCAAGGTGGCGGCGGACTTTGAAAGCGACGTCGAGCGCAACGACGACAATACGCGGCTCTACGCCCTGCTCATCGGCCGCCTGGCGCGGGGCAATAGCCTGCGTCCGTTCGCGCGCGATGCCGTCGCCCGCATCGTCGAGGACGCCGCGCGCATCGCCGGCGACTCGGAGAAGCTGAGCGCGCACACGCGCCGCGTCGCCGACCTGATGCGCGAGTCCGATCATTGGGCGGTCAAAGCCGGCCGCGACGTGGTGACGCGCGAGGACGTGCAGCGCGCCCTCGATGGCCGCGTCCGCCGCGCGGATCGGCTGCGTGCCCAGTTGCAGCGCGAGGTGCTGCGCGACACGCTGCTGATCTCCACGGCCGGCGCCCAGGTCGGGCAGATCAATGGCCTGGCCGTGATCGACCTGGGTGATTTCGCCTTCGCCCATCCGGTGCGCATCACCGCCACCGCGCGCCTCGGCGAGGGGGACGTCATCGACATCGAACGCGAGGCCGAACTGGGCGGTGCCCTGCACTCCAAGGGCGTGATGATCCTGTCCTCGTTCCTCGCCGCACGCTATTCCCGCAGCATACCCCTGTCGCTGACCGCGAGCCTGGTGTTCGAGCAGTCGTACGGCCCGGTGGAGGGCGACTCCGCGTCGCTGGCCGAATTGTGTGCGCTGCTATCGGCCCTCGCGGCGGTGCCGATCCGGCAGTCTCTGGCGGTCACCGGTTCGGTAAACCAATATGGACGAGTGCAGGCGATCGGCGGCGTGAACGAGAAGATCGAGGGCTTCTTCGACATCTGCCGGGCGCGCGGCCTGGACGGCGAGCAGGGCGTGCTGATCCCCGATTCGAACGTCAAGCATCTCATGCTGCGCGAGGACGTGGTCCAGGCCTGCGCCGAGGGCAGGTTCAGGATCTATGCCGTGAGCACGGTGGACGAGGCGATTGCCCTGCTCACCGGCGTGCCCGCCGGCGAGCCGGACGAGAACGGCGTGGTGCCGGAGGGCAGCATCAACTATATGGTGGCGGCGCAGTTGGCTGAGATGTCCGTGATGCGCCAAAGCTATGCCGGCGCCGGGCGCGCGCGCCGGCGCGAGCGCAAGAAGGACTGAAGCGGCGGCGCGCGGAGAAGACGATGGGAGGCGATACGGTCAAGTCGACGTTGCAGCCCGGCGACGCGCTGATCCTGGTGGACGTGCAGTACGATTTCCTGCCCGGCGGGCAGCCTGGCCGTGCCGCGCGGCGACGAGGTGGTGCCCGCGCTGAACCGCTACATCGCGCTGTTCCGGCAGCGGGGGCTGCCGGTCTTCGCCACGCGCGACTGGCACCCGCCGCAGCATTGCTCGTTCCGCGAGCAGGGCGGGCCGTGGCCGCCGCACTGCATCGCCGGCTCCGACGGTGCGCGCTTCGCCGCGCTGCTGGACCTGCCGTGCGAAGTGACGATCATCTCCAAGGCGACGGCGACGCAGCCCGACGCCTACTCCGGCTTCGAGGGCACGGAACTGACGGAACTGCTGCGCCAGGCCGGCGTGTCCCGGGTTTTCGTCGGCGGCCTGGCCACGGACTACTGCGTACTCAATACCGTGCGCGACGCCCGCCGGCTCGGCTTCGGTGCGGTGCTGCTCACCGACGCCGTCCGTGCGGTCGATGTCGCGCCAGGCGACGGCGAGCGTGCCATCGCGGAAATGCTCGGGGCAGGGGCGGTTGCCATCGAATATTCCGGCGTCACGGGCTGATGCGATGAACCCGGCGCCCAGCGTGCTCCTCACCGACCTCTACCAGCTCACCATGCTGCAGGCCTACCATGACCAAGGCATGGACAGGACCGCGGTGTTCGAGTTTTTCGTGCGCAAGCTGCCGGAATGCCGCAACTTCCTCATGGCCGCGGGATTGGAGCAGGTGCTGGAATACCTGGAGGCGCTGCGCTTCGATGCCGACGATCTGGATTGGCTCGCCGCGAGCGGCCGCTTCAGCCGGGATTTCGTCGATTCGCTGGCGAATCTGCGCTTCACCGGCGATGTCGATGCCATGCCCGAAGGGACCGTATTCTTCGGCGACGAGCCGATCCTGCGCGTGACGGCGCCGCTGTCCCAGGCGCAACTGGTGGAGACGCGCATCATCAATCTGCTGCAGTTCCAGACCCTGGTCGCGTCCAAGGCGGCGCGCTCGGCGCTGGCGGCGCCGGGCCAGCTGCTGGTGGATTTCGGACTGCGCCGCGCCCACGGCGCCGAGGCCGGCCTGCTGTCGGCGCGCGCCAGCTATCTCGCCGGCTTCTCCGGCACTTCCACGGTGCTCGCCGGCAGGCTTTGGGAGCGTGCCGATCTACGGCACGATGGCGCACTCGTTCATCCAGGCCCACGACCGACGAGAACGAGGCGTTCGAGCATTTCGCGCGCTCCCATCCCAAGAACACGGTGATGTTGATCGACACCTACGATACCGAGGCCGCGGCCGAGCATCTCGTCCCCCTGGCGCGGCGGCTCGCGCGGCGAGGGGATCGCGATCCAGGCGGTGCGCCTGGACAGCGGCGATCTGGCGCAGCATGCGCGCCGCGTGCGCCGCATCCTCGATGCCGGCGGGCTGAACGGTGTCAAGATCTTCGCCAGCGGCAATCTCGATGAATACCGTCTGCGCGAGCTGATCGCCTCGGGCGCGCCGATCGACGGCTTCGGTGTCGGCACGCGCATGAACACGTCGGCCGACAGCCCTATCTCGACTGCGCCTACAAGCTGCAGGAATACGACGGCGAGGCGCGGCGCAAGCGCTCCGAGGGCAAGGCCACCTGGCCGGGTCGCAAGCAGGTCTTCGCCGCTATCGATGCGGACGGCCGCATGGCGAGCAGGACGTCCTCACCACGGCCGACGATGCGGCCTGGCGGGCGAGCCGCTGCTGCTGACCGGTGATGCGGGGTGGCAAGCGCCTGCCGGACCAACCGCGCCTCGCCGCCGCCCGGGAGCATGCCCGCCGGCAATTGACGACGCTGCCGGAAGCGCTGCGCGGCCTCGATCCGGCGCCGCCGCTCCAGGCCGCGGTCGCCGAGCCGCTGCGGGCGCTGGCGCAATGGGTCGACCGGCGCCACGCGGGGGCTGCGGCATAGGAACCGACCGCCGATGGTGCCGACCAGCCATGCAATAGGCAATTGCACTTTCGGCAAGGGCGACATCGGGGAGCCCGCCCCGGCCGGCGCGCTCGAAACCCACGAAACCCTGGTGCGAAACCTCATGGACCCGGCCCGCTATCGCCATCCGGTGCAGTGCGTGCGGCGGATCGAGACCCACATCTCGTCGGTGCTGCTCACCGGCGAGTATGCCTACAAACTCAAGAAGCCCCTCGATCTCGGCTTTCTCGATTTCAGCACGCTGGAGCGGCGCCGCTTCTGCTGCGAGGAGGAACTGCGGCTCAACCGCAGGCTGGCGCCCGGCATTTACCTGGAAGTGGTGCCGATCCGGGGCTCGGCCGACGCTCCGCGCTTCGATGGCGGCGGCGCACCGATCGAGTATGCGGTCAAGATGCGCGAGTTTGCGCAGGAGGCGCTGCTGGACGGCATGCTGGCGCGGGGGGAATTGCTTGCCGCGCACGTCGATGCCATCGCCCGGGAAGTGGCTGACTTTCACCGCGGCGTCGCGCGCGCCGCGCCCGGGTCCGGCTTCGGCAGCACGGCCGGCGTCGCCCTTCCGGTCGAGCAGAACTTCGCCCAGATCCGGCCGCGGCTGGCGAGAGACGAAGAGCGCGCCGCGCTCGCCGCCATCGAGACCTGGAGCCAGCAGGCGCTGCAGCGACTGACGCCGGTGTTCGATCAGCGCCGCAGCGACGGCTTCGTCCGCGAATGCCATGGTGATCTCCATCTCGGCAACATCGCGCTGGTGGACGGCGCGATCCAGATCTTCGACTGCATCGAGTTCAATCCCAACCTGCGCTGGATCGACGTATTCAGCGAAATCGCCTTCCTCGTCATGGATCTGGCCGAGCGCGGCCGCGCCGACTATGCGTGGCGCTTTCTGGATGCCTATCTGCAGCAGACGGGCGATTTTGGCGGCCTCGCCGTGCTGGGCTTCTACCGCGTCTATCGCGCCATGGTGCGCGCCAAGGTGGCACGCATCCGCGCCAGTCAGGAGCATCTCACGGCACAGGAGCGTGCCGCCGCGCTGGCGAGCTATGACGCGTACCTGCGCTATGCCCAGCGCTGCATGGCGCCGCCCGATCCGGCCCTGATCATCGCCCACGGACTGTCCGGATCGGGCAAAACCGCCGTTTCCCAAGCGCTGCTGGAAGGCACCGGTGCGGTGCGGGTGCGCTCGGACGTCGAGCGCAAGCGCCTGCGCGATCTTGCGCCCGATGCCAGCAGCGGCTCCGGCATCGACAGCGGCATCTATTCCGAAGGGGCGACGCGCGAGACCTATGACGAACTGGCCAGGCTGGCGCGCCTGATCCTGGAATCGGGTCACAGCGCGATCGTCAACGCCGCCTTCCTGCGCCGCGGTCAGCGCGACCTCCTGCGCCGCACGGCGAACGCGCTCGACGTGCCGTTCGTCATCGTCGACTGTCGCGCCGCGGAGGCGGTGCTGCGGCAGCGCGTCGCACGGCGGGAGCAGGCCGGCAGCGACGCCTCGGAGGCCACGCTGGAGGTGCTGGAGCGCCAGCGGGCGAGCGCCGAGCCGCTGGCCGGCGACGAACTGGCGTGCTGCGTGGCGATCGACACCGAACGGGCGACAGCGGGCGAGATGCTGCTGCGGCTGAACGAGGCAATTGCGAGGCGCAGCCGGTGACGGACATCGACGTCTTCAACGGCGATGCCGACGGAATATGCGCGCTGCACCAGTTGCGTCTGGTCGAGCCGTGCGACAGCGAACTGGTTACCGGCGTCAAGCGCGACAACCGGCTGCTGCAGCGCGTGCGCGCCGAAGCCGGCGATCGCGTTACGGCGCTCGACATCTCGCTCGCCCACAATCGCACGGAGCTGCGGCGGCTGCTGGCGCAGGGTGTCAGCGTGCGTTATTTCGATCACCATTTCGCCGGCGAGATTCCGCAGCACGCCCTGCTGCAGGCGTTCATCGACACCGCGGCGGACGTCTGCACCAGCGTCATCGTGGACCGTTTTCTGGGTGGAGCGCATCGCCCGTGGGCCGTGGTGGCGGCGTTCGGCGACAACATGCCGCAGACTGCGGCGCGGCTCGCCGCCACCCTCGCGATCCCGGAGCGGGTGCTCGGCCGGTGGCGCGAACTGGGTGAATGTCTCAACTACAACGCCTATGGGGAGAGCGAAGCGGATCTGCTCTATCCCCCCGCCGCGCTCTATCGCCTGCTGCGTCCATACCGCGATCCGCTCGGCTTCATCGATGGCGAGCCGGTATCGGCGCGTCTCAGGCAGGCGCGGGCGGAGGACATGGCGCAGGCCCTGGCCATCCCGGCGGAGATCGACAGCCCTAGCCTGACGCTGCATCGCCTGCCGGATGCGAAGTGGGCGCGGCGTGCGCACGGCAGCCTGGCCAATCACCTGGCGACATCCGACGGACAGCGGGTGCACGGCGTGCTCGTTCCCAATGGCCGGGGCGGCCTGATGCTGAGCCTGCGGGTGCCGCACGATGCGGGCACGGGCGCGGACGAATTCTGTCGGCGCTACGGCGGAGGAGGGCGGCGCGTCGCGGCGGGCATCGACGACCTCGGCGGGGACCAATTGCAAGGCCTCGCCGCCGATCTTGCGGCCACCTACCGACGGTAGGACGGGTCGGGTGCGGACGACCACAGCGAGTTGCAGCATGCGAGGTGCCGCAATCGCCCTTGTCAGTGCAACCGGTTCGGTTGATGATGGCCGCGCCATGACAGTCTGGAGTCACCCATGAACCGCCTGCTGCTCCTCGTCCTCGCTCTGGCGAGCGCCCTTGCCCTGGCGGACGGCCAGTTGGAGATCTTACGTCTCAAGCATCGCAGCGCCGACCAGGTCATCGAGGTGCTGCGGCCGCTGCTGGAGCGCGGCGGGTCGATCACGGGCATGCAGGACAAGATCATGGTGCGGGCCTCGGAAGAGAACCGGGCGCAGATCCGGCAGGCGCTGACGGCGATCGACACTGCGCCGCGCCGCCTCGTGATCACGCTGCAGCAGGACAATGTGGCGCGTCGCGACGGCAGCAGCGTTTGGAGTACGCGCGGATCGGCAGCGGACCGCTCGTCGCAGCAGGTGCAGGTGGTCGAGGGCGGCAGGGCGTTCATCCAGGTCGGATATTCGTTTCCGCTGCCGCTGCGCCAGACGGTGGTCGGCCCCGGCGGCGCCATCATCTCCGAGGCGGTGGTGTATCGCGACCTCGCCAGCGGCTTCTATGCCGTGCCGCAACTCGCCGGCGAACGGGTGACCCTGGAGATCAGTCCGCAGCAGGAGTCGTTGTCCCGGACTGAACCCGGTGCCGTGCGTTCTTCCTGGCTCGGCACGACGGTGACGGGCCGCTTGGGCGAGTGGATCGAACTCGGCGGCGCGAATCAGGAGGTCGTCGAGGGGCGATCCGGCAGCCGGACCTACTCAACTCGCGGGCGGCTGGACGTGCGGCGCGTGCTGCTGAAGGTGGAGGAACTGCCGTGAGGCCGGGATACCGCCGCATGTCGGCCGCGCTCGCCGCGCCCTTGCTGGTCCTGACGGCGGCGACCGGATTCGCCGGCAGTGCCGAGGATGCAGTGTTTTCGCTGATCGACGCGATGCGCGCAGTGAAACGGCTGAACGAGCCCGCGTTCGCCAAGCTCGCCCAGTGCCGTTTCGCCGGCGCCGGGGACGCGTCCAGTCGCTATTTCCGAAGCGTGCGAGGAGCCTGCGATCACCCTCTCGTGCGGGAGACGGAACTGCGCATTCCCACGGCCGCGAGTTCGGCCCGCGACGGCTTGGCGCTGGTGGAGTTGCGGCCGGGCCCCTGCGTCGATCTCGAGGCCGCGAGCCGGCGCTACGGCGAGGGGGAGCCGCAATTTCCCAGCCCCACCGCTCCCGCCGACGCGCCGATGTATCTGCGCTATATCGGCGAGGAGCAGCGCATGAGCCTGGCCTTCCAGCGCGACGCGCCGTTCTGCCTGGTGCGCGTCGTGATCGATCGCACCGCGTGGTGAGCGCGTCCGGCCCGTTGCGGTCGTTCGCTGACCGCTGAGATCGACGAAACCAACGTCAGTCGCAACCTGTATGGCCGACATTCGCAACAGCATGGCGACCTCGCGCTGTCGGCCGAACTGACCTTGGCACGAAGCAGCTGATCGACGAACCAGGCGAAGTGGGTGATCCGGTGATTTGGACCGTGATGCGCCACTGCCCGACCCATTCGATGCCGTGACTACCCTCAACGCAGGATCTTGCGATCCTTGCCGAGCACCGTGATGTCCACGTACTTGGATCCGTCGTGGTTGGTGGGAGTGTAGCTGATGACGAAACCACCCAGATCGTGATCGTCCATCGATTCTAGCGCGCTCACGAGTTTCTCCCGCGTGGGCTGCGGGCCGCTGCGCCGCAGGCCTTCCACCAGGACTTTGGCCGCCAGGAAGGCTTCCAAGCTGGTGAAGGACGGTTCTGCGCCTGTGCCGCGCACGTAGATCTCCTGATACTCCCGCACCAGCGCTATCGTCGATACGAAGGGGTAAGGCACTACCTGAGTAATGCCGACACCCCGACCGGTATCGCCCAGTTCGGCAGCGAGCGCCTTCGGTCCCACAACGGACAGAGTCATGAACTGGGGTTCCTGACCGAGCTTCTTCAGTTCGGTGATCAATTTGGCCGACACCTTGTACGGACCGAAGATCAGCACCGCGACCGGTTCGGCTTTCGCGACCGTCTTGACGCCCGCAGCGACGTCCTCGCTGCCCCGCGGATACGATTCGGCCGCTGCAGCCGCAAGTCCCTGCCTCTTCAGCGCAGCCTCGGCGGTAGCGAGCGCGGCCTTGCCCGGACCGTCATTGGGATACACGACGGCTATCCTGTTGATGCCGACGGTCGTGAGGTGATCGATGATGTGTTCCACTTCGTCGGCGAAGCTGGCTCGCACGTTGAAGATGTAACGGTTGAAGGGTTTGCGCAGCACTTCATTGCCGTTAGCCGGGCCGATGAACGGCACCTTCGACGCGCTCACGATCGGCACGGCGGCCGAACAGGTGGCGCCTCCGACGCAGCCAAGCAGCGCCAGCGCATTGCGCTCTTCGATCAGCTTGCGGTAGTTGGCGCTGGCACGAGCGGCATCGAAACCATCGTCCAGCGTTTCGAGCACCAGTTTGCGCCCGTGGACGCCGCCACGTTTATTGATATGCTCGAACCAGGCGAGCGCGCCGGCGCGGATCTCGGTGCCCAGCTCCTTGGATCCGCCGCTCAGCGCTACCGACTGGCCGATCAAAATGGTGGATGAATCGGCCTCGCCTTGGGCGCTTGCGGCGCATGGAGACAGGAGCGCACAGATGACGGCGGCGAACCTGAGAGTGTGGCGCATGGCGATCCTCCTATGTCGTTGGCAGAACGGCGCTGACGATACCCGTAGCCGTAACGGAGGCCCATGAACTTGTTGGCAGGCGCGCGCCACTTTCCCGCGCGTCGTGACCGAATGCTCAGCTCGCGCCTGCGCAGAAGGGCATCGGCGCAACGCAACGTCCGGTCGCATACTGCGTTTGGGATAGGACGGGGTACGCAGAGCAGGCGCCCGCAGCCGCAGCAGACGAACGCCTCGGCCCCGCTCTTGCAGAACCACCTCGCACAGCAAGAGATCGGCCGTACGGCGGGCCGAAGGCGCGCGCACCCGCTGCGTGATTGGCACGGCGCACCTTCGCAATGACGTGAGCTTGGTAATGCGATTGTCATTCGCTCTTGCCGGCGCTTCGTCTATGCTTGGCGGAAGTACACGCAGCCTGTTGCCGTGGCCCGTGCGCACAAACAGAGAGCGGTTCAATGATTCAAGTCGAGGTGCCGGCCTATGCGCCGAAGGCAACATCGGGCAATGAATGCAATGGAGAGATCGCGATGAACAGCCCTGCCGTGCTGGTGGTGGACGACGACGAGATGGATCTGTTGCTCGCCCGCGTGTTCCTGGACAAGGCGGATATTGCGACCGAGGTGGCGGATAACGCGGCGGCGGCGCTCGCTGTGTGCGCGCAACGGGCATTTGACGCGGTCGTGCTCGATGGATGCCTGGGAGGGATCGACGGGTGCGATCTGTGCCGAGCCCTTCGCGCGCATCCGGCGCTGAAGAACACGCCCATATCGTTGCTCACGGGCAACGAAGATCAATTTGAGTTTCGCTTTGCCAACGACCGCTCTTCGATACGCAGCTTTCGATACGAACGGCCGTTTCGTAATCCTTGACCGTCGCCTTCACGCCGGAACCGGGCGACCGCCGCTTCCGACATTGTCCGGAGATTCAGGATTGGAGTGGGGCGGGAAAGCGGACGGTCAGTGGCACGCGCCAGCGCAGGCCGCGGCTTCTTCGCGGGTGTAGAAGCAGCCGTCGCGGACGAATCCGGAAACGATCGAGTTGCGCAGCAGGATGGCACGCCCTGCGGTATCGCGCCCCGCGACCGCCTCGTCCGGCAGACCGTCGATCAGGTGAAAGGGGGCCGGGCGGCCGTCGGCGAAGCGCGACGGATAGACGGTGCTGGTATGCGTGTCGAAGAACGCGGGGGTGAAGCCCAAGCAGCGGTTTTCCTGGCTGATGCCGCCACTGCCGCGAAATGCCTCGGTCTCGCGTTCGAGGATGTGTTGTGTGAGTTGGCGCGCCATGATCTTCCCTTTGTTTCGGATACCGCAGCATCTGGCCCCTGTTACGGCAGCTTGCAAGAGGCGACTTAAGCCCTTCCTAGCAAAGTGCGGGCCAAGCCGACGAATGGCGGAGGACGATTCAAGTACCTGTTTTTACATCGCCTGATCCGGTGCCTCAGTGCATTAATTGAGAAAGCTTCTCGCGTGTGGGAATGGGGCGCGGGATTTCCCCCGTTTCTCCCAGCGAAATGCCCCAACCCTCCCCAAGAGTGGGGCAGGCAAGCCGCGGCTTGCTCGCAGAGAGAGTTGGATAGGACTATGCGTTGACCGTGGGGCGGCAGTACTGGCATAATGCGCACTCTCTGACGCGGGGTGGAGCAGTCTGGCAGCTCGTCGGGCTCATAACCCGAAGGTCGAAGGTTCAAATCCTTCCCCCGCAACCAAACAAAACAAGGGCTTAGCTTCGGCTAAGCCCTGTTTTTCGCGGCCTGTGTCAGACTCTTGTGCCATAAGTCGCCAAGAAGACCCTCCTTATTCACCCGATTCGGGGACCAGCGTCCTGGATAGGGTCCTGATTTCTCAACAAAAAAGAAAAGCGCGGTGGCCCCCTTCACGGTGGGCAATCGGGGGAGAACCCCGAAGGTCGAAGGCGCCGGCAATGGGAGGACGGCTGAGCCTCGCAATAGCGCTGGAGTCCCGCGCTGTGCGCGCGTCCCCGGCTTGCTGGCGCGATTGACGTCCGCGTTTCAAGGGCGGATGATGTTCCTACATCTTAGGAGAACATCATGCAGGCCTTCAATATCCGACAGCTCAAGACCAATCCATCCACCGCGCTCAAAGCAGCGAAGGAGGAGGACTTGGTCGTTGTGATGAATCGTGACCAACCCGAAGCACTGCTGATAGATCTCGATCGCTTGGGCGTGCCGGATCTAGCCGCCGTTCGCGTGGCTCTCGCCGCGTCGCTGTTCCGCAGTGGGTCCATCTCTGCCGGGTTCGCTGCGCGCATGGCCGACAAGCCGCTGGGCGAGATGCTGGATCTGCTCTCGGCGATGGGCATCCCGCTGGGTGGGACCAAGGCGGATGTCCAGGAGGACATGGCAACCGCGCGAAAATGGCTCAACATCCGATCGTAGTTGCCGACGCCGGTCCGCTCATCGCGCTGTCGCGGATCGGTGCGCTGGATCTGCTTCAGGCTTTGTTTTCTCGGGTGGCTGTGACCGAGGAAGTCCGCGGGGAAGTCCTTCCGCCCGGTGACTATCCGGGGAAATCGGACATCCATGCCGCCCTCGATCAGGGGTGGCTTGAGGTTCTTGCTCCAGCTTCGTCCGATTGGCAACCGAGCAACCCTGCCATTGACGCGGGAGAACGCAGCGCTATCGCTGCAGCGCTGCGGACTGCCGGTGCGCTATTGGTCATTGACGATCGAGCCGGACGAGCGGAAGCGCGGGCATGTGGCCTGCCTACCGTTGGCACTGCGGCGATCATTGGCATGGCGACGGTTCGTGGCTTGATACCATTGGCAAGACCGTTGCTCGATCGCCTTGCCTCGGCCGGCTATTTCATCGGCCAGAATGTGATCGATGCGGTCCTTGCAGATATCGGGGAGTGATTTAGCGGTGGAATGCAAGCATTTTTGTCGTTCTTCAATTGATTGGCCGAGATCCGGGCATGACCGCACCAACCCAGTCCCAAGGCATTAGGCTCTTGCATTACTTGCGCCCGGATGCCCGTGCAGCCGTCGGTGTCCGCGCCAGGCCTGTTGGCGGAATTGCGCGACCGTGTCGGCCAAGTCGCAGCGGAGCATACTCATCGTTTCTGGACTGGAGGCCACCGACAGTGGCGTAGCCTGGCCTTACCCGAGAGTGGATTGCGCCCGGAGGCTGGGGAGGGGACCGTTTCGTAGGAAACACGGGCTCTTGATTCTGGGCGGGCTTCCACATCAACTCCAACGGCAGTCAGCGCAACGAGGGCGTGTCGTGCGGTTGTGGTGGTCAAACCCTGAGCCGCCACGCTTCGCCTCAACGCGCGGCAGCGAGGGCACCGTCACCGAGCCGATACGGCGACTGCTGTCGATTGCGCTGCTGGCGCGCTTGGACGACCGGTGCCCGACTCAGATTGAGTGTGACACGATTGTGCCTTGGATTGACTGGAATGGCGCATGGCAAGCGCTGCAAGCACCTGATAATAAACATCCTGCGGAGGGACGATCCCGCCTCATAACCCGAAGGTCGAAGGTTCAAATCCTTCCCCAGAAACCAAACAAATCAAGGGCGTAGCTTCGGCTAGGCCCTTCATTTTTGGAGTTCTGTGTCGGCGCCGGCTCGGGTGGCCAATCGGCACTCAATTACCTGCGAATAGCGGCTGGATCGATCCCATCGCCCATAGCGGGCCATAACATGCAATGGCAGACTTTTCAGCGCCCAAAGTCTTGACCGCGGTGGCCGGACAGATTCTCCCTCTCAGATCTTCCCGGCCGCCGCCCCGGTCTTTCCGCGCCGGGCAACGGTCGGCTTCCTCGTGTGTCTCGCCTTCTCGGGGGGCGATGCTGCTTTGCTCCGCGCGGCAAGCGCCAGCCTGCGCACCCGGCGAATGTCCGCATCGGAGAAGGGCCCATTGACCCCGGAAATGGCCGCCAGCTTCATGCCGTGCTTGCGGCCGATACGGTAGATCTCCCGGACCTTCTCCCACTCGATGTTGCGGCCGACGGTGAAGTTCTCGAATCGCCCCTCCAGCGCGAGAACGATGGTTTCGGCCAGACAGGCGTAGGCCACGTTCTTGGGCAGTCCAATGTTCTTCATCGCTACCTTTCCAGGCAGCTGGATCTCGCCGGATTCGATCACCAGCACGTCCGGGCGCCTGGCGACTTCGCTCGGGGGCAGATCGAGCGGGCGCGCCACGTCGGTGATCACGCAGCCGGGCTTGACCTTCATGATATCGAGGACCTTCTTGCCCGCTCCGGAGGTAGCGGTGACGATCATGTCCATGTCGGCGATGTCCTTGTCGGCGCGGGACGACAGGAACAGCTTCGCGTCCGGGGTCTCCTTCAGGATCGACTCCTTGAGCGAGAGCAGCTTGGCGGTTTCCGGAGACACCAGGTAGGCCTCTTCGGCGACCATCGCCAGCAAGCGGGCGCACACCGAGCCTATGGCGCCGGTGGCGCCCACCACCATTGCCTTGAACCGAACCTTCTGTCCGCGCGGCGGCAGTGGCACGAGACCCAGACGAAGCACGGCGTCGTGCGCAGCCCATAGCGCGCCGGATGCGCTGTAGCTGTTGCCCGTGGTGATAGGCAGGGGCGCGCGCTTGGAGACGGTGAGCCCGGCATCGCCCACCACCTTGGTGAATGCGCCCAGGCCCATGATCTGTGCGCCCAGGCTCTTTGCGATCCGAGCAGCATCCAGCAAGCGGCGATAGGTGAACTCGGGGCTGTGGTTCATGATTTCACCGGGAGTACCGCCGACCGAAATCAGCCAGCCTTCGGCCTCCACGCCGCTGGGCGACTTGATGCCCGTTACCTTCGAATACACGAAAGGAGGGGCGTAGGCCATCACCTTCTCCAGAGTGTCCATGAAGATGGGCGGCGACACCTGGGACAGCAAGTCGATGGGCTTCACATTCTTGAAGTACTCCTGCGACAGCGGATGGATGACGAACGCAAAGCGATTCATGCGCTTGAAGCCGTTGGGATAGATGATGCGCGGCTCCAACTGGAGATCGGTGATGATCTCCAGATAGTCGTCCTCGAGGATGTCGTCAGGCGCCTTTTGCGTCGCGGCGATGATCATTGCATCCAGGACGCTGGGGCCGAGCACATGGTCGAACAGAACCGGCGCGCCGTCGATCACCATGTTGACGCCCTTGCGCTTGAACTGCGCGAGGCGTCCCTCGTTCGCGGTCGACGTGATGATGGTCTTGCCGCCCAGTTCCTTGGCGCTGAATCGATCCAGTTCGTGCACGGGCGCCACGATGACCGTCGCGTCCTGCATGGCCTGGCGCAGCACGAGCTTCGTCCATGCCCTCACCGGCACCGAGGACATCAAGCTGGTCGGGGCCCAGTTCAGCACGTAGTGCGCACCGCTGGTGTAGAGCTCCAGCGCATCCAGCGAGCTCAACATCTTGGGCACGCCGAGTTGCAGCACGGGATCCGCAAACTCCAGATTCTGCGTATACTCCGACAACGCCAACGCCAGCTTGTAGTTGGTCATCCCCGAAAAAAACAGGACTCGGGCGTTGTTGAAGTAATTGCCCAGCTTGATCTGCACGTGGCGCAATGCCCATTCCTGCAGGATGTCGCTCAAGCGCCCCCCGGTAGTGACGGGAACGCGCGTCACTACGCTCTTCATATGCGAACTGTCTCGTTCGGCATAGCGCTGCGATCCGACGGTATAGCTGTCTTTCACGACCCCCAGGCCGATGGCGTCGGCATGCTGTTCCCAGTGCTTGAGCAGCTTCACGGCTTTCGCCGTACTGCCGTTCGTGCCCACGCGCCGGACGTTGAGTTTTTGCCCCAGGAACCGCGCGCTGAACTCGAAGTCCTGATCGCTCGCACCCAGGCTGACCCCGATCACTGTTTTCATGTCATCCCCAAGGTAGGACCGAGACGTGGTGGCACGCAAATCGGCCGGCCACTGCGCGGGATACTCGGCGTCCCGCGCACTGCACATCCGACTGACCGAAGACCGTCCGCCGCTGATGCAAATTGTACGGTGATACCTCCGGGCTGTTGCATCAGTTCCGAATTGGGCGGCGCCACGCGATACGGCGTCTGACCTGGCGGACGCGACCGGGGACCGCCCCCGTGCCGTCGTGGGCTCATGGCGCGTCATCGCCACCCTACCTGATCCCGGGCAAGCGGTCGCCCGAGCCTGCGGCGATGGAGCCGTCGATGAGTGAAGTGCTCGGGAAACTACTGGCCCGGCAACCCGGTTTGGTGCAAGCTGACAAGCCCGAATTTGAGTACGCGAGAACGCAGATGATCGAGATGCCGAGTATTGTTGGTGACGTGGTGCGCTCGGTCGGGCTATCGACCGCGATGCGCGCCGCGGGGGTCGTAACCGGGCTGTTGCCGATTCCGCAGCCGATGCTGCTCGTCGGCCCCGGGGCGAGCCGACGGTTGGGAGAAACGCTGTGCCGCTTCGGCCACCAGAAGATCCTGATCGTGACGGACCGCGTTGTTGCCGAAATGGGGTTGCTCGATGGCCTGACCAAGGCGTTGTCTGAGGGCGGCACCGCACATGTCATTTTCGACGCCATCACACCGGATGCGCCGATTCCCTTGATTGAAAAGGGCATGGCGTTCTACCGGAAGCACCGCTGCGATGCGATCGTGGCATTCGGTGGTGGCTCTCCGATGGACGCAGCGAAGACGATTGCCCTTGCGGTCGCCAACAAGAAGAATCCCCGTCAGTTGGTCGGGTACTTCCGGGGTCTGCACGCCCCAGTGCCGATCTATGCGGTGCCGACCACGGCTGGCACCGGGTCCGAGGTTACCGTCGCGGCCGTGGTTTCGGACCCGCAGACCAACAGGAAGCTCGTGATCGCCGACACGCGCCTCGTGCCGACCATGGCGGCGCTCGACCCCTCCCTGATGACCGGGCTGCCGCGCCACGTCACGGCGGCAACCGGCATGGATGCCCTGACCCATGCCATCGAAGCCTTCGTCGGGCAGTGGTCGACCGGCTTTACGGACCGCATGGCACTGGCGGCCGTCGGCATGATCTATGACAACCTGCGCATCGCTTACCGCAACGGCAAGAACCTCGCGGCGCGCGAGCAGATGGCGCTGGCGGCGACCTACGCCGGCTTGGCATTCACGCGGGCCAATGTCGGCTATGTCCACGCCATCGCACACCAATTGGGCGGCAAGTACCATACACCCCACGGCTTGGCGAACGCGATCATGTTGCCTCACGTGCTGAGGTTCCTGAGCCCCGCCATCACAAAGCAGCTGGCCGTCCTGGCGGTCCGCGCCAAAGTCGGGAAAGCCGGGGAGCGGTCGGCGGTTCTGGCGAAGAAGTTCCTGGACTCGGTCGAAGAATTGAACCGGGACCTGGGGATCCCGCGGCAGTTGGACGCTCTGCGTGAGGCGGATGTCCCCGATTTGGCCAAAGCCGCCTGCTGGGAGGCCGATACCAGCTATCCGGTGCCGCGCTACATGTCGCCGGAAACCTGCGCCGATCTGATCCGCCACGTCCTGCCCAAGGACGCGC
Source organism: uncultured beta proteobacterium (assembly GCA_963823455.1). Lineage (GTDB taxonomy): Bacteria > Pseudomonadota > Gammaproteobacteria > Burkholderiales > Rhodocyclaceae > CAVPDA01. The sequence continues at coordinate 46,868 of CAWGLO010000001.1, forward strand.
GGCGCAAGAAGCGCTAGCTTTAACGTGAAAGACGCGCCAGCGACTCTCGAATCTCCCCTCTCCCGCCGGGAGAGGGGCTGGGGGTGAGGGAAAAGGTCATGGCGAGGCCTTTCACTATTTCGAGGTGGCTGGCGTTCCATGACCGTTAGCCCGATCTGCGCTCAGTTTCAGCGCGGCAGCGATATCGCGCTGGCGCCGAATCAGCGCCGCAATCCGGCCGCTTGGGTCCAGCTTCAGATCGATGCCCTGGTCTGCCATCAGCAGCAGGACCTCGACAACGGGGTGATCGGAACCGGTGCACCGATCGAGGTCGATCAGCCGCGGCAACCGGGCACTGCCCAGCAGGCGGCGCGGGCTTGGCACGACATCCGACGACCGGCTCGCCGCGCTACGCCTACGAGTTGGACTCCCGGGGCTGCGCGGCTGGCCCCTGAAGCGCTATCCGCACTTGGTCTTCTGCGTCGCCCGCGCTCACGCTGGAAAATTATCGTGCTCGATAAGAACTGGCAACAAGGACGTGGGAATGTCTCTTGACTCCTTGGCCGTACGCGCGGCGAACGCGCCTTGGGCAGGCCTGCGTCGGACGCTGCGAGCGCGACTGTCCGGGCAGCCGAAGTGAAATCGAGCATGGCGACGGGGATCCCCGCGTTCTGGAAAAACCGTGACGCTCAGTGCTCGATCACCTCGAAGGACAGTCCCGCGTGGGCCTGGAGGCGGTCGATCAGGCGCTCGCCGAAGATCGTGGCCGGCGTCCAGAATCCGCCGGGTTTGGCGGACTTGCCGATGTCGAGCGCGAGGCAGGCGCCCGCCTGGCCGAGCATCCTGCCGGTGGAGCCATAGCCGGGATCGCGGTCGCCGGTGAGCTTGACGCCGAGTACGCGCCCATCCGCGGTCGTGCCCCGGAAGCGCATGTCGAAGAAGCCCTTCTCCTGTTCCGCGGGGCTCGGGCCTTCGCCTGGCGCCGGTAGCACGAAACGCTGCAGGGCCCGGCGTGCGGGGCCGATCGCGCCCGCGGCCGCGAAGCCAGCGAGGCCGGCGGCGAGGCCGATGGCGGCGAGCCGTCCCGCGAGACCGCGGCCCGTGAGCATCGCCTCGTCGTAGGTGAAGTCGGCGCCGTAGGCATGCTCCAGCAGCGCGTTGCTCCGATGGACGATGCGCGTGTTGATGGCGCTCATCACGAAGGGCGCGGCCCATCGCCCGAACTCCTCGTCGAACTCGGCGAACGACAGGCCCGGCTGCCGGACCGCGGGCGAGCGGGCGGGCGGACACAGCGAATAGGGATTGGCGAGCTGTCTGCGCAGCGCCGGGTCCGCGGCGGCCTCCTTGATGACGTTCATGAGGCTCGCGACGGTGCCGCCCGAGAATCCCCCGCGCATCGCGCAGACCCGCATCTTCACGCGAGGGCAGGGGTGGCCGAAGCGCCGCATTGCTTCCTGTTGCAGCAAGTACACCCCGAGGTCCGAGGGGATGGAGTCGAAACCGCAGCAGTGCACGATGCGCGCGCCGGACTCGCGCGCCCGGCCCTCGTAGCGCTCGATCATGCGGCGGATCCACTGGACCTCGCCCGCCAGGTCGCAGTAATCGGTGCCGGCCTCGACGCAGGCACGCACCAGCGGCTCGCCGTGCAGCGCGTAGGGGCCCACGGTGGAGATCACCACGCGGGTCTGCGAGCATAGCCCACGCAGTGACGCGTCGTCGGCCGAATCCGCGATCACGGTCGGCAACTGTGCCGCTCGCGGGCCGAGCGAGTCCTTGAGCGACGCAAGCTTCGCGGCCGAGCGGCCCGCGATCGCCCAGTCGAGCTCGCCGCCGACTCGCTCGGCGAGGTAGCGCGTGAGGATCTGGCCCACGAAACTCGTGGCGCCGAAGACGATCAGATCGTGGTGATTGGCGGTCACGTATCAGTTTCTCGGCAGGACGCGAGAATGGAGCAATGCGCACACGTACGCGCCGCGCGGATCACACGCCCGCCTGCGAACCATCCGAGATTTTCGGGGAGCTTGAAAGTCCTCATTATCGCAATACGCCAGAGGGACCGGGCGACGTTGACGACGTTCGTCCTTGGTTCATCCTGAATCGAGACACCTTGCACTGCGCGCGACCGCTGCGGCGCAGCCGCCGAAGTGCCTCTACGATCTCGCTCTTGGGTCGGATACATTCGCTGCAGGACCCGGCGATCAGGATTACGCGCCTCCGGTCGGCGTTCGGCTTTGCGCTCTACTACTACGTGATCCGGCACCTGGAGGCCAGCCGCGTGGCGTCGATCACGCTCGTCACCCCAGTGCTCGCCCTGCTGCTCGGCCATGCTCTCAACGGCGAGGAAATTACTGCAGGCATCTGGATCGGCTCGGGGCTGATCGCCGGCGGGTTGGTGCTGCACCAACGGGTGGGGCCGGTCGGGCTGGCCAGACGAGCGGAATACGAGGGGGCGGCTGACGGCGCGGTCTGTTGCGCTAATATTCCCCGACTACCGAAATCGCCAGGATGAAGGGCAGATAGGGCATCGAGGCCGTGCACATTGTTCTTGTGCGCCGCAGCAATGCCTGCTATTTTCCCCGTCTCCTTTGTCGCGGGTTCAATTGCTTGCGCCATGACTGCATTTGTTGTTGATGATCCAACGCTTGCGTTGATTGCGCGGTTTGTCGGTGGCCCCGGCCAACTCGACAGGATCGATGCTGAGTTCCTGTACCGCCAGATCGCCGCGATCCAGGAGTACGTGGGCGGCTTTCCATCCAGCGAGCGCGAGGCGCGCGCCTTGGAGTGGATCGAGGCGAACGCCGCCCAGTATCGGCAAGCGTGGCATGAGCAAGCAGCCATCGACGCCCTCGCGAGAACGCGTTGTCCGGACTGCCCCCTGTCCGAAGGCGACGATTCTCCGTGTGAGATTCATGCCAGATGGCTCGCCCTGTTGCGACGCTATGTCGCTGGCGAGCTGTCTTCCCACCAGTACGTGCAATGGAGCCTGGCGCTGCTGGAGGCCCACAAGGACCACCTGAAGGTAACGCTCGCACGAGGGTGCGCGCGATCCGCGCACCACGAGGTCAGTGGCTGAGCCCATCCGTCGGGTTTCGGACGCCGCCACACATACGGAATGCTCCTCGGATGGAATCGAGGTGGCCTCTGGCTGACCGACCGCTTGCGCGCGCGTCATGCCGGAAATGGGGCGACAGCATCGAGAACCGGCAACGACGAGCGGTTCAGAGGCAGCCGTAACGTGAAAGTCGCTGGCGCGACTTTCACGTTAACATGCGCCTCGGCGTTTCACCAACTCGATTGCCATGAGCCGAATCCAGATCAGCCTGCCCGAGCGCTTCATCTTTTCCACCGAGATTCCGCTTTACATCAGCCATATCAACTACGGCGGGCATCTGGATAATGCGCTACTGCTGACGGTGGTCTCGGAGGCGCGGGTGCGATTCTTCAAGTTCCTCGGCTATACGGAGTTGGACGTGGAAGGAATCGGCGTCGTCATGGCGGACGCGGCGGTTCAGTACAAGTCCGAGGCCTTTCATGGCGAAGTGATGGTGGTGGAGATGACTCCTCTAAATTTCCATGGGAAGGGCTTTGATCTCGTCTATCGGATGCGCGACAAGGCTACCGGGCGGGAAGTGGCCCGCGGCAAGTCCGGTATGCTGTTCTTCGATTACAGCCAGCGAAAGGTGATGCCCGTTCCCGAAGGCTTCCTCCAGCGGGTGTCGGGAAATTAGCAGGCATGTCGCTGGCCGCTGAAATGCTCCAATCGCTAACCTGTGCGTTCGCCGCCCTCAAGCCACCGCGCGTTTGCGCCCTGCATTTCCCCCAGGGCCTTGGAACGGCAGCAAGGACGGGGAGTCCGGCGCAATCGAGCTCGACGATGGGTCCTTCGGACTGAGCTATGCGTTGCTCGACGGCGCCCTGTCGGAACTCGCCTCGGGCGGGGACGGCCAGGATCTGATCGGCGCGGACTCGCCGGACGTAGCGCAATGGACAAGCTTTGCCCGGGCGGATGGACGTTCTGCGCTGCAAGAGCTCAGACATGGTCCGCAAGGGGATTGCGGCGCATCTGCTCACCTACAACCTGGTGCGCACGATCATGCGACCGGCGGCGTGTCTGGCCCACCGGCTCCGGCGGCGGTCCGAGCTGCGCCGGACGCTCTGTGTCCAGGCGACGCGGCAAGGGGCCAAAACCTTCGGCGCAGCAGCTCCCGCACGGCGGCCGGGCTCAAAGCCATGTCTTGACCTCGGCGTTCAGACGCTCCAGCGCGTTGGTCGAGTAAATTCGTAGGCGGGGCTGCGAACTACAAAATGTGCATCGCCCGCGCCTGGGCCGCCAGGTCCTCGCGGAATTTCGGATGGGCGATGGCAATGAGTTCGGCTGCGCGCTGCCTGGCGGTCTTGCCGCGCAGTTGGGCTACGCCGTGCTCGGTCACGACGTAATTCACGTCGTTCTTGCCGGTGCTCACGTGGGTGCCCGGCTTGAGGGTGGGGACGATGCGGGAAAGGGTATCGTCCTTGGCGGTGGAGGGCAGGACGATGATGGCCTTGCCGCCGTTGGAGCGGTTGGCGGCGCGCATGAAGTCGCTCTGACCCCCGGTGCCCGAATAGGGGGCGGAACCCAAGCTCTCGGAGCCGCACTGGCCGATGAGGTCGACCTCCAGGGTGGCGTTGATCGCCACCAGGTTGTCATTGCGTCCCGCCAGGCAAGGATCGTTGGTGAAATCGACCGGGTGCATCTCGATCATCGGATTGCGGTCGAGGAAGCGGTAAAGCTTGTTGGAACCCAGGGCGAAGGTGGCCACCATCTTGCCCGGGAGGTAGTTCTTGCGACGGTTGGTCACCGCGCCGCTTTCGACCAGCGTCAGGATGCCGTCGCCCACCATCTCGCTATGGATGCCCAGGTCGTGCTTGTGCGCGAGGTGCATGACCACTGCATCGGGAATCGCGCCATAGCCGATCTGCAGCGTCGAGCCGTCGTCGATGAGCTCGGCCACGTACCTGGCGATCGCCTCCTGCACCGGCCCGATCGTGGGCAGCCCCACCTCCAGCACCGCTGCGTCGTCCTCGACAACGGCTGCGACCTTGGAGATGTGCACGTGACAGTTGCCGTGGGCGAAGGGCACGTTGGGATTGACCTCCAAAACCACCGCCCGGGCTGTGGAGACAGCCGCCATGGTGTAGTCGGGGGCGAGGCCGAGGGAGAAGTAGCCGTGGGCGTCCATCGGGCTCGCCAGGCTGAACACCACGTCCGCCGGCATCAAGCCGCGCCGGATCAGCATCGGCATCTCCGAGAAGTGGGCCGGGTGAAAGTCGATCCACCCGGCGTGGCCGCCGGGGCGGGTGGCAGCGCTGAAGAAGTAGGCCACATGCCGCACGTTCTCGACCGTCTCCGGATCGAGGTAGCCGTGCTTGCGCACCGGCAGAATCTGCGAAATCTTCACGTCGCGGAAGCTGCGGCGCGCCTCGGACAGTGCGGTCAACAGGCGGGGCGGCTCGCCCACCCCGGTGGGAACCACAATCGTGTCGCCGTTCGTCACCAGGCCGATGGCATCGCCCGGATGCATGCGCTTCGAACCGTATTGCTCCTGATGCCTCATCGAGATGTTCCCGTGTCGGTGGCGACTTCAGGGCAGAACCGCCATCGGGACCCGAGAATCAGGCCTCGAAACAGTCCCTGCCCGGCAAGCCGGTCAGGCGCTGTGCGTGCAGAGGAGGGACCTCGCGCGCCCGCGGCGGTGATGGGTTCGAGCGAACGGTCCACAGGATACCTATTGTATTCGCCGGGGGCATCCGGAGGGGTGCGGCCGTGTTCTTGGACGTCGCGGTGAACACCGCGATCTGGGCTTTTTGGGGACAACTCCTGATCGATCGTCGCCCCGCCCCGGCATGAATTGCTTGCTTGGTCTCACGGGCTGACCGCTCGCGCGGGACGCGTCTGTCGGCGATAGGTCACCATTTTCCGGTCAGGCTGCCGGCAAGACCCGGCCCGTCTGCGACGACCGGGTAGCCAGGTCCACCTCTGCTCGGAGCGGGCGGGGCCGGCGATTGGGTTCTTCATGTAAACTTGCGTGATCAGCCGCCCGTCGCGAAGCATTCGCCGGTAGCTGCGGTGCGACGCACCCCTCCAAACGCTTTGACGAACCACCCATGGACGCCGCGCTTGAGCAGGCACGCGTAGATTTTTTCCAAGGCATCGAGCATTTTGAAGCGGGGCGATTCGCCCAGGCACGCCAGTGCTTCGAGGCTTCGCTCGCTTTGGCGCCGGGCCGTGCGTCGGTACTGCTCAATCTGGGCATCACGCATTTTCGCTTGGGCCAGTGGCAGGAGGCGATCCCGTTGCTGCAACAGGCCGCGGCCGCCGATCCTGGTCAGCCGGATGCCTGGGCCTTTCTGGGTCTGACTCATGAAGCGCTGGCGCAATGGCAACCGGCGGTTGATTTCCTGGCGCGGGCCTTGGAGATTGCTCCCGAACATGCCGGTCTGTGGCTGGCGTATGGACGGTGCCAGTTGCGACTCGGTTCCGTCGAGCCGGCATTGCAGGCCTTTGATCGCGCCGTGGCAGTCGATGCGAAACTGCCCGCGGCATGGAGCGAGCGTGGCAGCCTGTTGCGCGAATTGCATCGCCTGGAGGATGCGGCCCTGTGTTTCGAGAAGGCCCTGGCGCTGGGCGCCGATCCCGAATTGCATGGCTACTACCTGGCTTCGGTGCGTGGGACGGAAGCTCCCCCTGCGCCGCCGCGCCGCTATGTGGAAGCTTTGTTTGACCAATATGCTTCTGATTTTCAGGAGCACCTGGTCGAGCAGTTGCGCTACCAGGCCCATGAGTCGCTGGTCCGGCCTCTGATCCAAGGGTCGCGACGCTATCGCGCGGTGCTGGACCTGGGCTGTGGCTCCGGCTTGTGCGGCACGCTTATCCATCCACTCGCCGATGCGATCGATGGGGTCGATGTTTCCAGGGCGATGCTGGAGCAGGCCCGTCAGCTCGGGGTATACCGCGATTTGATCCATGCCGATCTGGTGCCCTTTCTGGCTGAAACGACCCGCAGGGCTGACCTGGTGTTGGCTGCGGATGTCTTCATCTACGTTGGGGAACTGTCGGCAGTGTTTCGATCGGTTCGCCGCATCCTTGAGCCGACGGGCTGCTTTGCGTTGACCGTGGAACTGTCACTCGACGGACACGACGTCCGGCTGCTTCCCAGTTTGCGTTATGCGCACTCGGAGTCGTATATCCGTCGGTTGGCGCAGACCCATGGATTCAAGGTGCGTGACCTCTTCGCAGGCCCGTTGCGCCATGATCAGTCACAGCCGGTTCCGGGGCTCTATGTATTCCTGGAATGAAATGCACTTGGTGGCAGTGATCGGCGTGTATGCGCGCTCCATCCGCCCTGGCGAGATAGGAAATCTTCGCCTCAGGGACCGGCTCTTGCCGCCAGGACGGGGCTCCGGAATACCCGGGCGCGCCGGACGGCGCACCCCGATCGGCGGGATGTGAGTCCAGGCCAGGGAGGAAGGATGCCGAGGATTTTCATCAGTTATCGCCGGAGCGATTCCCAGATGGTCGCGGGCAGGCTGCGGGAATCGCTGGCGAGGCGCCTGGGCGACGAGGCGATATTCCGGGACAAGGACAGCATCGGCGCCGGGGAGGACTGGACCCGGGCCATCGAGGGCAGCCTGACCGGAGATGCCGTCGTCCTGGCCTTGATCGGGCCGGGCTGGGCAACGACCCGCGACGAGGCGGGCGCCCGGCGCCTGGATGACCCGGCGGACTGGAATCGCGTCGAGCTGGAACTGGCGCTCAAGCGATCCGCCCGCGTGATTCCGCTGCTGATCGACGAGACCCGCATGCCGCGGGAGTCCGAACTGCCCGGCGGCCTCGGACAGCTCGCCCGCATCAACGCGCTGAAGCTGCGCGACGACGATTGGGACTCGGATGTCGAGCGGCTGATGCAGGCCCTCGGCCGGCGCGGCCCATGGCCTTGGAGGCGCCACCCGGTCGTGTTGGCGGTGGCGGTGACCACCGCGATCGCCATGGGCGCAGCCGGCTATTGGTGGTGGAGGCACGCCGGCGAGGGACCGGTTGCTCCTGCGGCCGAGCAGAAGGCGGAGCCGGGCGCCCCGGCGGCGGCCGGCGGCGCGTACCTGGCCGACATCCGTGAGAAACTCCGCGCCGAGCAGGAGCAGGGGCTCGATCTGCTTTTCAGCAAGAGTGCCGCCGACCGGGCCAGGGCGATCGGCCTCATCGACGCCAACCTGGGCGGCATCGACACGGCGTTGCGGTCCTTTCCCGACGACGTGTACCTGCACTCGCTGGCGGGCTATGCGGCGAAGAACGTTTACGCGAGTTCGGTCGGCACCGATCTCCTGGGGCCGGACCAGCGGAGGAAATACCTGGCTCGGGCACGGATGCATTTCGAAGCTGCGCTCAAAGCCGATCCCAAGGACCCGGGCGCCGTGAACGGGATGGGAAACGTCCTCTTCTACGAACGCAAGTTCGACGAGGCCATCCTGCACCACGAGCAGGCCATCAAACTCGCAGGCGGTTCGTATCCGGCCGCCGAGCACGACCTGAATCTCGTCAGGCGGGTGAAACGCGGGGCCGTCCCGTTTCCCGAGTAGCGCTCTGGCCGACGGGCTCGCGCGTCGGCTCGCCGGGGCGCCGGAACATTGCTTGTACCGGATGGTCCGGTCGGGCGAGCAGGACTCCCGCGCTCCCGGTCCGCGCTACAATTTGACAAATACGCGGGCCGATGAGGAGAGGGTTACATGCCGTCCACCGTGAGGAATGCCGCAGCCGCCGTTTTGCTCGTGCTCGCCACCATCGGTGCGGCCGCCGATGAGAAGCCGGTCAACATCACCGCCGACCTGCCGGCGGTGGAGGTGAAGCACGAGGGCAAAATGGTGCGCATCGTGCGCAACCCGGACACACTCAACCAGATCGATCCCGATTTCGCGCTCACCTCCCGCCCCTGTCCGCCCTACTGCATCCAGCCCATGCAGATTGCGCCGGGGGTGGAGACCATCGGCGAGATCGAAGTGCTGGACTATCTGCGCAAGATGAGCGGCGGCGATGAGCGCGTGATGGTGATCGACTCGCGCGAGAAGGAGTGGCTGCTGCGCTCGGGCATCATTCCGGGCGCGGTGAACATCCCTTGGAACGAGCTCAACATGTCGCAAGCCGATCCCGGCGCCATTGCCGACATTATCGAGCTGCGCTTCGGCGCCACCCGCAGCGGCAGCCTGTGGAACTTCGGCACCGCCCGCACCCTGGTCCTCTACTGCAACGGCCTGTGGTGCGGGCAGTCGCCCACCAACATCCGCCAGCTCCTCGCGCTGGGTTACCCCGCCCACAAGCTCAAGTGGTACCGCGGCGGCATGCAGTCCTGGAAGGCGCTCGGCCTTACTACCGTCGAGGTCAAGGCTCCCCCGAAGTCGGAGTCGCCTCGGTAGGAGCGGCGCCTTCGCCGCGATCCGCCGGTAAGCGACGCCGATTTCCTTGGCCGCTGCGGCGAGCGTGCTGCACCCCACCCCTCAGTGCAGAGGTCGTCACGCGGGTGCGTGAGCACGTGGCGCAATCGGGGCTCGGACAAGCGCATCGTCACGACGCCCAATACGCTTCAGGGCGACGCGACAGCCCGGTCCCAACCCATGTTCTCTTTAGCCAGTGCCCGACGGCCCGCAAGTCCGTCGTGCGGCCAACTTTCGCTTCGGCCGGTAGCACGCCGCCGGAGTATCGGCTCAGCCGCCGGTGCGGCTCCTGCCTGTTCGGTTGGTCTTGGCCGTGATCTCCGGGGCCACTGCATTGAGCAGACTGGCGGCTGCACGGCTCGCGCCGTTCAGGACAAAGGGCGCCGCGGCAGGCTCATGACGTAGAGGACGCCGCCGCAGCAGCCGAGGAACACGGTGGAGGCGATCAGGCTTGCGGTTGCGACATGGCCGCCGCCCAGGTTCACCAGCGCCCACAGGCAGATCCCCAGCACGACCATGGCGCCGACGAAGCAGGCGATCGCCAGGCCCAGGACAAGCCGGCGTACGCCGTTGCGCGTCATCGCTGGCCGGTCGCCGCCAGGGCCGCGATGCGCTCCTCGATCGGCGGATGGCTGGAGAACAGCGCCATCCAGCCGGGCCGGCCGTTGATGCCGGCGGTGGCGACGTTCTGCGGCAGTTCGCCCGCTTCCATGCCGCCCAGTCTGCGCAGTGCCGCCATCATCGGCTGCGGCGTGCCGAGCAGTCGGGCGGCGCCGGCATCGGCACGGAATTCGCGCTGGCGCGAGAAGTACATGACGATGATGCTGGCCAGGATGCCGAACACGATGTCGGCCACCACGACCGTAACCATGTAGGCGATGCCCGGCCCCCCGTGCTCCGAGTCGCCGCGGCGCAGCGCCGAATCCACCAGCCAGCCGACGACGCGGGCGAGGAAGATGACGAAGGTATTGACCACGCCCTGGATCAGCGTCAGCGTCACCATGTCGCCGTTGGCGATGTGCGCCACCTCGTGCGCGATCACCGCCTCGGCTTCCTCGCGGCTCATGCTCTGGATCAGGCCGGTGGAAACCGCCACCAGCGAGCTGTTGCGGCTGGCGCCGGTGGCGAAGGCATTGGGCTCGCCCGGATAGAGCGCCACTTCCGGCATCGCCAGCCCGGCCTTCTGCGACAGGCGGCGCACCGTGTCCACCAGCCAGAACTCGGTCGAGTTCTGCGGCGTTTCGATCACCTGGGCGCCGGTGGACCATTTGGCTATCGTCTTGGACATCCACAGCGAGATGAAGGCGCCGCCGAAACCCATCAGGCCGGCGAACAACAGCAGCTTGGTCAGATCCAGGCCGGTCCCGGTGAAAAAGCGGTGGGCTCCGGTCAGGGTGCTGACGATGCCCAGCACCAGCATGATCGCCAGGTTGGTGCCGATCAGAAGCATGATCCGTTTCACAGCATTGTCTCCTTCGCTGGGGCCTCTGCTCAGTCGCTGCTGTTCATGAATCCGAGCAGATGCAGCAGGCTGGTGAAGAGGTTGAAGATGGCGACGAACAGCGTCACCGTGGCCATCACGTAGTTGGTCTCGCCGCCGTGGATGATGTTCGAGGTCTCGTACAGGATGAGGCCCGACATCAGCAGCACGAAGGCGGCCGAAACGCTGAGCGAGAGCGCCGGGACCTCGAAGAAGATCGCCGCCAGGCCGGCCAGGAAGGCCACCAGGATGCCCACCATCAGGAAGCCGCCCATGAAGCTGAAGTTCTTGCGCGTGCTCACGGCGTAGGCGGACAGGCCGAGGAAGATCGCCGCCGTGCCGCCCATCGCCGTCATCACCGTCTGGCCGCCGTTGGGCAGACCCAGATAATGGCTGATGATCGGGCCCAGGGTGTAGCCCATGAAGCCGGTGAGCGCGAACACCGAGACCAGGCCCCAGCCGCTGTCCCTGAGCTTCGTGGTCAGGAACAGCAGGCCGAAATAGCCGATCAGGGTCAGGACCAGACCCGGATGGGGCAATTTGAGCGCGACCGAAGCGCCGGCGGTAAGCGCCGAAAACAACAAAGTCATCGACAGCAGCAGATAGGTGTTGCGGATCACCTTGTTGGTGGCGAGGACCGAGTCGCCCCTTGCCGGACGGGCAATGACGACGGGAGCGGCGTTGTGCGGAGACATGTGTTCCTCCTTGTTTAAACTGAAGACTGGTCAAGTTCAGGGATATGGCTGCGCAACCCGTCCTTCAGATCGAAGGCGTGAGCCCGGATTTCGATCTGCATGAAATTCACCTCGGACGGGTTGAACATGGGGATAGTGTAGGGCCAGAGTAAACATCCAACAAGCCGAATATTATTAGATTATTATTCGAATAAATCGACCTGTTGACGATCCATGGCCAATCTCAACTTCAAGCACCTGCGCTATTTCTGGATGGTCGCCAAGTCCGGCAGCATCGCCGCGGCCAGCAAGCGTCTGCACCTGACCCCGCAGTCCATCAGCGGCCAGCTGCGCGAGCTGGAGGAGGACCTTGGTGTCGATCTGTTCCGAAAAGCGGGGCGCGGTCTGGAGGTGACCGAGACGGGGCGGCGCATCTTCAGCTATGCCGACGAAATCTTCGCGCTCGGCAATGAGCTGCTCGACGTCGCCCTCGACAAGACCGCGGCCAAGAGCCGGCCGTTTCGGATCGGCATCGCTGATTCGGTGCCGAAGTCCGTGGCCTATCGTGTGGTCGAGCCTGCGCTGCGCATGGGGGAATCGATCCGGCTCATCTGCCGGGAGGGGCAGCTGGCGGCGCTGCTGGCGGATATGGCCGTGCATCGGCTGGACATGGTGATCGCGGACCGGCCCATGCCCATCAACCTGAACGTGCGCGGCTACAACCACCTTCTCGGCGAAAGCGACCTGACCGTATTCGGCACCGCGCGCCTGGCGGGATCGCTGCCGGGGGCGTTTCCTGCGATGCTGGACAAGGCGCCGTTTCTTCTGCCGGGAGAAGACGTCGCCGTGCGCCCCAGGTTGGTCCAATGGCTCGAAGCACAGAACCTGTATCCGCGAACGGTGGGCGAGTTCGACGACAGCGCCTTGCTCATGTCCTTCGGCCAGGCCGGTGCCGGCCTGTTCGCGGCGCCCTCGGCGATCGCCGATTATGTGTGCCAGCAGTACGCCGTGCAGGCACTCGGGCGCATCGACTCGGTGGCCGAGCAGATATTCGCCATTACCACCGAACGCCGGCTGACGAATCCAGCGATCGTCGCGGTGGTCAAGGCTACGCGGCGGGAAGTGTTCGGGAGGCCGGGGGCGTGAGCCCGATTGTCGCGGTCGCCAAGTGATTTTCGTATAGTGGACGTCCCAATCCAGATGCACAGGAGGGCACAATGCTGAAGCTCACCGTGAACGACCGTGTCCATGACGTCGACGTCGAGCCCGAGATGCCGCTCCTATGGGTCTTGCGCGACCATCTGAACCTCCCCGGAACCAAGTACGGCTGCGGGATTTCCGTCTGCGGTGCATGCACCGTGCATGTCGATGGCGTGGCGGTGCGCTCCTGCATGCTGGCGGCGTCGGATGCGGTCGGCAAGAAGATCGTCACCATCGAGGGGCTGTCGAAGGACGGCCTCCATCGCATCCAGAAGGCGTGGATCGAGCATCAGGTGCCCCAGTGCGGCTACTGCCAGACGGGCATGATCATGTCCGCCGCCGCCTTGCTGGCGAAGCATCCGAATCCCACGGACGCGGACATCGACGCGACGATGACCAACCTGTGCCGTTGCGGCACCTATGCGCGGGTGCGGGAGGCCATCCACGCGCTGGCCGCAACTCCCGCCAAGCCTGCCGCCGCGAACAAGGGTTAGGAGAACCGCCATGACGATCGCCGTTTCGCGCCGTGACTTCCTCAAGGTTTCCGCTGCGCTGGGCGGAGGGCTCGCCCTCGAATTCAGCTTCCCGGTCGCCTCCGCGGCGGCCAACGGAGCCTCTGCCGCCGAAGTGAATGCCTGGATCGTGATCCACCCCGATGATCGGGTCGTCGTGCGCATCGCCCGCTCCGAGATGGGACAGGGCACCTATACCGCGCTTGCGCAACTCGTCGCCGAAGAACTCGACTGCGACTGGGCGAAGGTGAGCGCCGAGTTCGCCTCGCCCAACGAACATATCCGGAGAAACCGTATCTGGGGTTCGATGTCCACCGGCGGCAGCATGGGCGTGCGCTCCTCGCAGGACTATGTGCGCAAGGCCGGTGCCAGCGCACGCACGATGCTGGTGGCGGCGGCGGCGGCACGATGGCAGGTGCCTGCGGCCGAGTGCTCGGCCGCGAACGGCGTGATAAGCCATGATCCGACGGGAAGGAAGCTGCGCTACGGCCAGGTGGCGACCGAAGCGGCCCTGCTCGCGCCGCCGGTGGACGTGAAGCTGCGGGATCCGAAGGACTGGAAGATCGCCGGCAAGTCCATGCAGCGCCTCGACATTCCCGACAAGGTGCTCGGCAAGCCGGTTTTCGGCGTCGATGTCTCTCTGCCGGGAATGCTGCATGCCTCCATCGCCCAGTGCCCGGTATTCGGCGGCAAGCTGAAGAGCCTCGATGCGAGCATGGCGGAGAAGATGCGCGGCGTGAAGAAGGTGGTGCGCGCGGAGAATTTCGTCGCGGTCGTCGCCGACAGTTGGTGGCGCGCGAACGAAGCCTTGAAGCAAGCTGAGAATCGAATGGGACGACGGGCGCCAACGGCAAGGCCAGCAACGAGACCGTCGCGACGATGCTGCGCGAAGGCCTCGCCGACTCGAAATTGCCCCAGGCGCGCAAGCTGGGGGACCCGGAGGCGGCTTTCGCGGCCGCGACGAAGGTGATCGAGGCCGAGTACCGGTCTCCCTACCTCAACCACGCGACGATGGAACCGCAGACGTGCACGGCGTGGCTCAAGCCGGAGGGGTTCCTGGAAGTGTGGACGTCCACGCAGAACGGTGAGGCGTCCATGGCGGCCGCGGCGGAGGCGGCGGGATTGCCGCTGGAAAAGGTCGAGGTGCACAAGATGATGCTGGGCGGCGGCTTCGGCCGCCGCGGCGGCCCCCAGGACTTCGTCAGCCAGGGGGTTGCCATCGCCAAGGCCATGCCCGGCGTTCCGGTGAAGATGATGTGGTCGCGCGAGGAGGACATGCAGCACGGCTTCTACCGCCCGGCGAGCATCGTGCGGATGAAGGCGGGTCTCGACGCCAAGGGCAATGTCGCGGTCCTGCACACGCGCATCGCCTGCCCGTCGATCCTCAAGGTTCTGATGCCCGGATGCGCTGAACAAGGAGGGCATCGATTTCACGGCGGTGCGCTCGTTCAGCGACATGCCCTATGCGGTGCCGAACCAGCAGGTCGACTACGCGATGCGCAACGGCCATGTCCCCGTCGGCTTCTGGCGCGCGCCAGGCCAGCAGAATGTCTTCTACCGCGAGTGCTTCATCGACGAGTTGGCGGTAGCTGCGGGCAAGGATCCGGTCGCCTACCGGCTGGCGATGCTGAAGGAGGGCGACAAGAACCGGCTCGTGCTCGAAGCGGTGGCGAAAGCCGCGGGCTGGGGAAAACCGCCGTGCCGCGGGGCGTTCACCGCGGTGTCGCGATTGCCGACGGCTTCGGCAGTTTCACGGCCATGGTGGCGGAGGTGTCGGTCGAGCGCGAAGGGCGAGATCAAGGTGCACCGCATCGTCGTCGCCATCGATTCGGGCCACGTCGTGAATCCGGACAACTGCCGCGCGCAGGCCGAGAGCAACGTGGTCTTCGGCCTCGGCAGCATCCTTTACCAGGAGAACAACGTGAAGAACGGGCGCATCGTGGAATCGAACTTCCACGACTTCCGGCTGCCCAAGATCGACGAGATGCCGAAGGTCGAGACCGTGCTGGTCCCCACCGGCGGGTTCTGGGGCGGGCACGGCGAACCGGCGATCCTGCCGCTGGCCCCCGCCGTGTGCAACGCGATCTTCGCCGCCACCGGCAAGCGCATCCGCTCGCTGCCGCTGAAGCATCACGATCTGCGCAAGGCATAGGTCGCGTACTGGCATGCCAGGCATCGTGTTCGATCCAGTTTCAGGCCATTTCCAGCGACGGTGAGCCGCAGTCCAGGGGATCACCAAGGAGACATTCGATGCACGCCGACAGAATTTTCAATCGCAGCCGTCGCACGCTGATCATCGCCGGAGCCTGCGCTGCGGCGCTGGCCGGTCTGCCGCATTCCGTGCGCGCCCAGTCTCGCAGTCTGAAGATCGGCATCATCGGAACCGGCAAGATCGGAGGCGGGCTGGCCGAACTGTGGGCCAAGGCCGGACACGAGCTGCGGATCTCCTCGCGCCACCCCGACCAGCTGCGTCCGCTGGCCGAACGTCTCGGTCCGAAGGTGCGGGCGGGCACTCCGCAGGAGGCGGCCGCGTTTGGCGAGATCATCCTCGTCTCCGTGCCGTATGGTGCGCTGCCCCAGGTGGGCCGCGACTATGCCGAACTGATGAAAGGCAAGGTGGTGCTGGAAACCGGCAACCCGTTTCCCCACCGCGACGGTGAAATGGCGGAACCGGCGCGCGCGAAGGGTACCGGTACCGCCTCCGCGGAGTACCTGCCCGGCGTGCGCCTGGTGCGGGCCTTCAACTGCATCCCCCACACCAACCTGCGAAGCGACGCGCATCGCGCCGGCGAGCGGATCGCCATTCCGCTGGCGGCGGACGATCAGCAGGCGCTGCAGGTGGGGGTACGTCTGGTTCAGGACGCCGGCTTCGAACCGGTGGTGGTGGGGCCGCTGGCGCGGGCGAAGGAGTTCGACGTCGGCTCGCCGGTGTTCGGCCGGGCGCTCACTGCGCGGGAACTGCGCCAGGCGCTGGGACTCGGGGGTTGATGCAGCGTCAGGTCGTACGCGCGAGCAGCGCACCGATTCCCGGGTAGGTCGCGCGGTCCAGCGCGAACTTCCTTGCGCACCGACCCCACGGCTCGCCCGCCGCCAGGGCGCGCTTGAATCCCTCGCCATCCTCGATCCAGGCGCCACCCATCAGCGTGATGCCGCGCTCGAACAAGGGGTCGGGCAGGCAACCGGCTCCGGGGCCGATCATGGCGAAGCTGCGGGCGCGGGCGCAGTGCGCGAGCACGTCATCCAGCGTGTCGTTGAGGAGCACCGTGCTGGTCGAAAGCACCTTGTCGCAGGTGCCGAGTTCGCGCGGGTCGAGGGTGACGCGAAAGCCGGGATGTTCGCCCGCAAGGTGTGACTTGAGCTCGAGTATGGTAAGGCGCGCGCCGCATGCCGTCACCTGCTTCACCAGCGGCGGAAAGAAACCGACCATGCCGATGTGCTCGCCGGCGCGGGGCGCGAGCCCGCCGATCGAATCGCCGGCATCGGGCGGGGCGAAGCCCAGCCGGTCGAACAGATGCCGCGTGAGGGCGTTCGACCGCCGCAAAGCCGATCGTGCGCCGCGCCCCCTGGCCTTGCGGCCACCACCGTGCGACGTGCATGGGATCGGCACCGACCAGATCGGTGCCATGGTCGCCGGAGGCAAGCCTGGACAGGACACCGTCGAGCAACACATAGCTCAGACCCAGCGATCCGTCATCGAGTTCGAGCGCCAGGAATTCCCCGCTCTTGCTGCCGTTCCATGGAGCCGGCGGCACATGCAGAGCACGTACGCGCGGCAGCACGCGGCCGGCCAGCGCGCGGCGGAGCGTATCCAGCATTTCCGTGGCTAGGTTCATGGGCGGCATCCTGCCCGGCTCATGGGCGCGATAGAGTCGATCCAAGAATTCCTCTGGGTCGGGGCAACCCGCCAAGACCCATGGTGGCGGGTGGGGGTACTCATCAACCGCGGCGCCTTTCGGCGCAGCGGCGGCGGAATAAGCGTCGGGCGCATTCTGTTTAACGTTCATGCCTGCTTCCACCGAAGGAGCGGCTACACCGGAAGGGCCGTCGGCGCTTCCCGTCCCAACAGAGGCAAGGAGAGCAAATCATGAATCATACGGGCAAGATCGGAAAAGCCGCTCGTGCGGCGCTCGGCATCGCGGTGCTGCTGTCGAGCGGGGCCGCGCTGGCGGACGATAGTCTGGTGCGCTTCGAAGGCGGTATCGGCGTGAATCCCGTGTCCAGCGTGGCCGGCACCGCGGCCACCGGCGACGCCACCCGCAACGTGGTGCGCGGTGTTTCCCCCGGCGGGCAGCCCTGGGTGATCTCGCGCCTGAGCGTCAACGTGAAGGAGAACGGAAGGATACGGGCCAAGGGAGAGGGACTGCTGCTCGGCGGTGGCAACAACATCGGGCGCAACGGCGGTGCCAGCGTGTTCGCGACGTTGTTCTGCGACAATCTGCCGGGCGTCGAGCATAGCTCCGACCTGAATGGTGTCGCGCTCGAATCAAATGGGGACTTCCGCATCAACGACTTCGTCAATCCCCTCCCGCCCAGCGTTTGCACCAATGCCGTGCTGCTGATCCGCACGTCCAACGGCGGGCGCTGGTTCGCCGCCGGCATTCCCAAGGATTGATGCTGGCGTTCACAGCGGACGGCGGGAGGATTGGCCGACCGCATGACCGGGGTGATGACGGCCGCGCGGCGGGCGTGGAATCACTCCGGTCGAGCAGACGCCGCGATTTTTCCTGGCGCTGCACACGCGGGCGTGCGATCTGCTCCAGCACGCCACAGGATTCGATCGCGCGCTGATCACCGCGGCCGCCGGCATGGGCAGCACAGCGCCGACACTCGCCGGCGCCATGATGCGCTGGGCGTCCCATGGGTCTGCCGGCGTGCCAGGATAGGCGGCTCCCAGTTTCCCTGCGGGACGATCGGCGCTCGTGTCAGGAGCCTCCCTGTACCGCCGGTTCGGGGGCAGGCGAGGCATCCGGCTGCGGCTTTGCCCGGAAGATCCGCTTGATCACCACGTAGAACAAGGGGATGAAGAAGAGGCCGAGCACGGTGCCCGCGATGGTGCCGCCGAGCACGCCGGTGCCGATGGCATTCTGGCTGCCCGAGCCGGCGCCGGTGGCGACGGCCAGCGGCAGGACGCCGAGTACCGAAGGCGAGCGAGGTCATCAGGATCGGCCGCAGCCGCATGCGCACCGCCTCCAGCGTCGCCGCGATCAGATCCTTGCCCTCCTGTTCCATCTGTGCCTTGGCGAACTCGACGATCAGGATCGCGTTCTTCGACGACAGGCCGATCGTCGCCAGCAGGCCGACCTGAAAATAGACGTCGTTCGACAGTCCGCGTCCGCTGGCGGCGAGCAGGGCGCCGAGCACGCCGAGCGGCACCACCAGCATGACCGCGAACGGCACCGACCAGCTTTCGTACAGCGCCGCCAGGCACAGGAACACCACCAGCAGCGACAGTGCATACAGCCCCGGCGCCTGCGTGCCGGAGCGTGCGCTCCTCGAACGAGGTGCCGGTCCATTCGTAACCGATGCCGGGCGGCAGCTTGGCCATGATCTCCGCCACCGCCGCCATGGCGTCGCCGGAGGACAGACCGGGTGCGGCCTGCCCCAGCAGTTCGATCGAGGGCTGGCCGTTGTATCGCTCCAGGCGCGGCGAGCCGAAAGTCCAGTGCGCCGTGGCGAACGCCGACAGCGGCACCATTTCGCCCCGCTCGTTGCGGACATACCATTTCGACAGATCCTCCGGCTTCATGCGCGCGTCGGCGTCGGCCTGCAGATAGACCTTCTTGATGCGGCCGCGGTCGATGAAGTCGTTCACGTAGGTGCCGCCCCAGGCGGTCGCCAGGGTATCGTTGATGTTCGCCACCGAGACACCGAGGGCGCCGGCCTTGGCATGATCGATGTCGAGCCGGTATTCGGCGACGTCGTCCTGGCCATTCGGGCGCACCGCAATCAGGCGCTTGTCCTGTGCGGCCAACCCCAGGAACTGGTTGCGGGCGGCGACCAGGGCCTCGTGGCCGAGACCGGCGCGGTCTTGGATCTGGACGTTGAAGCCGCTCGAGGTGCCGAGTTCGATCACCGCCGGCGGCACGAAGGCGAATACC
Organism: uncultured beta proteobacterium; assembly: GCA_963823455.1. Lineage (GTDB taxonomy): Bacteria > Pseudomonadota > Gammaproteobacteria > Burkholderiales > Rhodocyclaceae > CAVPDA01. Next base: position 66,273 of record CAWGLO010000001.1, read on the forward strand.
ATCGCCTCCCGGATCTGCGAGAAAGCCGCCATGGCGCGGCCGGCGACGGATTTCACGTGCATCGCCGGGTCCCTGCGGTCGTCCCAGTCCTTCATGCCGACAAAGCCGAGACCCATGTTCTGGCCGCTGCCGCCGAAGCTGAAGCCGGCCGCGGTGAAGATCGACCTCACGCTGTCCTTTTCGCTTTCGAGGAAGTGCCGCTCGACCTTCTTCAGCACCTCGAGGGTGCGCTCCTGGGTTGCGCCGGCGGGCAGGGTGACCTGGGTGAACATCACGCCCTGGTCCTCTTCCGGCAGGAACGCGGTGGGCATGCGCAGGAACAGCAGCGCCAGCACCACGATGATCGCGACGTAGATCACCATGAAACGCAGGCTGCGCTGCAGGATCTTGCCGACAGCGGATTCATAGCGTCGCGTGCTGCGGGCGAACATGCCGTTGAACCAGTGGAAAAAGCCACGGAACCAGCCGCCTTCGCCTGCTTCGTGGCCTTTCGCGATCGGCTTCAGCATGGTGGCACACAGCGCGGGGGTGAATACGATCGCCACCAGCACCGACAGACCCATCGCCGCCGCGATGGTGATCGAAAACTGGCGGTAGATGACGCCGGTGGATCCGCCGAAGAAGGCCATCGGGATGAACACAGCCGACAGCACCAGGCCGATGCCGATCAGGGCGCCGGTGATCTGTCCCATGGATTTCTTGGTCGCCTCCTTCGGCGACAGTCCCTCCTCGCTCATCACGCGCTCGACGTTCTCGACCACGACGATGGCGTCGTCCACCAGCAGGCCGATGGCGAGCACCAGGCCGAACATGGTGAGCGTGTTGATCGTGAAGCCGAATGCCGCCATCACGCCGAACGTGCCGAGCAGCACCACCGGCACGGCGATGGTGGGGATGAGGGTGGCGCGGAAGTTCTGCAGGAACAGATACATCACCAGGAACACCAGCAGGATCGCCTCGGCCAGCGTTTCCACCACGCCCATGATCGAAATCTTGACGAAGGGCGTGGTGTCGTAGGGCACCACGACTTCGACGCCGGCGGGGAAGTAAGGCTTCATTTCCTCCATTTTGGCGCGAACCGCATCCGCGGTATCCAGCGCGTTGGCGCCGGCGGCCAGCTTGATGCCGATGCCGGCGGCGGGCTGGCCGTTGTAGCGCCCGACGACGCCGTAGTTCTCGGCGCCGATCTCGACGCGTGCCACGTCCTTCAGCCGCACTTCGCCGCCCTGGGTGGAACTGCGCAGCAGGATCTGCTCGAACTGTTCGGCGGTCTCGAGGCGGTTCTGCGCGGTGACGGAAGCCGTGAATCCCTGCCCCTTCACCGCCGGCGTGCCGCCGAGCTGACCAGCCGACACCTGGGCGTTCTGCGCCCGGATCGCCGCCTGCACGTCGCCCGGCGTCAGCTTGTAGTTCTGCAGCCTGTCCGGATCGAGCCACACGCGCATGGCGTACTGCGATCCGAACACCTGCACCTCGCCGACGCCGGTCACGCGCGACAGCGGATCCTGCACCGAGGCGGTGAGGAAATCGGAGAGATCGTCCCGGCTCAGGCTGCCGTCTTTGGAGACGAAGCCGAGCACCATCAGGAAGTTGCGGGTCGATTTCGCCACCTGCACGCCTTGCTGCTGCACCGTCAGCGGCAGCAGCGGCAGACCGAGCTGCAGCTTGTTCTGCACCTGCACCTGGGCGATGTCGGGATCGGTGCCGGCGTCGAAAGTCAGCGTCGTCGTGGCGCGGCCGAAGGAGTCGGAGGACGAACTCATGTACAGCAGGTTGTCGAGCCCGGTCATCTTCTGCTCGATGATCTGGGTGACCGAGTCTTCCACTGTTTTCGCCGAGGCACCGGGATAGGTGGCGTTTATGGCGATGGTGGGCGGCGCGATGGACGGGTACTGCGTCACCGGCAGCGTCCGGATCGACAGCGCGCCGGCAAGCATGATGACGATGGCAATGACCCAGGCGAAGATGGGCCGGTCGATGAAGAAGCGGGCCATGGTCCCTTACCTCACTTCGCTGTCGCGGGGACCGCCGACGCCGCCTTAGCGGCGGCAGCCTGCGTCCCTGCCGCCTGGGGCTCCACCGCCGTGCCCGGACGCGCGCGCTGCAAGCCTTCGACGATAACGCGATCGCCTGCCGCCAGACCTTCGCTCACCACCCACTTGTCGCCGACCGACCGCTCGGCCTTGACGATGCGTGCCTCGACCTTGTTCTCGCCATTCACCAGCATCACTTCGGCCTGGCCGCGCGGATTGCGGCTCACCGCCGCGTGCGGAACGAGGATGGCGTCGTTCTGCACGCCCTGTTCCAGGCGCGCGCGCACGTACATGCCCGGCAGCAGGGAGCGCTCGGGATTGGGCACCAGGACGCGGACGGTGACGACGCCGGTGCCCGGGTCGACGCTGATGTCGCTGAACAGCAGCCTGCCCGGGTGGGGGTACTGCTGGCCGTCCTCGGTGATCAGGGCTACCTTGGCTTCCGCGGCGGCAGCGCGCTTGGCCTTCCCGCCGGCCAGGGTCCGCCGCAACTGCAGCGCCTCGGCGCTGGACTGGGTCAGGTTCAGATAAATCGGGTCGATCTGCTGGATGGTGGCCAGCGGCGTGGACTCGCCCTGGCCGACCAGGGCGCCCTCGGTCACCAGCGCCCGGCCGATACGTCCTGCGATCGGCGCGGTGACGGTGGCATAGCCCAGATTGAGGCGTGCGGTCTCGCGCGCGGCCTTCGCGGCAGCGACCTCCGCCTCTGCCTGATCCCGCGCCGCGATCACGTCGTCGTAGTTCTGCCGGCTGACGACGCCTTTCTCGATCAGCGGCTTGTAGCGTTCGGCCTTCAGGCGCGCCAGGGTCTGGTTCGCCTCGGCCTTGGCGAGCGCCGCTTCCGTGCTGGCGAGCGCCGCGCGCAGCGGCGCCGGGTCGATGCGATAGAGCACCTGGCCGGCCTTCACCTCGCTGCCTTCCTGAAACTTCCGTTCCAGTACGATGCCCGCGGCCCGCGCCCGCACCTCCGCGACCCGGGAGGCCTCCAGCCGTCCCGGCAATTCGGTGGCGAGCGCCACAGGCTCTGGCGCGACGGTCACGACGCCTACTTGGGGCGGTTGTGGCGCACCGGCTCCGCCTGGCGCCGCTGGCGGCTTGCCGCCGCAGGCGGCCAGTACGGAGATGCCGGCGGCCACCACGGCGATCCGGCGCAGGGACTGACTTCTGAGTTTCATCGGCAACCTCGATGTCCGGGATTGGGGGTTTCCCTTGCGCCCCGACAGCAGACGGGGCAGGGCGGCGGCGGGGTGGGGAAAGCTGGGTCTATCCCGTCGCGCCAATGTTTGATATTATGGATTCATGCATGCATGAATGTCAAATTGTTTCTGCGCCGCAGCATCGGTCGTGGCTGGCGGCGATCAAGGGGACGGGAGAAGACGCGAATGGCGAAACGCAGCAGGGAAGAAGCACTGGAAACGCGCGAACGGATTCTGGATGCCGCCATCGTGGTGTTCCACGAGCACGGTGTCGCCCGCCCCTCGCTCACCGAGGTGGCGGAACTGGCGGGCGTCACCCGGGGCGCAGTTTACGGTCACTTCGAGAACAAGGCCGACTTGTTCAGCGCCCTGTGCGAGCGGGTGCGTCTGCCGGCAGAAATCGTGAGCGACGTTGACGCCGCCGCGTGCCAGGCGGATCCCCTGGGCAAGCTGCGCGAAATCTGGTTGTTCCTGCTGCGCAAAACGGCCACTGATCGCGACTGGCAGCGCATCCTGGACATCATCATCCACCGCTGCGAGATGGTGGAGGAAAGCGGCCTCATCCGGCAGCGCCTGTACGAGGGCCATCGGGAAGGCCAGGCGCGCATGAGTGAATTGCTGCGGCAGGCGGTGGTCAAGGGCCAGCTTCCCGCCGACCTGGACATCGACGCGGCCATGCCGCTGCTCCATGGCAGCCTCATCGGCGTGCTCAGCGAATGGCTGTTCCGGTCTGAGGCCTTCGAACTTGGAACCGCGGCGGAGCGCTATGTCGATAGCCTGCTCTGGATGCTGCAGACCGCGCCGATGCTGCGCCGGACAGCGGGCAGCAATTCGGTGTCCTGACGGCCGGAGATTTCACATCAACATTCTGGGATTTTTCGAGCCCCGACTTGCCGGTCTGATCGATCGGCATAGCCCGCTCCCTCCCGTGCAATGCGAAATGCGCGCGGCGGTTGTCCGGAATGTGCGTTATCCCTGACGTCGTCCGTCCCCGGTTGTCTGAGACGGCAGATCACTTCTCGCCTTGGTCCTAGAACTTTGGTCCGATTGAAGTACAAAGTCATTCTGCGTAGGGTGTACCTGCCACCATGCGGTTCCGGCGCGCGCAAGCAATCGAGCACGCTGGACCGGGTCGGATGCCGGGTGGCACCGAATCGCATCAGTTGCTCGCCACGCCGACCAGAAAGGTATTTGCACCGATGCCCAGCGCCTGCGCACTGCAAGTATTCCCCTCGAAGCTGACTGCGCTTCCTCGGACCCCCGGGGCTCAGCTTGTCGCTACACACGAGATCAGCGTCGCCACCTTGCGCGGCTTTCCCATGTTCGCCGACACGCCGGAGGAATCGCTGAAGGTCGTGGCGCGGACGTGCATGCTGCGTCGCGTGGCGCGCAACGCCAACGTCGTGCGTGCCGGCGAGCGCACCGATTTCGTGTACCTGATCCTCGCGGGCAGCCTCGATGTGCTCGTCAGCGACGAGGAAGGACGAGAGGCGATCCTCTCGGTACTGGGCCCGGGCGAGTTGTTCGGCGAGATGGGAGTGCTGGACGACGAGGCCCGCTCGGCCACCGTCATGGCGACGACGCCCAGTGTTCTGGTCGTCATCGCCAAAGCCGATTTCAATCGCTGCCTGCGCGAGAACTTCGACGTGGCGCGCTACGTCATGCGCAAGCTGGTTCAGCGTTTGCGCATGGCCGACCGCAGGATCGAAAGCCTCGCCCTGCTGGACGTGACCGGGCGCGTGGTGCGACTGCTGCGGGACATGGCCGAGACGCTGGGCGGTGAGCGGGTGGTCATGCGCAAGCTCTGCAGGCATGACATTGCCAAGATGGTCGGCGCCTCACGGGAGATGGTGAGCCGGGTCCTGAAGGACCTGGAGTCGCGCGGGTTCATCGAAGAGAGCGACGGGCGCATCGTCGTACGCGAACTCGGCCGTCCCTAGCGCGTGCTGCACCGCGCGACCGGGGCGATCCGGCGTAGCGCTTCGTCGGGTCGCCACTGCGATCGCCGGTTCCCTGCGCAACCCTCCTGAATGAAATCCTTTCGTTCCGGCACGGAGCGGTCGCTCCGTGCGCGGGCGGTCCGACGCTTCCGCGATAAGCGTATCCCCGGGCAAATGGAACTCGCGCCGCCGGCAGCATGTCATGCGCACCGTCGGCGGCAGGTAGAATGCACGGTCGTAAGCCTGTCTGGAAGTAGTCTCTTGTCGATCGGCCGGCAGTTGAGGCAGCGGATCGTGGATTGGGAGAAATGGGCTGCGATCGGCGTGAGAGAAGAAGCGAAGAAGCTGATCCGAAAGCTACGGAACCAGTTTACCGAGTTCGGCGTGGCCGCCACCTGGTCTGCGCCTTGACGATTCCAGGCGGGCAAAGGCCCGGGCTGCGTTCATTCGAACGATGATCCCTTGCGCCGAGCCTGTCCTGGGCGGTGCAACCAACGCACAGGGAAACGAAGAGTCTTGAAGCAAACTGAAAGCGGCCCATCTCCGGTCGCCCGGCGGGGCGACGCTGACGTTCCTCGCACGGTAGCGACAGAGCACATGGACGGTTCCACGACCATATGCGTTGCTCGGCATGGCGAAACCGACTGGAACACGGCTGGGATTCTTCAAGGCTGGCTCGACGTTCCGATCAACGAGCAGGGCAGGACACAGGCTCACGAGCTTGCCGCGGCATTTGCCGAGTCGGGCTTCTCCTGCGTCTATTCGAGCCCCTTGAGCCGATCGCTGGAGACCGCGGAAATCATCGCCGGCAGGCTCCGCCTCGCATCTCCGCTGCGACACGACGGCTTGAAGGAGAGGAATTTCGGCGCGGTCCAGGGTATTCCGAAGGCTGAACTCGCGGAGACAAATCCGGTTCTCCTGCAGCAGATTCTCAGAAGAAACCCTGCCTGTTCCTTCGAGCAGGGGGAGTCGATGGACGACTTCGCGGATCGGGTTCTGGACGCGCTCCTGCACATCGCCGAACACCACTCCGGCAAGCGTGTGCTGGCCATCACGCATGGCTGGGTCATGGATGTCATCACCCGGCACATCAATGAGCTTCCGCGAAACGCGATCCTCAACATGAAACGAAAGAACGGTGAATGCTTGTGGCTGGAGGCAAGCCCGCAGTCCATTCGCTCGTTGCGGATTTTGCCAACGGATCGGCAGGACGGGGAACTGTCTGGGGCGGGCAGAGACGATCGATGACGAAAACGCACCGTCGTCAGGCGCTGGTCCCGACTTCGACGGACACGCCCGACGACGGCCGTTCATGAAGACCCATCGAGCACGGGTCCTTTCGTTTTCGCCGCGAACATGCTGTCGGCGCTGTCGCGCGCATGGCCGTTTGTTTCGCTTCCGATCTGCCTGCAATTCTCCCCCAGCCACTTGGCGAACGTCGCTGCCATGAATATGGTCATTGCATCGGAATTCGATGGCTTGTTCTGATAGCGCCGATAGACGACCTTCAAAGCCGACAAGTCGAGGAAGCGCTCGACGACGGGTCCGTCGATCTCGGAGAACAGGCGATCCAGTTTCTCCTTTCCGAAACCCAGGATGCTGCGGTGGAAATTCGGCGAGAGGTCGGCCTTGGTGTTGCGCCATTGGATCTGCGGCGGCAGCACACCCTGCATGGCCCGGCGCAGGATCGAACGGCCCCAACCCGCCTGCAGCTTCTGCTCCGGCGGCAGAGCGAGGCAGAACTCCATCAAGCGTCGGTCGAAAAAAGGATAGCGTGCCTCGACCGAGCAGGCGGCTGCGGACTTGTCCGCCAAGTCCAGGAGATAGGGGAGCAGCGGCGACTGGAGACTCTGCAGGTGCGCGCTGCGCGCACTCTTGAACGAGCCAGGATCACTGCTTCGCTGCCGGTCGATTCGCGCTCGGAGCCCCAATCGGTGGGCAAAATCCTTTGCCACGACGGCGTCGCAGCCCAAGGGCGGCGTTTGACGACCGCGCGCCCGGTTCCATGATTCCCGCAGTCCGGCCGGGATGGTGGGACTGAGGCCGTGTTGCCAAAGGATCTTCCACGTGGACAAAGAGTTGCCGGGAGACCGCTGTGATACTGCACGTGCCTCCTGCAGCAGGGTTCCCCACCGCAGCGTCCTGGCGAGTTCCGCCAGGCGCTCGAAGCCATGGGAAACCGTCGTGTCTCCGTCGGTACCGTCCAGCACGACGCGAACCCCGTTGGCGCGGGCCGCATCGAAGATCCCCAGATGGATGTATAGGTTGAAAGGGACGAGCGGATCATCCTGGTACCACAGAATGTGCGCAAGGTTTCCCAGCGGTTCGAGTCGATCGGCATGCACTTCATGCGCGATGACGTCCCCCCCCGCCACTACTGCTTCGACATATTTGCGTTCGTCGATGCGTTTGAGATCCGGCGTCGGCAGGCTCGGGAAAATCGCGGAAAACGTGTGCAGCGTCGTCTGTCCCTCCTTCCTGAGACATGCACGGGCCGTACAGGCGATGGAGGATGAGTCTAGGCCGCCGCTGAGCGTGGAGCCGACTGGAAATGCGCTGCGCAGGCGGCAGCGGACAGCCTCGGTGAACAGTTCGCGAAATGCCTCCTCGTATTCGCCGTCCGACTTCAGCCTCAGCTCTGTGTCGGGGTTGAACGCCCAATAGCGGCGCAGTTGCCGACCTCGCGCGCTGATGTTCATGCAGTGGCCGGGAAGCAGGCGGTAGATGTCCCGGAAAAAGGTGCTCGCCTGATCGTCGAAGTCGACAATGAAGTGATCGGCGATCCGCTCCTCGTTCAGTTCGCGCGGTATCTCCGGGACTTGGAACAGGGCCTTGATCTCCGACGCGAATGCGAACAGGGAGTTTCGATGGTAATAGTAAAGACTCCTCACCCCGGCGGGGTCCCGAGCACCGAACAGACTGCGTTCGGTCTTGTTCCAGACGGCAAATGCGAAATCGCCCAGCAGCCTCTGCGGACAGTCTTCTCCCCACCGCTGATAGGATGCGAGAATCAGTTCCGCGTCGCTGAGTCGCGCCGCCTGCTCAGCATTCACGGCCAGCGCGGTGGCCAATTCCTCGCGGTTGTCGAGGCGGGCGTCGGAGACCAGTGCCAGAGTGCCATCCCGGCTGACTACGGGCTGACTCTCATGGAGGGATTCGGGCGTAGTCCACAGCATCGCGTGTCCCAGACCGACGCCTTCCTGGCACCAGGTACGGCGCCCGTCCGGTCCGCGATGGGCGAGGCTCTCCACCATGCTGGCCGCCAACCCCGGATCGAGGTGTCGACCATCGAAACGGACAGCGCCGGTGATCCCGCTCACGGCGTACTCGCCGGCCGTTGCGCCGGCCACAGTGTGCGCTGCATGAGGAGCGGGGCAGGGCTGCGGGAAACAGCGGGGCATGGCACCCCAGCAAGAGCCTCAACCGTCCGGATCAGGGTACTTCCCTCGGGAAATCGCGCGATCGACGCCGCAGATGGGCGTTGCGCCGAGTCACCCACCGGGAAGCCCGCTGCAGCTGCTGTCTTCGATATCCTTCAAGATCGCTGCCTCCATTGCCCGCGGCAGGTCCGGGTCATCCGCCAAAGTCGCCGGGCGTTGCAGACGCCGCATCGGCACGTCCCGAGCCAAGTGCGCCGTTTGCAGAAAGTGCCGACGAACGTCCAGCGAATCGATGTAGGCCTGCCCGAAACGTACTCCGTACCAATGGCGGGAGATTTCCGCGAAGATCTGCGCCGGTCTCAGCGTTTGGACCAAAGTCGGGGATCCGATACCCAGGACATAGAGGCGCCGGAGCCGTATCGGCTGGGCCGCGAATCCCTCGCTCAATCGCAACGCACGCTTGGGCACCTCGGGATGCACTTGGGGAAGTTCGTGCGGTGGAAGGCCAAGCGTCTGCAGTGCGTCCGGCCATAGCTTCAATTGGGGAAAACCCGGATGGACGATCCGGTCTTCGACGCTGACGGCAAGCAAGTCGTCGCTGACCAAGGGATGACCGCGGGCGTTCAACAGCGCCGCGGTCGTCGATTTCCCGAAACCGTGCATGCCCAGGAACGCGACTGCCTCCCCATTCACGGAAACCGCGCTGGCATGTAGCAGGAAGAGCCCGCGCTGCTGCAGCGCCAGGGCCAAAGCCGGACCGAGAAGGGAAAGTCGCAATGCCTCAGGGGCGACTCCCGCTTCCGGTTCGACCAGTATCTCGGCACCGGACGAAACCAGAAATGCGCCGACGTCGAAATTGCAGTAGCAGGCCTGGTTATCTCTTACCCAGATGCCGCAGCCGGACTCGTCCGGGTCTGGACGACATCCGATGCGGCCGAACCCTATCGTCAGGTTGACTTGGTCGGGTGATGCTTGATCGACGCCCAATTCCGGCAGCGGCAAAGCCGACTCGACGACCAAGCCGTAGGCGCGATAGCGATAGGACGTTCCGCCGATTGCCTTTGGTCGCAAGCGGTTTACAGGCCTCGCTCGAATCGTTGGTGTCGGGAAGCGCCGATCAACGAGCTGTTTCTCGCACGCGATCCAAGTCCAAGCGCAACCGCGCTCCAGCCGTGCAATGGCTGGAGCGGCGTGCATTCAGTGATCACAGCGGGAGTTCGCGCAGTTCGCACCTGCGCGCAGATCTTGCCCTCAGGAGTAGTTCTTGATCGGGACGTCGCCTACGCCCGGGATATTCAAGAGAAACCCATCGCCTATTCCGAAGCTCTTCACCTGCTGCTGTGTAATTGCGGCGATGTCGCCATGGGTGGTGAGCTTGGGAGCGACGTACTGCTTCTTCTGGACATTGGATGTTTGAGTTTTCATCGTTGACCTCGGTCTTGTTTTCGTTGACGGACACGCCCTTTCCAGCGTTCGCATAGTTGCAGCAACCACCTTGGCCTGTCAACGCCGACGCGCTTGCGCTTGTGCGAAATTCGTCTACTTCGGAAAAAAAAGCGTCCGCAGTCATCGGCGTTCGAGGCATGAGGGCACCGGCCTGACCGGCTGCTCCATGTGTGCGCCGGGCGCGGCGCGGACCAAATTCTGTGGTGCCCACGCGTCGATGGTGAAGTGGCCGCGGTTGGTCACTCCTGCGGCGCAAGGACGATGGCGGCAAGCGGCGGCACCGTGATGCTCAGCGACCACGGGCGGCCCATCCAGGGGGTATCCGTCGCGACGAGGCTGCCATTGCCGTTGCCTGCATTGCTTCCGCCGTAGAACTGGGAGTCGGAATTGAGGATTTCCCGGTAGTTGCCCGATCGCGGTACGCCGATGCGGTAGTTGTCGCGGGGACCGGGGTGAAGTTGACCACCACCACCAGGAAAGCTTCGTCCTGCCTTGCGCACGAAGCTCAGGATCGACTGTTGCGAATCGTGGCAGTCGATCCACTCGAATCCCTGCCATTCGAACTCGCTGTGGTGCAGGGCGGGCGAATTCCGGTAGAGCTGGTTCAGATCGGTCACCAGGCGCTGCATGCCCTGATGGAAGGGAAACTGCAGCACGTACCAGTCGAGCACCCCGGCGCTGTTCCACTCCAGCCCCTGCCCGAATTCCGTCCCCATGAACAGCAGCTTCTTGCCCGGATGGGTGAACATGTAGGTGTAGAGCAGTGCGCAGGTTGGCGAAGCGCTGCCATTCGTCGCCCGGCATCTTGTTGAGCATCGAGCCCTTGCCATGCACCACTTCGTCGTGCGAGAACGGCAGCATGAAATTCTCCGTGAACGCATAGAGCATGCTGAAGGTGAGCAGGTCGTGGTGGTACTGGCGGTGGACCGGCTCGTGCGACATGTAGCGCAGGGTGTCGTTCATCCAGCCCATGTTCCACTTGATGTCGAAGCCCAGGCCGCCGAGGTAGGTCGGGCGCGTCACCTGCGGCCAGGAGGTGGATTCCTCGGCGATGATGAGGGCCCCTGGGCACTCGCCGTGGGTTACGGCGTTGAACTCCCGCAGGAACTCGATCGCTTCGAGGTTTTCCCGGCCGCCGTACTGGTTCGGAACCCAGTCGGTGCGCGAATAGTCGAGGTAGAGCATGGAGGCGACCGCATCGACCCGCAGCCCGTCGATGTGAAACTCCTTCAGCCAGTACAGGGCGCTGGACAGAAGGAAGTTCTTCACTTCGTTGCGGCCGAAATTGAAGATCAGGGTTGACCAGTCGAGGTGCTCGCCCTTGCGCGGATCCTCGTGTTCGTAGAGCGCCGTACCGTCGAAGCGGGCCAGCGCGTGCGCGTCCTTCGGAAAATGGGCGGGAACCCAGTCGAGGATGACGCCGATGCCGTGCTGGTGACAGTGATCCACGAAGTAGCGGAAGTCGTCCGGCGTGCCGAAACGGCTGGTGGGTGCGAAATAGCCGGTCGCCTGATAGCCCCACGACAAGTCGAAGGGATGCTCGGTGATCGGCAGCAGCTCGATGTGGGTGAACCCCATCTTCTTCACGTATTCGACCAGCATGCGAGCCAGCTCGCGGTAGTTGAGGAATTCGCCCTCGATGCCGCGCTGCCAGGAGCCGAGATGCACCTCGTACACCGACATCGGCGCATGCTGCCAGTCGGCGCCGGCGCGCCGCTCCATCCATGCCGCGTCCTGCCACTGGTAGGGCGATTGCGCGGTGACGATGGAGGAGGTGTTCGGCCGCAGCTCGAATTGCTGACCGTAGGGGTCGGACTTGAGCAGCACCTCGCCGGAGTGGCGGTTGCGGATCTCGAACTTGTAGAAGCTGCCGGCGCCGATGTCCGGGATGAACAGCTCCCAGATGCCGGTGCCGGGGCGGACCCGCATCGGGTGGCGGCGGCCATCCCAGCGATTGAAGTCGCCGACCACGCTTACGCGCTCCGCGTTGGGCGCCCACACCGCGAACAGCACGCCGGCCACGCCGTGACCTCGTGCTCGTGGGCGCCCAGGCACAGGTAGGCCTGGCGATGCTTGCCCTCTCCGAACAGGTGCAGATCGAACTCCGAAATCTGGGGCAGATACGTGTAGGGGTCGTGGGCGATGTGCTCGTGGTGTACGCCGTCGCGCCAGATCAGACGATAATGGTCCGGGATCGCGGTCCCGTCTCCGCTCCATTCGAACAAATCGGTGCCGGGAACGCGGATCATGGGAAGGTTGCCCTCGGCAATCGAAACCTCCGACGCGTGGGGGATGAACGCCCGGACGACTATGCCGTCGCCGTCGACGGCATGTTTGCCCAGCACCGCGAACGGATCGTGGTGGCGGGCCTCGATTATCCGGATCAGATCGTCGTTGAGTTCAGCCTGTTGCATGGTGTCGTCCTTTTCTTGGCTGTTGGCATCGATACGCATTGTGCGTTGAACATGGGGAGGATGTGGGTTGCGTGCTCGGGTCGTGGCCGAGCGATGAACCGGCGGACCGTCCGCTACCTTTACCGTGCGAGGTGTCGCGGAACGGTGAGTCGTGTATGTTGACACACAATCAGCCTCAAGGCCGAACGCCCGAACCGATGAGTCCATTCGCACTATGACAAAGATGATTTCAGCCGTGTGGCCAGGCCAACCCTATCCCCTTGGCGCAACCTGGGACGGACAGGGTGTCAATTTTGCCCTTTTTTCGGAGCATGCGGACAAGGTCGAACTGTGCCTGTTCGACGCGCGAGGCCGGCGCGAGGTCGAGCGCATCAGCTTGCCCGAACGAACCGACATGGTGTGGCACTGCTACCTGCCGGGCGCCACAGCCGGGGCTGCTTATACGGTTATCGCGTCTACGGGCCGTACCACCCCGAGACCGGACAGCGCTTCAACCCCAACAAGCTGTTGCTGGATCCGTACGCCAAGGCTGCAATCGGCAAGCTGCGCTGGAGCGATGCCGATTTTGCCTACAAGGTCGGGGCCAAGCGCGAGGATCTGTCGTTCGACTGGCGCGACAATGCGGCGGCCATGCCGAAGTGCCAGGTGATCGATCCGAGTTTCGACTGGGAGGATGAACGAGCTCCCGGCACGCCTTGGAACGACACCATAATCTACGAGCTGCACGTCAAGGGATTTACTGCGCTGCAACCCGGCATACCGGAGCCGCTGCGGGGAACTTACGCCGGTCTGGCCAGCCCGCCGGCGATCGCGCACCTGCAGCGGCTGGGGGTGACGGCAGTGGAACTGCTGCCGGTGCACTGCGCCGTGAGCGAGCGTCATCTGGTCCAGCGCGGACTGCGCAACTACTGGGGCTACAACTCGATCGGCTTTTTCGCGCCGGATCGACGCTATTCCGCCACGGGCGATGCGCCGAGCGAATTCAAGGCGATGGTCAAGAGCCTGCACCGGGCCGGCATCGAGGTCATCCTGGACGTGGTCTACAACCACACCGCGGAAGGCAATCATCTGGGGCCGACGCTGTGCTTTCGCGGCATCGACAACGCCGCCTACTACCGCCTGAAGCCAGGGCAAGCCGCGCTATCTACATGGACTACACGGGCTGCGGCAACACGCTCAACATGATGCACCCGCGGGTGCTGCAGCTGATCATGGATTCGCTGCGCTACTGGGTGCAGGAGATGCACGTGGACGGCTTCCGCTTCGATCTGGCCGCCACGCTGGCCCGCGAGCTGCACGAGGTCGATCGACTCGGCGCCTTCCTCGACATCATTCACCAGGACCCGGTGCTGTCCGCAGGTGAAGCTCATCGCCGAGCCCTGGGATGTGGGCGAGGGCGGCTACCAGGTGGGCAATTTCCCGGTCGGCTGGACGGAGTGGAACGGCAAGTACCGCGACGCCGTGCGCGCCTACTGGAAGGGCGAGGGGGGCCTGATCGGCGACCTCGCCTATCGCCTCACCGGCTCCAGCGATCTGTACGCGCACAACGGCCGGCGCCCCTACGCCAGCATCAACTTCATCACCGCGCACGACGGCTTCACCCTGCGCGATCTGGTGAGCTACGAACGCAAGCACAACGAAGCCAACGGCGAGGACAACCGCGACGGCGCGGACAACAACCAGAGCTGGAACTGCGGTGCGGAAGGCCCGACCGAGAACGCCGCCATCCTGACGCTGCGGGCGCGCCAGAAGCGCAACTTGCTGGCCACGCTCCTGCTGTCCCAGGGCGTGCCGATGCTGGTGGCGGGGGACGAGATGGACCGTACCCAGCACGGCAACAACAACGCCTATTGCCAGGATAACGAGATCAGCTGGATGAACTGGGATCTGACCGCAGAGGGACTGGAACTGCTGGAGTTCGTCCAGCACGTGATCAAGTTGCGGCGCGAGCACCCGATCTTCCGCCGCCGCTCCTTTTTCCAGGAGCATCTGCTGCGCGACGGAACCAAGAACATCCTGTGGTTCGACCCGGACGGCCTGGAGATGAGCGACGCGGAGTGGAATCAGGGTTTCGCGCGCTGTCTCGGCATGTATCTGGCGGGGGACGTCATCGGCGAGGTGGACAAGCGCGGGACTGCGGTCGTGGACGACGATTTCATCCTGTTGATCAATGCTCATCACGAGGAGATCCCGTTCGTGCTTCCCGGATTCCACGCCCATGTGCGGTGGCAGGTGGCGCTGGACACCAGCCGACCTGCCGCGGCAAAGGATGCGAGGCGTTTCGCCTGCGGCGACGTGTTCCCGCTGCAGGGGCGTTCCCTTGCCCTCCTGCAGCAGCCGAGGAAAGCGAGGGGGTAGGCCGAGGTTCCGGCTGCGGGTGATCGACCGCACGCAAGCTCGCCCAACAGGCATCCGGACCGATGGGTCAGCCCGGCCATCGTTTTCGCCCCCACCGTTGAGTTAAATCAAGGAAATCCGGCTCCCCGAAGACTAGCGTGAGCGCTTCGGTTCGGGGGGAAAGGCATGTTCGCCACATCCATATCGCGCGGGCGGTTTCTGCGCGGTGACTTCGGCGGTCGGCGCCAGCCGATCCGCCCCCCTTGGGCGCTGGCGGAAGACGAGTTCATCGAGCGCTGCACGCGTTGCGCCGACTGTATCGGCGCCTGCCCCACCCGTATCGTCGCCAAGGGCTCCGGCGGCTTCCCCCAAATCGATTTCTCCTGCGGCGAATGCACCTTCTGCGGCCGCTGCGCCTCGGCGTGCCATGCCGGCGCCCTGCGCTTCGAGCCGGATCGCAGTCCGTGGCAGCTCGTGGCGACAATTGCCGACCGGTGTCTGGCGCTGAACCGCATCGTCTGTCGCTCCTGCGGCGACGCGTGCGACGCGCACGCCGTCCGCTTCGGCGCGAGAGCCGGCGGCGTCGCCGTCCCCGAACTGGCACCGGAGCGGTGCAGCGGCTGCGGCGCATGCTTCGGCATCTGCCCGGTCAATGCGATCGAAATCAGCGAGCCGACACAACCAATGCCGGCATGACGGAGGAGAGGGAATGGAGATTTCCAGCATGATCCTGCGCACCAGGCCTGAACGACTTGAGGGCGTGCGCCATCAGGTCGACCGGATTCCGGGCGTGGAAATTCACGGCGATACCGGCGACGGGCGCCTGGTGGTGACGGTGGAGGATGGGGAGGGTTACAGGGTGGAGGATTCGATCACGAAACTCCACGAAGTGGACGGGGTCCTGGCGATCTCGCTCGTCTATGAGTATTGCGATGACGGTCTCGAAACTGCGGAGGCGAAACAATGACACTGAATCGGCGTGATTTCATCAAGGCGAATGCCGCTGCGGCGGCTGCGACCGCGGCCGGCATGACCCTGCCCGGCGGCAACCAGGCGCTGGCCCAGGCCGGCGGCGAAGGCATTCGCTGGGACAAGGGAGTATGTCGCTACTGCGGCACCGGCTGCGGCGTGCTGGTGGGCGTCAAGGACGGCCGCGTGGTCGCCACCCAGGGAGATCCGGACGCGCCGGTGAACAAGGGCCTGAACTGCATCAAGGGCTACTTCCTGTCCAAGATCATGTACGGCAAGGACCGTCTGACGACGCCCCTGCTGCGCATGAAGGGCGGCAAGTTCGACAAGAACGGCGAGTTCCAGCCGATCACCTGGAAGCAGGCTTTCGACATCATGGAGGAGAAGTGCAAGGCGGCGCTCAAGGCCGGGGGGCCGAAGACGGTCGGCATGTTCGGCTCCGGTCAATGGACCATCTGGGAAGGCTACGCCGCCGCCAAGTTGATGAAGGCGGGCTTTCGCTCCAACAACATCGATCCCAACGCGCGCCACTGCATGGCCTCCGCCGTGGCCGGCTTCATGCGGACCTTCGGCATCGACGAGCCGATGGGCTGCTATGACGACCTGGAGCATGCCGACGCGTTCGTGCTGTGGGGCTCGAACATGGCGGAGATGCACCCGATCCTGTGGTCGCGGCTGACCGACCGCCGTCTCACGGCGAAGCACGTGAAGGTGTATGTGCTTTCGACCTTCACCCATCGCAGCTGCGAACTGGCCGACAGCGAACTGCTGTTCAAGCCGCAGACGGACCTGGCGATCCTGAATTACATCTGCAACTACATCATCCAGAACAATGCGGTGAACCAGGAGTTCGTCGCCAAGAACGTGAACTTCAAGAAGGGCGTGACGGACATCGGATATGGTCTGCGGCCCGACCATCCGCTGGAGAAGGTGGCCAACAACAACGGCTATCCAGGGGCGGACGGCAAGCCGAAGGGCAATCCCAACAATTCCACGCCGATGACCTTCGACGAGTTCAAGCAATTCGTTTCGGAATACACGCTCGATTACACGTCGCAGCTCTCGGGCGTGCCCAAGGACAAGCTGGAAGCGCTGGCCAAGGCCTATGCCGATCCGAAGACCAAGGTCGTGTCCTACTGGACCATGGGCTTCAACCAGCATACGCGCGGCACCTGGGTCAACAACATGATCTACAACGTGCACCTGCTGGTGGGCAAGATCTCCGAGCCGGGCAACGGCCCGTTCTCGCTGACCGGCCAGCCCTCCGCCTGCGGCACGGCGCGCGAGGTAGGTACGTTCTCGCATCGTCTGCCGGCGGACATGGTGGTGACCAATCCCAAGCATCGTGAGGCGACGGAGAAGATCTGGAACCTGCCGGAAGGGACCATTCCCGACTGGATCGGCCTGCATGCCGTGGCCCAGAGCCGCGCCCTGAAGGACGGCAAGCTCAACTTCTACTGGACCACCACCACCAACAACATGCAGGCCGGACCGAACATGAACGTGGAAACCTATCCCGGTTTCCGCAACCCGGCCAACTTCGTCGTGGTGTCCGATGTCTATCCGACGGTGACGGCGCTCGCCGCCGACCTGATCCTGCCCTGCGCCATGTGGATGGAAAAGGAGGGAGGCTTCGGCAACGCCGAGCGTCGCACCCAGTTCTGGCGCCAGCAGGTCAAGGCGTCGGGCGAAAGCAAGTCGGACCTGTGGCAGTACATCGAGTTCTCCAAGCGCTTCAAGGTCGAGGACGTCTGGCCGGCGGAGCTGATCGCCAAGAAGCCCGAGTACAAGGGCAAGACGCTGTACGACGTGCTCTATGCCAATGGCCAGGTGAACAAGTTCCCGGCCAAGGAAATGTATGCGGGCTTCGAGAACGACGAGTCGAAGGAACTCGGCTATTACCTGCAGAAGGGCCTGTTCGAGGAGTATGCGTCCTTCGGCCGCGGCCACGCCCACGACCTGGCGCCGTTCGATCTCTACCACAAGGCGCGCGGCCTGCGCTGGCCGGTGGTGGACCAGAAGGAAACGCTGTGGCGCTTCCGCGAGGGCTACGATCCGTACGTCAAGAAGGGCGAGGGCATCAAGTTCTACGGCTATCCCGATGGCAAGGCGGTGATCTATGCGCTGCCCTACCAGAAGGCGGCCGAGGAGCCGGACAACGAGTTCGACCTGTGGCTGTGCACCGGCCGCGTGCTGGAGCACTGGCACACCGGCACCATGACGCGGCGCGTGCCCGAGCTCTATCGCGCCATGCCGGACGCTTGGATCTACATGCACCCCGACGATGCCAAGAAGCGCGGCCTGCAGCGTGGCGACACGGTGAAGGTTTCCTCGCGCCGCGGCGAGATCGTCACCCGCGTCGAGACCCGGGGGCGCAACAAGACGCCGGTCGGCCTGGTGTTCGTGCCGTTCTTCGACGAGCACCGCCTGGTGAACAAGCTGACCCTCGATGCCACCTGCCCGATCTCGAAAGAAACCGATTTCAAGAAGTGCGCGTGCAAGGTGGTGAAGGTGTGATGGGGAAACATTGACGGTTCAGGAGCGAGGGGCTAAGGCCTCTCGCTGCTCCGCCGTCGCTCCAGGTTGTCTCATGGAAGGCGAACTCAAAGGCAGAGGCAGCGCGCGCCGGCAGTTTCTGTCGGATGCAGCGCGCATGGCCTGCGGCGTCGGTCTGCTGGGCCTGGGCGTCGGGCTCTATGCGAAGCAGGCGAAGGCCTTGCCGCCGGCAGCGATCCGCCCGCCGGGCGCCGGCCCGGAGCAGGATTTCCTCGGTGCCTGCATCCGCTGCGGCATGTGCGTGCGAGATTGTCCCTACGACATTCTCCATCTCGCCACGCCGGAGCAGAGCGTGGCCACCGGAACGCCTTATTTCGTTGCCCGCAGCGGTCCGTGCGAGATGTGCGAGGACATTCCCTGCGTCAAAGCCTGCCCGACTGGAGCGCTGGATCACAAACTGACCGACATCGGCAAGTCAAGGATGGGACTGGCAGTGCTGGTGGACAAGGAGACCTGCCTCAACTTTCTCGGCCTGCGCTGCGACGTCTGCTATCGCGTCTGTCCGCTTATCGACAAGGCGATCACGCTGGATCTGCGGCACAACGAGCGCACTGGCAAGCACACAGTGTTCGAGCCGGTTGTGCATTCCGATCAATGTACCGGCTGCGGCAAGTGCGAAGCAGGCTGCGTGCTGGAGGTGGCCGCGATCAAGGTCTATCCCATTCACCTGGCGAAGGGCGAGTTGGGACATCACTACCGCATCGGCTGGGAAGAGAAGCGCAAGGCGGGCAAGTCGCTGGTCGAGGACAAGGGGTTGATCGATCTGCCCGACCGCATGCCCGAAGGCGTGGATTTGCCGGGCCACTCCGATCCGGCGACCCAGGGCGGCAGCGCCGTGCCGGGTGGCCGTCTGGTGGATCGACTCTCGGACGAGGCGCCGCGATGAAGATCGGCGCCGAAGCGATCGCGCGGAAGGGATGGCTCGCCGCCCACCAATGGCTGATCCTGCGCCGGCTGTCGCAGTTGTCGATACTTGCCCTGTTTCTCGCCGGCCCGTGGTTCGGGCTTTGGATCGTCAAGGGCAACCTGTCGTACAGCTACACCCTGGACCTGCTGCCGCTCACCGATCCCTACGTGCTCCTGCAGTCCCTGCTGACGGGGCATGCCCCGGAGCGGCTGGCGATGGTCGGCGCGCTGATCGTCGCCGTGTTGTACCTGCTGGTCGGCGGGCGGGCGTATTGCTCGTGGGTGTGCCCGGTCAATCTGGTGACGGACGCGGCGGCCTGGCTGCGGGGGCGCTTCGGCATAAAGGGCGGCGCCCATCTGTCGCGTCAGGCGCGCTATTGGGTGTTGGGCATGACCCTGATGCTCGCGCTCGCCAGCGGCACCGTCGCCTGGGAGCTGGTCAACCCGGTATCGATGCTGCATCGGGGGCTGATTTTCGGTTTCGGTGCGGCATGGATGGTGATCCTGGCCGTGTTCCTGTTCGATATATTCGTCATGAACCGCGGCTGGTGCGGCCACCTGTGCCCGGTGGGTGCGTTCTACAGCATCCTCGGCCGGTGGAGCGCGCTGCGCGTGACGGCGCTGCGCCGCGACAAGTGCAACGACTGCATGGATTGCTTCACCGTATGTCCCGAGCATCATGTGATCAAGCCGGCGCTGAAGGGCGCGGCCCAGGGCTTCGGCCCGGTGATTCTGTCGCCCAATTGCACCAATTGCGGGCGCTGCATCGACGTGTGTTCGGAAGATGTGTTCGAGTTCGGTAGTCGCTTCAACAAGCCCAGGGGAATGATCGGCCGTGGAACCGCGCAGCCGGTCAAACTGAATTGATCGAGCGGATTTTGAACTAGCATTTGGAGGGACCGATATGAAAAAGCCCAGTTCGCTGATGTTGGTGCTGCTGCTCACGGCAGCGCTTGGCTTTGGATGCGCGCACCAGGGATCCGGACCGGCGAGCTTGCGTGGGTCCGATGCCTTTGCGCCGGATCCGGCGTTCAAGGAGAAACAGTACGTAGGCGCGGAACCGGGCAAGCAGAAGAACCTGGCACGCTCCTTCAAGGACGCGCCGCCGCTGATCCCGCATGCGATGCCGACGTTCGACCAGATCTCGCTCGCGGAAAACAAGTGCCTCGACTGCCACAGCCCCGAGACCTACCGGCAGAAGGACTCGCCGCGGGTCGGCGACTCGCACATGCAGTTCCTCGACACCAAGGACGGCATGAAACGGGTGGTGCAGATGAGCCGCTACCAGTGCACAAGCTGCCACGTGGCGCAGGTGGACGCCAAGCCGCTGGTGGACAACGCCTACATCAGCGACATCCCGCCGCGCTGAGCGGCGGCCGCTCCGTAATTCGGCGACCGCCCCCGACCGATTCGGGAGGCGGTTGCATGGGGTTGACCTGACCCGGGGTCCTCAGTCCTGGGCGGGAACTCGATCGGCGCGGCGCGAGACCCTTACGCTCCCATCCGGCGCAGTGTGGCGCTGTGCTGCGCCGGCGCTCTTGCTGGCCCTACATTTCAAGCGATTTGCGCGTGCCCCTCCGCGAACCTGCCGGTCGGGAACGCTGCGGCCTGGGCATTGTGACTAGGCCATCGGTATTATTCCCCTTCCGCTGCCATGGCGGGAGAATTGCCCCGAACGAATAGCCTCCGGCGTGCATCGGTCTCGACGTGACCGCTGGCGGGCAATGCGAAGCCCGTTCAATCGGGCATATTGATGCGGGGTGTAAGAGAATGCGGATCTCACTGTCACAGGACTGGAGTGAGTACTCTCGGTTGGTTCCGGACGGCTGGCGTGCGCTAGGGGTGGTCAACGCGGGAAATGGTGACCTCGGAGCGCTGGTGCAGCGGCCCGACGACATCTATCTTCAACTCAACGGAGCCCTGATCCGCACGCTCGATCAGCGGCAGGTGCGTTCGCTCGTGGCGGGCGCACTTCAGCAGGAAGCATGCTGATCCCTGAAACTGTCGTGATGGCGCCGGCGCGCTGGCGGGAATGGTCCACCGTCCCGGAGAGTCCAAGGCGTATCGCGCGATTTCGCGATGTCGGAGGTGTGCCCGCGCGCGCCACGGCCCCCGGCGGCCATCTCCGCCGCTGCCGCCGCGGCAGATGTCCTTCGACCGGTGACACCGGTGTTGCAGCGTGCGGGCTACGCGCATCGATCGGATGACTTCCGAAACCGGAAAAGGAGGGCGGAGAAGATGAGCGACTACGCATTGGGGCATGGAGACGGCGAACTTGAGCGGCTGCTGCTGCAGGCCGAGGTTTGGGGCGCATTTACCGACGCGTTGCTGCGCCGGGCCGGACTGCGCGAGGGCATGAGGGTGCTCGATCTGGGCACCGGAACCGGCGATGTCGCGTTGCTGGCGGCGCGAATCGTCGGTGCCGGAGGCGAGGTGATCGGCATCGACCGCTCGCCGGAGCCGTTGCGGCTCGCCGCCCTGCGCGCCAGCAGGGCGGGTCTGACGAATGTCCGCTTCGAAGTTGCGGACATCCACACCTTCGAACCGGCGGGCAGATTCGATGCCATCGCCGGGCGATTCATACTGCTCCACGCGCCCGACCCGGTGGCCGTTCTGCGGCGCCTCAGCCACAGCCTTGCGCCCGACGGAGTTCTGATCCTGCAGGAACCGGACATTTCCGCGGCGCGCACTACGCCGCCCGTCCCGCTGTTCGCGCAGTCGGTGCGCTGGGTCGTCGAAGGCCTCGAGCGCGCGGGCGCCCGCGGCGACCTCGGCTCGCTGTTGTGGTCGATCCTGCGGCGGGCAGGCGTGCGCGAACCGGCGCTGACGCACGATGCGCGCATCGAGCCGCCACCGGGCGAACTGGGTTGCCGCTATCTGGCACAGACCGTGACCAGTCTGCTGCCGGTGATACAGATGACCGGCCTGGCGACCGCCGACGAGATCGGTCCGGATACCCTCGAAGAGCGTCTGCTGCGCGATGTGACGGCAGCCCAGGCCGTCATGGTGTCGCCTGCCCTGATCGGGGCGTGGGGCAGGCTGGGCTGAGCGCCTGGCCCCATCTGCTCGCTGCGGGCTGCACCGCGTCCGAGGTCGATGCCTCCTTGCGCCCGCGCTGAACCCTTGCGGCTGGCGCGGCAACCCGGCGGCGAGTACGGCCGATCGGGACCGCGCCGTAATCCTCCGGTAAACATTTCGTCTGATCCATCCGGTCAGGCGGCAACCCAGGACACCGCGCGCACGATTACCTCGGGCTCGGCCAGCGCCGGACAACCCCCCCACAGGCTCTTTGCCTCGTTGCCGTAGCGCACCACCCCGGTGTGATTGGATTTGTCGCTATCGACCTTGGGGTCGGGATCGGCGAACCCGAGTTTCCGCCGCAACCGTTCGACGTCGGCGGGCCTGCCGGTGAGGAACTGCCAGCCGGGGCCGATGCCGAACGCCTCGACATACTGCCGCAGCAGCGACGGCCGGTCGATCTCGGGCTGCAGCGTGATCGAGTACATGAACACTTCGCGTCCGACGCGCTCGCCGAGCAGTGCCTGGACCCGCTTCAGATTGGCGGTCTGCAGGGGGCACTGGCCGTCGAGGCAATGGATGTAGAAAAAGTTGAGGAGTACGGTCTTACCCCTGAGCAGATCGTCGTAGAAGCGCACCGTCCTGCCCTGGTGGGTGGTGAGTACGACGTTCGGAAAGTAGGCGGCATGCGGCCCGGCCGCCGCCTGGGCCGTGGATGGGGCGGCGCCGGCCGCCAGCAGCGCGAGGGCGCTCTTGAATGCTGTCCGTCTGTCCATGATCGGTTCTCCTTGCAGGCAAACCTGCATTGACCCAGGTTCAACTCACGATGTCGAAGCGCACCATCATCGAGTGGTCCTCGTGCACCACGTTGTGACAGTGCATCGGGTAGCGACCCTCGAAATCGCGGAAGCGGATCGCCACCCGCACCTCCCCGTTCTCCGTGAGCCGGATGACGTCCTTGCGCCCGCTGTCGATGGCCGCCGGCGGCCTGCCGTTGAAGCTCAGGAAGCGGTGCTCCTCGAAATGGATGTGGATCGGATGCGACCAGCCGCCGCCGCCATTGCGGATCGTCCAGATCTCCGTGGAGTTCTTCCGCGGCGTGGCAACGGCCCGATTGACATTGAAGAACTGGTCATTGACCTGCCACGCGCCCTTGCCGCGCCCGAACACGAACAGGCGCTCGGTCTCGGCTTCGGACACCAGATCGGCGAGCGGAGGCAGGGGCCGCAGTTGCGCCGGAACGCGGCTCTCGTCCGGGTACGGCGGGTCGGACTCGACCCGGAATTCGAGCACTGGAATCCCCGGTTTGAGCAAGTCCTCTTCCGGTCCGCGGCCGCTGGTCTGCAGGGCCCGGTTGACCAGCCGCACCCGGTCGCCCATCTTGTATTTCGAGAAATCGATGACGATGTCGTGGCGCTCGGCCACCGACTGCCAGAAGTTCTTGACCACCACCGGCGCGGGCAGCAGATTGCCGTCGTTGGCGATCACCGTGAACGGGCTGCCGTCGCTCATGAACCAGCGGTAGAAGCGGGAAGGGCCGATGTTGAGCATGCGGAAGCGGTACTTGCGCCGCTGCACGCGAAAGAACGGCTGGATCACGCCATTGACGGTGAACTTGTCGCCGATGATGCCGTCGAGATTGAACAGGTCGAAGTAGCTGCGGCCCTGGCTGTCGAACACCCGGTCGTGGAAGATCAACGGCACATCGTATTCGCCGCTCGGCAGGCGCAGAGCCAGCGGGTTCGTGTCATGCTCTTTGCCGGAGTCGAGGTTGTCGTAGATTGGCGCCATGCCTGCCATGCCGGCATAGACGTTCTGGGCGGTGAAGTCCAGACGGTGGTCGTGGTACCAGAGCGAGCCCAGGGCTTCGCGGTAGTCGCCCATGGCGCCGTACTGGCTGTACTGATCGCCGTAAGCGTCGATTCCCGCGCACTGGTTCGGGTAGTGGTGGTCGTACCACTGGCCCGAGGTGTGATAGTCGCCGGGGAAGCCGTCGCTTTCCGATGGCGTGTGGCCGTTGTGCAGGTGGGTGGTGATGGAAGGGATTCCGAATCCCAGGTTCTGTCCCGGCAGATCGTTGTACATCCGCACCAGGACCGGCTCGCCGTAGCGCATGTAGAGCATCGGTCCGGGGAAGATGCCGTTGGGTGCCCATACCGGACCCGCAGGCAGGTCCGGGTGCCACGAGTGCATGCCCTGCTCGAAGCGCAACTCGTAGTACTTCTGCGGCGGGAAGCGCAGCAGCGCCTGGTGGTTGCGGGTGCGCCCCTCCCCGGCGGCGAAATTCGGTTCCACGGTCGGGTGGGGGTCGAGGGACTGCACCGGTTGCAGTGTCGGCGGGATCGGCATTTCCGCGACGAAGCGACGCGTCGGCGGACTGGTCAGGTTCGTGACCGTGCCTCGCCGTGACCCTGGCCCAGGGCGGAGCGCCGCCCATATTGCGCCGGTCAGGGCAAGCAGGCCGCTGCCGCTCAGCAGGCCGAGTTTCAAGAGATCGCGCCGGGACAATCCCGCTGCGATCATCTGGCGCCGCAACTCCTGCGCCGCGCGGAGCGCTTTCTCTCTCTGTTGCATCTTCGACCTCCGTATAGTTATGTGTGCCAGATACGCAGGAGACATGCTGTCGCCTCCTGCTTGCCTCGGCGCGGCGCACCACAGGGGCTGGCGAACGAGGCGACACGCTGCCGCGGATCGTCCCGTTCGCGCCCCGGCTCCGACTGCGACGCTCCAATTCGGTTACCTACGACCGCTGCTCACATCTGCCTTGCCGCCTTGCGTGCCGTCGATGTGATCGGCTCCATCAGATACTGCAGCGCGGTCTGGCTCGTGCCTTCGATGTAGACCTCGGCCGGCATGCCCGCCTGGAGCTTCAGATCGCCGACGGCCTGGAGCGAATCGAGGTCGGCGACGATGGTCACGCCGTAGTACGGCAGGTTGGTCGCCCGGTCGATCAAGTCGGTCGGCGGAAACGTAGGTCACCTTGCCGGTGACCATCGCGCTGTTGCGGTAGCGGAACGAGGTGAACTTGATGCGCGCGCGCTGATCGAGGTACACATGGTTGATCTCCTCCGGGCGGATCTGGGCCTCGATCATGAGCTTGGCGTCGCTCGGCACGATCTCCGCGATCGGCTCGCCGGGGCGCACCACGGCACCCGGGGAAGTGAATTTGAGATCGATGACTTCGCCGCTGGCGGGGGCCGCCACCACCTGACGCGCGGCGGCATCTTCCGATTTGCGCTGCTCCTGCTCGATCTCGGCGAGACGGGCTGCCGTCACCTTGAGCTGATCGCTGGCCGCCTGCATGTATTGATTCTGCAGCGACTTCATCTTCAGGTCGCTGTCCACCAGACGCTGCGCCGCGCGCGCGAGTTCCGAGCGCCGCTCCTCCAGCTTGGATGCGTAATCCACGACGGTGGCCTCGATCTGCCCCAGCCTGGTGGGCGAGATGAAGCCCTTGTCCAGCAGGCCCCGGTTGGCTTCGAGATCCTTCGTCTGCAGTGCGAGGGAGCTTTGCGCCTGCGCGATCTGGGCGCGCAAGGCAGCCATTTCCTGCTCGACACGGCCGCGCAGCGTTCTCATCAGGGCCACTTCACTGGCGAGCGCGTCGCGCCGCGCCTCGAACAGAGCGGTCTCCTTCAGCATCGCGTGCTTGACGCCGCTCGTCCTGCTCTGCCGCGGCCTGCAATTCCTCGGGAAACACGAGCGTCCGGGCAAGGGCCTGTTCCGCTTCGTGGCGCGCCAGGGCGGCGCGCTCCTCTGTGTACGCGGTAGCTCAGGCGGTTGCGGTCGGCATCGACACCGACGTCCCCCAGCATGAGGACCGGGATCGCCGGCACTGACGCGCTGGCCGTCGCGCACCAGCACGGCGCGCACGATGCCGCCTTCCAGGTGTTGCACCGGCCGCCGGTTGAGATCGACCTTGACGAAGGCGGGCGCGACCACCGCCATCGACAGTGGCGCGAAGCACATCCAGGCGCCGATGCGGCACGATGGCGGCGAGGATGATCCACCAGCCCGCGCGCACCAGTCGCCGTGCGTGCGATTGGCTCGGGCGCCCGGATGGCGCAGCGCTTGACCCTTGTTGCAATGCGATTTCCATCTCAGCCTCCCTTCCCACCGACCATCACCTGCGCCTGGCGCTGCCGCGTCTTCATCACTTCTCCCGCCGGCCCGAATTGCTGCACGCGCCCGGCCTCCAGCACCAGAATCTTGTCCACATGGGCGATGAGGGAGGGCCGATGGGTGACGACGACCGAGGTCACTCCTTCGCTGCGCAGCCCGCTCAGGGCCTGGGCCAGGGCAATCTCACCCTCGCCGTCGAGATTGGAGTTCGGCTCGTCCAGCACCACCAGGCGCGGATCGCCGTACAGGGCGCGGGCCAGCGCGATGCGCTGGCGCTGGCCGGGAGACAGGCGGGCGCCTTGTTCACCCACCTGCGTGTCGTAGCCCTGCGGCAGAGTCAATATCATCTCGTGCGCGTTGGCGCGCTTCGCCGCCGCCACGACCGCCTCGGAATCCACCTTGCCGAGGCGCGCGATGTTGTCGGCCACGCTGCCGTCGAACAGCTCGACGTCCTGGGGAACGTAGCCG
Organism: uncultured beta proteobacterium; assembly: GCA_963823455.1. Taxonomy (GTDB): domain Bacteria; phylum Pseudomonadota; class Gammaproteobacteria; order Burkholderiales; family Rhodocyclaceae; genus CAVPDA01. Next base: position 93,058 of record CAWGLO010000001.1, read on the forward strand.
ATCCAGGGGCCGAGGTCCTGGCGCGGCCAGTAGGCGACATCCGCCCCGTCCAGGCGCACGGTACCGGTGTTGGGTGCCCACACGCCGGTGAGCAGGCGCGCCAGGGTGGACTTGCCTGCCGCGCTCGGACCGATGACGGCAAGCGCTTCGCCCGGCGTGAGGCTGAAGGCGACATTGATCAGGATCGGCTTGTCCGTGCCCGGCGCCCGATACGATATGCCCTCGGCCGCGAGGCGGCCTTCCGGGCGTGGAATGATGAGGCGCGCCACGAATTTGTCGAAATCCTTCGACAGGTCCTGCAGGCGGCGGTAGGCGGCGCGGGCATCGGTCAGCATGCGCCAGCTCCCCACCAGTTGTTCGACCGGCTGCACCGCCCGGCCCAGCAGGATCGTCGTGGCGATCATGATGCCGGCCGACGCCTGCTGGGTCAGCACCAGGTAGGCACCCAGCCCCAGCATCAGTATCTGTATGGCCTGGCGCACGAAGCGCGTCGCCGCACTGAAGGCAACGCCGCTGCGGCTGGCGCTGGTGTGCAGTGACGTCACCTGGTCCTGCAGCGTACGCCAGCGTTCCAGCAGCCGCTCGGTCATCCCCAGGGCCTGCAGCACTTCCGCATTGCGCAGCGAACTTTCGACATACTGCGTGGCGCGACGCCCCTCCTTCTGCAGGCCCTCCAACGCGTTGCGGCTGGTCCGGTCGTTGAGCCATGCCAGGGCCAGCATGAGCACGGCAGAGATCGCGGCGCCGATGCCGAGGGTGGGATGGAAAGTCCAGATCACCAGAACGTACACCACGACCCAGGGTGCATCGAACAGTGCAATCAGCCCATTGGCGGAGAACACATTGCGCAGGGCGGCGACGTCACGGATACCCTCGACGCCGGCGCTGTGGGGCAGGCGCGCCGCCTTCACCACGATGGCGTTCACCACCGGTGGCGACAGGCGTTCGTCGACGATGTTGCCGAGGACGTTCTGCAGGCGGTTGCGCACGTAGTCGAGCAACAGCAGGATGAAAAGCGCGACGGCCGTGCCGGCGAGCAGCACGACCAGCGTCTCCCGGCTGTTGCTCGATAAAACGCGATCGAATACCTGCAGGGTGAACATCGCAGGAACGAGAAACAGCAAGTTGATGAAGAATGAGAATGCCGCGATGTAGCGCAGCAGCGGGCGCAGTTCATCCCACAAGGTTTTCATGTCCGGTTCCTCCTCTGTTCTTGTCGCGGCTTAGCTCTGGCTTCGGCGCCGCTGCCCGAAGGCCTGCGCTGCCGGGCGAGCCCTCCAGCGCAATGCCTTTCGAGTCAGTCAGGCGGCCGCATCCTCACGCCAGTAGAAAGTCGGCCTGGGTGATGCTGTTGGCCCCGACGCCGTTTACCCCGGTGAGGACGATGGACCCGTCCAGCCCGAAATCCACCAGCGTGTTGGCTCCGAGGTCGGTGATGGTCACCGAGCCGGCGAACGTGGCAGCGGTGAGGCCGAACGCGGAGATGTCGAGGAGGTCCTGGCCGCCCCCGGCCGGGTTGGCGTCGAAGCCCGCGATCTGGTCGTTGCCGAAACCCGCAGCGAACACGAAGATGTCGTTGCCGGCACCGCCATTCAGCAGATCGTTGCCGGCCCCGCCGCTGAGCGTGTCGTTCCCTGCGCCACCGTCGAGGTTGTCCGCGCCCGCCCCGCCATTCAGCGCGTCGTTCCCGGCCGCACCGCTGAGTGTGTCGGCGCCGGCCCCGCCATTCAGCGTGTCGTCCCCATTGCCGCCGTTCAGCGTATCGGTGGCGGCTCCGCCATTCAGCGTGTCGTTGCCGTCTCCGCCGACCAGGGTGTCGTTGCCGGCCCCACCGTTCAGCGTGTCATTGCCGGCCAGGCCGGACAGCGTATCGGCCAGATCGCCGCCCGTGATGGTGTTGTTCAATGCGTTGCCGGTGCCGACGAACGCGCCGTTGCCCGTGTAGGTGAGGTTTTCGGTGTTGGCACCGAGGGTGAAGTTGGCACTGCTCGCCAGGACCGTGTCGATGCCTGCGCCGCCGTTCGACACTGTCGGCGGCGCTGTCGACGATCATCGTGTCGTCGCCCGCTCCGCCGTTCAGCGTGTCATTGCCTGCACCGCCGTCCAGGGTGTCGTCGCCGGCGCCGCCGGTGAGATTGTCCACACCGGCCCCGCCGCTCAGGACGTCATTGCCCGCATCACCGTTCAACACGTCGGCACCGATTCCGCCCTCCAGCGTATCCCCGCCGGCCCCGCCAGTGAGCGTGTCGGCGCCGGCCCCGCCATTCAGCGTGTCGTTGCCCAAGCCGCCGTCCAGCGTGTCGTTGCCGGCAAGGCCGAGGAGCGTGTCGTTGCCGTCGCCGCCGGAGATCACGTTGGCGGCCGCATCCCCCGTGCCGCTGAAGTCGCCGGCGCCGTTGAATTGGAGGTTTTCGATATTTGCCACGAAGCCGAGCGAGAACACGTTGAGCGACGTGCGGATGGTGTCGTTGCCCCCGGCGACATTCTCTTGCACATCGTCGAGCAGGCTGTCGATCACGAAGGTGTCGTTGCCCAGCCCGCCGACCAGGATGTCGTTGCCCGTGCCGCCGTCCAGGGTGTCGTTGCCGGCTCCACCGTCGAGGAGGTCGGCCCCGGTATCGCCGATCAGCGTGTCGTTCCCGACTCCCCCATTCAGGGTGTCGTTGCCGCCGCCGCCGTCCAGGGTGTCGGCGCCGGCTCCGCCGAGGAGCGTGTCGGCGCCTCCATTGCCGATGAGCGTGTCATTGCCGCCAAGGCCGCTGAGCGTGTCGTTCCCTTCCCCGCCGATGAGCGTGTTGGCTGCGGCGTTGCCTGTCAGGGTCAGATCCGGGACGTTTGCCGTAACCGGCGCGGTCGCAGCAGAGAACACGGTTTCGAGCACCCCGTGCTGGTCGCGGTAGACGGCCTTGACGCGGATCGCCAGCCCGGCGAGGTCCGGGGTGACCGTGAAACTCGGGCCGCTCGCAGGCTCGCCGCCGAGGCCGGTCACGATCAGGATGTCCTGGAAGACCCCCGTGTCCGGGCGCGGTTCGAATTGCCAGATGTAGCGGATCGGTCCCGTGATGGCGCCGCCGGTCGCGGTATTGTCCGCGTCGGTCACGCCTGCGGCCGAGACCGTCAGCACCTGGCCGACACGGGGTGTGGTGTCGTTGACCGTCAGCAGCCCCGCCGGCCCGGCATTGAGTCCCGGCACGAGGACCACGGCCTGGTCGGCGAACTGCAGCCGCTCGATGTTGGTGAGACGGTCGATGCCGTCGACGCCGACGCCGTCGGGGGCGTTGGCGTCGAGGTGGGTGACGACGGTCGCGCCGTTCTCGTCGGTGGTGACGGTGTAGTCGGCCAGATTGCCGGAGAAGACGCGCGGTGTCGAAGTTGAAGCCGCCGCTGCCCGGCAGGATCTCGCGCACGATCACGAGCTGGCCGGGGTTGTAGGTGCCGTTCAGCATCAGCGGAACCAGCGGGACCATGCTGTCGAAGCTGGCGATCTCGGCGCCCGTGCCGTCGGCGTTCTGGCGCACGCTGATGCGCACGTTCAGCCAGCGGTCGCCGTCGATCAGGTCGTCGCCGCCACGCCCCTCGATGATGTCGCTGCCGTCGCCGCCCAGGATGATGTTGCCCGCGCCGAACGAGGTGACGCCGGCGCCGAGGAATTCCTGCAGGCCGTCGATGAGGCCGATGTTGGTCAGCACGCTGCCCTGCGCGCCCGCCGTGGCGATGGTCGCCGCGTCGGCATCGATCGCCGCGCAGGATGTCGCTGAATGGCCGATCCGGACAGGCCTTCCACGTGCCGCGAAGCGGGCCAGGATGCCGCGCCGCCGACGGGCACCGGGCGCGGCGTCGAAGGCGCGGATGTCGAGGTCGATGTTCACGCCGATGCGTGTCGTCCTTGAACGTGGCCCAGTCGAAGCCGGACGCGCCGAGGTACTTGTCGCCCGGAGCCGCCGCTGCCGACCATGATGTCGTCGCCGCCTTCGCCGTTCATGATGTCGGGCACGCCGCTGCCGAGGAAGACGTCGTTGCCGATGATCCGGTCGTGGCCCGAACGGGTCGAAGTTGTCGCCCGGGCGCCGTCCAGGTTGCCCTGTTCGAGCCAGTCGTCGCCTTCGTTGCCCATGTCCTGCTCGTTGGCGTTGCTGCCCAGGATGAAGTCGTTGCCCGGGCCGCCGAAGGCCTCCGAGGCGTCCTCGCCGGTGACGATGAAGTCGCTTGCCGAAGCCGCCGAGGATCAGGTTGATGCCGTTGCCGCCGTGGATGACGTCGTTGCCGTCGTCGCCCTGGATGTTGTCGTCGCCGCCGATGTCGGTGATGATGTCGTCGCCGGCGCCGCCGCGGATCATGTCGTTGCCGTCGCCGCCTTCGAGGCGGTCGTTGCCGCCGTCGCCCCAGAGCGTGTCGTCGCCGATGCTGGCGATGAGGATGTCGTTGCCGTCGGTGCCGCCCAGCACGACATGCTCGTCGCCGGTGTACTGCAGGTAGTTCGTGTCGGGCCCGGCCGTGTCGGGGTTGTCGCGGATGACCAGCGGCGTGAGCGCGCTGCCGCCGATCGGGATCGGCGCTGCCTAGCTCGCGTTGAACTGCTGGGTCTGATCGACCTCGAGGATGAGGCCGGCGTCAGGAACACGAGGCCGGGCAGATGCGTGGCGTCCGTGTTGGCCATGATCAGCTTGGCGAACGAGTTGTTCTCCAGCTCGGTGAGGAAGTTGAGCCCGGCCGTGCGCTCCAGGTAGTAGAACCGGTCGCCGTTCTGCAGGGCTTCGAGCTGGGTCTCGAAGACGAAGTTGAAGGTCGAGCCGAGCATGCCGCCGAACGGCATCTTCTCCTCGGCCAGGCCGCCGATCCAGAGGTCGACGTCGTCGAGGCCGGTGGTGGTCACGCCGTTGGCGCGGCTGGCGTAGGCGCCGGTGCTGTTCAGGAAGTCGAGCCGGTCGGCCGGCTGCGCCCGTCGCCGCCGAGGCACCGAGCAGGCGTCGGCCGCGGCGCGCTTGTCCGCGAGCGTGGTCGGCGCCGGTGACGGTCGCGTGCGTGCCGTAGGCGGCGATGAAGTTGATGAGCGACTCCGGGTGCTTCAGGTGCTGCGCGAAGTCGGCCCAGCTGGTGTAGGGCTTGAGCTGGCTGTCGCCGGTGCCGGCGAAGAACTCACGGCGCGCCGCGTTCAGCGACGGAATGCCGGTGTCGCGGCCGCGCGCCAGGTTGATGGCCGGCAAGGTCGAGCGGCAGGCCGAGCAGGTTGTTGCGCAGCGCCTCGGTGACGAACTCGTCGATCTCGTTGCCGACCTGGCGGGTGACGCCGCGCACGATGGCGCCGGCCGCCTCGTCCGGGGTCGGGCCGCTGGCGGCGAACGCCAGCGGGTTGAGGAAGGCCTGGATCAGGCCGATCTCGCTCGACTGCGAAGTTCGGGTCGAGCCGGTCGATGGTCTCGGTCAGCATCGAGTGGCCGAAGCGATAGACCGTGTGGGCGAACTCGGCGACGATCGACGGGTTGATCTCGCGTCTGGTAGTTCTGGAAGTCCGGGATGAAGACGTCGATGTTCGGCTGGATGGTGCGCGCGAACTCCTCGAACACCAGGTGCTGGTACTGCATCTCGGTGCCGAACTTCGCCGCCTGGAACAGGCGCTCGCCGTTCCACTCGAGGGCGGCGAGGGCGGCCGGAGTGGCGGGTATGGCCGCGACGGGCGTCAGCAGCCACTCGTTCAGGAAGTCGAGGTCGCTCGGTCGCGAGGACCACGTCCTTGGTGTGCTCGACGAGCCGGTTGTGCTCGGAGTGGAAGACGTGGTGGACGGTGGTCAGGCCGATGTTCTCGTTGACGCGGCCGTCGCCGGCGATGTAGTGGGCGTCGAGCAGCTCGTTGTCGTACTCGCCGGCTGCCGACGGGGCCGCCGGCGACGTCGTCGGCGTCGGCCGTCAGCAGCGCGCCGGTCTGGGCATTGCGCGGCGCGGCGGTGTGGGCGATGTCGTCGAGGAAGGCGTGGCCGGTGCGCACGGCGTCGGCCAGGCCGATGGGCGCATCCGGGTTGCCCTCGACCAGCACGTCGTCGGCCGTTCCGGCCAGGCCGTCGGGCCCCGCCATCACCACCTGCGGGAAGCCGTTCGGGCCCGGGCAGGAAGTTGCCGTAGGCGTCGGTCGCGAGCAGCGGCACGTTGTTGACGTCGGCATCGGTGAGGTTGATGCCGAGGATGTCGCGCGCCTGCGCCTTGACGACGGCCCAGGTCGCCATGCCGCCGATCACGACGTCGTCGGCGGTGCCGTAGATGCCATCGGCGCCCAGGTCGCGATTGACGATCAGCTTGCCGGTGGCCACCGGGTCGCCGGCGCCGTTCGAGCTCGTAGGCGCGCAGGAACACCTGGTGCGAGGGGTGCGAGGAGTAGGTCTGGTTCTGGTCGACGAACGGCGAGGTGGTGTTGGTGTGCTCGTGGATGTCGTCGGCGGTGCCCAGGATGCCGTCGGGGCCGGGCTGATTGGTGGCCCGGGTCAGCACCATGAAGTTCGGGCCAGTCGTCGGCAGTCCGGCAGCCGTCGGCGCCGAGCACAGCGGATCGTCGGCTGCAGCGGGATGAAGACGGTGCCGCTGCCGCCCTTGGTGACCAGGTCGAGGCCGTGGTCGAAGAACTGGCCGAAGAAGGTCATCCAGGCGTTGAAGGGCGCCGACAGGCCCTCGTCGGGCGCCACGTTCGGGATGAAGAACGTCTGGAACGGTCGTGCCGTCGGCGCGGGTGCCGGTGACGATCTCGACGCCCTCCTTCAGGACATCGTCGGCGGTGTGCAGGACGCCGTCCGGGCCGGGATCGAACGCGGCGGCATAGGCCGCCGGGTTGTTCGCGGTCTGGTCGACGATCAGGTTGCTGATGGTGCGCGGCTGCGGAGTCGACGACGATGCCGCTGGTCTGCGTATAGGACGGTCGCCCGCCGTCCGGCCATCGTCGACGTGAACGCTCGGGATCCGGTCATCCGCGGGAAGACATTGTCGGCCGCACCGAATTCCGTCTGGCCCTGCGACCAGGTTGTTGAACGAGCCGTCCACCGTGCGCAGGCCCAGCGCCATGCGGACATTCGGCAGCAGGGAGAGCGAGATCCTCGCCCGCCGCATGCCGCTCCGCGATCACGATCTGGTCCAGGATGAACTGGAGGTCCGACCCGATGAAGTGGACGCCGGGGCTTGCGACGCCGGGCTGTTCCTCGGTGAACAGGGGCGGCGGGGGCGGCGGAGGCGTGCCGGCGGCCACGACTGCGGTGGGCGCGGAGAACACGGTCTCAAGCACGCCGTGGGCATCCTGGTAATGGGCCTTGACGCGCAGGGCGAGCCCTTCGAGATCCGGCGGTCACCGTGAATGTCGGTCCGATGGCGCTGGGCGCACCTCGCGGCGCCAGGTTGGTGCTGATGTCCTCGAACACGCCCGTGCCCGGGACGCGCTCGAACTGCCAGATGTAGCTCACGGGTCCGGTGATCGACCCGGCCGGGGTTGTCGCCGTCCGTCACGCCGGCGATGGACGCGCGCAGGACCTGGCCGACCGCCGGCGTGTCGTCCGGCGTGTTCGTGGCGTCCAGGATGGCCACCTGGCCCACCGGTTCGGCGTTCAGGCCGGGAACGAGGACCTGACGGACTGGTCGGCGAACTGCAGCCGCTCGATGTTGGTGAGGCGGTCGATGCCGTCGATGCCGATGCCGTCGGGCGCGGTGGCGTCGACGTGCGTGACGGTCGTCACGCCGTCCCGGCCGTGCTGACCGTGTAGTCGGCCGGACGCCGGAGAACACGGCCGTGTCGAAGTCGGGGCCGGTCGCGGTGAGGATCTCGCGCACGATCACGAGCTGGCCGGGATTGATAGGTGCCCGTCGAGCATCAGTCGGAACCAGGTCGGCCATGCTGTCGACGCTGGCGATCTCGGCGCCGGTGCCGTCCGGATTGGCGCGCACGCTGATGCGCACGTTCAGCCAACGGTCGCCGTCGATGAGGTCGTTGCCGCCGCGCCCTTCGATGAGGTCGCTGCCGTCGCCGCCGAGGATGATGTTGCCCGCACCGAACTGGTCGTCGGCCGTGCCCGTCACGCCGTCCGGACCTGCTGCGGCAGTGCCGAGGAAGGCTCGCAGGCCGGTGATGAGGTCGAGATTCGTCAGCACGCTGCCCGTGGCGCCGGCCACGGCGATCTGGAGCGCATCGGCGTCGTCGCCCCGCAGGATGTCGGCGATGCTGCGAACCCGGACAGCCCTTCCACCTGGGCGAAGCGGGAACCGACGGACGCACTCGACGCCGGCAGCGGCGCGTCATTGAAGGCGTTCTTGAACATGTCGGCGTTGACGCCGAACCGGTCGTCCTTGAAGGTGACCCAGTCGAAGCCGGACGCGAGCTTGTGCTTGTCCGGCCCCTCGCTGCCGACGACGATGTCGTCGCCGCCTTCGCCGAGGCTCTCGTCGAATCCGCCGTCGCCCAGGAAGACGTCGTGGCCGACGACCCGGTCGAGGCCGAGGGGATCGAAGTTGTCGCCGGCCGCGCCGTCCTGGAGTCCTCTCTCGATCCAGTCGTTGCCTTCGTTGCCGTTCGGGAACGCGTCGAGCCTGCTGCCCAGGATGAAGTCGTTGCCCGGACCGGCGAAGGTCTCGATGACGTCCTCGCCGGTGACGATGAAGTCGCTTGCCCGGACCGGCGATGATCAGGTTCAGGCCCTGGCCGCCGTGGATGACGTCGTTGCCCGTCGCCGCCCTTGAGGACGTCGTCGCCGCCGAGATCGGTGATGATGTCGTCGCCGGCGCCGCCCTGGATGTCGTCGTTGCCGTCGCCGCCTTCGAGGCGGTCGTTGCCGTCGTCGCCGTACAGCGTGTCGTCGCCGATGCTGGCGATCAGGATGTCGTTGCCGGCGGTGCCGCCGAGGACGACATGCTCGTCGCCGGTGTACTGGAGGTAGTTCGTGTCGGGCGCCGGCCGTTGCGGGATTGTCCCGGATGACCACGCCGGCGGGGTCGGCGTTGCCGGGGAGGTCGTCGGCTGTCCCGACGACGCCGTCGGTTCCGGCAATCACGCTCTCGTTGAACTGGCGTGTCTGGTCAACTTCGAGGGTCAGGCCCGGGGTCTGGAAGATCAGCGCCGGCAGGTGCGTCGCATCGGTGTTGGCCATCACCATCTTGGCGAACGAGTTGTTCTCCAGCTCTGCAAGAAAGTCTGTCCCGGCAAAGCGGTGCAGGTAGTAGAGCCGGTCGCCGTTCTGCAGGGCTTCGAGCTGGGTCTCGAAGACGAAGTTGAAGGTGGAGCCGAGCATGCCGCCGAAGGGCATGATCTTCTCGGCGAGGCCGCCGACCCAGAAGTCGACGTCGTCCAGACCGGTGGTGGTCACGCCGTCGGCAGCTCGCGTAGGCTCCGGTGCTGTCAGGATCAGCCGTCGGTGCTCGTTCGAGGAAGTCGCACGCCGGTCGGCCGGCGTCGACCGCGCTGCCGCCGAGCACGAGCGCGGTCGCCGCGCGCGCTTGTCGGCCAGCGTGGTCGCGCTCGGTGATCGACGGCGTGCGTGCCGTAGGCGGCGATGAAGTTGATGAGCGACTCCGGGTGCTTCAGGTGCTGCACGAAGTCCGCCCAGCTCGTGTAGGGCTTGAGCTGGGCGTCGCCGGTCCCGGCGTAGAACTCGCGGCGCGCCGCGTTCAGGGACGGAATGCCGGTGTCGCGGCCGCGCGCCAGGTTGATGGCCGGCAAGGTCGAGCGGCAGGCCGAGCAGGTTGTTGCGCAGGGCCTCGGTGACGAACTCGTCGATCTCGTTGCCCACCTGGCGGGTGACGCCGCGCACGATGGCGCCGGCCGCCTCGTCCGGGGTCGGGCCGCTGGCCGCGAACGCCAGCGGGTTGAGGAAGGCCTGGATCAGGCCGATCTCGCTCGACTGCGAAGTTCGGGTCGAGCCGGTCGATGGTCTCGGTCAGCATCGAGTGGCCGAAGCGGTAGACCGTGTGGGCGAACTCGGCGACGATCGCCGGGTTGATCGTGTCGTCGAAGTCGAGGAAGACGTCGACCTGCGGCTGGATGGTGCGCGCGAACTCCTCGAACACCAGGTGCTGGTACTGCATCTCGGTGCCGAACTTCGCCGCCTGGAACAGCCGCTCGCCGTTCCAGACGAGCGTCGATCGGCCGGAATGCTGCCACGTCGGCACAGCCATGTTAAGGACGGCAGTCGCCGCTGGCGAGAATCGTCGCCTTGATCTCGTCGACCAGGCGGTTGTGCTCGGAGTGGAAGACGTGGTGGACGGCGGTCAGGCCGATGTTCTCGTTGACGCGGCCGTCGCCGGCGATGTAGTGGGCGTCGAGCAGTTCGTTGTCGTACGTCGCCGGCTGCGACGGGGCCGCCGGCGACGTCGTCGGCGTCGGCCGTCAGGAGCGCGCCGGTCGGGCGTTGCGCGGCGCGGCGGTGTGGGCGATGTCGTCGAGGAAGGCGTGGCCGGTGCGCACGGCGTTGGCGAGGCTGATGCGGCGCAGCCGGGTTGCCCTCGACCAGCACGTCGTCGGCCGTTCCGAGCAGGCCGTCGGGCCCCGTCATCACCACCTGCGGGAAGCCGTTCGGGCCGCGCAGGAAGTTGCCGTAGGCGTCGGTCGCCAGCAGCGGCACGTTGATGACGTCGGCATCGGTGAGGTCGATGCCGAGGATGTCGCGCGCCTGCGCCTTGACGACGGCCCAGGTGGCCATGCCGCCGATCACGACGTCGTCGGCGGTGCCGTAGACTGCCGTCGGCACCCAGGTCGCGGTTGACGATCAGCTTGCCGGTGGCGACCGGATCGCCGGCGGCGTTCAGCTCGTACGCGCGCAGGAACACCTGGTGCGAGGGGTGCGAGGAGTAGGTCTGGTTCTGGTCGACGAACGGCGAGGTGGTGTTGGTGTGCTCGTGGATGTCGTCGGCGGTGCCCAGAACGCCGTCGGGACCGGGCTGATTGGTGGCCCGGGTGAGGACCATGAAGTTGCGCGGCCGGCAGATCATCGGCAGTCCGGCAGCCCGTCGGCGCCGAGCACCAGCGGGTCGTCCGGCTGCAGCGGGATGAACACCGTGCCGCTGCCGCCCTTGGTCACCAGATCGAGGCCGTGGTCGAAGAACTGGCCGAAGAAGGTCATCCAGGCGTTGAAGGGCGCGGACAGGCCCTCGTCGGGCGCCACGTTGGGGATGAAGAACGTCTCGAAGGGCGTGCCGTCGGCGCGGGTGCCGGTGACGATCTCCACGCCCTCTTTCAGGACATCGTCGGCGGTGTGCAGGATGCCGTCGGCGCCGGGATCGAACGCGGCGGCATAGGCCGCCGGGTTGTTCTCGGTCTGGTCGACGATCAGGTTGCTGATGGTGCGCGGCTGGGAGTCGACGACGGTGCCGCTGGTTTGCGTGTAGGAGGTGCCCGTTCTCTGCCGGCCAGGAACACCGGGTCCGTCATCCGCGGGAAGACATTGTCCGCCGCACCGAATTCCGTCTCGCCGGCGACGAGGTGGTTGAACGATCCATCCACCGTGCGGAGGCCGAAGGGCAGTTCCGTGTTCGGGATCAGGTCGAGCAGGTTCTGGCCGGCCGCATGCGCCTCGGCGATCCGGATCTGGTCGAGAATGAACAACAGGTCAGACTTGCTGAATGCGGCCATGATTCGTTCCTCCATACACTGCTGATTATTGATTTGAGGCTGCGCGCTCAATGACCGTCACGTTTTGCCAGGCGAGCGCAACCATGCGGCCGGACCGGACGTCGTTCGGGTCACCGAGGGTGAAGCGATTGTTTTTCGCCGCCGAGCGGCGCGATCGTTGCCGCCTAGTCAGGTGGCGATCGGGTGAGAGGGGGTGGGGGAAGCGCGCGTGCGGTGAGGAAGCCGCGGGCGCAATGCCGCGCAGCCGTGCTGTTGAGGCGGGACATGTTCATGTCTCCTATTTTTTGGATATTAGTTAAGTCGCGACCGTTTGTATCAAACCGGACGAGCCGGGTCGAGTTGGGGAGCGGTCGCGGACCTCGGCGGGGATGGATTCGTCGTGGCACAGACGGACGCGAAACCGCATGCGTCCTGCATGCACAACCCCGAAGATGCTGCTTTGGGCGAATCGTGGATCCATGCGGAATGGGTCCCGCTCGCTGTTTTTTCGGTAATGCTTGACTCTTGCACTCGGGTAATGCAGCTATCGTGCCAAAGGGGCATACCTGACAGCCTCCTTACTCTTGAAAATGGCAAGACAATCAACCCGGGCGGGTATGGGAAATGGGTGACAGGGGAACCAAACATGGGGAATTTTTCCCCAAATATGGGTGATAAGCGTTCTCAATCGTCTTGGGTTATCCCTTTTTGGGAACCGGACCACTGCCAGGGAACGTACCCGAAGCTCTGCCCGTGTTGCCGCTGCGAGAACGGGGCGCGGATTGCGGGGCACATCGCGAAGGCTTGGCGGTGTGCAAGACCTCGATCGCCTTGCCCTGTTGTGCTGTATCTCCGACTTGCGGCCGCGGCACAGGAGGCGCCGTCTCCGTGATACGCTGCCGGACTTCGGCAACACGGCAGGGGGGGAAAACTCGCCCGGCTGCGCCTCGGCATTCGCGGGTGACGCGTCGGCAATGGGCGAACGGGTCGAGTTCGTCCTGCGCAGGACGTCGGCCGTCGATGTCGAGGGGATGGGTCAACGCCGTTCCATGCGCAAGGGCGCCGGATCGAGTGCGTGTCGTCGTTTCGCGCAGACTTCAATCGCCGCTTGGCGAATCAACCTTTAGGAGACGTTTCGGATGAGAAAGCTCATGGTCCTAGGCGCGGCTGCATTGCTGGCCGCATCGTTCAACGCCACGGCGGCAGACAAGCCGGCGCCGCCCAAGGTAGCAGCCGCGAGCGTGGTCACCATGACCGCAACGGTCCAGGACATCGATGTCGCGAGCCGCTTCGTCACGCTCAAGGACGAGGATGGGAAACTGCGCACGGTTCAGGTAGGCGAGCAGGTCAAGAATCTGGCCCAGGTGAAGGTGGGAGATGTGGTCGTCGCGCGCTATGTCCAGGCGGTTGCGCTCGAACTCAAGAAGGGCGGCAGCGGCGTTCGCAGCGTCACCGAGAAGGAGGAGCTGGCGACGGCGAAGCCGGGCGAGAAGCCCGCCGGTGTGGCGGCCGAGCAGACTACGGTGGTCGCCACCGTGGAGAAGGTCGACACCAAGAAGCGACTGGTGACCGTCAAGGGACCGCGCGGCAACACGGTGGACGTCGAGGTCAAGGATCCGAAGAAACTGAAACAGGTCAAAGTCGGCGACGAGGTCGAGATTACCTACACCGAAGCTCTCGCCCTGTCCGTGGAATCACCGAAGAAGTAAGCTGCGGCCGGTCGGGCGGCGGGCAGGTCGGGCCGCCCGACGGTATGATCGTCGCTCTCCCTACACCGCGCCGAAGCGCGGCGAGCGCACCTGCGCTCGATGGGCCCCGCGGCGCGCTGCCAGCGTCGGACTGCGCTCAGAAGTCGAGCAAGTGCACCCGGGCGCGCGGCGTCACGTTCGTCCGCGCCGCGAGCTTGACCTCGACGCCGCCGCCAACCTGTCCGAAGCACGACAACACGGCCCCGACCTGAACGTGCGTACCGGCGGGCAATTCATACTCGAAGACATGGGATGCCGCGACCGGAACCGGAAGGGCGTATCGCCCGACGGCCGCGAAGCCGGTGTGGACGTCGTTCAGGTCGAGCCTGGTGGTCAGGTATGTGCCTTCCGGCAACGTTGAATCGGACAAACGAGGGTCTGCCTCCGATGCCAGGTAGCGGCACACCACGACCGGTTCGGCCAAGGTCGTGGTCCTGACCAGGGGTACGCAACCGGTGGCGGACTTGTAGCCCGTGGGCAGGGACGCGGCGTTGCGGGCTGGGGCGGAACTGGAAACCGTGAAGCCTACGATCTTCTCCGATTCCTCGGGTAGCGGCACGCCGGAAAGGAGATCGGCAACGCAGAAGAAGTCCGGATGTTTCATCGGCAGCAGATAGTGGTCGCCGGCGATGACGAAGACGCTGTCGACGTAGGCTCGTGGAAAGTTCCCCTTGACGACGTAGAAGCCCATCCCTGTTTCGGGGTGCTGGCGAAGGATGTCGATTGTTTCATCGGCGAGTTGCAGCAGGCGTTTTGCCATTCCGATCCCCTTGTTGGTTGTGGCCGAACCCCGTTCCGGCGCAAGCGACTTTCTCGGTCGCTCAAGTCTAGGGGCTTTGACGCCGGCGTCAAGATCATGGGAGGCGGCGGCTCTCCGGACAGTCTTCGGCGCCGGCCCGCCGCATGCCGAAAATCATGCCAAGGACATGAGAGGCGGCGGCGCCGGGGTTTCGCAGCGAAGATTGGCGGGTGGGCTTCGCCCCCCGTGGAAAGGGCTTGTCCGGCCGGAGCAAGGCGCAAACTGTGTCACGTTCCGCTTCATCCAGTCTGCGCTCGAGCGGAATGCGTCACGGCAACGGCGCTACCGGCCAAATAGACTGAATGCACCTGAGCAACAATCATCTTTGTGGAGGGTGCCATGCTTACGCGTCCCAAGGAATCATCCGCACTCGGCTTTCGACACCTCTCCCGCCGCCTCGAAAAAGGCGAGAGCTTGCCGCGCCTGCCCTCGCTGATCGAACAGGTGATGGCGTGTCGCTTCGAACCGAGCCAGATCGAAGCAGACGAAACGGCCGAGCCTGACGAGTGGGACGATGAAGCGGATGAACCGGAGTCCCTCGCCGAAAGCCGCGCGCAATAGCGGCGCGCCTCCCCGCGGCGCGAGGCGCCGCGGGGAGGCGCTCACGGGTGTTGCCGCCGTTCCAGCCAGGCTGCGAAATAGTCCAGCGCGGCAGTGAGGTTGGATCGGGCCGCAGCGCTCAATGGCTGTCCAAGTTCGAATTCGAAGCCCCGTATGCCGAGGACATGGCTCTCGGGAGGGGACGAGCCCATCACATCCACGTAGGCCTGCAGCAGGGCCGCGGGGGAGAGCATGTGACTGGAGAAGCTGGCATCGCGCGCGGCCACGACCGTAGCGAACTCGAAGGGGGCGCGGCAACTGATGCTGGCATCGACGAAAACCACGGCCTCGCGCCCGGCCAGATCCAGCGCATGCTCGACCTGCAACTGGAAATCGGTGAGAAATTCCACCCGATGCGGGCCTGCCGTCACGAACGGCAGGGCGGACGCGCGCTCGACGAACAGCGGGCCCAGCGCATCATCGCCCCGGCTCGGGTTGCCGTAGGAAAACACCAGCAGCGGTGCGGGCGACGCAACGGCGCCCGCGCCGCGGGAAACGGTCGCCTCAGCAGCCGCCAAGGCGTGACAGGCGGTCGACAACGCCGCCGTCGGCGTCCACCAGTTCCAGTTCCAGCGGCATCTTGCCCGAGCGCATGGGTGGCGCACGACAGACAGGGGTCGAAACAGCGGATCGCCACCTCGATGTGGTTGAGCAGACCCTCGGTCAGGGTGCGGCCGTCCAGGTAGCGCTTGGCCACCTGGCGGATGGCCTCGTTCATCGCCTGATTGTTGTGCGTGGTGGAAACGATGAGGTTGGCGCGCACGACCTGGTCGTGCTCGTCCACCCGGTAGTGATGAATCAGGGTGCCGCGAGGCGCTTCGATCATGCCGACGCCGCGTTCCTCCCGCTCACCCCGGGTGAACAGCTCGTCGCCGACGATGTCGTCGTCGTGGAGCAGATCCTTGATGCCTTCCGCCGCGTGCAGCATCTCGATCATGCGCGCCCAATGATAGCCGAGGGTGGCCCCGGCCGCGCTGCCGTTGTCGAAGGCCTTGAAGTCCTGTCGTTCCTTGTCGGCCAGGGGCGAGGGAATGAAGTCGCAGTTGTTGACGCGCGCCAGCGGACCGACCCGGTACCAGCCGTCATCCGGACCGAGGGCGCGGATGAAGGGGAACTTCATGTACGACCAGGGCTTCACCTCCTCGAGCAGGTATTCCCAGTAGCGGCTGTAGTCGACCTGGTCGAAGATCGTGTTGCCGTCGGCATCGCGCGCGCGCAGGCCGCCGTGGTACAGATCCATGGCGCCGTCGCCGCCGATCAGGCTCAGGGTGTTGGCGCGGAAGCGGCCGAACTCGTTGTAGAACGCGAGGTTCTGCTCGAACAGGCTTTTCACGAGATGCACGGCGTCGCGGCTCCAGGCGATCATCTGGTAGATTTCCTTGAGCAGCGCAGCGCGCTCCTCCGGCGTCAGCGATTTGTTGACGCCGCCCGGGATCGATCCGGTGCCGTGCACCCGCTTGCCGGCGGTCATGCGGATCACTTCCTGGCCGAACTTGCGCAGCAGCACGCCGCGCCGCGCGATGTCGGGATTGGCCTGGGCCACGCCGACGATGTTGCGCTTCGCCACCTCGCTGTCGAAGCCGAACAGCAGATCCGGCGAGCAGAGGTGGAAGAAATGCAGGGCGTGGGACTGCAGGATCTGGCCGAAGTGCATGAGGCGGCGGTTCTTCTCCGCCGTCGGCGGCAGCTTTGTCGGCGCCGACGATCATGTCGAGGGCCTTGGACGCCGCCAGATGGTGACTCACCGGGACAGATGCCGCACAGCCGCTGCACCATCACCGGCACTTCCCAGTATGGGCCGGCCCTGGATGAATTTCTCGAAGCCGCGGAATTCGACGATGTGCAGCCGCACCTGGTGAATCTTGTTGTTGTCGTCCAGCAGCAGCGTGACCTTGCCGTGGCCCTCGACGCGCGATACGGGGTCGATGGCGACGCGGCGCAGGCCTTGCGGATTGGCGGCGGTTTCCAGTTCAAAGCTCATCGCGGTGCTCCCGGCAAGTAGTCAGTCGTAATGCATGAGGCCGTGGCCGAGCCGCGGCGTGCGTCCGGCCAGCAGGTCGGTCAGGAACTTCCAGATGGCATCGCCGGAGGGGGGGCATCCCGGAATGACGTAGTCCACCTTCACCACCTCGTGCAGCGGATGCACCTGGTCCAGCGGCAGCGGCAGCTCCGGATCGTTGGGGATGCTTCCATTCACCAGCCCCGGCTCCGTCATGTACACCTCCTGCAGGCAGTCGCGCAGATCCAGATGGTTGCGCTGGGCCGGCAGTCCGCCGGTGACGGCGCAGGCGCCGATGGCCACCAGAACCTTGCAGTTCTTGCGGAACTCGCGCAGCACGTGCACGTTTTCCGCGTTGCAGATGCCGCCCTCGACGATGCCGATGTCACAGGGGCCGCAATGCTTGATGTCGGTCAGCGGCGAGCGGTCGAACTCGATCAGCTCGCAGCAGATCGAACAGGCGCTCGTCGATGTCGAGAAACGACATGTGGCAACCGAAGCAGCCGGCGAGCGAGGTGGTCGCGACCTTCAGCTTCCTGGGTTTGGGCTCATCCATGGCGGCTCCCCGGAATGCGCGGCGCATCCTCCAGGGCGTGGGCGCTGATCGGCCGCTCGTCATACTTGCGCTTGCCGATGGGCACGGCGAAGCCGTGGCGCTTCGGCAGGATCACGCCGACCGGACACACCTGCGTGGCCTTGTCGCCGAGGGCGATGTCCGTGTCCGCCAGGCGCCCCGATTCGGCGTTGACGATGAGGTGCTTCTTGATGCCGCGGCCCGGACAGCGCGAACACGTTCTTGCGGTCCACCTCGGCGCTGGCGCGGATGCACAGTTCGCACAGGATGCAGCGGTTGAAGTCGAGCAGGATGTCGGGGTGGGAGGCATCCACCGGCCGGCTCGGGAACAGGTGGGCGAAGTGCGGGCCCATGACGCCCAGGTCGTAGGCCACCGCCTGCAGCATGCAGTTTCCGCTCATCTCGCAGGAGGGGCAGAAGTGATTGCCTTCCACGAACAGCATCTGCACCAGGGCGCGGCGCCGCTCGTTGAGTTCCGGCGTATCGCTTTCCACCTCCAGGTCCGGTGTCGCCGGCGCGGTACACGCGGCAGCGGAGCGCCCGTTGATCTTGACGGTGCACAGCTTGCAACTGCCGTGGGGTTTGAACTCCGGGTGGTAGCACAGGTGGGGAATGTAGCGGCCCGCCGTGAGGGCGGCCTGGATTACCGTCTGCCCGGGCTTGAACGACACTTCCTCGCCGTCCAGGGAGAAGGTCTGTTGCGGGTTCATCGTCTGCATGGCGGTCATGCCTCCGTTTTCAGGTGGGCGCCGGCGTCGTCGCGGCCGGTCATCTGGCGCGCTGCCGCCAGGGCGCCGTCCAGGTCGAAAGCCGGCTCGAACTCCAGGGACTTGAGGCGCCGTTCGTAGGTCGGGCGAAACTTTCTCAGGGTGTCGAACATCGGATTGCAGGCCGTGTGGCCCAGTCCGCAGTGGCTGCTGGCCTGGAGCACGCGGGCCAACTGGAAGATCTCGTTGATGTCGTATTGCGTGCCGTGGCCGGCGTGGAGCTTGTCCATGCACGTTCTTGAGCACCGTGGTGCCGACGCGGCAGGGGGTGCAGAAGCCGCAGCTCTCGTGGGCGAAGAAGTGGCTGAAGTTGCGCGCGACGTCGAACATGTCGCGGCCGCGGTTGAACACCATGAAGGAACCCGCCGTCGGCACGTCCTCGAAGGCGATGCGGCGGCCGAACTCGGTGTCGTCGAGGCAGACGCCGGACGGGCCGCTCACCTGCACCGCCAGGGTGTCCACGGCGCCGCAGTCCTCGATCACCTCCTGCACCGTGACGCCGAAGGGATACTCGTAGATGCCGGGACGGGCCACGTCGCCCGAAACCGACAGGATCTTGGTGCCGGC
The DNA here is from genome assembly GCA_963823455.1 of uncultured beta proteobacterium. Taxonomy (GTDB): domain Bacteria; phylum Pseudomonadota; class Gammaproteobacteria; order Burkholderiales; family Rhodocyclaceae; genus CAVPDA01. Next base: position 111,678 of record CAWGLO010000001.1, read on the forward strand.
CGACTTGGGCGTGCCGAAGCCGCGATACCAGTCGCCGCCGTGGATCGCGATCAGCGCCGCGGCGCAGAAGGTCTCGACGTTGTTCACCGTGGTCGGCTGCTGCAGGTAGCCGTGGGTGACAGGGTAGGGCGGGCGGTTGCGCGGAACGCCGCGCTTGCCTTCGAGCGATTCGATCAGCGCCGACTCCTCGCCACAGATATAGGCACCGGCGCCGACGTGGATCTCGATGTCGAAATCGAAGCCGGGCTGGCCGAAGATGCCCTTGCCCAGCAGGTAGGCGGTGCGCCGCCGCTCCAGCGCCTCGTTGAGCGGCTTCGAGCAGGTATCGATACTCGCCGCGCAGGTAGAGAAAGCCCTTGGCGGCGCCGATCACGTAGGCGCAGATGGTCATGCCCTCGAACACCAGATCGGCGTAGCGCGTGAGCAGAACCCGGTCCTTGAAGGTGCCCGGCTCGCCCTCGTCCGCATTGCAAACCACGTAGCGCATCTGGCCGAGGGCGCTGCGGCAGGCCTCCCACTTGAGGCCGGTGGTGAAGCCGGCACCGCCGCGGCCGCGCAGGTTCGAGCGTTTGATCTCGTCCAGCGTGGCGAGCGGTCCCTGGGGCGCGGCAACGACCGCCTCGCGCCAGGAGCGCTCGTTGGAGGCCACTTCCACCGCCGCCCGCGGACCCCGCGCCATCGCCGCGCGGATCGCGTCGCCGGGCTGGATGGCGCTGTCGAGCAGCACGTCCTTGCGCCGGATGTTGTCGCTGATGCGGAACATGTCCGCCGGCCACTCGGCCAGCGGTTTCTCGGCATGGATCAGATCGATTATCTGGTCGATGCGCTCCTCGGTGATGCGCGGGATCGCCCACCCGTTTACCAGCAGGCCGGGACCCTGGTCGCACAGGCCGGTGCAGGACGTCGTGTCGATGCTGACCAGGCCGTCCTCCGATACCTTGCCGCGCTCCAACCACAGCTTCTGGCACATGTGGTCGAGCAGCTTCATGTTGCCCTGCATGCGATCGGTGATGTTGTCCGAGAACAGCACCCGGTAGCGCCCCCTGGGCTCGCTGCACAAGAAGCTGTAGAACCCTGCCACGCCCTCCACCCGCCCCCTTGGCAAGCCGAGCCGGGCGGCGAGATGGGTGATGGCGGGCGGACTGATCCAGCCGTGGATCTCCTGGGTCTCGCGCAGTATCTGCACCAGACGCGTCGGATCGCCTCGATAGCGGTCGAGAATCGGGTCGAGATAGGCAGCCGGGTTGGCTTCGGTTTGCATGCGGGCCCGCTCCGTGGTTGGTTACTTTCAGGATAAGGGATCAGCCGCGGCTGGTCACGTCAATCTTCACGGCGGCCATTGTATTCCTTCGCGTGTCAGGGCTTGTCCGCGATGATCCGCCGATGCGCGGGTTGCGATCGGTGAATAAACGGGATTGCTGCACCCCATTTGTTTTCTTATCGACGAAACCGGTTTCGGCTATCATGCTGCATCACAGCATTCCACCGAAGCGGGAGGCTATCGTGCCCCAGTCCCCTCATCGTCCGCGCCTCGCGGTCCACAAGTTCAGCTCCTGCGACGGTTGCCAATTGGCGTTGCTCAACCTCGGCGAGGGCCTGCTGCAGTTGGCGGAACTGGTGGATATCCCGCACTTCGTCGAGATGGGGCCGGTGGATGAGGATGCCGAGGTGGACATCGCCCTGGTGGAAGGCAGCATCTCGACGCCCGAAGAGGCGCAGCGCATCCGCGCGGTGCGCGCGCACAGCAAGTACCTGATCGCAATCGGCGCCTGCGCCACCTCCGGCGGCATCCAGGCGCTGCGCAACCTGCACCGGGCCGACGAATGGACGCGCGCGGTATATGCGCAGCCCCGAACACATCAGCATCCTGGACAAGGTGACGCCGCTGTCGGCCCAGGTGCGGGTGGATCTGGAATTGTGGGGCTGTCCGGTCAACGGCCATCAGGTGCTGTCTGCGATTCGTGCGCTGCTGTTTGGCGTCACGCCGCCGGTAAATCGCGACAAGCTGTGCGTCGAATGCAAGCGCATCGGCGTGGTCTGCGTGATGGTGGCCAAGGGCGTGCCCTGTATGGGGCCGGTGACCCAGACCGGCTGCGGCGTGCTCTGTCCGGCCCATGGCCGCGACTGTTATGCCTGCTACGGTCCGGCGGAGAACGCCAACGCCGCGTCGCTGGCGCAGCGCCTGCGCGCCAACGGGCTCGGCGCGACGGACGTGAGGCGCCGCTTCCTGTCGATCAACAGCGCCGCGCCGGCCTTCGCCGAGGCCGGCGCGAGCGCAGCCCGGGGGAGTTGAGCCATGGACGAGGAGCGCCGTATTCCGATCCATGTTCCGGTGCTCGCCCGGGTCGAGGGCGAGGGCGCGCTGGACCTCTCGGTGCGGGACGGACGCCTGGAACACGTGCGGCTCAGGATCTTCGAGCCGCCGCGCTATTTCGAGAAGCTGCTGGAAGGGCGTCATTACAGCGAGGTGCCGGACATCGTCGCGCGCATCTGCGGCATCTGTCCGGTGGCCTACCAGATGAGCGCGGTGCATGCTCTGGAAGCCATCTTCGGCACCGAGCCCGGCCCCTGGGTGCGGGAGATGCGGCGCCTGCTGTATTGCGGCGAGTGGCTGGAGAGCCACGGCCTGCACATCCATCTGCTGGCAGCGCCGGACTTTCTCGGTTATCCGAATGCCGTGGCGATGGCGCGGGAGTATCGCGACGAACTGCGCCGCGGGCTGCAGCTCCAGGCCCTGGGCAACGACATCATCCGCCTCTTGGGCGGCCGCTCGGTGCATCCCGTGGGCACCTGCGTCGGCGGCTTCTACCGCGCGCCGGCCGCGGCCGAGGTATCGAAGCTGCGCAGCCGCCTGCACGACGCGCTGCCCCTGGCGGAGGAACTGGTGCAATGGGCGGCATCCCTGGCCCTGCCGCACTCGTCCCAGGACTTCACCTGCGTGGCGGTGCGCCATGCGGACGAATATCCCCTCAATGAGGGCGGCATCTCCGGCAGCGACGGCCTCAGCCTTCCCATCGCCGCCTACGAGGACCTGTTCCAGGAATCCCATGCCGCCCATTCCACCGCGCTCTACTCCCGCTATCGCAACCGGCCCTACCTGGTCGGGCCGCTCGCCCGCCTCAATCTGAACCTGGACCGCCTGCCGCCGCCGGTGCGGCGCAATCTCGAGCGCAGCGGCGTGCCCTTTCCCAGCCGCAACATGTTTCACAGCATCGTGGCGCGGGCGGTGGAGATGCACTTCGCGGTGCTGGAGGCGCTGCGCGTCATGGACGACTACCGGCTGCCGGACGCTCCCCGCGTCGAGGTCGCGCCGCGGGCCGGCGTGGGCTACGGCTGCACCGAGGCGCCCCGCGGCATGCTGTGGCAGCGCTGGGAGACCAACGACCAGGGCGAAATCCTGAGCTGCCGCATCGTTCCGCCCACCAGCCAGAATCAGGCGCGAATGGAGGACGACCTGCGCCACTGGGTCGAGGCTCTGGGGGTGGATACCCCTGAGGACACGCTGCGCCAGCGCTGCGAGACGGTGCTGCGCAACTACGACCCGTGCATCTCGTGCGCCACCCACTTCCTGCGCCTCAAGGTGCATCGTGGCTGAGCCCGATGCGGGCTGCCGGCTGCGCGTCGTCGGCATCGGCTCGCCCTTCGGCGCCGATCGCCTCGGCTGGGATGTCATCGACATGGCGAGCGCCGGCCCTCTGCCCGACGGGGTCGAGGCCGTGCGCTGCACCAACCCTTTGAGCGAGCTGCCCGCGCTGATGCGTGGCGTCGAGTCGGTGTTCCTGGTGGATGCGCTGGCCGGTGTGCCGCCCGGCACGATGGTGCGCTGCACCCGCGCCGAACTGCGGGATCGGGATGCGGCGGTGTCCAGCCACGGGCTTTCGGTGGACCTGGCGCTGGATCTGGCCGAGGCTCTGGGCGAGTTGCCGCGCTCGCTGCGGATATTCGGGCTCGGCATCGGCGTCGAGCCTGCGGCCGATGCCGACCTGGCTCTCGCGGCGGTGCTGCCGCACTACGCGGCGGCGCTGCGCGCGGCGATCGGGAGCGAACTCCATGATGCGGCGCAGCGACTGCGGCCGCGTGGGGCCGAGGGAAACGGGGAGGTGAGGGCGTGAGCGAACAGTTCTTGCGGCGCGAGGATCTGCAGCGGCTGATCGACGTGCTGCGGCGGGAGTTTCACCAGGTGATCGGTCCCCGCGTGCGCGATGGTGCGGTGGTGTTCGAGGAACTGGAGAAGGCGTCCCAGTTGCCGACGGGCTATCGGGACGAGCAGGCGCCGGGCCGCTACCGGCTGCGCCAGGACGACAGTCCGCGTTGCTTCGCCTGGGCCAACGGTCCCCAGGCGCTCAAACCCCTTACCTTCGCGCCGCGCGACACGGTGTGGCTTGCGCAGCGCAGCGAGAAGGGCGAGATGCGTTTCATCGAGACCCTGCCCCAGGTCCAGCCGACGGCGGTGATCGGCGTGCGCGCCTGCGATCTGGCTGCGCTCACCCTGCAGGACCAGCACTTCTGCTATCGCGAATATCCGGATCACTACTACAACGCGCGCCGTCGCGCGCTGTTCATCGTCGCTGTCGATTGCGCCCATCCCGCCGCCACCTGCTTCTGCCATTCCACCGGTGACGGGCCTTCGGTCACGGCCGGCTTCGACATCGCGCTGACGGAACTGGACGAGGGTTTTCTGGTGCGGGCCAAGAGCGAGCGCGGCCGCTCCATCGTCGAGGCCCTGCCTTTGCAGCCCGCAAGCGAGGCGCAGACGCAGTGCGCCGCGGCGCAGGCCCAGTCCGCGGTGGCGGTCCAGACGCGTCGGCTGCCCTCGCGCGAACTGAAGGACGCGCTCATGGCGCGCCTCGACCATCCGCGCTGGAAGGACGTGGCGCAGCGCTGCCTGTCGTGCGCCAACTGCACCTCGGTGTGCCCGACCTGCTTCTGCCACAGCGAGGGCGATGCCCCCGACATGAGCGGCCAGCAGGTGGAGCATTACCGGCAATGGGATTCCTGCTTCACCGAGGGACACAGCTACATCCACGGCTGGGTGGTGCGGGACAAGACGCGGCTGCGCTACCGCCAGTGGCTCACCCACAAGCTCGGCACCTGGCACGAGCAGTACGGGCGCAGCGGCTGCGTCGGTTGCGGGCGCTGCATCGCCTGGTGCCCCGCCGCCATCGACATCACCGAGGAAGTCCACGCCCTGCTCGCGGAGAGCCAAGATGCGCAGCCATAGCCTGACCCAGGCCCAGCCCAACGCCTATCTGCCCCACGAGGCGGAGATCGTGCGCCGGGTGCAGGAATCGAAGACCATCTTCACCCTGTACCTGCGCTTCACCGACCCGCTGGTGCATGCCCATTACACCTACGATCCGGGCCAGTTCAACATGCTGTATCTGTACGGCGTGGGCGAGGTGGCCATCTCCATCGTCTCCGACCCGGAGCACGAGGACCTGCTGGTGCACACCATCAACCGCGTCGGTCGCGTCACCCGCGGCCTGTTCGAACTGCGCGAAGGCCAGCGCCTCGGCATCCGCGGACCCTTCGGCCGCGGCTGGCCGCTGCGGGAGGCCGAAGGCCAGGACGTCGTCATCGTTTCCGGCGGGCTCGGCTGCGCACCGGTGGTGTCGGTGATCAACCACATGATCCGGCGGCGCGAGCGCTTCGGCCATTTCACCATCGTACAGAAGGTGAAGCGCGTGGATGAGTTCATCTGGCCGGAACGCTACGAACGCTGGAAGGCACTGCCGGATACGACCGTGCTGGTCGCCTCCACCGAGGGCTCGGCCAACTGGCGCTGGCAGGTGAGCGGGAAGATCAAGGTGCTGGAAGACGTGGTGGTGCGCTCGGAGCGCACCGTCGCCATGCTGTGCGGACCCGGCGGTTTCATGGGCTCCGCCGCCCAGCATCTGGCGCGCAAGGGCGTGCAGGAATCCTCCATCTACCTAAGCACCGAGCGCAACATGCAATGCGCCGTCGGCCACTGCGGCCACTGCCAGTTCGGCGCCACCTTCATCTGCAAGGAAGGGCCGATCTACCCCTATCCGGCCATCAAGCATCTGCTGGATGTGGAGGGCTTCTGAGCCGGGTAGAAGGGCCACGTCGTCGGGCGCGCTGCGGGCGCCGAATTCCCGCGAGTCAATCCTTCAGCAAGGTACGCGCCGAATCGAAGCGGGTGGCGTAGTAGCGCTCCGACAGGCTGCTCAACTTGATTCTGCCGCCGCTGCTGGGCGCGTGCATGAATCGGCCGTCGCCGACGAAAATGCCCATGTGCGAAAAGGGCCTGTTGCGCGTGTTGAAGAAGACCAGATCCCCGGCTTGCAGGGCCGAGCGCTCGACCGGTCGCGCCAGCCGCGCAATCTCCCGCGCATTGTGGGGCAGGCGCGCCCCGGTCACCTTCTCGTAAATATAGGCGACCATGCCGCTGCAATCGAGGCCCGATTCCGGGTTCTTGCCGCCGAAGCGGTAGCCGATGTCGATCAGGCCGAAGGCGTACATTACCACCTCGCGCCCTTTCTCCCGATCCCCAACGACCAGTGGAGTCTTGGGCGGCGCGATGATCTCAGGTTTGGTGGCACAGCCCGCCAGGGCCGCCAGCAGGCAGGCCAGGGCAAGCAGCCCCAAGTAGCGCGCCGCAAGTCCGCGAGGCGATTTCATCCCTCGATCCAGAATGTCGCCGGGCCGTGATTGACCGAGGCGACGAACATCTCGGCGCCGAAGCGGCCAGTGGCGACCGGATCATGGCGGGCACGCACGCGGTCCACGAGATCCTCGAACAAGGCCGCGGCGCGCTCGGGCGAGGCGGCAGAGGAGAAGCTGGGCCGCGCACCTTTCTTCGTGTCTGCCGCCAGTGTGAATTGCGGCACCAGCAGCACGCCGCCCGCGACTTCCGCCACCGAGCGATTCATCCTGCCCTCGTCATCGGCGAAGATGCGGTAGCCGGTAATGCGCTGCGCGAGCCGCTCGGCGTTCATCGCCGTATCGTCGCGCTCGATGCCGATCAGGGCCAGGATGCCGCCCTCGATGGCGCCGACCGGACTGCCGTCGACCGTGACGCTGGCGCGGGTGACGCGTTGTATCAGGGCGATCATGGGTTTTCAGCAGGTTGGGGCTGCGCCAAGTCTAGCGGTGCCGCGGCGAATATCAAGGGGGCGTGCCGCCGACTTCGTGGCGGAACATGCCGTCGGCCGGCGTTGCGGCGGGGAATTTCACATCGTCGATCGGCGCTGATACAGTGCGCACGCTAACGCATGATCCCAAATCGATCCGGGGAAACCGCATGGATGTGAATGCATACGCCAGGAAGCCCGTCGTCCGCAAAGTCGTGCTCTGGTCGGTCGCCCTCTTCGCCGCGATCGGCGTGCTCGGCTTTCTCGCCGCACCGCCGCTCGTCAAGTATTTCGCCCAGCAGAAACTGAGCGAGGTGCTGCACCGACCCGTGACCATCGAGGATATCGACATCAATCCCTACACGCTGTCGGCTTCGGTCAAGGGCTTCGAGATGAAAGAGCGGGACAGCGCCGGTACGGCCGTCAAGTTCGACGAACTCGCCGTGAACCTGCAGGCGGAATCTCTGGTACGCGGCGGCTTCGTGCTGCAGGAAATCCGTCTCGCCAATCCCTATGTCCGTGTCGTGCGCAACGAGGATGGGAGCTACAACTTCACCGACCTTGTGGAGGCGATCCTCAAGCAGCCGCCGTCGGAGGAACCGACCCGGTTCTCCCTCAACAATATCCAGGTAAGCGGCGGCCGCATCGATTTCGACGATCGTCCGCTGAAGGCCCGCCACACCGTCGCGGACTTGAACATCGGCCTGCCGTTCGTCTCGAATCTGCCGTCTCACGTGGACATCGAGGTCCAGCCCGCGTTCAGCGCCATGATTAATGACAGCCGGTTCGCAGTGACCGGTCAGGCGAAGCCGTTCAAGGATACGCGCGAGGCCTCGATCGATGTCCAGTTCGCGAACTTCGATCTGACCCGCTACGTCGATTACTCCCCGCTTCCGCTGCCGTTCAAACTGCCAGGTGGCAGGCTCGACTCGAAGCTGATCGTGCGCTTCGTGCAACCTCAGCAGGGGACGCCGAACCTGAGCCTGGACGGCGACCTGGCGCTCAAGCAGATCGTCATCACCGAAAAGAATGGCGCGCCGGTGCTGAATCTGCCGCTGCTCGCGGTCAGCCTGAAATCCCTCGACGTATTTGGCCGGAACGCCACGGTTAACAGCGTTGCCGTGCAGGGCCCGGACCTGCGCCTGCGACGCGACAAGGAGGGGAAATTGACGCTTCTGTCGCTGCTGCCGCAGGCGCCGGCCGCGCCCCAGGCCTCCGAGGTGGCGCCGCCGGCCGCGTCGAAGCCGCCCACGGCGCCGTTTCGCTTCACCGTGGCGGAGGTCAAGCTCACCGATGGCAAGATCGGCTTCGCCGACGAGGCCGTCGCGCCTCCCTTCCAGACCAACGTCGAGGCGCTGAATGTGACGGTGAAGAATCTCGGCAACGCAGCCGATCAGACGGCGAATGTCGAGGCCAGCCTCAAGACCGGCGCCGGGGAAGAGATCAGGCACAGTGGAACTCTGGTCATCGCGCCGCTCGCGGCGAAGGGCAAGGTCGAAGTGAGCGGCGTGAAACTGCCGAACTACGCGCCCTATTATGCGAATGCAGTGCTGGCCAAACTGGTCTCCGGGACCCTCGGCGTCGCCACGGATTTCGAAGTCGCCGTCGATGACAAGGGACCGAGGATCCTGCTGGATGCCCTGGCGGTGAAGCTCCAGGACGTTGCCCTGCGCCACGCCAATGAAAAGGATGATTTCTACCGCCTGGCCGAGGCGACCCTGGCGGGTGGCAAGGTCGATCTCGGTGCCCGCAGCGTCACCATCGACGAGGTCGTGACGCGCGACGCGAAACTGCGCGTCACCCGCGACAAGGATGGCACCATGAGTGTGACCCGGATCTTCCCGGTGGCGGCCGCGGCTGCCGGCGCCGCGAAGGCGGAAGAACCCTGGGCAGTGATGATCAGGAAGGTCGCCACCCGGGGCTACGACGTCCTGTTCGAAGACCGCATGCTGCCCGAACCGACGCGGCTGTCGCTAACAGGTATCCAGACCACGGTGGAAAATCTGAGCAACCAGAAAGGCGCGCAATCGAAGCTGACCTTCGATGCCAAGGTCAACAAGCGCGGCAGCATGAAGCTGTCCGGCGTCGCCGGCCTCGACCCGCGCAAGGCCCAGTTGGCGGTCGATCTCAAGGGCATCGAGATCCTGCCCTTCCAGCCCTATTTCGCGGACAAGGTGAACATCACCCTGACCGGCGGTGCGGTGGCCGCGCGCGGCAACCTCGCGGTCGAGGTGCCGGCGGAGGGCGCCATCCGGGCGTCCTACCGCGGCAACGCCGGCATCGCCAACCTGCACACGATCGACAAGGCGAATGCGGCCGATTTCCTGGTCTGGAAGTCGCTCTTCTTCGACGGCATCAATCTGTCGAGCACTGCAGCCGCTCAAGCTCGATATCAAGGAAGTGGCCTTGTCGGATTTCTATTCGCGGCTGATCCTGAGTGCCGAGGGCAAGCTGAACGTGCAGCAGATCGTGAGCAAGCCGGAGGCGGAGGCGGCGGCCGCGCAAGCGCAGCGCGACGCCGCTGCACCAGTGCCGCCGGCCGCCGCGGAGCCATCGCCGCCGGCGGCGACCGCGGGCGCGGCGGAGTCGAAGCCGGCGGCTGCGCCGGGCGTGACCCCGCCGCCTCCGCCGGACTACAAGATCACGGTGCAGAAGCTCACTCTGCAGGGCGGCAACGTGAACTTCAGCGATTTCTTCATCAAGCCGAACTACACGGCCGACATGAAGGAACTGGGCGGCCGTGTCACGGGTCTGTCGTCCGATCTGGGCACCACCGCGGATGTGGAATTGCGCGGTCAGGTGAGCGATGCGCCGCTGGAAATCCTGGGCAAGGTCAATCCGCTGTCGGGCAATCTCTTTCTCGACCTCCAGGCCAGCGTCAAGGGCATGGAGCTGCCGCAATTCACGCCCTATTCGGGCAAGTACGCGGGCTACGCCATCGAGAAGGGCAAGCTCACCGGTCAACATCGGCTACAAGATCGAGAACCGCAAGCTCGAGGCGCAGAACAACGTCTATCTCGACCAGCTCACCTTCGGCGAGAAGATCGAGAGCCCCGATGCCACCAAACTGCCGGTGCTGCTGGCAGTGTCGCTGCTCAAGGACCGCAACGGCGTGATCGACATCAACCTGCCGATCGGCGGCTCGCTCGACGATCCCAAGTTCAGCGTCGGCGGCATCATCATCCAGGTGATCGTGAATCTCATCGTCAAGGCGGTGACCGCCCCCTTCGCGCTGCTCGGTTCCCTGTTCGGCGGCGGCGAGGAACTGGCCTACGCCGAGTTCGACTACGGCCGCACCGCCATCACGCAGCCGGCCGAGAAGAAGCTGGAGACGCTGGCCAAGGCGCTCACCGAGCGCCCCGGCCTCAAGCTGGAGATCGCCGGCCGGGTCGATCCGGCGAACGACGCGGAAGGTCTGAAGAAGGCCGGCGTGGAGCGCAAGGTCAAGGCGCAGAAGCTTGCGGATCAGGTGAAGAAGGGCGAGGCGGCGGAGTCCGTGGACTCGGTCACGGTGGACAAGGAGGAGTATGCCAAGTACCTGGAGCGCGCCTACAAGCAGGAGAAATTCCCGAAACCGCGCAACGCGATCGGCCTGGCCAAGGACCTGCCACCCGAAGAGATGGAGAAACTGATGTTGACCCATGCCCAGGCCGGCGACGAGGATCTGCGAACGCTGGCCCTGCAGCGGGCCCAGACGGTGAAGGACTACCTGGTCAGCAAAGGCAAAGTGCCCGAGGAACGGGTATTCACCGTGGCGCCGAAGCTCACCGCCGACGACGCGAAAGACAAGGACAAGGCGAAGCTGAGCCGGGTGGATTTCTCGCTGAAATGAACGTCCCTGATGGTGCGACGGACCTGCAGGTTGTGCTGGCGGGTGCCACGGTCCTCATTGAGTGTGGTGCCGAGCCCCGTCTGTCGCAACTTCGAAGTCGGTCATCGGCGGCCGTGGAGGCATCGCCGTGATGCGCCGTCAAATCGGCGTCTCGGCTTCGATCGCGAACGGTTCGGGGTGGCCGGCGAACAGCCGTTCCATGATCACCGTTTCCCGGCTGCGGATCAGTTCCAGGAATTCGCTCGGATCGCCCATGTGCTTGAAGGCGCTGAAGCCGTGATCGAGGAATTCGTGCAACTCGCCCAGGCCGGCCAGGTGGGCCGGCGTGCGCATCAGGGTGAGCGCCAGGGATACGAAGGGCATGTGGGTGAGCCGTGCCAGCGTGCGGCCGGTCTCGCCGATCAGGGCGATCTGCCGTTCGCGCACGGGTCGTCTGGCGCAGGCGCGATAGGCGTCGCCGTAGGCCGTGTCGTCGATGCGGCCCACGGTACCGGCGCGGCGTAGCTCCCCTGCCATCGCTGCATCCAGTTCCTCGGACAGGGCGTCGACTTCCACGGCCAGGCCGACGGTGTGAACGCCGGCCGCGGGCAGCACCGATACGATCATCGGCAGGATACGTTCCAGTTCCTCGTCCCGGGCACTGAAATCCTTGGGGCCGTACAGGTCGGTGAGAAAGAAGGCAGCCGGCGTGCCGTAGCGCTGACTCTCCAGCAGGTCGCGGTGGGTCCGGGCGAGCCGTTGCGACTGAAATTCCCGCAGGCGCATGCGGTCCTGCGACGAGGCAGGATCCTGGTTGGCACGTTCCCGCAGCGACTTGGCACGGGCGAGGTGCGCCCGCAGCAGTGCGGCCTCGGTGTCCTTGTCGAAATGTTCCGGATTCGGTTCGGGTGATTCGCTCATGGCAGGGGACGGTTGCCGAACGCCTCGCATTATCGCCCGGGCCATCCGGGTCGTTTAGAGGGATTACCCTAATAGAACCCGGAGCCTTCCGCTAGACTTCGCTGACCCGTAAGCGGGTGATGTTTTCCCTTCTTTGCGACTGAGAGCCCCGTGGGTTCGATCGAGAATGCCGCCGTGGCGGCCGCCACCGTGACCCTGAACGACAGCCTGACGCGACAGCGTGAGGCGTTCGCGCGCGACCCGCAGCCGTCGCGGCAGGAGCGCCAGCGCCGCCTGCTGTTGCTGGAAAGGCTGCTGCGCGACAACATCGACGTCCTCGCCGCGGCCATCGACCAGGACTTCGGCCACCGTTCGCGCGATGAAACGCGTTTGCTGGAGATCTTCCCCAGTCTCGAAAGCATCAAGCACTCGCGGCGTCACCTGGGACGGTGGATGCGCGACGAGCAGCGGCCGGTTTCGTTGTGGTTCCAGCCGGGGCGCGCCAAGGTGGTGCTGCAGCCGTTGGGCGTGGTCGGGATCATCGCCCCGTGGAACTACCCGATCCTGCTGGCTGCGGCGCCGCTGGCCGCCGCCCTGGCGGCGGGCAATCGGGCGATGGTGAAGATGTCGGAATACACGCCGCGCACGGCGCGACTCTTCGCCGATCTCATCGCCCGCCACTTCACGGCTGAGGAGGTTACCGTGGTGGAAGGGGATGCGAAGGTGGCACAAGCCTTCGCCCTGCTTCCTTTCAACCATCTGCTGTTCACCGGTTCTACCAAGGTGGGCCACAGCGTGATGCGTGCCGCAGCGGAGAATCTGACGCCGGTGACGCTCGAACTGGGCGGCAAGTCGCCTGCCATCGTCGGTCCCGGCTACCCCATCGACCATGCGGCGGAACGCATCCTCGTCGGCAAGACGATGAACGCCGGCCAGACCTGCATCGCGCCGGATCACGTCCTGCTGCCCGCCGGCAAGACCGCGGCATTCCTCGATGCAGCGCGCGCCGTGGTGAATCGCTGCTATCCGGACATGGCGCGCACGCCGGACTATACGGCGATCATCGACCAGCGGCATTTCGCACGCTTGTCCGGTTATCTGGACGATGCCCTCGACAAGGGCGCCCGGGTGGTGCCGCTGTCGAACTCGCTCGCCGCGCCGGACGGCGTTTCGCGCCGCATCCCGCCGCTCGCCCTTACCGGCGTGCGCGACGACATGCAGGTGATGCAGGACGAGATCTTCGGTCCGCTGCTGCCCATCATCGAATATGCCACGCTGGACGACGCGATCGCCCACGTCAATGCACGCCCGCGGCCCCTGGCGCTGTACTACTTCGAGCGCGACGGCGACCGCGTCAATCGCGTGCTGCGCGAAACCATCGCCGGAGGCGTGACCATCAACGACACCATTCTCCACATCGCCCAGGATCACCTGCCGTTCGGCGGCGTCGGTCACAGCGGCATGGGCCATTACCACGGACGCGAAGGGTTCGAGACCTTCTCCAAGAAGAAAGCCGTGTTCGTTCAGTCGCGCGTCAACGCCATCAGCCTGTTCAATCCGCCCTACGGCAGGCTGTTCGACGCGCTGGTTCGTTTTCTGATCCGCTAGAAGCGTCTTTCCCAATGGTGACCCGGCGCCAATTCCTTAAGGCGGGTGTGGTCGGCGGCGTCACCCTGGCAGCCGTCGGATCCTGGTATTGGCATCGCCACCACGGTGCGGGGCGAAGCGGTGACGGCTACGGACTCGACGCCGAAGGCCACACCGTCGTCGCCGCCCTGGCCCCGGTGCTGCTGCGCGGCGCCTTGCCCGAGCCGCCCCGGCAGGACGCTGCGGTAGAGGCGGTGGTGGCCGGCGTCGATCAGGCGATCATGGGATTGAGTGCCGCCGCCCGCAAGGAAGTGATGCAGTTGTTCGCGCTGCTGGCATTCGCCCCGACGCGCATGCTGGTGGCGGGCGTGAGCGAACCCTGGTCGTCCGCAACGCGCGGCGAGATCGAGGCGTTTCTCGAAAACTGGCGCTTTTCCCGCTTCCAACTGCTGCAGACCGGATACGCGGCGCTGCACGATCTGGTGCTCGGCGCCTGGTATGGCAGTCCCCCCTCCTGGGCGGCGATTGACTATCCCGGTCCACCCGAGATCTTCTGAGGGCATCGGCATGCGCGATCCGATCGCCGAAGGACTCGCAGCGGGCTGGAACGTCATCGACGCCTCACGCCTGGCGAGCGATCTGACGCTCGAAGCGGACGTCGCCATAGTCGGCACCGGCGCCGGGGGCGGCGTGACGGCGGAAATTCTGGCCAAGTCGGGCCTGCGGGTGGTGATGATCGAGGAAGGACCGCTCAAGAGCACGCACGATTTCAGGATGCGCGAGTCCGATGCCTATCCCCAGCTCTACCAGGAGTCGGCGGCGCGCAAGACCCGGGACAAGGCGGTCAATATTCTGCAGGGACGTTGCGTCGGCGGATCGACTACGGTGAACTGGACCAGCAGCTTCCGTACGCCGGAGGCGACCCTCCGGTTCTGGCGGGAACGCTACGGGCTCGCGGAATTCACCACGGCGGACCTCGATCCCTGGTTCGAGACGATGGAAAGGCGGCTCGGCATCCGTCCGTGGACGGTGGCGCCGAACGAAAACAACGACATCCTGCGCCGTGGCGCCGAGAAGCTTGGCATACCGGTGGCCAGCATCCGCCGCAATGTGAATGGCTGCTGGAACCTGGGCTATTGCGGCACCGGCTGCCCGACCAACGCCAAGCAGTCGATGCTGGTGAGCACCATTCCGGCGGCATTGAAGCTGGGTGCGGTTCTGCTCACCCGTGCCCGCGTACAGACGCTGCTGATCGAGGCGGAGCGGGTGAGCGGCGTCGAGTGCGTCGCCATGGAGGCCGACGGCATCGTGCCGGGCACGCACCGCATCACGCTGCGCACGCGGCACGTGGTGCTGGCGGCGGGCGCCATCGGCAGTCCCGCGGTGCTGCTGCGCTCGGGCGCGCCGAACCCCTACGGCTGCACCGGCGCGCGAACGTTTCTCCACCCGACCGTGGTCTGTGCCGCCATCATGCCGGAGCGCGTCGCCGGGTTCTCCGGCGCGCCGCAGACCGTATATTCGGATCACTTCCTGGGACTCGGTCCGATCGACGGCCCCCTCGGCTTCAAGATCGAGGCGCCGCCGCTCCATCCCGTGCTGTTCTCGACCACCCTGCACGGCTACGGCCAAGCCCATGCCCGGCTCATGGCGCAGTTTTCCCACACCCATGCTCTGATCGCTCTGCTGCGCGACGGCTTCCATCCCGACAGCCGGGGCGGGCGCGTCGAGTTGCGCGGCGACAGCACGCCGGTGGTGGACTATCCCCTCGTCGAGCCCTTCTGGGACGGGGCGCGGCGCGCCCTGCTGGCGATGGCGGAGATCCAGTTCGCCGCCGGCGCCAAGAGCGTGTTCGTGGTGGACGAGCGCTGCGGCGGCTATTCCAGTTGGCCCGAGGCGCGCTCCGCCATCGCCGGGCTGGACCTGAAGCCGCTTCTGACCCGCGTCGTGAGCGCCCATGTCATGGGCGGCTGCGGCATGAGCGCCGACCCGCGTGCCGGTGTGGTGGACGGCCGCGGCCGGCACCATCAGTTGGCTCAGCTCTCGATATTCGACGGTTCGGTGTTTCCTACCAGCGTCGGCGCCAATCCCCAGCTTTCCATCTATGGCATGGTGGCGCGCAACGCCAGCCTGCTGGCGCGGGAGCTGACGGGAAAGCCGGCGCCGCAGATCGCGTGAGCCGGGTCCGCCCATGACCGCGCGCATCCTCCGCCTGGCGCTGGCCGTCGAGCTGCTGTTCTGTGCCTTCGTCACCGCCTACGCCGGGCGCGAGCTGGGTTGGAGCGAGGCGCAGTCGGCGGGCGCGATGCTGCTGCTGATGCTCGGCACGCGCGCCGGCATCGTCGCCGTCACCTTCGCCTATGGCTGGACCTACCGTTCGCCGCGCCCGGCAGGGCTGCAGATCGGCGTCTTCTCGGCCTTGCGCATGATGCTCGAGGAATACGCGGCATTTGTCGTGCTGTTCGTCGCGATACAGCCGTTCGAACGCTGGTTCATGGGCGCCGAACGGGTGCGTCCCCTGGCCAAGGGAGAGTTCCCGATCCTGCTGGTGCATGGGTATTGCTGCAATCGCGGCGTCTGGTGGCGGCTGCGGCGCCGGCTCGAACAGGCCGGGTTCTGCGTCGCCACGGTGAATCTGGAGCCGATGTACGGCAGCATCGACGACTACGTCGAACCGCTGCGCCGGCGCATCGAAGCGCTGTGCGCCGAAACGGGTGCCCAGCGCGTCGTACTGGTCGCCCACAGCATGGGCGGGATGGCCTGCCGCGCCTATTTTTCCCGGTACGGCGCGGCCCGGGCGGCGAAGCTGGTGACCTTGGCCTCGCCCCATCACGGCAGCGAGATCGCGCGCATCGGCCCCGGCCGCAATGCCCGCCAGGTGGAGCCGGGCAGCGCCTGGCTCAGGGCACTGGAGCAGAAGGGACTGCCAGCAGGACTGCCGGTGGCGTGCATCTACAGCGTGCACGACAATTTCGTCATGCCCCAGGATTCCAACCGGCTGGAGGGGGCGGAAAACCGGCCGTTTGCCGGTGTCGGGCATCTGGCGATGATGTTCTCGCGACGGATCGGGGCGGCCCTCGTCGCGGCCCTGAAGGGCTGACTGCCGCGCTCAGTTCGAAGGAGCGCGATCGAGGCGGTACAGGGCGCCGATCAGGCCGATGGTTCCGACCACCATCATGTGGGGTCCGAAGAACCAGAATACCAGCGGCAGACAGAAGTAGAAGGTGCGCATTCCCAGCGAATAATTGTGGCCGGCGCGGTTGAGGTAGGCCGCGACCTTGCCGGGCGCGAAGGCAGCCCCGAGCTGCGCCGCGGGGAGATTGATCAGATAGCCGACATGGTTGTAAAAGCGGATCGCCATCGAGAAGAAGAAGAAGGCGACGAAGAAGTCGACGAGCAGGAACATGACGTTGATCATGTGTATGGCGTTACGTGTCTGCCCGCTGAGGTTGAGCGCGTGCCAGGCCTTGGTGATCTTGTCCACATCCGAGCCCACCGTGAGCGTTCCCATGATCAGCAGGACGGCGGTGGAGGCCATGAAGCTGGCGGCCATCACCGAATTGCGCAGGGTCTGGACCGCCAGCACGTCCTTCGATCCGCTGCTCATGATGGTCTCCACCCATTTGGCGCGGGCCATGGCATTGATGGCATGGACCGCGAATCCAGGGTCGCGGCTGAGCTTCCATCTCAGGAAGGCGTGGTAGAGAAGGATCAGTACCAGGCTGCTTGCGAGGGCGGCCCAATCGGCCCAGGTAGTGTCGGTCATCGCTTTTCTCGTCGTCGCGGAAACGGTCAGGATATCTGAAACGACAGGACCACCGCGGCGATGCCGGCGATACCCAGCGCGACGACGAACAGGATCTCGGCGAAACTCTCTAGCCGCGATTCGACTCGCTGGATGCGCATCGAAACGAACGACAGCAGGGCACTCGCCAGGAACAGCACGGTGCCCAGGGCGAGCAGCTTGTCGATGACGACGCCCACGCTGCCCGGTTGCATCAGCTTGACGACGCTGATGACGGTCATGCAGGCACCCACCAGGGTCGACGAGGTGGGAAGGATGTGGGCGGAAAGCCCGTCTCTTTCTTTGGGCAATTGCTTTTCTCTGTTGGACGGGTGAAGGCCGCGGCAGGTGAGCCGCCTTCCGCCCGGACGCCGAGCCGCCGGAACAACGATCGCAGTACCCGCGCCGGCCGGCTTGGCACCGGCGCGGAAATCAGGAATGAGGACCGGTGAAGCCTAGCCCAGGTTGATCGGCACGAAGATCTTGGCGTTGTCGCGCTGGATCAGGAGCGCCACATGCTTCGACGCCTTGCCGGTCAGGGCTCGCAGCTGCTCGACGCCGGTGACCGGCTCGCCGTTGAGCGAGAGCACCACGTCGCCCGGCTGGATGCCGGCGCGGGCGGCCGGACCGCTCGCATCCTCGACCAGCAGTCCGCCGTTGAGCTTTGCCTGCTTGCGTTCCTCCGGTGTCAGCGGCCGCACGGCAAGTCCGAGGCGGCCCTGGTCGGCGCCGCCGTGGCCGTCGGCTGCGACTTTTTCGCCCGGCAGCTCGCCGATGGTGACGCTGATTTGCTTGCGCTGACCCTTGCGCCAGATCTCCAGCCTCGCCTCCGATCCCGGTCGCAGATCGGCGACCTGGGGCGGCAGATCGGCCGAGCGGCCGATGTCCTTGCCGTTGAGCTTGAGGATCACATCACCCGGTTGCAGTCCGGCCTTCGCCGCCGGCGTGTCGTTTTCGACTGCGCTCACCAGAGCGCCGCCCGGCTGCTTCAGACCGAAGGATTCGGCCAGGGACTGGTTCACGTCCTGAATGGTCACCCCGAGCCGGCCGCGGCTCACCTTGCCGTGTCGTACCAGTTGCTGCTCCACATTCATGGCGATGTCGATCGGGATGGCGAACGACAGTCCCTGGTAGCCGCCGCTGCGGCTGTAGATTTGGGAGTTGATGCCGATCACCTCGCCGTTCAGATTGAACAGGGGCCCGCCGGAGTTGCCGGGATTGACCGCGACGTCGGTCTGGATGAACGGCGTGTAGGTGCCGTCGGGCAGCGAGCGCGACTTGGCCGAGACGATGCCGGCCGTGACGCTGTTCTCGAAGCCGAAGGGTGAGCCGATGGCGAGAACCCATTCGCCGACGCGGGTCCGCGCCGGATCACCGAGCCTGACCGTGGGCAGGTTGTCGGCCTGGATGCGCAGCACGGCGACGTCGCTGGGCTTGTCCATGCCGATCACCTTGGCCTGAAATTCCCTCCCGTCGTTCAGCTTCACCGTCACCTCGGCGGCGTCGGCCACGACGTGGGCATTGGTAAGAATCGTGCCGTCGGAGCGCACGATGAACCCGGAGCCCATGCCGCGGGTCGGCGTCTCGCCGCGCGGGGACGGCATCTGAAAACGGCGGAAGAATTCAGAGAACGGGTCGTCCGGATCCATCTGCGGGAACGGCGACGACCGGGCCGCCGTGCGGGTGGGTCCCGTGACGCTGATGTTGACCACCGCCGGTCCGTTCTGCGCCACGATCGAACTGAAGTCCGGCATCGTCAGGGCCGGGCTGGCCGCCACCGTCGCCGCGGCGGCGGTGCCGGCGTGAGCCGGCTCGATGGGCTGGCCGACGAATCGGGCGTAGCCGCCGGCCATCACGGCGAGAACGGCCGCCGCGATCAGGGTGCGTATGAAAGTCTTGCGCTGCATCGTTGTCTCCTTGTGCGCAGGTGAAGCGGAGCGCTTCACGATGCCGCACAGGATACGTGCGTGGAACTTAAGACGGACTTAAGGGCGTGCATGGATCGATTGGGAGAATCGCGGCTGGTTTTGTCTTGCCGGCCGGTGGGGCCGAATCGTGCCGGGTGGCCGCGCATGCGGCTTGTTAGAGCTTGCCCCGCGGTCTTTTCTCCAACCGGGAGCGCTCCAACGCCCACGCCGGTGCTTCGTTGCCTACAATGCATTACGAGGATCGCCTGCCATTCCGGCAGACGCGCGAGCGAAGAGGAGGCGGCTAAGGGCTCCCGCCAAAATAAAGTGACGATTATTTCTTCCGTGTTGGAAGGATGGTGTAGTTCCACTCGCCATGAAAGTTCGCGGGAATAAGATTGACCGCAGCCAGTTCCTGGTCACTGACTTTGATGCCGGAGGGGTATTGGGCGGGGTCCGGTGCGGCGCGGATTCTCAGCCCCGTGCGAGCGGTGGTGTTGGCGATCAGATTGACGATGACCTCGTGGCTGACCAGGGGTTGGCCGCGCCAGTTCTGGGTGATGTGACGAGAACATGCGATGCTCGATCTTGTTCCACTTGCTGGTGCCGGGCGGAAAGTGACACACCTGGATGGGCATGCCCAGCTCGTCGGCCAAGTCTTGCAGCGCCACCTTCCACAGCCGGCAGCGGCTGCCGTTGCTGCCGCCGCCGTCGGCGGTGATCAACAGTTCGGTGGCCTGCGGGTAGCGCTTGGCGCCCATCTTCTTCCACCAGCGATGGATGGCCTCGGCGGCAAAGCGCGCCGTGTCGTGATCGATGCCCACGCTCACCCAACCCTGGTTGGCGCTCAGGTCGTACACGCCATAGGGAATCGCCTTGCCCAGTTCGGGATTCAGGAAGTCGTGCACGCTGTACGCTCGGCGCCTCGCCCTGGCGCTGCCATTCGCGCCCGGCGTTCTTGAATTCGCCGACCAGTTCCTTCTTCTTGGTGTCCACCGAGATCACCGGCTGGGCGCAGCTTTGCATCGCCTGCACCGCGGCATTGATGTGCTCGAACTGGGCATTGCGATCCGGGTGCGACGCGCCTTCCTTGACCTTGCGGTTGCGCCTGCAGGCTGTAGCCCGCAGCATGGAGCAACCGGCCCACGGTGCGGGGACTCGCCGGATGTCCCTGGCGCTTCAGTTCCTGCGACAACTGAACTGTGCTCTTGCAGGTCCAGCGCAGCGGCGAGTCCGGCTCGCCGCGGCTGAGTGGATCGACCAGCTTGTCCAGACTGGCGGCCAACTGCGGATCGGACTCGGTGCGCCGCTTGCGCCCCGCGCCGGGCTTGCGCAGTCGAGCCGGCGCCGAGGCCGCCTCGGGCTGCATCAGCTCCACCATGCCCTTGCGGATCGTATTGGGCGACAACCCCGTGGCACGGCACACTGCCCGCATCCCGCCCCAACCGTAGGCCTGCGCCTCCGCCGCCGCCCAGCGCCGGCGCAGCCGCTCGTCCATCAGGGCCGACAGGGACCGGTACTTCAGCTCGATTTGCTCAATCACGGCAGTCAGTTGCATGCCTATGTTAAAGCATGCTCTACACAATATCGTCAACTTATTGTGGCGTGAGCCCTTACCGTTGCCGAGGCAGCCACGGCGATCGGTGTTACGCCGACCACGGTGCTGCGCCAGATTTGCAGCAAACGCCTGCCGGCGACCCAGCTCTGCGCCAATGCACCCTGGATCCTGCGCAAGGACGATGTTGAGCGATTCCTGGCGGCCCTTGACCGAGGGAATCCTCCGCAAACGCTGCACGTCGATCAGCTGGCCCTGGATATTCAATAAGTTATGAAGAAGTGCCGTATGGCAGGCAATCGTACAAACGGATCAAGCATCGCCTCAATCTCGAGCACACTTCCGGTCTGACTTGGCTTGCAGCGCAACAGGACATCGGCGCCAAGATCGTCTGCGACAACCTCAACGCCTTGGCCGCCTTTCTGGCAACCGGGGAGCATGTTCCTGTCGAATCGAAGCATCGCATCAACCGAACCTTGGCTTTCAATACCCTCCGCCGCCTGTTGCCTCGTGCCCTGGCCTTGCGCATCGTCGGCTACAACACCTTCGCCGAAGCGCTCGCCGAAATCGCCAAAAATCTCCAAAGCTTCGTCAAAAATCGCCGACGCCCTCGACCGCCTCTACCCAAACCTCACAAATCACACGCCTACAAACCAGGGGTCTGAGTATGCATAAAAGCTAAGTTGAGAGGATTGGGCGATGCCCCCTTCCCTTTGGCGATCAGCCCGCCCTTCGGAGCAAACGGATGGGATGGCGTAACGGTCAAGCATTCGGTCGCCGGCGGCGCCCGCTGGGCGTTGCCGCCGCTCCCGCAGCCTCCTGGCCTACAGCGCGTCGGTCTGCCAACTCCGCAATCCACACCCCCGCCTCCTTGAACGGACGGCTTGACTGTTCCGCTCGGCAGCGGATATAGGCGCCCTCGATCGCCGTCAGCACCAGTCCCGCGAAGGATCTCCGCTTGCGTGCGTCGGCGAAATCGAAGTGGCCGGACAATACCTGCGACCCAGTCCGAGAACGCGCGAGTGCAAGCACCGCCCGCAGCGGGTCCAGGTCGGCGTCCAGGTCCAGGGTCACCGTGCCCGCGGCACAGCTCTTCTGGAAGCCCGCCTTCCTCCACCCGCCGGGCGAACGCATCGAACAGCGCCTTCACCTTGTCCCGCGGTGCGCGCCTGCTCGACAGTGCGATATCGATGAATTCGCCGACACCCGCCGGGAATAGACCTGAAGCGCCTCGGCGCAGAGCTGAACCTTGCCGCCCGGAAAGAAGTGATACACGGATCCCTTGGGAGACCCGCTCTCGCGGACGATCTCGTTGATCCCCGCGCCGGAGAGCCCGGACCCGCGCATCAGGGCGATCGCCGCCTCGACCATGCGGCTGCGGCTGTCCTGTCCGTCGGATTTTCTCATGTTGCTTCTCTCACTAGACCAGTCTATATATTAAGTCCGTTTCTGCGAAAGGAGAAGTCCATGGACGAACCGGCCCCGCTGCCGCCCGTGCCGTCAGCGCCGAGGAGTGGCGGCTGCGGGTCGACCTGGCGGCCTGCTACCGGCTGGTGGCAATGTTCGGCTGGGACGACCTGATCTTCACCCACATCTCCGCCCGGATTCCCGGGCCGGAGCACCACTTCCTGATCAACCCCTACGGCATGATGTTCGAGGAGATCACCGCCTCCAGCCTGGTGAAGGTCGATCTCGAGGGCCACAAGGTTGGCGACAGCCCGCACGACATCAATCCGGCCGGCTTCACCATCCACAGCGCGATCCACGCGGCACGCGAGGACGCAGCCTGCGTGCTTCACGTGCACAGCGTCAACGGCGTGGCGGTGTCGGCCCAGGAGGAGGGGCTGTTGCCGCTCTCGCAGCACTCGATCTTCGTGCTGGCGAGCCTCGCCTACCACGACTACGAGGGTGTGGCCTTGGAGGAGGACGAGAAGTCGAGGCTGGTGCGCGACCTGGGCGACCGGCGCTTCCTGATGCTGCGCAACCACGGTCTGCTCACGGTCGGCCACTCGGTGGCGGAGGCCTTCGTCGCGATGTACTTCCTCGAGACGAGCTGCATGATCCAGGTGCGGGCCCAGAGCGGCGGACAGGGGCTGCGTCGCATCGACCGGGCTATCCTCGACGGCGCGCAGCTCCAGTGGGAGAAGGTCACCCGCGGCGCCGGCGGAGGGCTGGCCTGGCCCGCACTGCTGCGCAGGCTCGATCGGGTGGATGCCAGCTATCGAACGTAGTGAGCGCGTTATTGGCGGCGTGCTTTCCGCAGGCCGATCAGCCCCCTGGTCGAAGGGTACCGATCCGCAGCATTCTGAAAGCTTGTGCCGGCTCCGGCCACACCCGAAAGCTTCGCTGATACGGACCGCACCGGCGGAGCCGCTGCCCATGCCAGCGAACTCGACCAACGGGCGTCCGGCATTACCCACGAAGGAGACTCCCCCGCGTTCGGTTGGCGGCGCCGGCTCGGTCGCTGCGGCCAATCCTGACGTTCAGGTACACGTCATTACCGAACGGCTGCCTGGCCGAGCCCGAATTGACACGGCCGACTGATCGAAGTCACATCCCATTGGAGAGCAAGGTGGCCGCTCTGTCATCCCTTCCGCCACGCCTTTGGAGCGACACGAATTGCTTGATGGAGATCAAACCCTTACCGATATGGTTGAGTATTATTCGCAACAACTCATACTAAGAAACCACTGAAATGGCGAAGAAGTTTCCCTTGCATCCAACACATCCTGAGCGGAATTGCTGGGGTTGCGACAAGTATTGTCCGGCGCACTCCGCTTGCCCAATGCGGCAACCGCGCTCCGAGCGACGACTAAACTCAGCACCGCCGCAGAGATGCTTGGGTGAGGACTGGCAGACAGCAGCAGCGAATGTGGGGAAGATTGGGGCATAGACCCTGAAATGTCGGTGACTCGGAACGACCCGCCGGGCGACTGGCCGTCGATGATTCGGCACCGCGCCGAGTGCCATCCGCCGGATTGCTGCATGAAATAGGATGGGGATGAGGGGAGAATCGTGGAGGCAGAATCGGAGCGGGCCAATCCTTGGCGCTTTCAGTATTAGATTTCGCTAATAGCACCAACGCCGACTCCCGCGAGTATATGAGCCGATTGAGCTCGCTCAGCAAGGCCAATACGCATGCCTCATTCATCGCGGCGCTGCATGACGAAGGCAGGACCCGGGCGGAGCTGTGGCTGGAGAACAATTTCCGCGTGATCGGTGCCAGATCGTCCTGCAGCTGGATCAGATTCTCTGCTGACTGGATCTTTCTGCCGCTTCGGGGCACTGCCGCACATGATGCTACCAGTGACTCGAACGCCCATATCGAATCAGGATGGCCCGGAGTACAGGATTTCGTAGCTCGCACGAAGTTGCATGGCCCGGCCCAGGGGAATCACGCCACCGAATGGCACTGGGTGACACGACTGTTGGGTCTCCACCTTATTCGTCGGCAAATATACTGCCCAGTCTGTCGATATTTTCCAGCGCCATGCCTGTGCCGCGCACCACGCAGGTCAAGGGATCGTCGGCGACGACGACCGGCAAGCCGGTTTCTTCCATGAGCAAGCGATCCAGATCGGGCAAGAGGGCGCCGCCACCGGTGAGTACGAGGCCGCGCTCGGCGATGTCGGCCGCGAGTTCCGGCGGTGATTTTTCGAGGGCGACTTTGACGGCGGTCACGATCTGGTTCAGGGGTTCGCTAAGGGCCTCCAGGACTTCGTTGCTGGAAATGGTGAAGCTGCGCGGAGAATCCCTCGGATTTGTTAATGCCGAAGACTTTCATCTCCCGCACCTCGACCCCGGGAAAGGCGGACCCTATGGTGTTCTTGATCATCTCGGCAGTATTCTCGCCGATCAGCATGCCGTAGTTGCGGCTGATGTAGTTAAGAATTGCTTCGTCGCACTTGTCTCCGCCCATCCGTATCGACCCGGCATAGACCATGCCTCCCAGCGCGATCACGGCCACGTCGGAAGTGCCGCCACCGATGTCCACCACCATCGACCCCGTAGCCTCGGACACCGGCAGGCCAGCGCCGATCGCCGCCGCCAGCGGTTCGTGGATCAGAAACACCTGGCTGGCGCCGGCACCCAGCGCCGACTCGCGAATGGCGCGGCGCTCGACCTGGGTGGAGCCGGACGGCACGCAAATGATGATGCGCGGACTCGGGCTGAACAGCCGAGCGTCGTGAACCTTCTTGATGAAATGCTTCAGCATTTGATTATTGCTAGGGTCCTTAGGCGTCGGGAGGACGCGCCCGCGATACGGCGCTCCACCTGCGGCACAACACAAGGCGACGCAGTCACGGGCGTCTTTCGGACGTCGCCGCAGATCAAGAGCCCTGGGACACGCGGCGAGTCCAGCTCGTCGAACAACACAAACGTCACCTTGAGGATCACCTTGTATTCCGTCACCTTGCCATTGTCGATCGTCACTTCCTGATCCTTGATCCAGGCGCCTTTGACGTTCTTCAGCGTCTTGTTGGCACGCTCTACACCCTGAACGATGGCGTCTTGAAAGCTCACTCTGCTGACACTGCTGATCTCGGTGATACGTGCGATCGTCATGCTGTTCTCCTCCATGGGTGCCGCCCGGCTGGGCCCCGGAATATGGACAGGTTGCGCTCTTCGCCCCGCGGTGGCGACGACCCGCCACGCTGTCGTGTGCGGCGCTGGGCCCAGAGAAGTCCCCGATCCGCGACTTACGATCGTGCGGCCGTCAACTCGGTGATCCCGGCGCCCGATCGCAGCCCGGCGCGCCCCGGACCTGGGTTCCGAGGCTTGCATCGCGAGTACTCGGTGGCACCGGAAGTGGCGCGATCGGATACTTGCGGCCCCTCCGCTGCCTTCTCCGAGACGGGTGACGCGAGGTCAGCCGCCCTTCACTGCGTCTTTCACGTCTTCCTTGACGTCACCAAACTTCGCTTGAGTCTCGCCGAGGACTTTTTGAACCTTGCCTTCCGCTTCCATCTCCTCGTTGCCCACGAGCTTGCCCGCCACTTCCTTGATCTTGCCTTTCGCTTCCTTGACTCGGCCTTTGACTTGATCTTTGTTCATGATTTGCTCCCGATACCGTATGCCGGCAAGCGGCCGGCACGCTGCGTACTGCAAGATTGAGAAAGCCATGGTGTCATACCAAGGATTTCGTCGTCCGGTCGCCGTCGAAACGCAGACGACCAATCGCGCTACGTCACCATCCAGAGACCGTCACGTGGCTGCCAAGCCGCATCACGCAATCTAGTCCAGCTGCCGGACAGTTCTGTTCTCTGCCGCACAGTCGCATGCCCCTGCCAAGGTCAACGTCTGCAGGGCACCGCACCTTCAAACGGCGCACGACCGGTTTGCAACCTTCCTTCAGCCGATGGGCATTCGCGGCCACGGGCATGCGGTCACGACAGCCCTTCGGAGTCTCACGGCTTGTTTCGGCGGTCCTCGTTCTTGCGTGTCATGGCGCATGCCGAGTTTTCAAAGAGCACCGGTGCCCCTCGCAGGTGAAGAGCATGGTGGCGATCCTTCCTTCTGCTGTGATGAAGGTGAAATCCCTGGCTGCGTGGGCTGTCGAACAGACCGTGATGATGCCGCGGGTCTAGTCTCGGGTGCAGGTTGAGGCGCTGCGAAGCAACGTCGCCTCGACTGCTTCCCGATTAACGTCCTACTGGAGATGCATCATGAACTACGAACAACGCGATCCCTTCGGCATGTACAAGGCATCAACGCCCGCTTCGGGTCCCGAGTCTCGCATGGCCCCGGCCCGTACCTGATGGGTGCCGACACACTGATCGGCAACGACGTCTTCAACGAGGACACCGAGGATCTCGGCGACATCAAGGAGATCATGCTCGACATGCGCACCGGCCGGGTGAGCTACGCCGTGCTGTCGTTCGGCGGCTTCATGGGCATGGGCGAGAAGCTGTTCGCCGTGCCGTGGGAAGCCCTGAAGCTCGACACGGAGAACAAGCGCTTCGTGCTCGACGTCAACAAGGCGCGCCTGGAAGGTGCGCCGGGCTTCGACAGGACGCACTGGCCCGACATGGCCGATGCGACCTGGGAGCAGGGCATCCACGCGTATTACGGTACGAAGCCTTCCAGCAACCAGCAGCGCGCCTGAACCCGGCGCTATTACTCGGCGCTCACCCTTCGCACCGGCGCGAAAGCGCAGCGGAGGTGCGCGCCTTTTTCGCGTCGGATCGCAGATACTGGGCTCGACAAAATCTCAGCCGCGGCAAACATTCAGATTGGTGTCGGCTTCACGCCCTGAGGTAGTCCGTCAAGCGTTTTGTGGATTCAGGGTGAAGTTGCTGAGGAGGGGCGAGCCCAGTGGGGTAAACCTGGGTACGCGAGTACCCCAATTTACCCGACTTTATCGTCCAGGCGCAGTCGAGCGCACTCAACAAGAGGTGCGCAGCGGCGTGTTCGGCCGCTTGGGCGGCCGAGGCGCCGCGGTTGCGCAAATGCGGCCCGCCGGGATCTCGGAACGCCGCGCAGGCAAGGTCGCCTGGGCGCGCGTTGGGCGCAACGCATGGACGGCGATTCCATAGGTCGAATGATGCGGTGGAGGGAACAGCAATGCAGTTGAGACGCACAGAAGTGATCCTAAAAACCGTAGTTGCCCGATTCCTTCTGCATGATTCCGAGCAGGCGGAGCGTTTTGGGTGAGCCGATTCCGGCAAGGATCTGCTTGAGATGATCGCAGACGCGCTGCCAGACGGTCACGGGGTTCAACTGCTCCGCAGCTTGGGTGACCCAGCCCTGAAGCATGGCGGAAACGCGAATCAGCATGGCCCGTGCCTTGTCGAAATGGGTATGCACACCGGTCAGCGTGATCGTCGTTTGTCCGGCATGATCCGTCCTGCGGCCCACCGAGGACATCAGCCACGGCCGGCTGGTGATCGCCTCCCGCCGGGCCTCGGGATGGGCCAGACGCACGAACAGGCTCCACCCGTTGTAGGCCAGGACCACGGCGCGCGCGGCGACATGGCAGCGAGCGGTGCAGGTCGTGCGTGGTAAAGCCGCCCCAGCCCTACTGGTTCTTGAGTTCGTCGAAGGCGTTCTCGGCGTCGGCCCGGTCACGATAGAGTTGGCCGAGGCTGATTCTAATGAGCGATCAAGATGTGACTAATTGTGGCATGCTGCTGGACGTTGACAACCGCGGGGGCACGACATGGCAAGACCTCGGCAGGTGGACATGGAACTGGACGCGCAAGCACATACCCTGAGGGCGATCTCACTCGGTTGTCATAGTAGCGTGAGTCCGAGCAGCGCCATGCGGGCATCGTCATCCCAGCCGATGGCGCTTGCGCCGCAGGCGCAGGCTCTTCTTGGGAGCGGAGGGGTCTTGACGCAGCAGGTTCGAGCGCCATCTTGGTCAGCAGCGAGAAGTCCTGCGCAGCGTGATCCTTGACGAGGCGCCGCTCGTCTTCGCCGAAGATCATGTCCAGGCTCCACTGATGGCGATTCTCGATTGCCCAGT
>CAWGLO010000002.1:0-665912 GCA_963823455.1 uncultured beta proteobacterium
CGACAGGTAATTGCAGGCGCGCCACCAGGCGTCGATGCGGCGCAGTTCGTCGGAGGTCAGCGGATCGCGCGGTGACGCGCGCGAAGTTGCGGCTTCTACCATGGGGATGTCTCCTCTGCGCAGGGATGGGTTTGTCGTGGATGCGCCGACCGGAGCGATCGGGCCGGGACGGACGGCAGTGTTCGCGCACCGCTCCGGTCCGGTAAAGCATGTGTCATCGACAGCATGCGCGATCGGCGAGTTCCGCCGCAACCGATGTTTCGTCGGCGACGCCCGCGCCGTGCAATCTCGCGTCGGGATGCGCGAGCGACTCGTCGTTCGCCGGCCAGTGCCTGGAATTGTCCGACGCAACGGCCCTGTTTGTGGTTTACTGGCGCGCCTGCCGGCAGCGTGCGGATCGTGACGCACGCCGGTCGGCGCCGCAGCACCCCTTTCTTACCCAGTGGAGAAGTCTGATGGAGCAGTCCAGGATGAAGAACAAGTTGATGTTGGCCCTGATCGCAGCAAGCTTTGGCGCAACCGCCCTCGCCCAAAAGCCCGAAGCAGCGGAGAGCGCTGTCGTCGTCAGCGAACCGGGCAAGGCCGCCGCCGTGAGTACGGCGGAGATCTCGGCCCAGGTTACGGCCATCGACAAGGCGACGCGCACGGTGACGCTGAAGGGTCCGAAGGGCAACGTCGTCGATGTCGTCGCGGGCGACGAGGTCAAGAACTTCGACCAGATCAAGGTCGGCGACCGGGTCGTCGCGCGCTACGCCGAGGCCCTCACCCTGGAATTGAAGAAGGTCAAGGCCGGTTCCGGCGACGTGACCATGCGCGAGGAGGCGGCGAAGGCGCAGCCCGGCGAAAAGCCGGCGGTGGCCGGAGCGCGTCAGATCACCGCGATTGCCACAGTGACGGCGGTCGATCCGAAGAAGAGCACGATCACCCTCAAGGGGCCGCGGGGCAAGGAAGTGACGCTCAACGTGCGCAACCCCGAACAGTTCAAGGTCGTGAAGAAGGGCGACCACATCGAGGTGACCTACACGGAAGCGCTTGCGCTGAGCGTCGAGCCGGCGCCGAAGCCGGGCCCGAAGACGAAGTGAGCGCTGCTGCACGGGGCGAGCGCGCCATCTGACGCGCTTGCCGACTTCTTTCACGCTAAAGAAGCGGACAGACACGGCAGGTGGAATCCAGCACGCGAACGCCCAGTGAAAAGCTGCTCCGGGAAGCGCCGGATTTCTCGCTCGTCCTGGGCGGGCCGCTGTTCCAGCTCCTGCGCCGGGCGCACCTGACCGACGACGCGCTGACGCATGCTGCGCCAGCGCATCGTCGTCATCTCGCTGCTCTGCTGGCTGCCGCTGCTGGTGCTCTCGGCGCTGGAGGGACAGGTGCTGGGCGGGAGCGTGGCCGTGCCCTTCCTGCAGGACGTGGAGGTGCACGTCCGGTTCCTGGTGGTGGTGCCTCTGCTGATCGTCGCCGAGCTGGTGGTGCACCAGCGCATGCGGTCCCTGGTGCAAGCAGTTCCTGGAGCGCGAGCTGATCCCGGAGAGCGCCATGGCGCGCTTCGATGCCGCCATCGCGTCGGCCTTCCGGCTGCGCAACTCGGTGCTGGCCGAGGTGCTGCTGATCGCCTTCGTGTATGGCGTCGGCATTCTGGTCGTCTGGCGCCATTACATGGCGCTCGATGCGGCCACGTGGTACGCGACGCCGTCCGTCGACGGCTCGAAGCTCTCGCTCGCCGGGATGTGGTATCGGCTACGTGAGCCTGCCGATCTTCCAGTTCCTGCTGCTGCGCTGGTATTTCCGGCTGTTCATCTGGATGCGCTTTCTCTGGCAGGTGTCGCGCATCGAGCTGAGCCTGGTCCCCACCCATCCGGACCGCGTCGGCGGCCTGGGATTTCTCTCCGGCACGGCCTACGCCTTCGTGCCGCTGCTGGTGGCGCACGGCGCTCTGCTCGCGGGAAACCTGGCCAACCGCATCTTCCACCTCGGCGCCGCGCTGCCGGATTTCAAGGTCGAGATTCTCATCCTCGTCGTCTTTGCTGCTGTGCATCGTGCTCGGCCCGCTCCTGGTGTTCGCGCCGCAGCTTGCGCAGGCGAAGCGGACGGGCAATGCGGGAATACGGCACCCTGGCCCAGCGCTACGTGCGCGAGTTCGACGCCAAGTGGCTGCGCGGCGGCGCGCCTGCCGACGAGCCGCTGGTGGGCAGCGCCGACATCCAGTCCCTCGCCGACCTGGGCAACAGCTTCGAGGTGGTCCGGGGCATGCGCATCGCGCCGGTGACGAAGGATGCGATCCTCCGGCTCGCGGCCGCGACACTCGCGCCGCTGGTGCCGCTGGCGCTCACCATGATGCCGCTGGAAGAGCTGCTGAAAAAGCTGTTCGACATCCTGTTCTAGCGCGCCTGGGGTTTCCAGCGGCCCGGTCTCCCGGCCTGCGGGATGGGTCGCTACGAGGCCGCCGACGATCCGTTCGGTGCGTGCGGGAGTGCGTCGGATCAAGACGCGGCCGGTTCCGCCGTGCCGCCCGCCGCCGCCTGCAGCGCCTGGTAGCGTTCGATCGCCGCGCGGGCGTTGAACAGCATGCGCTCGCGGCCGAGCCGCTCGTCCAGGCCGGCATGTCGCACCACCTCCAGCACGCCGGGATTCAGCCCCACCAGCCAGACCACGGCGCCGCGTTCGGTCGCGCGCTTCTCGCCCTCCATCAGCATCTGCAGCGCCGAGTATTCGATGTCGGGCACCCGGCTCATGTCCAGCGCGACCACGCGCGGCTTGTACTGCGCGACCAGTGCGCTGATCTGATCCGCCACGTACTGCGCGTTGACGAAGAACAGGCGTCCCTCCGGCCGCACGATCAGCAGGCCCTCGAAGGTCTCGTCGTCGGGGTGTTCGGGCGACAGCGGTCGCAGCACGTCGGCGCCGCGCTTGCGGCCGATGACGTACACGCGCGGGTGGGCGGTCTGGCTCGCCAGGCCGATCAGCGACACGATGATCGCCACCACGATGCCCTTGAGCGTGCCGAACACCAGCACGCCGGCACAGGCGATCAGCGCCCAGCGAAACTCCATCGTGCGCACCTTGCGGATGGCGCGGAACTCCGCCGGCTGGATCAGCCCGACCGAGTAGACGATGACGACCGCCGCCAGCGTGGCGTTCGGCAGCAGGCCCAGCAGCGGCGCCAGCAGCAGCATGGTCGCCACCGCGGCGCCCGCGGTCACCAGCGACGCCTTCTGCGACCGCCCGCCCGCGGCGCGCACCACCGCGGTCTGCGAGGTGCCGCCGCCGGCCGGCATCGCGCCGAACAGCGCGCCGCCGAGATTGGCGGCCCCGGTGGCGATCAGCTCGCGGTTGGCGTCGATGGGAGGATCGCCGGGGCGGGCAAAGGCGCGGCCCGCCGCGATCGTTTCGGTGAAGCTCATCAGCGCGATGCCGAGCGCGCCCGGCACCAACTGCTCGATCAGCGCGAGATCCGGCAGCGTGAGCGACGGGAATCCTTGCGGAATCAGGCCGACCGTCGAGACGCCCAGCGCCTGCAGGCCGAAGAACCACGACGCGGCGATGGCGCCGCCCACGGCGACCAGCGGCGCCGGCGAATGCGGCCACAGCCGCTCCATGCCGATCAGCACCAGCGAACGTCGCCGCGGCCACCGCCAGCGTGATCAGCGAGGTCTCGGGAATGTGCTGCGCGACGCTGAGGAGGTCGAGGAAGAACCCCTGCTTGGTGATGTGGATGCCGAGGAGCTTCGGCACCTGGTCGAGCACGATCACCAGGCCGATCCCCGCCTTGAAGCCGGTCAGCACCGGCGCGGAAATGAAGTTGGCGACGAATCCCAGACGCATCAGCCGCGCCAGCAGCAGCATCGCGCCGACCAGCGCGGTCAGCGTGGCCGTCGCCGTGACGAGCTTCGCCGGGTCGCCGTCCGGCACCGCCAGACCGAGCTGCGTGCCGGCCAGGATCGCCAGCGTGGTGGTGGAGCTGACGCTGAGCACCCGCGACGAGCCGAGCAGCGCGTAGATCGACCATCGGGATGAAGGCGGTATAGAGACCGACCGCGACCGGCAGGCCGGCGACGGTCGCGTAGGCCATGGCCTTGGGCAGGACGACCGCCGCGGCCGTGAGGCCGGCGACCACGTCGAAGCGCAGTGCGGTGCTGCCGGACTGGCTCGCCTTCGCGGTTGTCGGATGCTGGTTCATGCTGCTGGTCCCCTTTTGCTGCGCGGATTCAATCGGCGGTCCCTGTTCTTGCCAAGCACTCCTTCAGGCTGCCTTAGATCGGCGCTTCGGCCTTGCCCTCGCGTACCAGCTAAGCGGCCTTTTCGGCGCAGGCCGGGCTGTCGGGCCGGTCGACGTTCGGCGCTGCGGCCATCTTCTTGCGAAGGTCCATCAGCCGCTGGTACTTCACGTTTCACGTTCCATACAAGCTTCTCCTCTCGGTCATCGATCAGCGGGCTTTGCCCGAACCGCGTGCAGGGGGTTCGTCGCCCTGGAACAGCTTTTCGATCCGCGCCAGCCGCTCGGCGCGTTCGCCGCTGATTTCGCCGATGGAGGACAGGACCTGGCGGATCTTGCCGAGCGTCTCCGCCCGAGCCGCTTTATCGGCGGGCAGCATCTTGGGAATCGCGGCCAGCGCGCCGTCGCGGTCGAGCAGCAGCGAGAAGAACTGCTCGCGCAGAATTCTGCTTGAATTCCGCCAGGGTCACGCCGCCGGTCTCGGCGCGGATCTGGCGCAGCACCTCGAAGGTGCGTTCGTCCACCCCCGGTCCGGCCATGCCGACGTAGACCAGGCTGCGAATGGCCGCTTCGCGCAAGCCGCCCTCGGCGAGGCGCGCCTTGAGTTCGGCGATGCGCTGCTGGATGAAGGCGACGCGCTCCGGTTCGACGCCGGGGTGCCGGCGCGGCGGCTCGTCCGAGGCGCGCAAGCCGACCAGCGCCTGCAACAGCGGCGAACTGTAGAGGGTGAGGAAGATCTGCTCCATGCTGCGATCCCGCAGATCGCGATAGCCGTCGAGGGCGGCGATGATCGTGTCGGACATCACGGCCTGCATCTGCAGCAGGGGATTGTCGGGCGAGGCGGGCCGGCGCTGAGCGCGCACCTGCTCGGCGAGTTGGGCGATCTGCTGCATCAGCGGGTTGCGCTCCGAGAACAGCTCGTAGGGCAGTTCGGAGGGCTTGAGCTTATGCAGCCATTCGGCGGTCTGCGCCCTGGCGAAGGCCTGGACGAAGGGCTGGAACAGGGAGCGATACAGGCCGAGGTTGATCTCCGACACGCGCCGCGCGGTGGCAAAGCGACGCTCGTTTTCCGGATCGGGCTGGACGATGGCGCGGACGTCGGCGAGGGTGCGCGGTTCGAAGCGCACGATCCAGTCGCCGCCCACCAGGTCCGGATTGGCGGCGTCCTCGGTCTTGGGGGTCATCACCGCCTCGTACAGGCCGGGCGGCAGCACGTCGATCAGGTCGATGTTGGAGGCGAACTCCTGATGCTCCTTCTTGGCCACCCCACCCGAAACGAAGATGCCGAGATGGCCGATGCTTTCGTGGATGGCGTAGACGATGGTCTGGCCGCAGGCGCGCAGGTCGTCGTCCTTGCCGTAGAGATCGACGATCCAGCCCAGCGCCTGCTGCGGCGGGGTGATGTTGTCGCCCTTGGAGCAGAAACAGAGGATCGGCGAGCGGATGTTGCGCAGGTCGATGCGCACCCCGTCGCTGGTGACGATCTCGGCGGTGGCGAGCCGGTTGCCGACGAACAGCTGATCGACGATCCACTGCATTTCCTCGGCGTTGAGGTTGACATGGCCGCCCCACCATTTCTCGAATTCGAGGAAGCGCGGCCCCTCGGTGTCGACCTTCGACCAGAGGTCGTAGTTCTTGGTCCAGAGGGTGTTGGCGGGATTGAGGTTCTCGAAGTTTTCGACCAGATAGGCCGCCGTCGAACTTGCCGGCGCCGAGGTCGCTGGTGAGCGCGGTCAGCCAACTGCCGCCCAGGACAGCCGCCGGTGTAGCGCATCGGATTCTCGCCTTCCACCCCGGCCCAGTAGGACAGCGGCGAGCCGGGAATGATGAGCGGGCCGAACAGTTCCGGCCGGGTCGCGGCCACCATCATCACCGCCCAGCCGGCCTGGCAGTTGCCGATGACGCAGGGCTTGCCCTCGGCGTCCGGGTGCAGTGCGATGACCTTCTCCAGAAACACGGCTTCGGCCCGCATGATGTCTTCGATGGTCTGGCCCGGCATCGGGTCGGGGGTGAAGCCGACGAAATAGGCAGGGATGACCGGCGCGCATCGCCACGCCCAGTTCGCTGTCGGCCTTGAAGCCGCCGATGCCCGGCCCGTGGCCGGCGCGCGGGTCGACCACCACGAACGGGCGCTTCTTCGGGTCGATCATCGACGCCTGCCGGCGGCTTGATCCGCACCAGCCCGTAATTGACCGGCCGCTCCAGCGTCCGGCCGTCCAGCACCATCTCGGAATCGAAACTGAGCACGTGCGGCACCGCCTTGGCTTTCTGCGCGTAGTACTGGTCGCTGCGCTGGCGCAGCACGTCCCAGAACAGGATGGTGCGCTGCCAGCCGTCGATCCAGTAGTCCACGGCCTGTTGGGCAAGAGCGGGCACGCTTTGCGGCGTGAAGGGAGACTGGGATTGTTCGGTCATTGGTGAATCTCCTGAGCGATTTAGCGCGGCACGCGTCCACTATACGACGACGCAGAGTGTCCCGAAACAGGGTCGATCGCTGCCTCGCATCGACGGTGTGGCGGTGCCAGTCGGTCCCGACCTGGGCCGCCGCTCGCGGGAAGCCTGCGCGATTATCCACTTGTGGGCGCGAGTGCGATGGATATTTTCCCACACCGGCTGGACGTTCTTCGACAATGTGGCGCATCCTGTCTGCGTCACATCAAGGAAGCACCACTCGGGCGGCGCAGGGCGACATGCGGTGAGGCCGGGGGCCGGGGAAGGGGTCTTCCTGGCGACCCCGCCGGCCGAAGGTGGTGATTGCGTCGAGATTGGGCCGCGATTGGGTCGCGATTCTCGGGGCGATTCCGGCGGTCCTGCCACCATCCTTCGGCACGAAGATACCGGATTGACTCCGGCGAGCGGGTCCCAAATACTCCAGGATGCGCCGTTCGGCTGCATGACTTTCGAGGCGCCGCGGCTCGCCGATGAGGTCGGCGCAAAGAGGGGGGTGGTCGGCCTGCCGCGGCCCGGCACCGAAGCGAGCCGCCGCATTGCCGCTTCATGCGGCGACTTCTGGATTTGAAGGGAGCAACGAGGATGAGGACCACGGTATGGTGCGCAGCGGCGGCGCTCATGTTCGCCGCCAGCGTTGCGGCCGCCGACTTCGGAAGCAAGGGCGGGCCGGAGCCCGCCAACATCGACGAGATCGCGGACGTCCTGCGGCAGGACCCGTACGACCTGGAGTTGCTGATCAGCTTCGGCACCTCCAAGGGCGGCTCGGCGGGCCACCTGGCCCTGGCCATCCGCGACGCAGGTGCCCGGCGACGACCTGGTCTACTCGGCCAACTTCTACGCCGACCGGACGCGCCGAGCACGAGGAGCGGCTTCTACACCGACGACCTGATGGTCGCGGATCCCGAAGAAGGAGTACCTGTTCAGGACGACCTCGTCGCTCGGCGACACGGCCTCGTTCGGCCTCGACTTCGGCGAGATCTACAAGCGATCGGTCATCGGCGTGCGCGTCTACGGCGTGCCGGCCGGCGAGAAGGAGGCGCTTGGCGGCCTACTTCCGGCGCATCAACGACGACTATCACCGTCGGGCCAGGAACACCGAGTACCACGACGGCGAGATCAAGTACGACTACATGCACCTCAACTGCGCCAAGACCATCGGCGCCGGCATTCAAGTACGGCGCCGGGTACGAGGACCTGGAGGTCACGAGCGCGAAGATTCTGTCCGGCACGCGCAGGGTGGTGGCGGCGGCCAACGCCAACATTCCCACCGAGATGGCGATGAAGCTCGTCAAGGAGTGGAACGCGCGCGGGTACGGCATGGACGTGGTGCTGTACAAGAAGTACGAGGGCTCGACCTACGTCGATCCGCACGAGGAGGAGAAGGTGGCGTTCAAGGACCTGCCCAACCGCTTCCCCTCCGTCCTGTCGCGCGACTTCCGGAAGGAGCAGGGCCAGTACGAGGACTTCGACAATCTCTTCGCCATGTACCTCCTCTACAACCTGGGCAAGTACAGCGTGCGGGTGAACGAGGAGACGAAGCTGCTCGAGATCGAGAAGAGCAAGAACCCCATGGCCTACCCGGAGGCCGCCGAACTCGCCACCGCAAAGCGCCAAGTCGGACAGCGAGAACTTCCGCCGGCGCCTGCCGTTCCGCCCGAGTGGGACGGCGATCGGGGAACCCACGGACAACACGCACCTCTACGATTTCGAGGGGGAGGGCGAAAAGAAGTCGCCGTAGGGTGCGCCGCGCGCTATCCCGGCCTCTGACGGGATTGGGGGAGAGGCGGGGGTGAGGGCGTGTGCACCCTACGAGTCTGAAGTGGGACACCGGCGGCGGAGTCGAACGCTGCGGACAATTCGGGTAGTTACATCGCCTCGCGCGCCTTCTTCCGCGCTTCCTCGACATCGAGCATCAGTTTGTAGGCGACGTAGTACTTGTAGATGTTGCGCACGTAGGTGGTGGTCTCGATGCCGATCTTCTCGGCGGTGACCAGTTCCACGTTGTTGAACCACTTGTCGTGATCGAGGCCGCGCTTTTCGGCCTCCTTGCGCATGCGCGCGATGTTCCCCGGCCCGGCGTTGTAGCAGGCGAAGGCGAACAGCGTGCGGTTGGCCTCGTCGAAATCCGCATCGGCGAGGTATCGGGACATGAGCTGGTCCATGTACTTCGCGCCGCCATGGATGTTGGACTCGGTGACCCGGATGTCGCCGACCTTCAGTTCCGCACCGGTGGCCGGCATGATCTGCATGACCCCGATCGCGCCCACGTGGCTCTTCGCCTGCTGGTTGAGCTGCGACTCCTGGTAGCCCTGCGCCGCGAGCATCAGCGGGTCGAAGCGATACTTCTCGCCGTATTTCCTGAACAGTTCGACCAGGCCGGCGAACCGCTCCGTGTCACCTTTGGCGCTCGGATCCTTGATCTGCTTGATGCGGGCGTTGTACTGCTTCAGCCGCACTGCCCACAGGTTCTGCTTCTGGATGTGCTTGGCGTAGTACTCGTTCAGGATCTCCTGCAGCTTCGGGCTGTCCTTGCGAATGGCCCAGCCGATCAGGCCGCCGGAGCGCACCGCCGCGCCCTCGTTGATCACGATCTTCGGCAGCACCTGCGCCCAGATGCGCGCCTTCCAGTCGTCCACGACGATTGCATCCAGCAGGCCGGCGTTGACCATTTCCATCATGTCCTCGTCCTCCAGGGCGTCGGGCACGACGACCAGTTTCGCCGGCGGCTTGCCTGCCTTCTGCAGGCGAGCGTTCAGCGCGACCAGACTCTCGTGGTAGCTGGACGCCTTGCGCACATGGACGGTCTTGCCGGACAGATCGTCCGCAATCGCGACCGCCTGTGATTTCGGCCCGGTGATGACGAGTTCGGAGACCGGCTTCTGGTCGGCGGGAGCGACGAAGTCGACCAGCTTCCTGCGCTCCTCGGTGGCCGTGAGATTGCCGGCGGCGATGTCGGCGAGTCCGTTCGTTACGTCCGCGAGCAGCTTGTCGCGCGTGGTCGGCCGGATGAGCACCGTAATCGGACGCTTGCCGAGTTCCGTCCGGTACTTCTCATTGATGTAGCGCTCGAAATCCCGCACGGTGTCCGCGGTCACGCCGCGCTCCCGGCCCTTGTCGCTGAAATAGAGCGTGCGGCTGAACGGGACGGCCACGCGGACCACCCGCCGCTCGACCATGCCGTCGAAATCGTGCTTCAGTGTCCCGCCGACCTGGGTGGGCAGCGCCCGGGGTGCGGCAGCGGGCTGTTGCGCAAGGACGCCTGCCGCACCGAGCAAGAGCATGAGTCCCGCAAGAAGGAATCTGAAATCCTGCAGCGCGGGCCGCGCCGCAGCCTGTTTGCTCGCCCTGTCGCAAGGCGTATTGTTCATGGCAGCACCTCTCAGTGACAACCTCCTCCTCGTGGGACGATACATTCCCCCGCCTGAACAGATTTGATCTGGGGCAAATCGTCTGCATCAGCCAGAATTGGGAGGGCCGCCTGCGGCAGGGGAGGCGCTGCGCAGAGGGCATCCGCAGGTCGGCAGCCGTCCGGCGCCTGACGGAAGGATACTGACTGCACGACGCGTATCAATGCGCGTCGCGGTTGTGCTAGATTGAATGCTGCGATGCGGCATCAGGTGTTCGGGGTCTGTTCAAATCGACAGAGAAGGTTTCCGCCATGACCGACGTAGCGAAGCATCATTCGCGTTCCCAGGACATCACCGCCAAAGTCGGTATGGTGTTCCAGAAGCGGGCGCAACTGGCGCCGGTGAAGAAATCGGCGGGGTGAAGCGATCGCCCGACGGCAGGCGGGACAAAGAGAACACGATGTCATCGTTCAGCAACCGCACCTTCGACGAGATCGAGATCGGCACCACGGTGACCGTGTCGCGCCGGGTGACGCCAGACCGATGTCGAGGCCCTCGCCCTCGTGTCGGGGGACGTGGATCCGTTTCATCTGGAGGCGGACGAGAACCCCGCGACCGACATGGTGGCCAAGGCCGTCGGCGCCGAGGCGCTGGTTTCCGGCCTGCTCAGCCGGCGCCTGCCGGGTCCCGGCACCACCATCCTGGAGCAGGATCTGCGCTTCGAAGGCAGCGTGGCCGTGGGCGACGAACTCGTGGGAACGGTCACCGCGCGGGAGAAGCGCGCCGCCGGCCATGTCATCGTCTTCGACTGCCAGGTCAGCCGCGGCGCGCAGGACCTCGTCTCGGGCAGCGTGACGGTGGCGGCGCCGACGGCGCGCATCACCTACAACGATGTCGCCACGCCCGAACTCATCCTGCGCCACAACGATGCCTTCGCCAAGATCCTGCGGCGCTGCGAAGGGATTGCGCCGGTACGCTGCGCCATCGTGCATCCCTGCGACCGCGATTCACTGCTGGGAGCGGTCGAAGCGGCCAAGCGCGGACTGATCGAGCCCGTCCTGGTGGGACCCGAGGAGAAGATCCGGGCGGTGGCGCTGGCCCAGGGCGTGGATCTCTCGCCCTACCGCATCATCTCCACCGAGCACAGCCACGAAGCGGCGGAGAAGGCGGTGGCGCTGGCGCGGGCGGGCGAGGTGGAAGCGCTGATGAAGGGCTCGCTGCACACCGACGAACTGATGGCGGCGGTGGTTCCGTCTGCCACCGGCCTGCGCACGGCGCGCCGCGTCAGCCATGTGTTCATCATGGACGTGCCGGCGTATCCGCGCATGCTGCTGGTGACCGACGCCGCCATCAACATCGCGCCCTGCGCCCGGGACAAGGCGGACATCGTGCAGAACGCCATCGAACTGGCGCACGTGCTCGGCATCGAGCAGCCACGGGTGGCGATCCTCGCCGCCGTGGAAACGGTCAATCCCGACATGCAGGCCACGGTGGACGCGGCCATGCTGTGCAAGATGGCCGACCGCGGCCAGATCACCGGCGGCGTCCTCGACGGTCCGCTCGGATTCGACAACGCCATCAGCGAAGAGGCCGCCAGGACCAAGAAGATCGTCTCGCCGGTGGCGGGCAAGGCCGACATCCTTCTGGTACCCGACCTGGAGGCCGGCAACATGGTCGCCAAGCAGTTGCAGTACCTGGCGGGCGCCGATTCCGCTGGCATCGTGCTCGGCACCCGGGTGCCGATCGTGCTCACCAGCCGCGCCGATTCGGTGCGCACCCGGCTCGCCTCCACCGCGGTGATGAAACTCGTCGCCCACTCCCGGCGCGTTCCTGCGCCGACCACCAACAAATAGGATATGCCATGGCAGACGCCATCGTCGTACTGAACGCCGGTTCCTCCAGCATCAAGTTCTCCCTCTTTCTGGCGCGCGACGGAGATCTCGACCTGGACGTACGCGGCCAGATCGAGGGCATCTATACCTCGCCCCATTTCGTCGCCAAGGATCGCAGCGGGAAGGTCCGCTCGGACAAGTCCTGGGGCGAGGTCAAGCTCGGCCACGAGGGCGCGCTGGAGCACATCATGGACTTCCTGCGCGGCGAACTGGCCGACGACCGGCTGGTCGGCGTCGGTCACCGGGTGGTGCATGGCGCGATGGAGTATACGACAGCCGGTGCGGCTGGACGCGGGCGTGCTGGAGGCGCTGACCAGGTTCATCCCGCTGGCGCCGCTGCACCAGCCGCACAACCTGGCACCGATCCGCGTCCTGCTCGAGCGCCTTCCCGATCTGCCGCAGGTGGCCTGCTTCGACACCTCGTTCCATCGCACCAACCCGGAGGTGGCCCAGCGTTTCGCCCTCCCGAGCGAACTGCACGACGCCGGCGTGCGCCGCTACGGCTTCCACGGGCTGTCCTACGAGTACGTCGCGTCGGTGCTGCCGCGCTTCGACGAGCGCGCCGCCAAAGGCCGGACGGTGGTGTTTCACCTGGGCAATGGCTCCAGCATGTGCGGGCTGCTGGAGGGCAAGAGCGTGGCCAGCACCATGGGATTCACGGCGGTGGAGGGTCTGCCCATGGGCACCCGCACCGGATCGCTGGATCCGGGCGTGATCCTGTATCTGATGGACGAACGCAAG
Organism: uncultured beta proteobacterium; assembly: GCA_963823455.1. Taxonomy (GTDB): domain Bacteria; phylum Pseudomonadota; class Gammaproteobacteria; order Burkholderiales; family Rhodocyclaceae; genus CAVPDA01. The sequence continues at coordinate 12,642 of CAWGLO010000002.1, forward strand.
ATGGACGCCCGCGCCATCGAGAAGCTGCTCTACACCCAGTCGGGGCTGCTGGGCATGTCCGGCATCTCCAGCGACATGCGCACCCTGCTGGCGAGCGACGATGCGCGGGCCGCAGCCGCGCTGGACGTGTTCATTTATCGCATGCGGCGCGAGCTGGGCTCCCTCGCCGCCGCACTCGGCGGCCTCGATGCCATCGTCTTCACCGCCGGGATCGGCGAGAACGCCCCCGCCATCCGCGAGCGGGTTTGCCGCGATGCCGGCTGGCTCGGCGTCGAACTCGATGCGGCGGCCAATGCCTCCGGCGGGCCGCGCATCAGTGCCGGGTCGAGCCGGGTGTCGGTGTGGGTCATTCCCACCAACGAGGAATTGATGATCGCACGCCACACCCGGCGGATGATCGAATCGCATTGAAGGAGACAGAGCATGATTCAGGAACTCCCGCGGCCGATCCTGAAAGGGAAGAAGGCGCTGATCGCCGGCATCGCCAACGAGTATTCGATTGCCTACGGCTGCGCCAGCGCGTTCCGCGAACTCGGCGCCGAACTGGCCGTCACCTACCTCAACGAGAAGGCGCGGCCGCACGTCGAGCCGCTGGCGCAGAAGCTCGAGGCGCCGATCTTCGTTCCGCTGAACGTGGCCGAACCGGGCGAGCTGGAAGCGGTGTTCGCCCGCATCGAGCGCGAATGGGGGGAACTGGACATCCTGGTCCATTCCATCGCCTTCGCCCCGAAGGAGGACCTGCAGGGCGGCCTGCTCGATTGTTCCGCCGAGGGCTTCGCCAAGGCGATGGACGTCTCCTGCCACTCCTTCATCCGCATGGCGAAGCTCGCCGCGCCGCTGATGAAGGACGGCGGCACCATGTTCGCCATGAGCTACCACGGCGCCCAGAAGGTGGTGCCCAACTACAACGTCATGGGTCCGGTCAAGGCGGCGCTGGAGGCGTCGTGCCGCTACCTGGCCTACGAACTGGGGCCGCAGAAGATCCGCGTCCATGCCGATCTCGCCGGGGCCGCTGAAGACCCGCGCCGCCTCCGGGCTGAAGGACTTCGACCTGCTGCTCAACGAGGCCGTGCAGCGCGCCCCGGTGGGCGAACTTGTGGATATCATGGACGTCGGCTTCGCCTGCGCCTTCCTCGCCACGCCCTATGCCCGGCGCATCACGGGGGAGACGATGTACGTCGATGGCGGCGTGAACATCATGGCCTGACGCGAAACGGTCAGGTAGGGCGGCCCGCGGCCGCCGGACCAGCTGGCGGGCACGGCCCGCCCTACGCTGCGAATCAGGAAAGGATAGAAATGGGCATTTTCGACTTCTGGCGGAACAGAGAACAGCAGCTCGATGACGAGAGGGTATCGGAGGAGCTGATTCGCGAAGCCACCGACCTGGTCGTCAAGATCGCCAACCCGCGCCTGAATCTGGTCCGGCGCTATCGCGAGCGCCTGGCGCCGGCGATCGAGACCTCCATCCTCTTCCTGCGGGAAACGATCGGCTCGCTGCCGGCGGCACACGAGGCCACTGCCGCCGGCTGGTCCGCCGATCCCTGCATCCATGCCTTCTTCGCGCGGCCCGACGATCTGGTGCGGGCCTTCAGCCGTTCCCTCGAACTGCGCAGCTTCTTCGATCACGCGCCCGAGCAGCAGGAAGCCTTCACCCTCCTCGGCATGGCCATGACGGAGCAGAAGGTGCTGGGCATGCAGATGCAGGGCGAGGTCATTCACCGCGACGTGCCCCAGACGACCATCAGCTTTTCGGACTACAAGACCCGGATCTGCGGCCGCACGGAGATGGAACTGCGGCGCGAACTCGGCCGGCGCCTGTTCGAGCAGTTCGGTGTGCAGGCGCTCGGGCGCATCGAGGCCATCCAGTCGCGCCGCCGCGAACTCGAGGACAAGCGCGCCTTGCTCAAGGCACGGCTGCGGCTGCTGCGGAATCAGGGTGCCGGCGTAGAGGGGGTGTTCGGCGACGGCGCTGCGTCCGGCGAGGAGAAACTGCGCGGCGTGGAAGCCAGCCTGGAGGAGAACGAGCGGCAGCTCGGCGAATACGGCGCCGGAGCCGACGCCCTGGAGCGCGAGTTGGAGTGCGTCATCGAAGTCTTCAACGACCCGGGCAAAGGCCTGATCGTCACCCCCAGGCACCTGCGCCTGACGTCGATGAACGTGGTGGTGGAAGGGCAGAGCACGGAGCCGTATCAGGAAATCGATTTCCACGTCGCCGAGATCGAGGGCGACCCGCCCATGACCCGCGCATTCGCCCTGGTGCGGTTTCCCCGCGCCGACCTCTTGTCGAGTGCGTTCATGATGCAGGAGGCGGAGCGGTATCTCGGTTGATCGGCTCACGCCTTGAATTTTGGACCTCCCTGGCGATCCGGGCGACCCGAGGTTCCTCCTCGCCTCCCGGGATATTTTTTTGGAACAGTGCGACCGTGATCGTCCATAGGCTGGGATTCCTGCTGCTGTTCGCGGCGCTGATTGCAGCCACCACCTGTTCCATTGCGGCGGAGGACGCGGCGACGGCACCGGTGGACGACCATCCGGATTCCAGGCTTGTGACCGCGCCGGTCGAAATCGACGGCCGCATCCTGTTCAGCGTGCGCGGCGTGACGAGTCTTCCGGCGACGCAGCGCGCCGCCGCCATCGCGGATCGCATCGAGGCCCTCGCCCGTGATCCGGCAGTGCCGGCCGACTCGCTGCAGGTGGTCGAGTCGGACGGATATACGTCGATCATGGCGGGGGAGCGGCGCGTGATGGCGGTAGTCGATGCGGACGCGCGCATCGAGGAGGTGTCGCGCACGACCATCGCCCACGCCTACCGCGATCGGATCGGCAAGGCGATCGAGGATTACCGGCGGGATCGCAGGTCCGACGTCCTGTCCAGCCACGGTCTCTACAGCGCAGGGGCCGCGGTGGTGCTGGCGGCGGTGGTGGTGCTGGTGATCTGGCTGTCGCGCTGGTTCAATGCGCTGATCGAGCGGCGTTTCCGCAGCCGCGTTCGTAACCTGGGCATCCAGTCGTTCGAGATCGTGCGTGCCGAACGAATCTGGAGCGGGCTGCGCGCCGCCTTGTCCGCGCTGCGCATCCTGGCGATCGCTGATCGCCGTCTTTGCCTTCCTCGACTTCGTGCTGCGCGGGTTTCCGTGGACGCGCGGACTCGCCAACCAACTGCTCGAGATCGTGATCCGCCCGCTGAAGACCATGGGCGTAGGCTTGATCGCCGACATCCCGGACCTGGTCTTTCTCGTCGTCCTGGTACTGGTCGTTCGCTTCTTCCTGCGCCTGATACGGCTGTTCTTCGAGGCGGTGGCGCACGGTTCGGTCACCCTTGCCGGGTTCGAGGCCGACTGGGCCTGGCCCACCTACAAGATCGCGCGCTTCGTGGTCGTGGCCTTCGCTCTGGTCGTGGCCTACCCGTACATTCCGGGCTCCGAGTCGGAGGCCTTCAAGGGCGTCTCGCTGTTCCTCGGCGTGGTCGTGTCCCTGGGTTCCTCGTCGGTCATCGCCAACGTCATCGCCGGCCTGATGCTCACCTACCGGCGTGCCTTCAAGGTCGGCGACCGGGTGAAGATCGGCGACATGATCGGCGACGTGACCGAGATGCGGCTGCAGGTGACCCATTTGCGCACCCTCAAGAACGAGGAGGTCACCATCCCGAACTCGGTGATCCTCAGCGGCCAGGTGGTGAACTACAGCTCGCTGGCCGCGCAAGCAGGGGCTGATCCTGCACACCACGGTGGGCATCGGCTACGAGACGCCGTGGCGGCAGGTGGAGGCCATGCTGCTCATGGCCGCCGAGCGCACGCCGGGGCTGCTGCGGGAGCCGGCGCCCTTCGTCATGCACAAGGCGCTGGGGGATTTCTGCGTCACCTACGAGATCAATGCCTACTGCAACGACGCGAAGGTCATGAACCGGCTCTACACCGAACTGCACCGCAACATCCTCGACCTGTTCAACGAGTACGGCGTGCAGATCATGACGCCCGCCTACGAGGGCGATCCCGGAGAGCCCAAGGTGGTGCCGAAAGAGCAGTGGTATGCGGCGCCGGCGGTGTCCGATCGAGCGGAAGGCGTGGCAAAGGGGTGAGCCGCCGGAAAGTGCCGCGTCAACGACGCAGTTTCGCATGGCGGCATCTCTGCTAGAGTGTCGGGGTATGTCACAGGTATGGGAGAAGAGTCGATGAAGACCCGCCGTCGTCCCTGCACCCGAGCCGCGCTCTGCGGCGTGCTCATGGGCCTGGCCGCGTCCCACGCAGCCGCCCAGGCGCCGATCATTCCGGACCCGGCTCTTTCGCCCGAGGCCGTCACGCCTGATCCTGCGCTGTCCCCGGAACAGATCCCCGCCCCGCAGGACCTGTCGCCCGATGCCGTCGCGCCCGATCCTGCCCTGTCCCCGGAACAGATAGACGAGCCGCCGGCTCTATCTCCCGACGCCGTCGCTGAGGATCCGGCGCTGTCCCCGGAACAGATCAACGCTCCGCCGGCGCTTCCGCCGGATTAGCGCAATCCGTGAGAGAGATGGCAATAGGCGCCGGATTCCGGCGCCGCAGTGCCGATCCAGATACTCAGAAGCGGATGCCGGCGATCGGCCGAACTCTGGAGCGCTTCACGCAGCCCGCGATCGCCCTCGATGATTTGCGGGCAGCAGCCGCGTGCTGGAGCACAGCAGCAGGACATTCCGGCCCTCCTGTGCGGCAATCACCGGCAGGCCGGCCGTGGCAGGGAAACCCGCGATGACCAAACGAGCGCGCGTTGCCTTGCCGATCGCAGGCGCCTGCTCAGCGACCGCCGCCGTCGATCTGGCCGACGAGCCGCTGCACCTGCGGGTTGTCGGGTTCCAGTTCGGCCAGCCGGCGCGCATAGGTGGCCGCACGCTTGTCCTCGCCCGCATCGCGCAGGAACAGCACCAACGCGAGTAGCACCTCGCGCTCATTGGGATGCCGCGCGAGCGCCGCCTCCAGCGCGCGGATCGCCTGCTGTTTCTGCCCGGCATCGTTCAGCGCCACCGCATGGACGTAGGCGAAGCGTGGCGTGTCGGGCGCGAGCCGGCTGGCCTCGGCGAGTTCCTTCAGCGCCTCGGCGCTGCGCTTCTGCCGCACCAACGACAGGCCCAGCGCGTGGCGGACGGGGGCAGCGCGCGCATCGCGCTTCAGTGCCTCCCGCAGCGTGCGCTCGGCGTCCGCTTCGAGACCGCGCGCCCGGTACAGATCGGCGAGGTTGACCGCAGCCTCGACGTAGCTCGCGTCGAGCGCGAGCGCGCCGCGGTATTGCGCCGCCGCCTCGTCGAACTTGCCCTGCCTGGCGTAGAGCGTGCCGAGGTTGGTGCGGCCCTCCGCCCGGTCGGCATTGAAGCGCTGCGCCGCGACGTACTCGTCGAGGGCCGCTGCAAACGTGGTGCGGTCGGCGGGCGGCAACCGCGCTTCAGTCTCGCCGGCGAGCGCCGCCGCGGCCTCCATGCGTACCTCCCGCACCGGATCGCCCAGCAGGCGCGGCAGCAACTTCAGGCGCGTCGAGGCATCGATCTCGGCCAGCACGCCGACGGCGGCGGTGCGAACGAGCGTGCCGGAATCGTTCAGCGCGTTCGCCGCAGTCCCGACCGCTGCCGCGTCGAGGTCGCGGCCGAGCCGCTGCAGCGCGCTCGCCCGCGCCATCTCCGACTGGGCCGGGTCCTCCACGATGCGCACCAGTCCGGCACGTGCGCCGGCCGCGCCGCGGTCGGCGGCAACGAAGGCCTCGGCGAAGCTCTGGAAGCCGGGCTTCGGCTTGGGATACCACTTCGTTACCGCCGCCGCCGCCCATTGCGGCCTTCTTGTCGGCATGGCAACTGCCGCATGCGTTCGGCGTGCCCAGGCTCACCGTGCGGTCGGGCCGCGGGATGCTGAAGCCGTGGTCGTGGCGCGCGTCGAACACCATGTAGGTGGTGGCCGGCATGTGGCAGGAGGCGCACTGCGCCGCCTGCGTGCCCTCGGCGTGATGATGGTGGGAGGCGGCGGCGTAGCGGGCCGGTGCGTGGCACTGGCCGCACACGGCGCTGCCCGGCGCGCGCAGCTTCTGGGTGTGGGGATCGTGGCAGTCCGAGCAGGTGACCCCCTTGGCATGCATGCGGCTCTGCAGCAGCGAGCCGACGTTGTATACCTCGTCGCGCATCTGGCCGTCGTCGTAGTACAGGCCCGGCTCGATGAGCGACAGGCGGAAGCCATCGCCGAGGGCGTCGCCGGCGAGCCAGGCGTCGGAGAACTGGGCGCGCCGAGCGTGGCAGCGGGCGCAGGTCTCGATCTCCCGGGACGACTCCCTCGGCTTGGAGCGCACTGCGTTCCCGGTGGCCGGATCGATCGACCAGCCCGCGCCGCGGCGCTCGTCCAGGGCGACGGTGAGGCCCTTGCCGGGGCCGTCGTGGCGTTTCCAGTCGCCTTCCTTCTTCGCCCAGGCGACGTGGTTGGAGCCCGGCCCGTGGCAGGCTTCGCAGGTGACGTTGATGTCCGTCCACGTGGTGGCGTAGCTGTTGGTCTTCTCGTCGTAGCCCTTGCGCAGATTGGTGGAATGGCAGTCCGCGCACTGGAAGTTCCAGGTCTGGTCGATGCCGGTCCAGTGCAGCGGCTGGCCGGGCTGGAGCTTGCGCTCCGGGTAGAGGTGGAACCAGCGCTGGCCACCCTGCTCCTTGGGCCGCGCATCCCAGGCGATGCCGAGCGCCTGGAACCGGCCGCCCGGCAGCGGGACCAGATACTGCTGCAGCGGCGTGAAGCCGAAGGTGTACCGGATCTCGAAATCGGCGAGCTTGCCGTCGGGGCCGTCGGTCCGGACGAAGTACTTGCCGTCGCGCCGGAAGAAGATCGAGGTGACGCCGGCATGGGTGAACCTGGCGTCGGCGAAGTCGCCCAGCACTGTCTCTGCGCTCGCTTGTGCCATCGCGCGGTCATGGTGCGAGCCGCGCCAGGCTTCGTGCTCCTTTGTGTGGCACGAGGCGCACGCGGCGCCGCCGACGTAGGTCGGGGTGGGCAAGGGCGAGGCATTCGTCGCGTCGGTCTGCGGGGCGCTGGCCGTTTCGGGCGCGGACGGCTCCGCGGAATAATCGGCAACCGCGAAATATAGGGCTGCGGCGAGCAGCAGAACGATCACACCGAGTGCAAGCCATGGCGCTGGTCCGTGGCGCGCCCGTGCTATCGCAGGCACGGGGCGGGGCCCGTCGCGCGGGTTCCGCGCCTTCGCCTCGCGGTGAGTGCTTTGCTTCCTGGTCACGATCGGCCTTCCGAGGGCAAGAATGTCAGGGCGTGCCCGAGATCGTAGCAGCGCGCATTTAAAGCCGGAAGCTGCAGTCGGGGATCACACCTTTGGCGGGATGTCCCTTCTTCGCCAGCGGGGATAGGCGCGATCGCCCCCGCAGCCGTGAAGGGAAACGTATCCACCTCGCCGCCAACGACGCGAAGCGGGATGTGGGGACAAGAGGCGAGATTCGTCTCGGCCATGATTGGATGGCCCAAAGCGCTCATCCGGATTGGATACCGACGCGTTGGCCCAATACGCTTCACTTGGCCAGCGTTGCGGGATTTCCACGTTCGAGTGGGGTGGCACGACAAGACGAGTGTGAAGTAGCATATACGGCAGTCTGGAAAATCCGGCATTGCAGGCCTACAAGTGTATCGATGCACCTGCGCGAGACCGCCGGCGAGACAGGGCGCCTGGATTCGACCGTTCCCAGTTCCTGGAAGGTGCAAATGGTCCGGTGCATGATGTGTCTCGATCTATGGCGATTGCCGTACCGACTTCGATGAGAACCTCACGGATCGCGTCACCGCACCAGAAGGGCCGGGGCTTGCCGGCGATCCGCGCCGAACTGCAAACGCGCGTATGAACCCGAACTGGGTCGACATCGCCTGGGCGATGATGGCCGCCGCGAGCGTGTCGTTCGGCGTCATCCACGTCTTCGTCTGGCACAAGAACCGCTCGGAGCATTCGCGCCTGTTCTTCTTCGCGCTGGCGCTATCCACGGCCGTTTACGGTGCCTTCGAGCTCGCGATGATGCGCGCGCCAACGCCCGCCTTCTACGTCGCCACGCTGCGCTGGGCGCACATCCCCCTCGCCATGGTGGTGTTCTCGATCGTGGGCTTCGTGCACTTCTACTTCGGCACCGGACGCCCGTGGCTTGCCGGCACGATTGTCGCGATTCGGCTGGCGTCGTTGATGTTGAACTTCACGACGGGTGCGAACGTAAACTTTCTGGAGGTGACGTCACTCGATCCGTCGAATCTCGTCGGCGGGGTCACTGTCGTCGGCCCCGTCGGTGTCGCCAACCCTTGGGCGATCGTGCCGCAGATCGGCAACCTGCTGCTGATCGCGTTCGTCGTCGACGCCTCCGTGGCACTGTGGCGCCGCGGTGGCGCCGATGCGCGTCGACGCGCGGCCGTCGTCGGTGGCGGTGTCGTGCTCTGTGTTGCCGCCGTCGCCGGCTTCGCGGCCCTGATCAACTTGGGGTGGGTGCATGCGCCGACGATCGTCATGCCGGGTGTGTTTGTCATCGTCCTGTCCATGGGCTACGAACTCGGCTGGGACCTGGTCGCGGCGGCACAGCTGGCCGAGCGGCTTCGCGCCAGCGAGATGCGTTTTCGCGCCGTCGTCGAGGCCGTGCCCAGCGCGATCCTGCTGGTCGACGACGAGGGCAGGATCGTGCTGGCGAATGCACAGGCCGAAGGGCTGTTCGGCTACCCGCGCACCGAACTGGTCGGGGGGCCGGTGGACAAGCTGTTGCCGGAGCGCCTGCGTGGCCCCCACGCCGGCCTTCGCCGCGGCTATGGGAAGGACCCGCGGACCCGTGCCATGGGTGCCGGCCGCGAGCTGATCGCACTGCGCAAGGACGGCAGCGAGTTCCCGGTGGAGGCCGCGCTCAGCCCGATGGCCACCGAGCAGGGTTTGTTCGTGCTGGCCTCGGTGGTCGACATCACCCACCGTCGGCAGTTGGAGCAGGCCACGGCCCGGCAGCGCGACGAGCTCGCGCACCTGTCGCGGGTGGCGATGCTGGGCGAGTTGTCCGGGTCGCTGGCCCACGAGCTGAACCAGCCGCTGGCGGCCATCCTGAGCAATGCCCAGGCGGCGCAGCGCTTCCTGGCGCAGAACCCGCCGCGCGTGGAGCAGATCCCGGAGATCCTGTCCGACATCGTGAAGAGCGACCACCGGGCACGCGCGGTGATCCAGCGGCTGAGGTCCATGCTCAGGAAGGAACAGGCGCAGCACCATCGCCTGGACCTCAACGAGCTGGTCGAAGAGTCGCTGCGCCTGATGCGCAGCGACTTGCTGAACCGCAATGTGATCGTAGAGGCGGAGTTGGCGGCCGCACTGCCGGCGGTGACCGGTGACCGCAACCAACTGCAGCAGGTGCTGCTGAACCTGATGATCAACGGATGCGATGCGATGGACGCCGGGCAGACCGACCGCCGGCTGCGGCTGTGCACGCGACGCAGCGCACAGGGCGGCGTGGAGTTCGCCGTGGCCGACCGCGGCGTGGGCATTCCGCCGGCGGACCTGGAGCGCATCTTCGAACCCTTCGTGACCACCAAGGCCCAGGGCCTGGGTCTGGGCCTGGCGATCTGCCGCTCGATCGTCGAGGCGCATGGCGGCCGGCTGTGGGCAACCAACAACGCGGATCGAGGCGCCACGCTGCACTGCGTGCTGCCGGCGATGCGAGACTGATGACCATGGAAGATGATGCACCCACCGTCTATCTGGTCGACGACGACCCCGACCTGCTGAAGGCACTGCAGCGGCTGCTGCAGTCGGCCGGCATGCAGGTCGCCGCCTTCGCGTCGGCGCAGCAGTTCCTCCAAGACCACGACCGCCTGGCGCCGGGCTGCCTGGTGCTGGACCTCGCGCTGCCGGGCTTGAACGGCCTGCAGCTGCAGCGGGAACTGGAGCAGCGGGCCAGCCCGCTGCCGATCGTCTTTCTCACCGGGCGCGGCGACATCGCGGCCAGCGTGCAGGCGATGAAGCACGGCGCGACCGACTTCCTTACGAAACCGGTGGACGATTCCGTGCTGCTGGCCGCCATCCAGGAGGCCCTGGCCACCGACCGGCTACGACGTCGCGCGCAGGTCGAGCGCGATCGCATCGCCGGATGCCTCGCCGGCCTCACCGAACGCGAGCGCCAGGTGCTCGAGCTGGTCGCTGCCGGACGCTTGAACAAGCAGATCGCTGCCGAACTCGGCACGGTCGAGAAGACCGTCAAGTTCCACCGCGGCAACCTGATGCGCAAGATGGGCGTGCACTCCGTTGCCGATCTGGTGAAGCTGGCCGAACGCGCCGGCATCGGAGCGGCGCCCGACGCCTGACGCCGCGCCGCCGCGCCCGCGGCGAGCCACTACCTGGACCAAGGTCCAGTAGGCGGGGCTGCTGACGGCTGATAGCGTGCCGCCACGATGGAGAAGAAGGCGACGCTGCTGGCCGTGGTAGACGACGACGAGGACGTGCGTGTCGCCCTGGTACGGCTCGCCACTTCGGCCGGCTTTGCGGTCGAGGCTTTCGCGTCCGGCGCAGCGTTCCTGCGTTCGGTTGCGGACCACGAACCCGAATGTGCCGTGCTCGACCTGCACATGCCCGGGATGAGCGGATTCGACGTCCAGGGCGCTCTCGCCGCGGCACATGCCGGCGTGCCGGTGGTGGTCATCACCGGGCATGACACGCCCGAGTCGTGCGAGCGGGCCCTGCGGCTGGGCGCGAAGGCCTACCTGCGCAAGCCGGTCAACGACGACGCACTGCTGTCTGCCATCGGCACCGCCATCGGTGCCTCATCAGCGTGATCAGGAGAAGACCTATGAAAGCAGCTCATGAGGAAACGCACGGCCGCCCGAAGTTTCCTCATCCCCCTCGGGGGGCGACGGCGGCATCGCCGCCTGGGGGCGCTCACATCGGTCAGCGCTTGCGGCGATTTGCCCGCCGGGCCAGCTTGGCCGTCGGTATCGTGGTCGCCACCAGTGCCCTGTTGGCGGCCTGCACTGTCCGAGATCATGTCCAGCAAGGCGTCGCCTACCTGGTCGGCATGCAGGAATACGTCTACGGGTTCCCGCTTGTGATGATGGACGTCACGCGCGAGGTGATGACCGCCACTGCCGTGAGCGGTGAGTACAAGGCGCCCATCAATCAGTTCGCGCGCCTCCGCGCCTACGTCGACCCGGACTTCAAGGACGTCGTCCGGATCAGCGTGAACTCGCTCTGGTCGCATGGATTCGTGGACCTCGACGCGGAACCGATGGTCGTGTCGGTGCCCGACATGAAGGGCCGCTACGTCGTCGTCCAGGCGCTGAACATGTGGACCGACGTGTTCGGGTCAGCCGGCACGCGAACCAATGACGGAAAGGCCGCTCGTTACCTCATTGCGGGGCCCAAATGGAAGGGGACGGCGCCGCCGGACGTCACGGAGACGTTCCGGTCCTCGACGCGGTATGCCTGGATCCTGGTGCAGATGTCCGCGAACAGTCCGGCGGATTATCCGGAGATTCATGCCCTGCAGGATCAGCTCTCGATCACGCCGCTGAGCGCGTGGGGCAGGCCGTACGCGCCTCCTCAAGCGGTGACGGTCGACTCGCACGCGGACCTGACCGCCACACCCTTCGACCAGGTCAGGCTCATGACGGGTGCAACGTTCTTCGCTCGGCTGGCGAAAGCGCTGACCGACAACCCGCCCTACGCCGACGATGCCACGATGATCGCGCGGCTCAAGAAACTCGGTGTCGAGCCGGGTCAGCCGTTCGATCCCTCGAAGATCGACCCCGACATCCTGAAAGGCATCAACAAGGCGCCATGGGAAGTATGGAAGCAGTTTGCGGTCGGGCCGTACGACATGACCGCCCCGAACGGCTGGATCAACATGCTGAACCTCGGCCGCTACGGCACGGACTACAACACGCGCGCGTTCGTCGCCTACATGGGCCTGGGCGCCCTGCCCAGGGAAGACGCGGTGTACCCGTCCGCGTTCGTGGACGCCAGTGGTACGGCGCTCGACGGCGGCAGCAAGTACGTCATGCACTTCGAGAAAGACGCCCTCCCGCCATCGAAAGTGGGCGTGTGGTCCATCTCGCCGTACCGCGACAACTTCTACGTGCGCAACGAACTCAATCGCTACGGCATCCTGTCGTCGATGCCGCTGAAGTTCAACGCCGACGGATCGTTGGACGTGTACATCCAGGCCACCTCGCCGGGGGCGGACAAGGAGTCCAACTGGTTGCCGTGTCCGCGTAGCGGCTCGTTCAACCTCACGGTCCGGGCCTACCAGCCCAAGGAGTCTCTGCTCGACGGCAGCTACGTGCTGCCGCCGGTGAAACGGGTGTACTGATCAAACCTGTGAAGAGACCTCGAATGAACGCGAAGGCCTGCCTGCGCAAACCGGTTGACGATGAAGCACTGCTGTCGGCCATCGGCACCACCATCGGTGCCGGGTCAGCTTGAACTCTGGAGAGATGCGATGAATGCACGCCTACGTTTCAAGGGGCTGGCCTGCGTGGTGGCCCTGGCCTCGTGTGTGGGTCTGGCGCAGGCGCAGCAGGTCACCGGCACCCTGGGCTCGCCCAGCGCCACCACGACGCTCGACGGCAAGCAGCTTCCGCCGCCCGATCCGAAGTTCGGCGGCGAGATCAAGGAAAAGGCCTCGGAGTCGAAAGGCTGGTGGGCACCGCGCGTCGTGCCGCCGAAGGGCGCACCCAACGTGCTGCTCGTCATGATGGACGACGCCGGCTACGCCGCGCATGGCACCTTCGGCGGCGTCATCCCGACGCCCGCCCTGGATCGCATCGCGAACGCCGGGCTGCGCTACACGAATTTCCACACGACGTCGCTGTGCTCGCCGACCCGCGCGGCCCTGATCACCGGGCGCAACCACCACGTGGCCGGCTTCGGCGTGGTCGGTGAAGTCGGGACCGGATTTCCCGGCTACAACTCGATCATCCGCAAGGAGAACGGCACGATCGGCACGATCCTGAAGGAGAACGGCTACGCGACCTCGTGGTTCGGCAAGAACCACAACACCCCCTCCTATCAGGCGACGCAGGCCGGGCCGTTCGATCAGTGGCCGAACGGCATGGGCTTCGAGTACTTCTACGGCTTCATGGGCGGCGACGCCAGCCAGTGGCAGCCGAACCTCTACCGCAACACGACCCCCATCTACCCGTTCGAGGGCAAGCCGGGCTGGAATCTGACCACGGCCATGGCGGACGAGGCGATCCAGTACATGAAGGAGATCAAGGCGGTCGCGCCCGAAAAGCCGTTCTTCGTCTACTACGTGCCGGGCGGCACGCACGCCCCGCACCACCCGACGCCCGAGTGGATCGACAAGATCAGCGACATGCACTTGTTCGACGGGGGCTGGAACAAGCTGCGCGAGACGATCTTCGCCAACCAGAAGCGGCTGGGCATCATGCCGGCGAACGCCCAGCTCACGCCCTGGCCGAAGGAACTGCCCGAGTGGGACTCGCTCAGCGCGGTGGAGAAGCGTCTGTTCATCAGGCAGATGAACGTCTACGCCGCCTACCTCGCCTATACGGACCACGAGATCGGCCGCGTCATTCAGGCGGTCGAGGACATGGGCCAGCGAGACAACACCCTCGTCATCTATATCACGGGCGACAACGGGCCGAGCTCGGAGGGCCTGCGCAACGGCACGCCGAACGAGTTCACCGCCTTCAACGGCGTTGCCATGGAGGTCAAGCCCCAGCTCCTCTGGTATCCGTTCTGGGGATCCGAGCGGACGTTCCCGCACTTCGCGGCCGGCTGGGCGTGGGCGATGGCCACGCCGTTCAAGTGGGTGAAGCAGGTGGCTTCGCACTTCGGCGGGACGGCGCAAGGCATGGCGATGTCGTGGCCCGACCGCATCAAGGACACGGGCGGCATCCGCAGCCAGTTCCACCACGTCATCGACATCGTGCCGACCATCCTCGAGGCGACCGGCATCCCGATGCCTGAATCGATCAACGGCATCAAGCAGCGACCGATGGACGGCGTGAGCATGGCCTACACCTGGGACAAGGCGAACGCAAACGCACCGTCGCGGCGCGTCACGCAGTACTTCGAGACGCTCGGCAACCGCGCGATCTACCACGACGGGTGGGTTGCGGCGACGACCCCGGCGACGCTGCCGTGGGAACTGAGCACCAAGCCGGCGCCCGACGTGATCACCGGGTACCAGTGGGAGCTCTACAACGTCAGGGAGGATCCCACCCAGTACAACGACCTCGCGGCGCAGATGCCGGAGAAGCTGAAGCAGATGCAGGACATCTTCTACCTCGAGGCGAAGAAGTATGACGTGCTGCCGCTCGACAACTCGACGCTCGCACGCTGGAACACGCCGCGCCCGAACCTCACGGCAGGACGAACGGTGTTCACCTACTCGGGCGAGCTGACCGGCGTCCCCAAGAGTGGCGCTCCCAACATCCTGAACAAGTCCTACACCATCACGGCCGAGGTCACGATCCCCAAAGGAGGCGCGGAAGGCATGATCGTCACCGAGGGCGGGCGCTTCGGCGGCTACGGCTTGTTTCTGAGTCCCAGTTTCAACTGGTGGGACAAGGCGGACTTATTCAGGAATCTTGGCCTGGGATTCCTGGCATTCGGACTGTTGCTTGTCTGGCGCGGGCGGAGCAAGAACTGGTCGCGGCTGGGAATGACGATGAGCTACATCGTGGTGATACCCGCCGCACTTCTGGTGCTCGCGGTACTTGCCACCCGGATGGTGGACATCGGCGGGGGCAAGCCGGTGTTCCTCTACAACCTGCTCGACCTCAAGCGCACGATCTGGGCAGGGCCCGCGCTGGGCGCCGGCAAGCACACCATCGTCTTCGACTTCAAGTCCGATGGTCCGGACCTGGGCAAGGGCGGGACGGGCGTGCTCTACGTGGACGGCAAGGAAGTGACCAGGAATTCCATGGAGAACACGCACCCCGATCACGTTCCCGGAGGACGAGACCTTCGACATCGGCAGCGACACGCGCACCGGCGTCGCGCTGCTGGAGTATCGCTACGACGCTCCGTTCAAGTTCACCGGCACGATCGACAAGCTCACCTTCAAGCTCGAACCGGATCCGGTGACGGCAGAGCAACGCGAGCCGACGAACAAGACCGTCGCCCGGGCGCGCGATTGAGATCGAAGCACATGCGCATCGCTGCTGCCAGGCACGCAAGGACTGGAGACCGGCGCGATGAAGAGGGTGCTCGTCTTCGCCGCCATCGGCGAAGCCGCGACCGGGCTGGCGTTGCTGCTTGTGCCCGTCGCTGGTCGGGCAATTGCTGCTCGGCGCGGAACTGACCGGCATCGCCGTGATCAGTGGCGCGCGTGGCCGGCATCGCCCTGATCGCCTTGGCGGTCGCCTGCTGGCCGGGCACGCCGCTGGTCGGCATGCTGAGTTACAGCGCGGCCAGTCACGCTGTATCTCGCCTACGTCGGCTTCACGGGCGGCTCGAGCGGCGTGCTGCTGTGGCCGGCGGTCGTCCTGCACCTGGTTCTGACGGTACTGCTGGCCCGCACGGGCCGCAGAGGCAAGACATCAACGGAAGGGAAGTCATCATGGTGAGTCCGTCTTTATCTGCGCTCGGCGCGTGTCTTGTCCTCGCGGCGGCGCTGCCCGGCGCCGTGTCGGCGCAGCCGGCCGGGGTGGAGCCCCGTGCCGACGCGGTACTGCGCAGCATGACCGAGTATGTCTCGGGGCTTCGAAAGTTCAGCGTCACGACCGAGAACACCTTGGAGGTCGTCACGACCGAGGGGCAGAAGATCCAGTTCACTGCACCCGCGACGATGACCGTGGCGCGCCCGAACAAACTCGTCGCGCAACGCCGGGGCGACATCGTCGATCAGATCCAACGGGCTGCCGACGCCACGGGGCCAGTTCAACCTGACGCCGCGCAACTACTTTCCCAAGGAGGCCGCTTTCGACGGCAGCTACACGGTTCCTCCCGTCAAGAAGGTGCAGTGATTTGATCCGCCTCGATCCGCTCTTCCACATCACCGAACAGGAGTCCTTCATGGTCAAGCCCCATTGGAAGTTCGCGTTGGTACCAGCCGCACTTCTCGCCGAGGTTGCCCTCGCGCAGTACCCAGTAATGGAGAAGGTCGCGGACAAGGTGATCCAGAAGTATCAGACCTCGAGCTGCGAGCAGTTGTGGCAGGAACGGTTGCAAGGCAAGGGTAAGCCGAAGCCGGAGATGGAACAACGGGCGATCCAGGCCCTGCGCAACGATCCGCGGATGCGCGAGGCGTTCTTCAACAAGGTCGCTGCGCCTATCGTCAACAAGATGTTCGAGTGCGGGATGATCCCGTGAGCCCGAGCCGCTGCGCATGATGTGCAAGGCGAAGGCGATGGAACCGCCTCGCTGCCGGACGCTCGCTTTCCCGATGGGGGCCTGCTGTTCCCCGCAGCAGTCGGAGCGCATGCAGAGCAGACGGGCAAGCGGGCGGGCAAGCGCAAGCCAAAGTCGGCCGCGACCGCAAAGGCCTCAGTCTGCCAAACGGTGCTCGATTCGCGCGCAATGGACCTGCTCAAGGCCGTCGGCAATCCGCTGGCGGCAGCACGCCGGCCCTCCAAATCGACGACGAAGATGCATATGCGCCGTCGCTGAACTGATCTCCGCAACGCCGCACATTCCAGAGGGTGCGCTGTGAAGTGCCATAGGTCGAGGGCGCAGGCAAGGCTGGAGCCGTTATCTGAGCTTCTCGGTCGGAGAGCCCCGGAAGTCCAGCGCGGCAAGGGGACGACGTTACCGACAGTCGTCATCGGCATAGGCAAACATCAAGGGAGCAAATCATGTTTGGATTTGACAGATATCGAAATACGTTGCAACGGATCGCGGCGATCGCGTTCTTTTCGGCAGCGGTGCTGCCCCAACTGGCCTTCGGGCAACCTGCAGGAATCGACCCCAAGGCCCAGAAGCTGCTGCGTGCCTCGACCGATTACGTTGCCGGCCTGAAGCGGTTCAGCATCGAGACGCGCAATACGCTGGAAGTCGTGCTCAAGTCCGGGCAGAAGATCCAGTTCGACCACGGGGTGAACGTCGCCGTGCAGCGGCCCAACAAGCTGCGGGCCGAGCGCACGGGCGACCTGGTGGACCAGGACTTCTACTACGACGGCAAGTCGCTCACGCTGCACAACCCGAGCGAAAAGTACTTCGCCACGGTCGCGGCCCCGGGCACGCTGGAAGAGATGCTCGACTTCGCCCGGACCAAGCTGGACATCGTCGCCCCGGCGGGTGATTTCATCTACAAGAATGCATACGAGATCCTGATGCAGGACGTGACCGACGGTCTGGTCGTCGGCAAGGGCGTGGTCGAGGGCGTGCGCTGCGACCACCTCGCCTTCCGTGCGCCCCACGTCGACTGGCAGATCTGGGTCCAGGAAGGCGACAAGCCGCTGCCGCGCAAGATCGTCATCACCACGAAAGACGTGGCCGACGCGCCCCAGTTCGCGGTGGTCATGACCAGGTGGAACCTCGCGCCGAAGTTCTCCGACAGCCTGTTCAGCTTCAAGCCGCCGAAGGACGTGAAGAAGGTCGAGTTCCAGCCCCTCGAAGGCGGCGCACCCAAGGCGCAATGATGGCGAAGGGCGGCGTCGAGTATGCGGCGGCGTCTCTTGCCGCGCGGCGATTCAAGGCAACAACCTGGTGTACCTGGTTCAGCAGCCCTGAACCGGGATTGCACTGGGCGATGAGTCAATGGAGGTAGTCCGATGAACACGAGACGGAACAAGTGGGCGTGCAGTTTGGTTATTGGCGCGGCGGTTGCCGCCCTGTCGGGTGCGCTGCATGCGCGCGACCCAGGCATCAACCAGCCCGGCGTACGGGGAGGAACTGCCGGCGTCGGGGCGCCCGGAGTCGGCGTCCGGGATCCCGGCATCAATCAGCCCGGCGCGGCGGGCAACGTCGGAGTGGCCGGGGTCGGCGTCGGGGCGCCCGGGGTCGGCGTGGTGAACCCCGGGCTCGATCAGCCGGGTGTCGCCGGAAATGTCGGCGGCGTGGCCCGGCGCAGCGTGCGCTATTGATCATCCCCGCGGCCGCCGCGATACCTGGGGCGGCCGCTGGACGGCAGCCGCCCGGCACGCTCGTCGGCGCGGCGGTCGCCACAGCCGGCAGGTGAGCAAGTGACCGTGACCCGGATCGTCGGCCAACTATTGCTTTCTTGTACCAACGATAACAAGGAGCGGAATCGAAATGAAGAATGAATTTGGCATCGCGCGGTGCCTGGCACCGTTGCTCGTGGCGCACCGCCGCGCTGCTGCCAGCGGCGTCGCATGCGCAGGGGACGGCGGACGCGTGGCAGTGGCGCGCCTCGATCTACGGCTGGTTCCCGAGCATCGATGGCTCGACGAAGTTTCCCACCGGGGGAGGCGGTCCCGCGATCGACGTCGATGCGAGCACGATCATCGGTGATCTCAAGTTCGCCTTCATGGGCGCGCTCGACGTGCGCAAGGGGCGATGGGGCCTGTTCAACGATCTGGTGTACGTCGATCTGGGCGGCTCCAAGTCCAGCTCGCGCGATTTCACCGTCGGTCGGGCCGGCTTGCCGGCCGGGGTCGACGGGAACGCCAATCTCGACATCAAGTCCTGGGTCTGGACCTTCGCCGGGACCTACGCCCTCAGCGAAACGCCGCAGAACACGACCCAACTGCTGTTCGGCGGGCGGATGCTGTCCATGGAACAGACGCTCGACTGGTCCTTCAACGGCAATATCGGCGCGCTCGGATTGCCGGGACGCAGCGGCAGTGCGCAAGTCGACGAAACGAACTGGGACGCCATCGTCGGCCTCAAGGGAGTCGCAACGCTGAGCGCCGACCGCCGCTGGGTGCTGCCGTACTACGTGGACGTGGGAACGGGGGATTCGAAGCTCACCTGGCAGGCCATGGCCGGCGTCGGCTACTCGTTCGACTGGGGCACGACGACCCTGGCCTGGCGCTACCTCGACTACGAGTTCGATTCGGACGTGGGGGTCCAGGACATCAGTCTCAGCGGGCCGTTCCTCGGACTGACCTTTCAGTGGTGACACGACGGGCCGCCGGCCGCGACGCTGGCGAGCGTTGATTCCCGGCCGATTCACCAAAGGAGATCGAATCCGAGATCCGCGAGAAAAGTTGGTTCGAACCGGCGCAGTAATGGGTGCGCGAATGAAGCTTGGTTGGGTTGCTCGCCGGTTGCACATCGACGGGTGGCGGCGGGCCGGCCGCATCCAGCGACGTGACCGCCAGCGAGCCGACGCTTATGACCCGTAGCGGATCAAACACCTTGCCCCGTCACTGCCCGTTTCCGAAACGCTTCAAATCGATGACGTTAGGGTCACCACTTCGGGCCTTCCTGATCATCCTAAAAATGAAGGACCTCGCCATGACCGGTTTCCTCACCCCCAGCCCCTCTCCCAGCGGGAGAGGGGGGCTTCGAGAGTCGCTGGCGCGACTTTCACGTTGAGAGCCCTGCGGCTCAATTCCGCGGCTGCGGCATCGGCGGAACTGCGCGCAAGCGTGCCGCCATTTTTTTGCCGTGGGCACCGCACGGGCGAAGAATCGCTTGAGTCCCGGGCAGAGATAGTTGAGGCCCGGTTCGCCGTCGGGCGTACGCAGCAGGCGATTTTTCGGACACTCGCCCCAGCAATCGCCGAGGACTTCGCAGCGCTTGCAGTACGCTGGCAGCTTCTCGGACTTCGCATAGCCGAACTTCACCTGCGCCCGCGAGAACACCAAGTCGCCGAGCGACTGCTGGCGGATGTTGCCCAGCCGATACTCGGGATAGACGTAGTGGTCGCAGGCGTAGGCGCTGCCGTCATGCTCGATGGCGACACCCTTGCCGAGGAATTCGCGGCCGAGCAGCGTGGGTTCACCACCCTGCCAGGAGAAAACCACCTCGTCCCCGGTCACGCTTTGGATGTAGTCCCGCACGAAGCGTTCGAGCACCTCTTCGTCCATGTGCCCGCCGCCGGGGCCGCCGGGCAACGTCTGCTTGCTCAAATAGAAGCAGTTTGTGCAGTCGGATTTGCAGGCCGAGCCGGCGGGTTTGACCATCGCATGGAACCGGCGCACGGCCCGTGCGCCGAGCCATTGCGGAGCAAGGCCCCGATTTCCGGTCCCTGTCCGCAGCCTCTCAGTTGAGTTCCTTGTCCTTCCAGAACTTCGTGCCGGCCACGGCGCCGCCGGCCTGCAGACCGTTCTTGGTAAGGGTGAAGTAGGACGCTTCGCCGATCAGGTTCTCGCCACCCGCCGGACCGACCGACTTGCCTGCAACGCCGGCCTGGACCGCGCCACCGCCGCCGTACTCCCAGCCCTTGTCGATGAATTCCTCCATCGCCTTGTGCGATTTGAAGACGATCAGCGTCTCGCTCTGCGCGATGCCGACCTGCAACCCGGCGCTTGCCTGCGCCATCTCCATGAACGTGTCGGTCTTCGTCTTGGCGTTGTTGACCAGCCCCTTGCCGCCGGCTCCGCCCACGACGAAGCTCAGGCCGTAGGTGGTGAACACGGCATAGCCCGGCGCCTTCGACACATCGCCCTTGAGCGCCGGTTTGGCCTTGTAGAACTTCTCCAGCGAGGTGTGCGTCGCCTTGCGGATCTCGGCCTGCTTGCCGGCCTTGTCGGTCTCGGCCAGCGCGCCGCCGGCCATCACGAAAAGGGCCAGCATGCCGGTGGTGAGGATCTGCATCAGTTTCATGGAACGTCCTTTCATGCGGGTGGTTGAAAATGTACTTGATGCCGCGAACACTATGGAAACCGGACCATTTTACTCGCTCGCCCGGTCGCCGCACCGCAATCGCGCGGGTCAGCGATCAATCGCGGCGCGGCGCCACATGCGGCAAACCACGCCTGCCACCGACATCGGCGTCAGCGGCTTGCCGATGATGTCGTCCAATTGCACTGCCGGCCCGCAGGCCTTGACTAGTCTGCCGCGGATCAGGGAGATTCCGTGTTTGCTGGCGCCCTCGTCACTGCGCCGGCGCGGCAACGCGAACGACCGGCGGTGACGCCCAGGTGCCATTGCCCGGTGCCAAAATCGACGACGCAGTCTCTTTCGCCCAGTACATTCGCATGGTAAGCAGTAAGTCGCCCTGCGGCGCCGGGAATCTGCCAGCCGGTGACCTTGGTACCGAGGGTTTCCCTCTTCGCGATGATCTTGGCCGTGCCCGACTTGGGAATGTCCTTCGGCGCCGCCTGATTCGCCGGGTCGAGCGCGCTGAGGTCGAACGGCTTTCCGGGCACGATGCCGACCTTCGTCATCCCATCCTGTACCTGCATCCGCATGACGGGGGAGCGGTGCCAACGCTGCCGCAGCAGGACGGGATGGCGATGTTCGGCTATGGCATCTATGAAGCCGGTGTCGATAGCGCCGATCAGGTCTACGATAGCGCGCGGGGAACGCGCCGGACTGACATTGCCGCGGACCAGGGCGGGGGGATCGACCCGCGCTGCGGGAGCGCCGATCATCTGGTCGCCGAGCCGCTTGTTGAACATCGCCTCTGATCACGAAGGAGCATGAGCATGCCGAAGAAGCGGACGGTGGACTGGGAAGCACTGCGACACCAATACGGGTGCGGTCCGGTCACGTTTTCGGGCGAGAACAATTCCCTCTTCGAGCGGCATCTGCTGTTCGACTACACCACCGACCCTCTGCGCGCCGAACCGCGCCAGCAATTCGAGGCGCTCGCCTGGTCGGTGCGCGACGTGCTCTCGCAGCGCTGGGTGAAGAGCAAGCGCGTGCACGACGAGGCGAATCCGAAGCATGTCTACTATCTGTCGATGGAGTTTCTCATCGGCCGCTCGCTGGTCAACAACGTCATGAACCTGCGGCTCGGCCCGCTGGCGCGCGAGACCGTGGAAGGCAAGCAGGTCAACTGGCGGCGGCTGGTCGAACTGGAGCCGGATGCCGGCCTCGGCAACGGCGGCCTGGGCCGGCTCGCCGCCTGCTTCATCGACTCCCTGGCGACGCTGCAGATTCCGGCCATCGGCTACGGCCTGCGTTACGACTACGGCATCTTCCGCCAGGAGATCCGCGACGGCGCGCAGGTCGAGTTTCCCGACTACTGGCTGAGCCGACCCGACCCGTGGGAGGTGGCGCGACCGGCGCAGACGGTGCGCGTGCGGCTCAACGCGACCATCGGCATGCGCGGCGGCGAGATCGTCGGCACTTCCGGGCAGACGACCGATCTGCTCGGCATTCCCCACGACCGGCCGGTGGTGGGCTTCGGCGGCAAGACCATCAATACGCTGCGCCTGTGGCGCGCCGGCTCGCCCGATTTCTTCGACTTCGGCGAGTTTTCCCACGGCGACCTGTTCGGCGCCGTGTTCGACACCATCGCCGCGGAATCCCTCACCCGCGTGCTCTACCCCGACGATTCCACCGTCACCGGACGCTCGCTGCGCTTCCTGCAGGAATATTTCCTGGTCGCTTGCTCGCTGGCGGACATCGTCGCCCGCTTCCGCCGCCGCGGCAACGACTGGCCGGCCCTGCCCGACAAGGTGGCGATCCAGTTGAACGACACCCACCCCGCCATTGCCGTGGCCGAGCTGATGCGCATCCTGCTGGACGAGGCGCAGCGCTCCTGGGACGAGGCGTGGGACCTGACGGTGCGCACGCTCGCCTACACCAACCACACCCTGCTGCCGGAGGCGCTGGAGAAGTGGCCGGTGGAACTGTTCGAGCGCGTGCTGCCGCGCCACCTCGACATCATTTACGAGATCAACCGCCGCTTCCTGCAGGACGTCGCTGCGCGCTACCCCGGCGATGCCGGGCGCATCGAGCGCATGAGCCTGATCGAGGAGGGCTCCCGGCGCCGGGTGCGCATGGCCCATCTCGCCGTGGTCGGCAGCCACAGCACCAACGGTGTGGCCGAACTGCACTCGCGCCTGCTGCGCACCCGGGTGATGGGCGATCTGGCCGACATGTACCCGGGTCGCTTCAACAACAAGACCAACGGCGTGACGCCGCGGCGCTGGCTGCGTCTGTGCAACCCGCGCCTGTCCCGACTCATCCGCGAAGCCATCGGCGAGGACTGGATCACCGATCTTTCGCAACTGCGCCGCCTGCTGCCGCTGGCGAACGATTCCGCCTTTCAACAGGGCTTCCGCGGCGCCAAGCGCGATGCGAAGGTGTTCTTCGCCGAATGGCTCAAGGCCACCACGGGACAGATCCTCGACCCGGACACCATCTTCGACAGCCAGGTCAAGCGCATCCACGAATACAAGCGGCAGTTGCTCAACGTGCTGCATGTCGTCGTGCTCTACAACCGCCTGCGGCAGGATCCGGGCCTGGACATGGCACCCCGCACCTTCCTCTTCGCCGGCAAGGCGGCGCCGGCCTACGTGCTGGCGAAGACCATCATCCGCCTGATCTGCGCAGTCGCCGCCGTGCTCGACCGCGACCCGGCGGTGCGGGGCAGGCTGAAGGTGGTGTTCGTGCCCAACTACGGCGTCACCGTCGCCGAGCACCTGATTCCGGCGAGCGACGTGTCCGAGCAGATCTCCACCGCCGGCTTCGAGGCCAGCGGCACCAGCAACATGAAGTTCATGATGAACGGCGCACTGACGATCGGCACGCGCGACGGTGCCACCGTGGAGATGGCGGAGGAGACCGGGGAGGCGAACCTGTTCCTGTTCGGACTGGATGCGGAGCAGGTCCAGGGCAGCCGTGGCTGGTACAACCCGTGGTGGCATTACGAGCAGGACGTGGAGACGCGGCAGGCGCTGGACCTGATCCGGTCGGGGCACTTCGGCGACGGCGATGGGGCCACCTTCCGCCCGATCTGGGACGCGCTGCTGACGCACGGCGACCCCTACATGCACCTGGCGGATCTGCGCGCCTACGCCGAGACCCAGGCGCGGCTGGGACGCCTCTACCTCCAGCCCGACGCCTGGGCACGGATGGCGATCGTCAACATGGCGAGTTCCGGCAAGTTCTCCAGCGACCGCACCATCGCCGAATATGCCCGCGACATCTGGGGCGTCGTGCCCTGCCCGGTGATCTGAGCGGTGGCGCAAGCGCGCGTCGGGCGATCGCGCCCCCGGCACGCCCTCTTTCAATCCGCCGCAGGGCGGGCCGCGCCCGCCAGCCGCCCGGCGCTGCGGTCGCGGCGGGCATGGCCCGCCCTACATGCGCTTGGCGAACATGCGCGCCTGTGCCGAGGCCCGAGGGCCGGCCGGGCGATCGCGCAACGCCAGCGCAGCACTCGTAGGGCGGGCCGCGCCCGCCGATCACGCTTCGGACAGAAGCTCCCTGGCTTCTTGCCGCGTCAGCACCTTCCACGGCAGCGGCACCAGGCCCGCCACCTTCGTCATGTAGCGCCGGTAGCGCTCGCCGTGATAGGCGATCAGCTTGCGCTCCTCCAGCCTCGAACCGACGAAGAAGTAGGCGGTGATGAGAACGGCCGAGATCAGCATGGCGGCATTCATGTCGCGCGTCCAAACGATCAGCAGCGACAGGAAGTACCAGGGATGGCGCACGTAGCGATGCAGCGGCGAGATGCGGAATGCCTCCTGGTCCTCCACCGTGCGCGTGCCGGCGCGCAGCTGGCGCAGGCCGAGGAACTCGCCGCTGTCATAGGCACGCATCGAGCGCGCGAAGCCGGCGACGGTGGCGAGCGCCAGGCCGTTGGCGATCCACGCCTGCCATCCCGACCAGGCCCAGAGCATGGGGCCGGGGTGGCGCCACAGCAGCCAGGCGATGGGTACCAAGGTGAGCGTCGCCACCACGTTGAAGCCGAGGCGGTAGGCCGGCATCAGGGCGGGACGGTGCGCCGCCACCCAGCGCTTTACGGCGAGGGAGGCGAGGACGGAATGGAGGGCGAAATATCCCAGCCAGGCCAGGGCGAGGGTGGCGAGGCCTGCAGCGTCGCGGTGCATCCTGCGCGATCGGGCGCAATCAGTCAGGCGTCATGCTGCGGCGGGCGCGCTCGATGGCGACAATGTAGCGCTGGATGCGCGCCTGCATCTCGTGCGGCAGGCCGTCGAATCTGAGCCCGACGCGAATCACCGGACCGCTCCCGCGCGTATCCAGCGATGTCACATGGCGCACCTGGGCGGAGCAGGCGATCTCGCCCGCATCCGGCAGGTCGATGCGCACACCGGCAAGCCTGCGGCCCGGCTCGAACGCCGGCAGGGGGTGCGGCAGGTTCAGCCCGGCGCCGCCGATTCCCAAGTCATGAACCGGGAACAGCAGCGGCGCGGACTGCTCGTCGGCCACGATTCTGCAGGTGAGCGGCGAGCCGAGAGGCGTCAGCACGCGGAAGGATTCGCGCCGCTGCAGCCGCACGATGCGCTGCGGCAGCGCGGTGACGAAGGCCTTGCGATTGCCGAAAGTGGTTTCCTCCACCTCGCCGGTGACGAACTGCACCCTTATGCCGTCCGGCTTGGCGACGAAGATGTTGCGCCCGCTCTTGAGCAGCTTGCGGTTGGTCTCCTCGCTGCCGCCCCAGTCGAACACCAGGGTGTCGTCGTCGCGATCCGCCGACAGCAGCGTCGTCAGGATCAGGTCGGCGCCCTGATTGAAGCTCACCGTCACCAGCTCACCGCGGTGGATCAGGTCATTCAGGGCGAAGATCATCTCCGTGCGCGCCGTGAGCAGGAAGCGCTCGTCCTCCTCGTCCGATTCGGGCAGGCTGGATTGGCTGTCCTGGGGGCTCATTCACGCTCCATTCGTGTCCTGCGCACAGCGCGCGAACTTCCGACGCGGTGTCGTCGCGCGTGAATCGGTTGTACACATCAGTACTTTAGCATTGACGCGCGGCAGCGGTGGCGCCGCTTGATGCTTCGCCGTAAACTGCCGCCTCGCCCATCCCGCCCGTACCTGCCGCCATGAAATTCGCCATCGTCCCGGTCACGCCTTTCCAGCAGAACTGCTCCCTCCTGTGGTGCGAGGAAACGATGCAGGGTGCGGTGGTGGACCCGGGCGGCGATCTGTCCCGCATTCTCGCCGCCGTCAACAAGCACGGCGTGGTGCTGACGAAGATCCTGCTTACCCACGGCCATATCGACCATGCCGGCGGCACGGCGCAACTGGCGCGCGAACTGGCATTGCCGATCGAGGGGCCGCAGGCGGAGGATCGATTCTGGATCGACGCCCTGCCGCAGCAGAGCGGATCCTTCGGCTTGCCGCACGCCGAGTCGTTTTCCCCCGATCGCTGGCTGGGCCACCGTGACTCGGTACGCTTCGGCAAGGTGGAACTCGCGGTGCGCCACTGCCCCGGCCACACGCCGGGCCATGTCGTCTTCTTCGAACCCGTGTCCCGCATCGCCATCGTCGGCGACGTGCTGTTCAAGGGTTCCATCGGCCGCACCGATTTTCCCCGCGGCGATCTCGACACGCTGCTGCGGTCGATCCGCGAGCAGTTGTGGCCGCTGGGCGACGACGTCGCCTTCATTCCCGGTCACGGACCGATGTCCACCTTCGGCGAAGAGCGCCGCAGCAACCCCTTCGTCGGCGATCGCGCCTGGGCCTGAAGCAAAAACGCCGACGGTGGCTGCCGTCGGCGTCATGGCGCGGGACCGGCCTACTTCTTCAGCAGGTCGCGGATTTCCTTCAGCACCACCAGGTCCTCCGGCGGCGCGGCGGGCGGCGGCGGCGGGGCCTCGCGTTTGAGGCGGTTGATCTGCTTCACCATGATGAAGATGATGAACGCCAGGATCACGAAGTTGAGCGAGATGGTGATGAAGTTGCCGTAGGCGAAGACCGGTACGCCGGCCTTCTTCACGTCGGCCAGGGTGTGCACGACGCCGGGCGGGATCTCCTTCATGGCGAAGAAGTAGTTGGAGAAGTCGAGACCGCCCAGAATGCGTCCGATCACCGGCATGACCAGGTCGGCGACAATGGAATCGACGATCTTGCCGAAGGCGCCGCCGATGATCACGCCCACCGCCAGATCGACCACGTTGCCCTTGATCGCAAATTCCCTGAATTCGCTGATGATGCTCATGTAGATCCCCTTTTTTTTCGTGGCACAAGTGGGGCGATAAGATAGCACAAGTGCCCCCATGCGGCGGTGCCACGCCGCGGGCGGAGCCCCCGGCTACAACCGCGGCGGCATCTCTGCTACCCTCACACCCGTGCGTCGCAGGTGGCGCGGCATTCGAGCGCGACCACGGCGCGCACCCAGAACGATGAACGGCGCACGCCGCGCCGCGCGGGGGAAGACCGATGAAGATCCTCAAGTACGTCGCTTTCATACTCGGCGGCATCGCGGCCCTGCTGGCCGTCGGTGCGATCCTGCTGATCGCCACCTTCGATGCCAACCGCGTCAAGGGGGAAATCACGCGCATCGTCAAGGAAACCAAGAACCGCACCCTCGCCATCGAGGGCGATCTTGCGCTGTCCTTCTGGCCGGGGATCGGCGTCAGGCTCGGCCGTACCCGGCTCTCGGAAAGGGAAAGCGACAAGGACTTCGCGGCGCTGGAAGGGGTGCGGGTTTCGGTGGCGATAATGCCGTTGTTGTCCAAGCAACTGGTGGTGGACGCGATTCAGCTCGACGGGATCAAGGCGACGCTGATACGGGGCAAGGACGGAAAGTTCAATTTCGACGATCTGCTGGCGAAGGAGAAGCAGGAGAGCGAGACGGTGAAGTTCGACGTCGCCGGCGTGAAGATCAGCAACGGCCAACTCGTGTTCCGCGACGAGAAGACGGACCAGACGTTCACTCTCGGCAACGTGAACCTCGCCACCGGGAGGCTCGGCAACGCCGCGCAGGGGCCGCTCGCGCTGGCCCTGCAGGTCACTGCCGAAAAGCCCAAGCTCGATGCCACGATCAAAGCCGCGGCCGAGTACCGCTACGATCTGGAAAAGAAGGAGTATGCGTTCAGCGCCCTCGAGGTCAAGGTGACGGGTGAGGCGGCAGGCCTGCAGGGACTGGACGCGGCTCTCGGCGCCGGCCGGGTGGAGTTGAAGCCCGAGACCAGCGAAATCGAACTGGACAAGGTGCTGCTGGCGGCCAAGGGCAAGACCGAAACCGACGCGATTGAGATCAAGGTCGACGCGCCGAGGCTGACCGCCAAGGCGGACAAGGCGAGCGGCGAGGCGATCGCCATCGCGGTCAAGCTCGCCGGGACGCAGCGCAGCGCGGAGGCCAAGCTCGAATCTGACGGGGGTGGAAGGTTCGGCCGCGGCGCTGCGCATCGCCAGCTTCAAGCTCGAACTCGATGCCAGGCAGGGCGAGACAGCGGTCCGCGGCGGGCTCGACGCGTCGCTCGCGGCCAACCTGCTCGGCGCAGTCCTTCGAACTGCCGAAGTTCTCCGGCGACTTCAACGTCACCCATCCGCAGATGCCGATGAAAAGCGTCAAGCTCCCGGTCACCGGCAGCGCGCGCGCGGATTTCGCCAAGTCCAGTGCCTCCGGCGACATCGCCACCCGCTTCGACGAGAGCAGCATTCGCGCCAAGTGGGGCGTGCCGAAGTTCTCACCGCTGGCGCTGACTTTCGATGTCGATGTCGATCGCATCAACCTCGACAAGTACTTCCCGCCGCAGCCGAAGGCCAGTCAGGCGGCGCCGGAGAAGCCATTCGACTTCTCGGCGCTCAAGGGGCTCGATGCCAGCGGCAGCGTGAAGATCGGTTCGCTGCAGGTGCAGAACGTCAAGGCGAGCAACATCAAGCTCGACATCCGGGCCGCCAAGGGCCGGCTCGACGTGAACCCCATGGCCGCCCATCTCTACCAGGGCACGCTGGCGGGGAGCATGGCCCTCAATGCCAACGGCAACCAGGTGGCGCTGAAGCAGAATCTCACCGGCGTGAATATCAATCCGCTGATGAAGGATGCGATCGACAAGGATCTGGTGGAAGGGCGCGGCAATGTCTCCGTCGACGTCTCCACCGCCGGCAACACCGTCAGCGCGATGAAGAAGGGGCTCAACGGCAGCGCCCGCGTCGCGCTCAAGGACGGGGCGCTGAAGGGCATCAATCTGGCGAAGACATTTCGCGAGCTGAAGGCGCAGGTGAACATGAAGCAGGATGCCCTGCGCCAGGCGAGCCAGACCGACAAGACCGATTTTTCCGAGCTGACGGCGTCGTTCCGCATCAACAAGGGTGTGGCGCATAACAACGACCTCGCCGCCAAGTCGCCGCTCCTGCGGCTGGCGGGGGAGGGCGACATCGACATCGGCGCGGGGCAGATGAACTATCTCGCCAAGGCGTCGGTGGTCGCCACCTCCGCCGGGCAGGACGGCAAGGAACTGGCGCAGCTCAAGGGCGTGACTGTTCCGGTGCGGGTCGCCGGACCCTTCGACAAGCTGAGCTACCAGATCGACGTCGCCAACCTGGTCACCGACCTGGCCAAGGCAAAGCTGGAAGCCAAAGTGCAGGAGCAGCAGCAGGTGCTGGAGCGGAAAGCCCAGGACAAGCTGCAGGAAAGCTTGAAAGGACTGTTCGGCAAGTAGGCTGCCGCCTACTGCCTGGAGACGAACTTCGGCAGTTGAAGGTCGAAGCGCAGGGCCGCCATGCGCAGGACGAAGATCGCTGCCATGGCGATCCAGGCCGCTGCCAGATAGCCCACTCCCAGGTGCAGCAACAGCAGCAGCAGCAATGCGCCCAGCCACGACACGGTGGCATAGAGCGGTCCGGTGAACACCAGCGGCACCTCGTTGCACAGCACGTCGCGCACGATGCCGCCGACGACGCCGGTGACGACCCCCATGAAGCTGGCGACGAACCAGGGTGCGCCCAGGTGCAGAGCGATCTGCGTGCCGACTACGGTGAACAGGGCGAGTCCGACCGCGTCCGGCAGCAGGAACAGGTTGGGCGGCAGGCGCCTGAGCCGGGCCAGGGCGAAAGTCGCCACCGCCGCCACGGTGGCGGCGACGAGATAGGTCTGATCGGCGATCCAGAACACCGTGCGGTCGAGCAGGAGGTCGCGCAGGGTGCCGCCGCCGAGGGCGGAGGCGAAGGCGACCATGACCATGCCGAACAGGTCGATCGGCTTGCGCCCGGCTTCGAGGACGCCGGCCGCGGCATTCGCCACCACCGCACCCATTCCGATCCAGTAGGTGATCTGGTCCAGTGTCATGGCGCTCGTCGCGGCGGAATGTTCACAGCCAGCCGCCGCAGGACCAGCAGGTGAGGAAGTTGGTCGGGTTCTCCTCGCCGCAGCGCCCGCAGCGGCGATTGCCCGGCACCGGCCGTGCCTGGAATTCGGCGACGAGAGCCCGCGCCCGTTCCAACTGGCTGTCGTCCGCCACCCACACCTGCGGGCCGGCCGATGCCGGCGGAATCTCGCCCGCCATGCTCTGGGCGTTCTGGTTGAAGACACGGACCTCGATGCCCACCGCGTCGAGCAGGTCGGCGATCAATTGCGCGTCGGGCAGGGAGGAGGCGCGATAGGCCAGGCGCATGGATCAGACCCCCGCGACGAGCGCGCCGTCCAGTTGCGGCAGGATGGTGCCGGAGGCCGCGCGCAGCGAGTGGTGGGCGCGGGCGCTGAGCGGCGTTTCGTCGGGATTGATCTCGATCAGGGTCGCGCCGGCCTGCAGTGCCCGCAGCGGCAGATCCGCGGCGGGGAACACCAGTGCCGAGGTGCCGATGCTGAAGAAAACGTCGCAGCGGCCGGCTGCCGCTTCCGCGGCGGCGAGGCCGGCGGCCGGCAGCGTTTCGCCGAACCACACCACGTCCGGCCGCAGCGGGGCGCCGCAGGCGGGGCAGGACGGCGGCGCCTCGTCCGCGGCGAACTGCTCCTCCTCCACCACGCCGCAGCCGCCCGAGCACTTGACGCGCGCGATGTTGCCATGCAGTTCGATGACGTCGCGGGAGCCGGCGCGCCGGTGCAGACCGTCCACGTTCTGGGTGACGAGCGTGAAGTCGTCGAACCGGTCCTGCATCCGCGCCAGGGCGAAATGGCCGGCATTGGGCTGCGCCTGCGCCACCAATCGGCGGCGCCACGCGTACCACTCCCATACCAGCCGGGGATTGCGGGCGAAGGCCTCGGGCGTGGCGAGTTCCCGGGGATCGTACTGTGCCCACAGGCCGGTCTGGGCGTCGCGAAAGGTCGGCACTCCCGATTCCGCCGAGATGCCGGCGCCGGTCAGGACCACGACGCTGCACGCCTTGCGCAGCGCATCGATCAGGGTCGCGGGAAGCGCCGGGCTCATGCTGCCGCGTCACGGGCAAGGAAGATTGGGCGCTCCGCCATCCTTATGGACTAGAAAACGATGATCTGGCGCACCGCCTGTCCGCTCGCCAGGCGGTCGAACCCGGCGTTGATGTCGTCCAGCGCGATGCGCTGCGTCACCAACCGGTCCACCGCCAGTTTGCCGGCGCGGAACAGCGAAACGAAATGCGGGATGTCCCGCGCCGGCACCGCCGAGCCGAGATAGCTGCCCTTCACCGTGCGCTCCTCCGCCACCAGATTGACCGCCGGCAGCGGGAAGCGACGGTCCGGATGGGGCAGGCTCGCCGTCACGGTGGTGCCGCCGCGGCGCGTCACTGCATAGGCCAGCGCCAGGGCATCGACCGAACCGGCCATCTCGAACGCATACTCGACGCCGCCGCCGGTGATGCGCTTGACCTGCGCCACCAGGTCGCCGGCGCCGGCGTTGAATGCATGGGTGGCGCCGAGTTCGCGGGCCAGCGCCAGCTTCTCGTCCAGCCGGTCCACGGCGATGACCTGCCGCGCGCCGCAGGCCAGCGCACCGAGCAGGGCCGACAGGCCGACGCCGCCGAGGCCGACGACGGCGACGCTCGCGCCCAGCGGCACGCGGCCGCAGTTGACGACGGCGCCGACGCCGGTGAGCACGGCGCAGCCGAACACCGCCGCCACGTCCAGGGGCAGGTCGGGGTCGATCTGCACCAGCGAACCGCGCGCCACCACCGCATATTCGGCGAAGCAGGACACGCCCACCTGATGGTGGAGCGGCGTGCCGTCGAGGCGGCGCAGGCGGCGCTGGCCGCCGACCAGCGTGCCGGCGGCATTGGCGGCGGCGCCCGGCTCGCACAGCGCCGGACGGCCCTCCAGGCAGGGCGCGCAATGGCCGCAACTGGGGACGAACACCAGGGCCACGTGATCGCCCCGCCGCAGGTCGGTGACGCCGGGGCCGAGGTAGTCCACGACGCCGGCCGCCTCGTGCCCCAGCACCATCGGCAGCGGCCGCGGCCGGTCGCCATTCACCACCGACAGGTCCGAATGGCACAGGCCGGCCGCGGCGATCTTCACCCGCACCTCGCCCGGACCGGGCGGGTCGAGCTCGACCGTCTCGATCGCCACCGGCCGGCTTTCCGCATAGGGCATCGGCATGCCCATGCGTTCGAGCACTGCGGCGCGGATCTTCATTTCACATGCCGCCCAGGCACAGGTACTTGATCTCCAGGTATTCCTCGATGCCGTACTTCGAGCCTTCGCGGCCGATGCCGGACTGCTTGACGCCGCCGAACGGCGCCACTTCGTTGGAGATGATGCCGGCATTGACGCCGACGATGCCGTATTCCAGCGCCTCGGCGACGCGCCAGAAGCGCGCCGATGTCGCGCGAGTAGAAATAGGCGGCCAGGCCGAACTCGGTGGCGTTGGCCATGGCGATCGCTTCGGCCTCGTCTGGCGAAGCGGAACAGCGGCGCCACCGGGCCGAAGGTTTCCTCGCGCGCGCACTTCATGTCGGGCGTGACGTCGGCGAGCACGGTCGGCTCGTAGAAGGTGCCGCCCAGGTGGTGGCGATGGCCGCCGGTGAGGATGCGCGCGCCCTTGGCCAGCGCGTCGGCGACATGCTCCTCGACCTTGCGCAGGGCCTGCGTCGTCGATCAGCGGGCCCTGCGTCACGCCCTGCTCCATGCCGTCGCCGACCTTCAGTTCGCGCACCTCGGCGGCCAGCGCCGCGGCGAACTCGTCGTAGACGCCGTCCTGCACCAGAAGGCGGTTGGCGCAGACGCAGGTCTGGCCGGTGTTGCGGTACTTCGACGCCATGGCGCCCTGCACCGCGGCGTCGAGGTCGGCGTCGTCGAACACGATGAAGGGCGCGTTGCCGCCCAGTTCCAGCGATATCTTCTTGATCGTGCCGCGCACTGCGCCATCAGCAGGCGGCCGACTTCGGTGGAGCCGGTGAAGGACAGCTTGCGCACGACGGGATTGGCGGTCAGCTCGCCGCCGATTGCCGCCGGGTCGCCGGTGACGACGTTGAACACGCCGGCCGGAAAGCCGGCCCGCGCCGCCAGTTCGGCCAGCGCCAGCGCGGTCAGCGGCGTCTGCTCGGCCGGCTTGACCACCACGGTGCAGCCGGCGGCCAGCGCCGGCGCCACCTTGCGCGTGATCATGGCGGCGGGGAAGTTCCACGGCGTGATCGCGGCGCACACGCCGACCGGCTGCTTGATGACGATGAGGCGCTTGTCGGCGGCAGGCGAGGGAATGGTGTCGCCATAGACGCGCTTGGCCTCCTCGGCGAACCACTCGACGAAGCTGGCGCCGTAGACCACTTCGCCCTTGGCCTCGGCCAGCGGCTTGCCCTGCTCGGCGGTCATCAGGCGCGCGAGGTCGTCGCTGTTGGCCATCATCAGCTCGAACCAGCGGCGCAGGATCTCCGCGCGCTCCTTGCCGGTGCGGCTGCGCCAGGCGGGCCAGGCGGCATCGGCGGCCGCGATGGCGCGGCGCGTCTCGGCCGCGCCGGCGTCCGGCACCTGCGCCAGGACCTCGCCGCTGGCGGGGTTGCGCACGCCGAAGGTGGCGCCGCTGTCGGCATCGGCCCAGCGGCCGTCGATGTAGCACTGTCTGCGCAGGATGTTGGCGTCGTCGAGCTTCATGGGCGTTCTTCCGGGCGAAGGGCGGAATCCATGGTCGAAGTGTAACGGGGCCAGGGGCCGCGGAAAAGGATCGCCGCCGGGCGCAACGTCGGGCCGCGCGGCGGCGCAGCCGGTCGATCCGCGCCAGGCTGGATATACTGGGACGATCCGCATCCCGGCCCTCCATCCGCGGCTTGATCTCGATATCGTTTCTGCAGGTTGTCGTAGGCGGCGTCGCCAGCGGCTGCGTTTATGCGCTGGTCGCTCTTTCGTTCGTCCTCATCTACAAGGCGACGGACGCCGTCAGCTTTATGCAGGGCGACCTGATGATGAGCGGTGCCTTCGCGGCGCTGGCGGCCACCACGTTTCTCGGCTTGCCGTGGTGGCTCGCGGTGCTGTTCTCCCTTTCGGTTGTGGCGCTGCTGGGCGCCGGCCTGGAGCGCTTCCTGGTGCGCCGCGTGGCCGGACGCGCCCATCTCGCGGTGGTGATGCTGACGCTGGGCCTGGGCATGATGCTGCGCGGGCTGGTGAGCCTGGTGCCGGCGTGGACGACCCAGACCCACGCCTTGCCGCTGCCGGTGGCGGGCAAGGTGTGGCGCATCGGCGAAGTCGCGCTGGCGGCAGAGCACGTCGCGGTCGCGGCCCTGACCGGTCTGCTCTGTCTCTCGTTCTGGTTGTTCTACCGCCACACCCGCACCGGGCTGGCGCTGCGCGCCTGCGCCGAGAGTGCCGATACGGCGGCCCTGATGGGGGTGCCGGTGCCGCGCATGCACGCGCTGACCTGGGGCGTTGCGGCGGCCTTGGCGGCCTTTGCCGGCATCCTGCTGGCACCGATCACCTTCGTCCATGCCGGCATGGGCTATCTGGCGCTGAAATCCTTCGCGGCGGCGGTGCTCGGCGGCATGACGAGCCTGCCCGCTACGCTGGCCGGCGGATTGCTGCTGGGGGTGGTGGAAGCGGCTGCCGGCTTCGCGCTGCCGCAAGGCTTCAAGGATGCGGCGGTGTGGCTGGTGCTGCTGGGCGCCATGCTGTGGCGGCCGCAGGGCCTCGCGGCAGCCCGGGGCTGAGCGGATGAAGCGCACGCTGACGGCCGCGGCGGCGATCATTGCGCTGGTCGCGCCGCCGTTGCTCGGTTCCGACTATCTGCTGAGCCAGCTTGGCTTCGTCGCCGCCTACGCCATCGCGGGCCTCGGGTTGGTCGTGCTGTCCGGACACGGCGGACAGATCTCTCTGGGGCAAGCCGCATTCCTCGGCGTCGGCGCCTACGCCGAAGCGCTTCTGGTGCAGCGCGGCGTGCCGCCGCCGGCCTCCCTCGCCGCCGCTATGGCGGCCGGTGCCGCGGCGGGCTGGCTGGCGAGCCTGCCGGCGAAGCGGTTGTCCGGGCTCTATCTGGCCATGGCGACGCTGGCCTTCGGCTTTCTGGTCGAGGAAGGAATGACGCGCTGGGAAACGGTGACCGGTGGCGCGCGCGGCCTCGTGGTCGGCCCCGCCGCGCCCGGCAACCTCCTGCTGCAGGCGCCCTGGCAGCGCTACCTGCTGGCGGCGACCTTGTGCGCGGCAGCCCTGCTCGCCACCGGTCGCCTGCTCGATTCGCGTTTCGGCCGCAGCCTGCGCGCCGTGCGCGACGACGAGACGGCCGCGGCCGTGTGCGGCGTCGATGCCTGGCGTGCGAAACGCAGCGCCTTCGTCTTTTCGGCCGCGCTCACCGGGTTGGCGGGCGCGCTGCTGGCCCACGAACTGGGCATCGTGACGCCCGAGCAGTTCGGCATCGGCGCTTCCATCGAACTGCTGATGCTGGCATACATCGGAGGCGCCGAGCGCCGCTGCGGAGCCGTCCTGGGCGCGGCCTTCGTCGTGTTCGTGCCGAGCGCCATCGCGCTGCTGCGCGACTGGCTGCCGGCCGAAGTCGCCCGCCAGCCCGGACTGCAGCCCTTCCTGTTCGGCCTGGCGGTGGTGCTGTTCGTGCTGTACGCGCCACGAGGCATCGCGGGACTCCTGCGGCGCGGCGGGTAATGTGCGCGGGGGCTGTATGATTCTGAGCGCCCCCAGGGCCGGGCTACGCCCAGCCCGCCCCCCGAGGGGGTCAAGGAAACTTGGGGCGGCCCGGCGTTTCCTTGAGAAAACCGCACTCGACGCGGAGTACGCAGAGAAAACCGTGAGGACGCAAAGAGCTGCAATTCAGGGCACGGGCACCCAGCGGGTGAGCGTCAAATTCTATGTTCCGCGTACTCTGCGCCTTTGCGATCTCTGCGTCGAAGGCGGTGAGCCGCCTCCTCCAGGATGACCCGGCACTTCCGCCATGGCGGGGCAACGATGCTGCGCCTGGTCGCCGCGCTCGCGCTGGTCTGCCTCGTCCCCCTCGCTCACGCCGTTCAGGGCGTGACCCGGGACGAGATCCGCGTCGGCACGATTCAGGATCTGTCCGGGCCGATCGCCCTGCTCGGCGTGCCGATCCGCGACGGCATGCAGATGCGCTTCGACGAGGCCAACGCCCGCGGCGGCGTGCACGGACGCAGGCTGAGGCTGATCGTCGAGGACTCGGGCTACGATCCGAAGAAGGGGGTGCTGGCGGCGCGCAAGCTGATCGGCAGCGACAAGGTGTTCGCCCTGCTCGGAACGCTGGGCACGCCGGTGGTGCTGGCGACGATGCCGCTGGCGCTGGACCAGGGGCTGCCGCACCTGTTTCCGTTCTCGCCGCATCCGGCCACCTTCGAGCCGGTGAGCAGGCTCAAGTTCCAGATCTTCACGCCCTATGTGGATTACATGCGCGTGGCGGTGCGCTACCTGGTGCGCGCCAACGGCTACCAGCGCGTCGGCATTCTTTACCAGGACGACGATTACGGCATCGAAGTGCTGCGCGGCACCGAGTTGGCGCTGCAGGACGGCGGCCTGAAGCTGGCCGAAAAGACCTCCTACAAGCGCGGCGCCACCGACTTCGCGGCGCAGATCGCGCGCCTGCGCGCGGCCGGCTGCGAACTGGTGGTGCTCGGCACCGTGGTGCGGGAGACGGTCGGCGCCATGCAGGAAGCGCGCAAGGTGGGCTGGAACGCGGACATGCTGGTTTCCTCCTCCGGCTACTCGGCCCAGGTGCACGAACTCGGCGGCAAGACGGTCGAAGGGCTGTACGGCGTTGCCGCCAACCCGATTCCCTATGCCGAAGGCGCGAATCGCGAGCTTGCCGCCTGGATTGCCGACTACCGGCGCCGCTTCGGCGCCGAGCCGAACGTCTGGAGCGTGCAGGCCTACGTCGCGGCGGACCTTTTCGTGCGAGCGGTCGAGCGCGCCGGCGCGCGCCTCGACCCGGACACGCTGGCGCGCGCCTTCGAGACCATGGAAACGCGCCGCGACTACTTCGGCAGCCCCAACTTCCGCTTCACGCCCAGCGACCACCTCGGCACGCGCGAACGGCGCATCGCCCGCATCCGCGACGGGCGCTGGGTGATGCTCACCGACTATCTGAAATAGCAGCGGCGGCCGGCAGCTACATGTAGGCGCCGCCGTTCACGTTGATCTGCTGCCCGGTGATGTAATCGCCGTCGGCGGCGAGGAAGGTCACCGCCTTCGCCATTTCCTCCGGAAGGCCGAAGCGGCCCAGCGGAATCCGCGCCTTGATCTGGTTGGCGACGTCCTCGGGCACCTTGGCCAGCATGTCGGTCAGGGTGAAGCCCGGCGCCACCACGTTGACCGTGATGCCGGTCTTGGCCAGTTCCAGCGCGGCGGTCTTGGTGAAGGCGATGATGCCACCCTTGCTGGCGCTGTAGTTGGCCTGGCCGAAGGCGGGTGCCTGGCCGTTCATCGAGCTGATGTTGATGATGCGGCCGTACTTCTGCGCCATCATCGGCTGAATGGCGGCGGTGCGTGCAGAAGAACACCGCGTTGAGGTTGGTCTGGATGACATCCAGCCAGTTCTGATCGCTCATCTTGCGCAGCGAACTGTCGCGGGTGATGCCGGCGTTGTTCACCAGGATGTCCAGCCGGCCCCAGTGATCGACCACCTTCTTGACCATGGCGCGCGCCTCGTCGGCGACGGCGACGTTGGCCTGGGCGAGCAGGTACTCCCCGCCGCCGGCCTGGATTTCCGCCGCGACTTCCCGCGCCAGTGCTTCGTTGGATTGGAAATTGAGGGCCACCTTCGCCCCCTCCCGCGCCAGTTCCAGCGCGATGCCGCGCCCGATGCCGCGCGATGCCCCCGTGACAATTGCGATCTTGCCGTCCAGTCAACCCATCGTCCTCTCCTCCTCGTGTTCGATATTGGTATGGGGCGTTTCGCGTCGAGCCGAAACGCCGGGCACTGCTCGCCGAAGTATAAGATTATTCGGAGCGAATCAGTAGAGTTCTGATCGCCTGGTCACTGCAGGCGATGGGCGCCGACTCGGAGCGAAGCGGTCGTGCCGGGGCAGATCGGCCGTGTCTTGCTCACTGCGCCTGTTCGGGCAGCACGGCCATCAGCATGGCGACCATCTCCGGATCGAAGTCGAAGCCCGGCTCGTCGCCGGGATTGAGGGAAATGCCGATCCCGGCGCCCATGCGGCGCAGCACCCAGGAGAACTCGGTGACCAGACCGCCGCTGTAGCCGGGGTAATGGGTGACCATGTCCTTGGCGCGCTCCGGCACGCTGAACAGGACCAGCACGCGGTTGCCGTCCTCGTCCTCGATCACCAGCGGTTCGGCCTTGGTGGATGTCTGGAAGCCGGCGATCTGGTGCTTTTCGTCTTTCACCGGCATGAACACCTGCTGGTCCATCAGGCGCTGGGCGAAGACTTCCGGTTCGAGCGCGCCGTCGTGCATTTCGACGAGCAGTCGTTCCAGATCGTTGCGGGGAGTCGTGGTCTGGTGGTTCATGGCCGGGCGCAGAAAGTAGGGTGCGCGCAGGATAACATCCGGCTGCCGCCGGCAACAGCAAGATGGCGATGCCGCCCGCCCGCGTGGAGATCAGAACAGGTCGCCGGGCGCATCCGCGATCCGCTTCTCACCGTGCAGTTGCGCGCGCACCCGGGTGCAGATGTCCCGCACCCGGTCTGCCGCCGGGAACAGGGCATCGTGCGGGATGGCCTGGAAATGCTCGTCCCAGAAGCCGGCGGCGGCGATGCGGAACTTCGCCAGCAGCCGCGCCGCGCAGTCCTGCGCCGGATGCTTGGCCTCGCGCAGCGCCGGAAACGAGCCGACGAGGAAACCCTCCTGGAAGTACGGACGCTTGGCGTCGGGCGGGCAGATCGACAGCAGTCGGATGTTGAGCAGCTCCTCTTCCACCGAGTAGCTGATGCTGCCATGGACGTGCGGAAACCCCAGCACGAAGACATGAGCGTCGTCCGCGGCGCGCTCCAGCGCGAACGATGCCGCCACGCGCAGCGACTGCGTCACGTCCAGCAGCGGCGTCGGGCAGACCTCGTAGTGCTGCAGCATCGCCCAGGTCAGTTCGGGGAACTTGCCGAGCTTGGCGCTGCCTTCGATGGAATGGGAGCGGAATTCGGCATGCAGCAGCGCGGCGGCGCGGTCCAGCGTCTGGAAGCGCGAGCGCAACTCCGCGTTCGGCAGGGATCCCTCGCTGCGATAGATGGCCGGGTACAGGCTGGTGGCGTTGGACTCGATCAGGTGATCGCGCCGCTGGCCGCGGAAGATCAGGAAATAGTCAGGATTGTGGAACGAGAGGCGCGCCACCGCCTCCACCAGTTGGCGGAAGCTCGCGATCGGCGTCGCCGCGCCTTCCCGCACCTGGCGCGTGGTGATCTGGCGTCCGCCCGTCGGGTCATCGCCAAGGAAGGGCGAACGAAAACGGTTGCCGATGCTTCTCATCGATCCCCTTGAGCCGCCGGCCTGCGGCTTGTTGACCGTCCGGCGGCTGGCTATGATGAATTCGACGCAGAGTGTAACCCGAGGCGCGGAGGAGGCAAGCATGACATGGCAATGGCAGTGCGCCGCTGCGGCGATGGCGCTGATCTGCGGCAGCGGCTGGGCCGGCGGTTCGAACTACGGCGTCGTGCCGGGCGTCCTGCCGCAGGTGGCGGGCAAGGTGATCGAGTTCCCGGTTCCCACGCCCAGGTTCGCGCGCGATCCGGCGCCGGGGCCGGACGGCAGCATCTATATTGCCGTCATGCAGGGCAACCGGATCGCGCGCTTCGACCCGAGGGCCAGGACGTTCCGCGAATGGGATCTGCCGGACGGTGCGCGCCCCCACGGCCTGGTGGTCGATGCCGAGGGCATCGTCTGGTACACGGGCAACGGCAACGGTACCATCGGCCGCCTCGACCCGAAGTCCGGCAAGGTCACGGAATTCCGTGCTCCTTCGGGCGGCGACCCCCATACCGTGGTGATGGACGGCAAGGGCGACCTCTGGTTCACGGTTCAGGGCGGCGGTCGCGTCGGGCGCCTGGAGCGGGCGACCGGAAAGATCACCGAGTACCGGACCTCAGGCAATCCCTATGGCATTGCCATCGACCGCCAGGGCTTCGTGTGGTTCTGCCGCATGGGGGCGGACAAGCTGGGGCGCATCGATCCGGCGAGCGGCGAAGTGAGCGAACTGGATACCGGCAGCGGATCGCGTCCGCGGCGCATGGCGACCGGTCCCGACGGCATGCTGTGGGTGACCGCTTACGGCAATGGCAAGCTGATCAAGGTCGACCCGCAGCAGCGGCGCATCGTCAAGGAGTACCCCATGCCGGCGGGCGCAGGCGGCGGGCCCTACGCCGTGACCGTGGACGGGGCGGGGCGCGTCTGGGCCAACGAGATCGACACGGACACGGTGGCACTGTTCGATGCGGTCAGCGAAACGTTTCGCGTCATCGACCTGCCGTCGAAGAACGTCGGCATCCGCAAGGCCGTCATAGACGCGCAGGGCCGCTACTGGTATATGGGATCCCACAACGGGCGTCTGGGAATGATCGAATGAAAAAGACAATGAAAAATGGATGGCGCGGTCTCGCTGTGCTCCTGTGCATGTTGGCGGCGACGGCGGCGTGGGCGAACGAGGCGCTGTGGACGCAACTGAAGCAGGGCGGATACGTGATGCTCATCCGTCACGCCAGCACCGAGTTCGGCATCGGCGATCCACCGGGCTTCAAGCTCGACGATTGCAGCACGCAGCGCAATCTATCGGACGTCGGAAGAGCCGAGGCGCGGAGGCTGGGGGAGGCGTTCCGCAGCCGGGGCGTGCCGGTGTCGGACGTGCGCTCCAGCCAGTGGTGCCGCTGCTTGGAGACGGCGAAGCTCGCCTTCGGCCGCGCCGAACCGTGGCCGGCGATCAATTCGGTGTTCGCCGATCGCTCCCAGGAACCGGCGCAGCGGCGCGCGGTGCTGGAACTGGCGTCGAAGTTGAATCCACCGCGCAACCTGGTGCTGGTCACACACAATTACAACATCAATGCCCTGGTCGGCGTGTCCCCCGCCAAGGCGGAGATCGTCGTCGCCCGCTTCGACAGCGGCGAACTCAAGCTGGTGGGGCGGATTCCCCCACCGTGAAAGCCACAACCTGCCTGAGGCATCGCATGAACCACAGGGCAAGAGCGGTTCTGGTGATATGTGCGGCGATTCTCGGCGCCGCCGCCTGCGCCAGCGGCAATGTTTCGCAGGCGCCGGACCGTCCCGAACCTCGTTACGATTATCGCCACTGAGTCGCCCTGAGTCCCCCCTGAGGCGGCGGGCAGGAGCGTCACCCGCCCGCCGCGCTCACCGGCTCAGACGCCGTTCTGCTTCAGCCACGCCTGCAGCCGCTTCCAGCCGTCGTCCGCGGCGTCCTTGCGGTAGCTCGGCCGATAGTCGGCGTGGAAGGCGTGGGGGGCGTCGGGATAGACGTGAATCTCCGACTTGCCGCCGGCGGCCTTGATCGCCTCGCGCATCTTGTTCGACGGTGTCGAGGGGGATGCCCTGGTCCTGACCGCCGTACAGGCCCAGCACCGGCGCCTTCAGATCGTTTGCCAGATCGGTGGGCTGCTTCGGCGTCAGTGCATTGGCTGCCCCGACCAGCCGCCCGTACCAGGCGACGCCGGCCTTGAGCTGCGGGTTGTGGGCGGCGTACAGCCACACGATGCGCCCGCCCCAGCAGAAGCCGGTGATGGCCAGGCGCGACACGTCGCCGCCATTGGCCCGCGCCCAGGCCACGCAGTTGTCCAGATCCACCATGACCTGGGCGTCCGGCACCTTGGACACGACCTTGTCCAGAATCTCCTGGATGTTGGTCATGGTGGCGACACTGCCCTGCCGGTAGTACAGCTCCGGCGCGATGGCGAGGTAGCCGAGCTTCGCCAGGCGGCGGCATACGTCCTTGATGTGCTCATGGACGCCGAAGATCTCCTGCACCACGAGCACCACCGGAAACTTGCTGCCGGTCGCCGGCTGGGCGCGGTAGGCCGGCAATCTCGTGCCGTTGCTGGCGATGACGATCTCTTCGACGGAAAGCCCCTGGGTATCGGTGGTGATGACCTGCTGCGCCATCACCGGCTGCACGGCCGCGGCAAAGCCGCTCGCCAGCATCGAAGCGACGAAGCCGCGGCGGGTGAAAGGCACCTGCGGTGCCAGGCTGTCGAAGTCGGAACGGGTTTGGGACATCTTGTCTCTCCTTGGCGTTGGGTCGTGTAAGTTACGATAGCGCAGCCGAATCATCAATCCCGTAATTCCACCTTCCTCGCAAGGAGCCACCATGAGCGAAAAACCCATCAGCCGCTACCCGGTCCCCGATCTGGAACAGATGCCGGAGGACATGCGCAGCCGCATCCTTGCCGTGCAGGAGAAATCGGGGTTCATCCCCAATGTATTCCTCGCTCTGGCCCACCGGCCGGACGAGTTCCGCGCCTTCTTCGCCTACCACGATGCGCTGATGGAGAAGGAAAGCGGCCTGACCAAGGCGGAGCGGGAGATGATCGTGGTGGCGACCTCGGGTGCGAACCAGTGCCAATACTGCGTCGTCGCCCACGGCGCCATCCTGCGTGTGCGGGCCAGGAATGCCCTGGTGGCGGATCAGGTCGCCATCAACTACCGCAAGGCGGACATCACGCCGCGGCAGAAGGCGATGCTGGATTTCGCCCTGAAGGTCTCGCTGTTCCGCCCAGGAGATCGGCGAGGAGGACTTCGCCACCCTGCGCGCCGCCGGCTTCAGCGACGAGGACATCTGGGACATCGGTGCCGTCGCCGCCTTCTTCGGGCTGTCGAACCGCATGGCCAACCTGACCAACATGCGGCCCAACGATGAGTTCTATCTGCTGGGCAGGCTGCCGCGGGAGAAATGAGAGCTTGTGAATAGATCTACTGCGCGTCCCGAGTGCTGCGTTCTCAATGGACAATGAGGGTGCTCGCTCCTCGCCTATCTATCTGATATGTCTCGTCGCTGCGCTCCGTGCGCCTTGCCCTCGGGCCGCTCGCTACGATTTCTTCACAAGCTCTGAGTCGCTGCCCTGGAGACGAGTCTGATACCTGGGCGTGGCGGCGACGTTTCGGATCGAGTGGCTCGCCCTGGATTGAGCCGCGCCATGCCGGCGACGAATTCGTCGCGCGTTCTGCCGGTGACGCACGGATTGTGCTCGCGCTCCTCGCCGATGCAGGTCACGCGTCTGCCGCCGCCGTCGCGGCCGGGATAGACCAGCGTTTCGTCGGGCAGGGTCAGGATGCGACGCGTCAGGCTGTCGTAGAGCTGGCCGGCGTTGCTGTCGGGAAGGTCGGTGCGGCCGCAGCCGCCGATCAGCAGGGCGTCCCCGGTGAACAGCCGGTCACGCCATAGATAGCTGACGCAGCCCTGGGTGTGACCCGGCGTCGGCCGCACGTAGATGCGTTCCTGTCCCAGGGCCACGGTATCCCCGTCGCTCACCAGCAGATCCGCCCAGCGTACCCCCGAGGCACGGCCATAAACCACCGTGGCGCCGCAACTGGCGCGCAACTGCGCGCCGGCGCTCGCATGGTCTTCGTGCACATGGGTTTCGAGGACGTAGGCCAACCTGCTCTGCAGTTCGTCCATCAGCCCCAGATAAAGGGTGATGTGCTGGAGCACGGGATCGATGATCAACGCCTCGCCGCTCGCTGCGTCCGCCAGCAGGTAGGTGAAGGTCCCGCTTGCCGTGTCGTGCAGCTGACGAAACCGGATCATGGAATTGTCCTCAGACCGGTCCGGCGCGAGGGAGGGGCAGTGACGACGAG
Organism: uncultured beta proteobacterium; assembly: GCA_963823455.1. Lineage (GTDB taxonomy): Bacteria > Pseudomonadota > Gammaproteobacteria > Burkholderiales > Rhodocyclaceae > CAVPDA01. The sequence continues at coordinate 56,416 of CAWGLO010000002.1, forward strand.
GCGCACGCAACGTCGAAGCAAAAGAAAAAAGGAAGCAGCCGGCCGGTTGAGGATTGATCGTCCTGCTTCGGGCAGCGACGGTCGCGAGGAGGAGGATTCGCGGCCGAAGCCAAACCAGAGCGGAGCGGGAGCGATCCTGGCGGCGAGAACGGGGGAGAGTCTCGCACACCAGCGGGGCTGGGAGTTGTTTCCATCTTGCTAGCCCTCATGCGGCCACTGCTTCCGGGAATCTACCATTCAATATTCGTGCCATATGGCGAAGCGGCCCGGCGCCGGACCTAATTCGTTGAATCACGGCGTTCAATCCGCCACCGCCTGGTCGGAAAAGGTATGGCGCCTCCACTCAGGGTGACAATAATGGCAGCTTTTGCTAGGATTCACTGCCATTCACTGACAGATTCCGAGATTCGATGAGCCATCCCCATCACAGCCTGCCGGAGCTTCTGTCCTTTCTCGACGGTCTGCCCGAGCCGCGCATCGTCATGGATGCGGAGTACCGCATCGTCGCGGCCAACGCGCCTATGCCCGCGAGTTCGGCAACGGCCAGCCGATCCGCGGCGCGTCACTGCTACGAGGTGTCGCACCACTTCACCGTGCCCTGCGATCAGGCGGGCGAATCCTGTCCGCTCAAGGCTGAGCCAGGAAGCGGGCGACACGCAGCGCGTGTCTGCACCTGCACCACACGCCGCGCGGCGAAGAGCACGTGGACGTCGAGATCGACGCCGGTGCGCGATGACGCCGGGCAAGATCGCGTTCTTCGTCGAGACCATGCGCATCGTGCGGCAAGCCAGCGGCCGGCCGGCCGCGCAGGGACTGGTCGGCCGTTCGCCGGCCTTCACGCGCATGCTGGAGCGGCTGATGCGCGTGGCGCCGTCCGAGGCGGCCGTGCTGCTGCTGGGCGAAACCGGCACCGGCAAGGAACTGGCGGCGCGGGTCGATTCACGAGGCCAGCCGCCGTGCCGACGGGCCCGTTCGTGGCGGTGGATTGCTCGGGCCTGACCGACACCCTGTTCGAAAGCGAGCTGTTCGGCTACGAGAAAGGTGCATTCACCGGCGCCAACTTCCGCAAGATGGGCCTGGTGGAGGCCGCCAGCGGCGGCACCCTGTTCCTCGACGAAGTCGGCGACATGCCGCTGTCGCTTGCAGGTCAAATTGCTGCGCCTGCTGGAGACCGGCACCTACCGGCGGGTCGGCGGCGTGAGACGCTGCATGCCGACTTTCGACTGGTGTGCGCGACCCACCGCGATCTTGCCGGCCATGGTCAAGGCCGAGACTTTCCGCCGCGATCTGTACCACCGCATCAACACGTTTCCCGTGCACGTGCCGTCGTTGGCCGAGCGCAGCGACGATATTCCGCTGCTGGCCGAGTCGCTGCTGGAGCGCGTCGCCGGCGAGCGCCGATTGCACTTCTCCGCCAGCGCGATCGCATATCTGAAAGCCTGCCGCTACGAGGGCAACATCCGCGAGTTGCGCAATCGGGTCGAACGGGCGAGCCTCTGGCGGACGGCCACGAAATCACGCTGAGCCACCTCACCGATGACGTCGGTACAGGAGGAGGATGCCGGGCGAGCGCCGCCCGTCGATGAAGTCGTCACCCTGGCGGAAGCGGAACGGCGCTACCTGACGTGGGCCGCGGCGCACCATGCCGGCGATCGCAAGTCCCTGGCGGTGCGCCTGGGCATCAGCGAACGGACGCTATTCCGCAAGTTGGGCGAGGCCGGCGTCGCGGGACGTTGAGCTTCGCCGGCGGTAGCGGCGGGCCAAGCTGCCCGTTCGCCGCGCTACAGCAGCACGACGTCGAACTGTTCCTGCGTATAGCCGGCTTTCGGCCTGCAGCGAGATCGGCTTGCCGATGAAGTCGGACAGCATCGCCAGCGACTGCGACTCCTCGTCGAGAAACAGATCGATCACCGCCGGCGCGGCGAGGACGCGGAACTCCCTGGCGTTGAACTGGCGCGCCTCCCGCAGCAGCTCGCGCAGGATTTCGTAGCACACCGTTCGCGCCGTCTTCACTTCGCCGCGCCCGCTGCACACCGGGCAAGACTCGCACAGGACGTGGGCCAGTGATTCGCGGGTACGCTTGCGCGTCATCTCCACCAGGCCCAGCGCGGTGAAGCCGTTCACGGATATGCGCGTGTGGTCGCGCGCCAGTGCCTTTTGCAGTTCCGCCAGCACCGCGCTGGCGGTGCTCCTCGTTCTCCATGTCGATGAAGTCGAGGATGATGATGCCGCCCAGGTTGCGCAGGCGCAGCTGGCGCGCGATGGCCTGCGCCGCCTCGAGGTTGGTCTTGAAGATGGTGTCGTCGAAGTTGCGCAGGCCGACGAAGCCGCCGGTATTCACGTCGATGGTGGTCATCGCCTCGGTCTGGTCGATGATCAGGTAGCCGCCGGATTTCAGGTCGACGCGCCGTGCCAGCGCCTTCTGGATCTCGTCCTCGACGGGGTAAAGATCGAACAGCGGCCGCTCGCCGGTGTAGTGTTCGAGCAGCGGCAACGCCTGCGGGCATGTACTCCTGCGCGAAGGCCTGCAGCCGCTGGAAGTTCTCGCGCGAATCGATCAGGATGCGCGCCGTTTCCTTGTTGACCAGATCGCGCAGCACGCGCTGCGCCAGGGTCAGGTCCTGGTACAGCACGGCCGGCGGCTTCGCGCGTCTTGGCGGCCTTGCGCACTTCCGCCCAGATGCTTGCGCAGATAGGCGATGTCGGCAGCCAGTTCCTCGTCGCTCGGCCGTCTCGGCCATGGTGCGCACGATGAAGCCGCCCGGCTCGTCCGCCGGCACCAGCGCCTGCAGCTTGGCGCGCAGCGCTTCGCGATCGAGTTCGTTCTCGATGCGCTGCGAGATGCCGATGTGCTTTTCCTGCGGCAGATAGACCAGCAGCCGGCCGGCGATGCTGATCTGGGTGGACAGGCGCGCGCCCTTGGTGCCGATCGGGATCCTTCAGCACCTGCACCATCAGGCTCTGGCCCTCGGACAGCAGGCGTTCGATGGGCCGCGCCGGCTCGCCGTTGTGGCGCGCCTCCCACAGGTCGGCGACATGCAGGAAGGCAGTACGTTCCAGGCCGATGTCGATGAACGCCGACTGCATGCCGGGCAGCACGCGCACGATGCGTGCCCAGGTAGACGTTGCCCACCATGCCGCGGCTGGCGGTGCGTTCGATGTGCAGTTCCTGGACGACGCCCTGCTGCATCAGCGCGACGCGGGTTTCCTGCGGAGTGACATTGATGAGAAATTCGTCGGACATGCGTCTAGTTTAACGGGAAGGTGTTGTTCGACGCGCTGCCGTGCGTCGCCGCAGCCGTCGCTTCCGCGGTGCATGAGTCCGCAGCGGATCGACTAGAGCGGGATAGCCGAAGCGCGCAGCAGCAGCGCGGTTTCGAACAGCGGCAGGCCCATGATGCCCGAATGCGAGCCGTGGATTTCCTCGATGAACATCGCCGCCCGGCCCTGGATGGCGTAGGCGCCGGCCTTGTCCAGCGGCTCGCCGGTGGCGACGTAGCGGCGGATCTCGTCTTCGCTCAGATCGCGGAAGCGCACCTGGCTTCTCGTTCAGCACGTCTCGAGCCGTTGCTCGTCCGCCAGCGCCACGGCGGTGAGCACGCGATGGCGGCGGCCGGAGAGACGGCGCAGGATCTGCAGGGCGTGGTCGGCGTTGTCCGGCTTGCCGATGATCTCTCCGTCCACGTCGATGGTGGTGTCGGCCGCCAGCACCGGATGCGGCACCAGTCGCCGCGTCTGGATGCGGCCGACGGCGGCGAGCGCCTTGGTCCGGGCGACACGCACCACGTATTCCTGCGCTTCCTCGCCGGGCAGCGGGTCTTCGCTCGACGTCGACGTCCGCGCGCTCGCCGCTGCGAAACAGCAGCACTTCGAAATTGACGCGGATCTGGTGCAGCAATTCGCGCCGGCGCGGGCTGCGCGAGGCAAGGTAGATGCGGGGCTCGAGAATGGCCATTGTTATTCTCCGATGGTAGGGTGGTTCTTCAGCAGGCTCATGGCGCGGTACAGCGCCTCGGCCAGCACCACCCGCGCCAGGGCGTGCGGCAGCGTCAGGCTGGACAGCCGCAGCGTCTCGTCGGCGCCGCGCCTTGATTTCCGGCGCCAGCCCGTCGGCGCCGCCGATCACGAAGGCCACATCGCTCGCCGGCAGCGAGCCAGCTGCCCAGCCGTGTCGCCAACTGCCCGCGTCGTGACGTCTCGCCGCGCTCGTCCAGCACCACCAGCCGGCGCGGGCGGCAGGCGCTGCGCGATGCGCGAGCGCTTCCGCCGCCAGCAGCGCTTCCACCGGCTTGCCGCCGGTGCGCGGTTCCGGCCTGATCTCGGTCAGCGACAGCGCCGCCTCGCGCGGCATGCGCCGCGCGAACTCGGCGAATCCCTCGTCAGCCCAGCGCGGCATGCGCGTGCCGACGGCGACCACGAGCAGCTTCATGCCGCCTGGTCACGCCGCCTCGGCCGCCGCACTCTCGCTGCCGGCAGCTTTGCTGCGCACCCGCGCCGGCTTGGTCTGCCACAGCTCTTCCAGGTTGTAATAGCTGCGCACGGCCGGCTGCATGATGTGCACGACGATGTCGCCCAGGTCCACCAGCACCCAGTCGCCGGTCTCTTCCCCTTCGACACCGACGATGTCGCCGCCGGCCTCCTTGACGCGGTCCTGCACGTGGCGCGCCAGCGCCTTGGTCTGCCGCGCCGAATCGGCGCTGGCGATGACGATGCGGTCGAACAGGGAAGTGAGCTTGGTGGTGTTGATGACCTCGATGTCGTGGGCCTTGATGTCCTCGAGGGCGGTGACGACGAGCTTCTGCAGCTTTCTAAGGTCCATGCGACTGCGTGCGAATAGAGGTGGTTGCGTTCAATATAATCGAGAATCGGATCGGGGAGCAAATAACGGGCGCTGCGTCCGGCACTGAGGCGCGCGCGGATTTCCGTGGCGGATACGGCGAGCGGCGTCATGCTCGAATTGGACGATCGAGCCCGCCGTCGTCTCGCGACAGCGGCGGCGCGGTCCGGGCGGTGCCGCGCCTCGAACTCGTGTGCCAGGGGCGGGCCATGTCCTGCGCCCGCAGCGGGTAGCCCGGACGGTTCGCGACGGCGATGTGGGCCAGCTCGAACAACTCGCGCCAGCGATGCCAGGCGGGCGAGTGCGAGGAAGGCATCCACGCCCAGCAGCAGCGACCAGGCAAGGGGTGCCGGCGGGCGCCGCCCGCAGGCGCTCCAGCGTCGGCGACCGTGTAGCTCGGCCGATCCGCACGCACCTCGGCATCGTCGAGGACGAAGGCGGGATTGTCGGCGATCGCCAGCCGCACCATTTCCAGGCGGTGCGCAGCGGCGGTCCGCGGCTGCGCACGGTGCGGCGGCTGCCCGGCCGGAATCCAGACCACGCCGGCTCAGGGACAGTGCGTCGCAGCGCCTCCTGCGCCAAGCGCAGATGGCGTAGTGCACCGGATCGAAGGTGCCGCCGAGTATGTCCGGTCGGCCCGCGCTCAGGCATCGGTCACGACACTTTCGCCTTCGGCGAAGACTTCGCGGAAACTCACATACACGCTGGCAAAAAGCGTGGGCATGGCGACGAAGACGAGTACGATGGTCACGGCGGCGCTCGCCACGGTGAGCAGGGTATCGGAAAAGCCAAACAGCACCCGCAACAGGCCCGGCACCACGGCGGTGAGCAGCATCGCCGCCGCACCATACACCACGAAGGCACGCCAGTTGCGGGCCACAGCCACGATGCTGAAGAATAGCGCCTTGAGCGCGGGCATGTCCTTCCATGCCACGAGCAGCGGCGCGAACCAGAACGACAGCATCAGCGGCAAGGTGAGCACGAGCGCGGCATAGAGAAAGGACATGAGTACATCGTCATCGAGCGCCGGTTCGGCGCCGGGCTTGCCGCCCAGGTTCACGGACTCCATCAACTGCGGGCCGTACATGCCGACGAGCACGGCCGCGATCGCCAGTTCGCACGCCAGGTACAGCACGCCCAGCTTGAGCAGCGTCGGCAGGTTGCGCTTGAAGCCCGACCACACGATGTCCAGCGCCACCGACTGCCCCTCGTCGATGGCGCGGCAGCCGTTCATCACCGTCACGGATAAGGTCTGCAGCATGATGTTGGCGGCGAAAGGGCCGACGATGGGAACGAGGAAAATGAGCAGGAAGAACATCACCAGTAGTTCAGCGCGAGCAGGGTCAGCAGGGGAGGGTTGCGGCGGTAGAGCCGAAATCCCTCGGCGATCCAGCGCCAGCCGTGCGCCGCGGGCAGCCGCAGAGCCTGCATCGGAAATCAGCGCGCGGCCGCCGCTGCGATGTAGGCCCGTTCGAAGATATCGACATACGACGCATAGAGCGAGCCGGCTGCCACCGGCAGCAGCAGGATGAACCCCAGCCCGAGGGGAATCGCAGCGACGACGGCAAGCACGAACATCAGCACGCCATACACCAGGAACGGCACGATGTTCGTGAGGCAGGCATTGAAGCTCAGCCTTGAGCGGCTTCGATCGGCGCCGGTTGCGGAACATCACCAGCGCCGGCGCGAACCACAGCGCCATCACCAGCGGCACCATCAGCGCCAGCATCACCAGCACGCCCAGGATGAGGCCACCCGCGCCATGCCCATGCCGCGTCCGTCGCCGATCATGGCCCCGGTCGCCGCCGATCCGCCGACGATGGGAACGACACGATGGCGATGAGCAGTCGCCACCAGCGCCAGGACGCCAAGCAGGATCAGGTTGCCGGTGTTCTGCTTGAAGCCCGCGAACAGGTGCTCGATCTTGAGTTCCTCGCCCTGAGCAAGGGCGCGACAGCCTATGAGGAGGCCGGCGGTGATCACCGGCGCAATCAGATTCGCGGCCAATTGGCCGAGCAGGGGAATGAAGCCGAGCACGACGAAGATGATGATGACGATCACCGCGATGGCGATCCACACCCCCGGATTCCTGACGAACAGCTGCCAGCCTTCCTTCAACCACTCGATGCCCTGCCCGGCTTCCACCGTGCGTCCGGCCGGATTGCCCGCAGGCTGCAGGTTCTGATTGTCCGGCACGGAAAAAGGGTTCTGTTCAGTCATCGGAGTTTTCCTGCGGATGGACGCGCGAAAGTGGATGCATGCTAGCCCACGGTCCCCGAATGTTCAATCGGCATCGCGGCGCTACAGCCAGGGCAGGCTCGAGCCGCCGCGGATGCGCCGCTGCAGGACGTCGCGAAACTCCCTCGGGTCCTTGACATGGGTAAGCTGCCCCGTGCGCGGCAGATGGTAGTCCTGCAGGCGCGACAGCCAGAAGCGCAGTGCCGCGCCGCGCAGCATCACCGGCCAGGCGCCGCGCTCCAGCGGTGTGAAGGGCCGCAGCGCGTGATAGGCGCGCAGCAGCGCCTGCGTGCGCGCCGCGTCGAGTTCGCCTGCGGCATCGACGCACCAGTCGTTGGCCGCGACGGCCAGATCGAACAGCAGCGCGTCGTTGCCGGCGAAATAGAAATCGATGACGCCGCCGATGCGCGGGTCTCGTCCGCATCGCCTCGAACAGCACGTTGTCGCGGAACAGGTCGGCATGGACCACGCCGCGCGGCAGATCCTCCAGGCGATAGAGCGCCTGGAAGCGCAGTTCCTCCTTGAGCAGCGCCTGTTCGTCCGGCGTCGAGACGCGGCTTCACCAGTGGCGCGGTCTCGCGCCACCAGCGCGGGCCGCGCGGATTCTCCAAGTGCCGCTCGTAGGACTGCCCGGCAACATGCATCGCCGCCAGCATGGCGCCGACGCGCGGCGCAGTGGGCGGCACGTGCGGCTGCCAGCGATCGACGCCCCCGACAGACGCGTGACGATGGCGGCCGGCTTGCCGTTCGAGCGTGCCGAGAAATTCATCGTCGCCGTCGGCAATCGGCGCCGGGCAGGGAATGCCGTGCCGCGACAGATGCGCCATGAGGTGGATGTAGAAGGGCAGTTCCTCGCGCGTCAGGCTGCTCGAACAGCGTCAGGACGTAGCGGCCGTGGCTGGTGGTGACGAAGTAGTTGGTGTTTTCGATGCCTGCGGCGATGCCCGCGCAGCCCGACCAGCGTACCGATGCGATAGCGGCGGAGCCAGGCGGTGAGCTCCGCTTCGCTGACGGAGTGAAGACGGACATGAGGCGGAGTGCGCTACGACGATTCGGGTTGGCGCGGGATCGACAGGCCATTCGCGCCGGGCGGAAGGCTCAGAACTCCATGATCACCCACATCGGCACGCGCAGACCGCAGTCGAGGGACTCCTGGCGCGAGAACGTGCCGTCGCCGCGGTGGTCGATCAGGTAATACGGCTTTGCCGTGAGGCGGCGTCACCTTGACCATGTACAGCTTGCCGTTGAGGCGAAATTCCTCCACCTTGTCCTCGCCGCGCTTGCGGATGGTGACCTGCGGTTCCAGCGCCGGATCGGGCTCGAAGTCCCGGCGGCGGCGGTGGCGGTTCGGGCAGCGGCTCCAGCTTGGGCGGCGGTTCTGGGCCGCGGCAGGCAGTGCGATGCAAAGGGCGAGGACAGCAGCGAGGCGGCGCGGCGCATGGCAGGTATTCCTCGATCTGCAATGCGCGGCGCGATTCTAGCGCAAGAGCGCCGTGAATCCGCTCAGAGATTGAGCATCATCTCGTGCTCTTCGGGCAGCGGCAGGAATCCGCGCGTTTCGTAGTGCTTGAAGATCGCTTCCACCACGTCTTCGGGCCGGTCGATGACCTGGATCAGGTCCATGTCCTCGGGCGAGATCATGCCTCTCGCCGACCAGGCGGTCGCGGAACCAGTCGAGCATGCCGCGCCAGATACGGTTCGTGCACCAGGATCAGCGGAATCGCCGCGACTTGCCGGTCTGGATCAGGGTCAGCGCCTCCATCAGTTCGTCGAGGGTGCCGAAGCCGCCGGGCAGGACCACGTAGGCCGTGGCGAACTTGACGAACATGTACTTGCGCGCGAAGAAATGGTGGAAGGTCTGGGAGATGTCCTGGTACGGGTTGGCCTGCTGTTCTTCCGGCAGCAGGATGTTGAGGCCGACCGACGGCGCTCTTGCCGAAGTAGGCGCCCTTGTTGGCCGCCTCCATGACGCCCGGGCCGCCGCCGGAGATCACCGAGAAGCCGGCGTCGGACAGCAGGCGCGCGATGCGCTCGGCCAGCATGTAGTAGGCATGGTCGGGCGGCATGCGCGCGCTGCCGAACATCGACACCGCCGGGCCGGATGCGGTTCAGCCGTTCGGTGGCCTCGACGAACTCTGCCATAATGCCGAACACGCGCCACGATTCGCGCGCCGTGTACAGCTGTGCCGCGGTACGCCGGGTCGATGAGCTTGCGGTAGCTTGTCTTTGCCTGTCATGCCGTGGAGTCCGTGACGATGCCGCGGGCGTGCGGTGAACGCGCAGCGTCACGCAGTCGATGCCTCCGCACGCACGCTCGCGATGGAAATCTGCCATGCCGACACTGCTGCTGGTCGACGGTTCGTCCTATCTGTATCGCGCCTTCCACGCCCTGCCCGATCTGCGCAACAAGGCGGGCGAGCCGACCGGCGCGATCTACGGCGTCATCAACATGCTACGTCGGCTCGCCGCCGACTACAAGGCGGACTATCGCGCCTGCGTGTTCGACGCCAAGGGCAAGACCTTCCGCGACGACTGGTATCCGGAGTACAAGGCGAATCGCCCGCCGATGCCGGACGATCTGGTGCGCCAGATCGAGCCGCTGCATGCCTGCGTCAGGCGCTGGGCTGGCCGTTGCTGATGATCGACGGCGTCGAGGCCGACGACGTCATCGGCACGCTGGCGCACCAGGCGACGCAGCAGCGCATCGACTGCGTGATCTCCACCGGCGACAAGGATCTGGCGCAACTGGTCAATCCGCATGTGCGGCTGGTCAATACCATGAGCAACGAGATGCTGGACGAAGCCGGCGTGTCGGCCAAGTTCGGCGTGCCGCCGCGATCGCATCGTCGACTACCTGACGCTGGTGGGCGACGCCGTGGACAACGTGCCGGGCGTGGACAAGGTCGGGCCGAAGACGGCGGTGAAATGGCTGCAGCAGTACGGCTCGCTCGACGACATCGTCGCGCATGCCGACGAGATCGGCGGCGCGGTCGGCGAGAACCTGCGCCGGGCGCAGGATTTCCTGCCGCTCGGCCGCAAGCTGGTGACGGTGGCCTGCGATCTCGATCTGCCGGCCAAGCTGGACCGACCTCGCGCCGCGCGCCGCCCGACCGCGAAGCGCTGACCGAATCTGTTCGCCCGGCTCGAATTCAGGACCTGGCTGCGCGAGGTGCAGGCAACGCGGCGCCGACGACGGCCGGCGCCGACACAGGCCCCGCCGAGCGCCAGCCGGCGCACGACCGACGGCGCGCACCGCAAGCGCTACGAAACGATCCTCGACTGGGACAGCTTCGACGCCTGGCTGCAGCGCATCGAGTCCGCGCCGCTGACCGCGCGTCGACACCGAAACCACCAGCCTCGATCCGATGCCGGCGCAGCTGGTCGGCATCTCCTTCGCCGCCGTGGCGGGCGAGGCGGCCTATCTGCCGCTCGGCCCACGTCGGTGCCGGCGCGCCGCCACAGCTGCCGCTGGACGAAGTGCTGGCGCGGCTGAAGCCCTGGCTGGAATCGACGCGCCACGCCAAGGTCGGGCCAGAACCTCAAGTACGACCGGCACGTGTTCGCCAACCACGGCATCGCCTTGGCGGCATCGCCCACGACACGCTGCTGCAATCCTACGTGCTGGAGAGCGACAAGCGCCACGACCTGGACACGCTGGCGGCGCGCCATCTCGGCCTGAAGACCATCAGCTACGACGACGTCACCGGCAAGGGCGCCAAGCGCATCGGCTTCGACCAGGTGGAGGTGGCGCGCGCCGCCGAGTACGCCGCCGAGGATGCCGACCTGACGCTGCGCGTGCATCAGGCGCTGCATCCGCGCCTCGCAGCGGAGGACAAGCTGGAGCGCCTCTACCGCGACATCGAACTGCCGGTGACGGAGGTGCTGTTCGCCATGGAACGCAACGGCGTGCTGATCGACGTCGAGCTGCTGGCGCAGCAGAGCCAGGAACTCGGCACGCGCATGATGGAGATCGAAGCGCAGGCGCACGCTGCGGCCGGGCAGCCGTTCAACCTCAATTCGCCCAAGCAGATCCAGGAGATCCTGTTCGAGCGCGAGGGCTGCCGGTGGTCAAGAAGACGCCCGGCGGCGCGCCGTCGACCGACGAGGAAGTGCTGGAGCAGCTGGCGCTGGACTATCCGCTGCCCAAGCTGATCCTCGAATACCGCAGCCTCGCCAAGCTCAAGAGCACCTACACCGACAAGCTGCCGCGCATGGTCAATGCCGCGCACCGGCCGCGTGCACACCAGCTACGGCCAGGCGGTGGCGGTGACCGGCCGGCTCGCCAGCAACGATCCCAACCTGCAGAACATCCCGATCCGCACGGCGGAGGGCCGGCGCATCCGCGCCGCCTTCATCGCGCCCGCCGGGTCATGTCATCGTCTCCGCCGACTATTCGCAGATCGAGCTGCGCATCATGGCGCACCTGTCCAGCGACGCGCGGCTGCTGGAAGCCTTCGCCCACGGCGAGGACATGCACCGCGCCACCGCCGCCGAGGTGTTCGGCGTCACGCCGCGAGGAAGTCGACCGCGAGCAGCGGCGCTACGCCAAGGTCATCAACTTCGGCCTCATCTACGGCATGTCCGCCTTCGGCCTGGCGCGCGAGCTGGGCCTCGAGCGCAGCGCCGCCCAGGCCTACATCGACCGCTACTTCGCCCGCTATCCCGGCGTCGCGCGCTACATGGAGACGACGCGGCAGCAGGCGCGCGACAAGGGCTACGTCGAGACCGTGTTCGGCCGCCGCCTGTGGCTGCCCGAGATCAAGCAGCAGCAACGTCGGCCGCCGCCAGGGCGCCGAGCGCGCCGCCATCAACGCGCCGATGCAGGGCACCGCGGCCGACCTGATCAAGCTGGCCATGATCGCGGTGCAGCGACTGGCTCGCCGAGCATCGGCTGGCGACGCGGCTGATCCTGCAGGTGCATGACGAACTGGTGCTGGAAGTGCCGGCAGGCGGAACTGGCGCGCGTGCGTGCCGAACTGCCGAGGCTGATGGGCGACGTGGCGAAACTGGCCGTGCCGCTGCTGGTGGAAGTCGGCGCCGGGCCGAACTGGGACGAGGCGCACTGAGCATCGATGCCGGAGGGCCGCATCGGGCGCCACCCTCGCGGCCGCCGGCGCCAGCTGCACGCCAGCGCGACGTGAGGACTTCGTCATCAGTCTGAAGCGGGCGGCGCAGCGGCGCGCGCACATATCGCGGACAGCTCGACCGGCTGCGCATGCCTTTCGAGTTTTTCGATGCGGTGGACGGAGCGGCGCTGAGCGAGGACCAGGTGCGCAGCCGTGTACGACGAGGAACGCGCCCGGCAGACCTTCTGGGGCCCGCTCAACCGCGGCGAGATCGGCTGTGCGCTGAGCCACATCGGCGTCTGGAAGACGATCGTGGCGGAACAGCGGGTGCCCGCATGCCCTGGTGCTGGAGGACGACGCCTTGCTCGATGCGGCGACGCCGGAGATTCTCGCGGCCCTGCCGCGGTTGATGAATCCGAACGATGTCGTGGTGCTGGTGAAGACGAACGACAACACCTTCTTCTTCCGGCAGGCGGACCTGCCGGCCGGCCGGCGTCTGGTCTACGTGAATCAGCCGCTGTACACCGCCACCGGATACGTCATCACCCCCGGCGCGGCCGCACGCCTGATCGCCCATGCCCTGCCGCTTCGTGTCCCCATCGACTTCTGGTACCACGACATCGGATTCAAGGGCGTCACGCCGATCCGCGCGGTCTATCCGGAGCTGGTCTCCCAGCTTTCGGGGGACGCGCATGCCGTCGCAGATCGGCGGCCGGGAACGCCATCTCGATCAGCAGAGCGTCAGCAAGGAGAGGGCCTTCCTGCGTGCCGGCGTGCGCAGGCTCCGTCTGAAGATGAAGAACAAGTTCCTGAACTGGCCGGTCCGCCTCTAGCCGCTGCGTCGAATTCGGACATGTCGGCAAATCTGCCGATCGCGCAGATGCGCGCGCGCCTAGCATGCCAAATCTCGACGCGACGGAGCGGTCTTCCATGACGGCGGCGACCGCGACGGGTCTGCTGGAACTTGCCACCGCCTCGTTCCTCGTGCGCCTTGCTGATGGCGGCGCGAACGCGCCGAAGAACCTTGGGTTCTACCTCGGCGCTCTGGTGTTTGCCTTCAGGCTGTTGGCGCGCGCCGCGCGCGGTCGTGAGGCTACCTTCGACGTCCCGCTTGACCCTGCCCCTGATCGGACTGTTCGCCGCCGGATTGTGGGGAACGCTGATGTCCGACATCGCCGCCGGCGAGCTGGACGAGCTTCTATCGTCACGACAATCTGGGAATGGCGATCCTGTTCGCCCTGATGATCAGCCATGAGCGCTGGGATGCGGACCGGATCAAACGGCTGCTGGTCTATGTGCTGCTCGTTTTCGCCGCCAGCAACGTCTGGCAGATCGTCTATATGGCGAGGAATCCGGTGTTCCTCGATCCGGCGGCTTACCCGTACTCGGTACTTGTGGACGACGCGGGAGTTCGGCGAGATATTGATCCTGCTCGCCCCTTTCGTCTGGCTGATTCCCGCGCTGTTGGTGGCAGCGGCGGTGCTGCGCCTCCTGGCGGCGGCCTGGACCGCACTGATCGTGCTGCTGCTGCTGCCCACCGGCTACCGCGGCGCGTGGCTCGGCTTCGCCCTCGCCGCGGCGGTGTGGATCGTCGGCCGACGCCGCTGGAAGCTGGTGCTGTGGGGATTCGGCGCGCCTGGCGCTGATCGCGGCCACGGTCCCGTTTCTGCCGGGCAACAATATGGCGACGCATGCGATTCGTCGCGGCTTCGATGACAACCATCGCATCAAATACATCTGGAAGCCGACGCTGGAGTACGTCAAGCAGCGGCCCTTTGCCGGCTATGGCTTCGGCCAGCAGATCTTCATGAAGACCTTGCAGACGCGATCCGCGCGCGAATTCCGAATGGATCAAGGGGATTCTCACCGATCCGCACAGCAATACGCTGGCGATGCAGTTTGCGGCGGGACTGCCGGGCACCCTGGCTTACGCGGTTCTCATTCTGGCGAACCTGCTGGCGGCGGCGCGGCAGGCGCGCAGCGCTCCCACGCAGCGGCGCAGGCAGATGAATCTGGCGCTGCTCGCGGCCTGGGTCGGCGACCTTCGTCAGCCTCGGTCAACTGGATATCGTCAACTGGAACTACTTCGGCTTTCTCGTCGTCCTCGGCGTCGTTCTGCATCGGCGAGCAGGACGAAGCAGCCGGAGTCGCCGCGGCCGGATCGCCGACCCGGCGCGGCGTCGCGTGCTGTTCGTGATCCGCGACAAGCTGGGCGACTCGCTGCTCGCCTTCGCCACGGTTCAGCAATACCTCGAGGCTGCGTCCCGGACGACGATGTCACGGTCCTCATGCGCAAGGACTATGCTGATCTCGTCGGGGCGAGGGCGGCTTCACGCTGGTGCGCTATCGCGGCGGCGCGCAGGCGCTGCTGTGGGCGTTGTGCAACGCCTGTTTGCTCGCCGCCCTTCGATGCCCTGGTGGTGCTGCGGGGCTTCGGCGACCGGGTGCGAAAGCTCGGCAGGCTGGTTCCCGCGCGGCGCAGGATCAGCTTCACGAGCAGGCTCGCGCCGGTGTTCGACGAGTGGCCCGAGCCGTTCAAGTCGGAAGACTGGCCGCTGGTGGAGGCGAGCTACCGCGCCGCCGCGGTGCTCGAGCCGGCGCTGACCATGCCCGACAAGCTCGATCTGCCCAGCCTGCACCCGACCGGCGGCGCGACCCGGGAACGCTTCGTGGGCGTGTGCCCGATCACCGACGAGAAGCGCAAGGATCTTGCGCAGTCGAGCCTGAATCTCTTGCTCGACTACATCGCGCGCTCCCATCCGGCGTACGCCGATAAAGGTTTGGTGCGGGCGGGCGCCGAGAGACTGTTCGATCTGCAGGGACGGCCGGGATGCGAACTGGTGAACTTCCGCAGCCTGGTCGCGGCTGCGCGAGCTGTTCGGCGGCATGACCGCCTACTACGGCGCCGACACCGGGCTCTACCATCTGGCCGCCGCCATGGACATCCCGGCGACGGTCGTGTTCGGCCCCACGCAGCCCGGCCGCATCATCCTGCCGCGGCAAAATGCCGCCAGCGTGCGCCTGGAAGTGCTGGCGGAAGAGCACTGCGACGTCAAGGCCTGTCGCAATCCCGTTTGCATCGAGCAGGCCTGCGCCAATCTCGCGCCGCAGCCGGTCGTCATTCCGCTCGACGCGGACACCCGCGGACTGCCCGCTGCGCCGGCATGCGCCGGACGCGTTGCTGGTGAACCGGCTGGCATCGCTATCCCGGCGACGAGGCGCCGATGTGAGCCACGGTCGACCGTGCTCGATCAGGCCTCGGGCGGTTCGCGCGCCGCGTCTGCCACCGACGTCAGGGCGTGACCCGAGCGTGTCGCAGGCCGCCACGACTTCTGCGACGGTGATGTCCGTGACTTCGCGGCTCGCCGGCTGCAGGACGACGTAGGGCACGCCCCAGGGATGCCAGACCCGCGGATCGCTGCGGCCGAAGAAGCAGACGATGGGCTTGCCGAGACCCGCCGCCAGGTGCATGGCGCCGCCGTCGCTGCAGACTGACGCCGTCGGCAACCGACAAGGCGGCGATGAGTTCCCGCAGCGCGTGCGTCGGATAAGCCAGCAGCGGCAGTTCTCCGGCGCCGTCGACGATCTGTTGCGCTTTGCGGTCGTCGCCGGGATGCAGCGGATTGTCTTCGTCGCCCGGCGACCACAGGAGCATGAAGCGGGCACCATGTCGGGCATGCAGTTCGCGCATCAGGGCGACGTAGCGCTCGGCCGGCCAGCGCTGGCTGGGCTTACGCGCGCTGATGTGGATCGCGAGCAGGGGCCGCTACCGGGCGACCGCCGCGAGTCCGCTCGCGCACCGTCGCCACGGCGGCGATGTCCGCTGCAAGGACCAGAGCCGGCGGCCGGTCCGTCGATGCCCAGTGGCTGGAGCACCGCCGCGCACTGCTCGACGGCGTGCAGCGCACCTGCCGGGCACCGCATCGGCGCCTGCCGCAGCACCGCCGCGCGCCGATCCAGCGCGCCAGCCGCTCGGCGCTGGGCTGCGGGCCGCTCGCGGGCAGGATGACGAGGTCGATGCCGGCGCGCCGCAGTTCCAGCACCTGCTTCAGGCGCTGCCAGTAGATCGCCGCCCGGCTCTCGCCCGGCGCCGCGGTGCTTCGGCCTTCTGGTAGGCGAAGACGGCGTCGAGATCGGGATTGCCCGCCAGCACCTCGGCGTTGTAGCGCGTCACCAGGGCGGCGATCCAGGCGTCGGGGTAGTGCCGGCGCAGCATGCGGATCATCGGCGTGGTGCACACCAGATCGCCGATGTTGTCGCGGCGGATGACCAGGATCTTTTCGGGGTGAAGCGTCGGGCATGTCCTCGACCCTGCGCTCAGGCGTGAAGGGACGCGGCCTCGTCCAGAAGGCGAGTCACGGCGTCCACGATCTCCTTCGCCCGCGACCTCCTTCGTGCACGCGTGGGTGCCGGTGCGGCAGCGGTAGGGAGCATGGAAGATATGGGCGCAGGGGGCGCACGGCAGTTCGCGCTGGATGATCACGACATGGCGGCCGAGCGGCCGCGTTTCCGCCATGTTGCAGGGGCCGGCCACCGACACGAGCGGAATGCCGACGGCATCGGTCATGTAGGTGACGCCGGAATCGACGCCGACGTAGGCGGACAGCCGCGCCAGCAGGGCGGGCAGTTCGGCGAGCGCGAAGCGCCCGGTGGTGTCGATCAACCGCTCCGGATCGGCCACCGCCGCCATCACCGCGCCCGCCTGTTCGCGGTCGGCATCGCCTCCGATGAGCACTACTCGCAGTTCCGGGTTTCGCGCCAGCAGGCCGGCGGCGACGGCGGCGACCTTCTCCGTTCCCAGTTCCTTCAATTTGTTCGCGCTGGAAACGCCGATGCCCACCAGCGGCCGCCCATCCGCCGCCAGCAGTGCGCGCACCTTGTCATCGGCACCGGGGGCGGCATGCACTTCCTTGGCGCGGCTGCCGCCGCCGACCCCGAGTTGTGCCAGCAGGGCGAGGTAGGTGTCCTGGATCAACCGGTCGCCGCGGTGCGGTTCGACTGCGCTCCAGAGGCGCGCGGCCAGCCGGTAGGCGCGGCCGCAGAAGTTGGGCAGGACGGCGAGCCGTAGTGGAATCAGGGCCCACAGGCTGCACACGGCGTAGGCGACGCCGACGTTGAGGCAGACCACGACATCGTAGTGTCCGGCACGCAGGCGCCGCGTCAGCATGGAGTTTGCCCGACAGTCCCTTGAACTCGGCGGCTCGTGCTTCGAGCACCAGCCGCGACGTGCGGATCGAGGCGCAGCAGCGGTGCGTTCAGCGGATCGGCCAGAACGTGAATCTCGGCCTGCGGGTGGCGTCGCTTCAGCTCGCGGAACACCGGCGTCGAGCACAGCAGGTCGCCGATCTTGGCCAGTTGAATGACCAGGATGCGCCGCGGCGCCGACGGCCGGCCGCGGCCTGCCAGCGCACGCAGCAGCGGCGCGACGAGCAGAGTCAGCAGCACGTAGATCATGCGCCGGCCGCCTCGCCGAGGATCGCTTCCACGCCGGCGACATAACGCTCGATGGAGTACTCCTCGCATCACCAGTGGCTGCGGCCCGCGTCGCCGAGGCGGCGGCGCTGCTCGGGCATGTTCCAGCAGGCGCTGCAGATGCCGGGCCAGTGCGTTCGACGTCGCCGTAGGGGTAGAGCAGGCCGGTGACGTCCGGCCGCACCAGTTCGCGCGATCCGACCACGTCGGAGGCGATCACCGGCTTGCCCAGCAGCATCGCCTCCAGAATCGCGCGCGGCAGCCCCTCCTTGGCGGAGGCCAGCACCAGGATGTCCATCGCCGCCACCCAGGGCAGCGGCGCCTGCTGAAAGCCGGCGAAGCTGACCCGCTCGGCCAGGCCCGAGTTGCTGCGCCAGCGACTTGCAGGGCGGTGCGCTCCGGGCCTGTCGCCCACCAGCAGCAGATGGAAGGGAACGTCGCAGCGATCGCGCACGGCGGCGGCGGCGCGCAGCAGGTGATCGTTGGCCTTGCGCGCGATGAGGGAGCCGACGCTACCGATCACGACCGCGCCGGGAACGACCTGCGGCAGCGAGCACGGCATCGGGAAGCGCCTGCCGGCCGTCGATGGCGTTGTACACGACGATGCACTTGTTCGCGGCTCACGCCCTGACCGACGAGGGAATCGGCCACGCCCTGGGAGACGCAGATGATGCGCCGCGCGACGCGATTGACTGCGGCGGCTTCCACCGGCTTGAGCGTGACGTCGATGCGGCAGTGCTGCACGACCGGCACGCCGGCCGCTTCGGCGGCGAGATAGCCCTCCAGGTTGGACGCCGGCTGGTTGTTCAGGTAGAGCAGATCGAAACGGCCTTCCCGCAAGCGGCGCGGCGATGCGCTGGGCATTGGGCAGGATGCGCCAGCGCCGGTCGATGGCATGCACCGCGTCGCGCCGCCAGCGAGCGATGCCAGCCCAGCAGGCCGCGCGCCAGTTCCTTGCCCAGCTTTGCGCGCGAGCGGCTGCCGCGGCTGCGCCTGCAATTCCAGTGGAATGCCGAGGGCGGCGAGTTCGCGTCTGAGGTCGGAGTCGCCCTTGCGGTAGTTGTAGTAGAACAGGGCGGTGACATCGAAGCGGCGGCGGTCGATGCGCTTCAGCAGTTCGATCAGGCTGTTGGTGCCGCCGCCCCATTCCTTGCCGGTGTCGAGGACGAGGATGCGCTTGGTCATAGCGGCTACCTGCTCTTGCGTGAGGATACGTTCCACTCCTTCGCAGCACCTCGTCCACGCTGATGCGTTCGATGCAGGTCTGATCGTCGGACTTGCTGCGCACGCCTTGGTCGCACGGCCGGTGGATCGTGACATGGCGTTCGAGGTCGTAGGCCGGGCCCGAGATGCGCGGATCGGAGACGGCGAACAGGCCGACGATCGGGGTACCCACGGCGATGGCGACATGCATGGTGCCGGTGTCGCCGGTGACCAGCACGGCCAGCCGCTTGCACCAGCGCCGGCAGTAGCGGCAGCGGCAACTTTGCCGGCGAGGACGAGCGCGCGCTTCGCCGATGGCGCTCGGCGATGCCGCGGCAGTAGGCGGCCTCGGCGCCGAGCCGGTCAGGATGAAGCGGCATCCCGCGATGGCGCTGCGCCAGGGCGCGCGCCAGTTCGGCGAAGCGCGCCGCCGGCCACATGCGGCCGCGGCTGGAGGCGCCGGTCTGCAGGCCGATCAGCAGCGTCCCCTCGCCGATGCCGTGCGACTGCCAGGAGCGCGATGCGACCGCGCGCCGATCCTCGTCGCTCACGGGCAGTTCCATGCGCGCGCCGCGGGGGTCGACTCCGGCCAGTTCGGCCACCCGCAGCCGCTGGCGTGTAGCCGCTGCCCAGGTCGGCCCAGGTCAGCACCGGCTCCGGGTTCGCCAGCAGGAAGCGGAAGCGGCTGGTGTTGGGCAGCTTGAAGATGAAGGGAATGCCGGCGAGATAGGCCATCGGCGTCGCCTGCGGCTCGTTGCCGTGGAGGATCAGGGCGAGGTCGAAGCGTTCCCGGCGCAGGGCGGCGATGGTCGCGAAGAAGCGCCGGTAGCCGCCATGGTAGGAAATGGTCGCATCCAGTCTGCGGCATGCGCTCGAACAGGGGCAGGTAGGCGGCAAGGAAGTGACCGACCAGGCGGGCGTCGGGATAGCGCCGGCGCACGGCGCAGATGGCCGCGGTGGACATCACGGTGTCGCCCAGCGCCGTGGTGGACACCAGCAGGATGCGTCGCACCGCGGCACGGATCGAAGGCGGCCAGGGTACGTGTCGCGCCGATCGAAGCTCCTGACCAGGCGCAGCAGCACAGATAGAGCAGCGATTCGCGAGTCGCAGTCGCATCGAGCCGCGACCTAATCGCCGCGCAGGCGCGCGTAGAGGCCGCCGATCGCGGCATGGCGCTAGATCCAGATGCCGCGACGCGAACCAGGCGCCGCCCCGGTCCTTGATCACGATGCGGCGGATGGCTTCGGCGGACGAGTGCGGCCGGTTGACGCCCTTGCGCACGGTGTACAGGTAGCGGAAGCCGGCGTCGCGGGCGACCTGCCGGTAGTCGTCGTCGTAGTAGCCCTGCGGCCAGCACAGATGCGCGCTCGCTCCGCCGAGACGGGTGCGCAGTGCGGCACGGGATCTTGTCCAGGTCGTGCGGCCAGCGCTTCCCTGCGTGCGGCAGCGCGGCGATGCGCTGGTCCCAGCGCGTGTGCGTGTGGGTATGGGAGTGGAATTCGAAAGTGCCGGCGGCGCGCATCGCTTCGATCTCGGACCAGCGCAGCATGACCGGTCGCTTCGCCCGCGGCGACGCTTTCCATGCAGCGACGGTGGTCCGGGCATTCGGGCGATCGCGCCGTTGCCGCCGTGCGTGCGGGCGCACCGGACCGTCGCCGATCCAGCCGGTGACGAGAAAGATCACCGCCTGCAGGCCGTGCTCCCGCAGCGCCGGGTGGGCGTACACGTAGTTGTCCAGGTAGCCGTCGTCGAAGGTGATGAGCACGCTCTTCGCCGGCAGCGGATCGCCGGCGAGGAATGCGGCCAGGTCGTCGCAGCCGACGCTGCGGTAGCCGTGGCGGCGAGCCACCCCATCTGGGCGCGGAAGGTCTCGGGCGATACCGTGACCAGTCCCGGGTTGGGGCTGACATGGTGATACATCAGCACCGGCAGCGCCGAGGCGCTCATGCTGCGGCCCGCTCCTGCAGCAGACGCTGGTAGAGGGCGAGCATGCGCTCTGCCATGCGCTCCACGGTGTGCTCGGCGCCGTCACCCAGCGCGCGGCCGGCCGCACCCATGGCGCGGCGCCGGGCCGGGTCGCCGGCCAGGGCGATGATGGCCTGCGCCAGCGCCTCCGGGTCGTGGGCCGGCACCAGCAGTCCGGTCTCGTTCTCGCGGATCGTTTCGGGTACGCCGCCGACGCGGGTGCCGATGACCGGCACGCCCATCGCCTGCGCTTCCAGGAAGGAGGTGCCCAGGGCCTCCTGGTGGGTGGGCAGGACGAACAGGTCGAGGCGATTGCAGCACTTCGGGGATGTCGCGCCGCAAGCCGAGCAGGCGCACCCGCTCTTCCAGCTTGCGCTCGGCGATGGCGTGCGTCAGGTTGTCGAACTGCGGGCCCGTCGCCGGCGAATACGAAGACCGCCTGCGGCACCGCCGCGATCACCCGCGGCGCCGCCGCCAGCAGATCGAGGTGGCCCTTCTTCGCGCGCAGGATGGCCACGGTGCCGATCAGCACGGCGTCGCCGGGCAGTCCCAGTTCGCTGCCGCAGGTTGCCGGCATGGACCGCAGGATCGAAGCGCGCGGTGTCGACGCCGGTGGGGATGGCGGTGACGCGCTCGCGCCGGCACCCCGACGGCCGATCAGGTAGGCGCGCACCGCCTCGCTCACCGCCACCACATGGTCCGGGAGGAAGGTGTAGCTGCTGCGGGAGGTGATGGGCAGGATCAGATGGCGAGTGCGCACCACCAGCGGCCGCCGCCGCACCAGGCGGGCAGCGAGGCCGGCGAGGAAGGTGTCGCGGCCGCTGTGGGTGTTCACGATGTCCGCGCCGTCGCGGCGCAGGGCGGCGGCAAGCCGGGCCACGGCCGGCATGTCGAAGTTGTTGCGCATCGGCAGCGTGGTCACGCCGAAGCCGTGCTGCTGCGCGCGGGCGGCGAGCTGGCTGTCGGGCTGGCAGGCGAAAGCCATCTCGACGCCGCGGCGGCGCGCAGCTGCAGCGCTTCCTGCAGGGTGCGGTTCTCCTGACCGCCCCAGCCGCGCGAGCTTTCCGTGTGCAGGATGCGCATGGCGATCGATCAGGTCCGCGCGGCCGTGCGCCGCGCTTCATCCCGCGACCGCCCTGTGGCTCGCGCTCGGCGAACTGGATGCGGTAGAGCTTGGCGTAGATGCCGTCGCGCGGCCAGCAGTTCGGCATGCCGGCCGATTTCCATCACCCGCCCCCGGCTCAGCACGACGATGCGGTCGGCCTTCTCGATGGTGGACAGGCGGTGGGCGATGACGATGGTGGTGCGGCCCTGCATCAGCACCTGCAGCGCCGCCTGCACCTGGCGCTCGGACTCGGTGTCGAGCGCGGAGGTGGCTTCGTCGAGGATCAGGATCGGCGCATCCTTGAGCAGCGCGCGGGCGATCGCCAGCCGCTGGCGCTGGCCGCCGGACAGCTTGACGCCGTTCTCGCCGACCATGGTATCGAAGCCCTGCGGCATGGCCTCGATGAACTCCATGGCGTGGGCGGCGCTGGCCGCCGCTTCGATCCGGGCGCGCGAGGTGCCGGCCATGGCGCCGTAGGCGATGTTGGCCGCCACCGTGTCGTTGAACAGCACCACGTCCTGGCTCACCAGGGCGATGTTGGCGCGCAGGCTGGCCAGGTTCAGCGTCCTCGATGTCGTGGCCGTCGATCAGGATGCGCCCGCTGCTCGACGTGGTAGAAGCGCGGCAACAGGTTGGCGAGCGTGGTCTTGCCGCTGCCCGAGGCGCCCACCAGGGCGACGGTTTCGCCCGGCTCGATCGCGCAGGTCGATGTGCTCCAGCGCCGGCCGGTTGGCGCCGGGATAGGTGAAGCTGACGTCCTCGAACGCCACCGCGCCGCGGGCGCGGCCGAGCGTCGATCGTGCCGCTGTCGTCCTCGGGCGTCTCGTCGATCAGCTGGAACACGCTTTCCGCCGCCGCCAGGCCGCGCTGCAGCGGCGCGTTGACGTCGGTCAGGCGCTTCATCGGCGCCAGCAGCATGAGCATGGCGGTGATGAAGGAGACGAAGCTGCCCACCGTCGCCCGGTCGTTGGTCGACTGCTGCAGGGCGATGCCGACGATGACGGCCAGCGCGATGGCGGCGAAGATCTGGACGATCGGCCCGAGCGAGGCGGAGGCCACGGTCCAGCGCATGTTGAAGCCGCGCTGTGCGCGGTTGGCGGCGTCGAAGCGCGCCTTCTCGTAGTCCTGGCCGCCGAAGATCTTCACCACCTTGTGGGCGCCGATCGTCTCTTCCAGCACGTGGGTGATCTTGCCCATCGCCTCCTGCGATGGCGCGGCTGACGCGGCGCAGGCGACCGCTGAAGGACCGCACCGCGAGGGCGATCGAGCGGAATCATGGCCAGCGCCACCAGGGTCAGCGACCAGTTGAGGTAGAGCAGCCAGATCGAGCAGGCCGGTGACGGCCAGCGTGTCGCGCACGACGACGGTGATGACGCTGGTCGCCGCGCCGGTGACGCCGCCGACGTCGTAGGCGATCTTCGACATCAGGGCGCCGGTGGACTGGTTGTCGTAGTAGCGCGTCGGCAATCGCACCAGGTTGGCGAACATGGCATTGCGCAGGTCCAGGACCACGCGGTTCGAGACCCAGGCCATGGCGTAGTCGGCGAGGAAGCCGACGACGCCGCGGAACAGCATGAGCGCGACGATGAGCGCCGGGAAACAGCCAGACACGCAGGAACCTGCCCTTGCCGCTGAAGCCCGTGTCGAGCAGGGACTTCATCAGCGCCGGGAACACCGGTTCGGTCGCCGCGGTGGCCGCCATGCACAGCAGCGCGACGGCGAACACCTTCCAGTGCGGGCGCACATAGCCGAGCAGGCGCAGGTAGAGCTGGCGGCTGGAGCTGGATCGGGCGGACATCGGGTGGCGAGAGTGGCCGCAGCCTCGGCCGCGGCGAAACGCCGCATTATAGCGGAGCGGCCAGTTTGCCCTGCGGCGGCGCCAGCAGCGAGCGGTAGAGGCCGATCAGTTGCTGCGCCATGCGCTCCAGCGACAGATCGCTGACGCTGCCGCGCGCCGCCTCGCCCATGGCGGTGGCGCGGCCCGGTTGTGCGAGCCGGTCGAGAAAGCCGGCAAGCGCCGGGATGTCGAGGGCGTCGCAGACGTAGCCGTTCTCGTCCTGCCGGATCAGTTCCCGCGCGCCGCAGGTGGTGCTGGTCAGTAGCGGCAGGCCGCAGGCCAGGGCCTCCAGGGCGACGTTCGGAAACGGGTCGTACAGCGTCGGCAGCACCGCGGCGTCGGCGGCGCCGTAGTAGGGCCGCACATCCTGCCGGCCGCCGAGGAAGCGCACGCGCTGCGCCAGGCCGAGCCGCCGCGCCGCCGCCTCGATGTGGCGCTGCCGCCGGTCGCGGCCGATCACCAGCAACTGCGCCGAACGGTTCGCCATGCGCGCGAACGCTTGCAGCAGCTGCGGCACGCCCTTGCGCTCGAAGCCCGAGCCGACATAGACGAACAGCGGCACCGTCTCGGCGATGCCGAGTTCGCCGCGCAGACGGGAGCGATGCTGCTCGCGCAGGCGCGGATGGAAGGCCTCCGAGATCGATGCCGTTGTAGATGACATGCAGCTTGCCGTCCGGCACGCCGAAGCGCGCCGCGATGTCGTCGCGGACCATGCGCGAATTGCAGATCACGGCCTTCAGCGCGGCATGGCGGAACATGCGCGCCTCGGCCGCCAGGGTGTAGCGGTGCCAGGGGTTGAGGCGCGTCGGCGAGCCGCGCCAGCGGCGCTCTGGGTGCGGCCGCGCAGTTCCAGCCAGGTGGCGTGCACGCCGTCGCCGGCGCGGTAGATGTCGCAGCCGGGAATGCGCTCGTGGCTCTGCACCAGGTCGAAGCGTTCGCGGGCGAGAGCGCGCTGTACGCAGCGGGCAAAGCTCCAGTCGCGCCACAGCCGGCCGACGTGGAACGGGTTGCAGGTCAGCACCGGATGGTTCGGCGCGCCCGACCACTCGCGGCAGACGAGGGTCACCTGCTGTCCTGCGAGCGCGCCAGCGCCCGCTCGACGAAACGCTCGGCGCCGCCGTAGGGGTTGTACTTCTGCCGCACCAGCGCCAGCTTCAAGCTCGCTCTTCCCCGCCGCCAGTTCGTCGATTGCGCTCCAGCACGCGCGTCCACCGCAGCGTCGTCAGGCACTCCGACATCTTGCCGCCGCCGCAGCCGTCGATGCCGCAGGGCCGGCACGGGTGCGCGTCGCTGGGACGAGCCGGTGCGGCACCTGCCAGGGTCCCCACTCCAGTTCGCCGGAAGGGCCGAACAGCGCCACGCGTCGGCGTGCCCATGGCGGCCGCGATGTGCATCGGCGCCGAGTCGACGCCGACGAACAGCTTCGCGCGGGCACTCAGGGCCGCCAGTCTCCTTCAGCGACAGCTGCCCGGCGAGATCGATCGCGGCGCCTGGCCTGGCGCCGAGGATCCGCGCCACCATCTCCAGTCTCCCGCGGGTCCGGCGCGGCGGTGAGCACCGATCTGCTCGCCGCGCTGCGTGCAGGGCGCGGATCAGTTCGGCGTTGCGCTCCTCGGGCCAGCACTTGAACAGCCAGCGCGAGGCCGGATGCAGTGGATGAAGCTCGTTCGCCGCGCAGGCCTTGCTGCGCCAGCAGCGCGTCGACGCGGGCCTCGGCGGCGCGCCGGGCACCAGGGTCAGCCGGCGCTCGTCGGTCGCCGGATAGACGCCGATGCGGCGCAGCGCGTCCAGGTTGCGCTCGACCGTGTGGCGGCGCGCGTTGGCGGCTTGGCTGAAGAGATGGGTGAAGCTCTTGCGCCAGAAGCGGTGCCCGCGCCGCCGAGCGGCGGCGCGACGCTGAAGCGCGGCGCGCAGCAGGCGCACCAGCCAGGCACCGCGCGGATGTTCGGTGAGATGAACGACGAGATCGTAAGCGGCGGCGCAGCGCGCCTTGCAGCAGCTCGCCATTCCGCCGCGCACTGCGTCAGTCGCCCCGCCTGTCTTCCAGTTGCGGTCGATAGTGTGCAGTTCGGCGATCGCCGGGTGCAGCGTCGAGCATCGCCGCCGTGTCGGCGTAGACCAGGGCGTCGATTTCGACCCGCGGCGCGTGGTTGCCGAGCACCGTAAGCACCGGGGAACTCAGCAGCACGTCGCCGTGATGGCGCAGCTTGATCACCAGGGCGCGCCGCAGGTCCGCGATCGGGACGGGGTCATCAACCATGGCGCGCACGATAGCAAACTTGCCTGCAAACCCGAAATCCGCGCCGCGCCTCCACTACAATCGGTCGATGGCACTGTCACGGTACACGACGCTTTTGCTGGGGCTGCTGCTCGCCTGCGTTTCGGCACGGGCGGCGATCGTCGTCGGCGACGACGCCGGGCGCAGCGTGACGCTGGAGCGGCCGGCGCAGCGCATCGTCAGCCTGTCGCCCCACGCCACGGAACTGCTGTTCGCCGCCGGTGCCGGCGCGCGCGTGGTCGGCGTCGCCGCCTACAGCGATTACCCCCCCGCAGCGACGCCCCTGCCCCAGGTGGGCGATGCCCACGCCCTCGACCTGGAGCGCATCCTGGCGCTGCGCCCGGATCTGGTGGTGGCCTGGCTCTCCGGCAACAGCCGCCAGCAGGTGGAACGTCTGGAGGCGAGCGGGATCGCGGTGTACTTCAGCGAGCCGCGCACGGCGCCGGATGTGGCCACCAATCTCGAACGTCTCGGCCAAGTGGCGGGAACCGCAGACGCCGGCCGCGCGGCGGCGCAGCGCTATCGGGCCGAACTGGCGAAGTTGGAGCAGGACTATCGCGGCGCGCGCCCGGTGAAGCTGTTCTACGAGATCTGGCACGCGCCGGTGATGACGCTCAGCGGCCGCCATTTCGTCAGCGACATCCTGGCCCGCTGCGGCGCGCATCAACGTGTTCGCCGACCTGCCGGCGCTGGTGCCCACCGTGTCGCCGGAAGCGGTGATCGGCGCCGCGCCGGAAGCCATCGCCAGCGGCGCCGGCGCCGAAGCGATCGCCTTCTGGGCGGCGCGGCGCGAGCTGCCGGCGGCGCGCAGCGGCACCCTGTGCGCAGTCGACGCCACGCGCATGCACCGCGCCGGGCCGCGCCTGGTGGCGGCGGCGCGGGAGCTGTGCGCCTGCATCGCGAAGGCGCGCCGCTGAGGTCTTCGGGCGGGCCGCGCCCGCCAAGTGTGGTCCGGCGGCCGCGGGACGCCCTACGAAGCGCAGCCGGGCACCCGCTCTGGAGGGCGGGCCCTGCCCGCCGATCCTCGGCGCTCCAGCGCGGCCCCGGCCTCCTGCCGAGCGTCGGCTCCGCTGCAGTTGAGCCGACCTGCAAGCCTGCGGGAGGGCGGGGCGGCGTCTACCCGGGCAGAAAGCAGCGGCCGGCGACGCTCTCGATGCCGTGCATGGGATGGCGATAAAGCCGCGTCAGGGCCTCCGCGCTGAGCACGATCGGCGCACGGACCGCTGGCCGTGGCGCCGTCGCCGAACAGGAGCAGCACGTGGCTGCAGTAGCGCGCCGCCAGGTTCGGGTCGTGCAGGGTCATGATCGCCGCCTTGCCGTCGCGGCATTCCGCCGCCAGCAGATCCAGCAATGTGATCTGATGATGCGGGTCGAGGTGATGGGTCGGTTCGTCCAGCAGGTAGAGTTCCGGCTGCTGCGTCAGCAATGCTGCCAGGGCCAGGCGGCGCCGTTCGCCGCCCGACAGCGTCGCGCAGTCGCGCTCTTCGATGCCGTCCAGGTCGGTGCGCTTCAACGCCTGCCGCGCCAGCCGCAGATCGGCGGCGCTTTCGCCAAGCCCCAGCCGGGCGTATGGGGATAACGACCGACCAGCGCCGCTTCCAGCACGGTCAGGGGGAAGGCATCCACCGTGTCCTGCGGCATCAGGCCGCGCACGCGCGCCAGCTCCCGCGCCGGCCATTCCGCCAGCGGACGCTGGCGCAGGCGTAGATCGCCTGCGGCCGGGGCGCGCAGGCCTGCCAGCGTGTGCAGCAGGGTCGTCTTGCCGACTCCGTTCAGGCCGAGGATGGCCCAGCTTTCGCCGCGGCCGACGGCCAGGTCGAGACCGTCGCAAACGGTCTTGCCGCCGATGTTGACGCGCAGCGCGCGGGCGTCGAGCAGGACGTCACTCATCGGCGGCTCGAGCAGGTAGAGGAAGAGCGGAACGCCGATCAGGGCGGTGACGGCCCCCACCGGCAATTGGGTGGGCGCGATCACGGAGCGCGCGACGGTATCGGCCAGGGTCAGCAGCGCGCCGCCGGCCAGAGCTGAGCCGGGCAGCAGGACGCGCTGGTCGTTGCCGAGGACCAGGCGCGCCAGATGCGGTGCCAGCAGGCCGACGAAGCCGATGGTGCCGGCGCTGGCGACCGCCATCGCGGCGCTGCCGGATGCGACGAAATAGAGCAGCCGGCGCAGCGACACCACCGGCACTCCCAGCGCGCGCGCCCTCAGTTCGCCCTGCGCCAGTACGTTGAGGGCGGGCGCCGCGGGGCAGGGTGAGCGCCAGTGCGAGGCCGAGCGTCGATCATCGGCCAGGAAGGCAAAGCCGCCGGCCGACAGATCGCCCAGCAGCCAGAACACCATGCCGCGCATCTGCGCGTCGGGAGACAGGGCGAGCAGCAGCGCGGTGACCGCGCCCCAGCCGGCGGCGATGACGACGCCGGTCAGCAGCAGGCGCGTCTGGGCGTGGCTGCGGTCCGCTGCCGGCCAGGCCGAAGACCAGCAGCGATGGAACCGAAGCGCACCGACGAAGGCGCCGATCGGCAGCGCCGATCCGGCGGCACCGACGGCGATCAGCGACAGCGCGCCCACCGCCGCGCCGCCCGACACGCCGAGGATGTAGGGATCGGCCAGGGGGTTGCGCAGCAGCACCTGCATCAGGCTGTCCGGAAAGGGCCAGCAGGGCGCCCACGGTGAAGGCCGACAGCGCCCGCGGCAGGCGCAGTTCCAGCAACAGGGAGCGGGCGATGTCCGCCGTCGTCGTCGCGCCAAGCGCGCCCCAGTTCGAGCGCGACGCTGCCCAGCGCCAGCGCCAGCAGCAGGCTCGGGCCAGCCGCGGCGAACGTGAGGGCGATCAGACCGGCCGAGGGCGTGCTCGCGCATGGCGGGTGGCTCTAGCGGAAAGCGTATTCGGCGCCGACCAGAAAGCGGCGCTCGGCTTCCGGATAGGCATTGAAGCTGGTGCCGGCGGTGTTGCGAATGGCATAGCTGTAGTACTTGTCGTTGAACAGGTTGTCCACCTGCGCCGACAGCTTCCAGTCGCCCAGGCGTTGCATAAGCTTGAGATCCACCACCGTGTAGGACGGCATGCTGGCGGAAGGTATTGGTCTGATCGTTGTCGTAGCGCTGCGACCCGACGTAGCGCAGCGTTCGCCGGTCATCAACAGGTCGCCCGTCGTCTGCCAACTGCCGCGTTCAGCGTACGCCCGCTGGCGCGGCACCAGCGGCACTTCCTTGCCGCGACGTCGGCGCCGCCGAAGCTGCCGTCACGAAACCGCGCTCGGGTGTAGCGGTAGGTGGCCGCCAGATTCAGAGTGGGCAGACATCTTCCAGTTGCATCCAGCTCGACGCCGCGATGGCGCGTGGGCGGCAGGTTGATGTTGAAGCCGTCGAAGGGCGGATAGCCGGGGACGGCAGGTGAAGTGGATCTCGTTGTTCACCCGCGATTCGAACACGGTCAGCCGCGCGCGCGCCGACGCGGCCGACCACTTCGAAGCCCAGCTTGGCATCGTGGGATGTCTGCGGCTGCGAGCAGCTTGCCGTCGGCGGTGAAGCCGTTGTCATCGACGTTGGCGGTGCGGAAGCTCTGCGCCCAGCTGCCGAAGAGCGACAGTCGGCGCGTCAGCCTCTGTCGCACGCTCAGGTCGAAGGCGTTGAGCGCGCGCGTCTGCTCCTGCTGGCGCGGGCGGAACGTCAGTTCGTTCTGTTCGATGCATTGACCGCTGCCATCGGCGCCGAACGCGAGCCGCGTCCCGTCAGCCGGTCGCAGACGTGTTGGAAAATAGGCGCCGTGTCCGCTGGTCGATTCCAACACGCTGGTGAAACAATCCGCATCGATTCGCCGCGCCGATACTCCCAGTCGCACCAGTCGGCGCCGATGACGAGTTGGCTGTCACGCCCGCAGACGCGGTAGGGCAGCCGCAGCCGCGGCGAGACCGACCGAGATATCGGCGTTGATCGCGGTGATGCTTGGCGCCCCGACAAAATACACGGTCGAGTCGCTCTTGCGGTTGCGCTGAGCCGATGTCGGCGGCGAACTCCCGGCCGCCGAAGTTCGCAGCGGCCGCCCAAGAAGCGTGCCAGGTGTCAGACTGCGCAGTGGTCGTCGGGGCGGTGCCTGCTGCGCCGATCTCGCTCGATTTCGCTTCGCACAATTCACCGGGCAAACCGAGGCGTTGGCGTCCGGCGCCGAACTTGGCGTGCACGTCGCCGTTGTCGAACAGCAGACGCAGATCGCCTTCGGCGTTCTGTTCGGACAGATGATTGTTGACGCCGGTAGTTGTCGGTGTCCGTATCGTTGGCGTGCAGGCTGAGGCCGATGCGCTCGCCGGCGATGTTGAGTGCCGGCATCGCAGCCTGCGTGCGTCGTAACTTCCGAGGCATGCAGCCGAGCGTGGCCGTCACGCTGTCCGGGGCGGGCGTTCTTGGTGATGATGTTGATGGTGCCGCCGGTGGCGCCGCTGCCGTAGAGCACGGCGCCGGCGCCGGGCAGGATCTCGATGCGCTCGATGGCGTCGAGCGGGATCGCCGACAAGCTGGCCGGTAGCCAGTTCGTTTTCGCTGATGCGCTCGCCGTCGAGCAGCACCAGCGTGTTCTGGTCGCCGTTGATGCCGAAACCGCGCAGGTCGAGCTGCGGATTGGGCTGCCCGAATTGTTGCGCACGTCCGATGCCGCCCGAGCTTTGCCAGCGCCTCGGGAACGCTCGGTCACGGCGCTGTCCGCCGGATTGGCGCGAGTGATGACGACTGCGCCGAGTCGGCAGGTTCTGGCGCGGTACTGGAAACGCGTCGCGGTGACGACGACGGTGGCCTCGTCCTGCTCTTCCGCCCAGGCGCTGGGTACGGCGACAGGCCAGCGAGCAGGGCGTCGCCGGGAAAATCTTGGTCTGCATGCTTCTCTCCCTGTTCCGGCACACGTCCCCGCACGTCGGGTTATCGACGTGGTAATGAACAGGAAGAGATCGGGTCGGAGCGCGAGCGCCGGCTGCCGCCTCCCCGCGACATTGCGGACACTGGTTCCGAGGCCGGTCTCCGGGCTCGTGAGCGTCGAACGTCGGCTGACCTTCGCCGGGGGCGCATCGCCTTCCCGCGCTCGCTGCGCAGTGGCTGCGGGTCCGGTGCGGATCCTGCTTGATGTGCCCGCACTCACTTACCGTTGCGGGGGCAGCACAGGAATTGCCTGCCGATTCATGAAGCCGAGCGTGGCGGCTCGATTCGGGCGGCTCACCTGCTTCCCGTTTCACTCCTGCGGCTGGTGGCCGCGCGGAGCACCTCGAAACGAATGCCGCGAGCAATCCGCTGCGGCGCGCGAATTATAGCGTCCGGTTGCCTCGTTCGGCGCCCCGATCGGCGCCCGCGGCCGGACCGTGCGTGCGGCGCCGTGAAAGAAATCGCTCGCCGTTGATGCGCCCGCTTGACCGTCGTCTCAATCTGCCTCTATAGTCTTCGTCATGGAAGCTGAGCTTGATGCAACTGGAAGACCGTGTCGAGCAGGTGCTGGCGCTATGCCACCGGCTGAACGCTCGGAAAACCAGTCCTTGCGAGGCCAGATTTCGGAACTGGAAAGCGAGCGGCGCCGCCTGTCGGACAAGATCGGCGCGGCGGCCAAGCGGCTTGAAGAGCTGAAGGAAGCATATACCGCAATGAAGCGGCAGGGCGAGGTCCAACGAGCAATGCTCTCGACGTCACTCTGATGGGGCGCGAGTACCGCGTCACGTGTACGCCCGATGAGCGTGACGCACTGCGCGGCCGCGGTGGCCTCTGTGGACCGCAAGATGCGTGAGCTGTCCGGCCAGACGCGGGCGAGTGGCGAACGTCTGCTGGTGATGGCGGCGCTGAATATCGCCGATGAACTGCTGCAGTCTGCAACAGGCCAGCGGAGGCGATGGGGCAGCAGTTCAAGCACCGCCTCAGCACACTGAGTACGCGCATCGACGATGCGCTGGCGCAGCAGGAACCGTTGTTCTGATCGAGGAGACGCGCCAAGGAATTTGAAGAATCCCCTGCGGTGTTCGTTAAGGCCATATATTCCTTGAACCAATATATTGGCATCATGGACGCCGACCATCGACGCCGCTGTTGTGCTTGCTCCTAGCCGAGCGTGCCTGATGCGGCAGGAAGGCGACCGCCTTGGACCTCAGGTTCAGGATGCCGGTCTGACGGCACAGGCGGGGGACCCCGTCCGCAACGCGCGGCAAATGCCGCGCGTTGCGCTTTCTGGCAGAGGCTGTCGCGGTTCGACGCCTGTGCTGCCGGTCCAGGTTGCCCATCCCGGAAACGAAAATGCGTTACTGGCTGATGAAATCCGAGCCGTCCGAGGTCTCGCATCGACGATCTGGCGGCGGCGCCGGACCAGAGCGTGGCCTGGTTCGGCGTGCGCAACTACCTGGCGCGAAACTTCATGCGCGACCAGATGCGGGTCGGCGACGGGGTGTTGTTCTACCATTCGAGCTGCGCCGAGCCCGGCATCGCCGGCATCTGTAAGGTGTCGAAGCTCGCCTATCCGGACGAGACCCAGTTCGATCCCGACAGCAAGTACTTCGACGCCAAGGCGACCCGCGACAATCCGCGCTGGATGAACGTCGATGTCAAACTGGTGCGCAAGACGCGGTTGGTCGGCCTGGCGGAACTGCGGGCGCATCCGGAACTGGCGCAGATGCAGGTGCTGCAGCGGGGCAACCGGCTGTCGATCACGCCGGTCGATCCGGCGCACTGGAAATTCATCGTGAAGCTGGCGGAGCGTCCGGCGGGGAAGTGACGCGCCGGCCTAGTGCTCCGGGCTGCCCGCCCAGCCCGAGGCGTTGGCGTCAATGCCGCCGCCAGGCAGTCGGAGAAATCAGGCCAGACCCAGCTTCTGCGCCAGTCCGATGCGCTGCAGCTTGCCGGTGGCGCCCTTGGGAATCTCGGGCAGGAACAGGATCTTCTTCGGCACCTTGAAGTCCGCCAGCCGCTTCGCGGCGAATTCGCGGATCTCCTTCTCGGTCGCCGCCGCGCCCTCCCGCAGCACGACGACCGCGCCGACCTCCTCGCCCAGCTTGTCGTGGGGAATGGCGAAGGTGACCACCTGCTGCACGGCGGGATGGTCCATCAGCACCTCGTCGACCTCGCGCGGCGAGATCTTCTCGCCGCCGCGGTTGATGATTTCCTTGAGCCGGCCGGTGATGGTGAGGTAGCCCTCGTCGTCCATCACGCCCTGGTCGCCGGTGCGGAACCAGCCGTTGGTGAAGCCTTCCGCGTTGGCCTTGGGGTTGTTCTCGTAGCCTGTGGTCACGTTCTCGCCGCGGATCACGATCTCGCCGGTGGCGTCGGCCGCCAGCAGCTTGCCGTCCTCATCCATGACCGCCACCTCGGGACCGGCGGCGATGCCCACCGTTCCCGGCTTGCGCGCCCGGCGGCAGCGGGTTGCTGGCCATCTGGTGCGCCGCCTCGGTCATGCCGTAGGCCTCGATCAGCGGGGCATGGAAGGTCTCCTCCAGCTCGCGGATCACCTGCGTCGGCATCGCCGACGAAGAGGAGCGGATGAAGCGCAGCGGGTAGCGGGCGATGATTTCCTTGTTGTTTGCGCGCGCGTCCGAGGATCGCCTGGTGCATGGTCGGGACCGCCGTGTACCAGGTCGGCTTCGCTTCATCCATCCAGGCGAAGAACTTGAGCGCGTTGAATCCCGGCGTGCAGCAGACGTAGCCGCCGGCGGAGAGCGGCGCCAGCACGCCCGCGATCAGGCCGTGGATGTGGAACAGGGGCATGATGTTCAGCCCGCGGTCCTGCGCCGTCAGGGCCAGGGTGTCGCGCACGTTGCGCGCGGAGGCACAGACGTTGCGCTGGGACAGGGGCACGATCTTCGGCCGCGAGGTGGTGCCGGAGGTGTGCAGCACCAGCGCGACGTCGTCCGCCTCGGCGTAGCCGGAGTGCGCCGCCGCGGCGCCGGCGGGCGCAGCGGCCTTCAGCTCGAAGCTGCCCGCCCCCCGCTCCGGGTGGGCGATCAGCTCGATGACGGGGACGTTCAGCTTCTTCGCCACACCGACGGCGGGGGAGTCGCTGCCCTGCGCCACGATCAGCGCCTTGGCGTTGAGATCGGAGAGATAGAACTCGAATTCGTCCGCCCGATAGCCCGGATTCAGCGGCGCAGCGGTGGCTCCGGCGGCGACGGCGAGGAAGGTGGTGGCCATCTCCGGGCCGTTCGCCAGCACGATGCCGATGCGGTCGTTGCGCCCCACGCCCAGGGCGTTGTAGGCGGCGATGGTGTCGGCAACGAGTTTACGCAGCGCCGGCATAGGTGAGTGCCGGGGACGCCGGGTGCGGCGATGGCGGTCGCGCTGTCGGCGCCGGTGACAAGCAGTTCCTTGAGCGTGGTGAAAGCGGTCATTTTCTCTCTCGACAGTCGTGGAAGCGGAAAGGCCTTGCGCACTGGTCCAGGGGGCTGCAGCTGTGCGCCGCGATCTGCCCACGCAGCTTGCGCAAGGGCGACATTCTACATCCGCCGACGGCTGCGGACCGGTCGCCCCCGTCGCTTTGCATTCATGACAGGCAGGCATCGGCCTGTTATCCTCTTGCGCAGCACGATCGGCAGCCCGCAGCGGGTCGACGGGCGCGGACGATGCGGGATTTTCGGAAAAGACAAAGAGGAGGCAGGAGTGTTCAAGAATCAACGAACGGCCCTCAGACGGGGCATCATGTTCGGCTTGGCGGCGGTGTTCGCCGCCGGCGCGGGTACCGCCGCGGCTTGGGAACCGACCAAGCAGGTGGAATTCGTGGTTCCGGCCGGTACTGGCGGCGGTGCCGACCAGATGGCGCGCTTCATTCAGGGCGTGGTAACGAAACACAGCCTGATGAAGCAGCCGCTGGTGGTGGTGAACAAGGGCGGCGGCGCCGGTGCCGAGGGTTTCCTCGAGGTCAAGAACGCCAAGGGCGACCCGCACAAGATCATCATCACCCTCTCCAATCTGTTCACCACGCCGCTGGCGACCGGCGTCCCGTTCAACTGGAAGGACATGACCCCGGTGGCGATGCTGGCGCTCGACCAGTTCGTGCTCTGGGTGAACGCCGATTCTCCCTACAAGACCGCCAAAGACTACATGGATGCGGTCAAGGCTGCCCCGGATAACACCTTCAAGATGGCCGGCACCGGGTCGAAGCAGGAGGACCAGATCATCACGGTGGCGATCGAGAAGGCCGAAGGCAAGAAGTTCATCTACGTGCCCTTCAAGGGCGGCGGCGACGTCGCGGTACAACTGGTCGGCGGCCACGTGAATTCGACGGTCAATAATCCGATCGAGGCCGTGGCCCACTGGCGCGGCGGCAAGCTGCGCCCGCTTTGCGTCTTCGACGACGAGCGCATGCCCTTCAAGGGCAAGATCACGGATACCCAGTCGTGGAACGACATCCCCTCGTGCAAGGAGGCGGGTGTCGGTGTCGATTACCTGATGCTGCGGGGCATCTTCATGCCTCCGGGTGTCACGCCCGAACAGACGGCCTACTATGTCGAACTGATGAAGAAGGTGCGTGCGACTCCGGATTGGAAGGAGTTCATGGAGAAAGGCGCTTTCAAGGACACATTCATGACGGGCAAGGAATTCGCCGACTGGACCGCGAAGGCCGAGGCGACCCATCGCACCCTGATGCAGGAAGCGGGTTTCCTCGCCAAGTAGAGGCGTGTCCATGGACCCAAACCAGCAGGACGATCGGCCGTCACGGCTCACGGTGGCGATGGCCGACCTGGCGGTGGCCGCCGTGGTCGCCCTGCTCGGCCTGGTCGTCATCTTCGACAGCCGGCGCATCGGCACCGGCTGGGCCGACGATGGCCCGCAGGCCGGCTATTTCCCGTTCTACATCGGTGCCCTGATGACCGGCGCCGCCGTGGTCGTGTTCTTCCACACGCTGCGCGGCTGGGTCGAGCACCGCGCCTGGTTCGCCACGGTGAATCAGTTGCGGCACGTCTATTCGGTGCTGCTGCCGACCTGTATCTATGTCGGCGCGATCTACCTCGTCGGCATCTATCTGGCGTCGGCCGTTTTCATCGGCTGGTTCATGATGCGGCACGGCAAGTTCGGCTGGCTGCTGGCGCTGCCGGTGAGCGTGGGCGTGCCGCTGTTCCTGTTCATGCTGTTCGAGAAGTGGTTCCTGGTGCCGCTGCCCAAGGGACCCCTGGAGCGCCTGCTCGGCTATTGACCGGGGAGGGGTCTGCCGGTGCAAGGCCCGCGGACCGACATAACGAAGGGGTAGGTCGTGGAAGAGCTTTCCAATCTGATGCAGGGCTTCGCGGTAGCGATGACCTGGCACAACCTGCTGTTCATGCTGGTGGGCATCGTGCTCGGGGTGCTGATCGGCGTGCTCCCCGGCCTGGGGGGCGCCAACGGCGTGGCCATCCTGCTGCCGCTCACCTTCAGCATGCCGCCCACCTCCGCCATCATCATGCTTTCCTGCATCTACTGGGGTGCGCTGTTCGGCGGCGCGATCACCTCCATCCTGTTCAACATTCCGGGGGAGCCGTGGTCGGTGGCCACCACCTTCGACGGCTACCCGCTCGCCCAGCAGGGACGGGCGGGAGAGGCGCTTACCGCGGCGTTTACGTCCTCCTTCGTCGGCGCGCTGGCAGCGGTGATCGTCATCACCTTCCTGGCGCCGCTGGTGGCGAAGTTCGCCCTCAAGTTCGGCCCGGCGGAGTTCTTCGCCGTCCAGTTTCTCACCTTCGCCAGCTTCGTCGGCATGACGCGCACCCATCCGGCCAAGACGGTGGCGGCAATGATGATCGGCTTCGCGCTGGCCGCCGTGGGCATGGATACGGTCACCGGCCAGTTGCGCCTGACTTTCGGCTCCCATGAACTGATGCGCGGTTTCGATTTTCTGGTGGCGGTGATCGGCCTGTTCGGGCTGGGCGAGATCCTGCTTACCATGGAGGAAGGCCTCGCCTTCAAGGGCGGCAACGCGAAGATGAATCCCCGCGTCGTGCTCCACACCTGGGCGGTGCTGCCGCGCTACTGGCTCACGGCACTGCGCGCTACGCTCATCGGCTGCTGGATGGGCATCACGCCGGGCGGGGCGACGCCGGCATCCTTCATGAGCTACGGCATGGCGAAGCGCCTGTCCAAGAACGGGGAGAATTTCGGCAAAGGGGAACTGGAGGGCGTCGTGGCGCCCGAAACGGCGGCCCATGCCGCCGGCACCGCCGCGTTGCTGCCCATGCTCACCCTCGGCATCCCCGGCTCGCCCACCGCCGCCGTGCTGCTGGGCGGCCTGCTGATCTGGGGCCTGCAGCCGGGGCCGCTGCTGTTCGTGGAGCAGAAGGAATTCGTCTGGGGCCTGATCGCCAGCATGTACCTCGGCAACATCGTCGGCCTGATCATCGTCCTCACCACCGTGCCGTGGTGGGCGGCGATCCTGCGCATCCCCTTCAGCATCATTGCGCCGGTGATCATCGTCATCTGCGCCATCGGCGCCTACACCGTGCACAACGCCCTGCTCGATGTGGTGCTGATGATCGTGTTCGGGGTCGTCGGCTACATCTTCAAGAAGCTCAACTACCCGCTCGCGCCGATGGTGCTCGCCCTGGTGCTGGGCGATCTGGCGGAGGCGAGTTTCCGCCAGGCGATGCTCATGTCGCAGGGCAGCCTCGCCATCTTCTGGGCCAACGGCCTGGTGGCGACCATCATGGCGCTGGCCATGCTGATGCTGTTCTGGCAGCCGCTCAATGCGCTATTGGGGCGCCGGCACCGCGTAGCTCACTGAGTAGGACGCCGCCGGACGACTGCTTCCGGCCGGGCTACCCAAGCGGCTGGACCTGCAGCCGCCCGCGTTGGTCGGTGAGGGTGCGGGAGAGCAGGGCGCAGCAGGCGTAAACCGCGTCGATGTGGGGCGTGGGCGTCTGGGTCAGCCGTCCCAGTTCGATCACCGACCCGACCAGCGCGTCCAGTTCGATGACGCGGCCATGCTCGATGTCCTGCAGCATCGAAGTCTTGTGCTCGCCCACCGCTTCGGCGCCGGCGATGCGCTTGTCGATGGAAATGCGAAAGCGTACGCCGAGCTTCTCGGCGATGGCCTGCGCCTCCTGCATCATGTCGGCGGCGAGTTGCCGCGTCTGCGGGAAGCGGCAGATCTGGGCCAGGGTACCGTGGGTCAGCGCGCTCACCGGGTTGAAGGTGAGATTGCCCCACAGCTTGAGCCAGATCTCGGCGCGGACGTCCGACGACACCGGCGCCTTGAAGCCGGCACGGGTGAGCGTCTCGGAGATGCGGGTCACACGTTCCGACTTCGAGCCGTCGGGTTCGCCCAGGGTAAAGCGGTTGCCCTCGATCACCTTGACGACGCCGGGGGCGACGAGCTCGGCCGCCGGATAGACGACGCTGCCGATGATGCGCCCGTCGGCGATGTTGGCCGCGATCGTGCCATCCGGGTCCACCGACTGCACCGCACGGCCCTCGAACTCGCCGCCGTGCTTGTAGAAATACCACCACGGGATGCCGTTCTGCAGCGTGACCACGGCGGTGTCGGGGCCGCACAGCGCGCCCACGTCGCGCGCCACTGGCGTCACCTGATGCGCCTTGAGGGCGAGCAGCACCACGTCGTGGGGGCCGGCCTCGGCGATGGTGGCGGCGCGCACGCCAGAGGCCACGCGTTCGCTGCCGTCCTCCTCGATGATCTTGAAGCCGTTGGCTCGTATCGCCTGCAGGTTGGCGCCGCGGGCGATGAAGGTCACCTCTTCGCCGGCCAGCGCCAGCCTCGCTCCGAGAAAGCCGCCGATCGAGCCGGCGCCCACCACTGCGATCTTCATGCTTCGCCTCGCTTCCGTACTATCGGTATTCGTTGCGCAGGATGCCGATGCCCTCGATCGACACTTCCACCGTCGATCCGGTCTTCAGCGGCAGCACGCCGAGCGACGTGCCGCAGGCGATGACGTCGCCCGGCAGCAGAGTCATGTCGCGCGAGATCAGGCTCACCAGTTGCGCCGGTTTGAAGATCATGTCGGCCACCGGATAGCTCTGCCGCTCGCGCCCGTTCACCAGCGTGCGCACGGTGAGGGCGACGGGATCGAGGCCGGTGGCGATGACCGGTCCGAACACGCCGAAGGTGTCGAAGCTCTTGGCTCGCGTCCATTGCGGGAAGCCCGGATCGCGACTGATGAGTTCCAGGGCGGTCACGTCATTCACGCAGGTGTAGCCGAAGATGCGGTCCGCGGCCTCGGCCTCGGAGACCGCGCGGCAGGTTTTTCCGATCACCACGCCCAGTTCCCCCTCGTACACGACGCGGCCGTCGTAGGACGCGGGGCTGCGGATCGGCTGCAGATGCGCACAATACGAATTCGCGGCCTTGATGAAGTACAGCGGCTCGGCCGGTACGGCCCAGCCGTTCTTCTGCGCCGCCGCATGGAAGTTGTTCCACAGGCCGATCAGCTTGGACGGGACACAGGGGGTGAGCCAGGCGATCCCGTCCAGCGCCAGTGCGTCCGCGGTCGGGCGCTTGTCGCCGAGCAGATCGCCTTCGTACACGATCACCCGATCGCCGTCGAGGAGACCGAAGCGGGCTGCGCCCTGATGTTCGAATCGTAGCCACTGCATGGCGTTTGACGTTCCTGGTTGATGGTGGGGTGGCGCATGCGAGCGCGACGCCCGGCCGCGCCTGCGCCGATCGCCGAGGATTCTAGCATCGCCCCGGAGCGCGGCCGGGATCGTGTCAGAATAGTCGGGGCATGCGGCGCAGGGGCGGGCCCGGCAACGGGCGGAGCGGCGCCGGGGTATGCAGGGGAGAGGCGGCACGAACATGGAATGGTGGGCGTGGTACCTGGCGGTCGGCGCCTTCGTCGGCTTCTTTGCCGGTCTGCTGGGCGTCGGCGGCGGGCTGGTCACGGTGCCGGCGCTGGCGATGATCTTCGGCGCGCAGCAGTTTCCCGCCGATCACGTGCTCCACCTCGCCCTCGGCACGTCGATGGCGGCCATCCTGTTCACCTCGGTGTCCAGCCTGCGCGAGCACCATCGTCATGGCGCGGTGATGTGGCCGGTGGTGCGCGACATCACGCCGGGCATCCTGATCGGCACCGCACTGGGCACGGTGCTGGCGCGGCAGGTGTCGACCCGGGCGCTGGCGATCTTCTTCGCCGCCTTCGTGCTGTTCGTTGCGGCCCAGATGATGTTCAACCTGAAGCCGAAGCCCTCGCGCCAACTGCCGGGCAAGCTCGCCGTCTCCGGCGTGGGCGCGGGCATCGGCGCCATCTCCAGCCTTGCCGCCATCGGCGGCGGCGCGCTCACGGTGCCCTTTCTCACCTGGTGCAACGTCAAGGTGCACAACGCCATCGGCACTTCGGCCGCGATCGGCTTTCCGATCGCTTTGGGCGGTGCCGTGGGTTACATCGTCAACGGGCTTTCGGTCGCTGCACTGCCGCAGTGGAGTCTCGGCTTCGTCTATCTGCCCGCCTTGGCGTGGCTGGTGGCGAGCAGCATGCTGACCGCACCCTTGGGGGCCCGGACGGCGCACCGCCTTCCGGTGCCGACGTTGAAGCGCGTCTTCGCCGGCGTACTGGTTCTGCTGTCGGCAAAGATGCTGTGGGGACTGTTCTGATCGACGGCGCGGGACGCGCTGCGCCCCGCGCCTCGGCCGCCGTCACGGCTTGAGGTAGGCGTAGCCTTCCTTGGCTTGCAGCTTGGTGATTTCCGCCACGCCGGCGGGCACGATCGTCGCCTGCGGCAGAAGCTTGCTCTTGTCGATCTTGAATGCTGTCAGGGTGTTGTTGCAGACGCGGAACTCCACGCCCTTGGCCGCCAGTTCTTCGACGTTGATGTTGTACGGGTTCTTGTTCTTGTCTTCCGCGCCTTCTACCAGGAAGTTGATGCCCTGGCCGTGGGCGACGGCGACGATCTTGACGCCCGGTTCGGCAGCGAGGTGATTTTTGATGTTGTTCAGGCCGCGGCTGGCCTGCTCCAGTCCTTCGCTGAAGTGATACACCACCTTGATCGTGTCGGCGGCGAGTGCGGTGCCGGCCGCGAAAGCGAAGAACAGCACGAAGAATTGCAGGGCCTTGCGCATGCTCATGAGAGTCTCCTTTGGATGGGTCGATCGGCGGCATGTCCGCGCGCGCAGGTTGCAAAGCATAGCCCAAACCGCGGATGGCGGCGACCTGCGCTCAGAGCAGAAGCTCGCCGATGGGAAGCGGATCGTCGGCGAGAAACGCCCGCATCACCTGGAACGTCAGGTCGGGCTGCCCACCCCATAGCAGGTGCCCGGTACGCTCCAGAAAGACCAACCGGGAGTTGGGAAAGCTGGACACGTAATCGCGGGCCACCAGCCAGGGGACGTAATCGCATTCGCCCTTCATCACCAGGGTCGGCGTCGAGCCCCGGCGCAACGCCGGACGGGGATCGGAATGGGATTCCAGGTCTTGCTGCGTCAGGCGGTTGGCGTAGAAATTGAAGCCTGCCCCGTCCACCCGGGGCACGCTCGCGGCGTCCCCGGCGCAATAGGACTGGCGCATCAGCCTCGGCGCGACGCTGGCCATGTAATCGTTCATCTCCTGCGGCGATGCGAAGTTCGCGGCCAGCCCCGGGTTCGACCTCCGCGAAGTAGCCGGCCGCCATTACGCGCAGCGGCGGCGCCATGTCGGCGCGGGCGGCAGCGGTACGGCTGGCGTCGATCTCCAGTTGTTCCGAGGCGCGCATCGGCCCGGGAGAAGGGAGCAGCAGTTTCGCCACGCGCTGCGGGTGGTCGGCGGCGTAGTGAGCAGCAAGGACGGCGCCCCACGACTGCCCGATCAGGATCAGGCGCTCGGCCCCGATGGTCCGGCGGATGGACTCCAGGTCATCCACATTG
This sequence comes from uncultured beta proteobacterium, assembly GCA_963823455.1. GTDB lineage: Bacteria > Pseudomonadota > Gammaproteobacteria > Burkholderiales > Rhodocyclaceae > CAVPDA01. The sequence goes on from CAWGLO010000002.1 coordinate 98,184, forward strand.
CGCTGGACGGTGTAATCGCGCAGATCGCGCAGGGGATCGGAGCGGCCCGTCCCGGCCTGCTCATAGAGATAGACGTCGTAGCCCTCCCGAGCGAAGCGCTCGAAGAACTGGTGGTCCCCGTCGCGCAGCGGCGCACCCGGTCCGCCGTGGAGGAAGACGATGGGCTCGGCGCGGTGCCCCCCGGCGGCGGCAAACCGCGTGTAGGCCAGACGCGAGCCGGTGGACAGTTGCCAATATTGCGTATCCAGCCGCGGCTGGGCGGTGTGCGCCGTCAGTTCGAGAGGCTTGAAGAGGAGGGCGATCGCGGTCAGCGCCAGGACCGCCGTCAGCGCCAGTCCGAAGCGGTGGCCGTGGCCGTGGGGTTTGCGCGCACCGGCGACCTGGAATGCCACGGTGCCGAAGAGCGATCCGATGACGAGGATGGCGGCGAGTCCGGTCAGGCTCACGGCCAGCACCGAACTGGTCAGGGGCGACACGATCGCCAGCACGGCGGCCGCCCCCAGCAGGGCGATGCCGGCGGCGACCGGCAGCAGGCCGGCGCCGAGAATGCGGCGCAGCACGACGAGCAGGAAATTCATCCGATCGATGCCTCTCGGTCGAGGGTTGTGCGGTGCGGCGCAGAGCGCTCGCGCCGCGTCGGGGTCACGCGATTTCGGCCGGAAGGGGCGCGGCGGAATTCAGGCGAACGGCAGGCGAGTGGTGTGGCTACACGGAAAATCGGGATGTGAAGTGCCGCAACCTCGACGCAAGACTAGCGGCAACGGCCGGCGTCGTCTGTACGATGTCGAACATAAAGCGGCGAGCGTTCTAGCGGCTCGCCCGTTCTAGCGGCCGGCGAAATCGGGCCGGGAACGCGCCAAAAAGGCGGCATAGCCGATGCGGTAGTCCTCGCTTTCCAGGTACGCGAAGTTCGCCCGCACCTCGGCCTCGTCCAACGGCGCGGCGTCGGCCGCGAGGCGGCGCACCAGGCGCTTGTGCACACGCGCCACCAGGGGTGCGCCGGCGGCGATGCGGCGGGCGGTGGCGTCGACTTCGTCGGCCAGCAGATCATCGGGCACCACCCGCGTCACCAGCCCCTTGGCATAGGCTTCGTCGGCCGACAGGATGCGGCCCTCCAGCAACAGTTCCAGGGCCACGGCCGGGCTGATGCGGCGCAGCAATCCGCGCAGTTCGCCATGGGCGATGGCAAAACCGAGGCGGTTGATGGGAACGCCGAAACGGGCGGACCGGGCGCAGATGCGCAGATCGCAGGCGGCGGCGATCTCCAGGCCGCCGCCGATGCAATTGCCGCGGACCAGGGCGACCGTGGGATGCAGGCAGCCTGCCAGGGCGTCGAGGGCGTCCGCCACCCACTTGTCGTGATAGACGAGGGCGCGTTCGTAGGTGTCGCGCACCGTCGCGAACTCGTGGATGTCGCCGCCCGCCGCGAAGTGCTCGCCGCTGCCGCGCACCACGACGCAGCGCAGGGACTCGTCGGCGGACAGCTCCTCCAGCGTCCGCCGCAGCTCGCGCCACATATGGGCGTTCACCGCATTGAGCTTGTCCGGGTTGTGGAGCGTGACCAAGGCGACGTGGCCGTCGCGCGCGCGCAGAATTTCGCCTGACATGGGGATCGTTCTCTCGGTTCGGAGGATGCTCGCTGCCCGCGAGCTGGGGCATGGTAAGCCGGATCGGGCCGCCGCGGGGGGTGCATATGCGCCGGACCGTGGCGTGGGTCGGATTTCGTTCATAATTAAACAGTGGCGGCGTCCGCGGCAGGCTGCGCACGACAACGGTATCCGCTCGGCTCGATGTCGCCTCTTGCCGAACCGCCGTCGCCGAGGGACACTGTTGCCCCGTCGTTACTGAATTGTCACGCTCGAAAGGAATGCCCATGGCCGACTCCAGCCGCCCCGCCGCAAACGTTCCCGCGCTCGATGCCTGGACCCGCGCCGCCGCCAAGTCGGCGCCCGGCGGCGACGTCGCCGCGCTCAACTGGGTGACGCCCGAGGGTCTCGTCGTCAAACCGCTTTACAGCGCGGCCGACGTCAAGGATCTGCCCTACGCCGATACGCTGCCCGGTTTCGAACCTTTCTTGCGCGGCCCCCAGGCCACCATGTATGCCGTGCGCCCGTGGACCATCCGCCAGTACGCCGGCTTTTCCACCGCCGAGGAGTCGAACGCCTTCTACCGCCGCAACCTCGCCGCGGGCGGTCAGGGCGTGTCGGTAGCCTTCGATCTGGCGACCCATCGCGGCTACGACTCGGATCATCCGCGGGTGGTGGGCGACGTGGGCAAGGCGGGGGTGGCGATCGATTCCGTCGAGGACATGAAGATCCTGTTCGACGGCATTCCGCTGGACAAGGTCTCGGTGTCCATGACCATGAACGGCGCCGTGCTGCCGGTGCTGGCCGGCTACATCGTCGCGGCGGAGGAGCAGGGCGTATCCCAGGACAAGCTGTCGGGCACCATTCAGAACGACATCCTCAAAGAGTTCATGGTGCGCAACACCTACATCTATCCGCCGGAGCCGTCGATGCGCATCGTCGGCGACATCATCGAGTACACGGCGCGCAACATGCCGAAGTTCAACTCGATCTCCATCTCCGGCTACCACATGCAGGAAGCGGGGGCGAACCAGACTCTGGAGCTGGCGTTCACGCTGGCGGACGGCAAGGAGTACGTGCGGACGGCGCTGGCCAAGGGCATGGATGTGGACGAGTTCGCCGGCCGGCTTTCGTTCTTCTTTGCCATCGGCATGAACTTCTACCTGGAAGTGGCCAAGCTGCGGGCGGCGCGCCTGCTGTGGTGGCGCATCATGAAGGGCTTCGCGCCGAAGAACGCGAAGTCGATGATGCTGCGCACCCATTGCCAGACTTCGGGCTGGTCGCTCACCGAGCAGGACCCCTACAACAACGTGGTGCGCACGACGATCGAGGCGATGGCGGCGGTGTTCGGCGGCACCCAGTCGCTGCACACCAATTCCTTCGACGAGGCGATCGCGCTGCCGACCGACATCTCGGCGCGCATCGCCCGCAACACGCAACTGATCGTTCAGGAGGAAACCCATATCTGCAGCGTGATCGATCCCTGGGCCGGCTCCTACCTGATGGAGAAGCTGACGCAGGACATGGCGGACAAGGCGTGGGAGATCATCGAAGAGGTCGAGACGATGGGCGGCATGACCAAGGCGGTGGACTCCGGCTGGGCCAAGCTCAAGATCGAGGCCAGCGCCGCCGAGAAGCAGGCGCGCATCGACTCCGGCAAGGACGTGATCGTCGGCGTGAACAAGTACAAGCTCAAGCAAGAGGCACCGATCGAGACGCGGGAGATCGACAACAGCGCGGTGCGCGAGTCGCAGGTGGCGCGGCTGAAGAAGATCCGTGGCGGCCGCGATACGGCGGCGGTGGAGCACGCCCTGCACGCGCTGACGGAATGCGCCCGCGGCGACGGCAGGAGCGGCCAGGGCAACCTGCTGGATCTGACGGTGAAGGCAATCCGCCTGCGCGCCACGGTGGGCGAAGTGTCGGATGCGCTGGAAAAGGCATTCGGACGCTTTCGCGCCACGACCCAGAGCGTGTCCGGCGTCTATGGCGCGGCCTTCGCGAGCGACCAGGGCTGGCAGCAGCTCAAGGGCGAGATCGAAGCCTTCGTCCGCGAGGAGGGGCGGCGGCCGCGGGTCATGGTGGCCAAACTCGGTCAGGACGGCCACGACCGCGGCGCCAAGGTGGTGGCCACGGCCTTCGCCGATCTCGGCTTCGACGTGGACATCGGCCCCCTGTTCCAGACGCCGGAGGAAGCGGCGCGCCAGGCGATCGAGAACGACGTCCATGCCGTCGGCGTATCCACGCTGGCGGCGGGGCACAAGACGCTGGTGCCGGCGCTGGTCAAGGCGCTGCGGGAGCAGGGTGCGGACGACATCATCGTCTTCGTCGGCGGCGTCATCCCGGCGCAGGACTACGAATTTCTGCGCCAGGCCGGCGCCAAGGGCATCTTCGGTCCGGGGACGCCGATTCCGGCGGCGGCGAAACAGGTCCTGGACGCGATTCGCGCCGCGCGGCTGCCGGCTTGACCCGACCCGCGGCCTTCGCCATGACCGCAGGATCCCGCGCCACCGTGCTCCGTTGCCTTGGCTGAGGGCGTCCCGCCATGAAACGCGCCGAAGTCGATCTGAGGCCCCTCGATGCGGCCGACCAGGACCTGGTGGAGGGCGTGCTGGCGCGCAGGACGCGGCAACTGGCGAAGACCATTACCCTGATCGAGTCGTCTCGCGCCGATCATCAGCAGCGTGCGCAGCGCGTGCTGGAGCGCCTGCTGCCCCGCACCGGCAATTCGATCCGGGTCGGCATCTCCGGCGTGCCCGGCGTCGGCAAGTCCACTTTCATCGAAACCCTGGGCCTGCATCTGATCGCCCAGGGGCATCGCGTGGCGGTGCTGGCGGTGGACCCGTCCAGTTCGGTGTCGGGCGGTTCCATCCTGGGCGACAAGACGCGCATGGAGCGGCTGTCGCAGAACCCCGGCGCCTTCATCCGGCCCTCGCCCACCGGCGGCTCGCTCGGCGGCGTCGCGGAGAAGACGCGCGAGGCGATGCTGGTGTGCGAGGCCGCGGGCTTCGACGTCGTCATCGTCGAAACGGTCGGGGTGGGGCAGTCGGAGACGGCGGTCGCCGGCATGGTGGATGCGTTCGCCCTCATGCTGCTGCCGAACGCCGGCGACGAGTTGCAGGCGATCAAGAAGGGCATCATGGAGATCGCCGACGTGCTGGTGATCAACAAGGCCGACATCGATCCCCATGCCGCAGCGCTCGCCCGCTCCCATCTGCGCAGCGCGCTCGGCATGCTGCGGCGCGTCTCGCCCAACTGGCAGGTGCCGGTGGTGGCGGTGAGTTCATTGAAGGAAGAGCGCATCGCCGATTTCTGGCGGGAAATAGAGCGCTATCGCGTTACCATGAGCGCAAGCGGGGAATTTGCGGCGAAGCGCCGGCATCAGGCCGTGGCCTGGATGTGGACGCTGATCGATACCGGGCTGCGCAGCCGCTTTCGCGAGCATCCGCGTGTGCGCGGCGAACTGGATGAACTGCGCCATGCGGTGGAGCATGGCACGATAACACCGGCAGCGGCCGCCCATCGGCTGCTCGGCTATCTATAAGACGAAGAACGATGTGCGGCGGCGTGCGCCTGGGCGGCACGCATCCGCCGCCGGTTGACGGAGGGGAACCATGACGATTCGACGCGAGGCGCTCGATACGCTGCGCGGCAAGCGCGCCGCACTCGATGCTGGCGGCGGCGCGGACAAGATTGAGGCGAGGCGCGCCAAGGGTTTGCTCTCGGCGCGCGATCGGCTCGACCTCCTGTTCCAGCCGGGAACATTCCAGGAATTCGGCGCCTATGTGCAGCATCGGGCGCAGCAATTCGGCCTCGCCGGCAAGGATCTTCCGGCCGATGGCGTCATCACCGGCACCGGCTACGTGCGCGACATGCAGGTTGCGGCGTTCAGCCAGGATTTCACCGTGGCCGCAGGCACGCTCGGCAGGATGCACGCGCGCAAGATCGTGCGGCTGATGCGCTTTGCACTCAAGAACGGGCTGCCGCTGGTCGCCTTCAAGGATTCCGGCGGCGCGCGCATTCAGGAGGGCGTCGATGCCCTGTCCGGCTACGGCGACGTTTTCTACGCCAACGTCCTGCTGTCCGGCGTGGTGCCGCAGATCGCCGTGGTGCTGGGCCCCTGCGCCGGGGGCGCCGCCTATTCGCCGGCGCTGATGGATTTCGTCATCATGACGCGCAACAACGCCCACATGTTCATCACCGGACCGGAAGTGATCAAGGCGGTGACCGGGCGTTCCGACACCATGGACGAAGTCGGCGGCGCCGAGATGCATGCCACGGTCAGCGGCAACGTGCATTTCGTGGCGGAAGACGACCGCCATGCCATCGCCCTGGTGCAAGCACTGCTGTCCTACCTGCCGGCGAACAACACCGAGGATCCGCCCCACGACCCTGGGTCGAGGCCATCGACGAGGAACCGGACGCGGCGATCGACGGCGCTCATGCCCGACGAGCCCCTCCGAGCCGCTGGACATGTATGCGGTGCATCCGGCGCCTGGTGGACAAGGGCGAGTTGCTGGAGGTGCACGCCGGCTTTGCGCGCAACATCATCGTCGGCTTCGCGCGCATCTGCGGTGTCGTGGTCGGCCTGGTCGCCAACCAGCCGATGGTCATGGCCGGCGCGCTGGACCTCAACGCCGCCGACAAGGCGGCGCGCTTCGTCCGCATCTGCAACGTCTTCAACATGCCGCTGGTGACGCTGGTCGATGTGCCGGGCTTCCTGCCCGGCGTCGAGCAGGAGCGCGGCGGCATCATCCGCCACGGCGCCAAGATGCTGCATGCCTATGCCTCTGCACCACGCCCAAGATCTGACGGTGATCCTGCGCAAGGCCTACGGCGGCTCGTTACCTCGCCATGTGCAGCCAGGAAATGGGCGCCGACATGGTGTTCGCCTGGCCGACGGCGGAAATCGCCGTGATGGGTGCCGAGGCGGCGGTCAAGATCCTCTATCGCAAGGAACTCGATCAGGCCGAGGACCGCAAGGCGCGGTCGGCGGAGCTGGCGCAGGAATATCGCGACGAGTTCGCCTCGCCCTACCTGTCGGCGGCGCGAAGTTCTACATCACCGACGTCATCGAGCCGCGCGACACGCGCTGGATACTGGCCCTGGCGCTGCGCAAGACCTTGTCGAAACGCGAACTGCGGCCGGCCAAGAAGCACGGCAACATGCCTTTGTAGCGGCGCCGGACAGGACGAATCGACATGGTAAGCGCGGCAATCGTCAAAGTACTATGGATGTTCGGGATCGCGATCCTGATTTCGATGGGGGTCGCGCTGCTGATCAAACTGCTGGTGGGCTTCACCGCGCGCATCGAGCGCTCCGCAATTTTTGCGACCGCGGCACCGGTGACAACGGTATGTCCGGTGGGTCCGGGCATTTCGGACGACGATGTCGCCGCGCTGTCGGCGCGCGATCTTCGCCATGATCGGCCCGCACCGGGTCGTGCATATCGGGGAAGCGGGGCACGGACACAGCTGGATGGTGGAAGGCCGCGTTGCCCTCCATACGTCCCACGCCGTGGACCGTCGGTCAAAGCATTGAAACGGGGGGACTATGCTAAGAAGATTTCGAGTCACGGTGAATGCGCGGGAGTACGACGTCACGGTCGAGGAGATGACGGAATCTTCCACGGCATCGGCAACGCCGCCGGTGCAGGGCGCACCCGCCGTGCCGGCAACGCCGGGCGCGCCGTTGCGCCCCGCCACGCTGCCCGCGAGCGCTCCGGCCCCATCCACCGCCGACGGCGATGAGGTGGCGCAACTGGCGGGCACGGTGGTGCTGGTCGATGTCAAGGTCGGGCAAGTGGTGAAGCAGGGCGACCGACTGCTGCTGCTGGAAGCGATGAAAATGAAGACCCCGGTCATCGCCAGTCGCTCCGGTCAGGTGACGCGCGTGCTGGTGACGGCCGGCGACGCGGTGGAGGGCGGTCAGGCCCTGATCACGATCGTCTGAGGCCGGGAATCTCCGTGGAAGCCCTCAACCTGCTCGACATCTTTCAGGGCATCGCCACGCTGGCGGCGTCGGAGCCGAAGATACTCTTCGGGCGCATTTTCCTCATGCTGCTGGGGTTCGCCCTGATCTATCTCGGGGCGCGCAATGTGCTGGAACCGCTGCTGATGATCCCGATGGGACTCGGCATGTCGGCGGTCAATGCCGGCGTGATGTTCCTGGAGGGCGGCAAGGTCGGCACCCTGTTCGTCGATCCGCTGCTGTCGGACCCGGTCGAACTCATGAACGTGCTGCAGATCAACTGGCTGCAGCCGATCTTCACGTTCACCTTCAGCAACGGCCTGATCGCGTGCTTCGTGTTCATGGGCATCGGCGTGCTGCTCGATGTCGGCTACGTCATGGCGCGTCCGTTCCAGAGCATGTTCCTCGCCCTGTTCGCCGAACTCGGCACCATCGCCGTGTTTCCCATCGCCATCGGCCTCGGCCTGACGGAGCGCGAAGCGGCATCGGTGTCCCTGATCGGCGGTGCCGACGGCCCGATGGTGCTGTTCGCCTCGCTCGTGCTCGCGAAGCACCTGTTCGTGCCGATCACGGTGGTGGGCTATCTCTATCTCGGCCTTACCTACGGCGGCTATCCCTACCTCATCAAGTGGCTGGTGCCGAAGCGGCTGCGCGGCATCAGCATGGCGGCGGACAAGGGACGGACCGTCAGCCGCGCGCAGAAGCTGACCTTCGCGGTGGTCGCCTGCACCGTGCTGTGCCTGCTGTTTCCGGTGGCCGCCCCGTTGTTCCTGTCGCTGTTCGTCGGCGTCGCGGTGCGGGAGAGCGGCATCGAGTCCCTCACCCGGCTCCTCGGCGACACCTTCCTCTACGGCGCCACGTTCTTCCTCGGCCTCACCCTGGGCGTACTGTGCGAGGCCAATACCATCCTCGATCCGACGGTGCTCAAGCTGCTGCTGCTGGGCATGCTGGCGCTGCTCATCTCCGCCCTCGGCGGACTGCTCGGCGGCTACATCCTGTACTTCTGGTATCGCGGCAAGTACAACCCGATCATCGGCATCGCCGGCGTAAGCTGCGTTCCCACGACGGCGAAGGTGGTGCAGAAGATCGCTTCGGAGGCATCGCCGGGAGCGATGATTCTGCCGCACGCGCTGGGCGCCAACGTCAGCGGCGTCATCACCACCGCCATCATCGCGGGCGTGTATGTGGCGATGCTGAGGTAAATGCCGGGCGTGTCGGATCCGCGCTGCGCGCTCGATCCGACCCGAGTTTGCGCCCGGCATGGATTGACGCAGGTCGGGTCGGGCGCAGCGCACCCGACACCTGGCTTCACGTTGCGCCGGATTCGTAACGCAAGGAGAACTCCAAGATGCACGACATCATCCGCCAATTGGACGAACAGCGCGCCGCCGCGCGCCTGGGCGGCGGGCAGGCCCGCATCGATTCCCAGCACGCCAAGGGCAAGCTCACGGCGCGCGAACGCATCGAGCTGCTGCTGGATCCGGGCAGCTTCGAGGAGTGGGACATGTTCATGGAGCACCGCTGCAGCGATTTCGGCATGGCGGAGCAGAAGGTCCCCGGCGACGGCGTGGTGACCGGCTACGGCACCATCAATGGCCGCGTGGCCTTCGTCTTCTCCCAGGACTTCACCGTTTTCGGCGGCTCGCTGTCGGAAGCCCACGCCGAGAAGATCTGCAAGATCATGGACCACGCCATCAAGGTCGGCGCGCCGGTGATCGGGCTCAACGACTCCGGCGGCGCGCGCATCCAGGAGGGCGTGGCTTCGCTCGGCGGCTATGCCGAGGTGTTCCAGCGCAACGTCATGGCCTCCGGCGTCATTCCGCAGATCTCGGTGATCATGGGGCCGTGCGCCGGCGGCGCCGTGTATTCGCCTGCCATGACCGACTTCATCTTCATGGTGAAGGATTCCTCCTACATGTTCGTTACGGGTCCGGACGTAGTGAAGACCGTGACCCACGAAGAGGTGACGGCCGAGGGGCTGGGCGGTGCGGTCACCCATTCCACCAAGTCGGGCGTGGCCGACCTGGCGTTCGAGAACGACGTCGAGGCGCTGATGCTGATCCGGCGCTTCTTCAACTACCTGCCCTCGAACAACCGCGAAAAGGCGCCGGTGCGCTGGACACCCGACACCGCCGAGCGCATGGACGAGTCGCTCGACACCCTGGTGCCGGACAACCCGAACAAGCCCTACGACATGAAGGAGCTGATCCTCAAGATCGTCGACGACACCGACTTCTTCGAACTCCAGCCGATGCACGCGCAGAACATCATCACCGGTTTCGCCCGCCTGGAGGGCCACACCGTGGGCATCGTCGCCAACCAGCCGCTGGTGCTGGCGGGTTGCCTCGACATCCGCAGCTCGATCAAGGCCGGGCGCTTCGTGCGCTTCTGCGACGCCTTCAACATCCCGGTGGTGACGTTCGTCGACGTGCCGGGATTCATGCCGGGCACCGCGCAGGAGTATGGCGGCATCATCAAGCACGGCGCCAAGCTGCTCTACGCCTACGCCGAGTGCACGGTGCCCAAGGTGACGGTGATCACGCGCAAGGCCTACGGCGGCGCCTATGACGTCATGTCGTCCAAGCACCTGCGCGGTGACGTGAATTTCGCCTGGCCGTCGGCGGAGATCGCGGTGATGGGGCCGAAGGGTGCGGTGGAGATCATCTTCCGCAAGGACATCGGGGATGTTAAGAAGATCGCCGAGCGCACCGAGGAGTATCGCAAGAAATTCGCCAATCCGTTCATCGCCGGCCATCGCGGCTACATCGACGACGTCATCATGCCGCACGAGACGCGCAAGCGCGTGTGCCGCTCGCTGGCCATGCTGCGCGAGAAGAAACTGGAGAACCCGTGGCGCAAGCACGGCAACATTCCGCTTTGATCGAACCCCATTCGACGCAAAGAACGCAAAGACGCGAAGGACGCGAAGACAGGGATTTCCTGGATTCGGTCCTCTCGGCGCTCTCTGCGCCTTTGCGTGCTCCGCGTTGAAAGAGGCTGCCGAGAATGTTCAGCAAAATCCTGATTGCAAACCGCGGTGAGATCGCTTGCCGCGTCATCCGCACTGCCCGCCGCATGGGCATCCAGACCGTCGCCGTCCATTCCGCGGCCGACAAGGATGCCATGCACGTCGACATGGCGGACGAGGCGGTGCTGATCGGTCCGCCGCCGTCCGCCCAGAGCTACCTGCAGATGGAGCGCATTGTCCAGGCCTGCAAGGATACCGGTGCCGAGGCGGTGCATCCGGGCTACGGCTTCCTGTCCGAAAACTCCGCCTTCTGCGAGGCACTGGAGGCGGCCGGCATCGTCTTCATCGGCCCCAAGGTACATGCCATCCAGGCCATGGGGGACAAGATCGCCTCCAAGAAGCTGGCGCTGGCCGCCCGGGTCAGCACCATTCCCGGCTACACGGACGTGGTCCAGGATGCGGATCACGCAGTGAAGATCGCCCGGGAGATCGGCTATCCGGTGATGATCAAGGCCAGCGCCGGCGGCGGCGGCAAGGGCCTGCGCGTGGCCTGGAACGACGCCGAGGCGCGCGAGGGCTTCCAGTCCTGCAAGAACGAAGCCAAGGCCAGCTTCGGCGACGACCGGGTGTTCATCGAGAAATTCATCGAGGAGCCGCGCCACATCGAGATCCAGGTGCTGGGCGACAGCCACGGCAACGTGGTCTATCTGTGGGAGCGCGAGTGCTCGATCCAGCGCCGCCACCAGAAGGTGATCGAGGAGGCGCCGTCCCCCTTTCTGGATGCCGCCACGCGCAAGGCCATGGGAGAACAGGCGGTGCAACTGGCGAAGGCGGTGAATTACCAGTCCGCCGGCACCGTCGAGTTCGTCGTCGGCAAGGACCGCAGTTTCTACTTCCTGGAGATGAACACGCGGCTGCAGGTGGAACATCCGGTGACGGAGATGATCACCGGCCTCGACCTGGTGGAGCAGATGATCCGCGTCGCCGCCGGCGAGAAGCTGGCCTTCAGCCAGGACCAGATTCGGCTGAACGGCTGGGCGATGGAGTGCCGCATCAATGCCGAGGATCCGTTCCGCAACTTCCTGCCGTCCATCGGCCGCATCGTCAAGTACCTCCCGCCGGCGCAGCACGAGGGAACCGTGCGGGTCGACACCGGCATCAGCGAGGGCGGCGAGATCTCGATGTACTACGATTCGATGATCGCCAAGCTCATCACCCACGGCGCCACGCGCGATCGGGCGATCGAGCGCATGCGCGAGGCCCTCAACTGCTTCTGCATCCGCGGCGTGTCCAGCAACATCGCCTTCCAGGCCGCGCTGATGCAGCACCCGCGTTTCGTGTCCGGCAACTTCAATACCGGTTTGATCGCCGAGGAGTACCCGAAGGGCTTCCATGCCGAGGACGTGCCGCACGACGATCCGGCGATGCTGATCGCGGTGGCGGCCTCCATCCACCGCGCCTACCTGGGGCGCGCCTCGCGCATCAGCGGCCAGATGCCGGGCCACTCGCGCCGCATTCCCGAGGACTTCGTGGTGCTGATGGGGCCCGACCAGCACCCGGTCCGGGTGCATGCCATCGACGGCGGCAACATGGTGGAATACAAGGGCGAATCCTACGAGGTGCTGTCCAACTGGACCTTCGGCCAGCCGCTCTACAACGGCCGGCTCAACGGCGTCGAGTTCTGCATGCAGGTGGAGCGGCGCGGGCTGAAGTACCGCCTGTTCCACTGGGGCACTCAGGCCGATGTGCATGTGGTGACATCGCGCGCCGCGGAACTGCTGGCGAAGATGCCTTACAAGGCGCCGCCGGACATGTCCAGGTTCCTGCTCTCGCCCATGCCCGGACTGTTGACCGAGGTCGCCGTGGCCGCCGGGCAGGAGGTGAAGGCGGGGGAGAAGCTGGCGGTGATCGAGGCGATGAAGATGGAGAACGTGCTCAAGGCGGAACGGGATGCCGTCGTCGCCGAAATCCTGACGCAGCCGGGCGAGAGCCTGGCGGTGGATCAGGCAATCATCCGCTTCGCGTGATCCACCGGCGCGGTTGTTCGGCGACTACGCGACGGCTCCGGGGCGCAGCTCGGCACGCTCGCGCTCGAGGGCGGCGAGATCGAGGCTGGGAAAGTCCCGGCGCAGGTAATCGCAGCAGGCTTCGATGACGCGCGCGGCCTGGCCGGTCGCGAGGAGGTAGCGGGTGCGGTCGAAGCCGACGTTGCCGCCGTAGTCGGCCATGATGCGGCTGTGGTACAGGACACCGAGCAGTTCCGCCGCGTCCGGCTCCACCAGGCCCGAGCGGATGAAGTGCTGACCGAACATGGCCGGAACGCCTTCGTGGTAATCGACATCGATGCCCTGCGCCGCCAGCACTGCCACCACGGTATGGTAGGCGGCGAAATACAGGGTGCCGACTGCCTGGCGAAAGTGGCCGTTGGCGGCGAGGAGCCGCGCCACGATCAGATTCTCCGCTGCCAGCTTGATCTCGAGTGCGGCCGGTTTGAGTTGCACGTTCCTGTTCTCCGTTCTTTTCGCCGGTCGGCAGGGAGGTCCTCCACCCTGCGCCGGGTGCTCAATCCGCCATGCGCGCAAACGCCGCGACCACCTCGGGCGGCGCCTGCACCAGTTCGATCAGCACCCCTTCGCCCCCGATCGGGAACTGCTCGTTGCCCTTGGGATGGACGAAGCAGATGTCATAGCCGGCGGCGCCCTTGCGGATGCCGCCGGGAGCGAAGCGCATGCCCTGGGCGGTGAGCCAGTCGACGGCCTTGGGCAGGTCGTCGATCCACAGGCCGACGTGGTTGAGCGGCGTTTCATGCACGGCAGGCTTCTTCGCCGGATCTACCGGCTGCATCAGGTCCACCTCGCACTTGAACGGGCCGCTGCCCAGGACGGCGATGTCCTCGTCCACGTTCTCCCGCTCGCTGCGGTAGTTGCCGCTTACCGCCAGTCCCAGGGTATCCACCCACAGGCGGCGCAGCCGGGTCTTGTCCGGGCCGCCGATGGCGATCTGCTGAATGCCCAGAACCTTGAAAGGACGTTCGTTCATATACCCTCCCTAAGCCGGCCGAGCCGGAACCGAACAGGTTTGTCCGTTCCGCATGGCCGGGAAAACCCCATGTAACGAACAAGGGGAGATGCCCCTTGTATATCCCCCCGACGGGATCAAGGGGGCAGGCCCCCTTGTAGATCCCCCAAACTCCTCCGTCGAGCCAAACTTTTCGCCACAATTGTCAAGATATCAGTCTCAAGCGACTACGCTAATGAAAAAAAACGCTATGTCTCTGCCGCATCCTCCGCCGATGCTTCGGGCGGCTCGACGAGGTATTTGGAAAGCACCCTCACTTCGGCGCTCGCCGCGATGCGACCGGTCTGCACGTAGGCCTCCACGTTGCCCTCGATGGCATCCGGCTCGTAGAGGTAGTTGACCATCAGTCCGAACGACTGCCTCAAACCCTTGGCGGAGGTATCCGCCAGCCAGTTCAATCGTTCCACTTTGGCGCCATTGCCAAGATGAAAGCGTGCGACCGGGTCGAAAGCTTGCTGGCCGGACTTGGCGTGCATCAGGTAGCGGGCGCCCAGGCGCCGCAGTGGGTCGCGCAGCGCTGCCGCGAATTCCCCGTTCGCGACCCAGTCTGGCCCCTCGATCAGGTTCTGCACCGCCATCGCGGAAGCCGGTACGTCGTGGACGGCCGCAATCCGTTTCCAGTCGGCGGGCCGGAACGCCTGTGTCCATGCTTCGCGGTCTTGTTTCAGCCAGGTGCGCAGTTGCGGCATGGGGGAGAGGGTCGCGAATGTTTTGAGGCGGGGGAAGTCCCGCTTCAGGTCGTCAATGACCCGCTTCAACAGAAAATTCCCGAACGATACGCCGCGCAGGCCGGCCTGCGTGTTGGAAATCGAATAAAAGATGGCGGTGGTGGCACGCTGCACGGGGAGCACCGGAGCTGTTTCATCCAGCAGGGCCTGGATGCTACCCGCAAGTGCCCGCGTCAGCGCGACCTCAACGAAAATAAGCGGCTCCATCGGCATGCGCGGATGGAAGAACGCGTAGCAGCGACGGTCGGAATCGAGACGGTTGCGCAGGTCGTCCCAGGACCGGATTTCGTGCACTGCTTCGTATTCGATGAGCTTATCGAGCAGCGCCGCCGGAGAGTTCCAGGTGATGCGCTGCAGTTCGAGGAATCCCACATCGAACCAAGCGCCAAGCCGCGCCTGCAGTTCACGATCCAACACCGACAGTTCCGGATCCTTCTCGAGGAAGCGCAGCAGGTCGGCGCGCAGGTTCACCAGAAACTTGACGCCTTGGGGGAGCGCGTTGAATTGGGTCAGGATGCGGATGCGCGGCGAGCGCATCGCCGCGCGCAGGCGGCCTTCCGCCTCCCATTGGCACGGTGTTCCGACCGCCTGCTGGTAGGCGGCATGGGCTTGCGCCACCTCCTGCGGGTCCGGTCCGAATTCAAGGGCGATGAGGCGCAGGAACTCGTGTCGTGCGGCATCCCCGAGTTCCAGGTAGGCGTGTCCCAGTTTTTCGGCGCGCAGGCGGGCCGACACCTCGCCCCCGGTTCCCTGGGCGCACTCGCGCAATTGCGCGCGCAGACGTTCGCGCTGCCGTAGCGGCAACGGCTGAGTGTCCGCCTCGCCGCGTCCCACGAAGGCGCGCATCTTCCTGATGCCCTCGGTCACGATGTTGCCGTTCATGCCATCGGTCGCGTCATGTCATGGAAGTTTGCCAACGGTTGATGATGTTAAAGTCGGCTGCCGGACTGTCAACCCTGCCCGACGGCGTCGGCCGCCGCGCGGTATGCTTCACGCGATCCGCCCTGGCCCGTGTGTCATGAGGATTCCATTTTCTGACGGAGGTGTTACGTGAAACGCATCGGACTTCTGCTGGCTCTGCTGGTCGCGTGCGCGGCCGCCGGCGCCGCCGACTATGGGCGCGAGAAGAAGTGGGCGGACGAAATCCTGCCCGGCCTCGTGGTCGGCGATGCGGTCTGGCTGGAGGCGGAAGGCCACAAGTTCCTCGGCCTCTACGCCGCGACCGCCAATCCCAGAGCCGCCGTCATCCTGGTGCATGGCATCGGCGTGCACCCCGACTGGGGCCTGATCGGCACGCTGCGCACCGGCCTCGCCGACATGGGCTATGCCACGCTCGCGATCCAGATGCCGGTGCTGGCCGCCGACGCCAAGCCCGACGACTACACCCCGACCATGCCCGAGTCGGCGTCGCGCATTGCGGCGGCGGTGAAGTTTCTGCGGGAAACGGCGCCCCAGAATCCGATCGCCATCGTCGCCCACAGCCTGGGGGCGCGCATGGTCGGCGAGTACCTGCGCCGCGAGCCGCAGGCACCGCTCGCCGCCTATGTCGCGGTCGGCCTGTCGGCGCCGTTTCCGCCGTTGCCTTCGGCCCGGCCGCCCATCTTCGACCTGTACGGAAGCGCCGACTTGCCCCAGGTTCTGGCCGCGGCCAAGGAGCGCGAAGGGAGTCTGGGCCGCCGGCCGCTGTCGCGGCAGGCCAGGATCGACGGGGCGGACCATTTCTTCACCGGCAAGGAGCAGAACCTGCTGCGGGCGGTCGACATGTACCTGGAGACCGTGATGGCGGCGCGCTGACGCCGGTCCGGGGTCGGACCGTCAGCGCCGGCGATAGCTCCACATCAACAGCGCCACGCCGGCGAGGATCATCGGCAGGCTGAGCCACTGCCCCATCGAGATGCCGAACGTGAGCACGCCGAAGATTCCCTCGTCCGGATTGCGGAAGAATTCCGCGACCGAACGGAAGACGCCGTAGCCGATGAGAAAGGCGCCGGAAACGGCACCGCGCGGGCGCGGATTGGCGGCGAACCACCATAGCAGCACGAACAGCGCCAGCCCCTCCAGACCGGCCTGGTAAAGCTGCGAGGGGTGGCGCGGCAGGGAATCGACCTGCGGGAAGATCATGGCCCAGGGCAGTGCAGGATCGGCCGGCCGGCCCCACAACTCGCCGTTGATGAAGTTGCCGATGCGCCCCGCGGCCAGCCCCAGGGGAATCAGGGGCGCAATGAAGTCGGTGACGTCGAGCCAGGCGCGATCGGTCTTGCGGGCGTAGTACCAGACCGCCGCCAGCACTCCGAGAAAGCCGCCGTGGAACGACATGCCGCCCTTCCATACGGCGGGAATCTCCAGCGGGTGGGAGAAGTAGTAGCCGGGCTGAAAGAACAGCACCTCGCCCAGTCTGCCGCCGACGACGACGCCGATGACGCCGAAGAACAGCAGGTCGTCCACGTCTCGTGGCAGCCAGCCGTTGAGGATGTTCTGGCGCGCGCGGTAGCGGCCCAGCAGCATGAACGCCAGAAAGGCGATGAGATACATCAGGCCGTACCAGCGTACGGCAAGGGGGCCGATGGCGATGGCGACCGGGTCGAACTGGGGATGGATCAGCATGGTGGCAAGTTTCACACAGATTGCCTCTGCCGTAGAAGCGGCCGTGGCTGCATGCGGTTGCTCTGCGACCTGCGCGACCGACTCCCGCCGCGGCGTCGGACCCGGCTAGAATTGCGTTCTGGCCAATTCGCTCCGGAGCCCGTGATGCCCGAATACCGTTCCCGCACCTCCACCCACGGCCGCAACATGGCCGGCGCACGCGCCCTGTGGCGCGCCACCGGCATGAAGGAGGCGACTTCGGCAAGCCCGTCATCGCCATCGCCAACAGCTTCACCCAGTTCGTGCCCGGCCATGTGCATCTGAAGGATATGGGCCAGTTGGTGGCGCGGGAAATCGACATCGCCGGCGGGGTGGCGAAGGAGTTCAACACCATCGCCGTCGATGACGGCATCGCCATGGGCCACGGCGGGATGCTCTATTCGCTGCCCTCGCGCGAGCTGATCGCCGACTCTGTGGAATACATGGTCAACGCCCACTTGTCCCGATGCTCGGTGTGCATCTGCAACTGCGACAAGATCACTCCCGGCATGCTGATGGCGGCCATGCGCTTGAACATCCCGACCATCTTTGTTTCCGGCGGGCCGATGGAAGCGGGCAGGAATCTGGGGGGCAAGACATCGCCGGGACCTGGTCGATGCCATGGTCATGGCTGCGGACAACGAGGTTACGGATGAGGAATCGCGGAAGTGGAACGCAGCGCCTGCCCCACATGCGGGTCCTGCTCCGGCATGTTTACAGCCAACTCGATGAACTGCTTGAACGAGGCTCTCGGACTGGCGCTGCCGGGCAACGGCACGGTCGTGGCCACGCATGTGAACCGCCTGTGGCTGTTCGAGCAGGCCGGGCGCAGGATCGTGGAGCTGGCGCGCACTGGTACGAGCGCGAAGACGCTTCGGTGCTGCCGCGCTCCATAGCCTGCAAGGCCGCCTTCAGCAACGCGATGACCCTTGACATAGCCATGGGCGGCTCGACCAACACCGTGCTGCACCTGCTCGCTGTGGCGCAGGAGGCAGGCGTGGACTTCACCATGCAGGACATCGACTCCCTTTCGCGCCGCGTGCCTTGTCTGTGCAAGGTCTCGCCCTCCTCGCACTACCATGTGGAGGATGTCAACCGCGCCGGAGGCGTGCTCGGCATCATGGGGGAACTGGACCGCGCCGGCCTGCTTGACACCTCGGTGATGCGGTGGACGGCCTCACTCTTGCCCAAGCGATTGGCGCTTGGACGTCACGACGAGCGCCGCCACGCCGCCGAGCTCTATTCCGCGCGCCCGCCGGACAGGCCGCAACTAGGCGCTTGCTCGCAGCTCAAGCTGTATGAAGTCATGGACAATGACCGCGAGAAAGGCTGCATCCGCAACGCGGCGCACTGCTACTCGCAAGAGGGCGGCCTTGCGGTGCTCTACGGCAACATCGCCGAGCAGGGCTGCATAGTCAAGACTGCCGGGGTTGACCCTTCCATCCTCCATTCTCCGGCAAGGCCAAGGTCTTCCAGTCCCAGGAGGATGCGTGCGCGGCCATCCTTGGCGGCGAGGTGCGGGGGCGATGTGGTCTTCATCCTCTACGAAGGGCCGAAAGGCGGGCCTGGCATGCAGGAGATGCTTTATCCCACCTCCTACCTGAAGTCCAAGCACCTTGGCAAGCTCTGCGCCCTGGTCACGGACGGGCGCTTCTCAGGCGGCACAGCCGGTCTGTCCATCGGCCATGTCTCGCCGGAAGCGGCAGGCGGCGGAGCCATCGCCCTAGTCGCAACGGCGATCTCATCGACATCAACATCCCGCTGCGCAGCATCAGCCTGCAAGTCAGCGCGGCAGAACTGTCGCGCCGCCGCAGCGAAGAGGAGGCGCGCGGCGACCAGGCATGGAAGCCGAAGAGCCGCCAACGCCCGGTGTCGGCGGCGCTGCGCGCCTATGCCGCCATGACCACCAGCGCGGATACCGGCGCGGTGCGGGACGTGTCGCAGCTGGAAAAAAACACGACGGACAAGTGAGTCAGGAACAGGACCGGGTAAGGTCTCTCTTCGAGAAGCTCATGACCTGTGACTTGCAGACCTTTCCATTGGCCGGAGGTCGAACTGAAATGCGCCAGACGGGCCAGGGGTCTACGTGCTGTATGACGGTCAAGGCGAAGTTGTTCACGTCGGCAGAACTCCGAACGCAGCCGGTGGTATAGCTCAGCGCCTGCGAAATCACATGTACGGCCAGTCCTCCTTCACCAAGCAATATCTCGCGGGCAACGGTCGCAGTTTGAGGGGTTGTTTCAAGTTCCGAAGCGTCGAAGTTCCGGATGAACGTCTGCGTGCTCTGCTCGAATGTCTTGCCGCAGGCCAACTGTGTCCGGCCCACCTTGGGACAGGATAGTCGTGAATATTGACGAGTTTCGAATCGGTAGATGCTGGAGATCTCATGGGATTAGCACAGCGCGATAACGCCTACCACACCTACGGCGACTATCTGACCTGGCCGGAGGACGTGCGCTACGAGCTGATCGACGGTATTGCGTACCTGATGGCACCGGCGCCGACTGCTGGCGCATCAGGACGTCGCCGGGGAGATCTTCCGGCAGGTGGCGAACGCGTTGGTGGGCAAGCCTTGCCGGGTCTTCATCGCTCCGGTGGATGTGCGGTTGCCCAAGGCAGACGAGGCGGACGAGCGCATCGACACGGTGGTTCAGCCGGACGTCCTGGTGGTGTGCGATCCGGCCAAGCTGACCGAGCGAGGCGTGCGCGGCGCCCCGGACTGGGTGTTGGAGGTGCTCTCGCCCGCCACCGCCGGCCACGATCAGGTGCGCAAGCGGCGCATCTACGAGCAGGCCGGGGTGAGGGAATATTGGATGGTGCATCCGACCGACCGCGTGCTCACGGTGTATCGCCTGGAGAACGGCGCGTACGGCAGGCCGGACACCCAACTGCTGGAAGGGGAAACGCCGGTGGGGGTGTTGCCGGACGTAGTGATTACCTGGGACGAGTTGGCGGCGCGTCTGCCCAAGCCCGAGTATTGAAAGGGACGTTTCATGTCGGAAACGAGTCGGATGGCCTCCGAATTCGAGCGCCTGTATGCCGGGCGGCTGTGGGGCATCATGTCCTGGCAGCAACTGAGTGAGTTCTGGCAACGCATCGATGCGGATGCGGGCTGGTACCTGTATGCCGTGGGCGAGCCCGTTCCGACCGTGCCGTCTGCGCCCGAAGAGACGCGGCAGTTCGTGCATCGCATCGACGAACTTCTGCGCAAGGAGCATCACGAGGACTACTGCGGCATCGTCTACGCGGACGACGTCCAGGCACCGCGCTTCGTCAAGATCTACGACCCGAATCATCTCGGCTCCTCGTGCGGATCGAGCAAGCATCCGCCGCTTCCGGGCTGGATCATGAGCCGGGTGCCGGCGGTGGATCTGAAGCCCTCCGGTCACATACCGGCCGCCCGCAGGCGCTGGTGGCAGAGTCTGTTTTCGAGCGTAGCCGAGTAGGGCGGGTGTACCGAGGACTCACAAGGACAGGTTCACCGCGCCGGAACAGTGCGGCCACAGCAAACCGACAGCCCGGAACCCCCCCATGCTGAACGAACTTTTTTCGCTGCTTTTCCGCCGTGGGCGCGACAGGCACGGAGCACATGGCGCCCGCGACGAGGCGGAGCGCCGCGACTTCCAGGCGCTGAATGCCGTGGCTCCGGTGAAGGATGTCGCGGCCGACGCTACGGCGGCCGCGGCTCCGGTGCCACCCCGGCTCGAAGGCGAAGCGGATGCGGCCGCCGCGCGCTCGGTCATCTGCCGCGAGGCGGTGCTCAATCGCGAGCAGCGGGTGGCAGGCTACCAGTTCATGCTGCGCAAGAGCACCCGCGACCGGATCCATGGCCAGAGCCGCCGCATCCATCATGTCTACAACGAGGTTCTGGTCCGCAACCTGATCCAGTATTCGATCGACACCCTGCTCGGGCACCGGCTGGCGTTCATCGACGTCCTCGACTCGTTCCTGGCGAATCCGCTGATCGAGCAATTGCCCGGGCGCGGCATCGTGCTCACGGTAGTGCCCTGGGAGGAGACGGGTGCCGCAGCGGACGGGCTCGCCGACCGCGCCGCCGGACTCAGGAAGAGCGGATTCTCGCTGGCGCTGGAGGACTGCTTCGCCGGGCCGCACTTCGAGGCGCTGGCGCCGCATGTCGACTATTTCATCGTGCCGACGGCGCGGCACAGTCCGGCCGCGATCACGCGTCTGGCCGAAGGGCTGAAGGCGCGGTCGGCTTCCGCTGTGCTGGTGGCGAAGGACTTGGCGAGCTTCGACGACTTCCAGTTGTGCAGCAAACTCGGTTTCTCCTGCTTTCAGGGGCCGTTCGTGACCAGCCGCGAAGACTGGACCGGCAATCAGGTCGGACCGCAGACGCTGCGGGTCTACGATCTGCTCAACCGCTTGCGGCGCGATGCCGCCACCGCCGAACTGGCGCAGATCCTGAAGCAGGATGCGGTGCTGTCCTACCGCCTGCTGCGCTACATCAATTCGGCCGCCTCGGGCCTGCGCCAGACCATCACCTCCATCGAGCATGCCCTGGTGATCATGGGGCGCGATCAGATGTACCGCTGGCTGACCCTGCTGCTGTTCGGCTCGGCCCAGGCGTCGCCCTACGCCGCGGCTCTGCTCGAGAACGCCCTGGTGCGCGGGCGGCTCATGGAACTGGTCGGCAAGGAACGCTTTCCCCAGGGCGAGCGCGACGGTCTGTTCGTCGTCGGCCTGTTCTCTCTGCTCGATCTGGTCCTGCATGTGCCGCTGGCGGATGCCCTGAAGCCGCTGCACTTGCCGCAGGCGTTCTCCGATGCGCTGCTGCGCAACGCCGGGCCCTACGCCCCATTCCTAGAATTGGCGATCGCCTGCGAGTCGTTCGACCAGGAGCAGATCCGTGCCGCGAGCGAAAAATGCAGCACCGATGTGACGACGGTGAACGCCGGTCACTTCGCGGCCTTGGCCTGGGCCCAGCAGATCCAGCTTTGAATCATTTGGCGCGGGTGGTGTCTCTGAGCCATCCCCATCCCATCCAGGAGTCCGAATTGCCCAACCGCCTTGCTCGGGAAACCTCGCCCTATCTGCAGCAGCATGCCGACAACCCGGTGGACTGGCATCCCTGGGGCGAGGAGGCGCTCGACTGGCGCGCTCGCAGAACAAGCCGATCCTGCTGTCGATCGGCTATTCGGCCTGCCACTGGTGCCATGTCATGGCGCACGAGTCCTTCGAGGACCCGGAAGTGGCGCAGGTGATGAACCGGCTGTTCGTCAACATCAAGGTCGATCGCGAGGAGCGGCCGGACCTGGACCAGATCTACCAGATCGCCCACCAGATGCTGGCCCAGCGCGCCGGCGGCTGGCCGCTGACCATGTTCCTGACGCCCGACGGCACGCCGTTCTTCGGCGGCACCTACTTCCCCAAGACGCCGCGCCACGGCCTGCCCGGATTCGCGGAACTGATGGAGCGGATCGCCGAGGTATTACCGCACGCGGCGCAGCGAGATCGACCAGCAGAACGCAGAGCGTGCTGTCCGCGCTGGCCCAGACCGTGCCGAGCGGGGTGGCGCATCGCTCGGAGTCTTCGCCCCAGCCCCTGACCGATGCCACCGACGCTCGCTGGCGGCCAACTTCGACCCGCGCTTCGGCGGCTTCGGCGGCGCGCCCAAGTTTCCCCATCCGACCGACCTGCGATTGCTGCTGCGGCGTCATGCCGCCACCGGCGAGCGCGCTGCCGCGACATCGTCGTCACCACGCTCGTCGCGCATGGCGGAGGGCGGCATCTACGACCAGCTCGGCGGCGGCTTCTGCCGCTACAGCGTCGATGCCCACTGGAAGATCCCGCACTTCGAGAAGATGCTCTACGACAACGGTCCGCTGCTGCGCTCTATGCCGACGCCTGGGTGCTGACCGGCGATCCCCTGTTCCGCAGGTGGCCGAGGAGACCGCGGGCTGGGTGATGCGCGAGATGCAGTCGCCGCGAGGGCGGCTATTTCTCCTCGCTCGATGCCGACTCGGAGCACGAGGAAGGCAAGTTCTACGTCTGGACGCCGGCGGAGATGCGGCGCGCCTGCTGACCGCCGACGAATACGCGGTGGTGCGAGCGGCATTGCGGCCTGGACGGCCCGGCGAACTTCGAGGGCAGGCACTGGCATCTGCACGTCGCCGAGGCTCTGCGCGGAAGGCGCGGCGGCTCGGGCAGCCCGAGTGGACGTGTGCAGCGCCTGCTCGCGTCGGCGCGGCGCAAACTGCTTGCGACGCGCGAGCAGCGCGTGCGGCCCGGGCGCGACGACAAGATACTCACCAGCTGGAACGCGCTGATGATCGAGGGCATGGCGCGCGCCGGCGCGCGTGTTCGAGCGGCCGGACTGGCTCGCCTCGGCGCGCCGCGCGCTGGATTTCGTGCGCGCGCACGCTGTGGCGGCGACGGCAAGCGGCCGGCTGCTCGCCACCTACAAGGACGGGCGCGCCCATCTCGAACGCCTATCTCGACGACCACGCCTTCCTGCTCGGCGCCCTGCTCGAGCTGCTGCAGGCGGATTTCCGCGGCGACGACCTGGACTTCGCCGCGGACCTGGCCGATGCCCTGCTCGATCGCTTCGAGGATCGCGACGGCGGCGGCTTCTTCTTCACCAGCCACGATCACGAGCGCGCTGATCCACCGCCCCAAGCCCGGGCACGACAATGCCACGCCCTCCGGCAACGGCGTCGCGCGTTCTGGCGCTGCAGCGCCTCGGCCATCTCACTGGCGAGACGCGCTATCTCGCGGCCGCCGAGCGCGCCCTGCAGTTGTTCTTCCCCCAGATGCGGCGTCAGGCGGGTGGATACTCGACCATGGTGATGGCGCTGGAGGAGCACCTGGTGCCGACGCGAACGGTGATCCTGCGCGGGCGCGACCCGGTCGTCCGGCAGTGGCAGCATCGCCTGCGGGCACGCCACGATCCCGGTTCCATCGTGTTGGGCATCGGCGACAGTGCGGGGCGATTGCCGCCGATGCTGGACAAAAAACCCGGCGATCCGGGTCAACGCCTGGGTGTGCTCCGGCGTTACTTGCTTGCCGCCGATCACAGACCTGGCGGAACTCGAGCAGGTGCTCGCAGCCCCGGTTTGAGTTACGATTGCGTTTCCCCGAAACCTTGAGTGAGGATACTAATTGATGAAAGCTCTGATCGTTTCCGCGCTTGTCGCCGCCGGCGTGATCGCATCGGCACCTGCCCTGGCCAATGCCGATCTGGCGAAGGCCAAGAACTGCCTGTCTTGCCACGCTGCGGACAAGAAAGTGGTTGGACCTCCTATCAGGACGTGGCCAAGAAGTATGCCGGTCAAAAGGACGCGGCTGCCAAACTGGCCGAGAAGGTGCAGAAGGGCGGTTCCGGCGTGTGGGGCAATGTCCCGATGCCGCCGAACCCGAGCGTCAATGCCGAGGACGCCAAGACCCTGGTGGACTGGATCCTGGCCGGCGCCAAGTAGTCGCGCCCCCGGTGACAGGAAAAGCCAGCCTGCGGGCTGGCTTTTTCGTTTGCGGCGCGCCCAGGATTCCGCGCCCCCATGCGGTTGCCATGGGGCACCGCGTGGGGCGGCCGATGGCGGCGACACGGCGGGATTCCCGACCGCAACAAGATTGACATGACCTATGGCGGCGCGCAAAATCCGCGCGTTTTCGGGCTCATGCACAGCCCGTATCCCTGGAGATGATGATGCGTGTTCCCCTGAAAGGTTTGTCGCTTTCCGTTGCAGCGGCTGTGGCGCTGATCGCCTGCGGCAAGCAGGAGCCGCCGAAACAGGCTGAGGCTCCCGCCGCGCCGGCACCCGCCGCCGCTCCGGCGCCTGCCGCCAAGCCCGAAATCACCGTCAAGCTCGGCCACTCGGCGCCGCTGACCGGCCCGCAGGCCCACCTCGGCAAGGACAACGAGAACGGCGCCCGCCTGGCGATCGACGAAGCCAATGCCGCCGGGCTCAAGATCGGCGGCGCCAAGGTCAAGTTCGAGCTGCTGGGCGAGGACGACCAGGCCGACCCGAAACAGGGCACCCTCGTCGCGCAGAAGCTGGTCGACGCCAAGGTCAACGGCGTCATCGGCCACCTGAATTCCGGCACCACCATCCCGGCCTCGAAGATCTACTCCGACGCCGGCATTCCGCAGATTTCGCCCTTCGGCCACCAATCCCGACCTACACCCACCAGGGCTTCAAGACCGCCTTCCGCGTCATGGCCAACGACGTCCAGCAGGGCAAGGTGCTGGGCGAGTACGCGGTGCAACAAGCTGAAGGCGAAGAACGATCGCCATCATCGACGACCGCACCGCCTACGGCCAGGGTCTGGCCGACGAGTTCGAGAAGGCCGCGATGGCCGCGCGGCGTCAAGGTCGTCGACGCGCGAATACACCGAACGACAAGGCGACCGACTTCAAGGCCATCCTGACCAAGATCAAGGGCAAGAAGCCCGACCTGGTCTTCTACGGCGGCATGGACGCGCAGGCCGGGCCGATGGCCAAGCAGATGAAGAAGCTCGGCATGCAAGGCCAAGTTCCTGATGGCGACGGCGGCTGCACCACCGAGTTCATCAAGCTCGCCGGCGCGAGCCGCCGAAGGGCACTACTGCTCGCTGCCGGGCATGCCGCTCGACAAGATGCCGGGCGGTCCGGCCTTCAAGGACCGCTTCAAGGCGAAGTTCAACGCCGACATCCAGCTCTATGCGCCCTACGTCTACGATGCCGTGATGGTCATGGTCGACGCGATGAAGCGCGCCGACTCGGCCGAGCCGGCCAAGTATCTGCCCGAAGCTGCCCAAGACCGACTATCCAGGGCGTGACCGCCAAGATTCAGCTTCGACGACAAGGGCGACATCAAGGACGGCGCCATCACCCTCTACCAGGCCAAGGACGGCAAGTGGGAGTCCGCTCGAGACCATCGGCGGCGGTACGCCGGCTCGGCCGCGGCCGCGCCGGCGGAAGCAGCTGAACAGCTCCGGCGCGGCATGAGCCCGAGAAGTAGCCGTTCGACAGAAACGGCACCTGCGGGTGCCGTTTCTTTTGTCGCCGCAGCCATGGATATCTTCCTCCAGCAGATCATCAACGGCCTGGTCCTGGGCAGCATCTATGCGCTGGTCGCGCTCGGCTACACCATGGTCTACGGCATCCTCGGCCTGATCAACTTCGCCCATGGCGAAGTGGTGATGATCGGCGCGCTGACCGCCCTGACGGTGATCAAGCTGCTGGCGGACAGCGGCCTGCCGGTGCCCGTCGTCGTGCTGCTCGCGCTTGCTGGTGGCGGTCGCTGGTCTGCATGGCGCTCGGCTTCACCATCGAGCGCGTCGCCTACCGGCCGCTGCGCAACGCGCCGCGGCTGGCGCCGCTGATCACCGCCATCGGCGTTTCCATCGTCCTGCAGAAACTGGCGATGCTGATCTGGGGCCGCAACTACCACACCTTCCCGCCGCTGCTGCCGGCCGACGCCGCACGACGTTCTTCGGCGCCACGATCACCGCCCTCCAGATCGTCATCGTCGTCGTCGCCGCGCTGATCATGGCCGGCCTGATGCTGCTGGTGCAACCGCACCCGCCTCGGCCGCGCCATGCGCGCCACCGCCGAGAACCCGCCGATCGCCGGCCTGATGGGCGTCAACATCAACCGCATCATCTCGCTCACCTTCGTCATCGGCTCGGCGCTGGCGGCGCTGGCCGGCGTGCTGGTCAGCGCCAACTATTCGGCATCGCCCACTACCACATGGGCTTCATCCTCGGCCTGAAGGCCTTCACCGCGGCGGTGCTCGGCGGCATCGGCAACCTCGCCGGCGCCATGGTCGGCGGCATGCTGCTCGGGTCTGATCGAGGCGCTCGGCGCCGGCTACATCGGCGACCTGACCGGCGGCTTCCTCGGCAGCCACTACCAGGACATCTTCGCCTTCTTCGTGCTGATCGTCGTGCTGATCTTCCGGCCCTCCGGCCTGATGGGCGAGAAGGTGTCGGAGCGGGCATGATGACGCCGGCATCGCGAAACCCTCGCAAGCGCTACGCTGGCCATGCGCCACCGTGATCATGCGCATGGCGCTGCGCCGTGCTGCCCTTCGTGGTCGGCGCGAGCCTGGGCAACGCCTGGGTGCGCATCCTCGACTTCGCCCTGCTCTACATCATGCTGGCGCTCGGCCTCAACATCGTGGTCGGCTTCGCCGGCCTGCTCGACCTCGGCTACATCGCCTTCTACGCCGTCGGCGCCTATCTCTATGCCGCTGCTCGCCATCGCCCGCACTTCGGCCTGCACTGGCCGGTCTGGGTGGTGCTGCCGCTCGGCGCGCTGGTGGCCGGGCTCTTCGGCGTGCTGCTCGGCGCGCCGACGCTGCGGCTGCGCGGCGACTATCTGGCCATCGTCACGCTCGGCTTCGGCGAGATCATCCGCATCTTCCTGAACAACCTCAACGCGCCGGTCAACATCACCAACGGCCCGCAGGGCATCACCCGCATCGACCCGGTCACGCATCGGCGGCCATCCGCTGTCCAAGACCGATCGAGTTTCTCGGCTTCACGATGCCCTCGGTGCACCTCTACTACTACCTGTTCGTGGCGCTGGCGCTGGTCATCGTCTTCGTCACCATGCGCCTGCGAGGATTCGCGCATCGGCCGCGCCTGGGTGGCGATCCGCGAGGACGAGATCGCCGCCAAGGCCTGCGGCATCAACACGCGCAACATCAAGCTGCTGGCCTTCGCCATGGGCGCCACCTTCGGCGGCGTCGCCGGCGGCCTGTTCGCCGGCTTCCAGGGCTTCGTCAGCCCGGAGAGCTTCAGCCTGATGGAGTCGATCATGGTGCTGTGCATGGTGGTGCTCGGCGGCATGGGCCACATCCCCGGCGTCGATCCTCGGCGGCCTGCTGCTGACGGTGCTGCCGGAAGTGCTTCCGCCACGGCGCCGGCCCGGTGCAGCAGGCGCTGTTCGGCAAGGTGCTGCTCGATCCGGAGAGCCTGCGCATGCTGCTTTCGGGCTGGCGCTGATCGCTCGTCATGCTCTATCGCCCGGCCGGCCTGTGGCCGTCCCAGACCCGCAGCGCGAGTTCGCCGCGGCGAAGGCCGATGCCGCGAAGGACAGAGGAATGACGCACGCTGCTCGAAGCGCGCGCCATATGCCAAGCACTTCGGCGGCGTGCAGGCGCTGACGCGATGTGTCGCTGACCATCAGCGCAGGCGAGATCTACGGCCTGATCGGCCCCAACGGCGCCGGCAAGACCACCTTCTTCAACGTCCTGACCGGCCTGTATCACCGCGCGATCGGCGGCGACGTCATCTTCGACGGCGAGCGCCTGCAACTCGGCGCGCCGCACGAGGTGGCGAAGCCGGGCATCGCCCGCACCTTCCAGAACATCCGCCTGTTCGCCAACATGACGGCGCTGGAGAACGTCATGGTCGGCCGCCACGTCCGCACCCAGCGCCGGCGTGTTCGGCGCCGTCCTGCGCGATCGCCGCACGCGCGCCGAGGAAGCGGCCATCCGCCGCCGCGCCGCACGAGCTGCTGCACTACGTCGGCATCGCCGCCCGCGCCGACGACCTGGCCCGGCATCTGTCCTACGGCGACCAGCGCCGGCTGGAAATCGCCCGCGCGCTGGCCACCGAGCCGAAGCTGCTGGCGCTCGACGAGCCGGCGGCCGGCATGAACGCCACCGAGACCGCGTCGCTGCGAAGCCTGATCGAAGGCCTCCGCAGCGACGGCATCACCGTCCTGCTGATCGAGCACGACGTGAAGCTGGTGATGGGTCTGTGCGACCGCGTGGCCGTGCTCGACTACGGCGAGAAGATCGCCGAGGACGTGCCGGCAGTCGTGCAGAAGAATCCCAAAGTCATCGAGGCCTATCTCGGCGGCGCCATCGCATGAATGCGCCCATGCTGCAGGCAAGCGATCTCCGGGTGCACTACGGCGGCATCCAGGCCGTGAAGGGCATCAGCCTTCGCAGTCGAGCGACGGCGAGATGGTCTGCCTGATCGGCGCCAACGGCGCCGGCAAGACCACCACGCTCAAGGCCCTGGCGCGCATGCTGCCGTCGCCAGGGCGAGATCCGCTACCGCGGCGAGCGAGATCGACCGCCTGCCGGCGCACAAGCTGATCGGCAGCGGCCTGGCGCTGGTGCCGGAAGGGCGCGGCGTCTTCGCCCGCCTGACGGTCGCCGAGAACCTCGCCATGGGCGCCTACCGCCGCAACGACAAGGCGGAGATCGCAGGCCGACCTCGACGCGGGTCTTCAAGTTGCTGCCGCGGCTCGAAGGAGCGCCGCAACCAGCTGGCCGGCACCCTGTCCGGCGGCGAGCAGCAGATGCTGGCCATCGGCCGCGCGCTGATGGGCCGCCCGAAACTGCTGCTGCTCGACGAGCCGTCGATGGGCCTGGCGCCGCTGATGGTGCAGAAGATGTTCGAGGTGATCCGCGCAGTCGCCGCGCGAGGGCGTGACCATCCTGCTGGTCGAGCAGAACGCCAGGCTGGCGCTGGAAGTCTGCCGCGCGCGGCTACGTCATGGAAAGCGGTGCCATCACCCTGACCGACAGCGCGGACGCGCTCGCTCGACAATCCGCGGGTCCAAGAGGCGTATCTCGGGGGTGAGTAGGTCGCTCGTGGATTGCGGCGCAGGCTGACATCGGCGCAGCCGAAGTCAAGCGCGCAGCGCGGCCGCAGCCACAATCCACGGGTCCAAGAGGCTTATCTCGGTGGTGAGTAGGTCGCTCGCGGATTGCGGCGCAGGCTGACATCGGTCCGTGCCGAAGTCAAGCGCGCGACTGATCCACAACTTCCATTTCAGGTGGCCTGGCCTGGTGGTGAGGCGGGCGAGGCCGGAAAAAATCGAGCCCCGGCGCGCGCACCGCGCCGGGGCTCAACCCACGAAGCCGTTCAACCCTGCTTTGCTGCTGCGCGCGCTTGCGCCGCTCCTCGCGGTTCTTGCGGATCATGCGCACGTCTTCGGCCATGTCCGTGTAGCTCGCGAGCAGCGCCTTGTCGAAGTTTCCCAGTTCGCCGCCGTCCTTGGCCTGGGCGGCTTTGGCCGCTTCCTCGCCGGCGAAGGCGACCTTGCTGCGCTTGGTCATGACGCCCTTGATGCCGCTGCCGATCAGGAAGGTGGCCTTGTCCACCTCGATCAGCGGCTTGACCTCGTCCTTCGCCCCATTGTCGGCGACATACATGATCTTCGGCTCGCGGTCAACGTTCACCGCCAGGCTGATCGCCGTGCAGTGGATCGAGCAGGTGGGATCCGGCAGATCGTCGCTGTATTGCACCAGCATGCGCGAATGGTGGAACTGCTTGCGGTCCATGCCGCAGTAGGGGCACTTGGGATACTTCTCGATGTCGTTTTCCTGCGGCTTGGGATCCGCTGACT
Organism: uncultured beta proteobacterium; assembly: GCA_963823455.1. Classification (GTDB taxonomy): domain Bacteria; phylum Pseudomonadota; class Gammaproteobacteria; order Burkholderiales; family Rhodocyclaceae; genus CAVPDA01. The sequence goes on from CAWGLO010000002.1 coordinate 128,442, forward strand.
TCTTCGGCACGAACTGGGCCGGTGTGCCGTCCGTCTCGCAGGCGGCGTGCGCGCTGGCGGCAGCGGCACCGGCACCGACCATCAGAGCGGAAATCTTGAGCATGGCACGGCGTTTCATCGATATCTCCTGAAGTGGGAAGGGAAATGCAGGTAGCCGGCGCGAATGGTAAAGAAAGGACCGGGGGTCGGCCATGCGACAAGATGCCGCACGGCCGTCGCCGGCGGGATCAGAAGGCGTAGGTCAGCCGCAAGCCGAAGCGGTCGCCGACAGAATCGACGATGATGTTCTGGTTGGCGGTCTGGATCGCCGCGCTGTTGATCGCGGCCGCCGTATTGGCCACCGGCTTGACCGCGTTCGGCGCCTGGTAGTCGCGCATCTGGTAGTTGAACGCCAGCTTCAGCATGGGCGTGAAGGCGTAGCTCACGCCGAAGGTCCAGTCCTCGATGCGGCGCTCGTCGGCCGGTACCCAGGTCGGTCCCTCGGTCTCGTAAAGGCCCTGGTACAGCCCCCAACGCAGATCGAACTGCCACTTTTCTCCCAGGTAGTAGCCGTACTCCACATTGAAGCCGCGGGCCTTGTTGCCGCCCTCCGCGGCGATGCCCAGTACACCGCTGCGAAACGGACCTTCCACTACGTTCTGCACCGGCGCGTAGAAGATCATGCCTTCGGCGAAGTAGGCGTCGGCGCCGAGGCGGTGGCGCCCGGCTCCGGCGCCGAAGATCTCGCCCAGCGCCCGCGCGCCGAAGCCGTAGCGGATGCGGTCGAAGTCCTGGCTCTCGGTTCCGGCCGCGTCAACCTCGAAGTTGCGCTCGCCCTGCTGCCAATAGCCGAACACCTTGATGCCGTGCTTGCCCGGCCCCTTGCCGCCCGGCAGGTCGTACTCGGCGCTGAGCGCGCCGTTTACGTCCTTGGCGCTGTTGTTGTCGCTCTGGTGTATGCCGTTGCCGTTGCCCACCATGAGGGCGTAGGTGAGGGTCCACTTGTCGAACTTGAAGGCGTCGAAACCCTGGATGCCCCAGTCCCTTCCCATGTCTGCATCATAGCCGTGGGGCGAGATGTTGCCGGCGTAGCCTTGGCCCGGAATCGGGGCGCCGGTGCGCGAATAGGCGTTGCCCTTGAGGAAGACCTCGTTGTGCAACTGGTTCAGGGTCACGCTGGGGAAGATGAAATCCGGCGCCGCTGGGCGCATTGCTTCCTCCGGCCCCGGCTTTCTGAGCAGGCCGGCGCGCACGCGCACCCCCGGAATGTAGCTGAAGGTCACGCTCGCGTCCTGGATGCTGAGCAGTGTCCGGCGGCTGGTGTCGAAGGGATCGTAGTTGTAGAAGTTCTCGCCGGCATTGACCGCCACGAGATAGTTGATGCGCTCGGGGATCAGATTGCCGCGCACACCCAGCACCAGGTTGTCGACCATGAGGGAAGCGGTGTCCTTGAACTCCGGTGCATTGACGCAGGCCTGGTGGTAGAAGCCGTTGCTCACCGTCGGCCCCGGCGGCGGGCCGCCCGGATTGCGGATCCCGGAGTAGGCGTCGCAGCCGGAATTGTCCACGTAGGTCAGCCACGCCATGCCGAAGATGCGATGGGTAGCGTCGGCCGGTTCCGTTCCGACCATCGTGATCCAGTCCGCGCCGTGCGCCGTGGCGCCGCATCCGAGGCCGACGAGAAGTGAAACGGCTGCCGTGCTCCCGCGTCGGCGAATCCAGCGATATTGCCAAGACATTTTCTCCCCCTTTTCTTGATGTTAGAAGGGAGCGAATTATCCGGATCTGGGAGCGAGGCCGCGCGCGGCATTTTGTCGCATGCGCCGCATCCTCCGACTCGGCGGCGCGGCCGGTGCGGCAAATTGTCCGATGCGACGATTTGTCCGATGCGTTCATTGCCCGATCCACATAGATTCCGTCTGCCGGGCCTGCCTGCGGGGGCGGAGGCAGCCGGCAAGACAACCGTGACAACTCGACAGGAGGGGATTCCCATGCAGCACAAGAAATCGGTGCCCAATGCCGGCAACTACATGCGCGCTTTCCTGGCGCCGACGCTGTGCGCCATAGCGCTCGCTGCCAGCGCCGGGGTCGAACGAGGATTTCGAGCAGGCCGTGCGCGCCCACCGCCAGGGTGACTTCCAGACCTCGGTCGCGGTGTGGACGGCGCTGGCGGAAAAGGGGCAGGTCGATGCCCAGTACAATCTGGGCTTGATCCACCATCATGCCGACGGCGTGCCGCTGGATTATGCTGCAGCCATGAAGTGGTACCGCATGGCGGCGCAGCAGGGCGACAAGCACGCGCAATTCCAGATCGGCGGCATGTACCAGCGCGGCGAGGGGGTGGCGGCCGACGCCGAGCAGGCGCATCGCTGGTTCACCGGCCACCTCGCTTCCCATCACCATCATCACCACAGTCCGCAGATGGCGGCGTGGCGCAGTCAGGCGGCGGAACTGGTCAGACAGCGCGACATGCGCGAGTCTCTGGCGCGGTCGGATGAGTCCGCAGGGCAGCAGATCGCCGAACTGAAGCGGCGCGCGGGAATCGTTCCATCGTCCGTCGCTACTGTCGCCGCGGCCGAGCGCTGACGGCGTGTCCTCGCCCGGCCGGCGTCCGCGCTACTTCGCGGGAACCGGCCGGTCCTTGTCCAAAGGGCCGAGAATTGCCGGCGTCACCTCATCGAAGGTGAGGATGCGCGTTCCCTTGTGGTCCTTGAGGAAGTCCTGCGCGTCCTCGCGGCTGGCGAGCGGCACCAGTTCGTGGCCCATCGGGCCGAGCACGTCGGAGCCGATGACGAAGAATGCCCGGCGCGCATCGATCCGGGTGAGGCCGTAGAACTCGGTGACCTCGATGGCGACGATGTCCTTTGCGGCGTGTCCCGGCGCGTACTTGGGCAGGTCGGACAGGTACTTGAACATGTCCTTGGCGCCGTCGAAGTAATGGGCATGGTCGGCGCGGTAGAGCACGCTCGCCACCCAGTTCGGGTACTTCGACACCAGCATGCCGCATACGGGACACAGGTCCTTCGCCCCCGGCTTGGGCGCGCGCTGCTGGGCGGGGGTTCGTGTCGAGGCGAGGGCTGCCCCCGTGGCGAGCAGCACGCGCAGCAAGGTGCGGCGGCTCATTCCTGTGCGTGGCACGTCGTGCATCTTCGAGTTCCTACCAGTTGCCCAGCTTGGACATGATGCCGTAATAGGCGACGCCCTGATAAACGGTGGCGAGCCCGAGGGCGATGACGATCACTGCCGCGCTCTTCAGCAGCATGCCGCGCACCCGGTTGCCGAGCTTGCCGAAGATCAGGCTGACGAACAGCATCGAGGGCAATGTCCCGGCGCCGAAGGCGAGCAGCAGCAGACCTCCTTCCAGCGGGGTGGCGGCGGTGGTGGCCTTCACCGCCATCGCCATCGTCATGGAACAGGGCATCAGGCCGTTCACCACCCCGCCGATGGCGGCGCCGGCGACCACACCCTTCTTCGGCGCGTCGAACAGCAACCTGTGCAGCCATGAAACCTTGGCGAAGCTCATCGTGAGGCGCCACGGCGACAGCCCCATGGTCTCCAGGCCGAGCAGGATGACGACGACGCCGGCGATGATCTGCAGTATGCCCTGCGCCTTGCCGATGATCCCGGTCTGGACCAGCACGGCGCCGAGGGCGGCCGCAATGAATCCGACCAGCGTGTACATCGTGATGCGGGCCGCATGATAGGCCGCCACCGGCAGAAAATTATTGCGCTGCTCGCCGAACTTCAGGAAGAACCCCGACACCAGGGCGCCGCACATGCCGACGCAATGGCCGCTGCCGAGAATGCCGGTCATGAAGGCGAGGGAGTACGAAAGCTGGGCGATGACTGATGCTGGCTATGTCCATGGCGAGACGCCTCGAGTGCCGCAGCAGGCAGGGTGCGCCATGCGCACCGGTCGTGGATCGGCGCGCATGGCGCGCCCTACGTTAGGTCGGAGGCGTCAGAACCCGGGGCATCGTCATGAGCGTTGCAGCCGCAGCGAATTGGTCACCACCGACACCGAAGACAGGGCCATGGCGGCGGAGGCGATCATGGGCGAGAGCCGGCCCAGGGCCGCCACGGGAATGGCCACGGTGTTGTAGCCCAGGGCCCAGAACAGGTTCTGCTTGATCACCGTGAGCGTGAAGCGCGACAGGGCGATGGCTTCAGCGACCTTGGCCAGATCGCCCGCCACCAGCGTCACATCGGCCGCCTCGATCGACACGTCGGTGCCGCTGCCGATGGCGAAGCCGACGTCTGCCGCCGCCAGCGCCGGCGCGTCGTTCACGCCGTCGCCGATCATGCCGACCTTCTCGCCCGCCGCGCGCAGTTCGTGGATCAGTTGCAGCTTGCGCTGGGGCGTGGCGCGAGCAATCACGGCATCGATGCCGACCTCGCGCGCGATGTGCCGTGCCGCCGCCTCTACATCGCCGGTGGCCATCACGGTCTTCACGCCGAGACGATGCAGCCTGCGGATCGCCTCGGCGGTGGTGGCGCGCGGCCGGTCGGCGATGGCGAACACCGCCGCGAGCTTGCCGTCGATCGCTACCAGCACCGGCGTCTTGCCCTGCCGCGCCCAGGCCTCGGCCTGATCCGCCGCGCCGGTGCATGCGACGCCGGCTTCCTCCAGCAGCGCGGCATTGCCGACCAGGACGGCGAGCCCCTCGACGCGCGCGCTCACGCCGCGGCCCGCCTGCATGCCGAAGGACTGGGCGGAGGGAGCGGAGATGCCGTGATCGCGCACGTAGGCGCGCAGCGCCTTCGCCAGAAAGTGCTCCGATCCCGCCTCGGCGGCGGCGACCAATGTCAGAACCCGGGAGTCCGCGCGGCGCGAGAGGTTGGAAAAATCGGTCACCACCGGCCGGCCTTCGGTCAGGGTGCCGGTCTTGTCGAAGACGACCGTGGTGAGATGGGCGGCGGTCTCCAGGCTGTCGCCGCGGCGGATGAAGATGCCGCGCTTCGCCGCCTGTCCCGTCCCCGCCATGATCGCCGTGGGTGTCGCCAGCCCCAGGGCGCAGGGGCAGGCGATGAGCAGCACCGCGGTGGCATGGGTCAGGGCCAGCCGCGTCGAATGGCCCGCCAGCAGCCAGCCGCCGGCCGTGATGCCGGCCAGCCCCATCACTGCCGGCACGAACACTGCGGCGATGCGGTCGGCCATCTTCTGCACCGGCAGCTTCGTACCCTGGGCCTGGTCCACCAGGCGCACGATGCCCGACAGCACGGTGGCGGTGCCGACGGCGGTGACGCGCATGTCGAAGGAACCGCTCTGATTCACGCAGCCGCCGACGGCGCGGTCGCCGCCGACCTTGCTCACGGGCAGACTCTCGCCGGTGAGCATGGACTCGTCCACCTGCGAGGCGCCGGCGATGAGGATGCCATCGGTGGGGACCTTTTCGCCGGGCCGCACCCGCACCGCGTCGCCGACGCGAAGATCGTCCACGGCGACTGTCGCCTCGCTGCCGTCGCGCAGCACGGTCGCGGTCGCCGGCTGCAATTCGATCAGCTTGCGGATCGCCTCGCTCGCCTTGCCCTTCGCCTTCTCCTCCAGATAGCGGCCGAGCAGCACGAAGGTGACGATGCCCGCCGCCGCCTCGAAGTAGACGTGGTGGCTGCCGCGGCGGAACAGCTCCGGTATGCTGTACGCGTACGCAGCACCGGCGCCCAGCGCCACCAGGGTGTCCATGTTGGCTTCGCGCTGTTTGGCCAGCATCCACGCCTTCTCGAAGATCTGGCGGCCGCTGCCGAACAGGACCGGCGTGGCGAAGGCGAACTCGATCAGCTTGAGCAAGGGGTGGCGCGCCATCGCCATGCCCAGCGCCATCACCGGCAGCGTGTGCAGGGCGGCCTGGGCGAAGCGCCGCCACGCCTGGCGCACGTGTTCGCGCTCCCGCTCCACCAGCAGTCTGCGCTGCGCCAGCGTGTCCATCGGACGCGCCTCATAGCCGAGGCGGGCGATGCCGGCGTAGATGTCGTCGCGGGTGATGCGCCCCTTCACCATGGCACTGCCGGCCGCGAAGTTCACCCGCGCCGAGTCCACCCGCGGGTCGCGCGCCAGCGAGAGTTCGATCAGCAGGGCGCAGGAGGCGCAGGTCATGCCCTCGATCGCCAGCGTGCATTCCTGCGGCGGCTGGTCATTGCTGGCCGGCGCCGGTGTGCTCGGTGCGGGCGGCGCGGCGGCAGGCTTGGCGATGAGATTGCCGAGCACCGCATCCACCACCGATAGCAGGCGCTCCAGCGGCAAGCGCACGGCATCGAAGTGGATCGCCACCGAGCCGATCTCGGGTACGGCGCGAACGTGGCGGATCTCGGGCCGCTTGCGCAGCAGGATCTCCAGGATGTAGGCGCGCTCCGCCTGCCCCTTGAGCGACGGCGCGACCACGCGCACGCGCCGTTCGAGCGCGTGCGCGACGCGCAGGTTGCGCAACTCCGAGGCCATTATTTCTTCAGCGCCTGCTTGCGGGAGCGCACCAGCAGAAACACCAGATAGAACACCGTCAGCCACTCGTAGCGGTAGGTGAACGGCGCCTGGGTCCAGCGCTTGGTGATCAGATCCCAGTGGATCTTCACCAGGTAGAGTGCGGCGATGTCGTTGAGAAAGTTGATGACGGTGCGCTCGTCCAGCCCCTTGGGCAGCCGGCTGTCGGACTCGGCCCGGGCCTTGGCGTAATGCGTGAAACCGATGGCCTTGGCGCGCCACTCGTGGGCCCTCTCGCGCAGCGCGCCGCCTTTGGCCTGCAGCCAGCGCACGGCATCGACGCCGCGGCGGTGCGGCGCCGCTCGGGTCGGCTGCGTTTGCGGCGGAACGGGTGCGGCGCCGCCTGGGGCACCCAATGCCACGGCTTCGTGCACCGCCTCGCGCAGCCGCCGCGCCACCGCCCCCAGCGAGCACGCCACCGACTGGTAGCGAATGGCGAGCTTGTGTGCGTTCGGGAAGCAATCCACCCGATACACGCCGTCCAGATCGAGCAGGCGGCGCCGGATGAGCTGCATGGCCGCGTCCGTGCACAGCGCTGGGGGCAGCGAGAAGCGGACGTGACCTTCGCTGCGATGGCGCAGCAGAATCTGCCGTTCAAGCGACTGGATATCCATCTGTCGTTCGGGATTATGGCACTGCGGCGTTCTTACTCGGGCGTCGCCTGTTTCTCTTCGGCTTCCTTGGCTTCTTCGATGATGTCCTCGAGGTTTTCCTTCTGCTGCAGGATGAAGTCCTTGCCCATGCCGCTTGCCTTGGAAAGGGCGAGCACGATTTCCTTCTCGTACTTGTGGAGGAAATAGCCGGCCGCCGCACCCGCCGCCAGCAGCACCAGCGGATTGGTGAACAGCCCGCGCAGCAAGCCGCGGCCGGCGAGATATCCGGTGGTGGCCAGCATGCCGGTTGCCATCGCTCCGGGCATCATGCTGCCTGCCATCGGCGAACCCATCATGTGCGCGCCCATGTTGGCTGCGCCTTCCATTGCCGCGTGTGAGTGCATGCATTCCTCCAGTCTAGTTCGTCGGTTTTGTCGGATCGGCCGGCGGCGGCACTTCCTGCACGTTGTTCAACATGCGGTAGATACCGACGCAGCCGTCGCAGCAGAATTGTAGTGTCTTCTCGGCCGTGTGCAGGAAAAACGGCCTCTTGCCCACGTCCAGACCGCAAAGATCGCAGCCGCGCTTCTCGCTCATTGCAGCAAGTCCCCCGCCAATTTGTCGAAGGTGGCCTCCTCCGCCTCCCCCAGCACCTTGGCGCGGACCACGCCCCTGGCGTCGATGAAATAGGTGGTGGGCAGGGCGATCACGCCGTACTTCTTGGCGATATCCGCCTCCTCGTCGATCAGCGCCGGATAGCTGACGCCGATCTTGCGCATGAAGGCATCGACCGTCTTCTCGTCCTGCCCGACATTCACCGCCAGTACGTTCAAGCCCTGGCTCTGGCGGCGGCGATAGACCTGCTCGATGGACTTCATCTCGCCTTCGCAGTAGCGGCACCAGTCGGCCCAGAAGCGCACCACCACCGGTTTGCCGCGCAGGTCGTCGGGGAAACTCACCTGGCCGCCAGATAGCCTGCGCGCGCTGAAATCGGGGGCGGGGTCGCCGCTATTGAGTTTGACGGCGGAGCCCCCGCCGTCGCAGGCGGCGACCAGGGTCGCCATCAGGAGGGAAAAGAACAGGCGCATGGATCAGCTCTCGAGCAGGATCAGGTTGGAGTTCAGGATCAGGAACGTCGACACCGCTGCGAACAGGGCGAACAGCAGCGCCGCCACCATCGCCAGGCGGCGCGCCGCCTGCGGCACGATGGCGCGCAGGCTGGGGACGCGGGCGAAGGGCTGCACGGCGCCGACGCCGAGGCTGGCGGCGGTCGCGGCGAACAGCGGCACATAGAGCCAGTAGCCGCGATAATCGTACTCGGGCTTGAGCACGCAGAACGGGCAATGATGATGCGGATGCTCGTAGATGTAGAGCGAGAGAAAGGACAGCACCCCGGCCAGTGCCACGACGAACACCGCCGCCCCCGCCGCCGCTGCGGCGTAGCCGATGCCCGCGCCGGCATCCGCCCTCAGTGCATACCAGCCGCATGTCACTACGGCCAGGGCAAGGGTGGTGTAGAACGCCACCATGCTGGGCAGCGGCGGAAAGGCCGACGCCTCGGCCGCCAGCGTCTTGCTGTCGCTGGAGAACAGGCTGCCGCAGCAGGAGGTGATGACGTTCGCCTTGAGACCGAGAAAGTACTCGAGCTGCAGCGCGAAGGCTGCGATCACGAAGGGCAGGACGGCGAGCAGCAGCAGGTACTTGATGCGCGTCAGCGGATAGTCACGGGCGCGGGTATCGACGTGGTTCACCACCAGCCAGCTCGACGCAAGGAAGAACACCACCATCTGCGCGATCAGAGCCGGGAAGCCGAAGGCATTCACGTTGAGGGTGCCCACGGCGCACATGGCGCCAACGAACATCACCGACATCTTGTCGGCGTTGAAGATGAACAGCAGCAGCGCGACCAACTGGGTGGCGAAGACGAAGGCGAGCAGGGTGGACATGAGGTACGTGCGCCGCTCCAGGCCAAGCTGGCGCTCCGAGCCGCTGCGGATGTCCCAATGACGGATCAGGCCCAGGGCGAAGGGACCGCTCGCCAGCAGCATCAGGGCGCTCACGCTCGAAGCGAGCAGCAGGGCAATGATGGCGGGCTGGAACAGCATGTCCGATCGCCTGCTTCAGTTGCCTTCGACCACGTGGCCGTCGCGCAGGCCGATCACGGTATCGACCAGCGAGGACTCCACCACCAGGGGGTCGTGACTGGTGAGCAGCACGGTCTTGCCCTGCGTCTTCAGCATTTCCAGAATTCCCATGAATTCCTTCGCCAGTGCGGTATCCAGGTTGGCGGTCGGCTCGTCGGCGATCACCACTGACGGGTCGTTGATGAGGGCGCGGCAGATCGCGACCCGCTGCTGTTCGCCGCCGGACAGCCATTCGACCCGGGCGTCGCGGCGGTGGGCCAGCCGCAGATTCGCAAGCAAGTTTTCGGCCCGCTCCTTCAGGCTGCGCCAGTCCCGCCCCAGCGGATAGGCGGGGAGCATGATGTTTTCCAGCGCCGATAGGCCCTTGATCAGGTTGAACTGCTGGAAGACGAAGCCGAAGGTCTGGCGCCGGATGTCGGTGAGGAAACGCTCCGGCAGCCCGGAAATGTCCTCGTCGTTGAGGCGCACGCGCCCGCTGGTGGGGCGGGCGAGGCAGCCGACCACGGTCAGGAGGGTTGTCTTGCCCGAGCCGCTGGGGCCGCGCAGCGCCGTGACGCGCCGGGCGGTGATGCGCAGATCGATGCCATTGAGTGCCCAGAACTCGTTTTCCCGGCCCTGGTTGAAGGCCTTGCGGATGGCGGAGAGTTCGATCATGTCAGCCACGCATAACGGAATCCGGGTCGGTGATCGCCGCGCGCCAGATCGGCACGATGGTGGACACGACGTACGGGAAAACTGTGAAGAAGAACAGGGTCGCCACCTGAAAGCCGTCGATGGCCGGCGTCAGGGCGAAGCGTGGATACAGAACCGCCCAGCCTTTCAGCACCGGCTCGAACAGGCCGGACTGGAAATAGAAGACGTGAAGGTAGGCGGCGATGTAGCCGACGCAGAACGCCGTGAGCGACACCAGGGCGCCTTCCCAGAATTTCATCTTGATCACGTCGCCGGTTTCCCAGCCGATGGCCTTGAGAATGCCGATCTCCCGTTTCTCCTCCGCCGACAGGCCCGACGCCTTCTCCCAGGAAAAGATGGCGAAGGCGAGGATGGCGCCCGCCATCAGCACCAGGACGATGCCTTCGCGCCAGTTGAAGATGGACTCGTAGGTGCGCAGCACCTCTTCGCGCAGGATGGGGCGCGAATCTGGAAGCTGGGCGCCGAGCTTGGTGGCGATGTTCGTGACTTCCTGGGGATTCGCCACCGATAGCGCGACGTCGGTGTGGTAGCCCTCGGGGATCTCAAAAAAAGCGCGGAAATCGGCTGCGTTCAGCAGTATGAGGTCAGCGCTTACTAACTCGCTGGCGCTGGACAGAACACGAGCTACCGTGAAGCTGAAGAGCCTGCCGGAGTAGGAGCGGAAGGAAATCACGTTGCCGACGCCGATGCCGCGCGTCGCCGCGATGCGTTCGCCGATCACGATCCTGCCCTTCTCGATTGGCTCGGCCGAGGGCGCCATGAACGTGTAGTTGGCCTTCACCACGGAGTCGTAGTAGTAGCCCCAGAGCCGGCCTTCCATCTTCTGCACGCCGCGAATGCGTCCGATCTTCTCGATGTAGCCGGGCGGGATCAGATCATGGCGGCCCGCCACCATGCGCTGCAGGATCACCTCGGGAGAATTCTGCAGCACCGCCGCCGCCTCGCGCCGCAGGGCGTGGGTGAACAGCATCACCGAGGCCAGCAGGAAGATGATCAGGGTATAGACCACCAGCAGCCCAAGATTCTTCACCTTGCGCCGCGCCAGCGACGACAGGGTGAAGTCAATCAGGTACTTCTGCTTTTCGATCCAGCTTTTCATACGCACGGGCGATGCCGGCCGGCGGCATGATCAGCGATCCGGTCGGGAAGTGTTCCAGGGCGAGGGGATGATCCTGGGCCGCCGAATGCAGGTCGGCCTGGGACGGGTGGCGGGTATAGCGTGCCTCGGTGAACAGGCACAGGTCGCTGAGTCCGAGTTTCTCCACCAGCGCCTTGCGCTGCTCCAGACCGGCTGCCGCCTCTGGGCGTGGACGGGCGGCGTCGACGAAAGTGATGCCGACGAAGATCGACAGCAGGCCGATCAGGGCCAGCGCAAGACTCGAACTTCTCGAAACGGTCGCCATGGGCCGAAGCACGAAAAAACAGGGCGCGGCGATTATACGCCGCGCCCTGGTAACTTATTCCTGAGGCCGGTGCGCAGACCGGCCGGCTTTCGCGCCGTGCCGGGTCAGGCTCGGTTCGACGCGCGCATCAGCACGCCGCGCAACGCAATGGTCAGGCTGGATCCGAGACCGATGCGCTGGGCGATGGCGGGCAGCAGAATCAGGGAAGCCATCGCCAGTCCCGTGCTCAGGAGCAGCGAAGGCAGCTGATCGGCTTCTTTCTGCTGGATCTTCCTCGATGTGTTCATGACCTCGTCCCCCTCCTAGTGGTCTTGTGACCTGAATTGTTAGGGCGATCATAGCGGCGGGCCGGAACTGGGGAAATGCGACATAGTGTCGCAGGTCGACGCCGCACCCGGCACCGGCTGGCGCTTCCGAATTCCCGCATCGGGCACGACCACGGGAATCCGCCGCAGCGCTCGTTCAGCGGCGGCGCCGGACGGCGGGGGGTCAGGAGGCGGCGACCTTGTCGGCGGAGAAGGTGAACGAGTCGGCGAAGAACTCGTCGGGCGGCAGCCCGCAGACGGCGACGAAATCGCGCTTGGCCGCCTCCACCATCGCCGGCGCGCCGCAGACGTACGCCTGGTGGTAGGACAGATCGGGAAAATCTGCCATCGCCGCCTGGTGCACGAGTCCGGTGCGGCCGGACCAGGCGTCCTCCGGCAGCGCGTCGGACACGACCGGAATGTAATTGAAGTGGGGATGATCGCGTTGCCACTGCAGGGGCAAATCGTTCATGTACAGGTCCGCCGGCCGCCGTCGCCCCCCAATAGAGAGTCATCGGCCGCGTCAGGTGCGTGTGCAGCGCATGCTCGATGATGCCCTTGATCGGCGCGAAGCCGGTGCCCCCGGCGACGAACACGATCGGCTTGCCGCTTTCCTCGCGCAGATAGAAGCTGCCGTGAGGGCCTTCGAAACGCAGGATGTCGCGTTCCTTCATGCCGTGGAACACATGCTCCGTGAACTGCCCGCCCGGCGCCAGGCGCACATGAAGCTCCAGCAATTCGTCGTCGTGGGGAGCGTTGGCCAGGGAGAAGGCGCGGCGCCGGCCGTCCTTGAGCAGGAACTCGATGTATTGCCCGGCCAGGAACTGCAGTCGCTCGTTGACCGGCAGCTTTAGGCGCAGCACCATCACATCAGGAGCGGGGTGGGTCATCGTCTGCACGCGACAGGGCAGCGTGCGGATCGGGATGTCCTTCACCGCACCCGACCTCGCGGCATTCGATAGTGATGTCGGAGAGCGGTTTGGCGCAGCAGAAGAGCGCCAGGCCGAGGCGCTTCTCGTCCTCCGACAGCGCGCTGTCTTGATGTTTTGCCGTAATCGATCTCGCCCGACAGGAGCTCTGCCCTTGCAGTCGCCGCAGGCGCCGTTGCGGCAGCCGTAGGGCAGCGTGAAACCGGCATCCAGCGCGGATTCGAGGATGGTCTGGTCGCCGTCGGTCTGATAGCTGTGGTGGCTCGGTTCGATCGTAACTTGGAAGGGCATGGCGGCTGACGTGAGATAATTGCGCTGTGCAAAGACTTCTTATCATCGGCTGCGGCGATGTCGCGCGGCGGGCGTTGCCGTGGCTGACGCGGCGTTTCCGCGTCTATGCCACGGCGCGCAGTGCCGCCACCGCAGACGAACTGCGCGCCCTCGGCGTGACCCCGATCCTCGCCGATCTCGATCATCCTCGGACGCTCGACCGGCTTGTCGGAATCGCGAATCTGGTGCTGCATTCCGCGCCGCCGCAGGACCGGGGCCGGCGCGACGAGCGCACGCGGCAGCTCGTGGCGGTGCTGGCTAAGGCGCGCAGTTTACCACGGCGCCTCGTCTACATAAGCACCAGCGGCGTGTATGGCGACTGCGCCGGGGCCCGGGTGACGGAGACGCGGCCGGCGCGCGCCGCAGACCGCGCGGGCGCAGCGGCGCGTCGATGCCGAGCAGGTGCTGCGCCGCTTCGGCAGGAGCAACGGCGTCGCCGTCAGCATCCTGCGTGCGCCGGGCATCTACGCCGCCGATCGCCTGCCGCTGGAGCGCGTACGACGCGCCGACCCGGTATTGAAACGGGACGAGGACGTGCATACCAACCATATCCATGCCGAGGATCTGGCCTACCTGTGCTGCATGGCGCTGAGCCGGGCGAGCTCCGACCGCGTCTACAACGCCTGCGACGATTCGGACGCTGCTGATGGGCGACTATTTCGACCTGGTGGCCGACACCTTCGACCTGCCGCGGCCGCCGCGGGTGTCGCGTGCGGAAGCCAAAGCGCGGCTCAAGCCGATGACTCTGTCGTTCATGCAGCGAGTCGCGCCGCCTCGACAACGGGCGCCTCAAGCGCGAGTTGCGCGTGCGCCTGCGCTATCCCGACGTCGCCGCCGGCATCGCCGCGGCGCGCCGCAAAGGGAGTTGAAGCCTCATGCTCTGGGTCAAGTCCTTCCACATCTTCTTCGTCGTCAGTTGGTTCGCCGGCCTGTTCTACCTGCCGCGGATGTTCGTCAATCTCGCCATGGTCGGCCGACAGCGGCCGAGCGCGAGCGGCTGCTGCATGATGGAACGCAAGCTGTACCGGTTCATGACGCCGCTCGGCGTGCTCGCCGTCGTGTTCGGACTCTGGTTGTGGTTCGGCTACTTCTGGGCCAGCGGCGCATGGCTGCACATCAAGATGCTGCTGGTGGTTTTCCTGATCGCCTATCACGCCTACTGCGGCAAGCTGCTGAGGGACTTCGAACGCGGTCGCAACAGCCGCAGCCACGTCTGGTACCGGGTCTTCAACGAGGTGCCGGTGTTCCTGCTGCTCGGCTCCATCGTGCTCGCCGTGGTGAAACCGTTCCAGTAGGGCGAATCCGGAATTGGAAGATTTCTTCGCCACCTGCCCGCGCGGGCTGGAGGATCTGCTCGCCGGCGAGTTGAACGCCGTCGGCGCCGCCGACGTGGCGGTCGTTGCCGGCGGCGTGGGTTTCCGCGGCGACTGGCCCTGCTGCTACCGCGCCAACCTGGAGAGCCGCATCGCCACGCGCATCCTGTGGCGAGTTGCCAGGCGCGCGCTATCGGCGCGAGGAGGACATCTATCGGCTTGCCTACGACGTTCCCTGGCACGACGTTGTTCGATGTCGAACGCACGTTGCGCGTCTACGTCACCGCGATCCGCAGCCCGCTCAGGAGCCTGGACTTCATCACCCTGCGGTCAAGGACGCGGTCTGCGACCGCTTTCGTGCCGAGCATGGCAGACGGCCGAGCGTCGATACCAAGTCGCCGGACGTGAGGCTGCAGGTCTTCCTCACGTCGGACGAAGCCACGCTGTACCTCGATACCTCCGGCGAGCCGCTCTACAAGCGCGGCTTCAAGCGGGCCAAGGTGGAAGCGCCGCTCAAGGAGAATCTGGCCGCCGGCATTCTGCATGCTGACCGGCTGGCAGCGCGACGAATGCCGCTGCTCGACCCGATGTGCGGCAGCGGCACCTTCCTGCTCGAGGCGGCGCAGATGGCGCTCGACATCGCCCCCGGCCTGGGCGCGCGATTTCGGCTTCGAGCGCCTCGCCGGCTTCGATGCAGGGGCTATGGCGCCGCCTGGTAGGGTATGCCCAGGCGCGGCGCCGTCTGGCTGCTCCCCTGGCCCTGTTCGGCAGTGACCTGTACGGCGAGCAGGTGAAGCGGGCGCGGGAGAATCTCGCGGCGGCGGGCCTGCTCGATCTCGTCCAGCTCAAGCAGGCCAATCTGCTGGAGCTGTCGCCGCCGGCCCCGGCCGGCGTTCTGGTCGCCAATCCGCCCTATGGCGCGCGCCTCGGCGAGAAGGAAGAACTGGCGGACTTCTACCCGCGGCTGGGCGACGCGCTGAAGCAGCGCTTCGCCGGCTGGCGCTGCTATTTCTTTTCCGCCGACAAGGACCTGCCGAAGCTGATCGGGCTCCGCAGCAGCCGGCGCGTGCCGCTCTACAACGGAGCGCTGGAATGCCGGCTCTACGAGTACCGCATGGTGACGGGAACGGCGAAGCTGACGTAGGGCGGGCCATGCCCGCCAATCATTTGCGGCGGCCACGGACCGTCCTTCGAACCTTGTGAAGGCGCGGTAACGAGCCTCGGCGCAGCGGATCCGATATCGGGCGCCGAGATTGCGCTGCACCCGACCTACACGATGTCCAGGTGCTGAATGCCCGCGGTGAGGTCGCGGTCCTTGGATTCCTTGCCCTTGAGCTTGATGGTCAGCCGCAGGTCGTTGACCGAATCGGCATTGCGCAGGGCGTCCTCGTAGCTGATCTTGCCCGCCTCGTACAGATCGAACAGCGACTGGTCGAAGGTCTGCATGCCCAGTTCGCGTGAGCGCTTCATGACGTCCTTGATCTCGGACACGTCGCCCTTGAAGATCAGGTCCGAGATGAACGGCGAATTGAGCAGGATCTCCACCGCCGGCACCCGCCCCTTGCCGTCCTTGATGGGAATGAGCCGCTGCGAAATCATGGCCCGCAGGTTGAGCGATAGATCCATCAGCAACTGCGGCCGCCGCTCTTCCGGGAAGAAGTTGATGATGCGATCGATGGCCTGGTTGGCGCTGTTGGCGTGCAGCGTGGCGAGCGCGAGGTGACCGGTTTCGGCGAAGGCGATCGCGTGGTCCATGGTCTCGCGGTCGCGGATCTCGCCCATCAGGATGACGTCGGGGGCCTGGCGCAGCGTGTTCTTCAGCGCGACTTCCCACGATTCGGTATCGACGCCGATCTCGCGCTGCGTGACGATGCAGTTCTTGTGGTCGTGCACGTATTCGATCGGGTCCTCGACCGTAATGATGTGGCCGTAGGAATTCTCGTTGCGGAAGTCCACCATGGCCGCCAGGGACGTCGTCTTGCCGGTGCCGGTGCCGCCGACGAAGATCATCAGGCCGCGCTTGGTCATGGCGATGTCCTTGAGCACCGGCGGCAGCCCGAGTTCGTCGAAGCTGGGGATCTTGGCGTTGATCGTGCGCAGCACTACTCCGACGCGCGCCTGCTGCACGAAGGCATTGACGCGGAAGCGGCCGATGCCCTGCGGACTGATGGCGAAGTTGCATTCCTTGGTCGCCTCGAACTCGGCGGCCTGGCGGTCGTTCATGATGGCGCGCGCCAGTTCCGAGGTGTGCTGCGGCGTCAGCATCTGGTTCGACTGCGGGGTGATCTTGCCGTCGATCTTGATGGCCGGCGGAAAGCCCGCAGTGATAAACAGGTCCGAACCCTTCTTCGACACCATCAGCCGCAGCAGGTCGTACATGAAGCGTAGTGCTTGATCGCGTTCCATGAATTTCTCCTAAGCGATCGCCGCCGCGGTCATCCGGCGCGCTAGCCGGCTACGAAGGCGTCCTTGTTCTGCGCACGAATCCTGGCTTCGGCTGCGGACACGACATTCCGGCGCACAAGCTCCGACAGCGCCTGATCCAGAGTCTGCATGCCGAAGTTCTGGCCGGTTTGGATCGAGGAATACATCTGGGCGATCTTGTTCTCGCGAATCAGGTTGCGGATGGCGGGCGTGCCGATCATGATCTCCCAGGCGGCGACGCGTCCCTGGCCGTCCTTGGTCTTGAGCAGCGTCTGCGAGATCACTGCGCGCAGCGATTCGGAAAGCATGGCGCGCACCATGTCCTTCTCGGCGGCCGGAAACACGTCCACGACGCGGTCGATGGTCTTGGCGGCGGAGCTGGTGTGCAGGGTGCCGAACACGAGGTGGCCGGTCTCGGCGCCGGTGAGTGCGAGGCGGATCGTCTCCAGGTCGCGCATCTCGCCCACCAGAATGACATCCGGATCCTCCCGCAGCGCGCTGCGCAGCGCGTTGTTGAACGAAAGGGTGTGCGGGCCGACTTCGCGCTGGTTGATCAGGCAGCGCTTGCTCTGGTGCACGAACTCGATCGGATCCTCGATGGTGAGGATGTGGCCGTACTCCTTGTCGTTGATGTAGTCGATCATCGCCGCCAGGGTCGTGGACTTGCCGGAACCGGTCGGGCCGGTCACCAGGACGATGCCCCGCGGCTGGCTCGAAATCTCCTTGAATATCGGCGGGCAGCTGAGTTCCTCCAGCGTCAGCACCTTGCTCGGAATGGTGCGGAAAACCGCGCCGGCGCCGCGCGCCTGGACGAAGGCATTGACGCGGAAGCGGGCGAGGTTGGGCACGTCGAAGGAGAAGTCGCACTCGAGGTGCTCTTCGTACGTCTTGCGCTGCCCGTCGTTCATGATGTCGTACACCATGCCGTGCACGTCCTTGTGCTCCATCGGCGGCAGATTGATGCGGCGGATGTCGCCGTGCACGCGAATCATGGGCGGGAGCCCGGACGACAGATGGAGGTCGGAGGCTTTGTTCTTTACGGCGAAGGCGAGAAGTTCGGTGATGTCCATTTATTGTCCTGCGGCGGAAGCCCCATCCGCCAGGGCGGCGCCGGAACTGGTGCTATACTTTGAGGCGGACTTTGTCGGGCCATTATGGCAACAATATTCGACAACTTGCAAGCCGTGAGGGCGCGAATTGCAGAGGCTGCGCGGGCTGCCGGACGAAATCCCGACGACATCAAGTTGCTTGCCGTCAGCAAGACCTTCGGCGCCGATGCGATTCGCGCCGCCGTCGCCGCCGGACAGCGGGCGTTCGGCGAAAGCTACGTCCAGGAGAGTGTCGGAAAGATCGCGCAATGCGCCGGCCTCGGGCTCGAATGGCACTTTATCGGCCCGATTCAGAGCAACAAGACCCGTCCGATCGCCGAAATTTTTTCCTGGGTGCACTCGGTCGAACGGCTCAAGGTGGCGCAGCGCTTGTCGCAGGCGCGCGCGTCACGGCAGCCGCGCCTGCAGGTATGCATCCAGGTCAATGTCAGCGGGGAGTCGAGCAAGAGCGGCGTTGCTCCGGAGGAACTGGACGATCTGGCGCGGCAGGTGGCCCAACTCCCCGGACTCGAACTGCGCGGCCTGATGGCGATCCCCGAGCCGACGGACGATTCGGCGCTGCAGCGCGCCCGCTTCGCCGACTTGCGCCGACTGCGGGAACGCCTGCGAGGCGCGGGGCTCGAACTCGATACGCTGTCGATGGGCATGTCGGGCGACCTCGAGGCGGCGATCCTGGAGGGCGCCACCATCGTGCGCGTAGGTACCGCCATTTTCGGCGAACGAACGAAAACCAACTGAGCGCAATCGTGCTGGAGGAGCGGACATGAGAATCACATTTCTCGGCGGCGGCAACATGGCCACTGCCCTCATCGGTGGGCTGATCGGCAAGGGCTTCGAGGGTTCCTGGATCAAGGTGATCGAGGTCGTGCCGGAGAGCCGCGAGCGGCTTGCCGTCGAATTTTCCGTAACCTGCTTCGCCGCCGTCGAGGATGCGGCGCTCGATTGCGACGTGATCGTGCTGGCGGTGAAGCCGCAGCAGATGCGCGCGGCCCTCGATCCGCTGGCGGGAAGGCTCAAGTCGCAACTGGTCGTCAGCATTGCCGCGGGATTGCGCCTTTCCGACATCAAGCGCTGGCTCGGCGGCCACAAGCGCCTGGTGCGCGCCATGCCGAATACGCCGGCCCTGATCGGCGCCGGGGTCACTGGTTTGTACGCGGCACCCTCCGTCACCAAGGCCGAGCGGCAGGCGGCGGAAAAGATCTTGAGCGCAGTCAGGCACCACCCTCTGGGTCGAGGAGGAGGCAATGATGGATGCGGTCACCGCTGTTTCCGGCAGCGGGCCGGCCTACGTCTTCTATTTCATCGCGGCCCTGGAACAGGCGGCGGTGCAACTTGGCTTCACGGTCGCTCAGGCGCGCAAGCTGAGCCTGGAGACCTTTGTCGGTGCCGCCAAGCTGGCCGCGCAGAGCGGCGAGGACGTAGCCGTGCTGCGCGACCGCGTCACGTCCAAGGGCGGCACCACCGAGGCGGCGCTGCTGGCGATGGATGGCGCGGATGTTGAGGCCGCCATCGTGCGTGCGGTGCGGGCAGCGGATGAGCGCGGCCGCGAACTCGGCGCGCAATTGGGCCGGGACTGACGGATCGTGCTCGGAAATCTGCTGCTGCTCGTTCTGGAAGCCGTACTCGGCTTTTTCGCGCTGCTCCTGATCGCGCGCTTTTATATGCAGTTGTCGCGGGTTTCCTTCCGCAACCAGGTCGGGCATTTCGTCACCGCGCTCACAGATTGGGTGGTCTTGCCGACGCGGCGGGTGATTCCGGGTTTGCTCGGACTCGATCTCGCCAGCCTGATCCCGGCATGGTTGGCGGAAAGCCTGTTGGTTCTTGCCGAATTATGGTTGCGCGGATTCAGCTTCAGTTCGTCCTTCGGCTTGGCGACGGTTCTGATCCTCGCCCTGGGTATGATCGAAACGGTGCGTCTGTTCGTCTTCCTCATGATCGGCGTCGTGCTGATCTCGGCGGTCATGAGCTGGGTCAATCCCTATTCGCCTTTCGCGCCGCTGTTCAACGCCCTGGCGCGGCCGTTCCTGCGGCCCCTGCAGCGCGTCATCCCTCCCATTTCCAACATCGACCTCTCGCCGCTGGTGCTGCTCCTGATGTTTCAGATCGTGCTGATGCTGCTGGCGACGCTGCGCGCCGCCGTCATTCCTTTCATCGCCTGATGGACTCCGACTCCTGGTGCCGCGTCGATGCGGACGGAGTCGTCCGGCTCACGGTTCATGTCCAGCCTGGCGCGAGCAGGACCGGAATCGCCGGCCGGCACGGCGATGCACTGAAGATCCGGCTGTCGGCGCCGGCGACGGACGGCAAGGCCAACGCCTGTCTGGTCGAATACGTCGCGGGGTTGCTGGAGGTTTCGCGCGGCAGCGTGGAACTGGCGAGCGGCGCAAGCAGCCGGCGCAAGCTGCTGAAGGTCAGCGGAGTGAAAGCAGCCGCCCTCGGCGCTCTGCGACAGGCGGTGCAGACCGTCTAGCGCTTTGCCTCGAAAACCACGTGCCCGTCCACCAGCGTGTAGCGTACCTGGCCGGGAAGTTCGTAGCCGAGAAACGGTGTGTTCTTGCCCTGACTGCGCAGCGCTTCCCGCGTCACACGCGTATGCGCCTGGGGATCGAACAGGCACAGATCCGCGCAGGAGCCTGGGGAGAGGGTCCCTGCGTCCAGTCCCAAAACCCGCGCCGGATCGCAGGTGATGCGTGCCAGCGTTCGCGCCAGCGGCAGCTTCAGTTCCGCGCCCCACTTCAGCGTCAGCGGCAGCAATAGTTCGAGACCGGTGGCTCCCGCTTCGGCCTCGGCGAAAGGCAATTGCTTGGCGTCGTCATCGACCGGCGTGTGATCGGAACACAGGGCGTCGATCGTGCCGTCCGCCAGTGCCAGGCGCAGGGCGTCGCGGTCGCGCCGCGTACGCAGCGGCGGCGCGAGAT
This sequence comes from uncultured beta proteobacterium, assembly GCA_963823455.1. Lineage (GTDB taxonomy): Bacteria > Pseudomonadota > Gammaproteobacteria > Burkholderiales > Rhodocyclaceae > CAVPDA01. Next base: position 149,057 of record CAWGLO010000002.1, read on the forward strand.
GGGCGTGGGAGTCGAAGTAGCCGATGTCCATCTCGGTCAAGTGCAGATGGTTGATGGAGACGTCGCAACTCGCCTTCACCCCCTGTTCGCGGGCATCGGCGATCATGGCCGCCCCAGCGGCGGTGGTGATGCGCGTGACGTGCAGTCGCACGCCGGTATCGCGGGCGAGTTGCAGCAGGGTCGCCAGGCGCACCGTCTCGGCGCTCGCCGGAATGCCGGCAAGACCAAGCCGGCCGGCAACTTCGCCGTCGTGAGCGACGCCGCCGCGTCCGAGAAACGGATCCTGGGGGAATAGCCACACCGCGTAATCGAAGGTGGCCGCGTATTGCAGTGCGCGCAGCAGCACCTGAGTGTCCAGGATGGGTCGGGTGGCCTGGCCGAATGCGACGCAGCCGGACTCGGTCAGCTCACCCATTTCGGTGAGCCGCTCGCCGGCGAGCCCGGCGGTGAGGGCGCCGATGGGATAGAGCTTCGCACGATTGAGGCCGCGTGCCCGGTACTTGAGCATTTCCACCAGACCCGGCTCGTCTAGCGGCGGGTCGGTGTCGGGAGGACAGGCGAGGCTGGTGACGCCCCCGGCAACCGCCGCTTCCATCTCCGATTCCAGTGTCGCCCGGTATTCGAAGCCGGGTTCGCGCAGTCGCGCCGCGAGGTCCACCAGCCCCGGGCACACCACCAGTCCGTCGGCGTCGATCGCGCGGTTGGCGTGAAAACCGTCCGGCCCCGCACCCAGGGCGACGATCCTGCCGGCGGCGATGAATACGTCCTGCCGGGCGTCGATGTTGCGGGCCGGGTCGAGGACGCGGCCGTTCCTGATGTGGATCTTCATCCTGAATCCGTTCCGGGCTTTCTGTCGCAGGTATCGGTAGCGGCGCGCGCCGTCTCAGTGTCCGGCGCCGTTCCAGCAAACCGAAGTTGCATCAACCCCCCGCCAGCATGCTCATGACCGCCATGCGTACGGCAATGCCGAAGGTGACCTGGGGCAGGATCACCGCGTGCGGTCCGTCCGCAACCGCCGAATCGATTTCGACGCCGCGGTTCATCGGTCCCGGGTGCATGACGATGGCGCCGGGCTTGGCGAGCGCCAGTTTGTCCGGCGTCAGCCCGTAGAACTTGAAGAACTCCTGCGGACTGGGCAGCAGGGCTCCCTGCATACGTTCGCTCTGCAGACGCAGCGTCATGACCACGTCCACATCCTTCAGGCCTTCGCGCATGTCGTGGAACACGCGCACGCCCATCCTTTCGACCTCGGCCGGCAGCAGCGTCTTGGGGGCGATGACCCGCACTTCCGGCACTCCCAGGGTGGTGAGTGCGTGGAGCTGCGAACGCGCTACGCGCGAATGCAGGATGTCGCCGACAACCGCCACCACGAGATTCGTGAAATCCTTCTTGTAGTGGCGGATGGTGTACATGTCCAGCAGCCCCTGGGTGGGATGGGCATGCCGTCCATCGCCGGCGTTGATGACGTGGATGTGCGGAGCCACATGCTGTGCGATGAAGTGGGCGGCGCCGCTCGATGCGTGGCGCACGACGAACATGTCCGCGTGCATCGCCGACAGATTGTCGATGGTGTCGAGGAGGGACTCGCCCTTGGTCTGGGACGAGGTGCTGATGTTGAGGTTGAGCACGTCCGCCGACAGGCGCTTGGCGGCGATCTCGAACGTGGTGCGGGTGCGCGTGCTGGGCTCGAAGAAGAGGTTGAATACGGACTTGCCGCGCAGCAGCGGCACCTTCTTCACCTCGCGTTCGGAAACCTCGGCGAAGGGCGCCGCGGTGTCGAGAATCTTGAGCAGGATTTCCCGCGGCAGTCCCTCGATCGTCAGCAGATGATGGAGCTCGCCGTGGCCGTTGAGCTGGGGATTAGCCATGGATCAGGCGCAGACTGAGTTTGCCGTCGTCTTCCCGTTCCAGTTGCAGGTTGTGCCCCGGCTCCACCATCAGCGTGTGTGCGCAGTAGCGCGCGCAGATCGGCAACTCGCGCCCGCCCCGGTCGGCGAGCACGGCGAGGTCGACCCGGGCCGGCCGGCCGTAGTCGAACAGTTCGTTGAGCGCTGCGCGAATGGTGCGGCCGGTGTAGAGCACGTCATCGACGATGACGATGGAACAGCCCTTGACCTCGAAGGGAATATTGGATGGGCGCGGCCGCGCATGCAGGCCGCGCCGCGCGTAGTCGTCGCGATAGAACGAAGGATCGATGATGCCGAGCGGCTGGGTGAGTCCCAGCTCGGCGTGCAAGCGCTCGGCAAGCCAGGCCCCGCCCGTATGGATGCCCACCAGTGCCGTCTCGCTGCCGACGTGGGGGCGCATCTGCCCGACGAGAGTGGAAAGCAGTTCTTCAGCGTCGGGGATTTGCATGGAAATAGCTCTGTAGAATCAACTGCGCCGCGGTCGCGTCAAGACGGGCCTTGCGCTGCTTCCAGGCGAGTCCCGCGTCGCGCAAAGCGGTATCCGCATCGGCGGAAGACAGGCGCTCGTCCACCAGTTCCACCGGCAGGCCGAATCGTCCGTGCAGCTGATTGGCAAAGCGCCGGCAGCGTGCCGTAAGGTCGTGCTCGCCTCCATTCATCGACACGGGCAGTCCGACGATCAGCAATGCCGGTTGCCATTGCGCGATCAGTTTCGCGATGGCGGCGAAGCGGCGGTCGTTGTCCGCGGCGTCGATCATCACCAGAGGGTGGGCCTGGCCGGTTTCAGATTCGCCGACTGCCACCCCGATGCGCCTGGTGCCGAAATCGAAACCGAGGGTGGTGCCGCAAGGTGCCCGCGACAACGCGCCAGCGTGGTTCATCGTGTGTCCCAAAACGACGTTGCCTTGCTCCATTCAGGCGTGGCCGGCGACGTCGGAGAGGCGGGCGAAATCCACACCCAGAAGTCGCATGGCTGCGGGCAGGCGGTCTTCTGGCGGCATGCCGAAAATGACCTGCGGGCTGGCGGGAACCGTGAGCCAGGCGTTCTGTGCCAGCTCCCATTCCAACTGGCCGGCAGCCCAGCCGGAATAGCCCAGGGTCACGATGATCTCCGACGGCTCGCCTTGGCTGCCGACCGATTGCAGGATGTCGCGCGAACTGGTCAGACCGATGTTGCCATTGACCGCCAGCGTGGCCTGCCACTCGCCTACAGGGCGATGCAGCACGAAGCCGCGATCGGTCTGCACCGGTCCGCCGAAGTAGACGGGCATGCCCGCGAATCCGGCCGCATCCAGCGGAATGTCGATGCGCTCGAACAGCGTGCTCAACATCATGTCCAAGGGGCGGTTGATGACCACGCCGAGAGCGCCCTGATCGTTGTGCTCGCAGATGTAGGTCAGCGTGCGCGAGAAGTTCGGATCGGTCATGGCCGGCATGGCGATCAGAAAATGATTCGTCAGATTGACGTCTTGCGCGCTGCTATCGATCTCGGTCATGCTTGGATTGTAATCGCCTGAAGGCAGGCACACAAATCCGCAAGCCGGCGCGAGCTGCGACCTGTCCATTGGCACGGCAAACCGGCACAATGCCCCGGAAACGATGCACGCGCCCGCCATAATGACCGATTGCGCCCTAGTCTGGTTCCGCCGCGATCTGCGTGATTACGATCATGCCGCTCTCTATCAAGCCGTCAGGACGCATGACCGCGTCTATTGTGTCTTCGTCTTCGATACCGAGATCCTCGATGTGCTGGAATGTCGCGCCGACCGCCGTGTCGAGTTCATCCGGGAATCGGTCATCGAACTGGATGGAAGGTTGCGGGATCAGGGCGGAGGGCTGATCGTCCGTCATGGCCGCGCTCGCCTGGAGATTCCCCGGCTCGCGGTCGAACTGTCGGCTTCCGCCGTTTACGCGAATCACGACTACGAACCGCAGGCGATCGAGCGCGACACCGAGGTGGAACGTCGCCTGCGCGCGGCGGGCATCGAATTTCGCCACCTCAAGGACCATGTCATCTTCGAGCGCAGCGAACTCCTGACCCAGGGCGGCCGCCCCTTCAGCGTGTTCACACCCTACAGGAACGCATGGCTCAAGAGGCTTACGCCGTTCCATGTGCAGTCCTATCCGGCGGTACGCTACGCCGGCCGACTGGCCCCGCCATCCTTCGACGCGGCCATACCGTCCCTGCAGCAACTGGGCTTCCGGCCCACCAATCTCGGTGCGCTGGCGCTGCCTTGCGGCATGTCGGGAGCACGCACCCTGTTCGATGACTTCGTCGAGCGTATCGACGATTACAAGCTGCGGCGCGACTATCCCGCAGCCAAGGGTCCGTCCTACCTGTCGGTGCATCTGCGCTTCGGTACGATCTCGCCGCGCGAACTTGCCGCCTTCGCCGTCCATCGCGGCGGGCAAGGGGCGGAGAGTTGGCTCAACGAGCTGATCTGGCGCGACTTCTACCACATGATTCTGGCCCACTTTCCGCACGTAGTGGCGCACGCCTTTCGTCCGGAGTTCGATGCGCTGGAGTGGGACGATGCCCCGGACCTCTTCTCGGCCTGGTGCGAAGGCCGCACCGGCTATCCGCTGGTGGATGCAGCCATGCGTCAATTGAACCAGACCGGCTACATGCACAATCGCCTGCGCATGGTGACCGCATCGTTCCTGACCAAGGACCTGGGCATCGACTGGCGCCTGGGTGAACGGTACTTCGCGCGCCAATTGAATGATTACGATCTTGCCGCCAACAACGGCGGCTGGCAGTGGGCGGCATCGACTGGCTGCGACGCCCAACCCTACTTTCGCATCTTCAACCCCGTTACCCAGTCAGAGAAATTCGACTGCGCGGGCAAGTTCATCCGGCGCTACGTCCCCGAACTGGCCGCCTGCAGTGCCAAAAAGATCCATGCACCGTGGCGCATGGGCGGGGACGAGCAGCGCGCGGCGGGAGTAGTGATCGGCCGCGACTACCCCCTGCCCATCGTGGATCACGCGCTGGCGAGGGGACGCACGCTGGAGCGCTTCGCCCGACTCAGAAAATTGTAGGTGGGTTTTGGGTCGGCTCCAGCGCAAAGCGCGGAGCCGACATTGGGTCACGGGCGACCTTGTGCGGCGAATTCGACCTACGCGGCTACTGCGGCCTCGGTATAGCTGCGGATCAACGCCAGCAGTTCCTCTTCCTGGTAGGGCTTGCCAAGGTAGTGGTTCACGCCGATTTCCTTGGCATAGCTGCGGTGCTTGTCCGCCAAGCGCGAGGTGATCATGATGATCGGCACACCCTTGAGGCGCGGGTCACTGCGGACATTGCGCGTCAGATCGAATCCGTCCATGCGCGGCATCTCGATGTCCACGAGCATGACGTCCGGAACCACGTCGAGGAGCTGTTCCAGCGCATCGACGCCGTCCTTGGCCGTGAGCACGCGGTAGCCCTCTCGCTCCAGCAGGCGACTGGCGATCTTGCGCACCGTGAGCGAATCGTCCACCACCATGACGCTGGGTTGACGTTCCTGCGGCGGCGGCACAGCGCGGGCAGGGGCGGCTTCGCCGCCGGCGGCGCGCGGTGGTGCCGCCGACTCGCGCACGAGAAGTGCCACTGGATTGAGAATAAGCGATATCTCGCCGTCTGCAAGGACGGTGGCGCCGACGATGCCGATGACGCGGGCCAGTTGCGCCCCAGTCTTCTTGATGACGATTTCCTGATTGCCGCGAAGCTCGTCGACTTGGGTGGCAACGCGGATGCCGCTGGCGCGGGTGAGGATCACCCAACTGTAGCGCGCGGGCGGCGGCTGGGTGTCGGAGTCACCGAGCAATTGCGCTAGGTACCGGAAAGGATATTTGTTGCCGAGCCATTCTGCCTCACCAGCCGCGCGCATTCTCTGCAGCGCATCGGGTTTGAGTTCCAGTACCTGTTCCACCATTGCCGACGGAATGGCGTAGGTGCGACCGGCTACGCGGGCGAGCAGGGCCTGCATGACGACAAGCGACTGCGGCAGCAGGATGCGGAAGCGCGTCCCCTTGCCCGCGACCGAGTTCACCTCGATGCGTCCGCCCAGGGCATAGACGGTATTCTTTACCACGTCCATTCCGACACCGCGACCGGCGATGGCGGAGAGTTCTGCAGCGGTCGAAAAGCCGGGGCGGAAGATGAGTTCAATCAGTTGCGCTTCGGTTGGTTCGACATCCGCCGCCAGCAATCCGGCCTTGACGGCGCGCTCGCGAATGCGCACGAAATCCAGTCCGCGACCGTCGTCGGCGAATTCGATCGCGATCTCGTTGCCTTCCTGCGACAGGGCAAGCCGGATCTCGCCGATTTCGCTTTTTCCCTGGGCGACCCGCTCGGCGCCGTCTTCCAATCCATGGCTGATGGCGTTGCGCAGCAGGTGCTCCAGCGGGCCAGTCATCTTTTCCAGCACGCTGCGGTCTAATTCCAGTTGGCCACCGCGGATGTCGAGGTTGGCCTTGCGATTCAACTCCTTAGCTGTCTGGCGCACGATGCGGTAGAGACGGTCGGCGATACTGGTGAACGGCACCATGCGCACGTTCATCAGCGACTGCTGGAGTTCCCGCGCAAGCCTACCCTGCGCAGTCAGAGCAGCGTCCGCGGCGTCCAGATTTCGCAGCAATGTGTGCTGCACCGTGGAAACGTCGTTCACGCTCTCCGCCATCATGCGTGTGAGTTCCTGAAGTCGGGTGAAGCGGTCCATCTCCAACGGATCGAACTCGGCCTGCTGTGCTTCGGCCCGGGCGAGCCGCGACTGCATTTGGGAGTCGGCCTGGATCTCCACCTCGCGCAATTGGTTGCGCAGGCGGATGACGTTCTCCGTGAGGTCCAGGAGCGAAGCGCGCAGTGTCCGCATCTCGCCTTCGATACGTGACCGGGCAATGCTGATCTCTCCCGCCTCGTTTACAAATCGGTCCACCAGGTCGGCGCGGACCCGCAGGGTGGCGCGCGCGGCAGCGACTTCTTCCTCTTCTGCGGTTGCCGCAGGCGGCGCCGGGACAGCCGTGGGCTCTGCAGCAGCCGTGGCCTCTGCGGCAGGCGTGGCCGCCGCGGCTTCGGTGACGGGCGCGGCGCGTAACTGATCCAGCAGCGCGCTCGCGCGGTCCAGGGAATGGCTGCAATCGTCGAAGAACTGGGGCGTTGCATCCTGTTTGTCGAACGCGAGTTCGACGCGATTTTCCAGGTTGTGGACCAGTTCGCCCAGTGCCATGGCGCCGGCCATGCGCGCGCTTCCCTTCAGGGTATGGAGCAGGCGGGCCAAGGCACGCGGAGCGTTGCTGTCGGCAGGCCCAGCGCGCCAATTCTGCAACTCGGCACCGGTCTCGTGTATGAGGTCGGTCGCCTCCTCGAGAAAGATCGGCAGAAGCTGGACGTCGATGTCGTCTGACAGCCGCAACTTGCGCCGCTCCGCCTGTATCGGTGTCTCTGGCGCGGCCGCCACTGGCGGCGCGAGAACCGCCTGCGGCGCGATGATCGTGGGCTGCTCCTCTTCTTCGAGCGCAAGGATTTCTTCCACCGGCGGTTGCGGTGCCGTCGCTGCGGGTGCGCCGGCAGGTGCGATGTCGTCCAACCATCCGAGCAGGTCGGGCAGCGGTTGCGGCCGGCGCTTGTCGGCGACGGCTTTGACCATGCCTTCCAGCACGGAAGCGGCGCTGTTCAGCACCTCCGACTGGTCGGCGTCGGGCGCCCGATTCGCCGCGACCAGACGCTGCAGCGCGTGCTCCAGATTGCGCGCGAGGTCGTGGACTGCCTGCATACCGACGGTGCCGGCGATGCCGCCGAGGGTGTGGGCAGCGCGCATGGTCTGCTCGGAGGGCTGCAGCGTCGGATTGATGTGCATGCGCGCAAGCTCATGCCGCAGCGTTGCGAGGTGCTGCCGCGCCTCGCCCAGGAACATGTCGTACAGCGTGCGAGACAGGACGAGGTCGCCGATATGGATCTGTTCCTCTGGCGGCGGGGCGGGCGGTATTTCGACGGCCACCTGCGGGGCGACCTCGCTCGGCACGACAGGCGGTGTGCCCGTCGGCGGCGCCGCTTCACCACCCGACTTGAGCATTTCCGCCTGGGCGAAGAGAACGCTGGCGTCCATGTGTGTGCCACCGCCGGCTTCCAGTTGCTGCACCCAGGCTTGCAGCAGGCGGTGGGCATCGCCGATGAACTGGTACAAGGCGGGTGTGGCGTCCTGTTCCTGGCGCAGCCACTGATTCATCACCTGCTCCGCCGACCATGCCGCTTCGCCCAATTCTTTCAGCCCCACCATGCGACCGCTGCCCTTGAGGGTGTGGAAGCCGCGGCGGATGGTCGTCAGAACCTCATGGTTGTGCGGTTCGGTGCGCAAGGAGTCGAGGTTGGTGTCGATCGTCACCAGTACCTCGTGGGCTTCTTCTAGGAAGATACCCAGCAGTTCGGAGTCCACCGCCTCTTCCGTGGCCGGTGCGGGCACCGCCGGTGGCGGTGCCGCCGGCGCAGCCTGAGGTGCGATGTCAGCCACCGCCTTGTCAAAGCGCTCGGCACCGGCGGTAGCAGTTTGCGCAGCGAGCGCGGCGAGGGCTTCCTTGGCTTGCTGTTCGAGCTTGGCATCGGCCACCAGACTGGCTTCCTGGCGAATCGTCTCGAACGTCTGCTTCAATTCCTGGCGCAGCGATGCGTCCTGCGGCTTCTCCTTGAGTTGCTCCACCAGCGCCTGTGCTTCTCCCCGCTTCTGCTGCAGTTCCTGCTCGACGGTGGCTGCTGCTGCAGATTTCCTCGCCTTGGCGCGTTCGGGATAGAGAATCGCATCGAGGTCGGCCGGCCCATGCTGCAACGCTTCGACGAAGAATCCCAGTCCCGACAGTTTGTGTGCAACCTGTTCGAACTCGCTCTGCGGCGGCGCCGTTTCGGCCGCGGCAAAGCGGGCAATGCTCACACCGCATTCGCGCAGCAGCGTGACAGCATTCTCCTGACCGAGCATCGTGAGGGCGCCCTCCACCTGCTTGAGCGTGGTGGTCAGCCGCAGTAGTTCACTGCCGCGGGAAGAGTCGCGGAAGTAACCGTCGAGGGACTGCTCGATCTGGGACAGATTGGTCAAGATCTCTCGCGCGACTTGGGCGAGGAACAGCTTGTCCTGCGCCTGGCGGGACATCTCCCCCAGCAGGGGCGCATCCAAGGGTGCCAGGGTCTCGCCGCGGCGCAGGCGGGCGAGGCGATCTTCGACGATCTCCACCTGTTGCGGAAACTCGGTGTCGAGGTGGCCGAAGTTTTCCACCGCCGTTTCCGCCAGCAACAAGGCGGTGGCGAGCTCCATGGCGACCGTGTCGCTATGTTGGAGCGGATCCTTGCGCAACCAGCGTGCGGTTTCGCCGATCGCGCCGAGCAGGCGGGTGACGGGCGATTGCGGCAGGTCGGCGATGCGGCTTCCGATCTGAGTCGTGTGGTCGTCGAACTGCGGCAGGGCGACGGCGGCACCGGCGCAGAACTTGTTCCAGGATTCCTTCGCCTGCTGAATGGATTCGCGCAGGGACAGCAGAACCGGCTGCAGGGGCGCCAGATCGGTCGTCGCCGTCTGGGGAACGAGGCGGTCGAGATCGTAGACCCTTTTGATCTCTCGTACCTGGTCGCTGTCGGCCGGCGCGATCGCCACGTAATAAAGTAGGTCGCGCAACAGGCGCTCCGCCACCGCCGAGGTCCCCTCGACGAAACGGCGCATCTGTGTATCGATGCGTGCGCACAGACGCTTCACCGCGAGGTCGACGGGAACGGCCTTCCGCGCCAGCACGTCGAGGAAGCCGAGGGTGATCCACCAAACGGTGCGCTCGCCCGGCAAGCTCTGCACGCGCTCCACGGCAGATACCGCCTCACGCATGTCGGACAGGCCGGCCAGCGAGTCGGCGGAGCGCAACCATTGCAGGAAGCCGCGCTCGAATCGGCTTCGTGCGGCCTTCAGCAGCACGGTCGACTGCTCGTCAGCGAATGCGGCAGCGTCGATCTCGCGCTTCGGCGGACGCAGGGACAAGTCGGGAAAGAACAGGTCGCTCGGCACCGCAGGGGGGGCGTTACGCGCGCGCTGCACCTGCTCGTAGATCGGTAACAGCTTGAGCGGCTGGTTCGTGGCGCCGTTCGCCAGATCGTCGAGATAATGGCGCAAGGTGGCGATGCTCTGCTGCCCCAGGTCAAGCAGCATCGGGGTGGACGCTGCGCGTCCGTGCTCCATGTCGCCGAGCAGCGCTTCGATGGATTCGGATACCTGAGTGACGCCGTCGAGGCCGACGATCGCCATCGCACCATGTGCTTGGTGCAGATGAGTCTGGGCAAATCGTAATTGCGCCGTCTCGGTGGGATTTGCGCCGAGTTGCTTCAACGCGTCGGCGGCGCGGCTCAGGGCGAGGTCGATTTCGCCCTTGACCCAGATCAGCGGTCCGAGATCGAATTCGTTTGCGGCGTTCATGTTTGCTCGCTGCGCAGTTGAAACGTTAGCCGCGTAACGGTTGTCCGGGCGGCTTCCTTAAACCTTGAAGCCCGACACCGATCCCTTCAATTCCACCGCAAGTTCAGCGAGTTGGCCGATGGAAACGGCCGTCTCCTTGGTGCCGGCCGTGGTCTGCTGCGTGACGCGCAGGATGCTCTTCATCGTGTCGGCGACCTGGGTCGCCTGGGTCGCCTGCCTCTCGGTCTGGGTGGAGATCTGTTCGATCAGTTGGGCGAGGTTGCGCGAGACCGAGGAGATCTCGGACAAGGCCTGACCGGCCGCATCGGACAGCCTTGCGCCGTCCACCACGCCGCGGGTGCTCCGTTCCATGGCGGACACGGCGTCCTGGGTATCCGCCTGAATCGTCTTGACGATCGCCGCGATCTGCTTGGTCGCCTCGGCAGACCGCTCCGCCAGACGCTGCACCTCTTCCGCCACCACGGTGAAGCCGCGCCCTGCTTCCCCCGCAGACGCGGCCTGGATCGCGGCATTCAGGGCCAGGACGTTGGTCTGCTCGGTGATGTCCGAAATCAACTCCACGATCTCGCCGATCTCTTGCGAGGATTCGCCGAGCCGCTTGATGCGCTTGGACGTATCCTGAATCTGTTCGCGGATTTCGTTCATGCCCTTGATCGAGTTCTCAACGGCTTCCGAACCTTTCTGGGCCGCCGACAGCGAGGCACGGGCAACCTGCGCCGATTCCACCGCACTTTTCGATACGTGACTCATCTGCTGGGCCATGGCGAGCGCCGCCGACCCGGCGTCCTGGATTTCTCGCGCCTGCCGCTCGGTAGCCGCGAGCAGGTCGCTGGACGTCCGCTTGGCCGATTCGGTGGCAGAGGTCACCCGGCTCGCCGCTTCGTTGATGCGCTTTACGAGCACTGCCAGTTCTTCAATCGTGTAGTTGACAGAGTCCGCGATGGCGCCCGTGATGTCTTCGGTTACTGTGGCGCGCACCGTGAGGTCGCCGTCGGCCAGATCGCCCATCTCGTTCATCAGCCGCAGAATCGCTTGCTGCTGGCTGTTCTTGTCCGTTTCGGCAGCGCGGCGCTGTCCCTCGGAATCCTGCGCCCGGTGCTTCGCGTCGTCGTTGTACAGCTTGATCAACAGTACGAGCATGGCGATGGCGAGGGCGCCGAATAGTGCGATGAGGAAGTTCGACAGGCCGCGAGCGGACAGTACTCGCGCGTAGCCCGCGGCGACCTTGTCCGTCGATTCCAGCAGGGCCGTGCTGTCGGTGAAGATCCGGCTGCCCGCCTGCTTTGCCTGGACCAGGCGCTGCAGGTTGGACAGGATGCTGGTGATCGCCTCGCGGTTCTGGTTGAAGGCCGTTTCAAGTTCGGCGATCTTTTCCTTGGTTTCGGGATCGGTGGCGGCCGAGATCCGCATCACGTCGCTGCCCTTCGCCAGCCCCTGCAGCGTGTCGCGGAAGCTGTTGGTGTCCTTGCCCAGCAGGAATGCAACCTCGGGATCCACCGCCGAGGCGACCATCAGGCTGTTGGCGTTCTTGGCCAGGCGCTGCGTCAGCATCACCAACTGGTTCGCGGCAAAGATCTCACGTCCCTGTGCCCCCGTCTGCACCTTGAGTGCCGCGATCTGCTCGGTCAGCTCGAGCAACTGCGGGTTTCGGGCGTTGATCTGGTTGACTGCAGTACCCAAGGCCACCAGATTCCTTTCCTGCTCGATCATGATGGCTGCGTTCTTGGCGGTCTTCTCCCACTCCTTGGTCAGAGCCTGGAGATCGGGCTGCACAGCGTCCGGACTTGCCGGAAAGGAAACGCCTTCGACTTCGCCGCCCTGAATCAGCCGCTCCAGCAGGGAGCCGAAGCTGTCGCGGCTCTCGCGCAGTTCCTTGAATGCAGCCGGATTGCCCTGCAATGAAAGTTGGGCCGACTTTGCCAAACGCTGCGACAGCATGCGCATCTGACCGACGACGGAGTTGTAGGCTGCACCGTGGGTGCCGATTCGATTCTCGCGAATGGCGATACTCGCTGCGATGATGAAAAAGACCGCGAATGCCGCGGCCAGAATCTGGAACTGCTGGTTCAGCGGCATGGCCCCGATGAGTGGCAGCCGGCCGGGGGCGCCGCGGCCTGGAATCTGCGCCTTTTCGTCCGGCGCCTCCATGATGGTGGTATCGGCGCCTGCTCCTGCACCGAGCTTGCCGAGAAAGCCCATTCTGCCGAAAAGTTTGAATGTCATTGCCTTGGTCTCCGAATCCGGTCTCAGCTTCTCAGCTTTTCGGCTTCGCTATATTCCGACTTCCAGGAATGCGGGATCCATGAAAAGATCACGAATCAGAAGCTTCTTCCAGGTGTGGTCCTGGCTGTCGCGGAAATGCTCGCCTACCCAGGGGCGCGAATCGAGCTGTTCCGGTTGCGGTTCGAGTTGATCCAGGTTGCGCAGCCCGAGCGTGCGACTGACCAGAATCGCGCTGGAAAAGCCGAAACGACTGTTGGCGAGGACGAGCCGCGCATCGGAGTTGAGCGGCGTCGGCTCCAGCCCCTGGAAAGCCGCGAAATCCACCACCGTGATCAAGGTGCCACGGATGCTGGTCAGCCCGCGGAACCACGGCTTGGTCAAGGGGACCGGCGCCAGTGCCGGCAGAGGCACGATCTCGCCGGTGTCAGCCAGTTCCAGCAGCCAGTGATCTCGTCCGACCAGAACGCCGAGCAACGCGCGCGGCGCATCTCCCCGCTGCGCACTGGTGAGCCTCTCCACCAGGCTTTGCTGAAACTCGCGCAGGCTGATGCGTTTCGCCATTGGTCTTCCCGCCTACCCCAGGGCACCGATCTTGTTTAACAGCGCCGCCTGGTCGATGGGCTTGGTGAGGTAGTCCAGCGCGCCCTGCCGCATGCCCCAGATCTTGTCGGTTTCCTGGTCCTTGCTGGTGCACATGATCACGGGAATGCGGCGTGTGGTCTCGTCGCGGGTGAGCGTCCGCGTCGCCTGGAAACCGTTGATGCCGGGCATGACGACGTCCATCAGGATCAGGTCGGGTTTCTCCGCCTTGGCCTTGGTGATCGCCTCCTCGCCGCTCTCTGCGGTGATCACCAGGTAGCCGTTGCGCACCAGCAACTCGCCCAGCACATGCCGTTCGGTCGGCGAATCGTCCACCACGAGAATCTTCTTCACGGGCATGTCTTGTTCCTCCTAGCCCTCGTGCGGCGCCGCGTGGGCGGCGACGGCCTTTAGCAGACTGTCTTTTGTGAAGGGCTTGGTCAGATATTCGTCGGAGCCGACCATGCGCCCGCGGGCGCGATCGAACAATCCGTCCTTGGAGGAGAGCATGACGACGGGAGTGGAACCGAACTTCGAGTTCTTCTTGATCAGGGCGCAGGTCTGGTAGCCGTCCAGGCGCGGCATCATGATGTCGACGAAGATGATGTCGGGATGATGGTCGGCGATCTTGGCCAACGCATCGAAGCCGTCTTCCGCCAGCACGACGTGGCAACCCGCCTGCGACAGAAAGATCTCCGCGCTGCGGCGAATGGTGTTGCTGTCGTCAATCACCATCACCTTGATGCCATTCAGGTTGACTGGTTCAGCCACGCTTCCCTCCTTGCAAGCCCGCGCCAGCTCTCGTTCCGGCTTGCCCGGCGCGGCGCACGCCACTATACCGCAAATGCTGTCGTCACCGCGAGAGAGCGATCACGGCATGCAGCGACAAAACTGAAGTGTGAAGATCGAGGGCTGCGTCAGATTTCGATCATCTCGAAATCGTCCTTGCGCGCGCCGCATTCGGGGCAGGTCCAGTTGGGCGGAATGTCCTGCCAGCGGGTTCCGGGCGCAATGCCTTCATCCGGGATGCCCGCCGCCTCATCGTAGATGAATCCGCAAATCAGACACATGTACGCTTTGTAGGGAGCATCGGCACGGGCAGTCATGGCGGGCGGGGAGGTACAGGCTTTTCGGTTAAAATGCGCAGCATCTTACCGTATCTCATGCGTACGCGTCGCCGCGTGCGGCAAGATGGGACATCACCAGGAACTGCTTCCCCCGATCGTCATGGTTTTCGCCGCGTCGGACCCGTCCGGCGGCGCCGGTTTGCAGGCCGATATCATGACTTTGTCGAGCTTGGGTTGCCATACGCTGTCCGTGGTCACTGCGATAACGATCCAGGATACGGTCGGCGTCGATGCCGTGCTGGCACTGGATGCGGACTGGATCGTGGATCAGGCGCGGGTGCTGCTGGAAGACATGCCGGTAGCAGCATTCAAGATCGGCCTGGTCGGCAGCGTCGAGAACATCGCGGCTGTCGCCGAAATCGTTTCGGACTATCCGGACATCCCGTTGGTGCTCGATCCCGTGCTGACTTCCGGCCGCGGTGATGAACTGGCCAACGAAGAGATGATTCGCGCCCTGCGCGGGTTGCTCCTGCCGCAGACCACCGTGCTCACGCCCAACAGCTTGGAGGCGCGGCGCCTGGCCCTGGAGGATGCGGAGGATGATGAGCTTCCGGAAGCGCCCGATCTTGTCGAGTGCGGCCGTCGCCTTGTGGACGCCGGGGCGGAATATGTCCTCATCACCGGCACCCACGAGAACACGTCCAAGGTCGTCAATACGCTGTACGGCGAGCAGGGCCTGATTCGCTCCGAATCGTGGGATCGGCTGCCCGGAAGCTATCACGGCTCGGGCTGCACTCTGGCCTCGGCCATCGCCGCCAACCTGGCCAACGGGCTGGACGTCCCGGACGCGGTGCGCGATGCCCAGGATTACACCTGGCAGGCGTTGGCGGCCGGGTTTCGGCCCGGCATGGGGCAGTTCATTCCCGACCGCTTCTTCTGGGCGCGCGAAGACGACGGCGATGGAGCACCGGAGCTTTAGGCTGCGCGGGCTGTACGCCGTCACCCCGGAGATGCCGGACACGGCGGAACTCGCTGCCCGCGTCCGAGACGTGCTCGCGGGCGGTGCCTGTCTCGTCCAATACCGCAGCAAGAATCCCGACGCCGCACTGCGGCGCAGGCAGGCCGCAGCCTTGCTGCAATTGTGCCGAGAGCGCGACGTGCCCCTGATCATCAATGACGATGCCGGCCTGGCCGCGGAGTTGGGCGCGGACGGCGTGCATCTGGGACGTGACGACGTGGATCTGGACGCGGCGCGGACGCGGTTGGGCAGCGCCCGCATCCTCGGCGCCTCCTGCTATAACGACCTGGAGCGCGCCGTCGCCGCGGTCGCGCGGGGCGCGGACTACGTCGCGTTCGGCGCCGCCTTCCCTTCCCCCACCAAGCCGGGTGCGGCGCGGGCTCCCCTCTCGCTGTACGCGGCGGCCCGCAGCCGGCTGGCGCTGCCGATAGCCGCGATCGGCGGCATCACCGTCAACAATGCGCCGCAACTGATCGCCGCCGGGGTCGACCTGCTGGCCGTGATCAGCGATTTGTTCGAGACGCCAGATGCCGCGGCTCGCGCAGCCGCCTATGCACGCCTGTTCGGCGACGCCCATACTCCGCAGCAGAAGCAGTCGCGATACAGCGTGTAATATTGGCGCTGGCGTGATTCCCGTGTTTTGCGCCGCTTTGTTCGAGGAAAATTCATGACCAGCAAGAACGACATCCTGTTCGAACGGGCCCAGCGCTCGATTCCCGCCGGCGTCAATTCGCCGGTGCGCGCCTTCCGCTCCGTCGGTGGCACGCCGCGCTTCTTCGTTTCCGGCAGCGGATCGCGCGCGTCGTGGACGCCGACGGCAAGGCCTATGTCGATTACGTCGGTTCCTGGGGCCCCCTGGTGCTCGGCCACGCCCACCCCGAGGTGGTGCGCGCCGTGCAGCATGCCGCCGCGCAGGGCCTGATCTTTCGGCGCGCCGACCGAGGCCGAGATCGATATGGCCGAGGTGATCGTGAAGCTGGTGCCGAGCATGGAGATGGTGCGTCTGGTGAGTTCCGGCACCGAGGCGACCATGAGCGCGATCCGCCTGGCGCGCGGCTTTACCGGCCGCGACGCCATCGTCAAGTTCGAAGGCTGCTACCACGGCCACGCCGACAGCCTGCTGGTGAAGGCCGGCTCCGGCGCGCTCACTTTCGGCAACCCGAGTTCGGGTGGAGTGCCCGCCGATTTCGCCCAGCACACCCTGGTGCTCGACTACAACGACCCGCAGCAGCTGGAGGACACCTTCCGCCAGGCGGGTGACAGCATCGCCGCCGTGATCGTCGAGCCGGTGGCCGGCAACATGAACCTGATCGCGCCGCGCCCCGAGTTCCTGCAGGCCATGCGCGAGCTGTGCACCAAGCACGGCGCCGTGCTGATCTTCGACGAGGTGATGACCGGCTTCCGCGTCGCCCTCGGCGGCGCCCAGGCGCTACTACGGCATCAGGCCCGACCTGACCACGCTGGGCAAGGTGATCGGCGGCGGCATGCCGGTGGGCGCCTTCGGCGGCCGGCGCGACATCATGGCAGAAGATCGCGCCGCTGGGACCGGTGTATCAGGCCGGTACCCTGTCCGGCAATCCGGTGGCGATGGCGGCCGGGCTGGCGACGCTCAAACTGATCCAGGCGCCGGGCTTCTACGATCGCCTTGGCGCTACGACGCGGCGCCTTACCGACGGACTGGCGGCGGCGGCCACGCGAGCAGGGGGTGACCTTCAGCGCGCAGGCGGTGGGCGGCATGTTCGGCCTCTACTTCCGCGCCGCCGCGCCGCAGACCTATGCCGAAGTGATGGAGTGCGACAAGGAGGCATTCAACCGTTTCTTCCACGCCATGCTGGTGAAAGGCGTGTACTTCGCGCCGTCCGCGTTCGAAGCCGGCTTCGTGTCGGCGGCCCATACCGCAGCCGATATCGACGAAACCGTCGCCATTGCGGCGAGGATTTTCGAACAACTGGCCGGGTAGCGTTCCGGCGGCCCGTAGGATGGCTTGCCTGCCGGCCCGCGAGGCGGGTGCTTACAGCAGGAAGATCGTGGCGAGGCCGAGAAAGATGAAGAATCCGCCCGAGTCGGTGACGGCGGTGATCAGCACCGAAGAGCCGATCGCCGGGTCGCGGCCGACGCGCTGCATGGTGAGCGGAACGGCGACGCCGACGGTGGCCGCGAGCAGCAGGTTGAGCGTCATGGCGGCGGTCATCACCATGCCCGAGCGGGACGCTCTTGTAAAGCCACCAGGCGATCAATCCGAGCAGGCCGCCCCAGACGAGGCCGTTGAACAGGGCGACGCCGAGTTCCTTGCGCAGCAGCTTGCGCGCGTTCTCGGGCTGAATCTGGCCCATGGCGATGGCGCGCACGATCATGGTGATGGTCTGGTTGCCGGAATTGCCGCCGATGCCGGCGACGATCGGCATCAGTGCCGCCAGCGCCACCAGCTTCTCGATCGAGTCCTCGAACGCGCCGATGACGCGCGAGGCGATGAATGCGGTCACCAGGTTGATCGCCAGCCAGGCCCAGCGGTTTTTCACCGAGTCGATCACCGGCGCGAAAATGTCCTCCTCCTCGCGCAGGCCGGCCTGGGACAGGCGCTCGGCTTCGCGTCGCCTCGCGGATGTAGTCGACCACGGCGGCGACGGTGACGCGGCCCACCAGATGGTTGTCGCGCGTCCACCACCGGCGCCGAGACCAGGTCGTAGCGCTCGAACGCCTGGGCCGCCGAGTCCGCGTTGTCGTCCGGGTTGAAGCTGACAGCATGTCGGTGAGCATGATCGAGGCCACCTCGATTTCCGGGTCGCTGATCAGCAGACGGCTCAAGGGCAGCACGCCGCTGCAGATGTTCCTCGCGGTCCACCACGAACAACTGGTCGGTGTGATCCGGCAGTTCGTCGAAGCGGCGCAGGTAGCGCAGCACGACCTCGAGCGTGACGTCCTCGCGCACCGTGACCATGTCGAAGTCCATCAGCGCGCCGACCGCGTCCTCGGGATAGGACATGGCGGCGCGCAGCTGCTCGCGTTCCTCGACGTCGAGGGACAGGAACACGTCCTGCATGACCTCGCGCGGCAGATCGGGCGCCAGGTCGGCGATCTCGTCGGTGTCGAGCTGCTCGGCGGCGGCGACGAGCTCCGTCGGCTCCATCGCCTCGATCAGCGATTCGCGTACCGCGTCCGAGACTTCCAGCAGGATCTCGCCGTCGCGCTCGGCCTTGACCAGATCCCAGACGAACAGGCGCTCGTCCAGCGGCAGCGCTTCCAGGATGTAGGCGATGTCGGCCGGGTGCATGGCGGTCGAGCTTGTTCTGCAGCTCGGCGACGTGCTGCTTGTGCACCAGCGTCTCGACCAGCTCGTGGCGCGGCATCTCCTGGCGGTGCACGAGGTTCTCCACCAGCCGGTGACGGGCGAGCAGCGCCTGCACCTCGCGCAGGCGCTGCTGCACGTCCTCGTCGTGCTGGATCCGGTCTTCCGCCTCGGTCATGACGTCGCGCGCGAATGCAGGCAAATGCGCGATTGTACGGGTTTTGAATTGGCAGAGGCGGCGCTGCCGGAGGCTGAACTGCTGCGACCGTCGGCGGCAACGGCCGGGCGTCGTTACGACGCGCGCATACCCCGTGGTGTGGCAGTACGCGCAATCCGGCCGAAAAAGGGGCGCCCGGCCGGGCCGGGGATCAGAGCTTGTCCAGCACGCGATCGAGCCGTTGGCGAACTTCCTTCGCCAGGGACTTCCACTTCCGGGCGATCCACCAAATTCAGCACGCCGATCGGGTCCATGAAATCGACGTGTACGCCGCCCTGCTCGTCCTGCCGCACCACCACATTGCAAGGCAGGAGCAGGCCGATGGTCGGCTCGGCGGAAAGCGCCCGGTAGGCCAGCGGGGGGTTGCACGCGCCCAGGATGCGATAGGGCGGCATGTCCTGGTTCAGCTTCTTCTTCAGAGTCGCGGAAACATCGATCTCGCTGAGGATGCCGAAACCTTCCTTCTGCAGTTCTTCCGTGACGCGGGTGAGGGCGGCGTCGAAGGCCAGGTCGACTGTCTTGCCGAAGCCATACTTGTTCTGCATGAGATACTCCGTGGGGTTCGGAAAGAAAATGCTGCAGCCGGGATTGTACGGGCGGAGAGGAGGGATTCCCACCCGCGTCCCGGCTGCAGACTGAGAAGGTAGGCCAGACGCTTTGAGGTTATCGCCCTGTCTGGCCTCACGGAGTCCGGCGGAGGGGGCCGAAGTTCCGTGGCGAGAACGGTCTCACAGCGCCAGTATATTAGAGCTATCTAATATGTCAACCCGGGAAGATGCTTGGAGTGGGCGACGTTGTTTTTCTGCAACCGGGCAATCCGGGGGGCCAGCGGTAAGCTGTACTCAGGGGACGTCCGAGTAGGCCATGCGCCGCTGGATGCGGTCCGCGTGGGTCTGCAAACGGGAGGAAAAGCTCCTTTCGTACTTGCGCGGATTGGGCAGCATCACCGCGAGATGGGCAGCCTGGGCCGGGCCGAGCTGCGCCGCGGAGACACTGTAGTAGTGGCGCGCTGCTGCTTCTGCGCCGAACACGCCGCTGCCCCATTCCACAACGTTGAGATAGACCTCCAGGATGCGGCGCTTGTCCCAGACCAACTCCAGCATGAGGGTGATGACGGCCTCCTGCCCCTTGCGCCACGGCGTCTTGGACGGCGACAGGAACAGGTTCTTCGCCAATTGCTGCGAAATGGTGGAGCCGCCGGCGACGGTCCTGCCCCGCCTCTGATTCTTTTCCATCGCCTTTTGCATCGCTTCCCAATCGAAGCCCTCGTGGTCGATGAACTTGTCGTCCTCGGCGGCGACGACCGCCCGCTTGAGGTGATTCGAAATGCGCTCATAGGGCACCCACTGATACTTGATCTGGGCCTTGGGGTTCTTCTCACGCAGCTCGTCGAGCCGAATCTCCATGAAGCTGGTTTCGCTCGGGCTGAAGAAGCGCCACCACACGATGTGGCCGAAATACCAGAGTTGGTAGCTCAGCACGATTAGCACCAGGGCAGCCAGTACCCGTCGCACCCAATGCCAGGTAGTCCGGACCAAGAGGATCAGCCCTGGCGCAGGCGGGCCAGCACCGCAGCGGTATGCGGACGCACGCCGCGCCAGAGCAAGAAGGCTTCGGCGGCCTGCTCCACCAGCATGCCCAGGCCGTCTTCCAGCCGCGCCGCGCCCTGGTCCCGCGCCCGCCGCAGGAAGGCGGTCAGACCCTTGCCGTACATCATGTCGTAGGCCAGAGCGCCGCTGGCGTAGAGTCCGTCCGGCAGATCGGGCGCCTCGCCGGCGAGACTGGCGGAGGTGGCGTTGATCACGATGTCGAATTCGGCGCCCGCAAGCGCTGCGAAGCCGCAGGCGGCGATCGGGACCTCGACGCCCGCTGCGCCGTCGCGGGAAGCGACGGTTTCGAACTCCTCGGCCAGGATTTCGGCCTTGGTCACGGTGCGGTTGGCAAGAGTGAGGGAGTGCGGCTGCTGAGCCAGCAGCGGGAGCAGCACACCGCGGGCGGCGCCGCCCGCACCCAGCAGCAGGATGCGGCTGCCATGCACGGTGCAGCCGAGGTTGGCGACGAGATCCGTCACGAGGCCGACGCCGTCGGTGTTGTCACCGTCCAATTCGCCGTCCCGGAAAGTCAGGGTATTCACCGCCCGTGCCACCGATGCACGCAGCGAGTGCCGCGTCGCCAGGGCGTAGGCCTGCTGCTTGAACGGCACGGTGACGTTGGCGCCGCATCCGCCGGCGGCGGCGAAGGCGCGGACGGCGTGGATGAAGCCGTCCGGCGGCGCCAGGATCGCCTCGTAGCTCAGATCCTGGCCGGTCTGGCGCGCGAAGGCGGCGTGAATCTGCGGCGACTTGCTGTGAGCTATCGGATTGCCGAAGACGGCGTAACGGTCGGTCATCGTTGCGCCGTCAGTCCGAAGCCAGGCGATCGGCATTGGTGAACGTCCAGGTGCGGGTGATCACCAGAATATCCACGCTTTGCCGCAATTTCGGCGGAAACTGACCGAACGGTCCCGACATCTCGACGATGCGGCGGGCGGCATCGTCCAGAATCTTGTGACCCGAGGAGCGGGTGACCTCGACGGCATCGACCTCGCCGTCGGTACGGATCGAGACCGAAAGCACCAGGCTGCCGTACATCCTGCCCTTTGCCGCCTCCGGGTAATTCAGATTGCCGACGCGCTCGACCTTGAGCCGCCAGTCTTCCACGTACTGGGCCTCGACCGCTTCCACGGTGCGCGTTCCCACGAACTTCTTCCGCGGCCGCTTGTTGTATTCCTCGATCTGCCGCGAGATCTGCGCCTCCATGCGCGCCATCGCCAGCGCGGTCTGGGCCAGGTCGGCACCGGTCACCGGCGTCGGCGGCTCCGGTTGCTCCGGTTTCTCCTGGGGAACGGCCGGAACCGACTTCTCGCTGCGCATCCGGGTCAGCAGCTTCTGCTGCTGCGCCTCCAGTTGCCGCACGCGGCGCTGGGCCTCGATCACTTCCTGGCCTTCCACCTGGCTGCGGTTGGGCGGCAGCGGCGTCTTGGCGCGGCGGTTTTCATCGGTGTTGCCGCCGCCGTCGAGATTGGCCTGGGCCCGCGCCTGCGGCTGCGTCGGCCGGGTCGCGCTCTTGCTGTTCACCAGAATGACTTCGAGCTGCGAGTCGCGCACCTTGTTGAGCATCATTTCCGGCAGGCGGAAATGGATCGACAGTACGATGGCATGGAGAAAGAGCGAGGCCGCCAGCGCCAGCGTGAAGTTGCGGGCGGGAGGGTCCATCTCGGCCAGCGGTCCCGGCCAGGCGAAGGACCGAGGCTGCGGCGGGCGCGAATGCTGCGCCCGCGGCTTCTGTCGCGGCCGGCCTTTAGTCGGTCGCGAGTGCGGGGTCGAGGCTTTGTGCGGCTTCATCGCTGGGCAGCGTGGCCAGGTAGCGGGCGTCCGCCACGACGTCGAGGAGGTCGATACGCTCTATGGCAACACTCATGCGCGTCCCCGGATTGCTCGCCGGAACCGACGGTACCCGAAGATACAACGGAATCGCCTCCAGCCGCACCAGGCTCTCGCGCACGACGCGCACGGTGGTCTCGGCGATGCCGTGCTGCAGCAGCCAGCGCAGGCACCAGTAGCGCTCCATGTTGCGCTGGAATTCGCCATAGGCGGCATAGGTCAGCTCGAAATCGCGCATGGCGGCGAGCAGGCTTTCCGAACGCGGCGCGAACGGCGGCGGATCGCCCTTCAGGCAGGCGACGAGCTGCCACTGGTTGACCAGATCGACATAGCGCCGCAGCGGCGACGACGACCACGCGTACTGTTCCACGCCGAGGCCCTCGTGGGGCGCCGCGACGGTGGTCATGCGCACCTTGCCCGCGCTCTGGGCGCGGTAGATGGCGGGCGCGCCTTCGTCCGCCAGCAGCTTGCCCCAGGTGCTGTTGGCGACGATCATCAGTTCGGCAACCAGCTTGTCGAGCGGGGAGCCGCGCCGGCGCTGCTCGATGGTGACATGCCCCGGTCCGTGCCCGGTCTGCACGGTCCAGTCGACATTGAAGTTGTAGTCCATCTGCGTCTGATTGGCGGCGGACTTGCCCCGGCCGGCCTCCAGCACACAGGCGAATTCCCACAGGAAAGTGAGTTCGCGCTTGAACGGGAAGTCCGGTCCGCCCTCGGCCAGCGTCACTTCGTTGAACAAAGGCTCGATGTCGTGGTGGCGCAGGTTCGCCACCACGGGTACGCGCTCGACGCGCGATTCGGTGGCGGCGATGCGCAGGTCGGAATCGACGTCCAGGTAGAGCGAAACCGCCGGGCACTCGCGGCCGGCGCTCAGGGTGAAGCGCTCGACTGCCTCGTCCGGCAGCATGGTGATCTTGCTGCCGGGCATATACACGGTGGACAGGCGCTTGCGGGCGATCGCGTCGAGGGCGGAACCGGGGCCGAATCCCAGGCCCGGCGCGGCGATGTGGATGCCGACGCGATAGCCGCCGCCGGCGCGCGGCGTCAGGGAAAACGCGTCGTCGATCTCGGTGGTGGTGGCGTCGTCGATGCTGATTGCCTGGACCGCGGCCAGCGGCAGATCGGCGGGTTCGGTGGCGGTGCCGTATTCGCCGAAATTGCGTTCCGGCGGGAAAGTACTCGAGCAGAAAGCGGTTCAGGTGGTAGTCGTGGGTCGAGGTCAGCGCGCCGCAGCGGTCGAGCAGATGGACCGCCGACAGGCCGGTCTGCTCGCACGCCGCTTCCAGGGCCTTGGTTTCGATCCGGTTGCGGTCGGGCTTGTACAGCAGTTGAGCGAGCACGGGCCGGAATTCCTCGGGCAGCTCGAAGCGCTGCAATTCCGCCACCATGCGCTCGATGGCGGCCGCCTGCTGGCGCTTCTTCTCCAGGCCCGACAGGGCGGCCTGTGAGGATGTCCGGCGGCGCCTTGCGGAAACGCCCCTTGCCCTTGCGGTGGAAGTAGATCGGCGCCGCATGCAGGCGCAGCAGGATCGCCGCCGCCTCGACCGGCAGCGGCGTGTGTCCGTAGTATTCGCGTGCAAGCTCGTCGAAGGCGAAACTCCGCCTCGCCGCACACCTCCCACAGGAATTCCGTGTCGATGCCTTCCGCCTGCGCTTCGGCGCTCTCCAGCAAGGCGGCGGGCGCGGGCTCGGAGAAGCGCAGCAGCACGTTGGCGGTCTTGATCTTGGCGCGCTGCCGGAGGTGGTCTCCACCTGCAGCGAGGTGTCGTTGTCGGCGAGCACGGTGCCGGCCTTGAAGGCACCGTCTTCTTCAAACAGGACATTCATCGGCAGGATTATAAGCCCGCGAATTCAAGGATGCGGATCCAGAAAATCGTCGAAGCGCTGTGAAGCTGTGATCGCCGCCTGTCGATCACCGTCTGCCGGCGCCGGCATAACTTCGCCACCGCCTGCCGGTAGTCGAGCAGCTCGTCGCCGGTCTCGACCAGCAGCCAGTAGCGTCTCCGGGCGCGAGATGCGTGCCACCTCCAGTGCCTTCATCTCGGCCACGTGGTCCAGCGGTGAAGTCGAAGGTTTCGCCGGTATAGAGATTGGTCTGGGGGCCGATGAATTCGCGCCAGCGACAGGTGCGCCACCACCGCCGGATTGATCAGCACCGCCTTCGCGCCGTGCTTCTCCGCCAGGTGGGTGGCGTAGAAGCCGCCGAGGGAGCTGCCCACCAGCGTCGGCGGCTGCTGCGATGCCGCGATCGCCGGTCTGCGGCCAATTCGATCGCGGCGCCCGGACTCACCGGCAATTGCTCGCACCAGAAGCGGTCGCCGATGCCGCGCCGCTCCATGTGCTGCCTGAGCCGCTGCGCCTTGCTGGACGCGGGCGAGGAGCGGAAGCCGTGCAAATACACGATCAAGGTTGCGTCCAGTCCACCCAGCCGAAGTGCCACGTCGCCAGCACCAGCAGGCCGAAGGCGATGCGATACCAGGCGAAAGCCGTGAAGTCATGGGTGCTGATGAAGCGCAGCAGGGCGCGCACCGCGATGAAGGCCGAGACGAAAGCCGCGACGAAGCCGACCCCGAACATGCCGAGGTCGTGGGCGGCGAGCAGGTTCTGCTCCTTGTAGATCTGGTAGAGCGTGGCGATGCCCAGGGTCGGAATGGCGAGAAAGAAGGAGAACTCGGTCGCCGCCTTGCGCGACAGGCCGAACAGCAGGCCGCCGATGATGGTGGCACCGGAGCGGGACATGCCCGGCAGCAGGGCGAAGGCCTGTGCCAGCCCGAGCTTGAGCGCATCGAGCGGCGTCACGTCGTCCACCGACTCGACGCGAATGCGATGCTGGCGCCGCTCGGCCCACAGGATCACGACGGCGCCGACGATCGAGGTCACGGCCACGGTCACGGGATTGAACAGAAAAGCCTTGATCTGCTTGCCGAACGCCAGCCCCAGCAGGGCCAGCGGCAGGAAGGCGATGAACAGGTTGAGGACGAAGCGCTGCGCCTGCCGCTCCCGCGTCAATCCGGCGAGCACGGCGCCGATCTTGGCCCGGTATTCCCAGACCACCGCCAGGATCGCCCCGGACTGGATCACGATCTCGAACAGCTTGCCCTTGTCGTCGTTGAAATCGAGCAGGTCGCCGACGACGATAAGGTGGCCGGTGCTGGAAATCGGCAGGAATTCGGTGAGTCCTTCGACGATGCCCAGTATCAGGGCCTTGAAAAGCAGGATCGGATCCATCGGCAGGCGGTGTTGGCGGGGAGGGCGCGCATTATAGCGTGCGCGCCCTGCGCGATTGCCTCAGGCCGTAGGGTGCGCACTCCCTCACCCCCGACCCCTCTCCGGAAAGGGAGAGAGGAGGCTCGACTCTCCTCTCCCCCGTCCCGGGGGAGAGGTTGGGAGAGAAGGCTGGCGCACCGCTCGGCGGCGGTTGAATTGGCGCGCCGGACCTCGCCACCGGGAACGGGGGAGTGGAGTCGGGGGGTGGGGAAATGCCCACCCCGCGCGACGGGCTCAGAATTTCTCGTCGGCCCGCAGATAGCGCCATTTGCCCGGCGGCAGCTTGCCCAGCACGACGCTGCCGATGCGGATGCGCTTGAGCCCGACGACCTTGAGGCCGACCAGTTCGCACATGCGCCGGATCTGGCGCTTCTTGCCTTCGCGCAGCACGAAGCGCAGTTGCTCCTCGTTCTGCCACGACACCTTGGCCGGCTTCAGCTTGGCGCCGTCCAGCGACAGGCCGTGGTTCAACTGGCGCAGCGCCTGCGGCGTCAGCGTGCCTTCGACGCGCACCAGATACTCCTTCTCGACGGTCGAATCTTCGCCGATGAGCCTGCGGGCGACGCGGCCGTCCTGGGTGAACACCAGCAGGCCGGCGGAATCGATGTCGAGCCGTCCCGCCGGCGCCAGGCCGCGCAGATGGCTCGGCTGGAAGCGCAGCGGCAGCGGGTCATCCGACCAGCGATTCTGGGCCCGCAGCAGCACCATCGCCGGCCGGTGGCCTTCCTCCGCCTGACCCGAGACATAGCCGATCGGTTTGTGCAGCAGGAAGGTCACCGCTTCGCCCTGCAGCCTCGTTGCCGCCGGGTCGATCTCGATGCGGACATCGGGCGCCACCCGCGTGCCCAGTACGCTCACCACCTGGCCATCGACCCGCACCCAGCCGCTGCGAATCCACTCGTCGGCTTCGCGGCGCGAGCACAGTTCGCGTTCGCTCATGATTTTGGACAGGCGCGGCAGATCGGGGGAACCTCCGGCCGCGCCGGCGTGGCGGGCGGCGCGGGAGCGCGTCGGCGGCAGGACGGCTTCGGGCGCCGCGGTTTCGTAGAAGCGCTGCTTGGCTGTGGTCGCGCCGGCAGCGTCCTGGTGCGAGGGCGCGGAACGCGGCGCCGGCTCCGAGTCATCGCGGGTGGGCGCGCGTCCGCGCGGCGCGGCGTTACGCGGGCGCGGCGGGCGGGCAGCCGCGGCCGGAACCTCCGCCTTGCGGCGATCCGACGTGGGAGCGGACGCCCTGCGCGGCGCTGCCGCCCGCTGCGCCTTGCCGGTCGTGGCGCGGCTATCCGCTGCGGGTTGCGCGGCGGCAGGCGCTGCGTCCGCTGCAGCCTTCTTGCGCAGCGGCTTGACCCCGAACTTCGGGCGAACCGTACCTGTCCGCGTCGTCGCAGGTTGCGGCGTTTCGGGCTTGTCGGGCAATTTCAGCGTGGGGCGTCGTGGCATAGTGCGTCGGCATGTCGGAACTGCGCGCAGTCTAAGCCAGAAGCGCCAGCGGAAACAGGGCGTCGCAGGAGAATTCATTGCATTGTGCCGCGGCTCGGCAATGCGGTAAGATTCTTACTACACGGCAGTAATACCCCGGAGGCATCATGCGCATCACCAGCAAGGGTCAGGTCACCATTCCCCAGGCCATCCGCGAGCAGGCCGGACTGCTTCCCGGCAGCGAGGTCGAATTCGTCATCGAGGGCGGCAGGGTCGTCATCAAGCCGGTACAGCCGGCGGGCCGCACCTGGGCGCGGGAAGCGCTCGAACGCGCGCGCGGCAGCGGCAACGAGCCGATGTTCAAGGGCTGGACCACCGACCAGATCATGAAATTCCTGCGCGGCGACGACGATTGATGTCCTCCGGCTCCCGCCGCGCGCCGCGCCTGCGCGAGCCCTCGCCGTCTACCTGGCGCCGCGCCCGGTGATGGTGGACAGCAACGTTCTGATCGACGTCATCGAGAACGATCCGCACTGGGCCGAGTGGTCGGTCGCGCAACTCGAAGCGGCCATGCTGGACGGCGGCCTCGTCATCAACCCGCATCATCTACGCCGAACTCGCCGCCGGCTTCGCCGATGTCGAAACGCTCGAAGCCGCGATCGCCCCTTTCGCCTGATCCGCGAGCCGCTGCCGTGGGAAGCCGCCTTCATGGCGAGCCAGGCCTACAAGCGCTACCGCAAGCGCGGCGGCGCGAAACGCTCGCCCATGCCCGACTTCTACATCGGCGCCCACGCGTCCCTCGGCGGCTACCGGCTGCTCACGCGCGATCCGCTGCGCTATCGGGAGTACTTTGCCCGGCTCGAAGTGATCGCGCCGGATGCCCCATGAGCCAGATCCTGATCCAGCAATACCTCAATCAGCTCGCCGACCTGCGCAAGGTCTGCGGCACCCACCGCGAGTCGGTGGTGCGCGAGGCGTTCAAGGATCTGCTCAAGGGCTGGGCCCGGCCCCACGACCTGGTGTTCGTGCCCGAATACGAGATCAAGACGCTGGCCAGGGACCGCCGCTACGTGGACGGCGCCCTGCTGCACGCCCTGCGCATGCCTTTCGGCTACTGGGAAGCCAAGGATGCGAAGGACGACCTCGACGCCGAGATCGAATTCAAGTTCAAGCGCGGCTACCCGCAGGACAACATCATCTTCGAGGACAGCACCCAGGCGGTGCTGATCCAGCACCGCGAGGAGGTCATGCGCTGCGCCGTCGAAGACGTGGCGCAACTGGAAAAGCTGCTCGGGCTGTTCTTCGCCTTCGAGCGCGCCGAGGTGGCGGAATTCCGCCATGCCGTCGAGCAGTTCAAGACCGACCTGCCGGCCGTGCTCGCCGCCCTGCGCGAGATGATCGAGCGCCAGCACGCGGACAACCCCGCCTTCCGCGCGGCGGCGCACAAGTTCCTCGCGCACGCGCAGGAGGCGATCAACCCCGGCCTCGCCGACGCCGACGTGCGCGAGATGCTGATCCAGCACATCCTGACCGAGGAAATCTTCGCCCAGGTCTTCGGCGACAGCGACTTCCACCGCAAGAACAACGTCGCGCACGAGCTTTACCAACTGGAAGCCACCTTCTTCACCGGCAACACCAAGTACCAGACGCTGCGCGGGCTCGACGCCTACTACGCCGCCATCAAGAGCGCCGCCGCGCAGATCGGCAGCCACCACGAGAAGCAGACCTTCCTCAAGGTCATCTACGAGAACTTCTACAAGGTCTACAACGCCAAGGCCGCCGACCGCCTCGGCGTCGTCTACACGCCCAACGAGATCGTGCGCTTCATGATCGAAGGCGCCGACTGGCTGTGCGAGAAGCACTTCGGCCGCAACCTGATCGACCCGAACGTCGAGATCCTCGACCCCGCCACGGGCACCGGCACCTTCGGGTGACGCGGGTGAGCGTCGAGACGATGCGCATGGTCGAGGCGATGAAGACCGCGGTGCGATGAGCGGACCGGGCGGGGCGGTTGCGGCCATCCCGTAGGGCGCGCCGTGCGCGCCGGTCCAACACGCGGCGGGCATGGCCCGCCCTACGAGGCCGTTCTCAGGCCGTCGCCGTTTCGAGCTTGATGCCGGCGTCGGCGCGCAGGGCTTCCACCTTGTCCAGGTTCTCCCAGGTGAATTCCGGCTCGTCGCGGCCGAAATGGCCGAAGGCGGCGGTCTTGCTGTAGATCGGCCGCAGCAGGTCGAGGGCCTGGATGATGCCCTTCGGCCGCAAGTCGAAATGAGCCCGCACCAGTTCGATGATCTTCTCGTCGCTGATGCGCCCGGTGCCGAAGGTATTGACCATCAGCGACACCGGCTTCGAAATGCCGATGGCGTAGGCGACCTGCAGCTCGCAACGGTCCGCCAGGCCGGCGGCGACGAGGTTCTTCGCCACGTAGCGGCAGGCATAGGCCGCCGAACGGTCCACCTTGGAGGGATCCTTGCCGGAGAAGGCGCCGCCGCCGTGGCGCGCCGCGCCGCCGTAGGTGTCGACGATGATTTTGCGTCCGGTGAGGCCGCAGTCGCCGTGGGGACCGCCGACGACGAAACGGCCGGTGGGATTGACCAGGTAGCGCGTGTTGGCGGTGAGCAGTTCCTTCGGCAGCACGGGCTTGATGATCTCCTCGATCACGGCCTCCGAAATCTGGGCGTAGGTGACATCGGGGTCGTGCTGGGTGGAGACGACCACGGTGTCGATCGCCACCGGCTTGTTGTCTACATACCTCACCGTGAGCTGGCTCTTGGCGTCCGGGCGCACCCAGGGCAGGCGGCCGTCCTTCCGTACCTCGGCCTGGCGCTGCATGATGCGGTGCGCGTAGTAGATCGGCAGCGGCATCAGTTGACTCGTCTCGTTGCAGGCGTAGCCGAACATCAGTCCCTGGTCGCCGGCGCCCTGGTCGAGGTCGATGCCGGAGCCTTCGTTGACGCCCTGGGCGATGTCGGGAGACTGGCGGTTGATCGCCGTCAGCACGGCGCACGACTTGTAGTCGAAGCCGATGTCGGAGTCGTCGTAGCCGATGCGCTTCACCGCATCGCGCGCGATCTCCATATAGTTAATATGCGCCTGGGTCGTGATCTCGCCGGAGATCACCACCAGCCCGGTCGATACCAGCGTCTCGCAGGCGACCCGGCCGCGCGGGTCCTGCGCTAGAATCGCGTCGAGAATTGCGTCGGAGATCTGGTCGGCGACCTTGTCGGGGTGACCTTCCGAGACCGATTCGGATGAAAACAGGTATTCGGACATCTGCTCTTTCCCTTCAGGGTTCCCACGATTGACCGGCGCGACCGGCTCGGGGAACCAAGAGCAGGAGACGCTTTAGCAGTACTTGTTCGACCTCTCCGCCCTGCAAGTTGTCTTTAACTCGGCGGAGCCGCGATTCTAGTTCGTCCCCGCTGCCGGGTCAAAGGGCCTTTTTTTCACACCTCCCCCACCATTTTTTCGCCGTGGATTCGCCTACCCACCCCATCTTTCGCCTGCTGGCGCGCCTGCCGCTGCGGCTGCTGCATCTGATCGGCGGCGGCTTGGGCTGGCTGATCTACGGCTTGTCCCCACGTTACCGCGCCCAGTTGCGCCGCAATTTGAGTCTCGCCTTTCCCGACCCGACCCTGACCCTGCGTCTGGAGGCGGCGGCACAGGCTGGCCGCGCCGCCCTGGAAACCCTGCAGATCTTTCTTCAGCCGCAGGAGCAACTGCTGCCGCTGATTCGCGAGGTGCAGGGATGGGAGGCAGTGGAGGCGGCGCACGCCGGCGGCCGGGGCATCCTCTTTATTTCGCCCCACCTCGGTTCGTTCGAGATCTTCGGACCGTTCTTCCTCGGCCGGGTTCCCGTGACGGCGCTTTACCGACCGCACAAGAGCCCGGCGCTGCAGAGCCTTATCGAAGCCGGCCGCGGCCGCTACGCAACGCTGGCGCCGGCCGACCGGCGCGGCGTCCGCATCCTGCTCGCCGCGCTGAAGCGACGGGAAACCGTCTTCTTGCTGCCGGATCAGGTGCCGGCGCAAGGGGAGGGGCAGTGGCAGCCATTCTTCGGCCGTCCTGCCTATACCATGACCCTGGCGGCGCGTCTGACCGAAATGTCCCAGGTCCAGCCGTTCATGGTGTGCGGGGAGCGCCTGCCCGGCGGCGCCGGTTTCCGGCTGCATTTCCTGGCGCCCGACCCGCCGCTGGAGGGCAGTACCGAGGCGCGCACGCTGGCCATCAACCGCAACGTGGAAAACCTCGTCCGGCGCTGTCCCAGCCAATACCTGTGGGGCTACAACCGGTACAAGGTGCCTTCCGGCGTCGAGCCGCCGCCGCAGATGCCGGCGCCGGAGCCCGAGGCGAAATGACCCGCATCGCCGTCGGACTGCTCTGGCTGCTGCACCTGCTGCCGCTGTCGCTGCTGGCGGCGCTCGGCAGCGGTCTGGGCAGGCTGTTCTACCTGCTGGGGCGGGAGCGGCGCAACGTGGTGCTGACCAACCTGCGGCTGTGCTTTCCGCAGATGGCGGCGGAGGAGCGGGAGCGCCTGGCGCGGCGCCACCTGCAGGCGGTGGGGCGCAGCCTGCTGGAGCGCAGCCTGTGCTGGTGGGCGTCCGAGCAGCGCCTGCGCCGCCTGGCGCGCATCGAGGGACTGGAGCGGCTGCGCGCCCTCGAAGGCAAGCCCCTGATCCTGCTGGTGCCGCACTTCGTCGGCCTCGACGTTTTCGCGACACGACTGGGGCTGGAGGTCAACGGTGCCAGCATCTATTCCAACCAGAAGAACCCGGTCATCAATGAACTGCTCTACCGTGGCCGCACCCGCTTCGGCGACCAGTTCGTCATCTCGCGGCAGGAAGGCATGCGACCGATCATCAAGGCGCTGCGCGCCGGCCGGCCGCTCTATTACCTGCCGGACATGGACTACGGCCCGCGCGACGCCATCTTCGTGCCCTTCTTCGGCGTCGCCACGGCGACGATTCCCGGCGTGTCGCGGCTGGCGCGCCTCACCGGCGCCCGCGTGCTGCCGTGCATTGCCCGCATGCTGCCGGGCGGCCGCGGCTATGTGCTGGAAATCGACGAGCCCTGGTCCGACTTTCCCGGTGCCAGCATCGAGGAGGACACCCGTCTGGTGAATGCCTACATCGAACGCCGCGTGCTGCAGATGCCGGAGCAGTACTACTGGGTGCACAAGCGCTTCAAGACGCGGCCGCCGGGCGAGCCGCGAATCTACTGACGGGAACGGCGCCGCCTGGGGCGCCGCCGACGTTTCGGGCCGCAGGGCGCGCCGTGCGCGCCATTCCACGAACGGCGGGCGCGGCCCGCCCTACGGGTTGCAGTTGGAGATCGACAGCGGGTAGGGTGCGCCGTGCGCACCGATCCAACGCACGGCGTACGCTTGCGACTCTCTCGGGAGGGCGGCGGGCGTGAGGGACTGCGCACGCTGTTCTGCGCCGCCGAGGTTTCCGCCCTTTGAGGTAACATTGCGCCATGTTCAAGAACCCCGAGATCGATCAGATCGCCCGCCTGCTGCGGGAAATCAAGACCATTGCCATGGTCGGGCTGTCGCCCAAGGAGAATCGCCCCAGCCACCGCGTCGCGCGCGGCATGCAGGGCTTCGGCTACCGCATCGTCCCGGTGCGGCCGGCGGTTGCGGAAGTCCTCGGCGAGAAGGCCTATCCCAATCTCGCCGCGGTGCCCCATGCCGTGGACCTGGTGGATGTGTTCCGCGCCCCGGAGCACGTGGACGAGATCGTGGACGAATGCATCCGCCTCGGCGTCAAGCGCCTCTGGCTGCAGGATGGGGTGGTCAATGCGCCGGCGGCGCAGCGCGCGGTGGCGGCCGGCATCACGGTGGTGATGGACCGCTGCATCTGGCGCGACTGCATGGCTCTCTGCACTTGATTCTTCCTGTGCCAGGGGGCGATCCGTCATGATGCTGCGCTTCACCAAGATGCACGGCCTGGGCAACGATTTCGTCGTCATCGACGCCATCAACCAGAACGTGGACCTGTCGCGGGAGCAGGCGAAATTTCTCGCCGACCGGCACTTCGGCGTCGGCTGCGACCAGATCCTGGTGGTCGAGCCGCCGACCCAGCCCGGCGTCGATTTCCGCTACCGCATCTTCAACGCGACGGCGGCGAGGTGGAGCAGTGCGGCAACGGCGCGCGCTGCTTCGTGCGATTCGTGCATGAGCGCGGCCTGACGCGCTGAAGCGCGAGATCCGGGTCGAGACGCGCGGCGGCGTCATCGTGCCGCGCCTGGAAGACGACGGCGAGGTCACGGTCGTCATGGGCGTGCCGCGCTTCAAGCCGTCCGAACTGCCCTTCCTGACCGAGAGCGAGGCGTTGGTGCAGCCGCTGGAGGTGGACGGCGAGACTGCGTACATTACCGCGCTCTCCATGGGCAACCCGCACGCGGTGCAGGTGGTGGCAGACGTCGACGCGGCGCCCGTCACGACGCAGGGCGCCGCCATCGAACGCCACCCGCGCTTTCCCAATCGGGTCAATGCCGGTTATCTGCAGGTGCTCGATTCGCCACCACATCCGGCTGCGGGTGTACGAGCGCGGCGCCGGCGAGACGCTGTCCTGCGGCACCGGCGCCTGCGCGGCGGCGGTGGCAGGCATACTGCGCGGCCTGCTGGTTTCGCCGGTACGCGTCACAACCCCCGGCGGGGATTTGCGCATTGCCTGGGATGGCGCCGGAAAGCCCGTCATGTTGACCGGTCCGGCGACCACCGTTTACCACGGCGAGATTGAAATCTGAGCCGCCACCGATTGCCCGGATGCCCGTGCCGGCGACGCATCGCCCCCGATGCGGCAGCCGATCCGCGCCAATTGCGACTCATCGATCTGAGGACACTGCATGAAAGCTGACGACGTCGCGCGCTATCTCCAGGATACGCCGCAGTTCTTCGAGGACTACGCGGAGCTGCTGTCCCACGTGGTCATCCCGCATCCCCACGGCGGGCGCGCCATCTCCATCACGGAGCGCCAGATCCTCGCGCTGCGGGAGAAGTCGAAGCAGTTCGAGACCAAGCTGGCGGAACTGATCCGCTTCGGCGAGGAGAACGACGCCATCGGCGAGAAAGTGCATCGGCTCGCCGTGGCCCTGACGCTGGCCAACGATTCCGCCACCGTCCTGCTTGTGCTGCATTCCCATCTGGTCGAGGACTTCGCCGTGCCCCACGTGGCGATGCGCCTGTGGGACATGGCGAAGACCGGCGATGGTCCGGAGTTCCGTGCGGTGGGCGAGACGGCGCGCAGCGTGGCCTCCGGCCTGACGCATCCCTATTGCGGCGCGAGCCAGGGCTTCGAGATGGTGCAATGGTGCGGCGAGGCAGCCGAGCAACTGCGCTCGCTGGCCCTGGTGCCGCTGCGCGACGGGGACGGGACCATCGGCCTGCTGGTGCTGGCGAGCGAGGATGCGCAGCGCTTCTATCCGGAGATGGGCACCATCTTCCTCACCCGCATCGGCGAACTGGCGAGTGCCGCCCTGAAGCGCACCCTCGGCTGAGTATGGAGCCGCCGCGCGCATCGGCAGCGGCGCTGGCAGGCGAGGCGGCGCGCGGCGCGGCGCATGCCTATCTCGACGAATTGAAGCACCAGCGCCGGGTCAGCGATCACACCGTCGTCAACTACCGGCGCGACATCGAGCAGTTGCTGGCCCTGAGCGGCGAACGCGCGTTGGATGCGCTGGCGAGCCAGGACATCCGCCGCTTCATCGCCCAGTTGCATGGGCGCGGCCTTTCCGGACGCTCCATCGCGCGCACGCTGTCGGCCTGGCGCGGCTTCTACCGCTGGCTGGCGCGCCACCGCGGCATCACGGCCAACCCCTGTCGACGCCTGCGCGCGCCGAAGAGCAGGAAGTCGCTGCCGGCGGCGCTCTCGCCTGATCAGGCGCAGCGCGCTGCTCGACGGCGAGCCCGCCGATCTGCTCGAACTGCGCGACAAGGCGATGTTCGAGCTGTTCTATTCGTCGGGACTGCGGCTGGCGGAACTGGCGGCGATCGACGTGGAGGGCGGACTCGATCTGGCGCAGCAGCAGGTGCAGGTCACCGGCAAGCGGCGCAAGACGCGGACCGTGCCGGTGGGCGCCACGGCGCGGGCGGCGCTGGCGGCGTGGCTGGCGCGGCGCGCCGAACTGGCGGCACCGCAGGAACCGGCGTCTGTTCGTCAGCCGGCGCGGCGGCCGCCTCTCGCGGCGCATGATCCAGGCCCGGCTCGAACGCTGGGCGAAGAAGCAGGGCCTCGGCGCCCACGTGCATCCGCACGTGCTGCGTCATTCCTTCGCGTCGCATGTGCTGCAATCGACCGGCGACCTGCGCGCGGTGCAGGAGATGCTCGGCCACGCCAGCATCGCGACGACGCAGGTGTATACGCACCTCGACTTCCAGCACTTGGCCAAGGTGTACGACGCAGCCCATCCGCGGGCGAAGAAGAAGTAGCGTCGACTTGCCCGCCTTTCCGCCGCGTGCCCATCGCCGGAAGGCCCGACCGGATGGATCTCCGCCATGACAGCTCAACTGATGCTCAACGCCGGCAAGGAGCGCTCGCTGTTCCGCCGCCATCCCTGGATCTTCGCCGGCTCGGTGGAGCGGCTGGCAGGGACCGCGCCCGTCCGGGCGACACGGTCGAGGTGGTTTCCAGCAAGGGCGAGGTCCTGGCGAAGGCGGCCTGGAGCCCGAGTTCGCAGATCCGCGCCCGCGTCTGGACCTTCGAGCCGGACGAGATCATCGACGACGCCTTCTTCAAGCGCCGCGTCGCGGCGGCGGTGGCGCGGCGCCAGTCGCTGCCCGAACTGCGCAGCGCGTTCGGACCGAGGGCGGGCTGCGTCTGATCCACGCCGAGTCGGACGGCCTGCCCGGTGTGATCGCCGACCGTACGGCGACACGGTGGTGGTGCAACTGACCTCGGCCGGCGCCGACAAGTGGCGCAAGGCGATCGCCGACGCGCTGGTCAAGGCGACCGGCTGCGCCCGCATCTACGAGCGCTCCGATTCCGACGTGCGCGGCCTCGAAGGCCTGGAGCCGCGCGACCGGCTGGCTGCACGGCGAGGCCCCGGCCGGCGCCATCGGCATCGAGGAACACGGCGTCCAGATGGCGGTGGACATCGTCGCCGGCCACAAGACCGGCTTCTACCTCGATCAGCGCGACAACCGCGCGCCTGCTGCGCCAATTGGCGGCGGGCAGGCGGTGCTCAACTGCTTCTGCTACACCGGCGGCTTTTCGCTGCAGGCGCTGGCCGGCGGCGCGACGCTCGGTGCTTTCGATCGACAGCTCCGGCCCGGCGCTGGCCCAGGCGCAGCGCCAACCTGGCGCTCAATCCGCAACTGCCGGCGCAGCGCGCGCCGAATGGCGCGAGGCGAATGTCTTCGACGCACTGCGCGAGCTGAAGGCGGCAGGCGAGACGCTTCGACCTGATCGTCCTCGATCCGCCCAAGTTCGCGCCTTCCGCCGCCCATGCCGAGCGCGCCGCGCGCGCCTACAAGGACATCAACCTGCTCGGCTTCAGGCTGCTCAAGCCGGGCGGCCTGCTGATGACCTACTCCTGTTCCGGCGGCATCGGCCTCGAGCTGTTCCAGAAGATCGTCGCCGGCGCCGCGCTCGACGCCGGGCTCGACGCCCGCATCGTGCGCCGTCTCGCCGCGGCGCCGGATCACCCGGTCGCCCTGGCCTTCCCGGAAGGGGAATATCTCAAGGGACTGGTGTGCCAGGTGGCATGAATCGCGGCGCCGCAGACGCAACACTGTGGCAAATGCAACAGTGTTGCATGAGCGGACGGGCTGTGATTTACTGCCGCGCGTGAAGCAGCACATTCCAACGCCTTCGGCGACCATCCAGACCATCCGCGCCGCCGGTGCGCGCGCCACCCCGGCGCGCGTGCGGGTGCTGGATCTGCTGCGCGGCGCCAGCCGGGCGCTCAGCCATCAGGACATCGAACTTTCCCTCGGCGATGCGCTGCTCGACCGGGTCACGCTCTACCGGGTGCTGGACTGGCTGGTGGAGGCGGGGCTCGCCCACAAGAGCGTGGATGCGCGGCGCGTGTCCCGCTTCAGCGCGGCGGAGGTGCGGGCGCATCACGAGTCCCATGCCCACTTCCGCTGCGACACCTGCGGCCGCGTGTTCTGCCTCGACTCGGTGCAGCCGGCGATCCCGCGCGTTCCCCGTGGTTTCCGCGTCGGCCAGGTCGACCTGTCGGTGCGTGGCGAGTGCGCCCAATGCGCGCAGGGAGAATAGGCGTGGGCCGGCATCGCCAGATCGCGTGGCTGGTCGCGTTCTGCCTGCTGCTGGCGCAGCAGGCCGGCTTCGCCCACGCCTACAGCCATCACATCGGCAGCCCCGGGAACGTCGTCGCCGAAATCGACGGCATGGATCGAGACCAGGCCGATGGCTCGCTTTTCCATCCCTGTCCGGAATGCCTGGCGTTCGCCGCTTGCCATTCCTTCCTCTGCGCCGCCGACGCGCTTCCCGGCGGCACCGCGGCGCCGCCTGGCGTCACCCTGCGCGGCGCGACGCTCTCCACGTCGATGCGGCGCGGAGGCTGCCGCACCCGCGCTCCCCCCGCCTGCTCCTGAAACCGGAAGTGCGCCGCGGCCGCCGTCGATGGACGGCCGCGTTCCAAGCTTCGCTTCATTTCGGGGGAAGACCATGTTCCAGCTCGATTCGCGCGTCCTTGCCGTCGCGCCAGCGCTGATTTTTCCGGCGGCCGCCGTGGCCGCACCGGACGCCGATATCCAGGAGTTGCGCCAGCAACTGAAGCAGATCAAGGAAGACTACGAAAAGCGCATCGCAGCGCTGGAAGCCCGTCTCGCCCAGGCGGAGAGCAAGGCCGGCAGCGCCGAGGCCGCCGCGGTCCAGGCGCAGGATGCGGCGCAGCAGGCGGTGCGCGCGGCCGGCGGGCGAAAATGCCTTCAATCCGGCCATCTCGCTGATCCTTTCCGGCACCTACACCGACTTCTCGCAGGATCCGGCCACCCGCCAGATCACCGGCTTCGTGCCCTCGATCGACGAGGCGGGGCCGCCGCGCAGCTTCAGCCTCGGCGAGTCGGAGCTGACCCTCTCCGCCGGCATCGATCCGTACTTTCGCGGCTACTTCACCGCGGCCATCACCCCCGACAACGCGGTCGAGGTGGAAGAGGCCTACGTCCAGACGTCGGCTCTGTCCCATGGATTCGGCTTGAAGGCGGGACGCTTCTTCTCGCGCGTCGGCTATCTCAACGAGCTGCATCCCCATGTCTGGGAGTTCACGGATGCGCCGCTGCGCCTACAAGGCTTTCTTCGGCGGTCAGCTCGGCGCCGACGGCGTGCAGTTGAAGTGGGTGGCGCCGACCGAAACCTACTTCGAACTGGGTGCGGAGGCGGGGCGGTTCCTGTCGTTTCCGGCCACCGACGCCGAGCGCAACAAGAACGGCCTGATGTCCGGCACCGTTTTCGCCCACATCGGCGGCGACGCCGGCGTCAGCCAACAACTGGCGCGCCGGACTTTCCTATGTCCGCACCGACCCGCAGGATCGGGTGTTCGAGACGGCGGCCAGTGCGGTGGACCCGGCGACCGGCGTGACGGTCGACCGCTCATCCAGCAACAGTTTCTCCGGGAAGAGCGAAACCTGGATCGCGGATCTGGTGTGGAAATGGGCGCCCGACGGCAACGCGGGGCAGACGAACTTCAAGCTCCAGGGCGAGTATTTCCTGCGCCGGGAAGCGGGCACTCTGTCGGCTACCGTCGCCGCCGATCCCTGCGCCGGTGCCTGCACCGATGCCTACGACTCGCGTCAGAGCGGCTGGTACCTGCAGGGCGTCTACCAGTTCATGCCGCGCTGGCGCGTCGGCCTGCGCTACGACCGCCTGCAGTACGGCAGCGTCGATGTCGGCCTGATCGACAAGGGGACACTCGCGCCCGACGATCTGCCCGTGCTGCGGCCGTACTCGCCCGAGCGCAGCACTCTGATGGTGGACTGGAGGCCGAGCGAATTCTCGCTTCTGCGCCTGCAGTATGCCCAGGACAAATCGACCCTGGGCGAAACCGACAACCAACTGTGGCTGCAATACATCATGAGCCTGGGCGCCCATGGTGCCCACCGATTCTGAGGAAACGTCCATGTATTCCATCATTCGAACCCTTCTCGCCCTGTTCACCCTTGCGGTCGCCATGCCGGCCCAGGCCGCCCTCGAGGTGCTCGCCACCGTTCCGGAATGGGCGGCGCTGGCGCAGGAAATCGGCGGCACCAACGTCAAGGTATACGCCGCCACGCACGCGCTCGCAGGATCCGCACCGCATCGAGGCCAAGCCTTCCCTCATCGCCCGCGCCCGCAACGCCGATCTGGTGATCGCCACCGGTGCCGATCTGGAGATCGGCTGGCTGCCCGTCGTGCTGCGCGAATCCGGCAACGCCAAGGTGCAGCCGGGCCGGCCGGGCTACTTCGAGGCGGCGCAGCAGGTCCGCATGCTGGAAATCCCGCAGCGCCTCGACCGCGCCGAAGGCGACGTCCATCCCGGCGGCAATCCGCACATCCAGACCGATCCGCGCAACATCCTGAGAGTGGGCGAGGCGCTGGCGCGGCGCATGGCGGAACTCGATCCGGCCAATGCGCCGGCCTACCAGGCCGGCATCAAGACCTTCGCCGACAAATGGCGCGCGGCGATGCTGCGCTGGGAGAAAGAGGCGGCAGCCCTCAGGGGCGTGCCCATCCTGGTGCAGCACAAGGCTTTTCCCTATCTCATCGACTGGCTCGGCATGAAAGAGGTCGGCAGCGCTCGAACTCAAGCCCGGAGTCGAACCGTCGGCCGCGCACCTCGCGGCGGTGCTGGCGGGCCTGCAGGCGCAGCCGGCCAGAATGGTGATCCGTCCGGTCTACCAGCCGGACGGACCGTCGCGCTGGATCGAGGAGCGCGCCAGGATTCCCGCGGTGGCGCTGCCCTTCACCGTCGGCGGCACGCCGCGCGCCAAGGACCTGTTTTCACTGTTCGACGATACCGTCCAACGGTTGCTGGAGGCGCTGCGATGATGCAAGCGACGACGACGTTCGACGAGCGGGCGGCCGTTCGCGCCGGAAGCGTCACGCCCCGCGACTGGCTGATCCGCTGCGATGCCGTCGCGGCCGGCTACGGCAAACCGGTGATCGGGCCGGTGTCGTTCGCCGCCGCCCGCGGTGACGTGATCGGATTGACCGGCGCCAACGGCAGCGGCAAGTCCACGCTGCTCAAGGCACTCATCGGCACGGCCCGCATCCATGCCGGCCGGCTGGAAAAGCAGCCGCGGCTGCAGATTTCGCACCAGCAGCAGGATTTCGACGCCCTCGAAGGCTTTCCCCTGAGCGGGGCGGAACTGCTCGATTTGACCGGCGCCGGCAGCGAAGGACTGCCGCCATGGCTTGCCGACCGGCTCGGCGAACGGCTGGACCGGCTCTCCGGCGGGCAGGTGCAGTTGCTGCGGGTGTGGGCCTGCCTCATGGCGCCGGCGAACGTGGTCCTGCTGGACGAGCCGACCAACAACCTCGATCGCGAAGGCACCGCGTTTCTGGTAGCGACGCTGGCCCGCCACAGCGCGGACCGCGCCATCATCGTGGTCAGCCACGACGCACCGTTCCTGCAAGCCGTATCCACCGAATTGATCGAACTGAAGCCATGAGCCTGCAGATCCTGTTCGACCCGCTGTTCCGCATCCCGTTCCTTACCGGGCTGGCGCTGGCGGTGATGCTGCCGCTGCTTGGGATGTATCTGCGGCTGCGCCACGAATGGCTGGCAGCCCTGGCGCTGGCCCAGATCGCCTCCGCCGGTGCCCTGCTCGCAACCCTGGCCAACATCCCGCTGCTGGCAGGCGGTGTCGGCTTGGCGGTCGTCACCGCAACGGCGAAAGGACGCATGGGACGGGCGGGCGATTCGGGCTATGCCCTGATCCTGCTGCTGGGGTGGGGAATTTCCATCCTGCTCGTCGCCAACATGCCGATCGCCGAGCGGGTAGGTCACGCGCTGTTCGACGGTCAGCTCTACCTGATCGGGGACAGCCATCTCGCGATCGCGGTCGCGCTCCTGATTGGTGGCGGATTTGCGCTCTACCGCCTGTCGCGGCCGCTCCTCCTGCTGCGCTTTTTCCCCGGCTTCTTCCGCGCCCGCGCCATGCCGGAGCGGCGCTACACGCTCGCGTTCGACTGGCTTGCCGCGATTGCGCTGGCTTGCGCCACGACGAGCGTTGGTGTCATCGCCGCCTTCGGCCTGGTGTTCGTGCCGCCCTGGATCGCCTATGGACACGGGCGTAGCTGGCGCCGGGGCCTGGTCTGGTCGGCGGCAGTAGGCGTCGCCTGCTACCTCGCATCGTTCATCCTCGCGCTGGCGCTGGACCAGCCTTTCGGTCCGGTATGCGCGCTGATTCTGGCGCTTTCCGCTCTCATCAGCGGTGCCCTGAGGCGTGCGGCGTCCTGATCGTGCAGTCTTGTCGGCCGGTCGTTTGCATGGCACCGTGGGTTGTGCTAAAAGCTGCATGATTCGGCGCCGGCCCCTCGGGTGCAGGCGCGATGGTGTGATCGAAACACGGATCGACCGGTCCAAAGTCTAAGTATGGTTTTTTCCCTCTTCGGCAAGAAGCCTTCCCCGCCGCCGCGCAAGCCTGCGTCGGCGAAACCGATTGCGCCGCCCCCAGTTGCGAAGCCGGCGCCGGCGTCCGCCGCTGCAACCGCGACGACTGCGGACGGCGGTCTCGACCGAGCGCCGGCGAAGGAGGAACTGCCGGACCTGGATTTCACGGTCAGCGGAATTACGCTCACTCTTGCCCGCGAGGAGGCGGAGAGGATCGAACTGCGCGAAGGGTCGGCGCGCGTTCATCCGGTGGTGGAGGAAGCGGCGATTCTGTACGCCAACGGCGCTGCGGAAAACGCCGTGAGCGTGATCGAGGCGGCGCTCGGCCGCGGCAAACTGGAGCTGGCGGCGGAGGAACAGATGTGGAACCTCCTGTTCGATCTCTACCAAATCCTCGGCAGGCGCGAGGATTTCGACAAGCATGCCCTCGACTACGTGGTGCGATTCGAGAAATCGCCACCGCCGTGGTCGGGTGGTGACAACGGGTGCACCGGCCTCGGCCGCGGTTACCGCCCCATGTGCAATCTGAGCGGCGCCCTGTCGGCGGCGAGCGCCAAGCAGTTCGAGCAGATGCAACGCATCGTGTCCAAGAACACAGTCGTGCGTCTGGATGTGGCCAAGGTGAACAGCGCCGACGCCGACGGCTGTAGCCAACTCAATGAACCTCTTGGCCTCGGCCAAGAAGCAGAAACGCATCGTCACGGTGAACAGCATCCGTGCTTGGAAAGCTGCTGCAGGACAAGCTCGAGATCGGCAAGCGGGAGAACCAGCCGATGTGGCTGCTGCTGCTGGAACTATTGCAGCAGCAGGGCCAGCAGGAAGCATTCGACGAATGGGCGCTCAATTATGCGATTACCTTCGAGGTTTCGCCGCCGTCCTGGGAGCCGCCGGTAGTTCCCAAGGCGAAGTCCAAGGAGGGCGGCCGAGCCCCAGCCGCGGACGCGCAAGTACGGCGATGCGTTTGCCATGAGCGGCGAGATGGTCGGCGGGTGCGCCAATGAGTCTGTCGCTGCTCAACGAATATGCGGCAAGCAGCACGATCCAGTGGTGATCAATCTGGGCGCACTGCGACGCATGGATTTCGTCTGCGCCGGCATGTTGCTCAATACGCTGGGCGAGCTGGCCGTGCGTGGCAAGACGCTGCGGCTGGTGAACGCAAGCTGTCTGGTGGCGGCGCTGCTCAGCGCCGTGGGCATCAACCAGTTCGCGGAAATCGTACGCCGCCGCACTTGAAATAGCCGGTCGGCGCGCCAACTCTAGCCTGCATCTGCGGTCACCCCCTTTCTCGATACCCTCATGGAGCCATTTCACGGCACAACCATACTTTCCGCGCGGCGCGGCACTCAGGTCGCCTTGGGCGGCGACGGCCAGGTAACCCTGGGCAACGTCGTCGTCAAGGCGAGCGCGCGCAAGGTGAGGCGCCTCTATCAAGACCGTATCCTGGCCGGATTCGCCGGCGGCACGGCGGATGCCTTCACGCTGTTCGAGCGCTTTGAGGCCAAGCTGGAAAAGCACCAGGGCAACCTGCTGCGCAGTGCGGTCGAACTGGCCAAGGACTGGCGCACCGATCGCATGCTGCGCCGGCTGGAAGCCATGCTGGCGGTGGCCGACCGCGAGAATTCGCTGATCATCACCGGTATGGGCGACGTTCTCGAACCGGAACAAGGCATCGTGGCCATCGGCAGCGGCGGCGCCTACGCGCAGTCGGCGGCGCGGGCGCTGCTGGAGAACACGCAAATGGGTGCAGCCGAGATCGTCAAGAAGGCACTGAGCATCGCCGGCGATCTGTGCATCTACACCAATCAGAACCACGTCATCGAGACGCTGGATTAGGTTTTCGCATGTCTTCCATGACTCCTCAAGAAATCGTCCACGAACTGGACAAGCACAT
Source organism: uncultured beta proteobacterium (assembly GCA_963823455.1). GTDB lineage: Bacteria > Pseudomonadota > Gammaproteobacteria > Burkholderiales > Rhodocyclaceae > CAVPDA01. Next base: position 192,329 of record CAWGLO010000002.1, read on the forward strand.
CGTCGGCCAGGCGCGCGCCAAGCGCGCGGTGGCGATCGCGTTGCGCAATCGCTGGCGCCGCGCCCAGGTCGAGGAGCCGCTGCGCAGCGAGATCACGCCCAAGAACATCCTCATGATCGGTCCCACGGGCGTGGGCAAGACCGAGATCGCCCGCCGTCTGGCCCGCCTGGCGAACGCGCCGTTCATCAAGGTGGAGGCGACCAAGTTCACCGAAGTCGGCTATGTCGGGCGCGACGTGGACACGATCATCCGCGACCTGGCGGAGACGGCCATCAAAGACGCGCGCGAACAGGCGATGCGGACGGTTCGCGACCGCGCCATGGATGCGGCCGAAGACCGCGTGCTCGACGTGCTGGTGCCGCCGGCGCGCAGCGTCGGCTTTCACGGCGAGGCCGCGCCGAGCGAGGATTCAGCGACGCGCCAGAAATTCCGCAAGAAGCTGCGCGAGGGCGAATTGGACGACAAGGAAATCGATATCGAGGTGGCCGTCACCCACCGCGTCGATGGAGATCTTCGCACCGCCCGGCATGGAGGAACTCACTTCCCAGATCCAGGGCATGTTCCAGAACATGGGCAGCGGCCGCAAGAAGACGCGCAAGATGAAAGTGAAAGACGCGCTTGAAAGCGACTTCCGACGAGGAAGCGGCGCGGCTGGTCAATGACGAAGAAATCAAGTCGCAGGCGCTGCAAGAGCGTCGAGCAGAACGGCATCGTGTTCCTGGATGAAATCGACAAGATTGCCGCGCGCTCGGAAATGCAGGGCGCCGACGTCTCGCGCCAAGGCGTGCAGCGCGATCTGCTGCCGCTGGTGGAAGGCACCACCGTGTCCACCAAGTACGGCATGATCAAGACGGACCACATCCTGTTCATCGCCAGCGGCGCGTTTCATCTGTCCAAGCCGTCGGATCTGATTCCGGAGATGCAGGGACGGTTTCCCATCCGCGTCGAGTTGGACTCGCTATCGGTCGACGACTTCGAGCAGATCCTCACCAGCACCGATGCGTGCCTCACGCGGCAGTATCAGGCGCTGCTCGGCACGGAAAACGTGGCGCTGGAATTCCAGCCCGACGGCATCCGGCGGCTGGCCGAGATTGCCTATTCGGTGAACGAAACGACGGAGAACATCGGTGCGCGGCGGCTATACACGGTCATGGAAAAGCTGCTGGAGGAAATGTCTTTCGATGCTGGCAAGGCCGAGCGGACAGCGTGCTCGTCGATGCCGCCTATGTCGATACGCCGCTTGAAGGAACTCGCCCAGCGCGAAGACTTGGCGCGCTACGTGCTCTGAGTCCATGCGGGCGGGCGCCCCGCCCTTCTGCCGCCGCTCAGCCGAGGAAGCGTTGCAGACGCCGGCGGTCGCGCTTGGTGGGGCGGCCCTTCACCTCCGTGGCAGGCTCGCCGGACAGCTTGCCGCGCTCGATCTGCGTCTCCCGCTGCAAGCGGCTGTCCTCGGTTTCCTCGTAGAGCAGGCGCGCCTGTGCAGCGGGAAGGCGCTGTTTACAGCGCACGCACGATGACGCTCCAGTGCACATCGCCGACGGCAATTTCCAGCGGATCGCCGGGCTTGATGCCATGGCCGGCTTGACGCGCTTGCCGTTGACGCGAACTCTCCCGCCTCGCGACCGCCTGCGCTGCCAGTCGAGCGCGTCTTGAAGAAGCGCGCGGCCCACAGCCACTTGTCGATACGCATGTCTTGTGCGGGCGGCCTGACATGGAAGTTGAAGGTCGCGGCGGAATTGTGGATCTCGTGCCGGTGCTCACTACTTGGCCGGCCGTTTCGCGAGCTTCCGCTGCAGGGTGCGTCGATGCATCTTCAGGGCGCGGGCGGTCGCGGAGATGTTGCCGTCATGCTCGGCGAGCACGCGCTGAATGTGTTCCCACTCGAGACGCGACACCGACAACGGCTCCTCGGGCGCGGCCTCCGCGTTGGCGTGCCTACCGCCGTCAGCGCTTTTACGATCGCATCGACGTCCACCGGCTTGGACAGATACTGGTCGGCACCGAGCTTGATGGCGTCGACCGCAGTCGCGATGCTGGCATACCCGGTCAGGATGAGGATGCGGCAGGCGGGTTGGCATTCTTCAGCAGACCGATGAGCTTGAGCCCCGAAGCGCCGCCCACATTGAGATCGAGAACGGCATAGGCCGGCGCGCTGGTTGCAAGGGCCTGCAGACCTTCGTCGATGCTGTGGGCGCTTGCCACATCGAAGCCGCGTTGTGCAGCGCGCGCGTGAGGACGCGGCTGAACATCGGATCGTCGTCTCACCAGCAGGACGGTGTTTCGTCTCCATTTCAGTCGACCCTTATGGCGTCAGCGGCAGCATGACCTCGGCCACGGTACCGCCGTCGGCGCGTGGCCGCAGTTCTATGCGTCCGCCGCATCGTTCGATCGCGGTGTAGGCAAGCATCACGCCGATGCCGGCGCCTTGGTTGCGGGTCGTTACGGCGTTCGCCCGAACTGCGCCGAAAGTCCGGCGCGATGCCGTGACCGCGGTCCGCGACCCGGAGCGAAAGTGATTCTGCATCCCAAACGGCATCGATGTTCGACTGCCGCCGGGCTGGCGTCGGCCGCGTTGTTGAAAAGATTCGTCAGCGCCTGTTCCAGGGTGGTGTCCGCCATGATGCGGGGCGCTTGCGATCCACGAATGACGACGTTGGGCGCAATCATCGGCCGCATCTGCCGCCAGCGATCGATTACCGCTCGCAGCCAGTCGTCGATCGCGATCGCATGGCCGCCCTCGGCGCGGCTGCCGCCGGCACGCGCCGACAGCCCGGTGATGATGCCTTTGCATTGAGCGATCTGATCGCGCAGCAACTCGAGGTCGCCGCGGACCTCGGAGTCGATATTGTCGCGGTTGAGCAACTCCCCCGTAAGAAGCGCGATCGTTCCCAGTGGCGTTCCCAGTTCGTGTGCGGCACCAGCGGCGAGGTTGCCCAGGGCAACGACGCGTTCGTTGCGCAGCGCGGCTTCCCGCGCCGTGGCGAGTTGCGCGTCGCGGGCGCGGATCAGTTCCATCATGTGCACCACGAACCAGCTGATGATTACTGCGGAGAAGGCGAATGTGAGCCACATTCCCGTCAAGTGCAAATGCACGGCATCGTGTGCATCCTCTAACCGGAACGGAACGTACGCGACCGTGACGAGTGAGTAGGCGGCGATGCTAAGGGTCACGACGACGGCGACGTAGCGGGGCGGCAGGATCGTGGCCGCCACCGCGATGATGGGCAGGTAGAGCGAGATCAGGGGATTGGTGACGCCGCCAGCCACGTACATCAGAACGGTCAGCGCCGCCACGTCCACGCAGGCCTGAATCAGCAGTTCGGTGTCGCTGGTGGTATCGCCGCGGCGGGAGCGCCAGACGGTGAGCAGGTTGAACAGGACGAGCAAGCCCAGCACCAGCAGCATCGGCAGCCAGTACAGGCGGATACCCAATACCGTCTCGGCGAGAATGAGCGCCGCGAACTGCAATCCGACCGCGATCCAGCGCAGGAACACAAGACGGCGCAGACTTGCCGCGCCGTCTGCGTGCGCCGACGAGGGTGACGATTGCCGGAACGAGTTCATGGTGTCGATGATTATCCCGCAACCGATCCGTACCTTGGAGCGCTCATTCCGGCGCACGCAATAAAAACGCGACCGGGACGGGGGAGTTCCGGTCGCGCAAGAGGCATCTGTGTCTATGAGTGATCGAAGTGTAGACCGGAGCCGCGACCAGTGCGATGTGACTGATTGTCGCAGCGCAGTGGAATGGGCGTCACCAACGCAGGCGTTTTCCGCCGCAGGACAAAGGCGTGGAGCGGCGCACCCCGTGCGGCGATTTGCCACACCGTGAGTCGCAGGGAACTGTATACGCTATCGCGACTTATTCGCAACGAAGCGCTTCAATCCTGACAGGGGGCAACGGATGAGAATGAAAAGGGCGTTCCTGGCGCTCGCGGTCGCGGTGACGCCGGAGGCCGCATTCGGTTCCTGCGGCTCGGCCTTTTGCAGCGTCAACACCGGCTTCGAGGCGCGTGGTGTATGGACGGGCCCCGGGACCCGGGTCGATCTTCGCTACGAGTACATCGATCAGGATCAGTTGCGCTCGGGTACCCGAAAGGTAAGCCCCGCAGGCGTGCCGGGGACGCACGACGAGTTGAGCACACTGAACCGGAACTGGTTGCTGCAGGTCGATCACGGCATCGATTCCCATTGGGGCGGGACCCTGATCGTTCCCTACGTGCAGCGCGACCACCAACATCTGTCCAATCCCCACCTGGAGGGCGAACATGCCGACCACGCCGAAGCGTCCTCGACAGATCCTGAACTCGAATCCTGGCGCATCCGCGAGACCGGGGATGTGCGCCTGATCGGGCGTTACCAGATCGCAGCGGATCTCGAGAGCGGTCGTGCCTACGGCGTGCGCTTCGGAGCGAAGCTGCCCACCGGCCGCTATGAGGTGCGAAACGATGCCGGAGAGCAGGCGGAACGCTCGCTGCAGCCGGGTACCGGCACCACCGACCTGATCCTGGGCGCCTATTATCGCGGCCCGCTGCTTGACCGCAGCGACTGGTTTGCATCGGCCTATGTTCAGAGCGCGATCAACTCGCGCCAGGAATTCCGCCCCGGCACCCAGTTCGCCCTGGACGCCGGCGTCAGCGTGCCTCTCGCTTCGGCCCTGAGCGCCCAAGTGCAGCTGAACTTCCTGGAGCGCTGGCACGACACCGGCGCCCAGGCCGAACCGCAGGACAGCGGCGGAACGTTCCTCTTTCTGAGCCCAGGCGTGAGCCTCGCCCTGAGCCAGCGCTGGGCGATCTACGCCTTTGCCCAATTGCCCCTCTACCAGCGTGTGGACGGCACGCAACTGACGGCGCGAAGCGGCGGTGTCGTCGGCGCGAGCGTGACATTCTGAGAGGGGGGAGCGGACGTTGCCGTTGCGCTTCGGGTAACATGCAGATCTTTCGTTTCGGAGCCACCGGCCATGACGCAATGGGGATCCCGCTTTGCCGTTCTAACGATCACGATGGCGCTGGTCTTGCCTGCGTCCGCGCAGGAAATTTCCGTGAAGGAGGCATGGGTGCGCGCCACGGTCCCGGGACAAAAGGCCACCGGTGCGTTCATGGAGTTGATCGCGACCAGGGATACCGCGCTCGTCTCGGCGGCCAGTCCCGTGGCGGAGGTGGTGGAAATTCACGAGATGGTGATGGATGGCACGGTCATGAAGATGCGCGCCATGGCCCGCCTCGACCTGCCCGCCGGCAAGAAGGTCGAACTCAAACCCGGGGGCTACCATGTCATGCTGATGGACTTGAAGCAGCCACTGCGCAAGGGCGATACGGTTCCGCTGTCTCTCAGGATAGAAGGAAAGGATCAGAAGGCCCAGACCGTCGAGATCAGGGCCGAGGTGCGAGACCTTGCGGCGGCCGGGCCGCACGGGAAGCACTGATCCTGAAACAGATGAGACCGGCAAAGCGATTCCCGGCGACGGCGCTCCTGCGTGTGGTCAGTCGGTGGCAGGGCGGACGGGCCGCCATGCTGTGCGTTGCGGTGCTGATCTTCCAGCCTGCGGGCGCCGCAGCGGCGGAGTTTTCGCATTACCCCGGAGCCTGGTACGACGAGGCGCAAACGCGAGCACAAGGCGCCTTCCGCCAGGAGAGTGGGGTCACCAATCTCTCGATCTATGCCACAAGCGATCGCATGGATCGGGTCGATGCCTTCTATCGCCAGTTCCTCCATCCGGTTCCCTCGACCGTGGCCGGAAGATCCTTCTTCTGCCTTGACCCGGTGTCGGAAGGCTGCAAGCGCATTGTCGAGTTGCACGACCTTTCACCGGGGGCGGGAGTGGGCACCCGCATCATCGTGATCGACCGCCGCTGATTTCCAGGCGCCATGGCGGTCAGTTCTCCACCGGTTGCCGAGGGCTACGCCAGCACGGTTTCGAGGGCGAAAAGTTCCTCCAGCCGCTCGCGGCGGCGGATGAGAAATGTCGCGTCGCCATCCACCATGACTTCGGCGGCCCGCGGGCGGCTGTTGTAGTTCGAACTCATTGCCATGCCGTAGGCGCCGGCCGACATGACGGCAACCAGGTCGCCTTCGGCGATGGCCAAGGAGCGACTGTGGCCGAGGAAATCGCTGCTCTCGCATACCGGGCCGACCACCTCGTACGTTCGTGGTTCGCTGTCGCGGGGCGCGACGGGGACGATGTCATGCCATGCATCGTAAAGAGCGGGCCGCATCAGATCATTCATCGCAGCATCCATCACGGCGAAATGCTTCTCCGCACCGTGCTTCAGGTACTCGACGCGTGCCAGCAGCAGACCGGCGTTGCCGACCAGTGCGCGGCCCGGCTCGAATACCAGGACTTCCGCGCGACCGCGCAATAGACTGAGCAGGGGTGCCAGATAGTCCTGCGCCGTAGGCGGATTCTCGTCCTGGTAGCGTATGCCCAAGCCGCCACCTAGATCGATATGGGTAAGGGTGATGCCGTCGCGCCCCAACGCATCCACGAGGGACAGGATTTTCTCCGCAGCCTCCAGAATGGGAGCCGGATCGAGCAACTGCGAACCGATATGGCAGGCGATCCCTCGTACCCGCAGATGCGGCATCGTGCTTGCGCGACGGTAAAGGTCCAGCGCCGCATCGAACGCGACACCGAACTTGTTGCTGCGCAATCCCGTCGAGATATAGGGGTGGGTTCTGGGGTCAACGTCGGGATTGACACGCAGAGCGACCGGCGCGCTCGCTCGGAGTTCGCGGGCGACCTCGTTCAGGCGAAGCAGTTCCGACTCAGACTCCACGTTGAAACAGAAAATGCCTGCGGAGAGTGCTTGGCGCATCTCGGCTTCGCTCTTGCCGACACCGGAGAAGACGATCTTTGAGGGATCTCCGCCGACGGCGAGCACCCGCGCCAGTTCACCGCCGGAGACGATGTCGAAACCGCTGCCCAGTCGCGCGAAGAGACTAAGAATGGCAAGGTTGGAATTGGCCTTGACGGCGTAACACAGCAGCGTGTCATGTCCGGCCAGAGCCTGTCGGAACTGAGCCAGCGTCCCTTCCAAGAAGGCTCGGGAATACACATAGCAGGGTGTCCCGAAATTCTCAGCGATCTCCGCGAGTCGAACATCCTCCGCGTGCAACTGGCCATCGCGAAAAGAAAATGGGTTCATTGCTCAGCCGCCGACTCGGCTTTGCTATGATCGGGCTGCGCCGCCGCGGGAGGGGCCACCGGCGGAACCGAAACGGAAGGGGCGGGCCGGGCTGGCAAGACCAGTGGACCCTTGGTGCCACAGCCGCAGAGGACAAGGCACGTGGACAAGGCGAGATAACAGATTGGCGAGGCGCGCATCGGCCAGTCAAAAAACCGAATCATAGCGGAAACCAATCATGGATGAGGCGCAGTTCAATGCTTTGGCAGATGCGACGCTCGATGCGATCGAACGTGCGCTGGACAGCTGCGAGGCTGACCTGGATTTCGAGCTGAAGCCCGGCGGTGTGCTCGAGTTGGAGTTCGATGACGGTAGCAAGGTGATTGTCAATCGGCACTCTGCGGCACGAGAAATCTGGGTCGCTGCGCGGTCCGGCGGGTTCCATTTCCGGCCCCAAGACGGGTACTGGGTGGGGACACGTGACGGAGAGGGGCTGTTCGAAGCCTTGTCACGCGTGATCAGCGAACAGGCTGGGGCGATGGTCCGCCTGTCTCGCCCGGACTAACCGCGCCTTTCGGAAAACGAGCGCTCCTCAACGGGGGCCGGGCTATTTGGGGCCGTCGGCTTGGGAGTCAACGGGACAGCGGGCGGTTCGCCGGCCGGCGGTGCCGTCCCATTTTCAGTCGCGTTCGGGACTGGACGCGAGTCGGCGTTTTCTCTGTAAACCATTTCACGACTAGCTGGATGATCGTCCGATTCGCTTCCCACGGCGACCGAAACCAGCCCATCCGGGACTGCCATCTGTGACTCCGGCATGCCTTTCAGCGCCTGCTGCATGTACCCCATCCACATCGGGAGTGCTGCGCTGCCACCGGTTTCCCCGTCACCGAGCTTTCTCGGCTGGTCGAAGCCGATCCATGCGATTCCAACCAGTGTTGGCTGGTACCCGCAAAACCAGGCATCGACGTACTCGTTCGTAGTACCGGTCTTCCCGGCCAAGTCGCGCCGTTTAAGGGCCAGCGCGCGCGTGGCGGTGCCCCTTCGCACAACGTCGTGCATCATGCTGTCCATGAGGTAGGCATTGCGCGCATCGATTACGCGCAAATGTTCATCGCCTGCCTCCTCCGGCTGAGTCTCAGCCAGTATATTGCCCTGATCGTCCGTGATTCGCTTGACTATGAACGGATGGACGCGGTAGCCGCCGTTGGCGAACACCGAATACGCGGTCAGCATCTGCCAGGGCGTGACGGCGCCTGCACCGAGGGCCATCGTGAGGTACGGTGGATGCCTTTCGCCCTCGAAGCCGAAGCGCGTGATGTAGTCTTGTGCGTAGCGGGTTCCAATCGACCGCAACAGCCGTATCGATACCATGTTCTTGGATTTTGCCAGGGCCGTGCGCAGCGGCATCGGACCTTCGTACTTTCCGTCGTAATTCTTGGGTTCCCATGCCTGGCTGCCAGTCTCTCCTGCAGATATGGTGAGCGGTTCGTCAACAATGACGCTCGCGGGCGTGAAGCCCTTTTCCAACGCTGCCGAGTAGATGAACGGCTTGAAGCTCGATCCTGGCTGTCGCCAAGCCTGGGTGACATGGTTGAACTTATTGCGGCTGAAATCGAATCCGCCTACAAGTGCCCGGACAGCGCCATCCTTCGGGCTGGCGGCGACGAATGCGGCCTCGACCTCGGGCATCTGGCCGATATGCCATCCTGTCTTGTCATCGTGGCTGATACGTATGATGGCGCCGCGGCGAAGGCGGCGATTCGGCGGGGCTTTGTCGTCTAACATCTTCAGCGCTAACTTGAGCCCGTCGTCTGTGATATTGACGATCTCGCCGCCGCGGCGATATGCGCGTACCGACTTCCTGTCAGCTTCCAAAACCACAGCCGACAGTAGATCTTCTGAGTCGGGGAAATCCGCCAGCACGTCCTCCACAGTATCCTCCAGGGTGCCTTCGATCTCCGAAAAATCTACGTAGGCTTCAGCACCGCGATAGCCGTGTCGGCGATCGTAGGCCAGTACCCCCTTGCGCAATGCGGAATGGGCAGCGAGCTGGTCGGCTCGCATAATCGTGGTGTAAACACGCAGGCCGCGCGTGTACGTCTCATCCTGGTACTGTTCGAAGGCTATTTGTCTCGCCATCTCTGCAACGTAGTCCGCAGGCACCGAGAACTCATCGGGATCGCGCTTGATATGCAGTTCCTGCGCCTGCGCCTCGGCCAATTGCGAGTCATTTATGAAGCGGAGTTCGTGCATGCGCCTTAAAACGTATAATTGCCTTTGCTTGGCGCGCTTGGGATTGGCAATCGGGTTATAGCTGGATGGTGCCTTGGGCAGGCCGGCGAGCATCGACGCTTCGGCGGTGCTCAAGTCCTTCAAGGGCTTGCCGTAATAGATTTGTGCGGCGGCCGCGAAGCCGTAGGCACGCTGGCCGAGGTAGATCTGGTTCACATAGAGTTGCAGAATTTCGTCCTTGGTCAAGTCATTTTCGATCTTGAATGCGAGCAGCGCTTCATAGAATTTGCGGCTGAGCGTTTTTTCGCTGGAGAGGAAGAAATTGCGTGCGACCTGCATCGTGATCGTGGAGGCGCCTTGACGTTTTCCGCCACTGATGAAGTTGGACCAAGCGGCGCGGAGCACGCCCAGCGTATCGATGCCGGGATGCTGATAGAACCGCTCGTCCTCGGCTGCAAGAATGGCCTGTTTCATCACGACCGGAACGTCCTGGACCTGAACGAATGCACGGCGCTCCTCGCCGAACTCGCCGATCAAGTAACCGTCGGCGGTATAGATGCGAAGTGGGATCTTGGGCCGATAGTCGGTCAGGGCGTTGAGCGACGGGAGGTTTGGATACGCAAGGACGATTAGGAGTCCCGCTAGCGCAACCATGACTACGCAAGCGCCAACGACGAAAAGGATGGGAAGAAGAAATCTGCGCAGAACGGGATGCAAAAGGACAGTCCAGAACATTCGAACGAGCACCGATTATAAACACCTGAAGCGCCAACACAAATTCGACGCAATTCCTTTACACGTGCAATAGTTGTTGCTAGCATCTAACGCAAAATATCCATATTGCGCATAACTAGCTAAGAAACAAGGGGATTTCCTTGTCACTCGACTTTTCTTTATTCAATCCGAAAGCGCGGCCGCTCTTCGGACTTGATGTTTCCTCATCCTCGATAAAGATGGTCGAACTCGGCGATGCGGGTAGAGGTAGCGTCCGGATCGAGCGCTATGCAATTGAAACCTTGCCGCGCGATGCCGTCGTGGATGGGAATATCACGAATCTCGAAGCTGTCGCTGAAGCGGTTAAACGTGGCTGGAAAAGAATGGGGACAGCCACCAAACATGTGGCTATGGCATTGCCCTCGGCAGCCGTGATCACGAAAAGGATTATCGTTCCCGCCGGTCAGCGCGAACTCGATCTGGAGATACAGGTTGAATCGGAGGCGAACCAGTACATCCCGTTCGCCCTCGATGAGGTTAATCTAGACTTTCAGGTGATTGGACCGGCCCCAAGCAGTCCCGACGAGGTGGAGGTACTAATTGCGGCCTCGCGAAAAGAAAAGGTCGAGGACCGTGTCGCCGTCGCAGAGGCCGCTGGTCTGCGTCCGTTGGTCATGGACGTGGAGTCGTATGCGGCTCAGGCAGCCTTCGAGTTGATCGAGCGCCAAATACCCCAAGGGGGGAAGAATCAGATCATTGCCCTCGTCGACGTTGGCGCGAACGTCATGAACGTGACTGTGTTTCGAAACGATCAGCAGGTCTACGTACGCGAACAATCATTTGGCGGAAACCTGCTGACGCAGGAAGTGATGCGCCAATACGGTATGAACATTGAGGATGCCGAGATCGCGAAGCGCAGCGGTAGCCTCCCCGAGAATTATGAAAGCGAGATCCTGCGACCGTTCCTCGACAATCTTGCACTCGAAGCCTCTCGCGCGCTGCAGTTTTTCTTCACCTCTACCCAGTACAACCAAGTTGATCACATCGTGCTCTCCGGTGGGTGCGCTGTAATTCCCGGTGTGGGCGAAGTCGTTGCCGGACGGACACAGGTGAGCACGCTAATTGCCAATCCGTTCGCTGACATGTCCTTGTCGCAGCGGGTCAAACCGAAAGGGCTGGCATTGGACGCGCCATCTTTGATGATCGCGTGCGGTCTGGCTTTGCGGAGGTTCGATCAGTGATTCGCATTAATCTGCTTCCTCATCGCGAGGAAAAGCGTAAGGCGCGGCGCCAGCAGTTTTTCGCGTTGGCCGGACTGCTAGTTGCTCTCGGCGGACTGATCGTGTTCCTAGTCCATACCGTTATTGGCGGCTACATCAGCGGTCAAGAGGAAAAGAACACCTTCCTGAAGAAGGAAATTGCAGCACTCGACAAGGAGATTGATGAGATCAAGCGCCTCAAGGAGCAGACGGAGGCCTTACTTTCACGCAAGCAAGTCATTGAAACCCTTCAGGCGAATCGCGCGGAAACTGTTCATCTGTTCAATGAACTTGCACGCCAAATCCCAGATGGGACGTATGTCAAGTCGATAAAGCAAGCCGGTCCCAAGATCAGTCTGGCTGGTTTTGCCCAGTCAAACGCGCGGGTTTCGACGCTGATGCGGAACCTCGATGCATCGCCGTTCCTGGAGCAACCCAGCCTCGTCGAAATCAAATCCGCGTCACTCAACAACCGCCGCGTAAGTGATTTTGGCCTGAATGTCGTAATTACCCGGGCGAAGGCTGACGACAAGAAAGAAGCCGGCAAATCGGCTCAACCAGTGAAGCCGATTGAGCAGACCCATCGGCGAAACCCTCGCAGCCTCCGCAACCCGCGGTTCAAGGGGGTAAGAACACATGAAATCACTAAGCCTTCCGGGCGCCTCAAATTTCGATTTCAATGCCTATATCTCAGATTTCAAGGGTCTAGACCCGAAGGATGTTGGTGCCTGGCCGCTCGGTCCCCGAATTACGATTCTGTTGATCCTATTTGTATTGCTGCTGGTCGCGGGGTGGTGGTTCGATTGGCGCCACCAAATCGACGAATATGAGAAGAAGCAGCAAGAAGAAATCAAGTTGAAGGACGAATGGCTGGGCAAAAAGAAGCAGGCTGTGAATCTCGAGGAATATCGAAAGCAACTTGCCGAGATCGATCGGTCATTCGGCGCGCTGTTACGACAGCTTCCCAACAAGGCGGAAATGGAATCCCTGCTTGTGGATATCAACCAGGCTGGACTTGGACGAGGGCTACAGTTCGAATTGTTCCGGCCCGGAACCGAGATCATGAAGGATTTCTACGCCGAACTGCCGATCACGGTTCGAGTCACCGGTAACTATCACGATCTCGGGGCGTTCTCGGGCGACGTCGCAAAGATGCCCCGCATCGTTACGCTGAACAACGTCAGCGTAAACGTCGGAAAGGAAGCGGGTTTGTACATGGATGCGACGGCGACCACGTATCGCTACCTGGACGAAGAAGAACTCGCGAAGCAGAGGCGTGAAAAGGCTGCCAAGGCGAAAGCCGGAGGCAAGTGATCGGCTGGCTACGGGAAGACGCAGAGCATGCAAACTCCAGTGAAATTCAGCGCAGTCTTTCTCGCAGCGATTGCGCTAGTAAGTTGTAGTGGCGAGGAGCACGGGGATCTGAAGCAGTGGATGAAGGACTCAACGAAGGATCTGAAAGGCAAGGTGCCTCCTCTTCCGGAAATCAAGCCGTTCCCGGTGGTGGCCTATGAGGCCGGTGATCTGATGGATCCCTTCAATCCGAAGAAGATCGAACCGGAAAAGAGACAAAAGGCTGGCGGCGGCATTCAGCCCGACTTGAATCGTCGTCGCGAACCGCTTGAGGCGTATCCCCTTGAAACATTGCGGATGGTCGGAACGCTGGTTCAGGGCAAGCGAGTGCACGCGCTGGTCCAGGCGGACAAGACATTACATCAGGTCAAGGTTGGAAGTTATGTGGGCCAGAATTTCGGCGTCATCACGGGTATCTTCGGACACGGAAGTGACGCTCAGGGAATTGATACAGGATGCCTCCGGCGACTGGGTCGAGCGTACGAGCACCCTGCAACTGCAGGAAAAAGGGGCTGGAAAATGAGAAACGGGATAAGTGGATTAGGGCTCTTGCCGTGGTTTGTGGTTTGCTCTCGGTTCCTCGGCTGGGCTCAGGGCGCCGCAAGCCCTTCGGCGCCCAAAGCGATCAATTCCATCGATAACCTGCAGGTTAGTCAGCAGAGCGGGCAAGTCATCGTGAAATTGACGATGAAGCAGCCGATGGCCAATCCACCGGCAAGCTTCAGCGTCGCAAATCCCGCGCGCATTGCGCTGGATTTCCCCAACACGAGCAATGGCCTTGGGCGAACCTCGCAATCCTTCAGCGAGGGTGAACTGCGCAGCATCAATGTAGTGCAGGTTGGCGAGCGGACCCGTGTCGTCCTGAACTTGGGCAAGCTGATGGCGTTCGACACCCGCCTCGATGGGAACAACATATTCGTGACGCTCCTGCAGCAGGGCCCCGCTGCAGAAAAGGTCGGGAAGCCTGTCATTTCCCATTTTGCCGAATCGCGGCCGACGGATACCCCGCACACCATCCGGAACATCAACTTCCGGCGCGGCAAGGAAGGGGAAGCACGGATTCTCGTAGATTTGTCCGACACCAAGACCGGAATCGACATTCGGCAGCAGGGGTCGAGCCTGATCGTGGATTTTCTGAAAACCGCGGATACCCGACAACCTGCGCCGCAAGCTTGACGTTACCGACTTCGCCACCCCCGTGACGAGCGTTACCACGCTGAGCCAGGGCGAGAATGTACGGATGATGGTGACGCCGACTGGCTTGTGGGAATACAACGCATATCAAAGCGACAACCAGTTCGTCATCGAGGTGAAGCGCGTCATCGAAGACCCGAACAAGTTGGTGCAAGGCAGCCGGGGCCGTTATCAGGGCGAAAAGCTTGTCGCTAAATTTCCAGAACATCGATGTGCGAGCCGTGCTTCAGGTCATCGCCGATTTCACCAATTTCAATATCATTACCAGCGATACGGTCGGCGGCACGCTGACACTGCGGTTGAAGGACGTTCCTTGGGACCAGGCCTGGACATTATTCTCCAGGCCAGGGGTCTGGACATGCGCAAGAACGGCAACGTGATCTGGATCGCGCCGCGTGACGAAATCGCGACGCGAGAAAAACTCGAACTCGAGTCCCGCGTTCAGATCGGAGACCTCGAACCGGTGCGGACGGAAAGCTTCCAGCTCAACTACCATCGCGCGAAGGCAGTGTTCGATTTCCTGAAGAACAAGGATCAGACCGTTCTGTCGAAGCGCGGCAGCCTGATCGCTGACGAGCGGACGAACAAATTGTTTGTCACTGACGCGCCGAGCCGCCTTGAAGACCTGCGCAAGCTTATCGCGGAGATCGACATTCCAGTGCGGCAGGTGTTGATCGAGGCGAGAATCGTCGAAGCCGAAGATACCTTCAGCAGAAACCTCGGCTTCCGGCTTGCCTACAATGATCTCACGAGCGCCGGCCATCGCATTGCGGGAAATAACAGCCCGAGATACCTCTTTGGTGGCGGTCTTGCCGATACCGCCTTTACAACGGGGCAGATCGCAACACCCATTCCGAACTTCTTCACCAATACATCAAGCGTGAATCTCCCCGCTGCAGGGATTGCCGGGAGTCAGCCGGGGCAGTTCTCGTTCATTCTCTTCAACAGTTCCGGGACGCAGTTTCTCAACCTGGAAATCAGTGCTCTGGAGGCTGATGGAAAAGGGAAGGTCATCTCCAGTCCGCGCGTGCATGACTGCGGATCAGGTCGAGGCCCTCATCGAACAGGGCGTCGAGATTCCCTACCAGCAGGCAACCAGTTCCGGCGCGACCAGCGTGTCGTTCCGCAAGGCGAACTTGGCGCTGAAGGTGAAACCGCAGATTACGCCGGACGGCCGTGTCCAGATGTCTCTCGACGTCAACAAGGACACACCAAACACACAGATAGCCACCGGAGCGGGCGTGGCGATCGACACGAAGCACGTCAAGACAGACGTGCTGGTCGAGAACGGAGGGACCATCGTGATCGGCGGCATCTATCAGCAGGAGGAACGAGTTAACGTCACGCGCATTCCGTTCTTTGGCGATTTGCCCTACATCGGCTTCATGTTCCGGAACACCGCGAGGATTGACAACAAGAACGAGCTGCTCGATCTTCATTTCGCCGAGGATCGTTACCGACTCCCTGACTTTGCGCTGAGAGGCCTCGTTTCCGCAGAATGGCCGGCATGCCCGGCCATTTCTTTTGGCGTTGCCTGCTAGAATCTCGGCCGTGAAAGGTTGCGACAATATCTATTTGATCGGAATGATGGGCGCCGGGAAGACGACGATTGGGAGACATCTCGCACGGCGTCTGAAGAAACGATTTCTCGATGCGGACCATGAGGTCGAAGCTCGCACCGGAGTCAGCATTCCAGTCATTTTCGAGATCGAGGGCGAGGAGGGTTTCCGGCGGCGAGAAGCCCAGGTAATTCAGGATCTTTCGCGTGAGAAGGAACTGGTCTTGGCGACCGGCGGAGGGGTCGTACTGGATCCGGAAAACCGCCGCTGTCTCGCGCGCAGCGGTATCGTGGTCTATCTCTGCGTTCCTCCCGATGTCCTCTGGGAACGGACGCGACACGACAAGGGCAGACCGCTGTTGCAGGTGAGCGATCCGCGTGGCCGGATCGAGCAACTCTACGCGCAACGGGATCCCCTTTATCGTGAAATCGCGGACATCGTCATCGTGGGAGGACGGCAGGCGCCGAGCGCAGTCGCGAAAAAACTGGAACAGGAGGTTCTGGCGCTATGCGAACAGTGAATGTTGCTCTCGGCAATCGCTCCTATACGATCCATATCGGGGCAGGCTTGTTGGCACGATCCGATCTTATTCGTCCCATCCTTACGGCCCAGCGCGTGGTCGTCATCACCAACGACGTGGTTGGGCCGTTGCACCTTGCGACGCTGATGACTGCGCTCAGGGCACGCGATGTCGCTGCCAAAGAGATCGTCCTGCCGGACGGCGAAGCCCACAAGAACTGGGAAACCCTCAACCTGGTTTTTGATGCGCTTCTGGCACAGCGGGCCGAGCGTTCCACGACGCTGATTGCACTGGGTGGGGGCGTAATCGGCGATTTGGTCGGTTTTGCGGCCGCGACTTACCAGCGGGGAGTACCCTTCATACAGTTGCCGACCACTTTGCTGGCACAAGTGGATTCATCGGTCGGCGGCAAGACGGGGATCAACCATCCGCTTGGAAAGAACATGATCGGCGCCTTCTACCAACCGCGGTTGGTCTTGGCAGACACCGATACGCTCAAGACACTGCCGGACCGCGAACTGTCGGCCGGCCTGGCCGAGGTGATCAAGTACGGTCTGATCCGGGATCTGCCCTTCCTGGAGTGGATCGAGTCGAACCTCGATAGACTGCTGGCGCGTGATGACGAAGCCCTGTGTCACGCCATCGAGCGTTCCTGCATCAACAAGGCTGAGGTGGTGGCCGCAGACGAGACTGAGTCCGGGGTGCGCGCGCTGCTCAACCTCGGACACACTTTTGGGCATGCCATCGAGACCGGCACTGGCTACGGAACCTGGCTGCATGGAGAGGCGGTCGCTGCGGGAACCGTCATGGCTGCCGAGCTGTCACGTCGGCTGGGGTGGCTCGACACGGCGGAGGTCGAGCGCGTGCGCGAAGTCCTTCTGCGCGCACGGTTACCGATCAACGGTCCGGCCCTGCCGGAAGAGCGCTATCTTGAATTGATGCACTCGGACAAGAAGGTTCTGGCCGGACGCGTTCGCTTCGTTCTACTGCGTCACATTGGCGAGGCGGTCGTGTGGGGCGATGCGGAGGAAGCGGATACCCGCGCGGCCATCGCTGCCTGTTCCGAGCATGCATGAATTCGCTCCCTACGCCGTAACCGACCAGACTTCCGCGGGCCGCGTTCATCCTGAACCGCCACCCACGGGCCGCAGCGAGTTCCAGCGCGACCGCGATCGCATCATCCATTCCACGGCGTTTCGGCGACTTGAATACAAGACCCAGGTCTTCGTCAATCACGAAGGGGATCTGTTCCGAACCCGGCTCACGCACAGCATCGAAGTGGCCCAGATTGCGCGAACCATTGCCCGTGCGTTGCACGTGAATGAGGATCTGGTGGAGGCGATCGCATTGGCGCATGACCTCGGCCACACGCCCTTCGGTCATGCCGGCCAGGATGCTCTGAATGCGTGCATGAAAGACCACGGTGGCTTCGAACACAATCTGCAATCGTTGCGCACTGTTGACTCACTCGAAGAGCGCTACGGAGGCTTCGACGGCCTCAATCTGACTTTCGAGACCCGCGAGGGAATTCTCAAGCACTGCTCGCCGCGACACGCCCCCGGGCTCGGTGACCTGGGTCAACGCTTCCTCGATCGAACCCAACCGTCGCTCGAAGCCCAGATCTGCAATCTGGCCGATGAGATCGCCTACAACAATCACGACATTGACGATGGCTTGCGCTCTGGTCTGATTGATCTCGAGCAGCTTCAGGCGGTGGGATTCTTTTCCCGCCACGTCGCGACCGTGCGCGGCGAATATCCGGCGATCGCCGGCCGCCGCCTGACCCACGAAACGATTCGGCGCATGATCAATTCCCTCGCCCTTGACCTGATCGAGGAAACCCGGCGTCGGCTTTCCGCGGCGAATCCGCGCGGGCTGGCTGACGTGCGCTCGGCACCGCCGCTGGTTGCCTTCAGTCCGACAATGAACGACGAGGGCCGTGAACTGAAGACATTCCTGCGCAGCCACCTGTACCAGCATTATCAGGTGCTGCGCATGACGAACAAGGCGCGACGCATTGTCACCGACCTGTTCGGCGCCTTTCTGGGCGATCCGCGACTGCTGCCGCCGCAATACCAACGCATGGCTGAGAGAGACCGTCCGCGCGCGATTGCGGACTACATCGCCGGGATGACCGACCGCTACGCCATCCGCGAGCACCGGCGCCTGTTTGCGGTCGGCGAGATCTGGCTGGCATAGTTCCTGCCGCAGCGCACAAACTTCTTGAAGCTGCGAATCTTTGACGGTATATTGGATCAGTCGCCCATAGATTTGGATGAAAAAAGCCGGCGGGAGGTTTGTCCGCCGGCTTTTTGCCGCCGACAGAATGGATGTCGGTTCTAGCAAGAGGAAGCCGCGATGGATGAATTGGATCCGACGAGCACTCCAGTGAGTCAGGGGCTTTACAACCCTGCCAATGAGCACGACAACTGCGGTGTCGGCTTCGTCGCTCACATCAAGGGCACGAAGAGCCACGACATCGTCGCAAACGGTCTGCTGATTCTGCGGAATCTCACCCATCGCGGCGCCGTCGGCGCCGATCCGCTGATGGGGGACGGAGCCGGGATCCTGATTCAGATTCCCGATCGCTTCTATCGCGACGAGATGGCGAGCCAGGGAGTGACCCTGCCGCCCATCGGAGAATACGGCGTCGGCATGGTGTTCCTGCCGAAGGAGTCGGCATCCCGCCTCGCCTGCCAGGAGGAGATCGAGCGCGCCGTGCGCGCCGAAGGCCAGGTCCTGCTGGGCTGGCGCGATGTGCCGGTCGATCACACGATGCCGATCTCGCCCTACGTCAAGGCCAAGGAGCCGGTGATCCGCCAGATCTTCATCGGCCGCGGCCGCGACGTCATGGTGACCGACGCACTGGAGCGCAAGCTCTACATCATCCGCAAGCGTTCCGGCCATGCCATTCAGGCGCTCAGACTGAAGTACGGCAAGGAGTTCTACGTGCCATCCATGTCGGCGCGCACGGTCGCCTACAAGGGCATGCTGCTGGCCGAGCAGGTGGGCGTCTATTACAAGGACCTGCAGGACGCGCGGGTCGTTTCGGCTCTCGCTCTGGTGCACCAGCGATTCTCCACCAATACGTTCCCGACCTGGGATCTGGCGCATCCCGTTCCGTTTCATCGCCCACAACGGCGAGATCAACACGCTGCGCGGCAACGTGAACTGGATCAGGGCGCGCCAGAACGCGATCTCGTCTCCCGGTGCTCGGCCGTGACCTGGACAAGGTGTGGCCGTCTGATCTACGACGGCCAGTCCGATTCGGCGTCCTTCGACAATGCCCTGGAACTGCTCTACATGGCGGGTTACCCGCTGGCGCATGCGGTGATGATGATGATTCCCGAGGCATGGGAGAAGCACACCCTGATGGACCAGAACCGGCGCGCCTTCTACGAGTATCACGCGGCGACGATGGAACCCTGGGACGGACCGGCCGCAGTCGCCTTCACCGACGGCCGCCAGATCGGCGCGACGCTGGATCGCAACGGCCTGCAGGCCCGCCCGCTACGTCGTCACCGACGACGACCTGGTGATCATGGCCTCGGAGGTCGGCGTGCTGCCGGTGCCCGAATCCAAGATCGTCAAGAAGTGGCGACTGCAGCCCGGCAAGATGTTCCTCGTCGATACCGATGCCAGGGCGCATCATCGACGACAAGGAACTCAAGGACGCGCTCGCCAACGCCAAACCGTACCGCGAGTGGGTCGCGCGTGATCCGGATCAGGCTCGACGACCTGCGCGCGCCCGACGAAACAGTCCAGAAACCCCCGCCGCGCCTCTGCTCGATCGCCAGCAGGCCTTCGGCTATACGCAGGAGGATACTCAAGTTCCTCATGCAGCCGATGGCGCAGAACGGCGAGGAGCCGATCGGCTCGATGGGCAACGACTCGCCACTGGCCGTCCTGTCGAACCGTCCCAAGCCCTTCTACGACTACTTCAAGCAGCTTTTCGCGCAGGTGACCAACCCGCCCATCGACCCGATCCGCGAGGAACTGGTGATGTCGCTGGTTTCCTTCATCGGTCCCAAGCCGAATCTGCTGGACATCTCCGAACATCAACCCGCCGATCCGGCTGGAGGTGTCGCAGCCGGTGCTGTCCTGCGCGGACATGGAAAAGATCCGCCACATCGAGAAGTACACCAACGACAAGTTCCGCTCCTATGAACTGGATATCTGCTACCCGGTGGCCTGGGGCAGGGACGGTATCGAGGCGCGACTGGCTTCGCTGTGCGCGGAGGCCGAGGACGCCGTCGATTCGCGGCTGACAACATCCTCATCGTTTCGGACCGCCAGGTCGATCGCGACAGCTTGCCGATCCCGGCGCTGCTGGCGCTGTCGGCGATCCATCAGCATCTGGTGGGCAAGGGCCTGCGCACTTCGGCCGGGCTGGTGGTGGAGACGGGCTCGGCACGCGAGGTGCATCACTTCGCGCTGCTGGGCGGCTACGGCGCGGAGGCTGTGCATCCCTATCTCGCCCTGGAAACAGTGGCGGCGATTGCATCGGCGACTGCCCGGCGAAACTCGACGACAAGAGGGCGATCAAGAACTACATCAAGGCCATCGGCAAGGGTCTGCTCAAGGTCATGTCCAAGATGGGCATCTCGACCTACATGTCCTATACCGGGGCGCAGATCTTCGAGGCGGTCGGCTTGCAGCGGGCCTTCGTGGACAAGTACTTCACCGGCACCGCCGACGCCAGGTCGAAGGGATCGGCGTGTTCGAGGTGGCCGAAGAGGCGATGCGCCTGCACCGCCAAGCCTTCGGCGACGACCCCGTGTTGGCATCCATGCTTGACGCCGGCGGCGAGTACGCCTGGCGGGTGCGCGGCGAGGAGCACATGTGGACGCCGGACGCGATCGCCAAGCTGCAGCACGCCACCCGTTCCAACAGTGCTCCAGACCTACAAGGAGTACGCCCACATCATCAACGACCAGAACCGGCGCCAGATGACGCTGCGCGGCCTGTTCGAATTCAAGCCGGCCGGCCCGCCGGTGCCGCTCGACGAGGTGGAGCCGGCGAAGGAGATCGTCAAGCGCTTCGCCACCGGCGCCATGTCGCTGGGCTCCATCTCCACCGAGGCGCATACCGACGCTCGCCATCGCCATGAACCGCATCGGCGGCAAGTCCAACACCGGCGAAGGCGGCGAAGACCCGCGGCGCTACCAGGCGATCAAGGATGGCGATACGCTGGCCTCCATCATCGGTGCGGACCGCATCGAGCGCGACATCGCCGCTCAAGGCCGGTGATTCGCTGCGCTCCAAGATCAAGCAGGTGGCCTCCGGTCGCTTCGGCGTCACGACCGAATACCTGGTCAGCGCCGACCAGATCCAGATCAAGGTGGCCCAGGGCGCCAAGCCGGGCGAAGGCGGCCAGTTGCCCGGCCACAAGGTGTCGGAGTACATCGCCTACCTGCGCTTCTCGGTGCCGGGCGTCGGCCTCATTTCGCCGCCGCCGCATCACGACATTTACTCCATCGAGGATCTGGCGCAGCTTATCCACGATCTGAAGAACGCCAACCCGCACGCGTCGATCTCGGTCAAGCTGGTGTCGGAAGTCGGTGTCGGCACCGTGGCGGCGGGCGTGGCGAAAGCCAAGTCCGATCACGTCACCATCGCCGGCTACGACGGCGGCACCGGTGCCAGTCCCTGGTCGTCGATCAAGCACGCGGGCACGCCGTGGGAACTCGGCCTGGCCGAGACGCAGCAGACGCTGGTGCTCAATCGGCTGCGCGGACGCATCACGGTGCAGGTGGACGGCCAGATGAAGACCGGACGCGACGTGGTGATCGGTGCTCTGCTGGGCGCTGACGAATTCGGCTTCGCCACGGCGCCGCTGGTGGTCGGCGGGCTGCATCATGATGCGCAAGTGCCACCTGAACACCTGCCCGGTCGGCGTGGCGACCCAGGATCCGGTGCTGCGCAAGCGCTTTACCGGCCAGCCCGAGCATGTGGTCAACTACTTCTTCTTCGTCGCCGAAGAGGTGCGGGAGATCATGGCCCAGATGGGTGTGCGCCGCTTCCAGGATCTGATCGGGCGCACCGAATACCTGGACAAGAAGCAGGGCATCGACCACTGGAAGGCCGCGGGCCTGGACTTCAGCAGGATCTTCTACCTGCCGCCGCGTCCCGGCCGACGTGCCGCGCTTCCAGTGCGAGGACGCAGGATCATGGCCTGGGCAAGGCGCTCGATCACAGGCTGATCGAACTGGCCAAGCCGGCCCTGGAGCGCGGCGACAAGGTGCGCATCGATCTGCCGATCCGCAACGTCAATCGCACCGTCGGCACCATGCTGTCGAGCAAGGTGGCGGAGAAGCACGGCCATGCCGGCTTGCCGCAGGACACCATCCACATCGCGCTTACCGGCAGCGCCGGGCAGAGTTTCGGCGCCTTCCTCGCCCGAGGCATCACGCTGGAACTTATCGGCGATGCCAACGACTACACCGGCAAGGGCCTGTCCGGCGGACGCTTGATCGTGCGCCCGCACGCCGACTTTCGCGGCAATCCGCAGGAAAACATCATCATCGGCAACACCGTCATGTACGGCGCGATCGACGGCGAGGCCTATTTCCGCGGTGTGGCCGGCGAACGTTTCCTGGTGCGCAACTCGGGCGGCATTGCGGTGGTCGAGGGCGTCGGCGACCACGGCTGCGAGTACATGACCGGCGGCACCTGCGTGGTGCTGGGCGGAACCGGGCGCAATTTCGCCGGCGGCATGAGCGGCGGCATCGCCTACGTCTATGATCCTGCCGGCGAGGTTCAGGAATCTCTGCAACCTGTCCATGGTGGATCTGGAGGCGATGCCGGCTCCCGGGCAGACGCCCACCGAACTGCGCCACCACGGCGAGGACGACGATGCACTCCTGCGTCGCCTGATCGAAAACCATGCCAGATTCACCGGCTCGGACGTGGCGAAGGCGATCCTGGGCAACTGGCAGGTGGCGCGCTCGATGTTCGTCAAGGTCTTCCCGAAGGAATACCGCCGCGCACTGAAGGAACTCGCGGCCAGGGAAGCCCAACTGGCGAAATAATTCTGCGAGGAGATTCTGACGCGGCGGCGCCGCGGCCGGCGGGAGCCCCGGGCAGCGTACCCGAGGCAGCCTTGCCGGCCGGTGCCGGCGCATCGACGTTTTTTGGGAGCAGTCTTGAATGGGTAAGCCGACGGGATTTCTGGAACTGCAACGCCTGAGCGAGCCGTATCTTCCGGTGGAGGAACGGCTCAGGAACTACCGCGAGTTCGTCATGGCGCTGGCCGACGCCGATGCCTCCAAGCAGGGGGCGCGCTGCATGGACTGCGGCATTCCTTTCTGCACCAGCGGCTGCCCGATCAACAACATCATTCCGGACTGGAACGATCTCGTCTATCGCGGCCGCTGGCGCGAGGCGCTGGAGGTGCTCCATTCCACCAACAACTTCCCCGAGTTCACCGGCCGCGTCTGTCCGGCGCCTTGCGAAGCGGCCTGCACGCTGAACATCAACAACGATCCGGTGGGCATCAAGTCGATCGAGCACTTCATCATCGACAAGGGCTGGGACGAAGGCTGGGTGGTGCCGCAACCTGCCGCCCGCAGGACCGGAAAGCGCGTCGCCGTCGTCGGCTCCGGTCCGGCGGGGCTTGCCTGCGCCCAGCAACTGGCGCGAGCCGGCCACCACGTGGTGGTGTTCGAAAAGGCCGACCGCATCGGCGGGCTGCTGCGCTATGGCATCCCGGACTTCAAGATGGAGAAGCAGCTCATCGATCGGCGCATGGAACAGATGCGCGCCGAAGGCGTGACCTTCCGCGTCAGCCAGCACATCGGCGGCAACATTCCGGCCAAGTCGCTGCTGGACGAATTCGACGCCATGGTGCTGGCCGGCGGCGCCGAGCAGCCCCGCGACCTGCCGGTGCCCGGCCGGCAGCTCTCCGGCGTGCATTTCGCGATGGAGTTCCTGCCCCAGCAGAACAAGGTTGTCGCCGGGGACGCGCAGCCGGAGCAGATCCTGGCCACCGGCAAGCATGTCGTGGTCATTGGCGGCGGCGACACCGGTTCCGACTGCGTCGGTACCTCGAACCGCCACGGTGCGGCATCGGTGGTGCAGTTCGAACTGCTCCCCCAGCCGCCGCAGCAGGAGAACAAGCCGCTGGTGTGGCCCTACTGGCCAATCAAGCTGCGCACCTCCAGCTCCCACGACGAAGGCTGCCAGCGCGACTGGGCGGTGGCGACCAAGGAGTTCGTCGGCGAGCACGGTCGCGTCAAGGTGCTGCGGGCGGTCCGCGTCGAATGGAAGGACGGCAAGATGGCCGAGGTTCCGGGTTCGGAATTCGAGATGAAGGCCGACCTGGTGCTTCTGGCCATGGGCTTCCTCGGCCCGGTGCAGAATGGCCTCCTGCAACAGCTCGGGGTGGAAAAGGACGCGCGCAGCAACGTCAAGGCGGAGACGGACGGTGCGAATTCCTATGTGACGTCAGTGCCCAAAGTGTTCGCCGCGGGTGACATGCGCCGCGGCCAGTCTCTGGTGGTGTGGGCGATCCGGGAAGGCCGCCAGTGCGCGCGCGCGGTCGACGAATTCCTGATGGGCAGCTCCACGCTGCCGCGCTAACGCCGGGACGGCTCGGGAAAGTTGGCCGACGGCCCCGACAGCGACGGGTAGGGCATGCGGCCGCCGTCGCTCTTGATCCGGGACGAGCCGGATTTCCCCGGCTTGCCTTGGCCGGGACCGACGATGAGCGGTGCTGAGGGTATAACCCAGCCGCCCGAGAAGGCGGCGGGCGTGCTCCACAGGCCGCCGATTTCCGACCACTGCGTCCGCTCGGCCTCCAACTGTTTGACGCGGTCGCGCTCGTTTTCGAGCTGGCTTTTCAGGTCGGTGACGCGCGCGCCGCGTTCCTGATCGAGGAGCGCCTCCAGCAGTTCGACGCGACTGCGCAAGGCCTGCTGCGCCACGGTTTCCTCAGCCACGGGCGCCGCGCGCGACGCCCCTTTGGCTGTGGAGGAAGGGGACGCCGCCTTGAACGCCGGATCGGTGGGATAGACCTGCGACTGCCGGCCGGCGGGGCGGATGGTGCTGTAATGGGTGACGCCGTTCTCGTCCACCCAGGTGTAGATGTCGGCTAATGCGAGCGCCGGAATCATCCAGCAGGCCAGCACGACGGCAGTTGCCGTGATCGAACGTTTGCGCTCCATGGTCGCACTCCGCTCAGGTGTATGGATCGTCAACGCCCCCGGTCTCGTTTGCGATGACCCGTCGCCCTTGCTCACCGGCACTGAACGTTCGGCTGTCATCGTGCGCGCCGGGGCTCGACCGATTTGAGGTATTCCGGCTCGCGCAGCGCCCGATGCGGCAGCGGCTTGGGCCGTGGAAACGGGCGCGGGTGCCAGTGAGGCGGCCGCGTGTGAATCACGTACGGATAATCCACGCCCCACGGATCGTCGCCGCAGTCAACGCGCCGGTCCTGACGGCAGCGCTCGATCCATTGCGCCTCGCGTTCCGCGTCCAGGCGGGCGGCGTAGTCCTGCGCCTGCCGCTCCCGCACCAGGGTCTGCTCCAAGTCGCTCACCCGGTTCTTCAGCTCGCGCTCCGCGGCTGCCGGTTCGCGCGGGGCGGGGGGGGTGTAGACGCTCACCGGCGGACCCTCCGGCGTGATCAG
The DNA here is from genome assembly GCA_963823455.1 of uncultured beta proteobacterium. GTDB lineage: Bacteria > Pseudomonadota > Gammaproteobacteria > Burkholderiales > Rhodocyclaceae > CAVPDA01. The sequence continues at coordinate 217,912 of CAWGLO010000002.1, forward strand.
CCGGGCGCGCCCCTTGGGCGGCGGGCTTTCGCTGTAATTCACCACCCCTTTTTCGTTCCACCCATTTGTAGATCTCGGCGCCGGCAGGCGCAGCGAATAGCGCTGCCGCCACGAACATGGCGCCGGTCGAAGGAACGAGGGCGAAAGTGCGGCGAGGCATGGAAGGCCACGATCGGATCGGCAAACTCAATATTAGATCCGGGAAGGCGAAAGGGGTTCGGAAAATGAACGGTCGGACTATGCCTCGAATGCGCTGGCAGCCCCGTTCCACTGCCACAGGCATGGCTGCGCGACGACTGCGGCCGGCTTCAGCGCTTGATTCTGCGTTTGGTGTGGGCCAGCAGCACGGCGATGGCGCAGGAGCCGGCGCGGGTATCGGCGGAATCGGCACGGCTGGTGAGCACGATCGGCACCTGGGCACCGAGCACGATGCCCGCCGAAAGCGCGTCGGCGAGGTACTCCAGTTGTTTCGCCAGCATGTTGCCGGATTCGATATCCGGCACCACCAGGATGTCCGCCCTGCCGGCCACCGCCGAGCGGATACCCTTGGTTTTCGCAGCCTCGATCGACACGGCGTTGTCGAACGCCAGCGGTCCGTCGAGCAGTGCCCCCGTGATCTGTCCCCGGTCCGCCATCTTGCACAGCGCGGCGGCGTCCAGCGTGGCCTGCATCTTCGGCGTCACCGTTTCCACCGCGGCCAGGATCGCCACCTTCGGTTCCACAATGCCGAGCACGTGGGCGAGGCCGATGGCGTTCTGCACGATGTCCACCTTGTCCTCCAGCGTCGGCTGGATGTTGATCGCGGCATCCGTGATCAGCAGCGGCCGGGGATAGCTGGGCACGTCCATCAGGAACACGTGGCTGATGCGCCGCGCCGTGCGCAGACCCGTGTCCTTCGAAACCACCTCGGCCATCAGTTCGTCGGTGTGCAGGCTGCCCTTCATGATCGCCTCCACTTCGCCGCTGCGCACCAGCGCCACCGCCTTTTCCGCCGCGGCGTGGCTGTGGGGAACGTCGACGATCGTGCACCCGGCCAGGTCCAGGCCGTTCTGCGCGGCGATGGCGTTGATCTTCTCGGCCGGTCCGACCAGAGTCGGCACGATCAGCCTCCGGTCCCGGGCCGACAAGGCGCCGCCCAGCGACGGCAGGTCGCAGGGATGGACCACCGCCATGGTGATCGCCGGGATGCCCGCCATCAGCGACATCAACTGCTGGTAGCGCAGTTCGCGGTCGGAGATGGTCACCTCCGGCAGCGCCACCCGCGCGCGCTTGATCTTCTCCGTCGGCGCCAGGACCTCGGCGGTGCCGCGGATCACCTTCAAACCCTCCTGATTGGTGCACAGGCAGTCGAAGATGATGTGGTGGTTATGGTCGAACTTCTGCTTGCAGGTGACGGTTACGGTGATGGTGTCGCCGATGGTCACCGGCCGCGAAAAATGCAGCGTCTGGTCCACGTAGATCGTGCCGGGGCCGGGAAACTGGGTCCCGAGGACGGTGGAAATAAGCGCGCCGCCCCACATGCCGTGCGCAATCACTTCGCGGAACATGCTCGATCGGGCGTAGGTCGGGTCCACGTGGGCGGGGTTGACGTCGCCCGACATGGCGGCGAACAGGTGGATGTCCTCCGGCTTCAGGGTGCGAGTGAGCACCGCCGAATCCCCCACCTGGATTTCGTCGTAGGTCCGGTTCTCGATGAACTGGGGCGACATCTGTTCCTGCATCATGGTCGATCCTTCGCGCATAGCCTGGTTCGTATCCCTGCCGGGGCAGACTGCGCCGCAGTGTCACTGCCTCTTTCCGGCCGCTTCGGCGGCGCAGCAACCTATTCCCGAGAGCCCGCCTTGGGATGTTCTAAGTGTTCGTTTTATAATAATTGCTGCGGCGCGTCAAATGGGTTCGCGGCGCGCGCGATTGCTGGCACTGCAGCCGTGCGGTGGGCAATAGCGCACGGGGGCGCAGCGGTCTCCGTGCTAAGATTTTCGCCTTCCAATTTGACGATTCCGCCATGCAGGTTGTCATTCTCGCAGCGGGGCAGGGCAAGCGCATGCACTCCGACCTGCCCAAGGTGCTCCATCCCCTCGCCGGCAGGCCGCTGCTGGCCCATGTGCTCGGCACCGCCCGTGCCGCCGGCGCGAGCGAACTCTGCGTCGTCTACGGTCACGGCGGCGAGCGGGTGCGCGAGGCCCTGGCGCAGGAAGCGGGCGTGGCCTGGGTCAAACAGGAACCCCAACTCGGCACCGGCCACGCCGTGCAGCAGGCGCTGCCACTGCTGGCGGAAGACAGCCTGGTTCTGGTGCTGTACGGCGACGTGCCCCTCACCGCGCCGGACACGCTCACCCGCCTGATCGCTGCCGCTGACGGCAGCAAGCTCGCGATCCTGACGGTCGAAATGGAGCATCCTTTCGGCTACGGCCGCATCGTGCGCGACGCCGTGGGGCGCGTCGTGCGCATCGTGGAGGAGAAGGACGCCGGGCCGGCGGAACGGGCCATCCGCGAGATCAACACCGGCATCATGGCCGTTCCCGCGCGCCACCTGCGGCGCTGGCTCGGCCGCTTGCGCAACCACAACGCCCAGGGAGAATACTATCTCACCGACATCGTCGCGCTGGCGGTGGCGGACGGCGTGCCGGTCGAGACCGCGCAGCCGCGGCATGTGTGGGAGACGCTCGGCGTCAACAGCAAGGCCCAGCTCGCCGAGCTGGAACGTATCGCCCAGCGCGAGACGGCGCACCGCCTGTTGGAGGACGGCGTGACGCTGCTCGATCCGGCGCGCATCGACGTGCGCGGCGAGCTGGTCTGCGGCCGCGACGTGGAGATCGACGTGAACTGCGTGTTCGAGGGCCGCGTCGAACTCGGCGACAACGTGCGCGTCGGCGCCCACTGCGTCCTGCGCAACATGAAAGTCGGCGCCGGCACGCGCATCGAGCCGTTTTCCCTGCTGCAGGATTCCGAGGTCGGGGCGGCGTGCCAGATCGGCCCCTACTCCCGCCTGCGGCCCGGCGCAGTGCTGGCGGAGGAAGTGCACATCGGCAACTTCGTCGAGGTCAAGAACAGCCGCATCGCCGCCCGCTCCAAGGCCAACCATCTCTCGTACGTGGGGGACGCCACGGTGGGCAGCGACGTGAACATCGGTGCCGGCACCATCACCTGCAACTACGACGGTGCCAACAAGCACCGCACCGTGATCGAAGACAACGTGCATATCGGCTCCGACACGCAACTGGTGGCGCCGGTGACGGTCGGCCGCGGCGCCACCACCGGCGCGGGCGCCACCGTGAGCAAGGACATTCCGCCCGGCACGCTGATGTACACCAAGGCCGAGACCGTGATCCGAAGCGATTGGAAGCGGCCGGTGAAGGCACCGAAGAAATAGTCCAGAACGGACGGCTTCCGCCGTATGCGGACGACGCTCGCGGTCGAGCGATCCGCGCCGGGCCGTCGCCAACAGGAGCATTCCCATCATGTGTGGAATCGTCGCAGCCCTCGCCAATCGCAATGTCGTCCCCATCCTGCTCGAAGGATTGCGCCGCCTCGAATACCGCGGCTACGACTCCGCCGGGCTGGCGGTGCTGAACGGCGGTACCCCGGCCAAGCTGGAGCGGCTGCGCAGCGTCGGCCGCGTCGCGGAACTGGCGGCGCAGGCCGAATCCGCCCAGCTCGAAGCGCCCATCGGCATCGCCCACACGCGCTGGGCGACCCACGGCGTGCCTTCGGAGCGCAATGCCCATCCCCACATCAGCGGAGGGCTGGCGGTGGTGCATAACGGCATCGTCGAGAATTTCGTCGCGGTGCGCGACCGGCTGTCAGCCATCGGCTACGACTTCGTCTCCGACACCGACACCGAGGCCATCGCCCACCTCATCCATCACCAACTGAAGGCACATCCGGATCTGCTGGATGCGGTGCGCGCCGCCTGCAAGGAACTGGTGGGCGCCTACGCCATCGCCGTGGTGGCCGAGAACGATCCGTCGCGGGTGATCGTCGCCCGCCAGGGCGCGCCGCTGGTCCTCGGCCTGGGCGACAAGGAGAATTTCGCGGCCTCGGACGCCTCCGCCCTGCTGCAGGTGACGCGCCGCATGGTGTATCTGGAGGATGGGGACGTGGCCGAGATCACCCGCAGCGGCCACCGCGTGGTGCGCATCGACGGCTCCAAGGTCGAACGCCCCGTGCACATCAGCCAGCTCTCGGCCGATGCGGTGGAACTGGGCCGCTTCCGCCACTACATGCAGAAGGAGATTTTCGAGCAGCCCCAGGCGTTGGCCGCCACCCTCGAAATGCTGGGCTCGGTGCAGAGCATTCCGCCGCAACTGTTCGGCGTCGACGCCCCCGACACGCTGGCGCAGGCGCGCAGCGTCCTGATTATCGCCTGCGGCACCAGTTATCACGCCGGCATGGTGGCGCGCTACTGGATCGAGAGTCTGGCCCAGGTGCCCTGCGTGGTGGAGATCGCCAGCGAATACCGCTACCGCACCTCCGTGCCGCATCCGGACACGCTGGTGGTCGCCATTTCCCAGTCGGGGGAGACCGCCGACACGCTGGCGGCGATCAAGCATGCCAAGCTGCTGGGGCAGGAGAAGACGCTCGCCATCTGCAACGTGGCGGAATCCGCCCTGGTGCGCGAAACCAAGCTGCGCTTCCTGACCCGCGCCGGCCCCGAGATCGGCGTCGCCTCCACCAAGGCCTTCACCACCCAGCTTGCCGTCCTGTTTCTGCTGGCGGTGACGCTGGCGAAGCAGCGCGGCCGCCTCTCCGCCTTCGACGAACAGACCCAGCTCGACGCCCTGCGCCACCTGCCGAACGCCGTCGCGCGCGTGCTGGAACTGGAGCCGGAGATCGAGAAGTGGGCGGAAGGGTTCGCCATGAAGCAGCACGCCCTGTTCCTGGGCCGCGGCAAGCACTATCCCATCGCCATGGAAGGCGCGCTCAAGCTGAAGGAGATCTCCTACATCCACGCCGAAGCCTATCCCGCCGGCGAGTTGAAGCACGGGCCGCTGGCGCTGGTGGACAAGGACATGCCGGTGATCGCCGTGGCGCCCCACGACGATCTGCTGGAAAAACTCAAGTCCAACCTGCAGGAAGTGCGCGCCCGCGGCGGCGCGCTCTACGTCTTCGCCGACGCCGAGAGCGAGATTCCGGAGAGCGAGGGCGTGTCCATCCTGCGCATGCCGGAGCACTACGGCCTGCTGTCGCCGGTGCTCCACGTCGTGCCCCTGCAACTGCTGGCCTATCACGCCGCCCTGGTCAAGGGCACCGACGTGGATAAGCCGCGCAACCTGGCAAAGAGCGTGACCGTCGAGTAGTGGCCAGGGGGCGGCTCGCCATATTGGCCGTGATGGTCAAGTTCCGTCGGACAACCTGCGCATGACGGAACTGACGGCAACGACTCATCTGCGTCTGGTGTTCGAGCCGCACGACTGGATTATCAACGCCGGAGGCGATCTCCTGCCTATGACTGCTTGCGCCGGTCCAGTAGCTACGCAATCGGCCGACGGTTACCGCTCGGGTAGCGAGGCCATGAAGGGCGGCAATATGTGGTGGACCTGTCCGCCGCAAACCCACAACGTTCTTTGGTTCATCGGCCACTGCGGTCCGTCAGCGTCAGCCGCCCGTTTTGCGTCAACGACAGCATATCGCTAGTCAGACGGTAGCACGCTGTCGGCCATGGCCCGACGTTGGTGGGGCCTGAAATCCGCAAAAAGAATGTCACGTGAACCTCCGGACAGCGGATCCTCGCGAGGGCATGGCGACGTCGCCTAACCAAACCTTCGCGGCCGGCGATTGAAGCGGGTGTGTGGGGAGCGCCGCGAAGCCGGTTCTCCGATGACGGACGCACCCTTGCGTGGCTATATCCATAGCAGTATATTCAACCTATGAAGCCGCTGCGATTCGTTGGTGACTCGCTCAAGTGCCTGCGCGAGTTTCCTGAGGACTCCAGACATGATGCGGGCTTCCAGCTGGACAAAGTGCAGCGCGGCGAGCAACCGACCGACTTCAAGCCGATGCCGACCATCGGCAAGGGCGTCGAGGAACTACGGGTCAGGGACGAGTCGGGTGCCTATCGGGTGATCTACACGGCTCGTCTGCCCGATGCGATCTATGTATTGCACGCGTTCCAGAAGAAGGCTCAAGCGACGGCCAAGCGCGATGTGGAACTTGCCAAGTCCCGCTATGCAGAACTGACCAGGGGCGAGAAATGAAAAAGCCGAAGGTGGAATCCTACGCCAATGTTTGGGACGCGATCGCCGACACTCCGGCGGAAGCGGCGAACCTTCGCATACGCTCCGATTTGATGCGCGAGATCACCGCGATCATAGGACAGAGCGGTTGGACACAAGTTGAAGCCGCCAAACATTGCGGGGTAACCCAACCGCGCATCAACGACTTGCTGCGCGGCCGCATCTCACGCTTCTCGCTGGACGCCCTTGTGAACATTGCGACGGCACTTGGTCGGCGTGTGCACGTCGAGCTTGAAGCAGCCTGATTTGCCGCACGGGCAGGTTCCACCAGAAAAGTCTTGCCTACACCGTCGGCCAAGACGAGGCGATCAGATAACGAGATCGGTTATCGACGACCGTTCGGTGCTCCCGGTATAAGCGACGTTCGCCAGCGCCGACTTGGGGTCGCCGACTCGGCCATAGCCGTCGGTGACTGGGCAGCCGATGAACGACCGGTGTTCGACTGCTTGACGGCGTTGGGGCGACAAGTTGTCCCCAGCAGCTCAAGTTCCTTCATTGCCATCGTCAGTCGTCAGTTCTCATAGCGATAAGCAGAGCTTCATGTTCGAGCGCGCCGCCATATTCGGCCATCAGCCGGAGCACCCGCTGCACGCCCGCTTGTTGGTTATGCTGCAGCGATGGGAGCATGTCCGCCGACCGGGATAATAGCTCTCGGTCCGAATACTGGGAAAACAGGCGCTCGATCTGGTCCGGAACGAACAGGCTGGCCCGGCCCCCGAGGGCAATATCGAGCCGACAAAACTCGCTGAGACCCACCGGATCGTAATCCCCGTAGTGGATCACTTGGGCATACCGCATGGACTCGCTGGCCAGCCAGTCGATTAGCCGACGCGACATGCGACCGTACGTGGCAATCGCCAGATCAACTCCAGCCGCCGCCCAGTCATACCGGATGAAGACGGTCGGATTCTCCACGGTGGCCACGACACCAGCGAACTGCACATCTAGATCCGCGCCACGCGTTTCGTAGAGTACGAAGGCACCCAGCCCGCCCGGCGTGCCGGGCCGGCCGGTGGGGACGCCCCCAATCACCAGCGGAGCCATGTCGGCCAGCCGGTACTCTACGATTTCGAAGTCGAGGCCTCCGAGTGCCTTCGTGTCCCGATAGCGGGCCAGCGCCAGCGTACGCCGGTCGAGGCCTTCGTCGGCCGCCGGGTCACCGAACAGGCCCTCCGGATAATGCCGCATGACGAACCGCGCCATTATGTCCGCATCGCGCACCTCGACGCGACGTCCGGCGCCGGCGCGAACCTCCGCGAGCACGTCAGCGGAGAACAGGGGCGCCAAGCGCTCACGGGCCTTTACCGACATCCGGCTCGCCGGCACCGAACCGTCTGCCGTCAGGTCAGCCAGCAAGCCGGCGAAGGGATCAAGCGGCGTCTGCACGGGCCAGCTTCTTCGCCTTCCGCTCGATGCGCGACTTTGGATCGATGATCGCGCGACTGTTGGGCGTCATGCGGACGATGTAGATGCTCTCGGCCGCGGCGACCGGAACGGTCGAGGCGAAGATGGGGCAGAAGCCTTTGTCGTTGGCCAGCGCCACAATCTCGCGCAAGTTCGCCTCGTCGATCTGGTTGGCCTCGTCGATGTAGAAGGGCAGGATGAACCGCCGACGATCGCGCATCATCGCTTGGATCAGAACGATGTTCACGAGCGCCTTGATGGCCATCGTCGTGCCGTTGGATTCGATCTTCGAGAGGTCGTTGTAAACCGTCTCCACACCGTCGGCCGTCTTCACGACGAACTGGACTCCGAACCAGTCGGCCAATCGCAGCACTGGCGCCCTCTGGATCGTCTTGTTTATCTCGTTGATCGCCCCTTCTGTTGCCGCCAGATCAGAAAACAGGTCAGCAGCACCCGCGGCGACCACCGAGCGATAGTTCCGGGTCACTTCCGTGTTTTCGACGATCTTCACGGACAGGCCCCGCAGGTTGGAAATGGCGACGGTGCCGATCGTCCGGCTGAACTGCTCGGCGGCTTGGGTGAGACTGTCCAGGGCCTCGAACATGCGCTGGAAGGTTGCCCGCATCCCCTTGATAACGTTGCTCAGGTGGTCGCGGTAAGCCTTGTCCTGCTCCCCCAGCGAATCAACGGCCTCGATGATGGCGTCGATCTTCTCGTTGTCACTGCCGCCGGCGAAGCCGTCCGGATTCAGCAGTTCGGCCTCGTTCAGGATACGCAGAACTTCTGCCTCGGACTGGGAATACGCCACGTAGGTCTGGGTATAGAGCGAGGAGAGTTCGATAGCGTCCTCGGGCCACTCGGGGTCGGGCGTGCCGATCGGCCACGAAGGCTTAGGCGGTACCGCGCGCAGGTTGTCCAGCTTCAGCAGTTGGTCATTCTTCGTCTTGATGTCGCCATTGATGGTCGTCTTCTGGCGCTCGCGAACCACGCCTTGCTCATCGAGCCGCTTCCGGGCGGCGATGTTTACCTCCTTCGCCTTCTTCTGTTCCTCCGCAGCCTTCCGCTTCTCGGACAGATCTTTGGCCGCGTCCGTGTGTCGGAGGAATCGCTGGTGCATCGTCTCGGAGGCCAGTAGGGCGGCTTTCAGCGAGTCACGCTTAGCCTGCCCGGCAGCCATGTCCTTCGCCGTGGCCAGATCCTGCTCAAGCTTCCGGACGTCGTTTTCCAACTCGGTGACTTCCTCGTTGAGCGTCGCCAGATCGGCCACACGCACAGATTCGCGGGATGCGACCTGATCGAGGGGAATCGAAACGCCGTCGATGACCAGCCGGCCGTCAGCAACCTTCCCGTGAATGCGGCGCAACATGGCAAGCAGCGCGTCTTCATCGGACAGGGTGACCCCACCCTCCTCCAGCGGCAGGCGCAACAGCTCCGGATGGAAGATACGCCCGAGGTCGCTCATGACGTCCGGGCCAAGGCGCTCCTGCAGACGGGTACCCAGCAGCAGGGCATGCTTGTCGCGTCGCGCGATCGTCGCCACCAGCTTCTTCCGCACGCGATCGAGCCGCGCTTCGATCTCTACCGGGTCGCCGGCGGTGACCAGGCTGGCGATCAGCGCGTCGATCTCCTCGCCCAGATGCTTCCGCCGGGCCGCCTCAATGTCCGGCAGGTAGTCCTTGAGGGCGGCAGCGTCCCCGTCGAACTCCTCGAACCATTTTTCGAGCGCCAGACCGGACCGAACGATCCCGTCGTTCTCGCTATCGAGCCGCTGCCATTCGACCTTGGCGGCCTGGGCTGAGGCCTCGACATCCAGCAGCCGCTCGCGATCCCGCTCGACGTCCTCCAGCAGCGCCTTCATCTGCCGGGCTCTTGCCCCGACGACGGCCGTGTACAGCGCAGGCAGATCCCGGCTGGCACGGATACGCTTCTCCTGCTCTGCTTTCAGGCGGTTGGCGATGAGTGCCACGTGGCGGAGGTTAGCCAGCTTTGCCTTTTCCACCATCAGGGCGCTGTAGGCGTCGTTGTACTCCCGATGCAGATCCACCTCGATGGCGTTTCGGATGCCGTGCCGGTAGACGGTCAAGAACGTTTCCTTGATGTCCTTCTGGCTGAGGTCATTGAGGCGCAGCAGGTTCTTGAACAGGTAGACGAAGTCGCTATACCGGCCGACATCGCGAAGCGGCACGATTCCCATGTTGATCTCACGGACACCCAGTTCTCCGACCAGCGCCGAGCGGATCTCGTTCGGCTCAAGGTCCTTGAAAAAGCGGTCGGCGACGATACGCTTCTTCACTTCGTCGAACGGGCGAACGTGGTGCTCATCGTCGATGAAGTCCTCCTTCCGGTAGGCGCCCTCGAAGGCGAACCGGTCGACCTGGAAGGCGCCAAGCTGACCCTTGCCCCTTAGACCGACGGTAACGAACCGGCCATCGCTGGTGACGGTTTCAAATAGGATGGTCGAAGAATCGAGGCGGAAGTAGTAGCGCCGGGTTTCGTCCCACGGCCGACTGAAGCTCATCTCGTTGAACCCGGCCACGTAGAGCATCTGCAGGGTGGCAATGAGCGAGGTCTTGCCGGAATTGTTCTGCCCGACGAGGTGCACGGACTGTCCGAGCACGACTTCGGCGTAGTCGTAGCGTCCGGCACGGATCAGGATGATGCGCTTCGGTCCCGGCGTCAGCATTGCGCGGCCTCCTCCGTGGTCTTCTCAGCGTCGAGGCCTGCGGCCACGCACGCGTGAACGATCCGGTGCGCTGGCGGCAGCAGCCGGAAGGTGCCGTCGCTGCCCTGCGCGAGGAAGCCGAAGTTCTCCATCGTGCGAATCGTTTCGGCGGTATCCAGCAGCGTGGCGATCCCGACATGCGCGAGATAGCCCCGGTAACGCTCGCTGGCAAGGTGCGGCAGCTGGTTGACGTTGTAGCTCTTACCGGCCAGCGCCGCCGTGATCCCCTCGCCGTTGTCGGCCAGCCAGTCGATCAAGATGTAGACGAACAGGGCGAGGCGATTCACGTTGTTCGCCGTGGCCCGGGCGCCGAAGAAGTAGTAGAAGCCGCGCGCATCGCAAACCAACTCGAACCCGAGCTTCTTGAACACTGCCTGGTAGTCGGCCGGGTGCTTCTCAAGGGCGGCAAAGAGGTCGCCGTCCGCGGCGGAACGGTGTCTGCCGCGCGAGAGTTCGCGGAAGATGTCTTCGAGCTTTTCGAGGTGATCAAGCATTGGCGGTTGTGTGGGTCGGGTAATAGGTATAGATGGCCTCGGCCGTTTCCGTCTGGACGGGATGGTCGCCAGGCCCACACCGAAAATCCGGGGAACCGGAAATGCCGTGGAAGACCTGCAGCAGTTGCTGGTCAGGATAGGAGCCGAAGTTCCGGACGATCCACGCCAGCACATCGCCCTGCTCGCCGGCCGCCAACAGTTTCTCGATCACCTCGTCGGTGTCAAGGACAAGGGGAGCCACACTGTCGCTCAGGGACGCCAGCGGGCCGGGGTCCGGGTTGGCCACGTAGTTCGCGACGCCGGCCAGGTAGTCCTTAAGGGCATAGGTATTGAAGATGTTGTCGGCACGCCACCGCGCGATCGGAAGCCGCTCGACCGCGGCATCCAGACCCTTCGCACCCTCGCGCGCCACGCGATCTAGTTGCCGACTGATGACCACCGCCAGCATGTTGTCGCGCCGGACCTGCCGGAACAGCGGCGTGACCTCCCGCAGCGAGGAATGGAAGTCGCTCCAGGCTTCGTCCTTGAGACGGCGGACGCCTGCGATGATCTTCGAGGTCAGTTCCGGCACGAACGGGTCATCCGGCATCGAGGCGCGTCCATGCCGGGCAACTGCGATCAGTTCGTTCGCCCGACGCTCCATTTCGCCGCCGACCTCGACCAGCGCACCGAGCGGGGTCAGGTGTTTCTCGTGCAGGTGGGTGATGAACAGGTAGCGTTCGCGCAGCGTCCGGCGATCCTCGCGGGTCTTGATGCGCATGATCTCGTTCATGATCGCCTGGGAGTTGCTGCGGGACAGCCCACGTGCGGCGTCCAGGGCCTGCGTGATGCTGTTGCTGGCAAGCCGTAGGCGATCGATGTCGGCGGCCTCGAAGGCGAGTCGTAAGTCCTCGGTCAGCCGGGTCACTTCCTCAATGATGGGTCCCAGCAGGCCCGGCGCCGAAAGCCGCTGGCGCATCGAAAGGTGACGCAGGAACTCGCCGATGACATGGGGAACCTCCCACGATGTTTCCGAATCAGCTGCCCTTTCGAACAGGCCGAACTGCTCCAGAAGCTCCGCCACCTTTTCTGGTTGGCGGTCGTCGTCCGGATGGTACTTCTGCAGCATCGACCGCAGATCGCCAACGCTAACCGAGTCCCCGCAGGACGCTAAATCCGACAGCAGGCCGTAGTATTCAGCTGCCAGGGAAAGCGTTCGCTGTGGGTTGGTGCTCATGCCAAAATTTTAGGCTCTGTTCGCGTTAGATAGGGATGAGGCTCTGACGCATAGCGAACAGCCTGGGCGCGCCGGATTTACAGAAGGTCCGCATCACCGTTGGATTTGCGGCCATTGACGTCTGGACATCCTCACTTAACGCGAACAGAGCCAAATTCTATCTGGATTGATTCGGCTAAACCGTTAGCCCGAAGTTCCTGCCAGCCTGACCCTCTCAAAGGCGACGGACACCTTGTGGATCAACAAGATAGGTGGTGTCATCGGGGCCGATTTGTAGGCATGTAATTGTGGCTTGCATTAAGTAACCATATTGCCTATATATGTAGGCATGCATATCCACATCGTGCCCAACCGCGGCTCGCCACCCACCGTGCTGTTGCGCGAATCGTATCGCGAGGGCTCGAAGGTCCACAAGCGAACGCTGGCCAATCTGTCGAGCCTGTCGGCCGTGCAGATCGACGCCATGCGCGCCGTGCTCGCCGGCCAGTCCTTGCAGCCCGCCGCGCAAGCACTGGAGATCATCGCTTCGCGCCCACACGGCCATGTGCAAGCCGTCACGCTGGCGATGCAGCGCCTGGGCTTTGCCTCGTTGCTTGGCGCCAAGCCCTCGCGCGAGCGCGAACGGGCGCTTGCGATGGTGGCCGCGCGCATCGTGGCGCCGCACACCAAGCTGGCGACCACGCGCTGGTGGCACACGAGCACGCTGGCCGAGGAGTTTGGCGTGGCCGATGCGAACGAGGACGACTTGTACGCGGCGATGGACTGGCTGCTCGTGCGTCAGGATGCGATCCAGAAGAAGCTGGCCGCGCGGCACTTGAGCGAAGGCGGCTTGGTGCTGTACGACCTGTCTTCGAGCTACTTCGAGGGCACGACGTGCCCGCTGGCCAAGCTCGGTCACAATCGCGACGGGCGCAAGGGGCTGCTGCAGGTCAACTACGGGCTGCTCACCGATGCGCGCGGCTGCCCGGTGGCGGTGTCGGTGCACGAGGGCAACGTGGCCGACAGCGCCACCTTTATGCCCCAGGTGCAGCGCCTGCGCGAGCAGTTCGGCATCGGGGAGTTCGTGATGGTGGGCGAGCGCGGCATGATCGGCCACAAGGCAATCGAGGAGCTGCGCCAGAGCGAAGGCATCGGCTGGATCACGGCACTGAAGAACGCGTCGATCCGCACCCTCGTCGAAGAAGGGCAGCTGCAGCTGGGGCTGTTTGACGAGCGCAACCTCGTGGAACTCACCTCCCCCGAGTACCCGGGCGAGCGGCTGGTGGCGTGCCGCAACCCGCAACTGGCCAAGCTGCGCGCGCTCAAGCGTGAGCAGCTGCTGGCGGCTACCGAGAAGAGCCTGCAGGCGATCAAGGCCCGCGTCGACGCGGGCAAGCTTGCCGGCGCCGACGCAATCGGCCTGCGCGTGGGCAAGGTGGTCAACCAGTACAAGGTCGCCAAGCACTTCGCGCTGGCCATCGCCGACATGAGCTTTACCTTCGCGCGCAAGCACGAGGCGATCGCCGCCGAGGCGGCGCTGGATGGCATCTACATCATCCGCACCTCGGTCGATGCGACGCGCATGGAGGCGGCCGACTGCGTGCGCAACTACAAGGCGCTGGCCAACGTGGAACGGGCGTTTCGCTCGCTCAAGACGGTGGACCTGAAGGTGCGCCCGATCCACCACCGCACAGCCGAGCGGGTGCGCGCGCACATCCTGCTGTGCCTGCTCGCGTACTACGTGGAGTGGCACATGCGCGAAGCTTGGCGCGAGCTGATGTTCGCCGATACCGACCAGGATGCCAAGGCGAGGCGCGATCCGGTGGCACCGGCCGAGCGATCGGATGCGGCACTGTCCAAGCTCGCAAGCCACACGCTGGACGATGGCACGCCCGCGCACAGTTTCTCGACCTTGATGGCCGAATTGGCCACCATCGTGCGCAATACCTGCCATACGCCCAGCGCCGGGGCCAACGCACCGACCTTCGACGTTCTCACCACGCCCAACACCAAGCAGCGGCACGCCCTCGAACTGATCCAGCAGATTCGGATGTAGGCAGAAGACAGAACCCCAATCTCATGCCAAGTGCTTGTCGCACAAGAGCAACCGCGCTCAGGGATTACAGGAACTTCGGGCTAGTTCGGCGTAGGAATGGTCGGTCACCACGGCCGCGCAGATGTCTTCGAAACACATGCATTCCTGCCTGAAGGGCGGTCGGCACGAACCGGGCGGTTCGTGGCGGGCGGTCGGGGTATCGATCCCGCACCAGCCTGCAATGCGCGCTTAGCCCGAGCTTTTTCTGACGTCGTCATAATTATCTAAGCAACCCATTGGTTTGACAGCGAGAAGGGGTTTTTCTGTCGCCGGGCATGTTCCCATGTAATGCTCTTGACTATTATTGCCATATGTGAATAATAGTTCCCATGTACGTGGAAATTGTCCCCAACCGCAACTCGCGCCCCGCCGTTTTGCTGCGTGAGGGCTGGCGTGAGGGCAGCAAGGTCAAGAAGCGCACCCTGGCCAACCTCACCGACTGGCCCGCGGCGCGCATCGAGGCCTTGCGACGGGTGCTCAGGAACGAGCCGGTGGGCGCCGATCAGGCCGCCTTGGTCATCGAGCGCTCGCTGCCGCACGGTCATGTGGCCGCGGTGCTGGGCACGGCGCGCCGCTGCGGGGTCGAGAAACTACTCGCCGGCGCCCCCGCCGCGCTGCGCCCCGTGGTCCTGGCCCTGATTGTCGCGCGCGTGATCGAACCGGGCTCCAAGCTCGCCACCTGGCGCATGCTGCGCCGCGAGTCGGCGGCGCATTCGGCGGCGCAGGTGCTGGGCCTGGGCGAGATCGAACTCGATAGCGTGTATGAGGCGCTGGACTGGCTGGGCCAAGCCCAGCCGCGCATCGAAAGCGCCCTCGCGCGCAAGCACCTGGCCAACGGCGTGCTGGTGCTCTACGACCTCAGCTCGGCCTGGGTCACGGGGCACTGCTGTCCGCTGGCCGCCTTCGGCAAATCGCGCGACGACAAGGGCAAGTACCCGCAGATCGTCTTCGGCCTGCTGTGCAGCGCCGAGGGCTGTCCGGTGGCGGTGGAGGTGTTTGCAGGCAACACGGGCGACCCGGGCACCGTGGCCGCGCAACTCGACAAGCTCAAGCGCCGCTTCGGGCTCACGCACGTGGTATGGGTGGGCGATCGGGGCATGATCACGCAGGCGCGCATCGAGGCGCTGCTGCGCCCGGCCGGCATGAGCTGGATCAGCGCGCTGCGCTCCCCGGATATCGCCAAACTGGTCGAAGAACAGGGGCCGTGGCAGCTTTCCCTGTTCGACCAACGCGGCTTGATCGAGATCGCCAGCGAACACTTCCCGGGCGAGCGCCTGGTGGTGTGCCGCAATCCGGCCCTGGCACAGGAGCGCGCGAGAAAACGCGAGGCGCTCCTGCAGGCTACGCAGAAGGACCACGATGCCATTGTCGCGGCCACCGGGCGCGCACGCCGGCCCTTGCAGGGCAAGGACGCGATTGGGCTGCGCGTCGGACGCGTGATCAACGCGCACAAAATGGCCAAGCACTTCGATCTCACCATCACCGAAACCAGCTTCGCCTACGCGCGTAAGAGCGAACAGATCGAGGCAGAAGCCGCACTGGACGGCTTTTATGTGATCCGTACCAACGTGCCGCAAGCGAAGCTCTCCGACGCCCAGGCGGTGTCCTCCTACAAGAGCCTCGCCCAAGTGGAGCGCGCCTTTCGTGCATTGAAGACCATCGATCTGCACGTACGCCCGATCTTCCACTGGAACGAAGCGCGCGTGCGCGCCCACGTGTTCCTGTGCCTGCTCGCCTACTACGTCGAATGGCAGATGCGCCAGGCGCTCAAGCCCATGCTCCATGACGACGAAGAACTCGAAGAGCAGCGCGAGAGCCGGGCCAACCCGGTGGCGCCCACGCCACGTTCCGAGCGCGCCAAGGCCAAGGCGCAGCACCATCGCACCGAGGACGATCTACCGGTGCACAGCTTGCGTACGTTGCTGCTCGATCTGGCCACCGTGACCCTCAACGTCACCTCCACCGCAATCAACCCGCAGGCCAAGATCAACGTGACGACGCGCCCCACGCCGCTGCAGGCCAAAGCCTTCGCGCTGCTCGGCGTCGATCCGGGGTGTTCCCAGTAGCGGCCCACCCAGTTTCAAAAACTTCCCACTGAATCATGGGGGTGGCTCGCGCGTCCGGGCAAAGTTCGGCTTAGCCCACAGGCGCGCACCGGCCAAGAATCAGTCCGGCTTCTTACCGCCTCGATCGGCTTGGCCGGCCCAGCCGGTCCTACGAGCCAGGCTTGCAGTGCCGCTACGCCGCGACCGTCTCCGGCGCTTCCAGGTAGCAGAAGACGCGCTGCTTGAGTGTGTTGGCGTTGAGGCGGAGCACGGCGGGGTTGGCGCCGTTGGGCAGGTCGATCACGCGCACGCAATGCGCCATTTCTGCGGCCGGCGGCAGCAGTTCCGCCAGCCGGTTCGGCTGCTGCTCGAAGAACGCGGTGTTGAGGCGGTTGTCCTGCCGCTGCGGGAAGATCGCCAGATACAGGATGTCCGTCTCGACCAGGTCGCTGAAGAAATGCGTTCCCAGCGACACGTCCGGAACCAGCCCGTCGTGCATGGTCACGATCTCGCACAGCACCGCCGCGTTGCTGATCTCGGCGAAGCGCACGGGCACGCCCAGTTCCGGCGAAGTCGTTCCCCAGCGGCCCGGTCCGATCAGCAGGATCGACTTGTCCGCCCCGGTTCCGCGCATGCGCATGATCTGGCCGATCAGCCGGGCGACCTGGTGCCGGTCGCTCAGACGGCAGTTGCCCGTACACCGAGGGCACCACGTAGACCACCCGGTCGATGGTGCCGATGCGGCTGTGGCCGATGACCGCGCCATGGGCCTCCAGCAGCAGGTGTTCCGGCTCGATGTGCGCCGGCGGGTTGGGAATGGTGCCGGCCTCGCGCACCTGGAACGGCCGGCACTGCAGCAGGTTGATCTTGTAGCGCTTGTTGCCGACGAAATTGAGCGGTGAATTCGACATCCACCGGATAGTCGTAGGCCTGCTGCAGGGTCTTGAGCATTTCCCGCATGTCGGCCACGAACGGCGTATCCCGCAGCAATTGCTCGAAGGTCAGCACCCACGGGAACACGTCCTGCATTCCCCGTTCCCGCGCGCGCTGTTCCAGTTCGTGATCCACCGAAGCCACCATGTGCAGCGGCAGATGTCGGGGCTTGTGCCGCGCCACTTCGGCGAAGTGCCGCGTCGTGAGCTGGTTCGCCTCCAGGTCGAGCACGTCGATGCGCTTCTGCGAGTACTGGCGCACGCTGTCGAAGTTGCTTTCCGGGCGCCGCTCCGGATCGCTCAGCGACACCACCCGCGTGTAGTCGTCGTCGGAGCGGTCCACCGCCCGCGTGCCCAGCCCCAACACCAGCCGCACCATGCCCTGGCGGGATCGATCTGCTCGCTCCAGACGTAGGGGTTGAACGACAAGCCGACGCCGGCGACCTGCGGGTAGAACAGATTGCCGTGCTGCGCGCCGGACACCCGCTGCACCAGCAGCGCCATCTGCTCGTCGCGGTCCAGAATGCCGCGCCGCGCCCGGTAGCGCAGCGCCCGCTCGCTCATGGTGCTGGCATAGATGGTGCGCACCGCCGACTGCAGATCCTCCAGCCGCTTCTCGCGCGGCCCCTGATTGACGCAGAACACGCTGTCGTACTTGCCGGCGAAGGCGTTGCCGAAGTTGTCCTCCAGCAGGCTGCTGGAGCGGACGATGATCGGCGACTGGCCGAAGTAGTCCAGCATGTCGGAGAACTGCTGCAGGATGTAGTCGGGAAAATCGCCGCGCAGGATGCGCCGCCGGGCGGTCTCCGCCCCGTCCAGGAAGGTCGCCGGATTCTTCTGCTTCTGCCGCACCCACCAGCAGCCGTTGCGCACCAGGAACGTGTAGAACACGTCCGAGCCGATGAAGAACGAGTCGTGGATTTCCAGCAGGTCGTTCCAGCGCGGCAGTTTCGTCTTGAGGATGGCGCGCGCCAGCAGCATGCCCACGGTCTTGCCGCCGATCAGGCCGGTGCCGATCATGCGCCGCTTGATGGCCAGGACGTCGCTCAGGGTCAGGTACTGCTCGGCCAGCCGCATCACCCGCTCGTCCCGCGATCACGGTCATGCGCAGCGTACGTTGCAGACAGGTCCCGTGCCAGATCGGCACAGGGCACCTGCTGGCGCTGCGCCTCCACGACCTCCTCGGCTTCCAGGAAGGTGCGGTTCCAGATGTCCAGTCGCGGATCGGTGGCGTTCAGGCCCGACCACGGGAACAGCGTCAGGATTTCGGAGATCGTCGACGCTGTCGGTCACCGGCACGAAATCCTCGCCGCGCCAGACGTGCAGCATGTGCATGGTCGGCGAGTAGCGCTGCTGCGACCTTCAGCGGCCGGATGTAGAGTTCGTCGTGATGCCGGTAGACGTCGCTGAACAGTTGCGTGGTGTCGAGAATCGGCGCGGTGGCGTGGAACGAATGGTGGCCGCGCAGCAGCGCGAAATAGGCCACCGTTTCCAGGTCGTAGAGATAGGGGCAGGTGAGCATGAAGAAGTTGCCCAGCATCTGGTCGCTGTACCAGTCGGCCACCAGGTCGGACAGGCAGTCGAAGACGTAGTAGGCGCCGCGGCCGGCTGCGCTCGATGGTGCTGTGGATCGTCGCTCAGGAACGGTTCGAATCCCTCGCCCGGATCCAGGACCTGGATCTCGACCCCCGGCCCTTCGTGCACCAGCGGCTGGTGGCGGGCGAAGTGGAAGTACACCAGCTTGCAGCCCCTTGTCGCGGGCGTAGCGGGCAGAACGGCTCGACCAGCGGCACGTAGTCGTCGACCGTGTCGACCTGCCAGACGATGTTGTCGCCGGGCATGATTCCCCGGAATACCTTGTCCAGACCTGCCAGTCCGCTGCTCACCTGTGCATCGATCGCTGCCATGACTTCACCCGATTCCGTTTCATCCCATGAGGCCGCGGAGCCTTCTTGCCGCGGAAGGTCCCGGACCGCCCGCTGCGGCATGCCTGCGCGCTCCGGGTCGCAGGCCACCGCCGATTAGTTTAAACTCTTGCCGCACCGAACCGGGGCGCCTCGCACCGGTTCCGTGCAGCCACCGCCATAACGGCAGGTTGGCGATCCCGAATCCCAGTTCACACAAGCGGAAATCCGTCATGTCCTCCTATATCAACGACACGATCAATTACCTCAAGCACAGCAGTCCCGCGCAAACCGAGTTCTACCAAGCTGCCGAGGAAGTCCTGGGTTCCCTCAAGCCCCTGCTGGACCGCAACCCGAAATATCAGAAGCACAACATCATTCAGCGCGTCGTGGAGCCGGAGCGGCAGATCTTCTTCCGGGTGGCGTGGATCGACGACCGTGGCAACGTGCAGGTGAACAAGGGCTACCGCGTCGAGTTCAATTCTGCGATCGGCCCCTACAAGGGCGGCCTGCGCTTCCACCCCAACGTCAATGCCGGAATCATCAAGTTCCTGGGCTTCGAGCAGATCTTCAAGAACTCGTTGACCGGGCTGGCGATCGGCGGCGCCAAGGGCGGCTCGAACTTCGATCCGAAGGGCAAGTCCGACAACGAGATCATGCGCTTCTGCCAGTCGTTCATGACGGAGTTGTTCCGCCACATCGGCGCCACCATCGACGTTCCGGCCGGCGACATCGGCGTGGGCGGACGCGAGATCGGCTACCTCTACGGACAGTACAAACGTTTGACCGGCCGCTACGAAGGGGTGCTGACCGGAAAGGGGCTGAACTGGGGCGGATCCCTGGTGCGCACCGAGGCCACCGGCTACGGCGCCGTCTACTTCGCCCAGGACATGCTGGCCGAGCGCGGCGACTCCCTCGACGGCAAGGTATGCGCGGTGTCCGGCTCGGGCAACGTCGCCATCTACACCATCGAGAAGCTGTACCAGGTCGGCGCCAAGCCGGTGACCGCCAGCGACTCGAACGGCATGATCTACGACGCGGAGGGAATCGACCTCAACCTGCTCAAGCGCATCAAGGAAGTCGAGCGGGCGCGCCTGACGCGTTACCTGGAAGAGCGTCCGAAGGCAGTGTATACGGCCGTCGAGGACTACCCCTTCGGTCGCAACAGCGTCTGGTCCATTCCCTGCCAGGCCGCCTTCCCCAGCGCCACCCAGAACGAAGTGAACGTCGAGGATGCCAAGGAACTCCTGAAGAACGGCTGCATCTGCGTTTCCGAGGGTGCCAACATGCCGTCCACGCAGGGCGCGATCGATGCCTTCGTCGGTGCGGGCATCGCCTACGGTCCGGCCAAGGCGGCGAATGCCGGCGGCGTCGCCACCAGCCAGTTGGAGATGAGCCAGAACGCCAGCATGATTCAGTGGACCTTCGAGGAGGTGGACGCCAAGCTGCAGCGGATCATGGCGAACATCTACCGCACCGCCAGCGAGACCGCCAAGGAATACGGCGCGCCCGGCAATCTGGTGCTCGGCGCCAACATCGCCGGCTTCCGCAAGGTGGCGGATGCCATGATCGATCAGGGCGTGGTCTGACCTTTCTTTCAGCCGTCGGTCCGAATGCTCGATTCGGACCGACACCGTGCTTCGTCCCGCGAGAACCGGGGAGTCTTCCCCTCTCCGCCTCCGCTCCTACTGCGGCGTCTGCGCCGTGAAGCGCGCCAGCAGCCGCTGGCCGGCGCAGTCGGCGCAGAGCAGGTCGCCGCTGAAGGTGGCGGGCAGGGAGATGTCGCAAGTCCTGGCGCGGGGCGCCGGGCCGGCCGCCTCGACCATGATGGCGATATCGGTCGGCGCGCCGCCGGTGATCACCGGATCGGCGCCGGTCGAGCCTGAACTTCACCTTGTCGCCGACGAGGATGGCGGCGCGCATGCTGTAGCGGCGGGCGGGGTCGATGTCCGCCTGGCTGCAGGGCAACTGGAACGGAAGCGGCACCTGCTGGCCGGAGATCGGGAACTTCATTTCCGACACCACGCGCGCCGGCGCGTCCTGCCGCGTCACGTCCTCCAGGCTCACCTGCAGCGA
This sequence comes from uncultured beta proteobacterium, assembly GCA_963823455.1. Lineage (GTDB taxonomy): Bacteria > Pseudomonadota > Gammaproteobacteria > Burkholderiales > Rhodocyclaceae > CAVPDA01. Next base: position 239,015 of record CAWGLO010000002.1, read on the forward strand.
GGCGCCGGGCGGCAGGGCAAGGCGCTGGCGGTGGGCCACGGTGCCGGTGATCGATGCGGTGGCGCTTGCGCCGGTACCTTGCGCCTGGGCCGGAGTGCCGGTCAGGCAGAACGAAGCTGCCGCAGCCAGGGCGAGGCGGGCGAGCGGGCGCATGAGGGATCCCTTTCCGGTGGCGGACGTGGGCCTTGCGATTTCAGAGCCGGAGATCGGTTCCGGCTACGCTTCAGCGAGCCGCAAGCCGGCGGGCAGCTCTTCTCCGAACAACTGGTTGCGATCGGCGGCGGACACTTCGCAGTATTCCTGCACGACCTTGAGCTGCTCTTCCTTGGCGCCGTTCTTCCTGAGCTTGTCCACGACCCGCGCCCGCACGGCGTCGTGCACATCCAGGGCGCGCATGTTCGTGAGGCGGCAGGCGCCGGAGAATACCGCGACCAGCGGCTGCAGGCCGAGCTTCTTCCAGTCGAGAGCTTCGGCCTTGGCGAACCAGTCCTCTACCGCGGCGGCCGGGATCACCGTATCGGCCGAGGTGTACAGAGGCACCCGGCTCAGCAATCGGCCCAGGGCCCAGAAGATGTGGGGCTGGTTGGCGGCCTTGCCCTTGAGCAAAAGGCCGAACAGGAGATCGGCGAGTTCCAGCTTGAGATCCGGCGCAATCCGTTCCAGCGTTCCCAGCAGCCGGGTGCCTTCGACGAACTCCGCCGGTGAATTCCGCAGTTGCGGCAGGGCCGTACGGAACAGTTCCTCCTGCTGGTCGGCGGGCAGGCCGCCGGCGGTGCGGCGCCACATCATCCACCAGTTGGATTGGGCGCTCTTCTCCTTCTTGTGGGCGATGCCGAGGCTGGTGCACTCCCATAGCTGCATCATGCGCCAGGGGTCTAGATCGCTGCCGTAGCCCGGCCGCAGCAGGAATCCGGCCAGGTAGAGCCAGGCGTTCTCGTGCGCCAGGGAGCGGGCGCGGCGGGTGATGCCCGGATACAGCGCCGGCCACAGGGCACGCAGCAGGGCGATGCTCCAGCGATTTCGCTCCTGGCCGAGGATGCGCTCCAGATCCTTTACCAGTTGCTTGACGTTGTCCTTTTCGTTGAGCGATTGCTTCTTGCCGTAGAACAGGCCGATCCGCTCCGCCGCCGCCGCCACTGCCTCCGGCTTGACGCCGAGATTCTCCGTCCTGCCCTCGGCGGCGGGTTCGTCCGCCGCCAGCGGCTTGCGCAGGTTGAAATCCAGCCGCCAGCGCTTGTGCCGCTCCTCATTGACCAGGGCCAGGCGCAGCACGCCGAGTTCCGTGAGTTCGGCCTCGATCTGCACCGTGATGCCCTGCTCCGCCGCCTTGCGCGGATTGAAGCTGTCGTCGTCCAGCGCCAGCGCCGTGTGCATGGTCGGGAGCGGATGGAAGGCGCTCTCCCCCAGCGGCACGATGGCTCCGGGCTTGTCGTCCGGGCGGCGATTGGACGTGTAGGCGGTGAAGCGCACCGGCCGATTGACCAGCAGGGTGAAGGATGGCGTGGCCAGCGTGACCCGGCCGCCCTCCTCGAAGCCCTGGGGCAGGACGCAGACCAGGTCCGGCGTCTTGCCTGCTTCCTGATGCAGTTCGAGGTAGACGCTGCGGGCGTAGCCGCCGCGTATGCGGCCCTTGGCCGCCGACAGCAGGGCGCCGAAATGGGCCGCCCCCTGGGCGATCGCCAGGTTCATGTCCTGCAGCGGCAGCAGCACCGGCGTCCTGTCCTGCCAGCTCGCGATCAGGGCGAGCAGCCGCTCCTGGAGGAAACGCGGACGCAGCGTTCCTCCGGCGAAGATCACCGCATCCACCGCGCGGCCGCCCAGGAATGCGGCGAGATGGCGGCTGACGGCCGAGTCCGCGGCATAGGGCAGGCCGATCTCGCGCAGGCCGCTCTGCCGCGCACGCGGCATTTCGCCGGCGCCGGTCAGGGGGAAGAATCCTTCGAGCACCATCCGCCGGACCACGCCCCGCGCCACCGTCGTGCTCAGGGCGGACTGGAACAGGCTGGTGCCCTCGCCGGGGATGGAGACATGGAAGATCTCGTCGTCGGCACCTTCGCCTTCGAGGATCCTCTCCTTCAGCAGCCGCGCCTGGGGCACGAGGTGATTCCATTGGCGGCGCGACAGTTTTTCCTCGTCGCCGCGCACCAACTGCCGCTCCAGCAGGTGGGCGAGCGCCAGGTCGATGTTGTCGCCGCCCAGCAGCAGGTGGTCGCTGGCGGCGATGCGCTCGATCTCCGGCAGTTCCTTCGCCGAGCGCACCGGGGCGATGCGGAACAGGCTGAAGTCGCTGGTGCCGCCGCCGACGTCGCACACGAGCACGGTCAGGGATTGCTCGGCGAGAGCGGGCAGCAGTTCCAGGAAGGCGGCGCCGGCGGACCCGGTGTGCCGCTTGGCCGCGCTCTCGATCCAGGCATAGAACGCGGCCTGGGGTTCCTCCAGCAGCCGCATCTGCGCCGGATAGCCGGCCAGTTCCGCCGCCATCCGGGTCAGGGCCTGGGCGCCCTCGTCGAAGGAAGCCGGCACGGTGACGACGACGCGCTGGCGGGCGAAGGCGTTGTCCGCATCCTGCCGCGCGAAGGCCTGGTCCCAGGCTTCGCTCAGGTAGGCGAGATAGGCGGCGCTGGCCTCCACCGGCGACAGCCGGTCTTGCGGCGCAATCTCCTCGGAACCGAAAGGCAGGATCTTGGACTCGCGGTCGATGCCGGCATGGGCCAGCCACGACTTGGCGGAGTGGATAACCCGCCCGGGCAGGGCGTTCATCTGATCCCGGGCGAAGCTGCCGACGACGAAATCGGCGCCGGCGTCCGCGCCCAGCGGGTTGAGCGGGCCCAGGGCCAGTTCGGATGCGGTGGGAAAGTAGAAGCAGGAAGGAAGCAGCGGACTCTTGGCGACCGTGGCGAGGGAATGCAACTGCGGAATCGGCAGCACCGCGGGGCGCGCGTTCTGCGCTCTCAGATCGACGTACGACAGCACGCAGTTGGTGGTGCCGAGGTCGATGCCGATGGCGAAGCGCGGCGACGTCATGGCGCTGCGATGCGGCGCGCGGATACGCGCCAGCCGCTCATTCCTTGGCCCGCAGGTTGAATTCCAGCTTCCAGCGGCGATCCGATTTCGTGTGCTGCATCCACAGTTCCAGCGTCCCGACCTCGGTGATGAGGGGATGCAGGGAGACCGGCACGACCTGCTCCGCGACGCCTTCCAGCGGCGGCAGGGTGATGGTCAGTCCGGACAGTTCTTCCAGTGCCTTGGCGGCGTTCGGGACCACGTCGCCGACCCGGTCGCCGGCGCGGATTTCCGAGCTGAAGAAGCGGAACTGCACCGCCTCGCCGGTGACGAGGCCGAATTCCTTGCCCGGCAATTCCAGTTCGCTGCCTTCCTCGGCGCCCTGGGGCACGATGCAGATGCCCTTGACCGGCGGGACATAGCCGGGCACCGCCGGCATCGGGCTTTCCAGGCCGAGATAGTAGGAGCGCGAGGTTCCGGCGCGGATCTTGATGCCCTTGCCCGAGGTCTGGACCGCGCCGTAGTAGGCGGCGCCGCGGGAGACGGCGATGTCGAGACCGGCGCTCTTGAGTTCCTGCAGCCCGGTGTCGGGTCCGAGCCAGGAGCCGAGCAGTTCGAGAATGCGGCGGCGGAAGATCTCGGCCTCGAACACGCCGCCGTTGAACAGGACGGCAGTGGGGGCGAGGATCTCGGCGCGTTCCAGATCGACGCGGCTGCCGACCAGCGTCGTCAGCTTCTCGTCCGATTTGACGTTCTCCAGGCTGCGCTTGAGAAAGCGCGCCAGGTGCTTGCTCAGGGCCGGCTCGGTGGCATAGTCGAGGCCGTATTCCTGCAGGCCGACGGACTTGCGCGGCGCCGGCTGGTCGCTCACCGCCGTCAGCGGAAAATAGCCGTCTACCAATATGGATGTCGCCTCGGCGCGGCTGAGGACGGTGGCGATGGTCTTGGCGAACAGGCTGGCGCCGCGCGATGGAACGGCGATCGGCGCCTCCGCCAGGGATTCGTCGCTCAGCAGCTTTTCCTTGGCGATGCGGGCGCCATGCACCAATGCCAGAAACTGCCACGGATCGAGTTCGTGGCCGTCGGCCTCGATCTTGCCCTGCAGCGCATAGGCCAGCGCCAGGTCCATGTTGTCGCCGCCGAGGAGGATGTGCTCGCCGACCGCGATGCGGTGCAGTTCCAGCTTCTTCGACAGGCCGTCCGGTGATTCGGCGACCGCGATGAGGCTGAAGTCGGCGGTGCCGCCGCCGACGTCGCACACCAGGATCAGGTCGCCCGCCGCCACCTGCTCGGTCCAGTGCGCGGTGCCCGGGTCGGCCTCGGAATGGGCGATCCAGGCGTAGAAGGCGGCCTGTGGTTCTTCCAGCAGGGTGACGTTGCCCAGTCCGGCGGCGGTGGCGGCTTCGTGGGTCAGGCTGCGGGCCACCTCGTCGAAGGAGGCGGGAACGGTGAGCACGATATGGCAGTCCGCCAGGCTTGCCTCGTCCCCCTGCCGCCGCAGGTCGTGCTCGAAGGCGTGGCGCAGGTGCGCCAGGTAGCGGCGCGAGGCCTCGAACGGCGACTGCTTGCCTTCCGCCATGTCCGAGTTCCAGGGCAGGATCGGCGCATAGCGATCGACATGGGTGTTGCACAGCCAGGACTTGGCGGAACTGACCAGCCGGTCCGGCACCTGGGCGCCGCGTTCGCGCGCGAAGGTGCCGACCACCGCGCTTTCGGCGGCCGGATCGTCCCACGGCAGCGCCAGGCTGCCCGGCGCGTACTCGCCTGCGGCCGGGATGTAGAGCGAGGAGGGAAGCAGGGATCGTTCCCCCACCACTCCCGGCGACAGAATCTGGGTGACGTCGACGCCCCTGGCGTGGGTGTCGCCGACGGTACAGATCGAAATGGAGGAATTGGAGGTGCCGAGGTCGATGCCGAGGCTGTACTTCTTGCTCATGATAGGTCTTGGACTGGAATGGGTTGTCCGGCGGGCCGGAGCGGCGCGGCTGCTGCCGTCCGCAAGGGGGCGCCGCGCCGCGGTCGGCCGGCGCTGCGTCAGCGCACTTCGACTTCCACCGGAGTGATGGTGTTCCGGCCGTCCGGATCGACCGGGCGGGTGAAACGGGGCAGGGCGAGCCGGGAGGTCTGCCAGCCGCGATGAATGACGACGCCGTTGAACGGCGGCTCTCCCAGCACTTTCCCTACCAGGCGATAGCGGTTCGGATCGGACGAGCGCTCGATGGTGATGCGATCGCCCTCCTTGCCCGAGTGCACCGGGGTGATGTCGAAATACTCCTTGATCACAGCGGAGCAGCCCTGATGCACCACGCGCGAGGCCGCCGCCACCTGGGCGTCGTTGTAGGCGGTGATGTCCTCCATCAGAAAATCGACGAAGCGCCCCTTGTCCTGCAGCAGGGACAGGAACAGCAGCGCTTCCCCCACTTGCGGCGGCTCTGCCTTCGGCGGCGCGACGGGCTCGGAGCGCGGCTCCGGCTCTCGCCGTGGTTCCGCTTTGGGTTTGCGCTGCCGTCCGATCAGTATGGCCACCACGACGTAGAGGCTGAGGGCCATGAATACTGCGTCGCGGTAGGGCGCGAACGCCGCCGGCAGCAGGTCTGGCGGAAGAGGCAGGAGGTACAACGCGCTCAGTACGAAGGCTGCAAATGCAGCAATCAATGTTCCCATGGTTGGCTTGATTCGATATCCAGAATGGCGGAATGGTACGGCAGGAGCGGCGCGCCGGGCGCGCGTCCCTGCGCGTCGGGGCGCCGGCAGAACCTGCGCGGTGCGGATCGTACCACTCCACGGCCCGGTCCGCGTAGGGGCGTTTCGACCTAGCTGGGGCCGGACCGCCCCGATTTCAAGCCGGCCGCGGTTCCGGTCGGACGCCCCAGCCTGCCAGAATGGTCAGGGCGAGTTCCATCGCATCGGGTAATTTGGCCCGGACCTCGGGGCTGAGGTCGCCGCCGTAATCGTCGAGCACGGCCGGCTGGATGCCGATCAACCGGAGGTCGGGCGGCATGGCGCCGGTGATCTGGGCATAAGCCAGCACGTCCTGGAAGCCGGTCTGGTGCAGGCTCAGCTTGCCTGCGCTGATGAAACGCGGGATCTCGCCTTCCCCGATCAGTGCCAGTTCGCCGGGCGGCAACCCGAAGTCCACCGCGTCGAACAGGAGCACCCGGTCGGCGCCTTCCATCTCCGCCAGCAGGGCGATGCCGCGGGTGCCGCCGTCCACCAGGCGCACCTGCTCGGGAAACACGAACCGGGCGTCGAGGGCTTCGATGCAGCGCACGCCGAAGCCCTCGTCCGCCCACAAGACGTTGCCGAGCCCGAGCACGAGGATATGGTTCGACATGGCGGCCGGATCGAAAACCGGCCGCGCCCCGGAGGGCGCGGCCGCTGTAAGGCGAATCGGACGGACAGATTACTTCAGGCAGCGCTTCCCGGGGGCCGCGCCTTCCCTGCACTTGAACAGCAGTTCCTCGTGGCCGGTGGCGGCGTTGCGGGTGTATTGCGCCGCGAGCGCGTCCTGCTGCTGCGCCGTAAGCGGCATCTTGGTCGCCGCCAGCCGCGCGTCGGACCAGAAAAGTACGACACACGCCTTTGCCGCACCGCACGCGCTTGCCGCCGCCTCGCGCAAGACGGCTTCGTTCGCCTGCTGTGCCGGATCGACGGCGACGAAGTAGCGCGCTCCCTGTCCCGCCACGAGTTGCCACGCCGCAGCATGAACCTGTTGAACCATGAGCCCCGACGCGCAGATCAGCAGCGCGCCCATCAAATTCGCGACTTTCATTCGTTTCTCCCTAGATCGCTCGGGGCGGACGGCGCGTGCGCCGCCCGGCGCCCGGTTGGTGACCGCATGCGGCCGATGTGCCCGGCCCTGCGGTCACCTGTTCCTCGGATTGCTCAGTCGTCATCGACCACCGTCACGGTCAGGGTAGCCGGCGTCGGATCGGCGAGACCCCTGGCGTCGCGCACCGTGAACCGCACGGTGAAGGTGCCGTTGGTGTTGAACCGGACCCGCGGGTTCTGCAGCGTCGAGTTGGTGGCGCCGCCGCCGAAGTTCCAGCTATAGGACAGCGGCGTGTTGCCGTCCGGATCGCTGCCGATGCCCTGGAAGCTGACGGAATTCCCACGTTCGACCGTCACGTTGCGCGTCGGCCGGATGATCGTACCCTGCGGCGCCTGGTTCCGCGTCACCGTCACCGTCCGCGTGGCCGGCGTCGGATCGGCGAGCGTCGCGTCGCGCACCGTAAAGGTCACGGTAAATGTGCCGGCGGTGTTGAACTGGACGTTGCCCGGATTCTGCGCCGTCGAGTTCGTTGCGCCGCCGCCGAAATTCCAGAGGTACGTGAGCGGGGTGTTACTGTCCGGATCGGTTCCGCTGCCCTGGAAGTTCACCGTCCCGCCCGCCGCCACACTCACGTTGCCGGCTGGCGACGAGATCGTGCCGTTGGGTGCCTGGTTGGTTGCAGGCGGTGGCGGCGGCGTGCCGACTGAGCAGGTCGCCGGCGCCCCCGAGACCACGCGCTCGGCCGATTGGCCATTGATGGCGACGCGGACGCGGCAGGGTGCCGGGCTGATGTCATCCTCCTCGAAGCGCCACGACCCGGTGGAGCCCGCGACCGCGGTGCCGATCAGGGCGCCGCTGTTCGCATTGAGGATGGTCACCGCGGCGCCGGCTTGAGCCTGACTTCCCCTGACGTCGAGTTCGCGGTCTCCGCTATCCCAGGAGGCTGAAGTTATGACCACGGGGGCGGCGAAGAAGCGCGCGAGGCAGTCGGTGCCGTTGCACTCCTTGTCAGTGGCGGTGGCGCCGTCACAGTCGTTGTCGATGCTATCGCCGCAGACTTCCACTGCACCCGGGTTGATCGCCGCGTTGCTGTCGTTGCAGTCCCTCGGTCCGCAGACGCCGCCTTCGGCGAAGTACCCATCACGGTCGGCATCCGTACACGTGACTGGCGGGGGCGGTGGCGGCGGCGCGGGCGTCACGGTGATGTTCACCGTGGCGGGAGCGCTGGTCGCGGTGCCGTTGGTTACGCGGTAGGTGAAGCTGGCACTGGTGGCGCCTGGCGTCGGCGTGAAGCTGAAGCTGCCGTTGGCGTTGAGAGTAACCGTGCCGCCGCTAGCCGCTGCAGCTGCGGCAGCCGGGACGACGACCGTGAGCGTGCCAGTGCCCGCCGGATTGGTGTCGTTGGCCAGCAGGCCGGGTGCGGCGATGTTCAGCGTCTGATCCGACCGAACCGAATAGGTTTCGCCGTTGGCAACTGGCGATGGTGGCGGCGGAGCGGCACTCACGTTGATGGTGACGGTCGCATTGGCGCTGGTGGTGGTGCCGTTGGTGGTGCGATAAGTGAAGGTCACCGAACCGCTGGCGATGGTCGGTGTGTAGCTGAATCCACCGTTGGCGTTGAGCGTCAGGGTGCCGCTGGCCGGGTTGGTGACGACCTGCGCCGTGAGCGTGCCGGTGCCTGCCGGGTTGGTGTCGTTGCCGAGCAAGCCCGGCGCGGCTACGGTCAGGGTCTGACCGGACTGCACCGAGTAAGTGTCGGCATTGGCAACCGGGGCCTGTGGCGGCGCAGTCACGTTGATGGTGACGGTCGCGTTGGCGCTGGTGGTGGTGCCGTTGGTCGCGCGGTAGGTGAAGCTGACCTGTCCGCTCGTGATGGTCGGTGTGTAGCTGAATCCACCGTTGGCGTTGAGCGTCAGGGTGCCGCTGGCCGGGTTGGTGGCGACCTGCGCCGTGAGCGTGCCGGTTCCTGCCGGATTGGTGTCGTTGCCGAGCAAGCCCGGGGCGGCCACCGTCAGCGTCTGGCCGGATTGCACCGCGTAGGTTTCATTGGTGGCAACTGGCGGTGTTGGGGCGGCGCTCACGTTGATGGTGACGGTCGCGTTGGCGCTGGTCGTGGTGCCGTTAGTGGTACGGTAGGTGAAGCTCACTGGACCACTGGCGATGGTCGGTGTGTAGCTGAATCCACCGTTGGCGTTGAGCGTCAGGGTGCCGCTGACCGGTCCGGTCACGAGTTGCGCCGTGAGCGTGCCGGTTCCTGCCGGATTGGTGTCGTTGCCGAGGACACCCGGAGCCGCTACGGTCAGGTTCTGACCGGATTGAACCGAATAGCTATCGGCATTGGCAACCGGGGGCTGCGGCGCTGTCACGTTGATGGTGACGGTGGCATTGCCGCTGGTGGTGGTGCCGTTGGCGGTGCGATAAGTGAAGGTCACCGAACCGCTGGCGATGGTCGGTGTGTAGCTGAATCCACCGTTGGCGTTGAGCGTCAGGGTGCCGCTGGCCGGGTTGGTGACGACCTGCGCTGTGAGCGTGCCGGTGCCTGCCGGGTTGGTGTCGTTGCCGAGCAAACCCGGCGCGGCTACGGTCAGGGTCTGACCGGACTGCACCGAGTAAGTGTCGGCATTGGCAACCGGCGGCGCAGGCGGAGGCGTCGTAGCCTGCACGGTGACAGAGCGCGTTGGTCTCGTTGCGATGGCTGCGCTGTTTGCATCGCGCACTTCCAAGGTTGCGGTCAGTGTACCGGCCGCAGTTGGGGTGACCGTTACGCTCGCACCGGTGGCGGGAGCGATTCCGTTGTTGAAGGTCCAGTTGTAGGACAGGGTAAACCCGTCCGGGTCGGTGCCGCCGCTGCCGGTGAATGTCACGGGGTTGCCGGCGCTAACTGAGGCAGGCGCCGTGATGGTGGGGGCTGGCGTTCCGGTCGGAGCCGTGTTGATACAGAATGGGTTGTATCCCGCTCCAGCAGCGCTTCGCGTTGCAACACCGGCAGCGTTCAGGTTATTTGCATTGTTCCCACCACCCGCAGGATGGCACAGGGCGCAGGAACTGCCGGAAGCCCGGTATGGCCGGCTCTGCTGCGGGATGGTGGTGCCCGCTGGTCGCGCGGCGCAATAGGTGTCAAGTCGAGTTCCGATCGAGCCGCTTGCCAGTGCGGCACCGGCCGAAGCGAGGGCCAGGGTCGGGACTGCGAGAACCCAGGCGATTCTTGCTGCAAATGATTTCGTATCCATGACGGGTTCCTTATCCTGTCAGCAGACCTTGACGCGCAGCGCGTCGCCGCCCTTGCCGTCGATGAGGTGTACTGCGCAGGCCATGCACGGGTTGAAGCTGTGGATGGTGCGCAGCAGTTCCAGCGGCTGGGTCGGGACGGCAAGCGTGTGACCGACCAGCGCGGCCTCGTAGGCACTGGCCTGGCCGAGGTGATCGCGGGGCGAGGCATTCCAGGTGGTGGGAACCACGCACTGGTAGTTCAGGATCTTGCCGCCGGCGCTGCCGGTCCCGTTGTCCGCGATCTTCTCGAAGGTTACCCAGTGGCCCAGCGCGCCGCGCGGCGCCTCGGTGTAGCCGACGCCGTCAGCACGCCGTCGGGCCAGGTGGCGGGATCGAAGAACTCCGCGTTATGCGTCTTGAGGTCGACCTTGATGTTCGTCTTCAGATCGTTGAACCACCCCTGCAATTGGTCGGCAATGACCTGGGTGTCGATCGACTGGGCGACGATGCGGCCCATGGTGGAGTACATGGCCGAGAGGGGCAGCTTGAGATCGGCCAGGGCCCTGTTTACGTAGTTCCGTGCGCCTGCGGTGTTCCTGGCGTACATGATGAGGACACGTGCCAGCGCGCCGACCTCCATGGGCTTGCCCTTCCAGCGAGGAGTCTTGTCCCAGGAGTACGGTTGGGAGACGTCGAGGTTCTGATAGGCGGCCTGAGGGCCGGTGTAGTTCGGCGCCGTTTCGCCGTCGTAGGGATGCAATCCTGTGCTCTTGCCGGCGGAGTAGTCGTACCACGAGTTGGCGACGAACTCCTGGATTTCGTCCGGATTGGCTAGATCCACAGGTTCCACCGCGGCGAGATTGCGGCCGAGAATGGCGCCGCGGGGGACGAAGAGGTTGGTCGAGTTGGCGTTGTTGTCCAGCGGATAGTCGCCGAAGGACAGGAAGTTGCCGAGTCCCTCTCCGATCTTGAACCAGTCCTTGTAGAAGCGCGCCATGGCGAGCACGTCGGACGTAGCACCTTCGTGACGAAGGCGCCCATCTGCGTGATGCAGGTCCTGCACCGTATCCAGCGCGGCCGGGTCGACGGCGGACCAGGTTTCGCCTTGAGCGCGCGGAGCACCGGCGCGTTGCTGATGGTGCAGGGCACGCCGCCGACCACGAAGTTGGGATGCGGGTTGCGGCCGCCGAAATGCCGTGCACCTTGAGCACCTTGCGCTGCCAGTCCAGGGCTTCGAGCCAGTGGGCGAACAACATCAGGTTCATCTCGGGTGGCAGTTTGTAGGCTGAATGCCCCCAGTAGCCGTTGGCGAACAGGCCGAGCTGGCCGGTATTGACGAAGCCGATCAGCTTCTGTTTGACGGACTCGAAGTAGGCCGGCGAGTTGTTCGGCCAGTCGGACTGGCACTTTTGCAGGTTCGACGTCGCGGTCGCGTCCGCCTTGGTCGCCGAAACGATGTCGATCCAGTCCATCGAGGTGAGCTGGTAGAAGTGGGTCACCTGGTCCTGGACCATCTGCGAGCCCATCATGAGGTTGCGGATGTGGCGCGCGTTGGTCGGGATCGTCCAGTTGAGCGCGCTCTCGACGGCGCGGATGGATGTGAGTGAATGGACCACGGTGCATACGCCGCAGATGCGCTGGGTGAAAGCCCAGGCGTCGCGCGGATCGCGGCCCTTGAGGATGATTTCGATGCCACGCATCATCGTGCCGCTGCTGGAAGCGCGGGTGACGACGTTGCTGGCGCTGGTCTCGGCCTCGATGCGCAGATGCCCCTCGATGCGCGTGACAGGATCAATAACAACGGTAGCCATGTCTTATCTCCAAAGTCTTGTCGAATGTCGTGTCCGCCGGCGCGGGCTATACAGGCGTGTAGAGGCCGCCGGTGAGGTGCCGTCATCCGGTCGCGCGTCTTGTCCCAGAACCTGGGCTCGGAGCACCCGATGCAGCCATGGCCGGACAGCATGGGGAAGCTCGTCCCCTCGTTCCATTTCACCGTGGTGCATGCGTTGAAGGTCGATGGTCCGCGGCAACCGAGCATGTAAAGGCAGTAGCCCAGCCTCGCCCCCTCGTCGTCGTGAGAGTTGGCGAAGCGGCCGTTGTTGTAGTGATCGAGGCGGCTGCAGGAGTCGTGCACCGTCTTGCCGTAGAACACCGTGGGCCGCTTCTGGGCATCGAACGTGAGCGGCGGAAGCGTCGGGTCCGTCTTCCTGGCGAGGTAAGCGGCGATGGTCCCGGTAATCACTTCGGGCACCGGCGGACAGCCCGAGATATTGACCAGCGGCACGGTCGGGATGAGGCGGGCCGCCATGAGTTCGTCCACGCCCATCGCCTGCGACGGGTTCGGATAGGCCGCTGCAATACCTCCGAAGGTGGCGCAGGTGCCGAGGGCGATGACGATCTCTGCTTCCGCCATCGCCTCGTTCAGCGTTTCTATCGCGGAGTGGCCGGCGACCGCCATCCACCATTCGTTTTCCGCGGTGGGAATCGATCCGTCCACGACCAGGATGTGCTTGGCGCCACGAGTGCGGTTCGCGGCGATCGCGTCGGTCCGCGCCTTTTCCGCCTGATGACCGGCGGCAACCTGCAGGCTTTCGTGGTAGTCGAGGGAGATGACGCTCAGGATCAGGTTCTCGACGTTTGGATTGAACGAACGCAGCAGCGATTCGGAGCATCCGGTGCACTGCTGGAACGACATCCAGATGACGGACGGCCGCGGTGCACTGCCGAGGGCCTGGGCGAACGCCTGCGCTGTCTTGCCCGACAGCGCGAGCGACGAGGCGGTGACGGCGCAGAACTTCATGAACTGGCGGCGCGAGACACCTTGCGCCTGCAGCGTTTCAAACACGGTTTGGCGGTCTTTCATGGCGTCTTCCTAAGCTGAACAAGATCGGTTGGTGGAGACGGCAAGCGCGCCCAGCACTGCTTGGCGCTGCCGCAACGATTCGATTGCCTGCGGTACGAAGGCGCGGTCGCTGCGCACGATGTCCGGCAATTCATTGATTTCTAAGAGTTCGGCAACGACACGGTCGTCGTTGTCGCGATGGGTGACCCACCACACGCACGGAATCGCGGTCTCCTCGGCGATCGAGGAGCCCAGGAATCGGATGTCGGCGCGGACGTCGCCCTCGCCGAGGACGCCGCGCAGCGCCGCCATCTCGTCCGGCGACTGCGACAGGCAGCGCAGATCGATCGAACCGGCGTCGCCGGTGCCATGGAAGCGCTGGAGCAGCGTCTCGATTTCGGTCAGGACGGCGCGGACCGGGGAAAAGGCGGCATCGGTCGTAGCCGCCGGCCTGGGATTTGCAGGGTTCGATGCGGATCGGAATGTCGGCTGGCGTTCGCATGGTCTGTCTTGGAACCATGGAATGATCGGCTCGTGGATTTCACGCCGCGAAGGCGCAAAACGACCCCATCCGCGCGATTAGCGCGTTTCAGACCCGCGTCAACACGTGCCGGCACGATGGCCGGAGGCGTGACGACGCCTGGGTAGTTCGGAGATGAAGTGGCTGGAACCCGAGCGTGCGCCCGGGACAGCGGCCTCAGGACCGCTAGCGGATGGGATCGATACGAGCCGGGATCATCAGGATTCGTTCCTCCCTAAAAAATAACCCATTCGACGGACTAGCCTGGCGGGCGCGCTTGATTTCGTTCTACTGCGCGGCCGGTTCGCTCACTGCAAATGCGCCAAGGCTTGAAACTGCTTTCTAGTTGTCTTCTATGGTTATCGTTTAGGGACGAGCGATCGATCCCGGCACCGACTTTGGGGGGGTCGGCTGACCTCGAAACATGGAGCCTTCAACTGACAAAATGCTGACTGTGACAAATTCCACGCGCACCTTAGCGCAACAGGATTTGCGCGTCAAGCCAAAATGTAGGAAAAAGGCTTACGAAACCGATAGATGGGATTTTACAGATGCGAATAGCATAAATGGTGAAGCGCGTGAAAGCAAGACGTGGTGCGGTGCAGCAAGGGATTAGTGGCTGGCGTAGCGTGACTAATACCCTTTGAGGAATGAGGGAAAAAACCCATATGGGATTGTTTCCCGCGCGAGGGACGATCCGTGCCGCGTCAGCGCAGTACCGGTCCCGTTCAGGCTGGCTGCAGCCAGCGTGCCAGCAGCGCGTGCAGGTCGAAGAAGGAAACCGGCTTGGCCAGTTGATCGTTCATGCCGGCGGCGAGACAGCGCTCGCGGGCGCCCGGGACGTCGGCCTGCGTGAGGGCGATGATGGGCACGGGTCGCCGCGAAACGTTTGCCGCCCGGACTTGGCGAACCGTCTCGATAATGTCCGGCTCAGGCAGCTCGCAGTCCATCAGGACGAGATCGCAGGGAGTTGCGGCCAGTGCGGCGCGGGCTTCGATACCGCTTTCAGCCACGGTCACGTGCACGCCGCAATGCTGCAACATGGCCTTCGTCAAATCACGGCTGGAGCCGTCGACCTCCACCACCAGTACGTGCCGATCGGCCGGAATCGGGGTCGGCTGCGCCTCGTCGGCGGCGGCCGTAGGGAGAGCAGCGCGCACATCGGCCTCACGCGCAGGTTGTCGTACCGGTTCGTCGACGATCGAATGACGCGACCGGAGATCCTGCACCATGCGGTTGAAACTGCACTGCAGCGCGCCGATCTCGTCGCCGTTGGTCACGCTCACCTGTTGCTCCAGGTCGCCGCCGGCGACGCGCTCCGCCGCCCGCGACAGGCGGTTGATGGGGCCGGTGACGACGCGGGTCATGAACACGAGCAAGGCGAGCACCCACAGCATCCCCAAGAGCAGCGTCGCCGATACCAATTGGAACATGCGGCGCTCCGTCGCACGCATTTCCTGGACTACCGCGCGGCGCTCGGCATCGTGCCAGGCGAGCACCTCCCGCCAGATGGCGTCGGCGTCGGTTTCCGCCCCGTAGAGCAGTTCCAGCCGGTCCTTGATCACTCCATCCTTGATCCGCAGGGTGTTATTCACGTTGATCCGAACCTGCGTCAGTACCGCCTCCTGGCGCTGGCGCAACCTGCGGAGATCAGGCCGCTGGTCGCGCTCGCCCGGGCCACTCAAGGTGCGTCGCAATTGCGCCATGGCGGTCTGCGCGTAGAGCAGGCCGTCGGCGGCCTCCCGGCCGTACTCGTCGTTGCCCGTGACGGCAAAACTGACCGCTTCGGCGGTCGCGCGTGTGATGGAACTGTGGAAGATCCCGTCCATGACCGCTTCGTGACTGTCGCGTTCGAGTCGTGCTGCGGCCCGATTCCAGGCCGAAAGGTCATGCACCGACAGCCCGACGAGGGTGCCGATGGACGCCAGTGCGATCGCCGAGCCGAGCAGCAGCTTGTGGTTGAGCCGGTTCAGCATAAACTCACAAAAACGGTAGCGGTGTGCATGGCTTCTCCTGGTCGCGGTTCGGTCATGATACCGATGGTGCGCCGGAAGCTGCCACCAGAGGGGACGACGGGTGTTGCGTCGGCAGGCCGGCGATGCTGACGAGCGGCATGGCCGGCGTCCGGAACCCTCCGGCACGGCACGATAATGATGTGATGCAACAATGAGTTGCGACGCGGCGTCGAGTTCAACGTTCACGTCAACGTCAGTTAGATTCGCCCGGCTTAGACTTGCTCATCCCCTGCGGAGGCTGCCATGACCGACTTGAGCGAAGGCCAGCAACTTGCGGTTCATAAGCCGAAAAACAGGGTCCGCTTCGTCACGGCGGCGTCGCTCTTCGACGGCCACGACGCGTCGATCAACATCATGCGCCGCATCCTCCAGGCCACGCGGGGCAGAGGTCATCCATCTCGGCCACAACCGCTCGGTCGAGGAAATCGTCACCGCCGCCCTCCAGGAAGATGCCCATGGCATCGCCGTCAGCTCCTACCAGGGCGGGCACGTCGAGTTTTTCAAGTTCATGATCGACCTGCTGCGCAGCCGCGGCGGGGAAGACATCCAGGTGTTCGGCGGCGGCGGCGGCGTCATCATGCCGGCCGAGATCCGCGAACTCCATGCCTATGGCGTGGCGCATCTCTATTCCGTCGAAGACGGCCAGAGAATGGGCCTGCAAGGCATGATCAACGACATGGTCAGGCGCTGCGACGCCGATCTGTCGCGGGCCGCGCCGCAGGACGCGGCGGCGGTGCTCGAAGCGCTGCAGTCGGGCGACCGCCGGCGCTTGGCGCGGATCATCACGGCGCTGGAGAACGGCGCCCTGTCCGAGGCGGTTCGCGGCGAGATGCGGCAGCGCGCGGCGGGTATTGCCGTGCCGGCGCTGGGCATCACCGGCACCGGCGGGTCGGGGAAATCCTCGCTCACCGACGAACTGATACGGCGCTTCCGGCTCGACCAGGCGGATGCGCTGGCCATCGCGGTGATCGCGGTGGATCCGTCGCGCCGCAAGTCCGGCGGCGCGCTGCTCGGGGATCGCATCCGCATGAACGCGATCGCCCATCCGCGCATCTACATGCGCTCGCTCGCCACCCGCGATACCGGCACCGAGATCTCGGCGGCGCTGCCGGAGACGGTCGCCGCATGCAAGCTGGCGGGATTTGACCTGGTCATCGTCGAAACCTCGGGCATCGGCCAGGGCAGTGCGGCGATCGTGCCGCACGTGGACGTTTCGCTCTACGTCATGACGCCGGAGTTCGGCGCCGCCTCCCAACTCGAAAAGATCGACATGCTGGATTTCGCCGATCTCGTGGCCATCAACAAGTGCGACCGCAAAGGCGCCGAGGACGCGCTGCGCGATGTGCGAAAGCAGGTTCAGCGCAACCGCACGGCGTTCGGCCAGGCGGCGGACGAGATGCCGGTGTTCGGCACCATCGCCGCGCGCTTCAACGACGACGGCGTGACCGCCCTCTATCAGAGCCTGCTTCCCAGGCTGGTGGACAAAGGCCTGAAGGTGCAGCCGGGCCGCCTGCCGCGGATCGAGGCCAAGCAGTCGTCGGGCCGGAATGCGATCGTACCGCCGCAGCGCGTGCGCTATCTGGCCGAGATCGCCGATTCTCTGCGCGGCTACCACCGCCACGTCCGGGAGCAGTGCGGCGTCGCCCGTGAACGCCAGCAGCTTTACGCCGCCAAGCGCATGCTGGAAGCGGGACAGCGTGCGGCGGCCCAGTTGGACGAGTTGATCGACGAGCGCGAGGCGGCGCTGGAGGCGCGCTCCAAGAAGCTGCTTGAGATGTGGCCGAAGACGGTGGAAACCTACGGCCGGGACGAATACGTGGTGAGGATCCGCGACAAGGAGATCCGCTCCGCGCTCAATTCGACCAGCCTTTCCGGCACCAAGATTCCCAAGGTGTGCCTGCCGCGCTTCGAGGACGAAGGCGAGATACTCAAGTGGCTGATGCGCGAGAACCTGCCCGGCTCGTTTCCCTTCACCGCCGGCGTGTTCGCCTTCAAGCGCGAGAGCGAAGACCCGACGCGCATGTTCGCCGGCGAGGGCGACGCCTTCCGCACCAACCGCCGCTTCAAGAAGCTGTCCGAGGGCATGCCGGCGGTGCGCCTGTCCACCGCCTTCGACTCGGTCACGCTCTACGGCTGCGATCCGGACGAGCGGCCCGACATCTACGGCAAGGTCGGCAACTCCGGTGTGTCGATCGCGACCCTGGACGACATGAAGGTGCTGTACGGCGGCTTCGACCTGGTGTGTCCCACCACGTCGGTGTCGATGACCATCAACGGCCCGGCCCCGATCATCCTGGCGATGTTCTTCAACACCGCCATCGACCAGGGCATCGACAAGTTCCAGCAGGACAACGGCCGATCGCCGACCGAGGACGAGGCGGAAAAGATTCGCGAATGGGTGCTGGCCACGGTGCGCGGCACGGTGCAGGCCGACATCCTGAAGGAGGACCAGGGCCAGAACACCTGCATCTTCTCGACCGAGTTCGCCCTCAAGATGATGGGCGACATCCAGCAGTATTTCGTCCACCACGGCATCAGGAATTTCTACTCGGTCTCGATCTCCGGCTACCACATCGCCGAGGCCGGGGCGAATCCGATCTCCCAGCTCGCGTTCACCCTGGCCAACGGTTTCACCTACGTCGAGACCTATCTCGCGCGCGGCATGCACATCGACGATTTCGCGCCCAACCTGTCGTTCTTCTTCAGCAACGGCATGGATCCCGAGTACTCGGTGCTGGGCCGGGTGGCGCGGCGCATCTGGGCGGTGGCGATGAAGAACCGCTACGGCGCCAATGAGCGTTCGCAGAAGCTCAAGTACCATATTCAGACTTCCGGCCGCTCGCTGCATGCCCAGGAGATGGCGTTCAACGACATCCGCACCACCCTGCAGGCGCTGATCGCGGTCTACGACAACTGCAACAGCCTGCACACCAACGCCTACGACGAGGCCATCACCACCCCGACCGAGGAGTCGGTGCGCCGCGCCATGGCGATCCAGCTCGTCATCAACCGCGAATGGGGTTTGGCGAAGAACGAGAACCCGAACCAGGGCAGCTTCGTCATCGAGGAACTGACGGATCTGGTGGAAGAGGCGGTGCTCAAGGAGTTCGAGGCCATCAGCTCCCGCGGCGGCGTGCTGGGCGCCATGGAAACCGGCTACCAGCGCGGCAAGATCCAGGAGGAGTCGCTCTACTACGAGACGCGCAAGCACGACGGCTCCTATCCCATCATCGGCGTGAACACGTTCCGCAATCCCCACGGCGACGCCGTGCCGGACCACATCGAACTGGCGCGCTCGACGGACGAAGAGAAGCAGTCGCAGTTGAAGCGCCTGCGCGACTTCCAGGAGCGCCACAAGCATGCGGCGCCGGAATGGCTGGCGAAGCTGAAGCAGGCGGTGATCGACGAGGGCAACGTGTTCGAAGTGCTGATGGACGCCGTGCGCTGCTGCTCGCTTGGCCAGATTACCAACGCGCTGTACGAGGTGGGCGGGCAGTATCGGCGCAACATGTGAATCTGCGCCTCTCGCCGCGGGACGCCGGAGCAGGGCTTGCCGCGCGCATTTTTCATTAAGATCTCTCGGGGAATAGAACGATGACAATCAAGATCGCAGGCATCATCGGCGCAGGCACCATGGGCAACGGCATCGTCCAGACCTGTGCCGTCAGCGGCATCGACGCCATCATGATGGATATCAACGATGCGGCCGTGCAGAGGGGCTTGAAGACCATCTCCGGCAGCCTCGATCGGCTGGTGAAGAAGGAGAAGCTCGGCAGCGCCGAGCGGGACGCCGCGCTGGCGCGGGTGAAGGCAACCACCCAGCTCGCCGACCTGAAGGACGCGGACATCATCATCGAGGCGGCGACCGAAAATCTCGACCTCAAACTGAAGCTGCTGAAGGACGTGGACGCCCTGGCGCGGCCGGAGGCGATCCTCGCCTCGAACACTTCGTCGATTTCGATCACCCGCCTGGCGGCGGCCACCGGCAGGCCGGACCGCTTCCTCGGCATGCATTTCTTCAACCCGGTGCCGATGATGGCACTGGTGGAAATCATTCGCGGGCTGCAGACCTCGGATGCCACCCATGCCGCCGTCGAGGGCCTGGCCAAACAGTTGGGCAAGACGCCGATCACGGTCAAGAACAACCCGGGCTTCGTGGTGAACCGCCTGCTGATTCCGATGATCAACGAGGCGGTCTTCGTGCTGGCGGAAGGACTGGCGAGCGCGGAGGAGATCGACAACGGCATGAAGCTCGGCTGCAACCATCCCATCGGACCGCTGGCCCTGGCCGACCTCATCGGCCTCGATACCTGTCTGGCGGTGATGGAAGTCTTCTACGACCAGTTCGCAGATTCCAAGTACCGGCCGGCACCGCTGCTCAAGGAAATGGTGGCCGCCGGCTACCTCGGGCGCAAGACGGGACGCGGCTTCTACAGCTACACCTGAGACGATTGGGAAATTGCGGCGCGAGCGCAGAAAGCAGGCTCGGCCGTCGCAATAGTGGGCTAGAATCGCCCGACGGCGGCGCCCACGGAGGCCATCGCCGCGGACCGCGGAGGACGGTCCGGACCGGGATTCATACTGGACGAGGGGAGGAGGCACCCACCATGTCGTCGCAAGACCGCGAAGCGGCGCTCGACACCTTCCCCCGCCTGCTGCTGAACCACGCCCGCGTGCGCGCCGACCGGCCCGCCATGCGCGAAAAGGATCTCGGCATCTGGCAGACCTGGACCTGGGCGCAGGTGGCCGACGAAGTGCGGTCCATGGCCTGCGGGCTGGCGGAACTGGGTTTCCGCCGCGGCGACAATCTGGCGATCATCGGCGACAACCGCCCGCGGCTCTACTGGTCGATGTGCGCGGCCCAGTGCCTGGGCGGCGTGCCGGTCCCGATGTACCAGGACGCAGTGGCGCAGGAAATGGAGTTCGTGCTGCAGGACTCGGAGATCCGCTTCGCCGTGGTGGAGGACCAGGAGCAGGTGGACAAGCTGCTGGAGATCAAGCAGCGCTGTCCGCGCATCGAGCACATCTTCTACGACGACCCCCGCGGCATGCGCCACTACCGGCAGACGTTGCTGCAGAGCCTGGACGAAGTCCAGGAGATGGGGCGCATTCACGACCGCAACCAGCCGGAGTTCCTGGACGCCGAGATCACCAAGGGGCGTACCGACGATATCGCCATCATGCTGTACACCTCCGGTACCACCGGCAAGCCGAAGGGCGTGTGCCAGACTCACGCCGCCTTCATCGCCGCCGCGCACCGGCGGTGCCGGTTTCGACCGGCTGGGACCGCAGGACGACATCCTCTCCTACCTGCCGATGGCGTGGGTCGGCGACCACCTGTTCTCCTACGCCCAGGCGCTGGTGGCCGGCTTCACCATCAACTGCCCGGAGTCCGGCGACACGGTGATGACCGACCTGCGCGAGATCGGCCCGACCTACTATTTCGCGCCGCCGCGGGTGTTCGAGAACCTGCTGACCCAGGTCATGATCCGCATGGAGGATGCCGGCGCGATCAAGCGCGCCATGTTCCACTACTTCATGGAGGTGGCGCGCCGCTGCGGCGCCGAGATCCTCGACGGCAGGCCGGTTCGGCGACGGACCGGGCGCTCTACGCCGTCGGCAAGGTGCTGGTCTATGGTCCGCTGAAGAACGTGCTCGGCATGAGCCGCATCCGCGTCGCCTACACCGCCGGGGCGGCCATCGGTCCGGACCTGTTCCGCTTCTACCGCTCGATCGGCGTCAACCTCAAGCAGCTCTACGGCCAGACCGAGACCTGCGCCTATGTCTGCCTGCAGCCGGACGGCGAGATCAAGTTCGATTCCGTGGGCAAGCCGGCGCCCGGCGTGGAACTGAAGATCGCCGACAACGGCGAGGTTCTGGTGCGCGGCCCGATGCTGCTCAAGGAGTACTACAAGCGGCCGGACGCCACGGCCGAGTCGATCGACGCCGAGGGCTACTTGCACACCGGCGACGCCGGCTTCTTCGACGAGGACGGCCACCTCAAGATCATCGATCGCGCCAAGGACGTCGGCAAGCTCGCCAACGGCGCCGTGTTCGCCCCCAACTACATCGAGAACAAGCTCAAGTTCTTCCCCCACATCAAGGAAGCCGTCGCCTTCGGCCACGACCGCGACCGGGTCTGTGCCTTCATCAACATCGACATGGGGGCGGTGGGGAATTGGGCTGAAAGGCGCGGTATCGCCTACAGCGGCTACACCGACCTGGCGCAGAAGGCGGAGGTCTACGAGCTGATCAAGGAGTGCGTCGAAAAGGTCAATGCGGACCTGGTGCACGACGTGCTGCTGGCGGACTCGCAGGTGCACCGCTTCCTCATCCTGCACAAGGAACTCGATCCGGACGACGACGAGCTGACCCGCACGCGCAAGGTCCGGCGCGGTTTCGTGGCCGAGAAGTACGCGGTGCTGGTCGATGCCCTGTACGGCGGCAAGTCTTCCCAGTTCATCGAGACTCAGGTGAGGTTCGAGGACGGCCGCACCGGCAAGGTGGCGGCCGACCTGGTGATCCGCGACTGCAAGACCCTGCCGGTGGTGCGCAAGGCCGCCTAGCATGAAACTGCTCCCACGCTCACTGCGTTCGCTGCCCCCCGGGGGGGCGCCAGCACCCTTGGGGCGGCCCGGCGGGCACTGAAATGAGCGACCGGCGCAGCGGCGACGTCATCATCGACCTGCGCGGCATCGCGCTGCGCTTCGGCGGGGTCAGGGCCCTGACCGACATCAGCTTCGACGTGCGGGAGCACGAGATCCGCGCCATCATCGGGCCCAACGGTGCCGGCAAGAGCTCGATGCTGAACGTGATCAACGGCGTGTACCATCCCCAGGAGGGGACGATCGTCTTCCGCGGCGAGACGCGCCAGAAGATGGACACCCATGCGGCGGCGCGCCAGGGCATCGGCCGCACGTTCCAGAACATCGCGCTGTTCAAGGGCATGAGCGTGCTCGACAACCTGATGACCGGGCGCAACTTGAAGATCCGCAGCAATTTCCTGATGCAGGCGATCTACTGGGGTCCGGCCCGGCGCGAGGAACTGGAGCACCGGCGCAAGGTGGAGGAGGTCATCGACTTCCTCGAGATCCAGCATGTTCGCAAGACTCCGGTGGGCCGGCTGCCCTACGGCCTGCAGAAACGGGTGGAACTCGGCCGCGCCCTGGCCATGGAACCCTCGGTGCTGCTGCTGGACGAGCCTATGGCCGGCATGAACGTGGAGGAGAAGCAGGACATGTGCCGCTTCATCCTGGACGTCAACGATCAGATGGGCACCACCATCGTGCTGATCGAGCACGACATGGCGGTGGTGATGGATATTTCGGACCGGGTGGTGGTGCTCGACTACGGGAGGAAGATCGCCGACGGCACTCCGGACGAGGTGAAGAACAACCCGGATGTGATTGCGGCCTACCTGGGGGTCGCACATTGAACTTGTAGGGCGCGCCGTGCGCGCCGGTAAGAATTGTAGGGTGCGCCGTGCGCACCGAATCACGAACGGTGCGCACGGCGCACCCTACGGCTGAGCGAGACTGATGCAGTTCTTCTTCGAAGTTCTGATCGGCGGGCTGTTGAGCGGCGTGCTGTACGCCCTGGTGGCGCTCGGCTTCGTGCTGATCTACAAGGCCTCGGGGGTCTTCAACTTCGCCCAGGGTGCCATGGTGTTCATCGCCGCGCTCACCTTCGTCGGCTTCCGCGAGTTGCTGCCGCGTTGGCTCGGCCTGGACGCCGAGTCGGCGGCGGTGTTCTGGATCGCCCTGCTGCTGGCTTTGCTGGTGATGGTGGTGCTGGCGATCGCGATCGAGAGGGTGGTGCTGCGTCCCCTGGTGAACCAGCCGCCGATCACGCTGTTCATGGCCACCATCGGCCTCACCTTCTTCATCGAGGGCCTGGCCCAGGGCGTGTGGGGGGCCAATGTGCGCGGCCTCGAATTGGGCATCCAGGACGAGCCGATCGCCTGGATCATGGATTCCACCGGCATCGGCATCTCCAAGTTCGACCTCTTCGCCGCCGGCATCGCCGCGGTCCTGGTGGCAGTGCTGGCCGCATTCTTTCAGTAGACCCGGGTCGGCCGCGCCCTGCGCGCCGTGGCCGACGACCATCAGGCGGCGCTGGCCATCGGCATCCCGCTGCAGAACATCTGGCGCATCGTCTGGGCCGTGGCCGGCTTCGTCGCCCTGGTTGCCGGGCTGATCTGGGGCGCGCGCAACGGTGTGCAGTTCGCCCTCACGTTCACGGCGCTGAAGGCATTGCCGGTGCTCATCCTCGGCGGCTTCACCTCGGTGCCGGGCGCCATCGTCGGCGGTCTGATCATCGGCGCCAGCGAGAAGCTGGCCGAGGTCTACCTCGGGCCCCACGTCGGCGGCGGCATCGAGTCCTGGTTCGCCTACGTGGTGGCGCTGCTGTTCCTGCTGGTGCGGCCGGAGGGACTGTTCGGGGAGAGGCACATTGACCGCGTCTAGAGCTGGCGCGCGAAGCGCAGGGGCTGGATAACAGGCATGTTCTACAGGGAAGCCGGCCAGTTCAAGGCCAACTACCGGGAAGACCAGCAGATCTTTCCGATCCGGCAGGACCGCATCGCCATCGCGCTCCTGCTGGCGTTCTTCTTCCTCGTGGTGCCGGTCATCGCCGACGAGTACTGGCTGAAGGCCATACTGGTCCCGACGCTGATCTTCGCCTTGGCGGCCATCGGGCTGAACATCCTGACCGGCTATGCCGGCCAGCTCTCGCTCGGCTCGGCCGCCTTCATGGCGGTGGGCGCCTTCGCTGCCTACAACTTCATGCTGCGGGTGCCGGGAATGCCGATCCTGGCGGCCATGGCGCTGGGCGGGCTCACGGCGGCGCGGTGTCGGCGTGCTGTTCGGGCTGCCCTCGCTGCGCATCAAGGGCTTCTATCTGGCGGTGGCCACCCTGGCAGCGCAATTCTTCATCGTCTGGCTGCTGACCAAGGTGCCCTGGTTCTCGAATTACAGTTCCTCCGGCGTGATCACCGCCCAGCAGGTGAAGATCCTCGGCTATGCTTTCGAAACGCCGGAGAGCAAGTACCTGCTTGTCCTGGCGATCGTGACGGTTCTGGCGCTGGCCGCCAAGAACATGGTGCGCAGCTCGATCGGCCGCGCGTGGATGGCGGTGCGCGACATGGATGTGGCGGCGGAGGTGATCGGCATCCGCCTGCATGCACACCAAGCTGATGGCCTTCGCCGTGAGCTCGTTCTACTGCGGCGTGGCCGGCGCGCTGTACGCCTTCACCTACCTGGGCACGGTGGAGCCGGACGGCTTCAAGCTCGACCTGTCGTTCCGCATCCTGTTCATGATCATCATCGGCGGCGTCGGCAGCATCCTCGGCTCGTTCCTCGGCGCCGCCTTCATCGTGCTGCTGCCGATCTTCCTGGACAACGTCATACCGCACCTGTTCGGCGGAGCGCTGCCCCAGAGCCTGACGTCGAACCTGCAACTGATCATCTTCGGCGCCCTGATCATTTTCTTCCTGATCGTCGAACCACACGGCCTGGCTCGGCTGTGGCAGATCGGGAAGGAGAAGCTGCGCCTTTGGCCGTTTCCGCACTGAGCCCGGCGAGAAAGTCCCATTACACCAAAGAACCATCTTCGGAGGAGGTTGTTGCCATGAGGAGAACATCCATGAACATGATCAGATTCGCGCTCGCCGGGCTGGCGCTGACTGCGGCGACCATCGGGGTCGCAGCCGGCATTCGCCCAGGCCAAGGAGCAGTTCATCGGGCTGCCGAGCTACCGCGTCGGGCCCTACGCCGCCGGCGGTTCCGGCATCTACGGCGGCTGGATCGACTACCTGACCCTGGTCAACGAGCGCGACGGCGGCGTCAACGGCGTGAAGCTGACCTGGGAAGAGTGCGAGACCGAGTACAACAACGCCCACGGCGTCGAGTGCTACGAGCGCCTGAAGAACAAGGGGCCGACCGGCAACACGGTGTTCCAGCCCCTGTCCACCGGCATCACCTATTCCGTGCTCGACAAGGTGGCCCAGGACAAGATTCCGATGATCACGATCGGCTACGGCCGCACCGATGCCGCCGACGGCCGCGTATTTCCCTATGTCTTCCCGCTGATCACCACCTACTGGACGCAGAACACCGCCAAGATCAAGTTCATCGGCCAGAAGGAAGGCGGCATGGACAAGCTCAAGGGCAAGAAGATCGTGAACCTGTACCACGACTCGGCCTACGGCAAGGAAACCATCCCGGTGCTCGACGCCCAGGCCAAGAAGTACGGATTCGAGGTGACCCAGATTCCGGTGGCCCACCCGGGCAACGAGCAGCAGTCGCAGTGGCTGCAGATCCGCCAGGACAAGCCGGACTGGGTCATCCTGCGCGGCTGGGGCGTGATGAATCCGACGGCGCTCAAGGCGGCGGCCAAGGTCGGCTATCCGCGGGACAAGATGATCGGCGTGTGGTGGTCCGGCGCGGAGGAGGACACCATCCCGGCCGGCGACGCCGCCAAGGGCTACATCGCGGCCGGCTTCAACGTCGCCGGCACAGAACTACCCGGTGGTGCAGGACATCCTCAAGTCCGTGTATGGCAAGGGCAAGGGCAACATGGAGGACAAGTCCCGGGTCGGCATCGGTCTATTACAACCGCGGCGTGGTGCACGGCATCATCACCGTCGAGGCGATCCGCAAGGCGCAGGAGAAGTTCGGCAAGGGCAAGCCGATCACCGGCGAGCAGATGCGCTGGGGCATCGAGAACCTGAGCATCGACGACGCCCGCCTGAAGCAGCTCGGCGCCAGCGGCTTCTGCCGCCGTGAAGGTGAGCTGCGCCAACCATGAAGGTTCGGGCAAGGTGAAGTTCCAGCAGTGGGATGGCAAGCAGTGGAAGGTGATCACCGACTGGATCGAGGCCGAACAGAGCCTGATCCGGCCGATGATCGAGGAATCCGCCGCCAAGTACGCCAAGGAAAAGGGCATCACGCTGCGCGACTGCTCGAAGGAGATCTGATCCCGGCGGCCGCCGGTGCGGGAGCGAGATTTCGTTTCCGCACCGAAGCTCCCATCCCGCACCGACCGTTCGACCATGGACCGCACTCCTGCCGCCGCCCGGCCCTACCTCAGCGTCAACAACATCGAGGTCATCTACGACCACGTCATCCTGGTGCTCAAGGGCGTGTCGCTGGAGGTGCCGCAGGGCAGGATCGTGGCCCTGCTCGGCGCCAACGGCGCCGGCAAGACCACGACGCTGAAGGCCATCTCGAATCTGCTGCGCGGCCGAGCGCGGCGACGTCACCAAGGGCAGCATCGAGTTCCGCGGCCAGCGCATCGACCAGCTGACGCCGAACGATCTGGTCAAGCGCGGCGTCATCCAGGTGATGGAAGGGCGCCACTGCTTCGGCCATCTGACGGTCGAGGAGAACCTGCTGACCGGCGCCTATACCCGGAGTGCCTCGCGCGCGCAGATCCGGCAGGATCTGGAAAAGGTCTACAACTATTTCCCGCGGCTGAAGCAGCGGCGCACCTCGCAGGCCGGCTATACCTCGGGCGGCGAGCAGCAGATGACCGCGATCGGCCGCGCGCTGATGGCGCGGCCGCACATGATCCTGCTCGACGAGCCGTCGATGGGGCTGGCGCCGCAGATCGTCGAGGAGATCTTCGAGATCGTGCGCGATCTCAACCAGCGCGAGAAGGTGAGCTTCCTGCTGGCCGAGCAGAACACCATGGTGGCGCTGCGCTACGCCGACTTCGGCTACATCCTGGAAAACGGCCGCGTGGTGATGGAAGGCGACGCCACGGAACTGGCTACGAACGAGGACGTCAAGGAGTTCTACCTCGGTCTTTCCGGCGAGAAGCGCAAGAGTTTCCGCGACGTCAAGCACTACCGCCGCCGCAAGCGCTGGCTGGCGTGAGCGCCGGCCGCTGCGCCCGGCTAATGCGAAGGATGCGCGAGGCACGCAAGAGACCTATGGACTATTACGACACCCTCGAAATCCGCGATCCGGCTGCCCGCGAGCGCGACCTGCTGGCGCGCCTGCCCGGACACATCGCCCATGCCCGGACCCATGCGCCGCCTACGCCGCTCTCCATGCCGATGTCGATCCCGAGGCGATCCGTTCGCGCGACGCCCTGGCGCGGCTGCCGGTGGTGCGCAAGTCCGAACTGCTGGAGCTGCAGAAGGCGACGCCGTCCCTTCGGCGGCTTCGCCGCCACGCGCTGGGGCGAGTCTCGGCGCGTGTTCGCTTCCCCCGGCCCGATCTACGATCCCGAAGGCGGGCGCAAGGACTACTGGCGCTTCGCCCGCGCCCTTTACGCGGCGGGCTTCCGCAACGGCGACCTGGTGCACAACTGCTTCTCCTACCACTTCACCCCTGCCGGGTCGATGCTGGAGACGGCGGCCCACGCCATCGGCTGCACCGTGTTCCCGGGCGGCGTCGGCCAGACCGAACTGCAGGTGCAGGCGATGGCCGATCTCAGACCCGACGGCTATGTCGGCACGCCGTCCTTCCTCAGGATCATCCTGGAGAAGGCGGACGAACTGGGCGTGCGCATCGACAGCCTGACCAAGGCCGTGGTATCCGGCGAAGCCTTCGCGCCGAGCCTGCGCGATGCGCTCCTCGCCCGCGGCATCCAGGGCTACCAGGCCTATGCCACGGCCGATCTCGGGCTCATCGCCTACGAGACCGAGGCGCGGGAAGGGCTGGTGCTGGAGGAGGAAGTCATCCTGGAGATCGTGCGCCCCGGTACCGGCGACCCGGTGCCCGACGGGCGAGGTGGGCGAGGTGGTGGTCACCACCTTCAACCCGGACTATCCGCTGATCCGCTTCGGCACCGGCGACCTTTCGGCGGTGCTGCCGGGCGCGTCGCCCTGCGGCCGCACCAACACCCGCATCCGCGGCTGGCTCGGCCGCGCCGACCAGACCACCAAGGTCAAGGGCATGTTCGTCCATCCCTCCCAGGTGGCGCAGATCGTCAAGCGCCATCCCGAGATCCGCAAGGCGCGGCTGGTGGTGACGAACCCCGACGGCGCCGACCGCATGACGCTGCATTGCGAGGTGGGCGCGGAGAGCGAGGCGTTGAGCCAGGCAATCGTGGCCGGCATGCGCGAGCTGACAAAGCTGCGGGGGGAGGTGCGACTGTGCGCACCGGGCACGCTGCCGAACGATGGCAAGGTGATCGAAGACGCCCGCACCTACCCGTAGCCGAAGATATTTGTTGGCGGGCACGGCCCGCCCTACGTACAGTGTGGCCCCGTAGGGCGGGCCGTGCCCGCCGGAGCAGCTTGCGCCGGACGGCACTTTCCGCCCGCGTGCCCGGTCAACCACCATAATCCAACCACGAGTGAGCACGATGCCTTATCTGCGCCTTTCCTTCGCCGCCCTTGCCTTCCTCATGCTGGCCGCGTTCGCCGGGGCTGCCTCGGCGGGTTTGCGCGAGTATCCGTTCCGCCTCGAATCCGTGCAAAAGGGCGAGGGGCACGAGATCATCGCCCACAACGACGGGCCGGCGTCGATGACGGTATACGTCTCCCTGGCCGAGCAGGAGAACGTCGCCAGCGACCGGAAGTGGCCGCTCACCGCGGTGGTGCCGCCCAAACAGTCGCTGGTCCTGGGGCGCCTGTTTCGCGCCACGGCCCGCGGCGCCTATCGCTTTTCCTTCAAGTACCGCCACCAGTTCGGCGACATCGCCGCCGCGCACGATCCGAATGCCCTCTATCGCCTGCCCTTCGAGGACGGGCACACCTTCCTGATCAGCCAGTCCCATGGCGGCGCGATCACGACGCATACCACGGCCGACAGCGCCCATGCCGTGGACATCGTCATGCCCGAGCGCACGCCGATCATGGCGGCACGCGCCGGCGTGGTGATCGACATCGAGAACTTCCACGTGCGCGGCGGCAAGGAGCAGGACCTGCTGGACAAGGCCAACTCGGTCACCGTCCTGCACGAAGACGGCACCATGGCGCGCTACGTTCATCTCAACGCCGGCCAGTACAGCTGGATCGGCCAGGAGGTGCAGGCGGGGACCCACATCGGCTATTCCGGCAACACCGGCTATTCTTCCGGCCCGCATCTGCATTTCGTGGTGGTCCGGGCGCGGCAGAATGCCGACGGCTCGATCGGCTACGAGTCGGAACCGATACGCTTCTACGCGCACAATCCGCCGTTGCAGTTCGCCCCGCAGCAGGGGATGCTCGTGACATCGATCTACGATGCCCCCGGCGTCATGCCGCCCGTGCTTCCCATCGGACGGGACCGGATCCCGGCCATCTCGCCGCGCTAGCGAACGCAGGCCGCCATGGCCCCCGCCTGCAGCGATCGCGTACCCCCGCCTGACTGGCGAGGCCTGTTGCAGCCGATGCGCCCGCACGCTTCGCTCCGCTTTCTGCTGGTGGTTCTCGCTCTCGCCCTGCCCATGGCCGCTGACGCCCAGGTGCGCAGCGTGAATCCCGGCATCAACCGCTACTACGAGAACCCGAGCTTCGAGCAGTCGCTGCGCATGTTCGAGGGCGAGGGGCGGGAGGTGTTCGCTCGGCGCCACCGTATCGTCGCCGCGGTGGGTCTCCAGCCGGGAATGGCGGTGGCGGACATCGGCGCCGGCACCGGTCTGTTCACCCGGCTCTTTGCTGATGGCGGTCGGCGCAATGGGCCGCGTCTATGCCGTGCGACATCTCCCCGGTGTTCGTGCACAACATCGCGCGCATCGCACGAGACGAGGATCTTCGCGGCGTCGAGGCGATCCTCGGCGGTGACCGCGACAGCCGGCTGGCGCCGGCATCCATCGATGTCGCGTTCGTCTGCGACACTTACCACCATTTCGAGTACCCGCAGTCGATGCTGGCATCGATCCACCGCGCCCTGCGCTCCGGCGGCACGCTGGTGGTCATCGACTACGAGCGCATTCCGGGCGTCTCATCGAGCTGGACCCTGAGCCACGTGCGGGCAGGCAAGGAGGCGGTGATCGGCGAGATCGAGGCCGCCGGCTTCAGACTGGTCGAGGAGCGCAAGGGATTGCTCAGCGAAAACTACTTCCTCCGCTTTCGCCGCCTCGACGGCTAGCATGCCGGCAGGATGTCGTCGGAAGGCGACAGTCTTGTTTGCGGACCGCGGACGCGCCACCTAGAATCGGAAGGCTGCACAGATTCATGGTTTCCATCAACCCAAAGAAGGAGAGACGATGCTGCGCAATTCCGTGTTGAAGGCCCTGTCCGCACTGGTCGTTGCCGGCGGCATGACGGCCGCCGCTTATGCCGCCGAGTTCGGCACCGAGGCCGAGGCCAAAGCCATGCTCGAGAAGGCGGTGGCGGCGGTGAAGGCGAACAAGGCCGACGCGTTGGCCAAGTTCACCAAGGGCGAAGGCGGTTTCAAGGACCGCGACCTCTACCCGTTCTGCGGCGGTCCGGACGGCAATTTCACGGCCCACCCGACGCTGGTCGGCAAGAGCCTGAAGGATCTCAAGGACAAGGCCGGCAAGCCGCTGGGCGAGGAGATGTACAAGGAAGCGCATGAGGGTCATTTCATGCAGGTCACCTACATGTGGCCGCGTCCGGGCAGCACCGACCCGGTGCAGAAAGTCACCTTCGTCACCAAGGTCGGCGATCAGGTCTGCGCCGTCGGCTACTACAAGTAGTTCCCCGTCACGAACTCGGCACCCCGGGAAACCGGGGTGCCGTGGTTTGCTCTTGCCTCGTCCGAATTCGGGGTGGGACGCGTGAGAGCCTGTTATGGCTCAGATCGTCTCGAGATATGCGGCGATCCGTGCGCGCATGCCTGCGTCCGGCAATGTGCCCCGCGCGGCGCCGAGGTTGTCGCTCATGTGTTGCGGATTGCGCGTCGCGGGAATGACGCAGGTGACGGCCGGCTGGCCGAGTATCCACTTCAGGAACAGCTGCGCCCAGGAGTCGCAGCCGATGGTGCGGGCGAAATCCGGCAGCGGCTTGCCGCGTACGCGATCGAACAGGGCACCTTCGGCGAAGGGACGATTGACGATCACCGCGAGTCTGCGCTCCGCCGCCAGCGGCAGCAGGCGCCG
This sequence comes from uncultured beta proteobacterium, assembly GCA_963823455.1. Taxonomy (GTDB): domain Bacteria; phylum Pseudomonadota; class Gammaproteobacteria; order Burkholderiales; family Rhodocyclaceae; genus CAVPDA01. The sequence continues at coordinate 270,373 of CAWGLO010000002.1, forward strand.
TTCGGCGTCCGGCTCTGCCAGCGAGTAGTTGAACTGGACGAAGTCGAGTTCCTCGCTCCGCATCACCTGCTCCAGATCGGCGTAGGCGCCGCTGTGGTAGTGGGTGACGCCGATATAGCGCACCCGGCCCTGGCGCTTCCATTCCCGCAGCGTGCGCAGGTGGGTATGGACGTCCATCAGGTTGTGTACCTGCATCAGGTCCATGCGCGCCACCCGCATTCGCCGCAGCGAGGCTTCCATCTGCGCGATGCCTGATTCGCGGCCGCCGGTCCACACCTTGGTGGCATGAAACAGCCTGTCCTGCACGCCCAACTCGGTTCCAAGATCGCCGACCACGCTTTCGGCGCTGCCGTACATCGGCGAGCTGTCCACGAGCCGGCCGCCGCCGGCGGCGAACAGCCGCAAAACCTCCCGCGCGGCCGCCGTCCCGACCGCATCGCCCGCCACGTCGAAGCTCTGCCAGGTGCCAAGCCCGACCACCGGCAGGCCCTCTCCGCTCTTCGGTATCGGGCGCTCGATCACCGGCGCCGCGGCGAGACCCGGCAGCGCCATGCCCGCGATGAGGCCGGCTGCGGCCCGCAGGGCTTCACGACGCAGAGGATTGACCGGCTTCCCACCGCACGCGAAGCACCCCGGCGACATGGCGGGCCTTTCCCGGTGCATCACGGCGTTCCGAGGAACAGGTAGACGGCGGAGGCGCCACCGGTGGCGTAGCCGTAGCCGAGGTAAAGCGGCCCGACCGGGGTTTCGCCGGCGAAGTACACGCTGTAGGACTCCAGCCAGCCGTCGAGATTGGTCTCGGTGTAGCGTCCGTTCACCTTGCCGGCCTCGGCGGAGATGCCCACGCGCAGATCGCCGGTCATGCCGAGCGGCATCTTGCCGATGATGCGCTCCAGCCGCGCCGAGCCGTAGCTCAGATTGTCGCCGACGATCTGGTTCTGGGCGTATCCGGTAAGGTTGAAGGGGCCGCCCAACGCCACCGGGTCGTAGGACGGCAGGGTGCCGCTGAGCGAGCCGGCCACCCGCAGCCGCCCGTTGATGACGTACTTGGACACCGGGAAGGCAGCAGAGACAGTGAAGTTGCCCTTGGTATAGTCGGCCTGGTCGGCGTGGAGGACGCTGCCGATCACGGCCCAGCCCCGGGTCGGGAAGAACAGGCGGTCGAACTGTTCGAGGTCGAGGGACCCGTTCCAGCCGCGAATCGTGTTCTTGCCTTCGGGCAGGGAGCCGGGAATGCCGGTGCTCAGCGTGTTGTCCAGGCTGGTGTACGTGTAGCCCAGTTTTGCCTGGCCCACGGTGCCGAAGTTGATGCCCCCCTCCAGCGATGCACTGACCCGGTCAACGTCGAACTGGCCGACTCTGTCGTCGTCTTGATAGACGTCAAACTGTGCGCGTCCGATGTCCAGGCTCGGTAGGACGAAGAAGCGCTGGCGGGCATCCAGCGGCTGGTAGAACTGGGTGAAGAGGCGCGAGTCCTCGCCGATCTGCACGCCGGTGAACCATTCGCCGCCGTAGCTATTGAGCCAGGTGCGCCGGTAGGCGGCGCGCAGCTCGTAGGCGGACCAGGAACCGACGTTCGAGCTCAGGTTCATGCCGAACAGCAGGTAGTCCGGTCCCCACGACTTCTCGAGCGGTGTGATGCGGAGGATGTTGCGATCCCGGGACGTGAGCAGGGAATAGTCCACGCTCTGGTAGTCGCCTTCGCCGTAGATCGCCTGCACACTCTTGTCCAATTTCTGACGGTCCAAAGTCTCGCCCGGCTTCACCTCGACGAGCCGTTCCACGGCCTGGGGATTGACGCTCCTGAGTTCGGCAATCCGGACTTCGTCGATGCGCGGCACTGCCACGTCCGGCGGCTGGATACTCGCGCGCCAGGCCGCGTACTGCTCGGGGGGTACGGCGTAGCGGGCGAGTTCTTCGGCCTTCGCTTCGGCCGCCTTGCGCCCTCGCTCCACCGCTTCCAGGTAGCGGGGGAAATCGCCGGCCGAGATTCCTGTCAGGTCGGGTTGGATGAAGACGTCGCCGGGCTTGAGCGTGGCGAGCGAGGCCACCACGTTCTGATTGGTGAGGATGTTGATCATCTGGCCCGTCACCGCCAGGATGTTGGTCACCTCCTCCGGCTTCATCAGCGGCGTGCCGACGTCGATCGCGATCACCACGTCGGCGTTGCAGCGGCTGCGGACCTCGCCGATGGGCACGTTGTCCACCAGGCCGCCGTCCACCAGATAGTGGTTGTCGATCTGCACCGGGGCCATCAGCCCGGGCACCGACATGCTGGCCCGCATCGCCGCCGAAAGGCTGCCCTCCCGCAGCACCACCCGTTCCCCGGTGCCGATGTCGGTGGCGATGACGGACACCGGCAGCTTCAGCGATTCGATGGTCCGCAGGCCGGCGTCGTCGCCCACCAGGGAGTTGAAGAAGAGCTTGATCTTCTGCCCGGCGACCACGCCCGCCACCGGCTCCACGCCCTTGTCCGTGATGCCCAGCTCGAGCCGCGGATAGAAGCGCTGGGCCAGGCGGCGGGTGCGGTAGTTCATGTCGGCGCTGTCCGGGTTGTCGGCGAACAGTTCGTTCCAATCCACCGGCGCCAGTTTTTCCAGCATCTGGGCCGGTGTGAGTCCGACTCCGTACACGCCTGCCACCAGGGAGCCCATGCTGGTGCCGGCGACGCAGTCCACCGGCACCCGCAGCCGCTCCATCACCTCCAGCACGCCGATATGGGCAGAGCCGCGGGCACCGCCGCCCCCGAGAACCAGTCCGATGCGCGGCCGTTCGCCCGCGCCGGCGGCCTGCGCCTCGCCGGCGCCAGACCCGGACACGATCGACCAAAGAACCAGCACGCATCCGAGTGCCGCGCGCAGGCGAGCTTGAGTCTGGATCTTCCCATTTTTCATGTTGCTTCCTCGAGCACGAATCCGATCGCCCCGCGGCCCCGGCAGGCTGCACGGACAAGGAGGCCGCGGCGCCCTTGCGGGCACGATGATACGCGAAGATATCTTGCGCTTTGAGCAGCGGCGGCTCGCCGGCGCGGCGACGGCAGGCGCACGGCGCCGGATGTGCCGCCGCCGTGGCATCATTCCGGTCGCCCGCTGCCGCCGCTTTGCGCCGCTCCGAACCCATGCTGCCCAGGACCTGCCCATGCCGTCCCGACCCCTGACCGGCACCCGCGTGCTGGACCTCACCCGCCTGCTGCCGGGGCCCATGGCCTCCATGCATCTGGCCGACCTCGGCGCCGACGTCATCAAGATCGAAGAGCCGGGCGGCGGTGACTATGGCCGTGCGCTCGGTCCGATGGGCGGCGAAACGAGCTGGTTCTTTCAGGTCGTGAACCGCAACAAGCGCAGCCTGCAGCTCGATCTCAAGCGGCGGGAAGGTGTTGATGTTTTCCTGAGCCTCGCCCGGGACGCCGACGTGATCATCGAGGGCTTCCGTCCCGGCGTGGTGGACAAGCTGGGCATCGGCCATGCGGCGGCGAGCGCCGTCAATCCGCGCCTCGTCTATTGCGCCATCACCGGCTATGGCCAGAGCGGGCCGCTGCGGGAGCGCGCCGGTCACGATATCAACTACCTCGCCCTGTCCGGCGTGCTGGATCAGATCGGCTGCGAGAACGGTCCGCCGGTGGTGCCGAACCTGCAGATCGGCGATCTGCTCGGCGGTGCGCTCACGGCGCTGGTGGCTATCCTCGCCGCGCTGGTCGATGCGCGAGCCACCGGGCGCGGCCGTTACGTGGATGTGGCGATGACCGACGCGGTGCTGGCCCACGCCATTCTGCCGCTGGTGGGCGTGCTGGCCCACGGTCGCGCGCCGCGCCGCGGCGCCGATCTACTTTCCGGCGGCGTGCCGTGCTACGGCGTCTATCCGACGCGGGACGGGCGCTACATGGCGGTTGGTGCGCTGGAGGGGAAATTCTGGCAGCGCACCTGCGCCGTGCTGGGCTGCCCCGAGCTGGAACCCTACCATCTGGCGACTGGCGCCGCCGGCGCCCACGCCCGGGCCGAGCTCGAGCGCCGGTTCCGCACCCGCGACCAGTCGCAGTGGACCGAGTTGTTCGCCACCGCCGACTGCTGCGTGACGCCCGTGCTGAGCCTGGAGGAAGCGCTGCGCAGCGGCCACGTGCAGGCGCGCGGCATGGCAGCGGACGTCGGCGGCGTCGTCCAGTTCGCGCCGCCGTTCGGCATCGACGGCTGCGATCTGGCAGACGCACGGGCGGCACCGCCTGCCGGTGCCGACAGCCACGCCATCCTGCGCGCTGCCGGCTATTCCGAGGACGAGATCGAGGCGCTGCGGGCCGGCCATGTCATCTGACGATTTTCCCGTCCCGCCGCAGCGGCGCGACGGCAGTTTTTTGATCCGCCCATGTCCGCCGCCCTGCTGCTGCTGCCCGACTTCGCCCTGATCCTGCTCGGCAGCGCCATCCGCCGCTGGATGCATCTCGGCGATCACTTCTGGAGCGGGCTGGAGAAGCTGGTTCTACTTCGTCTTGTTTCCGGCGCTGCTGATCGACGCCATCTCCCGCACGCCGATCGACCTGGCTGCCGCCGCCCCTCTGTTCGCCAGCGGGCTGCTGGCGATGGCCGCCGGGGCAATGCTGGCGTTTCCGGCACGGGCCCTGTTCGCGCTCAAGCCGATGACGTTCGCGTCGCAGTTTCAGTGCGCCTTCCGCTTCAACTCGTACATCGGTCTGGCGGTGGCGGGCACGCTGCACGGCGCTGCGGGCATCGCCGCGATGGGCATCCTGGTGGGCGCCATGGTTCCCTTCGCCAACATGGCTGCGGTGTGGATGCTGGCACGCCACGGCGAACTCGGCCTGTGGCGCGAAGTGCTGCGCAATCCGCTGATCTGGTCCACGCTGATCGGCCTCGCGCTCAACTTCGCCGGCATCGCCCTGCCCCAGGTCGCCCAGCATTTTTTCGGCCGCCTGGCGGACGCCGCGATCGCCCTCGGACTGCTGGCCGTCGGCGCCGCTCTCAAACCGCGCGGGGTCGCGGGCTCACGCAGAGCGGGAATCTATGTCATGGCAGTGAAGCTGCTGGCGGTGCCGGCGGCAGCCTGGCTGGCCGCGCGCTGGCTGGGTGTCACCGGCATCTACTTCGCCACGGTGGTACTGTTCGGCGCCCTGCCCACCGCCAGTTCGGCCTACATCCTGGCGATGCGCATGGGCGGCGACGGCCCCGGCGTGGCCTGGATCATCTCCGCCAGCACCCTGCTGGCGATGCTTACGCTGCCAGCCTGGCTGACTCTCGTCGGGGGGTAGCTCGGGCGCTACAGGAACAGCGTCAGCACGCCGGTGTAGCCGTAGAGCTGGTCGTGCGAGATCTCGCCGTTGCAGAAGAAACCGGCGAGGGGGAGGTCGCCGAAGGTGTCGCGGATCATCTGCGGCTCGACGGCGTCGTCGCCGAACATGTTGCCGCCGCGCCCGAGGCAGGAGAAATACAAACCGCCCTTGGGCGGCGACGGCAGCGCATCGCGCAGTTCCCTCAGCATGCGCTGCAGGTCATCCCGCGCCGCATTGCCGTCGCGCCGCACGAACAGCAGTTGCCGGCCCGGTTCCACCATCTCGTTGATGGCGATCAGGCCGTTCTTCGAATCGATGCCGATGACATTGCGCACGAGGTAGTCCCCGGCCTCGCGACCCGGCACCGGCAGTCCTACCAGGACGTAATTGGCGGCGCGCGCCAGGTCGCGCGCCAGCACTTCCCCCATCGCCTCCTTGTACACGTCGAGCGCCGGCCGATGATCGAGCGTGCCGATGACGTTGCGCTCGGCCTGGGTGATGAGGTAGCGCCCCGGCAGCGGCGAACAGCCTTGGCTGAGACGCGTCGCCACCGCCACCGCATCGGTGAACGCCACGCCGGAGATGCCGCCCGATAGAACGCCATTGGCGATCTGCAGTGTGCCCTCGCGCGCGCTGGACATGCCGCCGGTGATGAAGCCGCTGCTTACCTTGCCCGCCATGTCCGCCACCAGATCGGGCATGTCCGGCGTGCGGGGGTCGGCATGCACCACCGCGAAGTAGGGCAACGTGCCGGCACCGACCAGAGGCTGGCGGCCGGAGAAGACGCGGAAGCTCGCCGGGTCGAAGCGCCCGACCAGCACCGCGATGCCGCCGCCATCGACGCGGGCGTCGCTGCCGCCGCAGATGCCGATGCCTACCGATCCGACCCACTCGTCGATGCCGGTCGCTTCGCGCAAGCGTCGCAGGATGGCTTCGGCATGCTGCGAGTAGCGATCGGAGAAGTACACGAAGCCGAGATTGGCGCCGGCCGGGACCGACAGCCCGCTCAGGCACGCTTCGAGCGCCTCGCGCCAGTCCTCGGCGAAGCAGTGGGCGGCGGCGAGTTCGGGCGCGCTCACTTTTCCTGCGGCTTGGGCTCGGGCGGAGTGTCGGGCGCGGGGTTGGCAGGCGGCGCGCCCGCCGCCGCCGCCTGCTGCATGAAGTTCCAGGGCCAGAGCGCAGCCGTGGCGAAGGGATTGGCACCGGGCTCCGACTGCGAGGCCGACTGGCCGATGGCGGCCATCGCTGCCAGCGTCACGCGCTGCATTTCGAGCCCCTGAATGCTCATCTGCAGCATGTTGAGGTTCATCTTGAGCCAGCCTTCGACCGCCTTGAGGTCGGCGATGCGCTTGTCCAGTTCGTTGACGTCCAGCGTGGGCGTGACCATGCCGGGCAGATGAAATCCCATGCTCGACCACATGCCCTTGAGAAATTCGAGGGGATCCTGGGACGGGGTGGCGTTGCTCATCGCGTGCTCCGGTTGCGGACTGGCTCCGCATCTTACTCCAAACGCGTCTGCCCCCGCCGGCGCCATTTTCCGGGCCGGCGCAAAAAAAAGCGGCCGCTGGCCGCGCTTAAACGAGAGTGGGCAGGAAGGTTCATTCCGGCCGCCGGAAGATTGTCTCCGGCCTCCCGGCACGCCGAGGGGAGCCTGCGTTATCGCCGTTCGCGGGGCTTGTGAACCGCCCGCCAGCCGCGCGAATGGGCTACGTTATTCTTCTCGGCGGACGCGTTGCGCTCACGGGCGGGAAAGTGCCGAAACCGCTTGCGCGGGGACGGCTTCGTCGAGGGGAGAGTCGTGGCCTTGCCTTGCTGCGCCACTCTGCCCGGCCAGCGGCGAGGCGACGGCTTGCCCGTCGGCAGGCGGTGCGGCGGCCTGCCCCGCTTCGCCCAGGCGAATCACTGCCGGGGTCAGGAAGCGCATGGAGTTGTCGAGCCACAACAAGGCGACGAAAGCTGCCCCGGTCGCCAGACCGATGGCGGCGACGGTGGCAATGACCGACCCCAGGCGTCTCAGCGAGCCTGAAACCCGGTCGAGGGAAATCATCTCTGCGGGAAGATGTTGTAGGTGGAGCATGCTGACCTCCTCATCGTGATGCCTTTTTTGTCACCCGTCCGGTGGGCTCAATGAGCGAACACTGCAGGTGTGCAGATATTCTGGCGCGGTTTTGCCGGCTTGAGTATCAGTCAGATGGATTAGTACCGGGACCGTGCGGCAGCGTCGCCGGAGCCGTACTGCGGCGGCGATCCGCCGCCCGCATCGCTCACCGATCCGTTGCGGGCTGCTTGAGCTTGAAATTGATGAGGGCGCGCAGCTTGGCCGGCATCACCGGCTTGAGCAGCAGATGGAATCCGGCGCTCTTGGCTTCCTCGACCCGCTCCGGCGTGGTGCTGCCGGTGATCATGATCGCCGGAATGTCCTGGCCGCAGAGCGAGCGCACCTCGTGGATGGTGTCGATCCCGGTTTCGCTGCCGCGAAGCTGATAGTCGGCCACGATCAGGTCCGGACGGCCCTCCCGTGCGCGCAGGCACTCCAGCGCCTCGGCGGTCGATTGGCTGGCAATGACCTCGGCGCCCCATCCCCGCAGCAGTGCCGACATGCCGTCGAGGATCGGCTGATCGTCGTCCACGATGAGGACGAGGACGCCGGTCAGGTGATGCTGGGAGCGAACGTCCGTGCCCGGCGCGCGGACGGCTTCGACCGGTCGCTGGCCGAGGGGGAGATCGATGCGGAAGACCGTGCCTCGCCCGACCCGCGACTTCAGTTCCAGCGGAAGCTGCAGGAGAAGGGCGAGCCTCTTGACGATGGCCAGGCCGAGGCCCAGGCCTTTGCGGCGGTCGCGCTCGGGATTGCCGATCTGGACGAATTCATCGAAGACGCGTTCCTGCTGATCGACCGGAATGCCGATGCCGCTGTCCCAGACCTCGATGCGCACTTTGGAGCCCCGGCGACGGCAGCCGACCACAACTCCCCCCGCCCGGGTGTAGCGGATGGCGTTGGTGATCAGGTTGCGCAGGATGCGCTCCAGCAGCACCGGATCCGAGTAGACGTAGTGGCCGCAACCGTGGATGCGGAATCGCAGCCCCTTGTCGAAGGCTTCCGGATCGAAATCCATGGCCAGCCGGTCGAGCAGGGTCTGCAGCGAGAAATCCGCCAGTTGCGGCTTGACGACGCCGGCGTCGATCTTGGACAGGTCGAGCAGTTCGTTGAACAACATCTCCAGCGCTTCCACCGACGCGCTGATGCTGTTCACGACGTTGGAAACCTCGGGGTCGCGCACCTTTTCCGAAAGGGCGGCGGCAAACAGCCCCAGGGCATGCAGCGGCTGGCGCAGATCGTGGCTGGCGGCAGCGAAGAACTGGGACTTGGCGCGGCTCAACTGGTCCGCCAGTTCGCGCGCCCGTTCCAGCTCCGCGTTCTGCTGCTGCAGGTGCGCCGCCAGTTGTTCGTTGCGGAAGCGGTTGCGCAGCGACTCCGTCAGCAGCCGGTTGTACTTGTGGCCGACCGCCACCACGCCCAGCATGACGCAGAAGCTGATGAAGGCGATGATCAGATGCAGGGCGTCGCCCTGCCACAGGTTGATGCCGATGATCGGCGGCAGCGTCGGCAGCACGAAGGCATAGAAGGAAACCAGATGGGAGGCGATCAGCGGCACCGCCACCGACGTGATGGCGAAGATCGAGATGACCAGGATGGTCTGGTACAACTGCGAACCCGGAATGAAGAAGAGCAGGGCCGCCGATCCCCAGATGCAGCCGGAGATGGCCGAGCCGATCGCCCAGTAGCGCCCCCATTGTTCGTGACTGCCCTCCGGGATGCCCCCGGCCCGGAACCGCGAGTACAGAACGAAGCGCCAGCCCTGGTTCGCCGACCATGGCGAGAAACCACACGATGACCAGCCAGTGCGGCACCACCGGCCACAGCACGGACGACAGCAGCAGCACGCCGACCATGGTTCCGGTGACCGATACCGGCAGCTGCTGGTAGATCATGCGCACCTGCTCGGCGGCGACCATGCGGTCGAGCGCCTGGGGGGGCGCGGGCACCGTGCTGTCGGCGCGGGCGGCGCCGGTGAGAAACCGGGTCATGCGGCGACCGTCAGGGGAGGGGCGACGGGCAGGCAGGGGGCGGCAGGCGCTCGGTTGCGGAACCCGTGGCGGGCGCAGGGCGATATGACCGCGCTTGCCCCACACCGCCTGCCCGGCGAGCCAGGCCGGGAGGACGCGGCCTCCGGCGTCGGTGACGTGCCATGGGTCCAGAATGGCCGATCGCTGCTCCTCGGACTCGAAATCGTCGTCGCCGAACGGCACCTGGGCCAGTTCGGGCGGCGGCGGCTCGGTGCCGGCGATGTAGGTGCGCTGCGGGTGCGGGCGCGCACTCTCGGAGGCCAGTTCCACCGCATCGTAGAGCAGCGAAATCGGCCCGCCCGAGAGCGCCAGACGCGGCAGGTCGAACAGCAGCTTGCGCAGGCGCCGCCGCGGCGAGAATACGCGGGCGGACAGGTCCCGGTAGGCGCCCACGAATTCTTCCGTCCCCAGATGGCGCGGCCGGGTCACCAGCGTATAGGCGTTGAAATCGGCAAGCGCGGCGTTGGGCAGCAGGCGAGGATCGGCGGCAGCGGCGAGACGGTTGAAATAGGGCGTCCCCGGCAGCGGCGTCTCGAACGAGACATAGGTGGGCACATGCAGTCCGGCTTCGCCCAGGTGCCGCGGGATGCTTGCGATGTAGTCCGCATCATCCGTCTCCGGGCTCAACATGATGCCCGCCATGACGAGGATGCCGTGGCGGTGACACTGGTCGATGGCGCCGCGTACCTTGTCCAGCACGTTCTGCGACTTGCGCATGTCGACCAGCGCCGCCGCATTGAAGCTCTCCAGCCCGACGAACACGCCGCGACAACCGGCGCGCGCCATGCACGCGAGAAGCTCCGGTTCGCAGATGACGTTGAACGTCACGCACGCGCCCCACCAGATGCGCAGCGGTTCCAGGGCGTCGCACAGACGGCGCAGGTAGCCGGGATTGCCGCCCAGGTTGTTGTCGTAGAAGCCGACGATCCGGCGCTGGTGCCAAGGTGCGCTGCGGCCCAGCATGCGCCGGCCGGCGACGATGTCGCGCACCACCAGTTCGACGGGACGGACGTGGTGGCGCGTGCCGAGCCCGGTCAGGGCACAGAATTCGCAGGCATAGGGACAGCCGCGCGTGACCTCCAGGCTCAGCGGCAGCACCTGCTGCTGAGCCAACAGGTCGAAGCGGGGCGTCGGCACCTGCAGCGGATCGTACGGCGCAGCGACATAGACCGGCTGCAGGTCGCCGCGGCAGAAATCGTCATAGACGCGCCGCACCGTCGATTCGGGATCGCCGACGACGATGGCGTCGAACCAGGGTGCGACCAGTTCGCGATGGGTGCTCGCCAGCGTGCCGCCGAACACCGTCTTGGTGCCGCGCCGGCGCCAGTAGTGGGAAATCTGGCGCGCGCGGTCGAAGTCCGCATGCAGGGCCGAGATGAACAGCAGGTCGTAGTCCTTGCGCCAGTCGGGATCGGTCCAGGCGTCGTTGACGACTTCGATGTCGATATCGGGCGGCAGCAGGGCGGCGATCAGCGCGCCGGCCTGAGGCTGCAGCACGCCGCGGTGGTGACGTCCCTGTCGGTGGTAGTCGACGAAGGTCGAGATGATGCCGACTTTCAACGTTTCTCCGGCGCGGGATGTCGGTGTCCCCGGCGCGTCGTCTCGCGCCGGATCGGAAGGTGCTAGCCCTGCGACCGGCTGCCGGCCGGGGGGCGAAGGCGCAGGCCGATTCGGCTCGCGGTGAGCACGGCCTGAGTGCGGTTGCTGGCGTTCAGCGCCTTGAGGATGGCGGTAACGTGGATCTTCACGGTGCCCTCGGCCAGATTGAGCGCGCGGCAGATGAGCTTGTTCGGCTTGCCTTGCAGCATCAGTTCCAGCACGTCCACCTGGCGCTCGGTCAGACCCAGATCCGAGGGCGTGACCGGGGCCGCGGCGCCCGGCCGCGCCGGCCGCAGGCTGCCCTGGCTCGGCGGCGCATCGGCGGACGGCAGTGCCTGCGGCGGCACATAGACACCGCCGGCCAGAACCAGGCGCAAGGCGTTGATCATCAGATCCTTGGACGAGGTCTTGGGGATGAACCCCATGGCCCCGGCGTCGAGCGCCCCGAGCACCAGTTCGTGTTCGTCGTGCGCCGATACGACCACGACCGGAACGGCGGGGAAGCGGCTGCGGAACAGTTCGAGGGCCGACAGGTCACTGCTGCCGGGGAGCGAAAGGTCGAGCAGGATGAGATCGAGGTCGGGGTGCCGGTCGGCCAATCCGACTCCTGCGGGGCAGTCTTCCGCTTCCAGCAGATCGAGGCTGCCGTCGAGGTCGGCCAGTATGTGGCGCAATGCCTCCCGGATCAGCGGGTGATCGTCGACCACCAGGATTTTCATTCTTCTCCCCCAGCTGCGCGGTATCGGCCCTCTCCTGTCCACGCGGGCCAGTGTCGGAGTATAGCCGATCCCGGCGGCAGGGCCGTCGCCTTGGGGCCGAAAACTCGAGGGCGGTGAGTACATGCGAACTCCGGCGAATGCGGGTTGGGAAGACGCAGCATACCCATGCCTGCGGCATTGGCCCATATGACTTTGGTGCTAGCCAAAAGTCCTATGGGCGCGGCCCGGCAGCGTGATACATTTGGGCGCAACCCCTCTATCAGGTGGGACAAGAAACGCCGGCCCGGGGCCGGCAATCGGGGAGGTCCGTGGGCAAGCTCCTGGTGGTCGAAGACCATGCCTTGGTGCGCGAAGGCCTGGTCGCCGCGCTGCGCCGCTTCCGCCGCGGCGCAGAGGTGTTCGAAGCCAAGGATGCGGAACTGGCCGTCCTCTGGCTGGACGACAATCCGGATGTCGATCTCGTCCTGCTCGATCTGATGTTGCCGGGCATGGACGGGTTTTCCTTCCTCGGTGTCCTGCGCAAGCGTTTCGCGCAAGTTCCGGTTCTGGTCGTTTCCGGTCTGGATGACCAGGCGACGATCCGGCGCGTCGCCCGGCTCGGGGCGGCCGGATTCGTTCCCAAGTCGTGCAGTGGCGAAGAAATGCTGGCGGCGGTCCGCGTCGTCCTGGAAGGTGGCGAGTACTTTCCGGAGCCGCCGCCGGCCGTTGGCAGAGGCGTGTCGCGCAAAGGAGGAAGCGAATCCGACGTGGCGCAGGAATTCGGGCTGACGGCGGGTCAGGCGCGCGTGCTAGATCTGCTCGCCGCGGGCAAGTCGAACCGCGAGATTGCCGAATTGCTGCACCTGACCGAGGGGACGGTGAAGATTCATCTGTCGGCCATCTATCGGGCGCTCAACGTCAGCAGCCGCGCCCAGGCCCTGGTGGCGGTCGCCCGGCGCGGCCGGCATCTCTAGCCCATCGGCATGGTGTCGGCGCCGCCCTGCGCACAGGCTTGGTCCGCCGCGCGCGAGCCCTCCGGCGCCCGAGCCCGTCACATTCAGACCCAGGAGTTGCGACGGCAGCGCCTTTACGACCGGCGACATGGCGGTGTCCCTGTGCCAGCTACGACGGTGGCATGGCGCCTCGCCTGCCCCGTGGATCCGCTCAGGCAGGAACCACCCGGGCGTCCGGGGCGGTGAGCCGCTCGTGCAATTCCTCGCGCCGCCGGCGCGCCGCCTCGATACTCCTGGCCTTGACATGGCCGTAACCGCGGATCTGTTCCGGCAGCGAGGCCAGTTCCACGGCTTTGTCCAGCGTCTCGGCGCTCAGGTTGGCGAGGATGATCGCCATGTCGGCACGGTATTCGCCGATGAGCCGCCGCTCCGCGCCCCGTTCCGGGTTGTAGGCGAAGACGTCGAGAAAGGTGCCGCGCAGGAACTTGAGCCGCGCCAGCATGCGCAGACGCCGCATCATCGCAGGTCCGTACGTCCGCTTCTGCGGCTCCCCGCTGAGAGGGTCGCGCTTGGCGGTGAGCGGCGGCGCGAGGTGGAAGTTGAGGCTGAATTCGCCCTCGAAGCTGGCGTTGATCGTCTCCATGAACGCCGGGTCGGCGTAGAGGCGCGCCACCTCGTACTCGTCCTTGTAGGCCATTAGTTTGAAATAGCAGCGCGCCACCGCTTCCGCCAGGCGAGTCGATCCGAGCGGTGCCTCGGCCGCACGCACCTGCTGCACCAGCTTGCGGTAGCGCCGGGCGTAGCGACGGTTCTGGTAGCCCACGAGGAAGTCGGAGCGGCGCTGGATGATCTCGTCCAGCGTCTGTGCTGCCGGTGCCCGCGACAGCGCCGGCGCGGCAAAGCGCTGCACTGCGGCCAGGTCGTGCGCGGCGCGGCGGCCCCAGAGGAAGGCCCTCCGGTTCATGTCTACCGCGACACCATTCAGTTCGATCGCCCGCTCCAGCGCCTCGCTGCGATACCGGCACCAGCCCCTTCTGCCAGGCGTAGCCGAGGAGGAACAGGTTGGTGTCGATGGCATCGCCCATGAGCGCCATCGCCAGCGCCGTGGCGTCGACGAAATCCACGCCGTCGGCGCCTGTCGCCTCGGCAATCGCAGTGCTGCATCGCGGCCAGGGGAAACTGCCAGTCGGGATTGCGCGTGAAGTCGGCGGTCGGCGTCTCGGCGCAATTGACCACGGCGCGGGTGCGGCCGGAGCGCATGCGCGAAACGGCTTCTGCCGCGGCGGAGACGACGAGGTCGCCGCCGATGACGCAGCGCGCCTCGCCGGTGGCGATGCGTACGGCATGGATGTCCTGCGGCCGGTCGGCAGATGCGCAGGTGCGAGAACACCGCGCCGCCCTTCTGCGCCAGCCCGGTCATGTCGAGCGTGGTGATGCCCTTGCCGTCGAGGTGGGCGGCCATGCCGATCAGCGCGCCGATGGTGACGACGCCAGTGCCGCCGACGCCGGTGACGAGGATGCCGTAGGGCTGCCGGGTGTCGGGCAGCAGCGGCAGCGGCAGCTCGCCGAAGCCGGCCTCGTCGCGCTCCGGCGCCTTGCCCTTGCGCAGCCGCCCGCCCTCGATGGTGACGAACGAGGGGCAGAAGCCGTTGAGGCAGGAGAAGTCCTTGTTGCAGGCCGACTGGTCGATGGCGCGCTTGCGGCCGAACTCGGTTTCGACCGGCACCACCGCCAGGCAGTTGGACTGCACGCCGCAGTCGCCGCAGCCTTCGCAGACGCAGCTCGTTGATGAACACGCGCCGCGCCGGATCGGGGAAGGTGCCGCGCTTGCGCCGGCGGCGTTTCTCGGCGGCGCAGGTCTGATCGTAGATCAGGGCGGAGACGCCGGGATACTCGCGCAGCTCGCGCTGCACCGCGTCCAATTCGTCGCGGTGCCGCACCGGGACGCCCGGCGCGAGGTCCGTCACCGTCGCGTACTTGCTCGGCGTCGTCGGTGACGACGACCATCTTCTGCACGCCTTCCGCGGCCAGTTGGCGCGTGATCTGCGACACCGTGAGCTCGCCGTCCACCGGCTGGCCGCCGGTCATCGCCACGGCGTCGTTGTAGAGGATCTTGTAGGTGATCGAGACCTTGGCCGCGACCGCCTGCGCGGATCGCGAGCAGGCCGGAATGGAAATAGGTGCCGTCGCCCAGGTTGGCGAAGACGTGGCGCGTCTCGGTGAACGGCGCCTGGCCGACCCAGGCCACGCCTTCGCCGCCCATGTGGCTGAAGGTCGCGGTGGCGCGGTCCATCCAGATCGCCATGTAATGGCAGCCGATGCCGGCCAGGGCGCGGGAGCCTTCGGGCACCCGGGTCGAGGTGTTGTGCGGGCAGCCGGGGCAGAAGTACGGGCTGCGCTGAATCGCGATGGCCGGCTGCGCCAGCGCCTTCTCCTTGGCCTCGAGAAACGCGAGGCGCTCGCGGATTCGCGGCGAGGTGAAGAAGCGGCCGATGCGCGCGGCGATGACGCGGGCGATGATGGCCGGCGTCAGTTCGTCGGCGGCCGGCAGCAGCCAGTCGCCGTGGGGCAGGGACCATTCGCCCTTTTCGTCGAACTTGCCGATGACGCGCGGCCGCACGTCCTCGCGCCAGTTGTAGAGCTCCTCCTTGAGCTGGTATTCGATGAACTGGCGCTTCTCTTCCACCACCAGGATCTCCTCCAGCCCTTCGGCGAAGCTGCGCACGCCCTCGGCTTCCAGCGGCCAGGTCATGCCGACCTTGTAGAGGCGGATGCCGATCTCGGCGGCGAGACGTTCGTCGATGCCCAGGTCGTCCAGCGCCTGGCGCACGTCGAGGTAGGTCTTGCCGGCAGGTGATGATGCCGAGGCGCGCCGGCGTGCCGCATCGCGCGAATCGATGACGATGCGATTGAGCCGGTTGGCGCGGCAGTAGGCGAGCGCGGCGTAGAGCTTGTGGTTGCAGCAGCCGCTCCTCCTGCACCAGGGGCGGGTCGGGCCAGCGGATGTTGAGGCCGCCGGGCGGCAGCTGGAAATCGGTCGGGCAGGACGATCTGCACCCGCTGCGGGTCGATATCCACCGAGGCGGAGGACTCGACCGTGTCGGCGACCGCCTTGAAGGCGACCCAGCAGCCCGGAGTAGCGCGACAGCGCCCAGCCGTGCAGGCCGAGGTCGAGGTACTCCTGCACCCCCGACGGTGCCAGCACCGGCATCATCACGGCCTTGAAGATGTGGTCGGTCTGATGGGGCAGGGTGGAGGAGCGCGCGGCGTGGTCGTCGCCGGCCACCACCAGCACGCCGCCGTGCCTGCTGGTGCCGGCGGCAGTTGGCGTGGCTTGAACACGTCGCCGCAGCGGTCCACGCCCGGTCCCTTGCCGTACCACATGGCGAAGACGCCGTCGTAGCGGGCGCCGGGAAAGAGGTTGACCTGCTGCGTGCCCCAGACAGCGGTGGCGGCGAGGTCTTCGTTGACGCCGGGCTGGAAGAGGATGTGATGCCGGGTCAGGTGCGGTTTGGCCTTCCACAGGGTCTGGTCGAGGCCGCCCAGGGGCGATCCGCGGTAGCCGGAGATGAAGCCCGCGGTGTTGAGCCCGGCGGCCTGGTCGCGCTGGCGCTGCAGCATCGGCAGTCGTGCCAGCGCCTGAACACCGCTGAGGAATACGCGCCCCGATTCCTGCGTGTACTTGTCGTCGAGTCGGATGTCGTCACGCTTCATGGCTGGCTCCGGACATGCCGCGCAGGGAGATGTGTCGAGCGGCGCGAAGCGCGGCCGGCCAATTATATTGGGTTTGCGACAGCCCCAGAGGTTGCCCGCAGCGCACGCGCAGGGCGGTGCCCTGCGCCTTGGCGCGCGGCGCGCCGGTCCGGCGGGGCGCGTGCGCGTCGGGATCTACCCGGCAGCTCAAAAATAATGCGGACATGGCGGCGCGGCATGAATGTAGAATAACCCTCGCGGGGCGTGCGCCAAGCCTGCTCGGGATGATCCCTGCGCCTGCCGGCACGCTTGGCTGTCTGGTTTCGACGACAGGCGCATCGCCCGTTGAAACATGGACTTGTCATTGCGCGCGGCGGAACCTGTCGCTGGGAGACGACAGTTTTCATGGCGGCGGCGGCCGGGTTTCCACCGATTTCGACAGTTGTCCCTGCAGTCGCTTGATTTATTGGAAGACTTCGTTTTCGGCACAGGTGTTGCAAGCGGGTCGTACTGATCGGCGCCCCGCGTTTTTCGTCGCGGCATCCTCGGTCGAGAAGTCAGCTATCCATCGCATTAGGAGAAAACATGCTCAACAGCAAGGACGGGTTTTTCGGGAAACGCGACGAAAAGGTTCGGAAGGAGGTCGGCAATGTTTATGGCATGGCTTCTTCTTCCTCTTCGACTTCGACCTCCTCCACGCCAGCCATGACCACGACTCCCACCACCTCATCGTCCGCTTCCAGCACCGCTGCCTCCGATGCGGCCAAAGCCAGGACCGAATCCACCGCCGCCCGTGCCGACGAAGGCAAGGGCAACAAGCTCATCGTCGGCCCGGACATCAAGCTCAAGGGCGAGATCAACGACTGCGACACCATCATCGTCGAAGGCCGCATCGAAGCGACCACCGACAGCCGCGTGCTGCAGATCTCCGAGAGCGGTTCCTTCACCGGCACCGTCGGCATCGACGTGGCGGAGATTCGCGGCCGCTTCCAGGGCGAATTGACGGCGCGCCAGAAGTTGGTGATCTACGCCACGGGCAGCGTCTCGGGCAAGATCCGCTACGGCAAGATCGTGATCGAGGAGGGCGGCGAACTGAACGGCGATGTCAGCTCGCTGGCGGCCGCGAAGTCCGACTCCAAGGGCGACTACTGGCAGGAGCAGGAGAAGGCCAAGGCGGCCGGCGGCAAGGCCGCCTCCGCGTAACCTCCCGTCCCCGGCGCACCAGGGTGTCGTGCCGCCCCGTCAGCGGGGCGGCAATACCTTTCCGGGGTTGAGCAGGTCGTCGGGATCGAGGCACTGCTTCAGCGCCCGCATCACCTCCAGCGCCTCGCCGTGCTCCGCGGCGAGGTATTTCTGTTTGCCCAGGCCGACGCCGTGCTCCCCCGTGCAGGTGCCTTCCATCTGCAGGGCGCGGGTGACGATCTTCTCGTTCAGCGCCTGGGCCGCCGCCATCTCCTGCGGCTTGTCCGGGTCCGCCAGCACGGCGAGGTGGAAGTTGCCGTCCCCGACATGGCCCAGCAGGGGCGCGGTCAAGCCGCTGGCGGCCACATCTTCCAGCGCGGCGCGGATGCATTGCGCCAGGCGCGAGATCGGCACGCAGACGTCGGTGGTCACCGAGCGCGAGCCGGGCCGCAGGGCGAGGCAGGCGAAATAGGCATCATGGCGCGCCTGCCACAGCCGTGACCGGTCTTCCGGTCGCGTCGCCCACTCGAAATCCAGGCCGCCGTGGGTGGCGGCAATGTCCTGCACCGCCCGCGCCTGCTCCTCCACGCTGCCGGGGCTGCCATGAAACTCGAAGAACAGGGTGGGCGCCTCGCGCAGGCTCATCCTGCTGTAGCGATTCACCGCGCGGATGGTGAGCGCATCCAGGATCTCGATGCGCGCCACCGGCACGCCGAGTTGGATGGTCTGGATCACGGTGTCAACCGCCTGGTCGACGGCGGGAAAGGCGCAGACCGCGCTCGATATCGCCTCCGGCAGCGGAAAGAGGCGCACCGTGAGTTCAGTGATGATCCCCAGCGTGCCTTCCGAGCCGATGAACAGCCGGGTCAGGTCGTAGCCGGCGGAGGATTTCCGTGCCCGCGTGCCGGTATGGACAATGCGCCCGTCGGCGAGCACGACAGTCGTCGCCAGGACGTTTTCGCGCATGGTGCCGTAGCGCACGGCATTGGTCCCCGAAGCGCGGGTGGCGGCCATGCCGCCGAGGGTCGCGTCGGCGCCCGGGTCGATGGGAAAGAACAGGCCCGTTCCCTTGAGCGCCGCGTTCAGTTGCTTGCGCGTGACGCCGGCTTCGACTCGGGCATCCAGATCCTCCGCGTGCACTTCGACTATCCGGTTCATCTGCGCCAGGTCGATGCACACGCCGCCCCGGGTCGCCAGCACCTGTCCTTCCACCGAGGTGCCGGCGCCGAAGGCGATGACCGGTATGCCGTGGGCGCGGCACAGGCCGACGATTTCCGCCACCTCCGCCGTGCTCTGCGGGAAGACGACGGCGTCGGGCGGTGCCGGCGCATGGTAGGACTCGTCCCTGCCGTGATGGGCGCGCACCGCCTCGCCCAGCGCCAAGCGGTCGCCGCAGCGCGCCGCAAGCGCCTCCAGCAGGGGCGGCGGCAGCGGGCGATGGCGGGGCCAAGGCTCGTTCATGCCGACGGCCTCGTCAGACGATCGAGCATACCTCGCCGAACTCGAAGCGCGGGCTGCGCGGGAACAACTGCGCCGGGTCGCCGTAGCCCAGATTGCAGAGGAAATTC
Organism: uncultured beta proteobacterium; assembly: GCA_963823455.1. Classification (GTDB taxonomy): domain Bacteria; phylum Pseudomonadota; class Gammaproteobacteria; order Burkholderiales; family Rhodocyclaceae; genus CAVPDA01. The sequence continues at coordinate 289,469 of CAWGLO010000002.1, forward strand.
GACTTCACTTTGCCGCCGGGGAAGAATTCCTTGTCCACCGCGGCGTTGTCGAAGCCCGACATGGGGCCGCAATCCAGCCCCAGCGCGCGCGCCGCCAGCATGAAGTACGCGCCCTGCAGGGTGCCGTTGCGAAAAGCGGTGATCGCAGCGATCTGGGCATTTTCGGGGCCGGCGAACCAGGAACGGGCGTCGGCGTGGGGGAAAAGGCGCGGCAGTTGCTCGTAGAACTCGCTGTCGTTGCCCAGGACGGCAGTCACCGGAGCGGCCATCGTCTTCTCGCGGTTGCCTTCCATCAGGGTCGGCAGCAGGCGCTCCTTGGCCTGCCGCGACTTGACGAAAACGATGCGCATCGGGCTGCAGTTGGCGGAAGTCGGCGCCATGCGCGCGATCTCGTAGGCGCGCCGGAGCAGGGCGTCATCCACCGGCCGGTCGAACCAGACGGAGTGGGTGCGGGCATTCAGGAACAACGTGTCCAGGGCGTTGGGGTCGATGATGGGCTGGGTCATTTGCGTGTCATGGAATGGATTGGGTGGCGCGATTCTACGCCGGAACCTGCGGCGCGAGCGCGGTGCGGAACGACCGCCGCAGCCCATGGCGCGGCACCGTCGCGCCGGCGGCCTCGATGCCATCATCTGCTTGTTGCGCCACGCGCGCGCCGCTATAATGCGACCCTTCGCACGGCGGCCAAGTAGCTCAGTTGGTAGAGCAGAGGACTGAAAATCCTTGTGTCGGTGGTTCGATTCCGCCCTTGGCCACCAAATATCAAGGACTTACAGATGCGAGTTCGGCGACTGTGCCGAATTTGTGTCTATAAGTCCATCAAGCAGCTGCGCCCGGTGGGCCAAGTGCGCCGGCGAGAGATGCGCGTAGCGTTGCACCATCGCTGGCGTTTCCCATCCGCCCATCTCCTGAATGTCGCTCAGCGGCACGCCCTTCTGGGCGAGCCAGCTCGCCCAGGTGTGGCGCAGGTCGTGCCAGCGGAAGTTCTCGATGCCTGCCCGCTTCAGCGCCTTCTGCCACGCCTTCGTATAGACGCGGTCGTAGGGCTCACCCCAGTACGTGAATACCCATTTCGTGTGCTTGCCCAACTGCCGTTTCAACACTGCCAGCGCGGTCTTATTCAGGGACACGTGGATGTCCCGACCACCTTTGGCCTGGTCCGCGTGTATCCAGGCCGTCTTGCTCGCCAGATTCACTTGGGACCATTCGAGCCGCACGACATTCGCCTGCCGTAGTCCCGTCGCTGCAGCAAAGGTCGCCGCTTCGCGCTGGTGTTCTGGCAGTTCCAGGAGCAGCCGATTCAGCTCTTCCGGAGTCAGCCAGCGCACCCGCCGCTTCGGTTCGCGATACATGCGCAAGGTCGGTGCTATTTTCGATCCGGTCACATTCCACCTCGGCTCTTCGCAATACCGCGCGAATTAGCGCAATTACCCGGTTGGCGCGGGAAGGCGATGTTTCCCTGCGCTTGGCCTGAGCGATCTTCGCCACGAAATTGCGCGAAATGTCGCCGAACGGATTCATCGTCAAATGCGGCTGCAGCCACTTCACGATGAACACGTCGCCGCCGTGCCGGATCTTGTCAACCCGGAAAGAAGGCCAAATCGGCCGCCTTTCGACATTGGGGTTGCCGCCCCGGGTTTTCTGGACCCAAACCTCACCCAGCGGCGCGCGCTTCATGCCGCCGGTCAACAGCGAGCTGTTCCCCACGGATCTGCTTGAAGAACGCTTTGCCGGTGACGCGGCCGAGCAGTTGATGCGACTGCTCGTCTTTCTGAGCCCCCTCACGCTCACGGCGGCCACCTTGACGGAGGGTCGGTAATCGCCCGCAGAGGATGCGCATAGGCAAGCTGCGCGAGGGTTTGTAGCCTTCACTCCCAGCCGCGACGCCGTCGGCGCCGCCTCACCGGGAAACCTTCTTGAGTAACGAAATCGATCCACCGCAACGGGACGCTCTAGCGCGCCTGCGCTTCTCGATCATCGGCCCCTTGCTCGCCGCACTGCCGGCACCCAGGGAACTGTCTGACGCATTGACCGCGCTTGCCGCCAAGGCGTGGCGACATCCCCTGTCCGGCCTCGACGTGCGTTTCGGCGTCTCGACGCTGGAGCGCTGGTACTACACAGCCCGTGCCGCCAAGGATCCGGTAGCGGCCCTGAAGAGCCGCCTGCGCGGCGATATCGGCCGCTTCCCCAGTCTCACGCCGGCAGCCGTCGAACGGCCTGACGACCCAGTACCGCGAGCACCCGGGCTGGACCGCGCAACTGCATTTCGACAACCTGCGCGCCGCCCTGGCCGGAGCCGATTCGCCGCTGCCGTCCTACCCCACGGTGCGCCGCTTCCTCAAGGCCCAGGGAATGTTCCGCCAGGCTCGCCCCAAACGCGCCACCGACGGCGCGCTGTTGGCCCGGGATCGGCTCGAACAACTGGAGGTGAGGAGCTTCGAGGTCGACCACGTATCGGCACTCTGGCACCTCGACTTCCACCACGCCCCCCGCAAGGTGCTTACGCGCAGCGGCGCCTGGGTCAAGCCAATGCTGCTCGGCGTCATCGACGACCGCTCGCGCCTGGTCTGCCACCTGCAGTGGTATCTCGACGAGACGGCCGAGAGCCTCGGTTCACGGCCTCGCGCAGGCGTTCATGAAGCGCGGTCTGCCGCGCGCCCTGATGAGCGACAACGGTGCAGCGATGCTGGCCGAGGAGACCGTCAGCGGCCTGGCTACGCTTGGGCATCGTGCATCAGACGACGCTGCCGTACTCGCCGTATCAGAATGCCAAACAGGAATCCTTCTGGGGGCGCGTCGAAGGACGGTTGATGGCCATGCTCGAAGGTGAAGCCTCCCTGACGCCTGGACCTGCTCAATCAGGCGACGCAAGCCTGGGTCGAGCAGGAATACCACCGCACGCATCATTCGCGAGATCGATGCCACGCCGCTGGAGCGCTATCTCGCCGGCCCCAATGTCCGCCGTGAATGCCCGGACACGGCGACGCTCTGCGGCGGTGTTCCGCGTCGAGGTGGCGCGCCGGCAGCGTCGCTGCGACGGCACGGTGAGCCTGGAAGGCGCGCGCTTCGAGATTCCCGCCCGCTATCGCCACCTGAGCACCGTCCATCTGCGCTACGCCCGCTGGGACCTCTGAGCCGGGTCGATCTCATCGATCCGCGCACCGGCGCCGTGCTGCGTCCGGTCAAGCCGCTCGACAAGTCGGCCAACGCCGACGGCCAGCGCCGCGCCCTCACGCCGGTGACGACCGATTCTGTCGCCGCTACCGCCTTCGGGCATCGCGCCGCTCTTGCGCCAACTGCTCGCCGAGTACGCCGCCACTGGCCTGCCGCCGGCGTATCTGCCAGCGCCTGACAAGGACCCCGCATGAACCAGAGACTCCTCGCCCTGTACGGGCTGAAGTGGAATCCCTTCTCTGCCGAATTGCCGACCGAGGCGATCTACGTGCCGCCGCGAATCGAGAACTTCTGCTGGCGCATCGAGCACGCCCAGATCAGCGAAGGCGGCTTCGCGATGATCCACGGCGATCCGGGCACTGGCAAGAGCGTGGCCTTGCGCCTCTTGGCCGATCGCCTGGCGCGCCTGCGCGATGTTCACGGTCGGCGCGATCAATCACCCGCAGAGCAATCTGGCGGATTTCTACCGCGAGCTGGGTGACATCTTTGCCGTGCCGCTACGCCCGCATAACCGCTGGGGCGGCTTCAAGGTCTTGCGCGAGGTCTGGTTCGCCCATCTGGAGACGAGCCGCCGGCGCGCCGTGCTGCTGGTCGACGAGGCCCAGGAGATGAGCCCGGCGGTGCTCTCGGAGCTGCGCCTGCTGGCCAGTGCGCGTTTCGATTCGCAGCCGCTGCTGTGCGTGGTGCTGGCCGGCGATGCACGTCTGATCGAGAAGCTGCGGCGCGAGGAGTTGATCCCGCTCGGTTCGCGCATCCGCACGCGCCTGGCGACCGAGCATGCGAGCCGGGATGAGTTGCTGGCCTGCCTGAATCACCTGCTGGCCGGTGCCGGCAACGCCAGCCTGATGACGCCGCAACTGCGACAAACCCTCTGCGATCACGCCGCCGGCAATTACCGCGTCCTGACGACGCTGGCCGCCGAACTGCTCGCCGCCGCCGCCCAACGCGATCTGTCGCAACTCGACGAGAAGCTTTACCTGGACCTCTTTGTTCAACCCGACAGACCTGAAATCACACGCCTACAAACCAGGGGTCTGAGTATGCATAAGAGCTAAGTTGAGAGCATTGCCTCAGCAGCCCCCCAGTAGCCGGACGGTAACCGTCCTGCGAAGGTCTGGCGGCAATTCGATCAGATTGTACGGTTCAGGGGTAACTCTGGCTGAAAGCGCATCCCTGCGCGTCCACTGCTTCACCCATAGCGGTCGCAAAGCAGTTGTCTTGAATGTCCGCAATACCGTCGCCGTCGGCGTCGCTGAGTGTGGTGTCGCGCGTATAACAGATCTCGGACCCGCGTGCCGGAACCGTGTATGGCCAATCAATGGGGCTGCCGTCGCGGAACCGCACATACTGCCCGCACAGGCGCGGTTGGGTCATCTCGTCGGGGCACGGCAGGGAAGCAGCGGTGGCCGCCGGGTTCAGCAGAATCCGGGTCTGGAGCGATGCCTCCATGGGTGTGAGCGAAAGCAGTTCCACATTGGCGATCGTGATGGCTTGCCCAGGCTGGATGCGCTCGAAGTCGATGCGTGCGCCATTGTCAAGGGTGATCGGGTCTTTCGCGTTGACGGTCTTGGTCGCCTTGAAGACGAAGGCGAAGCGCTTCCAACTCGTTGATCCCGCGACAGTCTCCGGAGCGCTCATGAGTCGCTCGTATGTGTTACTCCCGCCCCCGCCTCGGCGCACCAGAACCGCAACGGCTTGGCCTTCTGCTCCGGTTTTCAGATCGAACGCGACCCGGTACCACCGGTCCTTGACCACCGAGAAGTACGGACTGGATAAAATGCTTTCCGACGCGCCTGCGGCATAGCGCAGACAGCGGCCGGGTATACACGCCTCCGAGAATACTTGACCGTAGGGCGCGATCTGGTTCCAGCCGTGCCAACCCTTTGTTGCCTCCTTAAAATCACCGTTGCTGATTAGGGTGGCGCCCGCAGTCTGGAATGAGGCATAGCCCGTGATCGTCACCTCAGTTCCATTCGGATCGAGGTTGCGTGCTGCGCCAGCGCTCGTCACGGCGGCCTTCCAGGCGGCCAGCGTGTAGGACGCGCCGCCTCCCGCCCACTGCTCGACGGCTGTGCGCGGGGAAAATAGGGACGAGTACTGATTGCCATCATAGGTGGCGAAGCTGACTGTATTCGCGAAGTCCGTTTCCTGAACGACCGACGGGTCGGTCGTAGTTGGAACAAAGCGGTTGTCGCGCACCTGATTGCCATACAGATCACCGGATGCTCGCAACCGCTTTGTCTGCTCCTGCATCCATAGCTGATTGCGGCGATTGCCATAGAGGGTGTTGTCCTCAATCCGGTTATTGTAGGCATTGTGAAGCTGTATTCCATAGTCGGCACCCACCGCCGTGTTCCCAGAGACTGCTACCCCGGAAGCAAGATCGTCGAGATAAATGCCCACCACATGGGTGGCGTCAACGGGCTTGCCGTCACCGGTGCCGACGATTCCGGAGACGAGGTTGCGTGTAATCGTACTGTTGTTTGCGGCATTGTTCACATAGATCCCGGCACAGTCGTCCAACACAAGGCAGGTATTTTCAACGTAGTTCTCAGTCGTTGTGCTGATCCCCATCGGCACGATGCCAACATATCCGGCATTGATGATCCGGTTGCCGGCGATGTATGCCTGCTTGCCTGAGCGGATTGCCCCAAAGGACGGAGTCGGCAGACCGGCTGCGGCTGCCCCGCTCGAACCGCACGCCGCTGTCGTAGATGTCGTTGCCGACGACCCTCAGGTTGGTCGCGGCGCGCCACGAAGCATCGATTCCCGAAACCGCATCGCGTCCCGTTCTAGCTATGAGATTGCGTTCAATCGTGCCGTTCGTCGAAGCCGACGCATCAATGCCCTCCAACAGCGTGTCGGTAATCGAACTATTGCGCAGGGTTACCACCGATGTAGTGGGCATCTTCACGCCGGTACCGACTCGACGAACGGCGATGCCATCGATCACCACATAAGACCGGCCGCTGACGTCGATGCCATACGCGGCCTGCCCCACGGCGATCCGGTCTCCGGGTGGCGCATTGTCCGGCATCCATACATAGATTTGCCTGGTGGCAGTGTCATAGTGCCATTCGCCTGGCGAGTCGAGCATCCATAGCGCACCGGACAGGTAATAGCCGAAGGCAGCATACAGGGGGTAGGTGGTGGGCTGATTGAAATACATGCGCGATCCCGACACGGAGGCGATGCGGCGTTCCTCCATCAGCCACGTGCTGGTGCGGAAGCGCACCGTCAATCCGGGCGCAAGACTGGTACCGGGCGGCAGAACCAGATCAGGCCCAGTAGTCAGGTAGGTGCTGACGTAAGCGCCCGCTTGAGAGATCCGGTCGGAATCTTGCGCGATCTTCAGATACAGAGAGTTCGGCCGAGTCGAATCGAAGCCGCGGTTCGGGTGATGGGCAGTGTCGAGCGGATTCCCGAGCGAGAATACCTGCTGCGGATCGGCCAGGTTGACGCTCATCCTCACATCATTTAGGCCCAAGGTGGCCCCCCCAGGCGACAACTCGAAGTCGAGGCGGGCATTGGATAAACTGGCCAGCGCTCGAAATGGCAACGAATAGCTCTGCCAGGAGCCAGTTCCGGTAATCCATGTCGATAGACCCAACGCTTCGTAAGGCGGACCACTGCGCCGGAGAACGACCCAGACGCGAACACCGGGGGGCGCCTTGAGGGTGAGCAACGCGGTATAGCTGGCCGATGCGCTGATCGAGAAATTGTTACTGCTGACAATGCTGTTGCCGGGCCCCGCGCCACTCGTCAAGGCCATGCACGGCGCACCCGGAAGGTTGCATCCACGATCGAGGGTAAGGGCAGCGTCGCCCTTGGCCGAATATACGCGCCAGCCCGTCAGACTACTGTCGAATGTGCTGTTCGAGATCAGATTCGGCGGAAGCGCGGCACGATAAATACTTCCGCTATGCTGGACCCAATTGTGTGCGGGAACGAGGATCGAACCGTCAATCAAGGGTCGATCGGAGCAACTGCTCGGGTACGAACTTACGGTGATCGGATTCACAGCAGTGCCAGATGAAGCGATGGCGAGGGGCTCGAACCACGTCTGGCCGCACTTGAGCAGAACGACATCGCCGGGTTGAAGAAGGGCAGTGCCGATCCTCGCCAGCGTTTTCCAAGGGCCATCGCTGACCGGTGCCGCGGCGGGAGCACTCAACCGGCCGGTCCAGGCGTCGTTCCCGCCAGTGGCGTCAACGTAGTAAGTCAGCGCATTCGCACCGTTTGCAGCGAGCGCGATGCACAGCGAACTCGCGAGATAGATCATCAGTTTCATGGCGTAACCCCTTTACGGCATCTTGCCCCGCCAGCGACGCTACCGGCGTACCAGCATCATGTCGGCGTTGAAGCGGGGATCTTTAGCCGCCAGAGTTGGATCGATGCCGCTGTGGCGGCGAAGCCGGGGCTACGAGGGCTCGCGAAGTCGAGCCAGGGGCATGGACTCCCGAATAGGGCCTGGTGGGGTCATGCGTGCTTCGGGTTCGCGCAGTTCGCACACAAGCCGATCCGCCAGCCGCAATGCCAGCGCAACCAATGTGATGCTCGGATAGTTCGCGCCGGCCGTTGGGAAGACGGAACTACCCGCGATATAGAGATTCGTCATGCCGTGGACGAGGCAGTTTCGGTCGACGACACCGTGGCGCGGCGAGTCGTGCATTCGGGTCGTCCCCATGTGATGCCAACTGCCCTCGCGTTCGAAGCTTGCCGGCCAGTCCCGCCCCTCAATCGGCGGGTCGAGTACTACCGTGGCGACGCCGATGCGTTCGAGTTCAGCGGCAAGCAATGCAAAGGTGCGATCGAAAGTTCGCTTGACCTGCTCGTCGAGTCGCCAATCGACGCGCACGCGTGGCATTCCGAGTTCATCGCGCTGATCCGAGAGCGTTACCCGGCTCGTCGGGTCAGGTGTTGGCTCGACGATGGCTTGCATCGTCACGCGCTTGATCAGCGCGCTCGGCTGAAATAGCCTTGCCGCGATGAACCCGAGTGAATTCAGAGGGCTGCCTGCGAGAGTCAGCAGATCGCCGGTTACACTGAACCCTTGCTTTTCCTTGCCTTGGAGCCGGTGCTTGAATCGAATCAGCGCATCTGCAGCCGGCGTGTTCTCGCCCGGAAAGACGGACGCAAACCAGGCTTGGGAGTTCAGGAGACCTTCCTCCCGCTGTGCCGCGAGCGTCGTATGGAACTGCGCCGCGACACGCGTGCCGTGGGCCGCGACGGTGTCATTCTGGTAATGAAACTTGTGGTCATACAGTTTGTGGCGCTGCCACGCGTTGTTGAACACGACCGTGCCGGAGGTCACGCGAGGATGGTCCATGAAGTAGCGCCCGACGAGATCGTGAGCATTGCCCAGACCGGCGCGTGCCACGCGGTTCGAGGTTAACAGCAGCCGCGCGTTTTCGATCCCACCAGTCGCGAGCACGAACGTCTTGGCTACGGCGCGCATGCTGCGCCCGGAGAGTGTTCTCACATGGATACCGGTCACTGTGCGCGCATCGGGCTCCGTATCGATATCGACTACGTTCGCGTGCAGGCACACGGTAACGGTCTTGGAGTCGCGCAGTTCGCGGCGATAAGTGCGGCCCATGCGCACCGGCGGACTAAACTGTGAGGCAGCGTCGGCAATGTGCGTGCCCGACAGCGGGAACTGCCGCGTGTCGTGGCGACCGATAGCATCGGTCCAGAACGCGGTGTCGTAGCGTTCCGGCCCAAGATGCAATATGCCGTGCGCGCGCGGATAGAAGGGCCGAAGCTCCGACAACGAGAACGGCCAACCGCTGTTCGGAACCCAGGGCCGCACCTCGAAATCATGCTCTTGCATCGGGCGGCACCAGCCTCCCCAGCAGTTGCTGCTTCCACCAAGGAAGCGGCTTCTGCATCCGTCAGCGAATAAATAGGGGATACCGTTGCTGTAGCCACGATACAGATCGCGGGTTCGATCGTCTGGGCGGAAGCCTCCACTTTCCAGCACGAGGCTATGGATGCCCCGCCGGTTGAATTCGAGTGCGATCGTCAGCCCGGCCATGCCTGCCCCGATGATGCAAACGTCTGCTTCGAGCAGGGTGCCATCAGCCACATGCCGCGCATCAAGAAACATCAGAACGAGCCGATCGGTGGATATACAAACGGATTTGGGAATTGGCGCCGATGGGAATCACAGATTGCGGGATTGTACCCCGGACCCCTGATCCGGCAAGCGGCCTCCCCAAGGAGACCACAACATCTTCCCGGATTCGCGCCGAATCTCCCGGCATCCCGCCCGAGAACCTGGGCGACGGGCGCACTGTGCGGCAAGAGCGCGTTCGTGGAACGCGCCTGGCACGAAAAAGCCACCCTCGCGGGTGGCTTGCTTGTTCCGGCTGCCGGGGCGCTTACGCGGCGCCTTGGATGCGACGGCGCGCGATCATGCCCACCAGCAACAATCCCAGACCGAACATGGCGTAGGTGCTCGGCTCGGGGACGGCCGTCAACACGCGGATAGCATCGCCCGCGTTGTTGGCGCTCCAGATCAATTCCAGCTTGGACGAGCCCGGCGCGAAGCTCACCACATCTCCCTTCTCCAGACCCGTATTGCCTTTGTACTTGTAGTCGAAGCTCGCGCTTTCGAACACCGACGACCCCTTCAGATCTTTGGTCGTGGAGAAGACGGCCTGGATCGGCCGGCCGAAATCGAGCAGCGCACCGACCAGTGTGGTCTTGCTCGGGTCGAAGAAGATGACGAAGCTTTCGATGGTGCCGAAGGTCTGCTCCTGGGCCCAGAACAGGGTATTGGAGTCGATCTTGCCGCTGCCGATGGCCTGGGTGCCCGCGTACTGCTCGAACGTGATGCTGCTGGGCAGCATCGTGGTCGCGCTCGGAATCGCGAACGCGCTGCCTGCCAATGCGCTCAGGCCGATAGCCGTCGCCGCCAATAACTGTTTACTTTTCCCAATCATAGACCCCCCACTTGAGCTGTAACGCTATGAAAAATGTGTCCATCGACTTGCGATGAATTCTCTCGTTTGCCAAGACGCAACGGCATCATGGCCGCCTTGAAAGTCCCAAAAGGGACTGATTCGCAAACTTCTCGGCATGATTGCAGATTTGCCGTGGGAAAGTCAACCACATCGGATGGGGCAAATCGTGCAAAGGACCATCGGTTTGATGCCCTGCCCGATCGGTCTCGGCCCGGACAGCAGCTGACAACGGCTTCCCGCTCCTCAACGGCGCGGACATGGCGTAGCGTCCCCCCAAAAGGGGTGCAGCGTCCTTGAGACGCATCGTGCGGGTCATGCCGGACCGTTCCTGCCATCGGGCATGGCCTCGCTCGCCGTAGGGAAGGCGGTCGGGGTGGTCGCATTCGGCGACGGTGCGCCGCGGGTGCCCGACATTCATGTCCGCGCCGCCACCGCCTGATCGCCGCAACATGGGCACAACCGCACGTCTCACCTTCTGGTCAATGACCGTGGACCGCGCCCTTCCTTCGAACGGAACAGAAACTGCTTTGCCAATAGCGCAACGAACAGCGCATTCGTGACCAGATAGCGCTTCCAAAGGCGCCGCGGCTCCATGACGAAACGATAGAACCACTCCAGTCCGCCATCCTGCATCCAGGCCGGCGCCCGTTTCAGCGTTCCGGCATGGTAGTCGAACGCCGCCCCTACTCCGATCATCACCGCATGCACACGCCCACGGTGCTCCGCCATCCACTGCTCTTGCTTGGGACAGCCAAGACTGACGAAAACAATTCCCGCGCCCGAACGATTTATCGCAGCCACGGCAGCGTTGTCCTCCGCCGGCGTCAGCGCCCGAAATGGTGGTGACACCATCCCGGCGACCCGGAGCCCAGGAAACATGGCACGAAGCTTCTGCCCCAGCAGACTCAATGTGTGCTCAGAACTGCCAAAGAAATAGACGGGTACCGCCACTTCCGACATCCTGGCGCACAGCTTCAATGTCAGATCGGGCCCATTGATTCGCTGCTGATCGGCGAAGCCCAGCCAGCGTAGTGCCCACGCAACGGGCATACCGTCCGGCGTCGCCATATCAGCGCCATTTACAATATCGCGAAAACCCGGATCCTGAGCGGCTGTGACGACAGAGTGGACGTTGCAGATGCAAACGTAGCGCGATTGGCGATCCAGCGTCCAGCGCTCGATTTCGTCTACCGCACCGGTCCACGTCAGGGCATCGATGTGCGCGGAAAGAATTGTCGCGCCTTTCCTGCCTTCCATTCCGTCCCCTCAGGCCGCTGCGGCCCGTTGCTCGTTATCGTAGATCGCAGCCAGATAGATCGCCATCAATTGTTTGTAGTTGATGTCGGGCGAATACTTCGCCTCATACTCCATGCGCGCGTTCCGCCCCATCCGGTGCATGGCCACCGGGTTCCTCTCCGCCCAGTCGATCTTGTCCGCCAACTCTGCAGACGACGCGGCGGCAAACAGCAGACCGGTCTCGCCGTCCCGAATCGACTCTTCCAGGACTCCCAGCCGGCTTGCGATTACCGGCAATCCACAGGCAAAGGCTTCAGCCAACGTCCGTGGAAAGCCCTCGTAGCAGACGCTGGGCATGATCAAGAAGCGGGCGCGGCGCATCTCATCGAGCGTCGCTTCGAACGGCTGCCATCCCAACAATTCCACATCCGCGCAACGGCGCAACTCCGCCTCCTGAGGACCGCTGCCCGCGACCCTGACCCGGCAGCCCGGGCTTCGCGCCAGGGCATCGAGCAAGACACCTACGCCTTTCTCCGGCGACAAGCGCCCGACGAACAGTCCACCCTGTCGCTCCTGTTCATTCGTCACGGGCACGTCGGCGAAATTCGGTTTCACCGAAATGCGCGCAGCGGGCAACCCTCCTTCGATGAACTTGCGGCGGCCAAACTCTGACAGCGCGATGTACCTGGCTACCTTGTGCTGAAATGTCCCTATCGCACGATGTGTGCAGAGCATGGAGGCTAGGGCTGCAGACTGGGCGTACGACCCGCGGTAGCAGCGGCGCAGCACGCCCCGCCATGGCACTTTCGCGAGGCAGTCTTCGCAGACCGCGCCATTGCGCAAGAACATCGCTTGCGGACAGAGCAGGCGAAAGTTGTGGAGCGTCTGTACCACGGGTACAGCCAGCTGCTGTGCCCCCCAATACAGGGACGGAGAAATCAGCGGAAACGTGTTGTGTGCATGGATCACGTCGGGCTGAAAATCGGCCGCCAGTGCTCCGATGTCTCGCACCGTACGGCGGGACCATAGCGTCTGGCCCAGTGCAGCAACCCGACCGACATCGTCCAGATCGCGATTGTCCCGCCGGTAGAGCGCGGTCGCGTGCCCGTTCTGGCGCAGCAGATCGACTTCGGCCTCGACCACCGCATCCTCCCCGCCCCGCTGCTGGTAGGCGTTGTGAACGATCAACACGCGCAATGCGGTCAAGGTGATACGCGCCTGGCGGGCCGACCGAGACAAGCCAAGATGCCCTCGCAAAAGCGCTCGTTCATATGTTCGAGCGTGATTTCCCGCGCACTCGCTGCACAACCCGCCCGCAGTTTGGCGGCCAACTGGTCGTCTCTCAGCAAGGAGCAGACCGCATCGACGAAGGTGCTGAGATCATCCGGGGTCACCAAGCCATTGCTCCGGTGTTCGAGGTAGGCAATCTCCGGTCCATGCAACCCGCAGGCTGTCGTGATCACCGGCACTCCCGAAACGAATGAATCGAGCATGCCGAGGCCGACAGCGCCGGGGTTCAGCAGCACGTCGCCAAGGCCCAGAATCGCCATCTTCTCTCGGCCCTGGCGCGCCCCCAGCCACTTTACCCAAGGGCGCTCGGCGGCCGCCTGTTTCACAACTGCACGGTCCGGTCCATCGCCGACGATGAGCAACTGAAATCCCGCAACTTTCTGCCGCACCACATCAGATGCCCGGATCAGGAAGTCGAGTCGCTTTTCCGAATAAAGCGAGCCGAGAAACAATCCTACCGGACCGGGGCCCAAACCCAATTGCCCGCGAAGGCGAATGATCTCCGCCGCACTGAGGTCCTCGCGCCAAGCCGCCAGCCGGGAAGTATCGATCGCATTGTTCAGGACCGTGATCCGGTCGCCCGGAAACCCGGCCTGCTCAACCAATTCGCGACCGAGCTTCGTGTAAGCGAACCACCAATCGACCCGGCTCGTTGTCCAGCGCTTGAAGCGCTCCTTCGACCCGTCCGGTCGCTCGGACTGCATGTTCCTGCCATGGCCCCAGAACGCGAGCCGTTTGGGGCGCGCAACAGCCATCGCCCAAAGGTTGTAGAGCAGGCGGTTCTCCTGGGTGACGATGACCAAGTCGGCGTTCCGGGCCTGGCGGCCGAACGGCTGCCAGCAAATGTCGCCTCCCAAGAAATAGTGCGTCGGCAGCATCTCCGCCCAATCCAAGACGCCGCCGTCCCGCTTCAGCCGTTCAGCCTCACTCGGCTCACCATGAAGCACGCGCAGTCGCGCGCCAGACTTGGCAAGCGTGTGGCGCATCAACTCGAACAACGGCACCCGGTAGTTGGCGAGTCTCCGCTGGACGACTACGACGTCAGACTGAGTCACTTATTTCCTGCTGACAATGAACGCGCTGCCTCCCGAAAACAGGGGGCTGAGCGCTCGCCATCACACCAGTACGTCATGGTCAATCGGGCGGGCGCCACTTGCTGTCTCTTGTTTGCGCCTGATTTCTGGCTGGCCGGGCCGCTTTCCATGATTCGGATCGGAGTGCCTGTAAGCCTCATGACGCGATCCTTGGGCAGTTCACGCAGTTTCCCGTCCTCGGTCTCGAAGATCGCGACATTCCACTCATTCGGGACGCGCCACGTTACCGCACCGGTTGCGGCCCAGGCAATCCAGTTCCGCCTCGCCAAAGAATCCTGGAATTCGCATGTCCAGACAGCGGTGCGTTCAACACAGCCCTTCGGAGTGGCGCCGATAAGCCACCGCATGGCCGATTTGTATCCAAGGGCGGCAGTCTTCTCCTCTGTAGAGTCCGGCTCGATCAAGCCCATGTTTTTGTTGTCCCAGGCGTACCAGAAGAAACGCTCGACCCCGGACGAGGCTGCAATCACCAGGGCTCGCAACGCATAGTCCCGCGCCGCCTCGCTCGAAATTACCTTCCATTTCGTCGCCACTGGGACATTTTTGTTCGCGACATACCATCCCGTTTCGGTGTTCCAAAGCGGCATCCCTCCGATGCCCCACTTGTCCATTATTCCGTGCGCACGCTTGATCAAAGGACTCATGGCCTCGGGACCTTCGTGTGCCAATGTATAGAAATGGAAGCCCACCACATCGACGCACTTCGACCCTCCGGAACTCAGGAACTGCTCAAGCCAGTCGAGTCCGGCATCCTTGTTGGTCGCGGCCGGAGATACCACCTTAGCATTCGGGTTCACTTCCTTGATGACCTGATACGCACCACAGGTCAGGTTGACCATCGATTGAAGTGTTCCGCTAAAGAAATTTCGACTGTTCGGTTCGTTCCAGATTTCAAAGTACTTGACCCTGCCTTTGTATCGCGTGACGACCGTGCGCACGTAGTTGCGCCAGTCGGCAAGCGATGCCGGTTCCGCGGCGAATCCGGGGCGATAACCCGACGCTTCGGTAGGACGCGCCGAAGCCCATGTCGGTGAGAGACCCAGCGGCAACACCACCTCGACACCCATCCCCGCGGCGAGCGATACCTGCCGATCCAAGGCGTCAAACCGCCACTTTCCTTTTTGCGGTTCCAGGTCCGGCCAGGCAACTCGCGCATCCCAAAGTCGCCAGGAACCGAACTCAAAGGACGGCATCGCCGCCCCCTCCAAGGCGCGATGAATATGCAGTCCGAAGTAGTCTTTCTCGACGGGCCCGGCACTCCAGGCGCGGGACCCGGACAGAGCGATCAGAACCGAAATCGCGGCGACTATTGTGTCGCGCCCAAAATCCGCATACGACGTCCTGCGCGTCATCGACGCCGCAACCGTGTGGGCCGCGGTCCGATAATGTTGCCGACCGCATAGTACGTGGCCACGACAAGGCCCAAGAGCACTGTGGCTGGACTGGGAACGCCGGCAAAGGACTTTTCCAGGATGCCATCTGCCGCAACAAATACGGTCACGCCGATCAGGACGTCCGCCAATCTGCGGCTGTCCGCCGCACCTTCGGTTCCCAAGGTTACGCGCTTCCTCACCAGCGCAAGAAAGAGCGTACCCCAGAAAAGGAGCAGCAAGCTTGTCCCAATTACCCCTGACGTTAACAGGCTTTCCAGGACTGACGTTGTGCGCCGAACCTGTGGTGTTGCCCCATTGATCGACATAGCCGAGGGAAATGATCGCACGGGGACTACCAAGTCCGAATCCTAGCCAAGGCGCCTCGGCCCATTTGTTGATGCAAAAGGCCCAGATCTGATTGCGCCCGGTAAAGGACGTGATCTCGTCCAGGCGGCCGGAGCGCGACACGGCGGAGACCAATGCGTCGCCGATAAGATCTGCCCAGTCGAAAACAACGACGGTCAGGATCGCCAGCAGCGCGAGAGAAATCGCAATGAAACCCGCGCGCGGAGCGATTACAAGGAACATGACCCCAGCGCTGATCATCAATCCGAACTGCGCCGCCCGGCTGCCCGTCAGCACCAATGCCACAATCATCATGCCGAGCGCGCACACCGCCAACAATGTCCGTCCGCGGCTGGCGAGCTGCGGAATTGCGAACCACGCCGAAATGATCCCGATAGCGAGAATCGGTCCGAGGCTGTTGGGTGCCCCTGTGACGCCTCGTAGCCGTCCCGCGCCCGCGACCCGGGATGCAACTGCAATGTCCGGCACAAACAAATACATGGCGAGAGACGCCGCAGCCATGGCTGCGATTGCCCAGAAGAGCCAGTTCCAAGCGGCCCGAGCTTCGAACTTTGTCATCTCCGACAAGGCACCAGATGCCACGGCAATGGCGAGGATCGCCAAAGCGCTGCCCAGAGCCAAAAGTGGCGTCGGACTGTAGATTGCCGACAGGCTCGTCACGAGCGCGTAGGTACTGAAGAGAATCCAGATGCTGCGATCGGCCAGCGATCGCCGTAACATTCCAATACTGAAAACCAACAACAGGGCATACAAGAATCCCTTGACCAGGGTCTGCAGATCGAGTGCTCCACGAGTGGGGCTACCTTCCGGCCGAATGGTGAAATCCACCGCAACAAACACCGCGATGAGGAATGCGGACAAGAAGGCACGCGTGGCTGTGGGAACGACCTTCAGACCGAGGATCAGGGAGACCAGAATGGCGGCAAGCACCAACGGTCCCATTACGATGAGCATCGCCGGCGCGGCAGCTATCCATCCGACGCCAGTCAAACCCAGCAATACGAAGACCCCCAAGGCCGCGACCAGAATCGCCCGATCGAATCGACCCCGGTAGCCGTTGTTCAATTGCATCTTGCCGCTCCCCTATCGAGTCGAATTTCCCATGTGCCGAGTGCGAGCCACCAGCGCAAACAGACACTGGCCAGCCGCGAGCATCTCGACGATGCCGAGTGCCGCTACCGCTCCCACACCGGCCTTCCATGCAATCATCGGCGGTGCCAGAGCGCACGTCAGTCCCGCGCCGACAAACGCGATCCTTGTGAGTTGCGTAAACCCTCCGGTCGAGCGCAGTCCAATCGCGGCCACGCTGCGCAAATGCGTCATCGTCATGGCGAATAGCCACCAGCCGGCGAGTTCCATGATTTCCGGATACTTGCCCAAGAACACGGTCTCCGCAACAAATCCCCGCGCAGCGAAAAGACTGATACCCCAGAGACAGTTGATCGCAAGGAACAATACCAGACCCACTCCCATCGCTCGCCAAAATCCGCTTCTGTCGCGTTCACCGAAAAGACGAGCAAGTTGAGGCAGCGACGACTTGGCCCAAGCGGCAAACAGGGTTGCCAGCGGCGCAAACAGCATGCGCGCCGCAGACACCGCGGCAAGCGCTGCGATACTCAGCATGCCCGACACGAGGTAAATATACCCCTGGCTTTGGATCCAGGTAATTTGACTCGCGCCGAACGACCACCTTCCCGTCTGCCACCAGCATCCCATCATGCGCTTGAGCCGGGGCAGCCGCGCCGCCTGGAATGGCTGCCTCCCGCCCGACACCGCAGCCGCGAGAATCCCGGCGACCCCGACATCGAGAAGCACCGCCCTCGCCGAGATCTGACCCGCAAGAAGCAGCAGTCCGAATCCCCCCAGTACGAGTACGACGTACGTCATGTCAATTCTGGCCAGGCGGCTCGTCGAGCCCAGAGCGAAGCTCTCCGTGCGACGAAAGTCCCAGGCCCCCCATCCCAACGCCGCCACGACCGAACAGGTACCGAAGAACCGAATCGACTCTCCGGTCGATGTCGCCCACAGTGCCAGATCCCAGACTGCGGCCGCGCCAAAGAGCAGCAGCGAGACTGAGGTGAGTGCGTGGCGCGTCTGAGCAAGAAGACGCACCTTTCGCACCGGGGTGGCGGTTGCCAGCCTCACCGTAACGGGAGTTGACACCAGAGAATCCTGAACGCCGACCACGATCATGGCGATCGAAAAGCCCAAGACGTACAGACCGTACTCGCGGGGCGACACGGTTCGCGCGAGAACCAGTCCGATGACAAGGTTGGAAATACTGATCAGAGCCTGACTGGCAAACGGCAGTCCGCTCCGAATGACCTTAACCAGCGACCAACGCACGGTCGAAGGCGTAAAGCGTCGGATACCGCTCAGGCACCGAACCTGCCGGCCAGCTTGAGTCGCGCCTGCGGCGACGTAGCGTGGAGCATGTCGTTGAGAAATGCATCCTGAATCTCATAGGCCTGGGCCGTGTCAGCGGCGATCGAGGATACGCGGACCAGCATTCCGTCGGGCACCTTGCCGGTAAGGCCGTAGGCAATCTGCGTGAGCTTGCGCCCGAAACCGGGCAGCGTTGCCTGGTCACCAACGGTGATCCAGTAGGTAATCGGCTCCTTGCGGTTTCCCTGAACGGCGAGAAGGCGTCTGACCGTTATCTGGCCATATTCCGTTGCCAGCCGCGCGACCTGGCTTCCACGCAATTGGAATCCTTGTGATGCATAACAATACTCGGGACGATGAACCTGTGATTGCTCGCTGCTTTGATCGCCACCGTATGCGATGGAGAGCATCACGCGCTGGCCGGCGGCGTTGACGTAGGTGCGTGCCAGCGTCTGGTTGTAGATCTTGTCGAGCTTGGCCTGGACATCGGGGCTCACAGATATGGGCACGACCGACGGATCGATCTTCCACGCGCCAAATTGCTTGGGGATCGCGGCTTCCAGGTCGAAACGTTGCTCGTCGGCAAGCTTCACCGTTGGCCGAAGTGCAAGGGCAGCACCGGCTGCCATCACCATGGCGAAACCGATTGCCAGGCTGCGGACGGAAAACCTCACATCGCTCATGCTGTCCGTCCCCCGCTTGCGGAAGAAGAGGAAGCGCAATATCGAATCGAAGGCGAACAGCAGCACCAACGCAATAACGAACAGAACCATTCCGGCAAAGCCGTGGGCGAACCCCTGTCCCGTCTCGTCGCCGAAGTGGTAAGTCACCAGTACCAGAATCATTACCCGGACGACGTTGGCAAAAAATGCGATCGGCAAGATACTGGCGATCAACAGGGCATTGTGGGCGACCGAGCGATAGCGCATGAGGTAGAGATACAGCAGCCCGAGAGCGCTCAAGCTGAAGATCGAGTTCAAGCCTGAGCAGGCATCCGCCACCAGCAATTGGTATTGTCCGACGCTGAGGATCACTCCGGTTCGAGCGATCGGGTAGCCTAGGGCATAAAGTACGGTCTCGGCGATGACGGATACAGACTGCTTAAGCGGGCCGGTCGCTGCGTCAATCAGCAATCCTGGCAGCGGGATGGCGAACACCGCGAACAGGAATGGGAACCACAGGACCTTCAAGGCTGTTCTCCCGCGCAGCGCGAGCACCGCTCCGGCGGCAATCGGAATCAATGAACCGATATCGAGTAGCGGAATGGTCTGCGAGCGCCCGAGGACGTAGGCCAGCAAGCCGACCAGAATCAGCCCCCAGCCCGATACGGGCGCCAGGCGCTCGGGGGCGGCAAGCAGCACGTGCCGCTTGTCCCAGACCAGCCACGCGACCACCGCAATGATGATCGGGCCATGGGCCTGCTCTTCCGACTGCCAGATCGTCCTGCCAAAGGCGATGATGGTCGGCACATACAGGGCCATGAGACCGACCAGAATCGGTCCCCACTCGCCCAAGACTTGACCCAGCGAGCGCGGCGGCGAACGGGTATCGAGGACGGCGGACATGCGGACTGAGGACGGCGGCTTGGATGCTGCGCAATGCGCTGATCGCTGGCTACATGCTAGTGATTCAGCCGTTTACGCAGCCTCTCATTCAGTGATCGTTGAGCACTGACCCTACCACGACCGCGTTGACCTGGGCGAGGTCGGCAGCGAGGTCCTGGAGTTCCCCCAATTGCGTGTGGTTCTTTCGCGCGATCAGCAGCGATGCACCGGTGCGCACGGCGATAGTCTGGGCATCTGCGCCAACTGCGGCAGCCGGCGTGTTGACGATGATGACGTCGAACAGACCCGCAAGCCCCTCCAGCAGGCCGCCAAAGGTCTGTCTGCCGAGCAGTTCGAGAGGATTGGGCGGAACCGCGCCCGCGGTGAGGACGGAGAGATCCAGGAAGTCTGGAATCCGTTCCACCGCACTGCCTTCGGCCCGGCCGGAGAGAATGGCGGAAAGCCCGCTGCGGTTAGGCAGACCGAACAACTCGTGCTGCCGGGGGTGGCGCAGATCGGCATCGACGAGCAGCGTGCGCTCGCCAAGTTGAGAGAACACCACCGCCAGGTTGGCGGCGAGGTAACTGCGCCCTTCGCCGCGCTCGGGACTGATGATCGCGAGGGCCTTGCGCTGGGGCTCGCTGCCGAACCATCGCAGCATGAGTTGGCCGCGCAACGCCCGCAGCGCCTCGACCTGGCGACCGAACGGATCATAGGCGGCGATGACCTCATTGCTCACCGCCCCCGATCCGGGCATGAGGTAAGGGTAATCGAACTGTCGCGAAAGTGCGTACCGGATATCTTCCTGCTTCACCAGTCCCAGCGACACCGCCGCTTCCCCAAAACGCAGGCCCTTCTCCTTCTGCTCGCGCAGGATGCGTTCGGCGTCCTCGGCGGTGAGCCGCCCGGAATCGATGAGGATGGCACCGATCGACCGGTCGCGCTCCGGAGAGGCGGCATACGGGCTGACCAGCGATTGCAGGTTGTAGGGCTGGGCTGTTGTAGTCACGTCTGTCTCCCTTTGACGCATCGCGCGGCTACCTTGCGGCCGGCAAGGCGTTTGCCGGAGTTGGTTTGGGCAACGCGAGATGCCGGCGGCGGGGCGCGTCCCGGGCATCGATGACGCTGAGCACCGGCAGCCCCAGCCCTTCCGTCAAGTCCTCGACCGAGCGCACGCGGCGGCTGAACATCTCCAGTACCAGGGCAAGGCCGACACCGAGCATGACGCCCACGAATATCGCCATAATCGTATTGAGCAACAATTTCGGGAACGAGGGCTCGATCGGCTCGGTCGCCGGTGTCAGAACCACGACATTGGTCTGCTGGGTCTGGCTTTCCAGACTGGTCTGCGCCAAGCGCTGGGTGACCACATCGTAGTTCCGTTGGGCCGCCTCGACATCGCGCTGGAGCACCGAGATTTCGTCGCGGTTCTTCTTGATCTCCAGCACCTTTGTGCGCTGGGCATCGAGGGCGGCGCGGATTTCGGATTCGCGCTGCACATTCACGCGGTTGGCGGTGCCGACACCGTCGGCGACACGTCGGATCTCGGTCTGCAGCTTCTCGCGGGTCGATTGCAATTCAGCCTCGGCTCTCTGGAGCTGCGGGTAATTCTTGCCGTACTGGGCGGCGAGATCCTTGAGCTTGCCTTCCTGGCGCGAAACGTCGAACCTTGAGCCCCTGAATCAGCGGATTCTGCAGGACTTCGGGAAGGGTTTGAGCGTCGCCGCTCGCCTGACGCTGGCGCGACTGGGATTCCGCCTTCTGCCCCTGGATCGCAACCAGTTGGCTGGAAAGCTCCAGCAGCCGGGCATTTTCGACATCCAGCCGCTCGTCCACCGCGACGATGCCCTTCTCCCGCTGGTAGGCGCTGAGCTTGGCCTGGGACTTTTCCAGGTTCTCGCGCAGCGCCTTGGTGCGGTCGTCGAACCAGGAGGCAAACTGTTTGGCCGGATCGACCTTCAGTTCCAGGTTGGTGCTGATATAGGCCTGGGCGAACGCATTGGCAACGTCTGCTGCGAACTGGGGTTCCACTCCCCTGAAGCTGATGTTGATGACACTGCTCTCCCGCGAGGGCTTGACGTCGAGCTTCTTCTGCAACAGGTTGCCGAGCCAGGACTCGATCGTACCCTTGCCCTCGGTTTCGTCTTCCCATTGCCCGCGCGCCGTCGAGTTCTGGTCCAGCTTGAGCATCTTGACGACGCGCTGGGCGACGCGGTCGCTCTGGATGATGTCCAACTGCGTCGCCATGTAGCCCGGCAGGGCTTGCGCCGGCAGGATCGCGCCGAGAATCGGGTCAGGCGACTTGACGTCCAGCACCACGGATGCAGTCGCGGTGTACTGCTTCGGTAGCAGCAGGCTCACGGCAACCGTGACAGCAACAACGCCGAGCAGCGTGAGGACGATGACCTTCCTGCGTGCCAGAAGGATGAGGAGAAATAGTTGGAAGCTCATAAGCGTCGGTCCATCCTGTAGTGCGGGCCGTGCCCGCCGCACTGCGATTCGACTGCCGGCACGGTGCTCACGGCGCACCGTAGTCCCTGGATTCGCGGCACAGCGGCAACGATACATTGGCGCATCGCACTGTCGACCGAGTATTCTCATACCGATTGCGCAGCCCGATTTACGCCACGCATGGCTCAAGTTGCGCAAGGCATCTAGAACAAGGACTCGCGCACGTAGATGACGTCGTCGGTATGGATCGGATCGACCATGGACGGCGTGATTTCCTGCGTCTTGCCGTCGGCTCCACGGCGGCTGATGCGCAGTCCGCGTTCCGTCCCCCGCAGCGTCGGTCCACCGCCCTGTGCAAGCCCTTGTATAACCGTCATTTCCCGCTCCAGGCGGTAAACGCCCGGGCGCTGCACTTCACCGTAGATATAGAACATCGGGGCGCGGTGCACGTAGATGATGTCGCCGCCGGCCACGAGGATGTCGTCCGCCAGCTTGTTGGTCAGGAACAGCGCCGGCACGTCGATCTCCTTGCGGAAGGCCTTGCCGTCCCGCGTGCCGACGAGAACGATGGTATCGGCACCGGCGGGTGTAATGCCCCCGGCGATCGCCAGCATATCGGTGACCTTGCTGTTGAATATTCGAGCGGGTAGCGTCCGGGGCGATTGACCTGGCCCAGCACCGCGACCTGGCTGCCGCGAATCGTCAGCACCAGAATGTTTACCTGCGGCTTGAGCACGAAGCCGCCGGCGCGCAACTGCTTGGCGATCTTTTGCTCCGCGGCGGGAATCGTGAGGCCGCTCACGGCGACGTTGCCGATCAGCGGAAAGGTAATGGTGCCGGATTCGGAAACGCGGGTTTCGACAGTTAGATCCGGGTTCTGGAACACGTTGATGCGGATCGTGTCGCCGGCGCCGAGGACGTATTCGGAGGTATTGTCGGCAGCACGCACAGCCGTGGCATTCGCCAACGCCAGGACGGCGAAGGCGAGAAAGAAAAACCGCCTGAGTTGCTGGATCATCGTTCTTGCTCCCATCGGCCGTCCCTCCGAACAATCAGTCAGGCCAAAAAGGCCGCCCGACCGCATCTGCGAAATGGTTAACGCGGCCGCCCCATTGCCGCGTGAAAGAGAATCGGGGCGACTGGACCTCGTCACTTGAGCCCAGCTACGCCCTTGTCGACGTGGTTCTTGTCAGCCGGCGCAGGCAGAGTCGGCTGGGGCGCGACCGTGGCTTGTGCCGGGGCGCCGCCGACGGCCTCCATGATTGACTTGCCCTTTTCGTCCGACGCCTTTGCAAACTCGCCCATGTACTCGATCTTGGCCGCATCCCGCAGCTTCTTGAGCTCGGCGGCTGCGATGTCGGCGCGCTTCTGGTTGGTCAGAAACTTTTCGATGAGGGGCGCGGCTTGCGTCTCGTCCGTCGGCTGGCTCTGCGAGGCCACGAGCTGCACCACCAGGATGCCGCCCTGGATCGGGATTATCGCCGTCTGACCGTCCTTGAGCTGGTGGAACTTGGGCAGGATTTCCAGCGGTATCTGCTCGGCCGACTTGACACCGGCATTGGCGGCGAACTGGATGTTCTGGCTCTTCAGCCATGCGACGATCTCATCGAGCGCTTTGACTTTGGCCATCTCCGCCTGCAGCGCGGGCACGAAGTCCGGCTTGGCGTTGATGGCAAGCTCGCGCAAGTTGTAAAGGCGACGCTCCTTGAAGAGTTCCGGATGCTTCTCGTAATAGTCCTTGATGTCCTGTTCGGTGGGTTTGCCCGCGCCGGCGGCCACTTGGTCGAGATAGGCGCGGGAAAGGACCTCGCGCCTGGAGGCCTCGATCGCCTGCATCACGCGCGGGTCGCGGTCGAGTTTCTTTTCCTGCGCCTGCTGCACCAACACCTCCTGGTCGATCAGCCGGTCCAGAATCTGCTGGCTGGCCTGCGTTGCTTGCTCCGGCGCCACGCTGCCCGCGCGACCCAACATGTTATTGATTTGATGGACGGAAATCTCTTGCTTGTTCACCTTGTGCGGCAATCTGCGTGGCGACCTTCTTGTCCTCGGTCTTGCCGCAAGCCACGGCTGCGAAGACGACAAGGACAGCGATGAGGGCGGTGCGGAATCGGTTCATAAGCGGTCCTGTCGGGATTCGATTGACCAGCGAACGAGTCAGCCGAACGGGCCCAAAAGTCGCATATTGTACCAAGAGATGTGCCGATTGGTCCGTGGTGCTGAAGCCGATCTGGATCTCGATTGCCGCGCCGGGTAGGCTCGCCCAAGAAAGTGAGTGTGCAGGATATCGTCGATCGACCGCCGCGGACGTGAAAAAATGCCCTGAGAAGGGTCGCGGGAATCGATGCGGGCTCCAGGGCATGGCGCAGCAAAGATGACTCTAGCCGATCAAATCCGGCTGAGTCCGCCTTTGGCCATGGGTCAGAATGTAAATTGAGCCGAGCCAATGGCCAGGTTGTCGTCGTACTCGTTGCTCGGAATATTCGAGCTGCGGCGTTGTCTCTGCAGCGTGAGCGAGAGTTGCAGACTGCGCAGCGGCAGATAGGTCGTGGTCAGGCTGGCGGTGCGCACGCGATCTTCTCGTTGCGGCCCGGCAGCGATGACGAACCCGGGATCATCCTGGTAATCACGCAGGATGTAGCTGAGTGTGCCCTGCACGGACACCTTCGCCGTAGGTGTCCAAGTGGGTGTCACGCTGATGCCGTTCGACACCACGTAGGCCGCGGTGAGCTCATCCGTTGCACCGATTTCGCGGAACAGCGTCAGATTGAGGGCGGTCTTGCCGGTCACCGCCCAGTCGTACAAGAGGCGGCCGGTCGGCCCGCTGAAATCGCGCTCTGGCACGTTTTCGTTTCGGCGTGAGGTCAGGGCAACACGGGCCACAATATGGCTTTCCCCGGTGGGCCGCCAGTCAGTGCTCAGTTCCAGATCGTCCTGGACGTAACTCTTGTCCACTGTGCTCAAGACCAGGTTGCCGACAACGACGATGTCCCTGTTCGGGTAGCTGCCATCGGTGTGGCGCACCTTGAGTGCGATCTGATTGCCGGTCGGCGGCACGAACCGAAGGCCCAATTCGAGGTAGTCTGCCCGGTAATCGTTGGCACGCAGCAGTTCCGAACTGTTGGTGCTGTCGGCGGAGCTAGCGCCTACGAAGGCCGACCACTCGGGGTGGTACCAGTAGTTGGCAGAGCCGTAAAACCGCCGATAATCGATGAGGTCCTTGGCCGCCACCCGGATGTCGCCGAAACTCTGCAGAGTGCGTGTGGCCTCGGCACCGACCTCGCCTTTCCAGCGATTGCCTAATTCCCACAGCCACCGTCCCCTCAGATTGTGCCCGTCGTAGTTGAGACGCGAGTTCTCCGAGAACCGGGAGGAATTGAAGCTGGCGTCAACCAGGAAACGCTGCCGGGCGACGGGCTTGTCCAGAGTGAACCCGAGGATACCGGTTTGGATGGTGTCGCTGCGGCTCGTCACGCCGACGATTTGCCCAGGAGCGGGGTCTGACGGCAGGCGAAACAGGTTGTCGTCGTAGGTGATGCTGTAGCCGACGATGAAGTTGAGAACATCGCCTTCATCGGCGGGTGCCGAAAGTGGCATTCCTGTGGCCGCCAGAAGAGCGACGAGAAGGGAAAACCTGGGGCGTCGGATCCGCATGATGCGCGGATTCTAGCAAAGCCTGGCGCCCGGCAGGGCACTGTGCCGATTTACCAGAACTGCCAGTTGCGTGTATGCAACACCCAGAGGCCAAGAATGCCGTTCGTGACCGCGTGAGCGAGGACCGGCGCCCACAGATTGCTGAAACGCTTGTAGAGGTAGCCGTAAGCCAAGCCGGCCACAATCCCGGCGCCGAACTCCCGGTGCTCCAAACCGAACAACGTGGAAGAAATCAACAGTGCCCTGAGGCTGATCCGCGCCGGCGCCAGGGTCAGGAAGTCGTGTCGGTCGATCCAGCGCATCACCAGAGAGCGCCAGAACAACTCCTCCATCACCGGAACGACGACCGCCGCACCGGCGATCCGCAGCATCGCAAGCGGCCAGTCAATGCTGCCGTCGGCGTCCAGCGGACTGAAGCCCACCGCGGTGCCAAGTACCGCCCAGGGTTGATCGAAGTTGATCCAGACGAGGAACACCGCGAAGCCGGCGACAATCGAAGCCACGACTTGCCGACGGTCCAGGCGGGGGGTCGCCCGCAGTTCCGCATACTCCTTCCAGTAGTGCGTTAATGCGAGCGCGACGCAAGCGATCTTGGCGCCGTACAGCAGGCGCAGATCGGCTCCCGGCAGCAGATGCGACAGCCCGCTCTCCACGGCCAGAACGGCAATGTAGAGTGCAAAGGGGAATGCGCGGCCGAACCACGGTGCGCGGGTGAACTCAAGCGGCATGTCTTGTCATTCGTTGGGATGGGCGGCTCGATGACGAATTGCGCGCTGACCAGATCGGGATGCGCATCCGAGATCGTCAAGGGACACTCCCGGAGTTCCTGGACCGACTCGCGCCCGCACGACCCGTGGGCGGTGGATTTCCGAGCGGACCTTCCTTGGACAGAATAGCAGAGCAGGAAAAGATCAAGGGGAGCGACTCATCATCGATTGCTCTGCAAGGTATAATTTGCGCGTCCCCAGTTGGATTTCACGCTTGGCTTGCATGGCTTTGGAAGTGTCCCGACACGCCCTCGTTGCCGGATCAGGGACGCGACATTGTTCACATAGTTGCGCGCATCGCTTGGCTATGCTGCATTCCCTTGCCTAGTGCCCATCCTATGTTTGCTGCCATCGACCACAAGAACAGCGTGCTCAAGAGCCGGCTCAGCCTGACGTCGCTGATCGGCATCTTCCTTGACCCTGTCGTCATCATCCTCACACTTTTCGGCATCGCCTACTACTACGGCGAACCGTTCGAAGCACCTTACGTCGTCCTGGCGCTGATCGTGTTTTCGCTGACGTTTCCGGGCAAGTCGATGCTGAGCGCCAAGCCGGCCGTACTGTACCGGGACATTCTTCTGGGCTGGCTCATGTTGGCCGCGGTATTGCTTTTCTTCGGCTACGCCAGCGGCTACCTCGCCGTTTTTCCTCGAGACGTGACCCTCGCCTGGTTGCTGGCCACTCCGGTGGCGCTGC
This sequence comes from uncultured beta proteobacterium, assembly GCA_963823455.1. Lineage (GTDB taxonomy): Bacteria > Pseudomonadota > Gammaproteobacteria > Burkholderiales > Rhodocyclaceae > CAVPDA01. Next base: position 316,464 of record CAWGLO010000002.1, read on the forward strand.
TTGCGGCGCACCAGATCGCCCGAGCGGTGATTCTTAAGATCTTGACCCTGAGCTCGAACTATCGCAACGCAGTGGTCGTCGGTGCCAACGACAACGGCATCGAGCTCGCACGCAAGATCAATGCAGAACCCCTTTCTCGGCATCCACTTGATGGGCTTCTTCGATGACCGCAGCCGCCAGCGGCTGGGCGACCTCGGCCCGTTTTCGCTGCTGGGGTCGATGAAGACGATGGCAAATTTCGTGCGCCATCAGCAGGTGGACCAGATTTATCTCGCTCTGCCCATGGTGTCCCAGCCGCGCATCCTGCATCTGCTGGACGATCTGCGCGACACGACTGCCTCGATCTACTTCGTGCCGGACATCTTCGTCACGGACCTGATCCAGGCACGCATGGACGACTTGAGCGGGATGCCGGTGGTCGCGGTATGCGACACCCCATTCACGGGCGTGAATGGTCTGGTCAAGCGCTCCAGCGATATCTTGCTGTCCGTGTTGATCCTGCTGCTGATCTCGCCGTTCATGGTCGCCTTCGCCATCGGCGTGAAATTGTCGTCGCCGGGGCCGGTCATCTTTCGCCAGAGGCGTTACGGGCTGGATGGCAAGGAAATCACCGTCTACAAGTTTCGCACCATGACCGTTTGCGAAAACGGCCCCGACATCCCCCAGGCAACCCGGAACGATCGGCGCATCACGCCCTTCGGCGCTTTCCTGCGCAAGTCATCCCTCGACGAACTGCCCCAGTTCTTCAACGTGCTGCAGGGGCGCATGAGTATCGTAGGCCCGCGTCCCCACGCCGTGGCGCACAATGAGACCTATCGCAAACTGATCAAGGGTTACATGGTGCGCCACAAAGTCAGGCCCGGCATCACCGGACTGGCCCAGATCAGCGGTTACCGCGGCGAAACCGACACGCTGGAAAAGATGAAGGGGCGCATCGATTACGATCTCGCCTACCTGCGCAACTGGTCGCTGAGACTCGACCTGCAAATCATTCTCAAGACAGTGATCGTGGTCATCCTGGGGGATCGCAACGCCTACTGAAGCCGACTCGGGACTGCCTCCAAAGTCTGGCTGGTAGTGCAGTGTGCCTAATTTGTGCCAAGTTCAGGCCGCTTGACATCGTGTGTGCTCTCGATGAGATTGAGGTTGGATTTGGCAGGCGTCGTAAGTAACTGATTCATAACTGGCCTAGGATTCTGAAAGGGACTGAAAATCCTTGTGTCGGTGGTTCGATTCCGCCCTTGGCCACCAAGATTTCAATTACTTAGCTCAGCTCCCCACGCACTCAAGAAACGCCTGTGGGAATTTTTCGGGAGCTACCGCGCGGTTCGCCGCCGTAAGACCACCAAGTCGGGCCGCCGGCGACTGGAATCGCACACACGATTCGCCGCCTCAATGAGCTTGGAAAGCCTGGCAGCGCACTGGTGCGTCGTGATCCGCGATGAACGGTAACCCAGCAGTTCCTGCCGGTCCTCAAAGCTTACGCCGGCCGCACGCAGGCGCCGACCGAAGGTGTGCTTCAAGTCATGGGCCCGGACCTGCGATAGCCCCGCAGCCGCTCGTGCAAGAATCCAGGCCTTGTTCAGCATACGGGTGGTCGGCCTGGATCGATATATGAAGACGTGCGTTGCGTGCTGGCCTCGCTGTGCCTCGACGACCGACTCGGCGATTCGATTGAGCACGATCAGCCGGTCATCACCGTTCTTCACGAAGCGTCCCGGAACGATGAGCACGAACGTATCCGGCTCCCGCACCTTCACGCCCCAATCCCGGCGGAGGCCGCACACCTCTTGGTCGCGGCACCCAGTGTAGACGGCGAACAGCGCCATCACCGCGAGATGCGCTGGCAGCTCCTTGAACAACCGCGCCTGCTCGTCCCAGTTCAGCGGATAGGGTTGCCGCTTGTTTGTCTCGGGTAGCAGCTTGATTCTTGGCGCCGCAGCGAGCCAATTCATGCCGTTCTCATCGATCCACTCGTGTGCCGCAAGGTTGAGTATGCGACGCACGACCTCGAGGCCGTGGTCGATGGCATGCCTGCCGCGTGACGTCGTCGCCGCGCCCGGTCATGATCCGGGGGCGCAGGACGCGGCGCAGTCTCTCGACGATGGGTACGCCGTCCAGGTTTTCGATGGACGCGAGGTGTGCCTCGAGAATCGTGCGCAGGTGGGCGTCGGCCCCGGCCACCGGCTGAGACAGCCAGGTGGAGGCAAACGCGAGCGCGGTCTGGTCGGCGTCGAAGTGCGGGGGCGCACGGAAAAAGCGGCGAAACGGTGTGAGATCGTCGGGCTGGCGATGCGCGAACAGGACTTCGTCGGGTGACCAGACGGGGCCGCACAGGTCCCGCATCAGCTTGAAATTGACAGCTGATGCCAGGTCGCAGATCTGGTCCGTGCCTTCGACGCCGGGCTGGTAGATCCAATAGGCCAGGACCGCATGGGAGCCGTCCACCGACAGCGTCGGCACCGCGCCGCGGTCGTGCTGGTGCAGACGCAGGATCAGGCTCCTCAGGGCGGTACCCACATCCGGCGAGTGCAGCGCGAGGTGACCGAGAACGCCCAGCGTGGCAGCGCCCCCCTTCTGTCCCAGCAGCAGTCCGAAATGCGGGCAGGCGGTGACTGCGACGCTGCGACTGAGCAGGCGGCCCCCTGCGGCATACGGGATCGGATTGTCCGGGTCGTCCAGGATGCGGTAGTCAACCCCGCAGGATGCAAAGACCGCTGCCGGGTCGGCGCCGAACTCCCGCAGCAGCGCGGGCATTCCGACCAGGGGTCCAACTCTCACCGAGCCTTCGCCTACCGCCTGTTTCGCCATCGCCTACCCCCATCCGATGCTGATCATGACTTGGCAGACTGTCGCGAGGTATCCGGATCGTGTCGCAAATTGTCTAGCTGCAATCGTCTGATCAGTGCAAGATTACGCGCTCGCAGCATCCCGCCGGGCAATCCCTTCAGAAGGGAGTCAAGAGGACCGGAAGCCGGTAGTACCGGCGACGAGATACCCGTGGACCGCACGGAGGCACGCACCGGCGTCCGGCTGCGACCAGGGATGGTGGCACGCCCGGTCGAACGGAGGAGCGAGGCGATTACCGTTCCCACGGGTGGACGGTGAGTCGGTGCCCTCCGGTGAGCGGGCACGGGGTTGCCCGATTGCGTGGGGGTGTGCGAAGCGACCGGCCGATGCTGCAACAACGGGCTGCTCGACTGTCGGCACGGTTTCGGCTACCGTCAGTCGCTTTGCAGGTGGCCGAGATTGGGCGGGCCCACCGCTTTGGAGCCCCCGCCTTCCGGCGGGAACGATCGAAGCAGAAAAGACGAAAGGGGAAATCATGTTCAGGATGGATCAATGCCGGCACGCAGCCCAGCGTCTCGCGGCGCTCGGATTTCTTATGGCTGCGGTGCTGCCCCAACTGGCCTTCGGGCAGCCTGCAGGAATCGACCCCAAGGCCCAGAAACTGCTGCGTGCCTCGACCGATTACGTTGCCGGCCTGAAGCGGTTCAGCATCGAGACGCGCAATACGCTGGAAGTCGTGCTCAAGTCCGGGCAGAAGATCCAGTTCGACCACGGGGTGAACGTCGCCGTGCAGCGGCCCAACAAGCTGCGGGCCCAGCGCACGGGCGACCTGGTGGACCAGGACTTCTACTACGACGGCAAGTCGCTCACGCTGCACAACCCGAGCGAAAAGTACTTCGCCACGGTCGCGGCCCCGGGCACGCTGGAAGAGATGCTCGACTTCGCCCGGACCAAGCTGGACATCGTCGCCCCGGCGGGTGACTTCATCTACAAGAATGCATACGAGATCCTGATGCAGGACGTAACCGACGGTCTGGTCGTCGGCAAGGGCGTGGTCGAGGGCGTGCGCTGCGACCACCTCGCCTTCCGTGCGCCCCACATCGACTGGCAGATCTGGGTCCAGGAAGGCGACAAGCCGCTGCCGCGCAAGATCGTCATCACCACGAAAGACGTGGCCGGCGCGCCCCAGTTCGCGGTGGTCATGACCAGGTGGAACCTCGCGCCGAAGTTCTCCGACAGCCTGTTCAGCTTCAAGCCGCCGAAGGACGTGAAGAAGGTCGAGTTCCAGCCCCTCGAAGGCGGCGCACCCAAGGCGCAATGATGGCGAAGGGCGGCGTCGAGTATGCGGCGGCGTCTCTTGCCGTGCGGCGATTCAAGGCAACAACCTGGTGTACCTGGTTCAGCAGCCCTGAACCGGGATTGCACTGGGCGATGAGTCAATGGAGGTAGTCCGATGAACACGAGACGGAACAAGTGGGCGTGCAGTTTGGTTATTGGCGCGGCGGTTGCCGCCCTGTCGGGTGCGCTGCATGCGCGCGACCCAGGCATCAACCAGCCCGGCGTACGGGGAGGAACTGCCGGCGTCGGGGCGCCCGGAGTCGGCGTCCGGGATCCCGGCATCAATCAGCCCGGCGCGGCGGGCAACGTCGGAGTGGCCGGGGTCGGCGTCGGGGCGCCCGGGGTCGGCGTGGTGGACCCCGGGATCAATCAGCCGGGTGTCGCCGGAAATGTCGGCGGCGTGGCCCGGCGCAGCGTGCGTTATTGATTCGGCCGGCGATGGCGGTGCCGCCGCCATCGCCGGCTCATACCGTCGTTCGACAGGAAAGGAACACATGAGACTTGCTTTCGCGAAGACGTTGGGCAGCGCACTGGCGGCAGGGGTACTGGCAGTGGTTGCATTGTCCCCCGCGGCCCTGGCCCAGGCCAAGGGCGAACTGGATCGCACCGTGCTGCCGGTCCCAGAACCGAAGCGGCCGCTGTACAAGGAGCTCGATGCCCGCAATGTGAAGGCGCCGCCCCGATTCGAGGTCAAGGCGCCGGCCGGCGCCCCCAACGTCGTCATCGTGCTGATCGACGACATGGGCTTCGGCGTGCCGGGATCGTTCGGTGGTCCGGTCGCCATGCCGACGCTCGATGGGCTGGCCCAGAACGGCCTGCGCTACAACAACTTCCATACCACGGCGCTGTGCTCGCCGACGCGCGCGGCGCTCAAGTCCGGGCGCAACCATCACACCGTCAACATGGGCTTCATCACCGAAATGGCGACCTCCATCCCGGGCGCCACCGGCCAGATTCCCAATGCGACGGCGCCGGTGGCGGAAATGCTGCGCCTCAACGGCTACAACACGGCGGCTTTCGGCAAGTGGCACGAGACCGCGGCTTGGGAGGCCAGTGTCTCCGGCCCCTTCGACCGCTGGCCGACCCGCCAGGGTTTCGACAAGTTCTACGGTTTCATCGGCGGCGAGACCAACCAGTGGGCGCCCTTCATGTACGACGGCACCCATCAGGTCGAACTGCCGAACGACCCGAATTACCACTTCATGACGGACATGACCGACCAGGCGGTGGCCTGGATCAAGTACCAGAAGGCTCTGACGCCCGAGAAGCCGGCCTTCATCTACTTCGCGCCCGGCGCCACCCATGCGCCGCACCACGTGCCCAAGGAATGGATCGCCAAGTGGAAGGGCAAGTTCGACCAGGGCTGGGACAAGCTGCGCGAGGAAACCCTCGCGCGGCAGATCAAGACGGGCATCGTGCCCCCGGATACCAAGCTGGCGCCGAAGCCGCCGGCGATCAAGGACTGGGACAAGCTCTCGGCCGACGAGAAGCGCCTGTTCACTCGCCAGGCCGAGGTCTTTGCTGCCTTCGCCGACTTCACCGACTACGAGATCGGCCGCATGCTCAAGGCCTTCGCGGACGTTGGCCAGGCGGACAACACGCTCGTCTTCTACATCGCCGGCGACAACGGCACCAGCGGCGAGGGCGGGCAGAACGGAATGTTCAACGAATACACGTACTTCAACGGCGTGAACGAGAAGGTCGACGAGATGCTGAAGGTGGCCGACAAGTGGGGCTCCGCCGAGACCTACCCGCACATGGCGGCCGGCTGGGCGGTGGCGCTGGACGCTCCCTTCGGCTGGATGAAGCAGGTGCCCTCGGACTTCGGCGGCACGCGCAACGGCATGGTGGTGAGCTGGCCCAAGGGGATCAAGGCGAAGAACGAGATCCGCGGCCAGTTCGGCCACGTCATCGACGTCGCGCCGACCATCCTGCAGGCGATCGGCCTGCCGGAGCCCAAGGTGGTCAATGGCACGCCGCAGATTCCGATGGAAGGCAAGAGCCTGACGTATTCCTTCGACGATGCCAAGGCCAAGGAGCGCCACACCACGCAGTACTTCGAGATCGCCGGCAACCGCGCCATCTACCACGACGGCTGGTACGCGCGCACCATCCACCGGGCGCCCTGGGAAGCCAAGGGGCGCCATCCGCTGAAGGACGACGTCTGGGAGCTGTATGACGTGCGCTCGGACTTCAGCCTGGCCAATGATCTGGCAGCGAAGAACCCGAAGAAGCTCACCGAGCTGCAGGCCGTCTTCATGAAGGAAGCCGAGAAGTACCACGTGCTCCCGATCGACGACCGCGTGTTCGAGCGCCTCGATCCGGTTGCTGTAGGCCGGCCCGACCTGATGGCCGGCCGCACCTCGCTGACCCTTGCCGAAGGCATGACCGGCATGATGGAGAGCGTCTTCATCAACGTGAAGAACAGGTCCAAGACCGTCACGGCCGAGATCGAGGTGCCGGCGAGCGGCGCCAACGGCACCCTGCTCGCGCAGGGCGGGCGCTTCGGCGGCTGGTCCTTGTACGTCAAGGACGGCATTCCCGCCTACGACTACAACTTCCTCGGCCTGCAGCGCACCTCGATCGCCGCGACGAAGAAACTCGCGCCGGGCAAGTCGACGCTGAAGCTCCAGTTCGACTACGACGGCGGCGGCCCCGGCAAGGGCGGCAAGGCGACCCTGTTCGTGAACAACGAGAAGGTCGCGGAAGGGCGGATCGAGCACACCCAAGCCGGGATGTTTTCCGCGGACGAGACCGCCGACGTGGGCATCGACCTCGGCACGCCGGTGGTCGAGGCGATCGGCTCGGAAGCGAAGTCGCGATTCACCGGGCGAATCCCGAAGGTCACGGTGGAGGTGAAGAACCCGAAGCCGGCCGATAAAGCGGAAGTCAACAAGGCCCGCGTGGAGGTCGCTCACCGTAAGGCGACATCCGACTGAGCAGAGTGCGGCGGCATTCCGAGTGGCGCCAACCACGGTGGGCAGGTGCGCAAGTGCCCTGGCCCGGATCGAGGGCTGCCGGGATTGTTCTGCAGCGACGACGACAACAACAAGGCGGGAAATCCATGAAGAATGAATTTGGCATCGCGCGGTGCCTGGCACCGTTGTTCGTGGCAGCCGCCGCGCTGCTGCCAGCGGCGTCGCATGCGCAGGGGACGGCGGACGCGTGGCAGTGGCGTGCCTCGATCTACGGCTGGTTCCCGAGCATCGATGGCTCGACGAAGTTTCCCACCGGGGGAGGCGGCCCCTCGATCGGCGTCGATGCGAGCACGATCATCGGTGATCTCGACTTCGCCTTCATGGGCGCGCTCGACGTGCGCAAGGGGCGGTGGGGCCTGTTCAACGATCTGGTGTACGTCGATCTGGACGGCTCCAAGTCCGCCTCGCGCGATTTCACCGTCGGTCGGGCCGGCTTGCCGGCCGGGGTCGACGGGGACGCCAACCTCGACATCAAGTCCTGGGTCTGGACCTTCGCCGGGACCTACGCCATCAGCGACACGCCGCAGAACACGACCCAACTGCTGTTCGGCGGGCGGATGCTGTCCATGGAACAGACGCTCGACTGGTCCTTCAACGGCAATATCGGCGCGCTCGGACTGCCGGGACGCAGCGGCAGTACGCAAGTCGACGAAACGAACTGGGACGCCATCGTCGGCCTCAAGGGAGTCGCAACGCTGAGCGCCGACCGCCGCTGGGTGCTGCCCTACTACGTGGACGTGGGAACGGGAGATTCGAAGCTCACCTGGCAGGCCATGGCCGGCGTCGGCTACTCGTTCGACTGGGGCACGACGACCCTGGCCTGGCGCTACCTCGACTACGAGTTCGATTCGGACGTGGGGGTCCAGGACATCAGTCTCAGCGGTCCGTTCCTCGGTCTGACCTTTCAGTGGTGACATGTAGCGATCGACAAGCTGGCTCACACAGGGAGATCCGATTGATTTCGGCAGGAACGAAAGTGCGTAGTGATGCAGTGTTCAAGTCTCTCGGATCCGTCCTCGTCGCGGTTGCGCTGCTTGCGGGCTGCGCCTCGACCGGTGGCGGCGGTTCCGCCGCCTCGAGCGGCGGTGTCACCGCCAGCGATACGGCGCGGCTGACCCGCAGCGGGTTCCTGTCGCACTACGACCGGCTCAAGCGCGCGCCGGTGGGCGACGGTGCCGAGTGTTGGCGCGCGACCGATGCCGATCTGAAGAAGTACGACAAGGTGCTGATTTCGCGCATCGTCGTTTCGCTCAGGCCATCCAAGGACGGCGAGCAGACGGTCGACCCCTCCGACCTGAAGGCGCTGACCGACTATTTCCATGGTTCGCTGGTGAAGGCGCTGTCGCCGCAACTGAAGGTCGTCAACCGGCCGGGCGCCGGCGCCATCGTCATTCGCATCGCGCTCACCGACCTGGTGCCGACCAGCGTCACGCGCAGCGTCGGCGGCACACTCGTGCCCTACGGTTTCGTCGCCGAGGCTGGCTCGGGCGTGGCAAGCGGCCGGCCCGCCGGTTCCACCCCGTACCTTGGCGAGACCGGCATGGAGATGCAGTTCCGCGACGGGGCCACCGAGGCGATCCTCGGCGAGTGCCGCGACACGCAGATCGGGCGCAAGTACGCCGCCGACGTCGACGCCAGCGCGGCGGGCGCCGCCCAGACCTGGGCCAGCGGCTACCTGAATTCGTTTCAGAGCTGGGCCTACGCGCAGAACGCCTTCGACAAATGGTCGGCGATCTTGGCGAAGCGCTTGGCGGAACTGCGCGGCATTCCGGGCATGTAGTGCGGCCCGAAGCACGCCCGGGTCTGCGAATGCGGGACCCGAATCGCCTCGTCAGGTACGAGTTGCCGGGCACCAACAAGGCGTGCTTCGTCGGCCCGCCGGATGATGCCGTGGCGCCCTTCCCAGAGATGCTCTCGTCGTTGCCGGCAGATCAGCGCCGCGTCGCCCCTTGTTGAAGTCCGGCGGCGATTTCGCGGCTCAGGCGTGCCACGGCTTCGTCGTGGGCGTGCACCCGCCCATCGGCGCCGGCACCGGTCGCGACTTCAATGCGGCTCGTGCGCGGCTGCAGGATCACGTCGCCGTCGCCCCCGCGCAGCCACCACCGCGCGTCGAGGCGCAGCATCGCGTCCGGCCCGGACTCGAACCGAAGCACTTCCAGCGCCACCTGATATTCCGGGGTAAGGGATCGCGGCCAGGGGAAGCGCACGATGCGCTCCGTTCCCAGCAACGCCGACAGGTTCTCGTCCAGGACCCGGATCAGCCCTTCCTGGAGCGGTTCCGCCCAACGCTGGGTGTCCGATACGGCGAGTTCGCCGGAAGGGGTACGAGTCACGATCTGCAGCCGGTCCAGGTAGTCCGGCAGCAGCACCGGCCCGACGCCGACGGTAGCGTGGAAGCGTATAGTCGGCGCGGGTTCCGGCACGGCGGTGAGGAGGTGGAGACTGGTCGCCGGGGAACTGGTGCACCCTCCCGCCAGCACCAGGACGGCAGCGAGCGCAGCAATGGCAACCTGCCGTGGCAGTCGCAGGGCGCGCGGTTTCATTGCGCACCTTCCGTATCCTTCTTGCCGCGCAGCAGCGCCTCGGGCCGGTGATCGAGGGTTTCCGCCAACACGCGCAACGCGCGCGCCGCGCGCGCCAGTTCCTTCAGTGCCGCATTCAGGTTCTGCACCGTGGGTCCATCCTCCGCGGTCAGGCTGTGCAGGGATTGAGCGGTTCCGGTCAATTCGTCCGTCGCCCGATTCATGCGTTGCGCCAGCGCGGCGTCCGGCGCCATCAGCGTTCCGACCTTGTCCGCAGCCGTTCCGACCCGGTTGGCGGCCGCTTCGACCCGCGCCAGCGCGGAGCTTGCCGCCGTGAGCGTGGTTCGCAGTTGGGCCAGATCCCGGCGCGCGTCCGCCATGGTGGGCGTCACCTGGCCTTCGAGCGTCGTCGCCAGCGACTCGATGCGTCCCACCGCCGCCTGCAGCCGGCGCGGCAGCTCCCGGGTAACCGGGTCCGTCGTCAGGCCGCGCAGCGACTGCCCGATCGCTGCGACGTCGGCCAGGAAGGCATCGGCCGGGAAGTTCTCGAGTTTGCCGGCAAGTTCCTGGACGGTGGTGGGAATGGTGGGAATCTCTTGCGCGGCCGGATCGGACGAGCGGAACCGGGCCGGCTTGTCGGGGTGGAAATCGAGGTCCACATAGAGCTGGCCGGTGAGCAGGCTCTGCATCCGCAGGCGCGCACGCAGGCCGCGCTCGACCAGCCGGCGCAGGGTATCGCGATCGCGCAGGTCGATCTGTTCGTGGTTGGCGGTGTGCACGACATTGGGCTGGATCTCGATCGTGACCGGCACGACGAAGCGCCCGCTCGGTTCGTCCAGGCCGAGCTGGATCTTCTTCACCGTGCCGATCTTGACGCCGAGGAACATGACCGGCGCGCCGACTTGCAGGCCCTGCGCCGCTCCTTCGAAGTAGGCGATCTGCTGCCGTCGTTCCTGGAATACCTCGCCGCCGGCGAGCAGGAGGATGGTGGCGATGGCAAGGGCGAGCGCGCCCAGCACGAAGGCGCCAATCAGGACAGGGTCGGCACGCTTGCTCATGTTCGGGTACCGCGGCTGAGGAAGAATCGCACCCGCGGATCGCCGCTGCGCAGCGCCTGCGCCGGGTTGCCGGTGGCGATCATGGTATGCGATTCCGGGTCGAGATAGATGGAGTTGGTGCCGATCGCCAGGATGCTGGCGATGTCGTGGGTCACCACCACGATGGTGGTGCCAAGGGCGTCGCGCAGTGCCAGGATCAGGTCGTCGAGGCGCCGCGCGGTGAGCGGGTCGAGGCCGGAGGATGGCTCGTCCACGATCAGGATCTCCGGGTCCAGGGCCATCGCCCGCGCCAGCCCCGCCCGCTTGCGCATGCCGCCCGAGAGTTCGGAAGGATAGAAGTCCTCGAACCCGGCCAGGCCCACCAGCGCGAGCTTGAACGAGACGATCTCGGCGATGCGCTCCGGCGCGAGGCTCGTGTACTCGCCCAGCGGCAGCGCCACGTTTTCTCCCAGCGTCAGCGAACTCCACAGCGCGCCGCCCTGGTACATGACGCCCAGCCTGCGCTTGAGGCGCTGCTGGTCCTCGTCTTCGGCGCTCCAGAAGTTTTCGCCGGTATAGAACACGGCTCCCTGGACCGGGCGCTGCAGGCCGATCATGTGGCGCATCAGCGTAGTTTTGCCGCAGCCGTTGCCGCCCATCACCACGAAAACATCACTCTTGTTGACCACGAAATTCAGGTCGCGCTGGACGACGAAGTCGCCGTAGGCCAGCGTCAGGTCCCGCACCTCGATCGGGGGCGCCGCGTTCACGTCATATCCCCAGTTGGTAGTAGACGACGGTCATGATCGAGGCGACGATGGTGATGAGCAGTATGCCCGTCACCACCGCCGAGGTGGCCGCCTGTCCCACCGCCTCGGCACTGCGCCCGCACTGGATGCCGCGCAGACAGCCGGCGAAAGCGACCACCGCGCCATACGCGACGCCCTTGGACAGGCCCACCAGAAAGTGCTTGACCTGGAGCGCGCGCAGCGTCTCGGTGTAGTACTCGAAGACGCCGATGTCGAACACGAAGTAGGCGACGACCAGACCGGCCAGCATGCCGACGAACCCCGCGTAGAGCGTCAGCAGCGGCACCATCAGCATCAGCGCCAGGATGCGCGGCAGCACCAGGAAGTCGATGGGCGACACCCCCAGGGTACGGAAGGCGTCGATCTCCTCGTTCACCTGCATGGTCCCGAGCCGCGCCGCAAATGCCGCCCCGGTGCGTCCGGCGACGATGATGCCGGTCATCAATGCGCCGATCTCGCGCACCATGCCGATCGCCACCAGGTCCGCAATAAAGATCTGGGCGCCCACCAGCCGCAATTGGTCCGCCCCCAGGTAGGCTAGGATCACGCCCACCAGAAAGCTGATCACCGACACGATGGGCAGCGCCTTCGGGCCGGCTTCCTCGATCTCCAGCCACACATCGCCGCGGCGGAAATGGGCGCGGGCGGTTGCCAGCCGTCCCGCGGCGAGCGTGACCTCGCCCAGGAAGCGCAGCATCTCGGGCACGTCCCGCGCCAATGCCAGCGCAGCCGTACCCACCCGCTCGAACAATCCGCCGCGGGACCCGTTGCGGCCGGTGCCCGTCTGCTCGGGAACGGCGAATGCCATGGTGATGAGGCGCTGCACGTCCTGCGGCAGCCCGCTGGCGTCCACCTCGATGCCGCGCGCAGCGCCAAGCTTGATCACGCCGGCGGCGAAGGTCGGCAGCGCCGAGTCCCAGTCGCCGAGGTCGTGGACTGAGAGACGGACCCGCCGACTCTCGCCTTTGAATTCCTTGGCGATGCTGTCAGGGGCCGGCAGTCCTTCGCCCAGACGCCAGGAGCCGGAAAAGACGAGTTCGACCTCGTCCGCGCCGAGGGAACGCGTGGCGAGCAGCCAGCGCGCCGCGCCTGCACCGATCTCGCCCTCTGGGGATTTCCCGCCGTCCGTGCCCAAAGCCCCTCCCTGGAATACTGCGCTGTCGATTATCCCGTTTTCCCGGCGGCTCCCGCCAGGCTGCGCCCGAGTTCCTGGTCTCGGCTCCAGCCATCGCAATTCCTGCTTGCGGCTGTTGCCGGGGCATAAGCGAACCGGATCGCCGGTCAGGGTTCCTGCCGGCAGGCGGGATTATCGCGTCATGACGCCGCGGGTGCACGCCGGGATATCGGACCGTCTCCTCCTGCGCTGGCGGTGACGGCACGAAGCTAGTAGGCTGTTGCCGCGACCGAACAGACGCCCGCCTTCGGACCGCCGCGGCAGTCACGCCAAACGCAAGGGCAACCCACCGGACCGTCAAGGGGAGGCGAGAGATGGGTAGTCGAAATTCCTGTGTAACGCTGATCGGCGTGCTGCTGGCGTGCTTGTCGCCGGCAGCGGTTCGCGCCTTCAATGCCGATGGATTCTGGTCGGGGATGACCACTACGCAGTTTGCGCTGAGAGCTGCCCAGGCAGGGATGGAGGCGCGGCCCGGGCCGGACGGCAAATGGACGCTGGGCAGAACCTATCCGCCCCTCGTTTGGGGGAAGTTCGGCTTCTGCGGCAACAAACTCGTTTCGTACAGCCGCAACATCCACTCCGATGCCGACTACGCTTCCACACTGATGCAGGTGTTTGCGACGTACGGCTTGCCGGCCGACATGACATTCACGGGAGGCGTGTCGACGAATCCGGGCGGCGGCGCGTTTCGCTCCTTCGCCTTCACCGTCTGGTATCTGGGAGCGGATCGCGTCCGGCTGAAGTCGTTTTTCGATTGGCGCTTCCAGAGCGGCGACTTTCGACGGGTGCAGCCGGCATCCATCACCTACGAGACGCGCAATCCCTGCTTCACGGATTAGCCGAACACAGGCAGTGCTCGCGCAGACCGGGAGCGGCGGCGGTTTCTCCCGGCCGAGGAAAGGAAAATGCCCGGGGCGAACTGCCGTTCGCCCCGGGCATCCTGCTTCCATGGATCGGCCGAGCGGCCGGTCCGGCGGGATCAGCTGCGCTGCTCAGCGTCGAAGCTTTGCTCCGATTGCCGCACTTCGATGTCGAACATCCGGTCCTGCAACTGGCTGGCCAGCATCGGGTTGCCGCGGATGATCACGGGCAGGAGCGCCTCAGCCACGTCCGGACGATTCTGCTCGATCGCCTTGCTCGCGGTCTCGTAGTACATCTGGGTGGCGTGCGGGATCCAGCCGGTCATGTAATACACATTGGCGAGTTCGCCCATCGTGCCGAAGTCGTTCGGGTTCGCGGCCAGAACCTGCTGGTAGCCATTGATGGCGCCCTGCACGTCGCCCGAGGCAAATGCCTGGCGCGCCTTGACCACGGCTTCTGCCGCATTCGCCGCTGCGGCGCTTGCGCCGGCGGAGCTCAGCGTTTCGGTGGCGTTGCTGCCGGTGCCGATCTTCGCGAACTTGAACCATTGCTGGGTGTAGCCGTAGCCGAGGATTGCGGCCACGATGAGGGCGAGGGTCGAATAGATCGCCCATTTCGGGATCCTCTTCAGAAGAGGCTTCTTCTCGACGGTCGCGGGCGTTTGCACCGCCGTCTCGTTCGTCATTTGCGCTTCCATGTTTTTTCCCTATCGGTGAATTACGTCGGTTTGTTCGCTTCTGCTTCGATGGTGACGAGCAAATGGCGTCGGGCAGGCGTTCAGCCTGCCCGACCGGCCAACCATCATCCGCTTACCACCACCAGCCGCGCCAGGGCGCCCAGCCGTTGGCGAAGCCGTCGAAGTCGAAGCTCATGGTGACGCGGCCGCTGCCGCTGCCATAGCCACGGCCATAACCGTGGCCATAGTGCGGACCGTAATACGCGGGAGGTCCGTAGTAGCCAGGGCCGAACACCGGAGCACCATACGCCGGGGCACCGCTTACTACCGGCGCAGTGCCGCTTCCGTTGCTGCTTTCCGCTTGCGATGCGGCGGATGCAGGAACTGCAACCGCGGCGGCAAGTGACAGAACAGCCAAAGTTTTCGTCACATTACGCATTTTCGAACCTCCCTATCGGTTTACCACCAGCCGTTGTTCCAGCCGTTGTTGCCGTAGCCGTTGCCCGAGCCGCTCATGTCGCCGCCGAAGCTGAAGTTGCCGCGGGCGCGACCGCTGCCGCGGCCATAACCGCGACCGTAGCCGTAGCCGTCGTTGTACGGGCCATAGTACGGGCCGTAGGCGGGACCATAGGCCGGGCCGTAGGCGGGACCATAGGCCGGGCCGTAGGCGGGGCCGTATCCGGGCGCACCGTAGGGGGCACCGGCCACCGGACCTGCGGGGGCAGCCTGAGGAGCTTGTTGTTGTGCGAACGCAACGCTGCTCGCGGCCACGGCCATCGCGACGACCAAACCCTTAACCGAATTTTTCATTACCCTTCTCCAAGTGAGTTCAAAAAAGAATGCTGTTCAAGACTGCGTTGCATCTGGCGTCGGACGTTTCCCCGGTCCGCACGACAGAACGAGCAACTCAAGCTCCCAACCTAGCTACATCGAACAGCGATGTATATAAGCGAGCGCTAATGTACTCGGATTAAAGGATATAGCAATTCGAATCTATGAATATAATCATTCACTAATATAATTTCCCAGGATCTTGCGGCTTATGGTTCGGCGTTCAGGCAGCGGGAGATGCGCAGCATGGGTTGCGTAGACCCGCGGTCAGCGATCGCAGCGCGGGGCCGATGCGTGGTCTGATCGGCGATCCCGGGACCGGTTCTGGCTATACCTTTCGGCCAAGCTATAATATGCTGTTAGTTAGGGAGTTTCTCCGGTCCATCCGATGCAACTGTTCGCCCTCGGCATCAACCACCATACCGCGCCTCTCGCCGTTCGCGAGCAGGTGGCGTTCGAGCCCGAGCATCTTCCGAATGCGCTGGGCGACTTGGTGCGGGAAAAGCCGGTGCGCGAGGCGGCGATCCTGTCAACCTGCAATCGTACCGAGCTGTACTGCGCGACCAACGATCCCCAGGCGGCAGCGGACTGGTTCGCCGAATACCATAGCCTGCCGCCCCACGATCTGAACCCCTACCTTTACCGCTTGCCGCAGCGGGACGCCGTACGCCACATGTTCCGTGTCGCGAGCGGCCTCGACTCGATGGTGCTGGGCGAGCCGCAGATACTCGGACAGATGAAGCAGGCGGCGCGCACGGCGGAGGAAGCCGGGACACTGGGCGCACTGCTGCACAAGCTGTTCCAGCGCACTTTCGCGGTGGCGAAGGAGGTGCGATCGACCACGGCCATCGGCGCCAATATCGTGTCGATGGCGGCGGCGGCCGTCCATCTGTCGGAGCGCATCTTCGAAACCATCGCGGAACAAAAGGTTCTGTTCATCGGCGCCGGCGAAATGATCGAGCTGTGCGCCGCGCACTTCGCCGCCGGCAAGCCGCAGCGCATCACGGTAGCCAACCGCACCCTGGAACGTGGTCAGGCGCTGGCCGAACGCCTCGGCGGCGACGCCATCCGTCTCGACGAAATCGGCGACAGGCTCGCCCAGTACGATGTCGTGGTCTCCTGTACGGCGAGCCCGCTGCCCATCCTGGGGCTGGGCATGGTGGAGCGTGCGCTCAAGGTGCGGCGCCATCGGCCGGTGGTGATGGTGGACCTGGCGGTGCCGCGGGACATCGAGGAGGAAGTCGCCAAGCTCGACGATGTGTTCCTGTATACCCTCGACGATCTGGGCGAGATCGTCGAATCGGGCCTGGAGTCGCGCCAAGCGGCGGTGGTCGAGGCCGAGACCATCATCGATACTCGCCTGGAAAACTTCCTCCACTGGGTAGAGGCACGGGATGCCGTGCCGACCATCCGCGCCCTGCGCGATCATGCGGAACGAATGCGCCGCCATGAACTGGATCGCGCCGTCAAGCTGCTGGCGAAGGGCGAGGATCCGCAGCGCGTGCTCGATGCCTTGTCCCATGGTTTGATGAACAAGTTCCTGCACGGTCCCACCCACGCCTTGAACCAGAGCGAAGCGCAAGAGCGCGCCGACATGGCGGCGTTGCTTTCCCAGATCTTCCATCTTCACCCCGGAGATTAGTCAGCTCGCGCGGCCCTGCAGCCGGTGCAGGCCGACGCATTCCTATTGCCATGAAGCAGAGCATCAGCGACAAGCTCGAACAATTGCAGCGGCGCCTGGCCGAACTCGACGGCCTGCTCGGCGCCGAGGACGCGACGCGCGATCTCGCCAATTACCGCAAGCTGACGCGCGAACACGCCGAGATCGCCCCCGTGGTCGCGCTCTACGCCGCGCATCGCAAGGCGCAGGAGGACATCGGCTCGGCGCAGCAGATGCTCGCCGATGCGGAGATGAAGGATCTGGCGCAAAGCGAGATCGAGATCTGTCGCCAGCGCATGGAGGAGATCGAGGCCGAACTGCAAACGCAACTGCTGCCCAGGGACCCCAACGACGAGCGCAATCTGTTCCTGGAGATCCGTGCCGGCACCGGCGGCGACGAATCCGCCCTGTTCGCCGGCGACCTCTATCGCATGTATGCGCGCTATGCCGAACGCCAGGGATGGAAAGTCGACATCATCTCGGCGAGCGAGTCCGACCTGGGTGGCTTCAAGGAAGTGATCGTGAAGATCAGTGGCTCCGGCGTCTATTCCAAACTAAAGTTCGAGTCCGGCGGTCACCGCGTGCAGCGGGTGCCGGCGACCGAGACCCAGGGGCGAATCCACACTTCCGCCTGTACCGTGGCTGTGCTGCCGGAGGCGGATGAAGTGTCCGACGTTGTCATCAATCCGGCAGAAATTCGCGTCGACACCTTTCGCGCTTCGGGTGCCGGTGGACAGCACATCAACAAGACCGATTCGGCGGTGCGCATCACCCATCTGCCGACGGGCATCGTGGTCGAGTGTCAGGACGACCGTTCCCAGCATCGCAACAAGGCACAGGCCCTGTCCGTTCTTGCGGCCCGCATCAAGGACGCCCAGACGCGGGAGCAGCAGGCCCGCATCGCCTCGACGCGCAAGAGCTTGGTGGGCAGCGGCGACCGCTCCGAACGCATCCGCACCTACAACTTCCCCCAGGGGCGGGTGACCGACCACCGCATCAACCTCACCCTGTACAAGATCGAGCAGATCATGGACGGCGACCTCGACGAACTGATCGCCGCGCTCGCCGCGGAACACCAGGCCGAGCAGTTGGCAGCACTGGCGGAGGCGGCGGCATGAGCCACCGAGCAGGGGCCCCGGCGCTCCAGCGCCGGGGATGCGAGCAAGGCGAATGCCGCCAGGCGCCGAAAGCGAGAGCGATCGGTTCGCCGCAGAAGAACGGAGGCGGCGGCATGAGCCACCGAGCGGCAGCCGTATTCATCCGGCGAATAGCTTGATGTCCAGCGTCACCGCTGAGGGGACGATCACGGTTGCCCAGGTACTCGCGGGCGCACGGGCGTCCGTCCCGCTGCGCGAGGCGCGAGCGCTGCTTCAAAATGTCCTGGGCTGCTCCCACGCCGCGCTCGCCGCGCACCCGGAGCGGGAACTTGCCCCGCCGCAGCAGGCTCAATTCGACGCATTGCTGCAGCGCAGGGCCAGGGGCGAACCGATGGCCTATCTGATCGGCCGCTGCGAGTTCTATGGGCGCGAATTCCGGGTTTCCCCGGCGGTTCTGATACCACGGCCCGAGACCGAGTTGCTGGTGGAACTGGCGCTGGAAAGGGTGCGCGACCTGTCCTGCCCGCGCATTCTAGATCTGGGCACGGGCAGCGGGGTGCTCGCGATCAGTCTGGCGCTGGAGCGGAGCGATGCGCAAGTGACCGGGCTGGAATTCTCGCCCGCGGCGCTCGATGTCGCCCGCATCAATGCCGGGATGCCGGACGCCCGGATTCGCCTGCTGCGCAGCGAATGGTTCGGCGCCGTGGCGGGGGAGTCCTTCGACCTGATCGTTGCCAATCCGCCGTATGTAGCCGCGGGCGACCCGCATCTGGCCCAGGGGGATCTGCGTTTCGAGCCTCGTTGCGCATTGACCGACGGCAGCGCGGACGGCCTGCAGAGCCTGGGAGAGATCGCCGCTGCCGCCCCGGAGTTCCTTGCGCGGCCGGGCTGGCTCTTGTGCGAGCACGGCTATGACCAGGGCGAGGCCTGCCGTGACCTGATGGCGGCGGCGGGGTTTGCCGGTGTTCGCACCTGGCGCGATCTGGCAGGCATCGATCGGGTCACCGGCGGGTGTCTCCCGTCGCCGCTTGTCGAGACTTTATCTCGGTTTCGTGGACGGGTTTGACTAATTTCGGGAAAAAGGCCAAAATCCGCGGTTTCGCTGGAGGGGTTCCCGAGCGGTCAAAGGGAGCAGACTGTAAATCTGCCGGCTCTGCCTTCGAAGGTTCGAATCCTTCCCCCTCCACCAGAATGCTGCAGGCGCCCTGCGGGCTTGGCTTCTGGGCGGGTGGTAAGTGCGGAGCAGGCCGGTCCCGCTGACGGGGTGGCCGCAATGGCGGTTGCATGCGGGTGTAGCTCAATGGTAGAGCAGAAGCCTTCCAAGCTTACGACGAGGGTTCGATTCCCTTCACCCGCTCCAGCGCCGCCGGAGACACTGACGGAATTGCCGCAGTCTTGCAGTTGTTGAGTGACCGATTGACGCCCATGTAGCTCAGTGGCAGAGCACTCCCTTGGTAAGGGAGAGGTCGCGCGTTCAATCCGCGCCATGGGCACCAGGGATTTGTGCAGGGCAGAAGTAGCAGTCATTCCAATTGATTTCTCGGATTAGGAACCGACATGGCGAAGGGAAAATTTGAGCGGAAGAAGCCGCACGTGAATGTGGGGACGATTGGTCACGTGGATCACGGCAAGACGACGTTGACGGCGGCGATCACGCTGGTTTTGTCGAAGAAGTTTGGTGGAGAGGCGAAGGCCTACGATCAGATTGATGCGGCGCCGGAAGAGAAGGCGCGGGGCATCACCATCAACACTGCGCACGTCGAGTACGAGACCGCCAACCGACACTACGCGCACGTTGATTGCCCGGGCCACGCCGACTACGTGAAGAACATGATCACTGGGGCGGCGCAGATGGACGGCGCCATTCTGGTGGTATCGGCGGCGGACGGTCCGATGCCGCAGACGCGCGAGCACATCCTGCTGGCGCGCCAGGTAGGCGTGCCCTACATCATCGTCTACATGAACAAAGCGGACATGGTGGACGACAAGGAGTTGCTGGAACTGGTTGAACTCGAAGTGCGCGAGCTGCTGTCGAAGTACGAATTTCCGGGCGACGACATTCCGATCGTGATCGGCAGCGCGTTGAAGGCGCTGGAAGGCGACAAGGGCGAGATGGGCGAGGGCTCCATCTTCAAGCTGGCCGAGGCGCTGGACAGCTACATTCCGATGCCGCAGCGCGCCATCGACAAGCCCTTCCTGATGCCGATCGAAGACGTCTTCTCCATCTCCGGTCGGGGCACCGTGGTGACCGGTCGGGTCGAGCGCGGGATTGTCAAGGTGGGAGACGAAGTCGAGATTGTCGGCCTGCGTCCCACCGTCAAGACCATCTGCACCGGGGTGGAGATGTTCAGGAAGCTGCTGGACCAGGGGCAGGCGGGCGACAACGTGGGGGTGCTGCTGCGCGGCACCAAGCGCGAAGAAGTCGAGCGCGGGCAGGTGCTGGCCAAGCCCGGTTCGATCACCCCGCACACCCACTTCAGTGCCGAAGTGTATGTTTTGGGCAAGGACGAAGGCGGACGGCACACGCCGTTCTTCAACGGCTACCGGCCGCAGTTCTACTTTCGCACCACGGACGTGACGGGGGCGGTGGAGTTGCCGGCGGGCACCGAGATGGTGATGCCGGGGGACAACGTGACGGTGACGGTGAAGCTGATTGCGCCGATCGCGATGGAAGAGGGGCTGCGCTTTGCCATCCGCGAAGGCGGACGCACCGTCGGCGCCGGCGTCGTGGCCAAGGTCATCGAGTAAGCAGGCATCAGGCGACGGGGATCAGGATTCAGATTTCTTGCGCGCGCTGCGCGGACATCGAACGCATTCCTGAACCCCGTGACACCCGAACAACAGGGGCATAGCTCAATTGGCAGAGCGTCGGTCTCCAAAACCGAAGGTTGGGGGTTCGAGACCCTCTGCCCCTGCCACCGAACCGTACCGGACCCACACCTAAGCGATGGCTGACAGAATCAAGTTCGCGCTGGCGCTCCTCCTCGTAGCTGCCGGCGTGGCCGGCTTCTACTTTCTTTCCGAGCAGCCGCTCATCCTGCGTGTGCTGTCGGTGCTGGCCGGGCTTGGCGCGGGCGCCGCCGTTGCCTGGCTCACCGAGCCGGGGCAGAGGTTCTTCACGTTCAGCAAGGAATCCTGGATCGAGACCAGAAAGGTGGTCTGGCCCAGCCGCAAGGAAACGGTGCAGACTACCGGAGCGGTTTTCGCCTTTGTCGTGATCATGGCCATCTTCCTGTGGCTGACCGACAAGAGCCTGGAATGGGTGCTGTATGACCTGATCCTCGGCTGGAAGACATCATGACGAAGCGCTGGTACGTCGTCCACGCTTACTCCGGTTTCGAGAAGTCGGTGCAGAAGGCGCTCAAGGAGCGCATTGCCCGCACCGGCATGCAGGACCGGTTCGGCCAGATTCTTGTGCCGGTGGAAGAGGTCGTGGAAATGAAGTCCGGCCAGAAGAGTATTTCGGAGCGAAAGTTCTTTCCGGGCTACGTGCTGGTCGAGATGGAGATGGACGACGACACCTGGCATCTGGTAAAGAGCACGGCCAAGGTGACCGGATTCGTCGGCGGTACCGCCACGAAGCCCACGCCGATCTCCGAAGCGGAAGTGCAGAAGATCATGCAGCAGATGCAGGAGGGCGTGGAGAAGCCCAAGCCGAAGGTACTGTACGAGGTGGGCGAGATGGTGCGGGTGAAGGAAGGGCCCTTCACCGATTTCAATGGCACCGTGGAAGACATCAATTACGAGAAGAGCAAACTGCGCGTTTCGGTGACCATATTCGGTCGCGCGACACCGGTGGAACTGGAGTTTGCTCAGGTAGAAAAGGCTTAGGGCATCGCGCAGGCGTATGCCCCGGCCGGCGGGATACCGCAAGCGCGGCCCGCCGCGAAGAGGAGCGCGAGTAGAGAAATCGAAAGCGCGCTGGCACTCACAGGCAAGGAGCCATAATGGCGAAGAAGATCGTCGGATTCATCAAGCTGCAAGTCCCGGCGGGGAAGGCCAATCCCAGCCCCCCCATCGGTCCCGCGCTCGGCCAGCGCGGTCTCAACATCATGGAATTCTGCAAGGCTTTCAATGCCCAGACCCAGGGCGTCGAACCGGGCCTGCCGTTGCCGGTGGTGATCACCGCCTACGCGGACAAAAGCTTCACCTTCATTCTCAAGACCCCGCCGGCCTCGGTGCTGATCAAGAAGGCGGCCGGCCTGCAGAAGGGCAGCGCGAAACCGCATACCGACAAGGTCGGCAAGCTGACACGCGCCCAGGTCGAGGACATCGCCAAGGCCAAGATGAAGGATCTCACCGCGGCGGATCTCGAAGCCGCGGTGCGTACGGTTGCCGGCAGCGCCCGCAGCATGGGCGTCACCGTGGAGGGAGTGTGATATGGCGAGCCATTCCAAACGCGTCACGGGCATCCGCTCCAAGGTGGACCGCAACAAGTCGTATCCGATCAGCGACGCCCTGGATCTGGTGAAACAGTGCGCCACCGCCAAGTTCGACGAGTCGATCGACGTGGCAGTGAATCTCGGGGTGGACGCGAAGAAATCCGACCAGGTCGTGCGCGGCTCCGTGGTCCTGCCCGCCGGCACCGGCAAGAAGGTGCGGGTGGCGGTATTCGCCCAGGGCGACAAGGCGCAGTTGGCGAAGGATGCCGGTGCCGACATCGTCGGTTTCGAGGATCTGGCGGCCAAGATCAAGGAAGGCATGCTCGATTTCGACGTCGCCATCGCCACGCCCGATGCCATGCGCGTCGTCGGCCAGTTGGGCCAGATCCTCGGCCCGCGCGGTTTGATGCCGAACCCGAAGGTGGGAACGGTGACGATGGATGTCGCCACCGCCGTGAAGAATGCCAAGGCGGGTCAGGTGCAGTACCGCACCGACAAGGGCGGCATCATCCAATGCACCATCGGACGCGCCTCGTTCGCCACCGATGCGCTGAAGCAGAACCTGGGGGCCCTCATTGAGGCGCTCAACAAGGCCAAGCCGGCGACGTCGAAGGGCATCTATCTGAGAAAGATTTCCGTGTCCAGCACCATGGGGATCGGCGTGCGCGTCGATCAGACCAGCCTGGCGCAGTAAGCAAGGAACTTTGGGCCGTCCGCTGGCCTGCACGGCAGCGGGCGGGTTGTCAAAGACCGTTGGGGTCCGCAAGGACTTAAACCCTGCGGTCGGGAAGAGTTGCCGAGGATCGGGCGAACCTTTTTCGCTGATTCTGGGCTCCTGATCCCCGGCCACGGAGCCCGACGCAGATGGCGCAACCCGAACCAGGAATGCGGTGGTATCGGTCCCGCTTGCACCGGGACCGAAGCTTGACTCCTGAATGACGGTCGCCGAAACGGCTCCGCGAACATGACGCAGCGTCAGACGCCAAACCGTCTGCAGCACGATGTGCGAGGGGAGCGCTTTTGAGAGGAGCTGACCTTGGGTCTCAATCTGGAGCAAAAGAAGGCGGTCGTCACCGAGATCTCCGCGGTAGTTGCGGGGGCTCAGGCGATCATCGTCGCGGAGAACCGTGGTCTGGAGGTCGGTCAGGTCACCCAGTTGCGCGCGAATGCGCGCAAGGCGGGTGTGTACCTGCGCGTGCTGAAGAACACCCTGGCGCGGCGTGCGGTTGCCGATACGCCGTTCGCCGGGTTGTCCGATCACCTCGTGGGTCCGCTGATGTACGGGGTCTCGAAAGACCCGGTTGCGGCCGCGAAGGTGCTCAACGAGTTCGCCAAGAGCCACGAAAAGCTCGTGATCAAGGCCGGTGCGTTGCCGAACTACGTCATGGACGCCGCCGGCGTCAAGGCGTTGGCGACGATGCCCAGCCGCGAAGAGCTTTTGGCCAAGCTGCTCGGCACGATGCAGGCGCCGATCGCCCAGTTCGTACGTACGCTGAATGAAGTTCCGACCAAGTTCGTGCGTGCGTTGGCCGCGGTTCGCGACGCGAAAGAGGCCGCTTGAGTTTCATCCATTGACCGTGCCGCCTCGCGCCGCACAGTAACCTACATTCAGGAGCAAGCAAATGACTACCAAAGAACAAATCCTTGACGCCATCGCCAGCATGACCGTGCTGGAGCTGTCCCAGCTCATCAAGGAAATGGAAGAAAAGTTCGGCGTTTCCGCCGCCGCCGCCGTGGCGGCAGCCGCTCCGGCTGCCGGTCCGGTCGCCGCCGCCGTCGAGGAGAAGACCGAGTTCGACATCATTCTCACCGGTGCCGGCGAGAACAAGGTGAACGTCATCAAGGTGGTTCGTGCCGTGACCGGCCTTGGCCTCAAGGAAGCCAAGGATCTGGTGGACGGCGCGCCGAAGGCAGTCAAGGAAGCCATTCCCAAGGCCGACGCGGAAGCCATCAAGAAGCAGATCGAAGACGCCGGCGGCAAGGCCGAGATCAAGTAATCGGTGGAACGAGGCCGGCCCGAAGCGTCCTGCGCGGGCCGGCCTCGTGTTTTATTTGCCAGTCGGCAAAGAAAAGACGGAATCTTTTCGGTTTTTCTTTGTCTTCTGTCGCGATACTGCAGAAGACAGGTCTGGTCGGACGGCGAGTCCCGCCTCGGGTTCATTCCCCAGCTCGCCGTCGTCAGCCAGAGGTTGGTAGAGGCCGACCGCCGGACCGCATTCCCCAGTCGCCGAGGACGAAGCGAAGGGGCACGCTGCACGGGTCGTCATCCCGCGCCGCTGCCGCACACCAGTTCTCGCAGCAGTTTCGCAGCAGTTTATTTCGCAGCCCTTTGCCAGATCCGCTCGTGAATCGGAGATTCCATGGCCTATTCGTATACCGAGAAGAAGCGCATTCGTAAAAGCTTTGCCAAACGTGCAAGCGTGCTCGATGTGCCTTTTCTGCTCGCAACCCAGCTCGAGTCGTACCTCGCCTTCCTGCAGACGGACATCCCGCCGCCAAGCCGCAAGAACCAGGGCCTGCAGGCCGCGTTCACGTCGATCTTCCCGATCTCCAGCCACTCCGGCAATGCGCGCCTGGAGTTCGTGCACTACAACCTGGGCGAGCCGGCCTTCGACGTCAAGGAATGCCAGCAGCGCGGTCTGACCTTCGCCAGCCCGTTGCGCGCGCGCGTGCGCCTGGTCATCATGGACCGCGAGGCGCCCAAGGAAACCATCAAGGAGGTGAAGGAGCAGGAGGTGTACATGGGCGAGATTCCGCTCATGACCACGACCGGCTCGTTCGTCATCAACGGCACCGAGCGCGTCATCGTCTCCCAACTGCATCGTTCGCCGGGCGTGTTCTTCGAGCACGATCGCGGCAAGACCCACAGTTCGGGCAAGCTGCTGTTCTCGGCACGGGTGATTCCCTACCGCGGCTCGTGGCTCGATTTCGAGTTCGACCCCAAGGACTCCTCTGTTCTTCCGCATCGACCGCCGCCGCAAATTGCCGGTGACGATCCTGCTCAAGGCCATCGGCCTCGACGGCAGAGCAGATCCTGGTCACGTTCTTCGATTTCGATACCTTTCATCCGTCGAAGAAGGGCGCGGAGCTGGAACTGGTGCCGGAGCGCCTGCGCGGCGAGAGTGGCGAATTTCGACTTACCGACAAGAGCCGGCAAGGTCATCGTCGCCAAGGACAAGCGCATCACGGCGAAACATATCCGCGAGCTGCAGAAGCCGGCGTCAAGAAGATCGCCGTTCCGGACGACTTTCTTTATGGCCGCGTCATCGGCGCCAACGTCGATCGATGCCGAGACCGGCGAAATTCTTGCCAACGCCAACGACGAGATCACGGAGAATCGTGCTTGCCAAGCTGACCGAGGCGGGCGTGGCCGAGATCAAGACGCTTTACGTCAATGATCTGGATCGCGGCGCCTATATCTCGTCCACGCTGCGCATCGACGAAACGGCCGACCAGTGGGCGGCGCGCGTGGCGATCTATCGCATGATGCGGCCCGGCGAGCCGCCCACGGAGGACGCGGTCGAGGCCTTGTTCAACGGCCTGTTCTTCGATCCGGACCGCTACGATCTGTCGGCGGTCGGCCGCATGAAATTCAACCGCCGCGTCGGCCACGAGGAACTGCACGGCACCGGTACCCTGTCGCAACGACGATATCGTCGACGTCATCCGTATCCTGGTGGAACTGCGCAACGGCCGCGGCGAGATCGACGACATCGACCACCTCGGCAACCGCCGCGTGCGATCGGTCGGCGAACTGGCGGAGAATCAGTTTCGCGCCGGCCTGGTGCGCGTCGAGCGGGCGGTCAAGGAGCGCCTGTCGCAGGCCGAGAGTCGGACAACCTGATGCCGCACGATCTGATCAATGCCAAGCCGATTTCGTGCAGCGATCAAGGAGTTCTTCGGCTCCAGCCAGCTGTCGCAGTTCATGGACCAGACCAATCCGCTGTCGGAGATCACGCACAAGCGCCGCGTGTCGGCGCTGGGCCCGGGCGGTTTGACGCGCGAGCGCGCAGGCTTCGAGGTGCGCGACGTGCATCCGACGCACTATGGCCGGGTATGTCCGATCGAAACGCCGGAAGGTCCGAACATCGGCCTCATCAACTCGCTGGCCTGTACGCCCGCACCAACGGCTACGGCTTCCTCGAGACGCCGTATCGCAAGGTGGACTGACGACCGCGTCAGCGACCAGATCGAGTTTCTGTCGGCGATCGAGGAGGGCCACTACGTCGTGGCCCAGGCCAACGCCGAACTCGACAAGAAGGGCAAGCTGGCGGATGAACTGGTGTCCTGCCGTCACAAGGGCGAGTTCACGCTGGAGACGCCGGACCGGGTGCAGTACATGGACATCGCGCCAGGGCAGATCGTGTCGGTCGCGGCATCGCTGATCCCCTTCCTCGAGCACGACGACGCCAACCGCGCCTTGATGGGCGCCAACATGCAGCGTCAGGCCGTGCCCTGCCTGCGCCCGGAGAAGGCGCTGGTCGGAACCGGCATCGAACGCACGGTGGCGGTGGACTCGGGCACTGCGGTGCAGGCGCTGCGCGGCGGGGTGGTGGATTACATCGATGCCAACCGCATCGTCGTGCGGGTGAATGACGACGAGACCGTGCCCGGCGAGGTCGGCGTCGACATCTACAATCTGATCAAGTACACCCGTTCCAACCAGAACACCAATATCAACCAGCGCCCGGTGGTGAAGGTCGGCGACATCATCGCCAAGGGCGATGTCGTCGCCGACGGCGCATCCACCGACCTGGGCGAGCTGGCGCTCGGGCAGAACATGCTCGTGGCGTTTATGCCGTGGAACGGCTACAACTTCGAAGATTCGATCCTGATCTCGGAGCGCGTGGTGGCCGACGACCGCTTCACTTCGATCCATATCGAGGAGCTGACGGTGGTGGCGCGCGACACCAAGCTCGGGCCGGAGGAGATCACGCGTGACATCGCGTCTCTGGGCGAGGCGCAGCTGTCGCGCCTGGACGAGTCCGGCATCGTCTATATCGGCGCCGAAGTCGAGGCTGGCGACGTGCTGGTGGGCAAGGTCACGCCCAAGGGCGAGACCCAGCTCACGCCGGAGGAGAAACTGCTGCGCGCCATCTTCGGCGAGAAGGCGTCCGACGTGAAGGACACGTCGCTGCGCGTACCCTCCGGCATGTCGGGCACCGTCATCGACGTGCAGGTGTTTACGCGCGAGGGCATCGAGCGCGACAAGCGCGCCCAGCGATCATCGACGACGAGCTGCGCCGCTACAAGACCGACCTCGCCGACCAGATGCGCATCGTCGAACGCGACACCTTCGCCCGTATCGAACGCCTGCTCAACGACCAGGTCGCCAACGGCGGTCCGCGCAAGCTCGCCAAGGGCACGAAGATTGTCAAGGCGTATCTCGATTCCATCGATCCGCACCACTGGTTCGACATCCGCATGGCGGACGAGGACATCGCGCACCCAGCTCGAATCGCTGCGCGAGGGCCTGGATCGCACGCGCAAGGATTTCGATCTCGCCTTCGAGGCGAAGAAGAAGAAGCTCACGCAGGGCGACGAACTGCCGCCCGGCGTGCAGAAGATGGTCAAGGTCTATCTGGCGGTCAAGCGGCGCCTGCAGCCCGGCGACAAGATGGCCGGACGGCACGGCAACAAGGGTGTGGTGTCGAAGATCGTGCCGGTGGAGGACATGCCGTACATGGACGACGGCACGCCGGTGGACATCGTGCTCAATCCCCTCGGCGTTCCCTCGCGCATGAACATCGGCCAGATCCTGGAGACCCATCTCGGCTGGGCCGCCAAGGGGCTGGGGCAGCGCATCGGCGAACTTCTCAGGCAGCATGCCGCGGCCACCGAAGTGCGCAAGTTCATGCACCGGATCTACAACACCAGCGGCAAGGGCGAGGACATCGATTCGCTGAGCGATGCCGAGGTGGTGGAACTGGCGCGAATCTGACGACGGGCGTGCCTTTCGCCACGCCGGTGTTCGATGGCGCCCACGAGTCCGAGATCCACGCCATGCTCGATCTCGCCGGCCGGCCCCCCGACGGCCAGGTGACGCTGCACGACGGTCGCACCGGCCAGACGTTCGAGCGCAAGGTGACGGTGGGCTACATGCACGTGCTGAAGCTGCACCATCTGGTTGACGACAAGATGCACGCTCGTTCTACCGGCCCGTACAGCCTGGTGACGCAGCAGCCTCTCGGCGGCAAGGCGCAGTTCGGCGGCCAGCGCTTCGGTGAGATGGAGGTGTGGGCGCTGGAAGCCTACGGCGCCTCTTACACGCTGCAGGAGATGCTCACCGTCAAATCGGACGACGTCTCCGGCCGCACCAAGGTGTACGAGAACATCGTCAAGGGCGAGCACAAGATCGACGCCGGCATGCCGGAGTCCTTCAACGTGCTGGTGAAGGAAATCCGGTCGCTGGCGATCGACATCGATCTGCAGCGCTTCTGAGTCCGACCGACAAGGAGTGATCCATGAAAGCATTGCTCGATCTCTTCAAGCAGGTCACTCAGGAAGAGGAATTCGACGCGATCACGATCGGGCTCGCCTCGCCTGAGAAGATCCGTTCCTGGTCCTACGGCGAAGTGAAGAAGCCGGAGACGATCAACTATCGTACCTTCAAGCCGGAACGCGACGGCCTGTTCTGCGCCAAGATTTTCGGCCCGGTCAAGGACTACGAGTGTCTGTGCGGCAAGTACAAGCGCCTCAAGCATCGCGGCGTGATCTGCGAGAAGTGCGGCGTCGAGGTGACCTTGTCGAAGGTGCGCCGCGAGCGCATGGGGCACATCGAGCTGGCCTCCGTCGTCGCCCATATCTGGTTCCTCAAGTCGCTGCCGTCGCGCCTGGGCATGGTGCTCGACATGACGCTGCGCGACATCGAGCGGGTGCTCTACTTCGAAGCCTACGTCGTGGTCGACCCCGGCATGACGCCGCTCAACCGCGCCCAGCTGCTGACGGAGGACGACTACCTCGCCAAGGTCGAGGAGTACGGCGACGACTTCAGCGCCTTCATGGGCGCCGAAGGCGTGCGCGAGCTGCTGCGCACGCTCGACCTCAACCGCGAAGTCGAGACGCTGCGCCAGGAGCTGGAGACCACCGGTTCGGAAGCGAAGATCAAGAAGATCGCCAAGCGCCTCAAGATCCTCGAGGCGTTTCAGCATTCCGGCATCAAGCCGGAGTGGATGATCCTCGAGGTGCTGCCGGTGCTGCCGCCGGATCTGCGTCCGCTGGTGCCGCTGGACGGCGGCCGCTTTGCCACCTCCGACCTGAACGATCTGTATCGTCGCGTCATCAACCGCAACAACCGCCTCAAGCGTCTGCTGGAACTGAAGGCGCCCGAGATCATCGTGCGCAACGAAAAGCGCATGCTGCAGGAGGCGGTGGATTCGCTGCTCGACAACGGCCGCCGCGGCAAGGCCATGACCGGCGCCAACAAGCGTCCGCTCAAGTCGCTGGCCGACATGATCAAGGGCAAGGGCGGGCGCTTCCGCCAGAATCTGCTCGGCAAGCGCGTCGATTATTCCGGCCGCTCGGTCATCGTGGTCGGCCCGGAACTCAAGCTGCATCAGTGCGGTCTGCCGAAGAAGATGGCGCTGGAACTGTTCAAGCCGTTCATCTTCAACAAGCTGGAACTGCTCGGCCTGGCCACCACCATCAAGGCGGCGAAGAAGCTGGTCGAGCAGGAGGTGCCGGAAGTGTGGGACATCCTCGCCGAGGTCATCCGCGAACATCCGGTGATGCTCAACCGGGCACCGACGCTGCACCGACTCGGCATTCAGGCGTTCGAGCCGGTGCTGATCGAGGGCAAGGCGATCCAGCTGCACCCGCTGGT
This sequence comes from uncultured beta proteobacterium, assembly GCA_963823455.1. Taxonomy (GTDB): domain Bacteria; phylum Pseudomonadota; class Gammaproteobacteria; order Burkholderiales; family Rhodocyclaceae; genus CAVPDA01. The sequence goes on from CAWGLO010000002.1 coordinate 346,441, forward strand.
GTGCGTGGCGTTCAACGCCGACTTCGACGGCGACCAGATGGCCGTTCACGTGCCGCTGTCGCTGGAGGCGCAGATGGAGGCGCGCACGCTGATGCTGTCCACCAACAATGTGCTGTCGCCCGCCAACGGCGAGCCGATCATCGTGCCCACGCAGGACATCGTGCTCGGGCTGTACTACGCCACGCGTGAGCGCATCAACGCCGAGGGCGAGGGCATGGCGTTCTCGGATATTTCCGAGCTCAAGCGCGCGGTGGATTCCGGGCAGGTCGATCTGCATGCGCGCATCTCCGCCCGCATCCGGGAATACGAGGTCAGCGCCGAGGGCGAGAAGCGCGAGAAGATCACGCGCTACAAGACCACCGCGGGGCGCGCCCTCCTGTCCGAGATTCTGCCGCCGGGACTGCCCTTCAGCATCCTCGACAAGCCGTTCAAGAAGAAGGAAATCTCACGCCTGATCAACGGCGCTTTCCGCCGCTGCGGTCTGAAGGAAACGGTGATCTTCGCCGACAAGCTGATGCAGGCCGGCTTCGGCTCGCCACCCGCGCCGGCATTTCCATCTGTATCAACGACATGCTGGTGCCGGCGATGAAGGAGGACATCATCGGTGCGGCCGAGCACGAGGTGAAGGAAATCGCCCGGCAGTACACCTCGGGCCTGGTGACGGACGGCGAGCGCTACAACAAGGTGGTGGACATCTGGGGCCGCACAGGCGACCAGGTCGCCAAAGCCATGATGGAGCAGTTGGCGACGCAGAACGTAGTGGATCGCTTCGGCAAGCCGGCCAAGCAGGAGTCGTTCAATTCCATCTACATGATGGCCGACTCCGGCGCGCGCGGTTCCGCCGCGCAGATTCGCCAGCTTGCCGGCATGCGCGGTCTGATGGCCAAGCCGGACGGCTCGATCATCGAGACGCCGATCACGACCAACTTCCGCGAAGGTCTGAACGTCCTGCAGTACTTCATTTCGACCCACGGCGCGCGCAAGGGCTTGGCCGATACGGCGTTGAAGACGGCCAATTCCGGCTACCTGACGCGCCGCCTGGTGGACGTGACGCAGGATCTGGTGGTGACCGAGGACGATTGCGGCACCGAGAGCGGCTTCGCCATGAAGGCGCTGATCGAAGGCGGCGAGGTGGTCGAAGCGCTGCGCGAGCGCATACTCGGCCGCGTGACGGTGGCCGACGTGGTCAATCCGGAGACGCAGGAGACCGTGTTCGAAACCGGCACCTGCTCGACGAGGATGCGGTGGAACTGATCGAAGCGCTCGGCATAGACGAAGTGCGGGTGCGCACCCCGCTCAACTGCGAGACCCGCTACGGCCTGTGCGCCAAGTGCTACGGCCGCGACCTCGGCCGCGGCACCCTGGTAAACGTCGGCGAGGCGGTCGGCGTCATCGCCGCCCAGTCCATCGGCGAGCCGGGCACGCAGCTCACCATGCGCACCTTCCACGTCGGCGGTGCAGCGTCGCGCGCCGCCGTCGGCGAGCCAGGTCGAGGCGAAGAGCGCCGGTACCGTGCGCTTCACGCAGAACATGCGCTACGTGACCAGCGCCAAGGGCGAGAAGGTGGTGATCGCGCGCAGCGCCGAGGTCATCATCGCCGACGACCACGGCCGCGAGCGCGAGCGCCACAAGGTGCCCTACGGCGCGTCGCTGCTGGTGGACGACGGCCAGCAGATCAAGGCGGGGATTCAACTGGCGACCTGGGACCCGCACACCCGGCCGATCATCACGGAGTACGCCGGCACGGTGAAGTTCGAGCACGTCGAGGAAGGCGTGACCGTGACCAAGCAGGTGGACGACGTGACCGGCCTGACGACGCTCGTTGTCATCGACCCCAAGCGCCGCGGCAGCCAGTCGAAGGGCCTGCGGCCGCAGGTCAAGCTGCTCACCGAGACCGGCGAGGAGGTCAAGATCCACGGCACCGATCATGCGGTGGCGATCACCTTCCAGGTCGGCTCGATCATCACCGTGCGCGACGGCCAGCAAGTGTCGGTGGGCGACGTGCTGGCGCGCATTCCCCAGGAATCGGCCAAGACGCGCGACATCACCGGCGGTCTGCCGCGGGTGGCGGAACTGTTCGAGGCCCGCTCGCCCAAGGATGCCGGCATGCTGGCGGAAGTGACCGGCACGACCTCCTTCGGCAAGGACACGAAGGGCAAGCAGCGTTTGGTCATCACCGAACCCGACGGCTACGGCCCACGAGTACCTGATTCCGAAGGACAAGCACGTCATGGTGCACGACGGCCAGGTGGTCAACCGCGGCGAGCTGATCGTCGATGGCCCCGCTGACCCGCACGACATCCTGCGCCTGCAGGGCGTCGAGGAGCTGGCCCGCTACATCATCGACGAAGTGCAGGACGTGTATCGTCTGCAGGGCGTGAAGATCAACGACAAGCACATCGAGGTGATCGTGCGCCAGATGCTGCGGCGCGTGGTCATCTACCGATCCGGGTGACACGCACTTCATCCGCGAGGAGCAGGTGGAGCGCGCCGAGGTGCTGGACGAGAACGACAAGATGATGGAGCAGGACAAGCGCCGCGCCGACTATCAGTATCGTGCTGCTCGGTATCACCAAGGCCTCGCTGTCCACCGACTCGTTCATCTCGGCGGCTTCGTTCCAGGAAACCACCCGGGTGCTCACCGAGGCGGCCATCATGGGCAAGCGCGACGAATTGCGCGGCCTCAAGGAAAACGTCATCGTCGGCCGCCTCATCCCGGCCGGTACCGGCATGGCCTATCACCGCACGCGGCGTATGCAGGCGGTGGGCGAGGACATCGCTGCCGATCGCGAAATCGTCGGGACTGGAAGGCGAAGTGCCGGTCGCCAGCGAGGAAAACGTGCAGGCCGGTTGACGCTGGGGCGGCATCGCTATAATCCGCCCTCTTTGTTGGGGCGCGGCCAGATTTCCCCGTGCCGTACGCCGGAATCAGCAACCCTGAGGCGGACTTCGATTCGGTGACAGAAGCCGCCTTGATTTTTTGGAACCAAGGAAGTACATGCCAACGATCAATCAACTTGTGCGCAAGGCCGCGCCAGGCGCCGCAATCCAAGAGCAAGGTGCCGGCGCTGGACGCCTGCCCGCAGAAGCGCGGCGTGTGCACTCGCGTTTATACGACGACGCCGAAAAAGCCGAACTCTGCGTTGCGCAAGGTGGCCAAGGTGCGGCTCACCAACGGCTTCGAGGTGATCTCCTACATCGGCGGCGAGGGCCACAACCTGCAGGAACACTCGGTGGTGCTGATTCGCGGCGGCCGGGTGAAGGATCTGCCCGGTGTGCGCTATCACATCGTGCGCGGTTCGCTGGACACGCAGGGCGTCAAGGACCGCAAGCAGGCGCGCTCCAAGTATGGGGCGAAGCGGCCGAAGTCTGCCTAAAGGTCGATTACAAGCTTAGAGGTTGTTATGCCCCGTCGCAGAGAAGTGCCCAAACGCGAAGTCCTGCCGGATCCGAAGTTCGGTAGCCAGGACGTGTCGAAGTTCGTGAACGTGCTGATGATCAGCGGCAAGAAGTCGGTGGCCGAGCGCATCATTTACGGCGCCTTCGACCAGATCAAGAGCAAGAGCGGCAAGGATCCGCTGGAAGTCTTCAACCAGGCGGTGAGCAACGTCAAGCCGATGGTCGAAGTGAAGAGCCGTCGCGTCGGCGGCGCCAACTATCAGGTGCCGGTGGAAGTGCGTCCGGTGCGCCGCGCCGCGCTGGCCATGCGCTGGCTGCGCGAGTCCGCGCGCAAGCGCTCCGAGAAGTCCATGGGCATGCGCCTGGCCGGCGAATTGATGGAGGCCGCGGAGAATCGCGGCGGCGCCATCAAGAAGCGCGAGGAAGTCCATCGCATGGCCGAAGCCAACAAGGCGTTCGCACACTATCGCTTCTGATCGATCGCGCCGGTCGACGCTGTCGGCCGGCAATTTCCCCGATTTCGGCTGGGCGCCACGAGCGCGGCGGCCGAGAGTTCAGCAAGACTAGGTAAAGCTGTGGCACGCACGACTCCAATCGAACGCTATCGAAACATCGGCATCTCCGCGCATATTGACGCGGGCAAGACGACGACGACGGAGCGCATTCTGTTCTACACCGGCGTTTCGCACAAGATCGGCGAGGTGCACGACGGTGCCGCCATCATGGACTGGATGGAGCAGGAGCGCGAACGCGGCATCACCATCACGTCCGCTGCCACCACCTGCTTCTGGAAGGGGATGGACGGCAACCTCCCCGAGCACCGCATCAACATCATCGACACCCCTGGTCACGTGGACTTCACGATCGAGGTGGAGCGCTCGATGCGCGTGCTGGACGGCGCCTGTATGGTGTATTGCGCCGTCGGCGGCGTGCAGCCCCAGTCCGAAACAGTGTGGCGCCAGGCCAACAAGTACGGCGTGCCGCGGCTGGCTTTCGTGAACAAGATGGATCGCCAGGGCGCGGACTTCTTCAAGGTGTACGAGCAGATGCGCGGCCGGCTGCAGGCCAATCCGGTGCCGATCCAGATGCCCATCGGCGCCGAGGAGAAGTTCGGTGGCGTGATCGACCTCGTCCGCATGAAGGCGATCGTGTGGGACGACTCGACCCAGGGCATGAAGTACAAGCTGGCCGATATTCCTGCCGACCTGGTGGCCAAAGCCGAGGAGTGGCGCGAGAAGATGGTCGAGGCCGCGGCCGAGGCCAACGAGGAACTGATGAACAAGTACCTCGAAGGGGGCAATCTCTCCGAGGAAGAGATCAAGAAGGGCCTGCGCCTGCGCACCATCGCCAGCGAGATCGTGCCGATGCTGTGCGGTTCGGCGTTCAAGAACAAGGGCGTGCAGGCGATGCTGGATGCCGTCATCGACTTCATGCCGGCGCCGACGGATATTCCGCCGGTCACGGGCGAACTGGAAAACGGCAAGGAAGGGCAGCGCAAGGCCGACGACAGCGAACCTTTCGCCGGCCTGGCATTCAAGATCATGACCGACCCCTATGTCGGGCAACTGATCTTCTTCCGCGTCTATTCCGGCGTGGTCGCCACCGGGGATACCATCTACAACCCGATCAAGGGGCGCAAGGAACGGGTCGGCCGTATCCTGCAGATGCACGCCAACCAGCGCGAAGAACTCAAGGAAGTCCGCGCCGGAGATATCGCCGCCGCGGTCGGGCTCAAGGAAGCGACAACCGGCGACACCCTGTGCGACCCGGCCAAGGTGATCACGCTGGAAAAAATGGTATTCCCGGAACCGGTGATCCACGTCGCCGTCGAGCCGAAGACCAAGGCCGACCAGGAGAAGATGGGCATCGCGCTCAACCGTCTGGCGCAGGAGGATCCGTCCTTCCGCGTGCGCACCGACGAGGAATCCGGCCAGACCATCATCTCCGGCATGGGCGAACTGCACCTGGAGATCATCGTCGATCGCATGCGCCGCGAGTTCAACGTCGAGGCCAACGTCGGCGCGCCCCAGGTGGCCTACCGCGAAGCGATCAAGAAGGCGGTCGAGGTCGAGGGCAAGTTCGTCAAGCAGTCGGGCGGTCGCGGTCAGTACGGCCACGTCTGGCTGAAGATCGAACCGAACGAAGCGGGCAAGGGCTACGAATTCGTCGATGCCATCAAGGGTGGTGCGGTGCCGCGCGAATATATTCCTGCGGTGGACAAGGGCCTGCGGGAAACCCTGCCCAACGGCGTACTGGCCGGATTCCCGGTGGTGGATGTCAAGGTCACGCTGTTCGACGGCTCCTACCACGAGGTCGATTCGAACGAAAACGCGTTCAAGATGGCAGCCTCCATCGCCTTCAAGGATGGCATGCGCAAGGCCCAGTCCGACGCTGCTCGAACCGATGATGGCCGTCGAGGTCGAGACGCCCGAGGATTTCATGGGCAACGTGATGGGCGACCTGTCGGGCCGTCGCGGCATCGTGCATGGCATGGACGATCAGGTCGGTGGCATCAAGGTGATCAAGGCCGAGGTACCGCTGGCGGAAATGTTCGGCTACTCGACGCAGCTGCGCTCGCTCACCCAGGGCCGTGCCACCTACTCGATGGAATTCAAGCACTACTCCGAGGCCCCGAAGAACGTCGCCGAGGCTGTGATCAACAAGAAGTGATTGGTTAGGGGAACGACATGGCGAAGGGAAAATTTGAGCGGAAGAAGCCGCACGTGAATGTGGGGACGATTGGTCACGTGGATCACGGCAAGACGACGTTGACGGCGGCGATCACGCTGGTGTTGTCGAAGAAGTTTGGTGGAGAGGCGAAGGCCTACGATCAGATTGATGCGGCGCCGGAAGAGAAGGCGCGGGGCATCACCATCAACACTGCGCACGTCGAGTACGAGACCGCCAACCGACACTACGCGCACGTTGATTGCCCGGGCCACGCCGACTACGTGAAGAACATGATCACGGGGGCGGCGCAGATGGACGGCGCCATTCTGGTGGTATCGGCGGCGGACGGTCCGATGCCGCAGACGCGCGAGCACATCCTGCTGGCGCGCCAGGTGGGCGTGCCCTACATCATCGTCTACATGAACAAAGCGGACATGGTCGACGACAAGGAGTTGCTGGAACTGGTCGAACTCGAAGTGCGCGAGCTGCTGTCGAAGTACGAATTTCCGGGCGACGACATTCCGATCGTGATCGGCAGCGCGTTGAAGGCGCTGGAAGGCGACAAGGGCGAGATGGGCGAAGGCTCCATCTTCAAGCTGGCCGAGGCGCTGGACAGCTACATTCCGATGCCGCAGCGCGCCATCGACAAGCCCTTCCTGATGCCGATCGAAGACGTCTTCTCCATCTCCGGTCGGGGCACCGTGGTGACCGGTCGGGTCGAGCGCGGGATTGTCAAGGTGGGAGACGAAGTCGAGATCGTCGGCCTGCGTCCCACCGTCAAGACCATCTGCACCGGGGTGGAGATGTTCAGGAAGCTGCTGGACCAGGGGCAGGCGGGCGACAACGTGGGGGTGCTGCTGCGCGGCACCAAGCGCGAAGAAGTCGAGCGCGGGCAGGTGCTGGCCAAGCCCGGTTCGATCACCCCGCACACCCACTTCAGTGCCGAAGTGTATGTTTTGGGCAAGGACGAAGGCGGACGGCACACGCCGTTCTTCAACGGCTACCGGCCGCAGTTCTACTTTCGCACCACGGACGTGACGGGGGCGGTGGAGTTGCCGGCGGGCACCGAGATGGTGATGCCGGGGGACAACGTGACGGTGACGGTGAAGCTGATTGCGCCGATCGCGATGGAAGAGGGGCTGCGCTTTGCCATCCGCGAAGGCGGACGCACCGTCGGCGCCGGCGTCGTGGCCAAGGTCATCGAGTAAGCACTGGACGCAGCGGTGGCGCCGGGTGCGCCGCCGCGTTTGCTTTTTTCGCTCTTTGGGAATTGACATGGCAAACCAGAAGATTCGCATCCGCCTCAAGGCGTTTGATTACCGGCTGATCGACCAGTCGGCGCTGGAGATCGTGGATACGGCGAAGCGTACGGGCGCGGTGGTGCGCGGCCCGGTGCCGCTGCCGACCCGCATCGAGCGCTACGACGTACTGCGCTCGCCGCACGTCGAACAAGACTTCGCGCGACCAGTTCGAGATCCGCACCCATCTGCGCCTGATGGACATCATCGATCCCACCGACAAGACCGTGGATGCGCTGATGAAGCTGGATCTGCCCGCCGGGGTGGATGTGGAAATCAAATTGCAGTAGCAGCATGGGCGTGAGGAGACTGACTCCTCACCGTGAGTGAATTGCCGACCAATTGCAGTCGGCGCCTCTTTGGAGGAAACAACAAATGAGTCTAGGCCTTGTCGGACGCAAGGTCGGCATGACGCGTGTCTTCACCGATGATGGTGCGACCATCCCGGTGACGGTGCTCGACGTGTCGAACAACCGCGTGTCCCAGATCAAGACACCCGAGAACGACGGGTATGCCGCGTTGCAGGTAACCTTCGGCAGCCGCCGCGCGAGCCGCGTGTCGAAACCGCTCGCCGGGCATCTCGCCAAGGCCGGGGTCGCGCCCGGTCAAGTGCTGCGGGAATTTCGTGTCGAGCCGGATCAGCTTGCCGGCTTCAAGCCCGGCGACACCATCAGCGTCACGATCTTCGCCCCCGGGCAGAAGGTGGACGTGACCGGAACATCGATTGGAAAGGGCTTCTCCGGTTCGATCAAGCGGCATCATTTCAGCTCGAACCGCGCCTCCCACGGCAACTCGATCTCCCACAATGCGCCGGGCTCGATCGGCATGGCGCAGGACCCGGGCCGCGTCTTCCCCGGCAAGCGCATGGCCGGTCACCTCGGCGATGTGCAGCGCACGCAGCAGACCCTGGAAGTGGTGCGCATCGACGAAGCGCGCGGCCTGCTGCTGGTGAAAGGCGCCGTTCCGGGCGCCAAGGGTGGCGACGTAATCGTGCGTCCGGCCGTCAAGGCCAAGGCCGGCAACTGAGCGGGGGCGCAATGGAACTCAAACTGATCGACGAACAAGGCCAGTCCGGGTCGACGCTGCAGGCATCGGATGCCCTGTTTGCGCGCGACTACAACGAGGCATTGGTGCACCAGATCGTGGTCGCCTACCAGGCCAACGCCCGCTCGGGCAACCGCGCGCAGAAAGACCGCCAGCAGGTGCGTCACTCCACCAAGAAGCCGTGGCGCCAGAAGGGAACCGGACGGGCACGCTCCGGCATGACTTCTTCGCCGCTGTGGCGCGGGGGCGGCCGCATCTTCCCCAATTCCCCGGAAGAAAATTTCTCGCACAAGGTCAATCGCAAGATGTACCGCGCCGGCATCGCCGCCATCCTCTCGCAGTTGGCGCGCGAAGACCGCCTGGCGGTGATCGAGAACTTCAGCGTCGCGGCGCCCAAGACCAAGCTTTTCGCCCAGAAGTTGAAGAGCATGGGGCTCGACTCCGTGCTCCTGATCACCGACAGCGTGGACGAGAACCTCTGGCTGTCATCGCGCAATCTGCCCAATGTGCTGGTACTGGAAGTGCAGCAGGCCGATCCGGTGTCTCTGGTGCGCTTTCCCAAGGTGCTGCTGACCAAGGGTGCAGTGGCCAAGTTCGAGGAGATGCTGGCATGAGCACGTCAACGACACGATTCAGCCAGGAGAGACTGCTGCAGGTGCTGCTCGCTCCGCAGGTATCCGAGAAGGCGACGTATATCGCCGACAAGAACGAGCAGGTCATCTTCTTCGTCGCACCGAACGCGACCAAGCCCGAAGTGAAGGCGGCGGTGGAACTACTGTTCAAGGTGCAGGTCGAGTCGGTCCAGATCTCCAACCTCAAGGGCAAGGTGAAGCGCTTCGGCCGCTTCATGGGCAAGCGCGACGACGCGAAGAAGGCGTACGTCTGCCTCAAGCCCGGGCAGGAGATCAACTTCGCTGAAGGGGGGGGCGCATAAATGGCACTCGTCAAGGTCAAACCGACTTCGCCCGGCCGCCGCGCACTGGTGAAGGTCGTCAATCCGAATCTGCACAAGGGCGCTCCGGTCGCGGCGCTGGTCGAGAAGAAGACCAACAAGGCCGGCCGGAACACGCACGGCCACATCACGATGCGGCACCAGGGCGGCGGCCACAAGCAGCATTACCGGGTGATCGATTTCCGCCGCAACAAGGACGGCGTTGCGGCCAAGGTGGAACGTCTGGAATACGATCCCAACCGCAGCGCCAACATCGCACTGCTGTGCTACACGGACGGCGAACGCCGCTACATCATCGCGCCCAAAGGCGTTGCGGTCGGCACCCAGCTCATGAGCGGATCCGAGGCGCCGATCAAGGCCGGCAACACCCTGCCGCTGCGCAACATCCCGGTGGGCACGACCGTTCATTGCGTGGAAATGATGCCGGGCAAGGGTGCCCAGCTCGCCCGTGCCGCCGGCACCTCGGTGCAACTGCTGGCGCGTGAAGGGAGCTACGCACAGTTGCGCTTGCGTTCCGGCGAGATCCGGCGCGTGCATGTGGAATGCCGCGCCACCATCGGCGAGGTCGGCAACGAGGAAAACAATCTGCGCTCCATCGGCAAGGCCGGTGCCCAGCGCTGGCGCGGCATCCGTCCGACGGTGCGTGGCGTGGCGATGAACCCCATTGACCACCCCCACGGTGGCGGCGAGGGCAAGACCGCCGCCGGTCGCGACCCGTGCAGCCCGTGGGGTACGCCAACCAAAGGCTATCGCACGCGCAAGAACAAGCGCACGGACAACATGATCGTGCAGCGTCGGCACAAGAGGTAAGGGGTAAGTTATGGCTCGTTCAATCAAGAAAGGCCCGTTCGTCGACGACCACCTGCTGAAGAAGGTGGACGCGGCCCGCTCCACCAACGACAAGCGTCCGATCAAGACCTGGTCGCGGCGCAGCACGGTCATGCCCGAGTTCGTCGGTATGACGATCGCGGTGCACAACGGCAAGCAGCATATCCCGGTCTATATCTCGGAGAACATGGTCGGGCACAAGCTCGGCGAGTTCGCCCTGACCCGCACCTTCAAGGGTCACACGGCCGGCAAGAAGGCCGCCGTGGCGAAGAAGTAGGGAGCGACGATGGAAACCAATGCGATTTTGAGAGGCGTACGCCTGTCGGACCAGAAAGGGCGCCTCGTTGCCGACATGATTCGCGGCAAGCCGGTGGATCAGGCTCTGAGCATCCTCGCCTTCAGTCCCAAGAAGGGTGCGCGCATCATCCGTAAGGTGCTGGAGTCGGCCATCGCCAATGCCGAGCACAACGACGGCGCCGACATTGACACCCTCAGGGTCAAGCGCATCTTCGTCGAGAAAGGCACGGTGCTGAAGCGCTTCGAGGCACGCGCCAAGGGACGCGGCAACCGCATCGTCAAGCCGACTTGCCACGTCTTCCTCACGGTCGGGGACTAAGGAGAGCTTATGGGACAGAAGATCAATCCGACCGGTTTCCGGTTGTCGATAAACCACAATTGGTCATCCCGCTGGTACGCGAACTCGCATGATTTTTCGCGCATGCTCAACGAGGACCTCAAGGTCCGGGAATACCTGCGCAAGAAGCTGTCGCACGCCTCGGTCGGCCGTGTCGTCATCGAGCGTCCGGCGAAGAATGCCCGCATCACGGTGTTCAGCGCCCGCCCTGGCGTTGTCATCGGCAAGAAGGGCGAGGACATCGAACTGCTGAAGCGGGATCTCCAGCGCATCATGGGTGTGCCGGTGCACGTGAACATCGAAGAGATCCGCAAGCCGGAACTCGATGCCCAGTTGATCGCCGATTCCATTGCCCAGCAGTTGGAGAAGCGCATCATGTTCCGCCGCGCCATGAAGCGCGCCATGCAGAATGCGATGCGACTCGGCGCCCAGGGCATCAAGATCATGAGCTCGGGGCGGTTGAACGGCGCAGAGATCGCGCGCACCGAGTGGTATCGGGAAGGCCGCGTGCCGCTGCACACGCTGCGCGCCGACATCGACTATGGCCTGTCCGAAGCCAAGACCACTTATGGTGTGCTCGGCATCAAGGTGTGGGTGTTCAAAGGCGAGGTGCTGGCACGCAACGAGCAGCCGACCGCTGCCCCGGAGGCAGTCACCGAAACCGAACCGGCGCGGCGCGTGCGCAAGGCGCCGGCGCGGACCAGCGCCAGGCCGGAAGGTGCGGCGCCGGCAGGAGGCGACGCCAAACCCGGCATGAGACCGGCTGCGCCGCGCAGGGCGCCGGCGGATGCAAAGCCGGCCGTTGCAAACGAGGGCGGGGCCGCCGCCAAACGTGTCAAGAAGCCAGGAGTAAACGATGCTGCAACCGGCGAAAAGAAAGTACCGTAAGGAGCAGAAGGGCCGCAACAAGGGCATCGCCACCCGCGGCACCAAGGTCAGCTTCGGCGAATACGGTCTCAAGGCCACCAGCCGCGGCCGGCTGACGGCGCGCCAGATCGAGGCGGCACGTCGCGCCATGACGCGCCACATCAAGCGCGGCGGCCGCATCTGGATCCGCATCTTCCCCGACAAGCCGGTTTCCCAGAAGCCGGCCGAAGTCCGGATGGGCAACGGCAAGGGCAACCCGGAGTACTGGGTGGCGGAAATCCAGCCCGGCAAGGTGCTTTACGAAATGGACGGTGTCGACGAGGCGCTGGCGCGCGAGGCGTTCGCGCTGGCGGCGGCCAAGCTGCCGCTCGAGACCGCGTTTGTCGCCCGTCTGGTGGGATGATCATGAATGCGAAAGAGTTGAAGGCCAAGGACACGGCCGAGTTGAACAAGGAGCTGGTCGACCTGCTGAAGGCCCAGTTCTCGCTGCGCATGCAGCTTGCAACGCAGCAGCTTGCCAATTCGAGCCAGCTCGGCAAGGTGCGCAAGGACATTGCGCGCGTGCGAACCATTCTGCATGAGAAGGCGACGGCAAAATGACCGAAGCAACCCCGAAAGTGCGGCGCACCCTGACCGGCCGCGTCGTCAGCGACAAGATGCAAAAGACCGTGACGGTGGTGGTGGAGCGGCTCGTCAAACATCCGATCTACGGCAAGGTCATGACCCGCTCGCGCAAGTATCATGCGCACGTCGATCCCAACGTCGCCGCGTCGGGTGATCTGGTCGAGATCGAGGAATGCCGCCCGATTTCCAAGAGCAAGGCATGGCGGGTGACGCGCGTGCTGGAGAAGTCGCGCGCGGTCTGATGCGGGAATCGCGGCAGGAAAGTGAAAAAACCCTTCACTTCATGAGCCGCCTGTTGCTATAATCTCGCGCTTCACGTTTTGGCCGGCACGCTGTTTCCACAGCCGGCCAAGCCACCCCGGACGGGTTCCAAGACTGACCGCAGCCTCCGGCAGCGGGTTAAGTTGGAGATTGGACAGACATGATTCAAATGCAGACGGTACTGAACGTCGCCGACAACACGGGTGCACGTTCGATTATGTGCATCAAGGTGCTGGGCGGCTCGAAGCGCCGCTACGCCGGCATCGGCGACATTATCAAGGTGACCGTTAAGGACGCCGCGCCGCGCGGGCGCGTCAAGAAAGGCGAAGTGTACAGCGCAGTCGTGGTGCGCACGGCGAAGGGCGTGCGCCGCCCGGACGGATCACTGGTCAAGTTCGACTCGAATGCCGCAGTGCTGCTCAACAACAAGCTGGAGCCGATCGGCACGCGCATCTTCGGGCCGGTCACGCGCGAGTTGCGCACCGAACGATTCATGAAGATCGTTTCGCTGGCGCCGGAAGTTCTGTAAGCGGGTTTTCAAGGATTGCCCATGAACAAGATTCGCAAAGGCGACCACGTCGTCGTCCTTACCGGTAAGGACAAGGGTAAGCGCGGTTCCGTGCTGCGCCGGGTCGGTGACGAGCACATAGTGGTGGAAGGCGTGAACAAGGTGAAGAAGCACGCCAAGCCGAACCCGCTCAAGAACCAGCCGGGCGGCATCGTGGAGAAGGAGATGCCGATCAACGTTTCCAACGTTGCCCTGCTCAACCCGCAAACGCAGAAGGCGGATCGCGTCGGCTTCAAGGTCATGCAGGACGGCCGGAAGGTGCGCGTGTTCAAGTCGAACGGCGAGATGGTGGACGTCCAATAAAGGCGCAGGAATTCACATGGCACGCTTGCATGAGTTTTACACACAGACCGTAATGCCCGAGCTTTCCAAGAAGTTCGAGTACAAGTCGGTGATGCAGATCCCGCGCATCACCAAGATCACGCTGAACATGGGCGTGGGCGAGGCGGTCGGCGACAAGAAGGTACTGGACCACGCGACCGGCGACATGATCAAGATCGGCGGGCAGAAACCGGTCGTTACCAAGGCCAAGAAGTCGATTGCCGGCTTCAAGATCCGCAAGGGCTACCCGATCGGGTGCATGGTGACGCTGCGCGGAGCGCGCATGTATGAGTTCCTCGATCGCCTAATCGCCATCGCCATGCCGCGGATCCGGGACTTTCGCGGCGTGTCGGCCCGTGGTTTCGACGGCCGCGGCAACTACAGTCTGGGCGTGAAGGAACAGATCATCTTCCCCGAAATCGAGTATGACAAAGTCGATGCCGTCCGGGGCATGAACATCAGCATCACCACGACGGCGAAGACCGACGAGGAAGCGAAGGCGCTGCTCGCGGCTTTCAAATTCCCGTTCAGGAATTGAGGGACTCATGGCGAAACTTTCACTGATTAATCGTGAGAACAAGCGGCGGAAGCTGGTGGCGAAATTCGCTTCCAAGCGCACGGAGCTGAAGGCGATCGTGGCCAACCAGAAGTTGTCGGAAGACGAGCGCATGGAGGCCCGGCTCAAGCTGCAGCAACTGCCGCGCAATGCGAATCCGACACGGCAGCGCAATCGCTGCGAGCTGACCGGGCGGCCACGCGGGGTGTTCCGCAAATTCGGACTGTGCCGCAACAAGCTGCGCGAAGTTGCGATGCGCGGCGAGGTGCCGGGCATGGTCAAGGCGAGCTGGTAAGGAGACGGACAATGAGCATGACCGATCCCATCGCCGATATGCTGACCCGCATCCGCAACGCCCAGATGGCGCAGAAGTCATCGGTGGCGATGCCGTCGTCCAAGATCAAGGTGGCCATCGCCGGGGTGCTGAAGGACGAAGGCTACATCGACGATTTCGCCGTGCGCGACGCGGAGGGCAAGAATCAGCTCGATATCGCGCTCAAGTATTACGCCGGCCGCCCGGTGATCGAGCGCATCGAGCGCATCAGCCGTCCCGGGCTGCGTGTGTACAAGGGTTCGGGCGATCTGCCGCGCGTGATGAACGGACTCGGGATTGCCATAGTGTCCACGCCCAAGGGCGTGATGACCGACCGCAAGGCGCGCGCCAGCAACATCGGCGGCGAAGTGCTGTGCTTCGTCGCGTGAGGTAGCCACCATGTCGCGAATTGCAAAGAACCCGGTAGTGCTGCCGAAGGGCGTGGATATTTCCCTGGCGGCCAACGAAATCACGGTGAAGGGCCCGCTCGGTGCGCTGCGCCAGCGCATCCACAATGCGGTGCGCATCGAGCAGGACGGCGACAAGCTGCTGTGCAAGGCGGTCAACGGGGCGACCGACGGCAGCGCTCAGTCCGGCACCATGCGCGCCCTCCTCAACAACATGGTGGTCGGCGTCACCAAGGGTTTCGAGAAGAAACTCACCCTGGTCGGTGTGGGATATCGCGCCCAGGCACAGGGCTCCAAGCTCAACCTCGCCGTCGGTTTTTCCCATCCGGTGGTGCATGAAATGCCGCAGGGCGTGAAGGTCGAGACGCCGACCCAGACCGAGATCCTGATCAAGGGTATCGACAAACAGCAGGTAGGTCAGGTGGCCGCAGAAGTGCGTGCGTACCGGGAGCCGGAGCCCTACAAGGGCAAGGGTATCCGCTACGCCGACGAGCGGGTCATCCTGAAAGAAACCAAGAAGAAGTAAGGCAGGAACGCTATGGCAATGGACAAGAAACAGTCGCGTTTGCGTCGGGCACGGCAGACTCGCATCCGCATCGCCGAGCAGAATGCGGTACGCCTGTGCGTACATCGCTCGAACTGCCACATTTACGCGCAGATCATTTCCGATGGCGGCGGCAAGGTGCTGGCGACCGCATCCACCGTCGAGTCCGATGTGCGCAAGGATGTGCCAAACGGCGGAAACATCAAGGCGGCGCAGATCATCGGCAAGCTGATTGCCGAGCGCGCCAAGGCCGCGGGCATCGAGACGGTCGCATTCGACCGCTCCGGCTTCCGCTATCACGGCCGGGTCAAGGCGTTGGCGGATGCCGCGCGCGAAGGCGGACTCAAGTTCTAGGGCGAGACACGCAATGGCTAAACCGCAAAGAAGGCAGGGACAGGCACCGCAGGAAGAGCGCGACGACGGCCTGCGCGAGAAGATGGTTTCGATCAACCGCGTCACCAAGGTGGTGAAGGGCGGTCGGATCCTCGGCTTCGCGGCGCTGACGGTGGTCGGCGACGGCGACGGCGGCATCGGCATGGGCAAGGGCAAGGCGCGCGAGGTGCCGGTCGCCGTGCAGAAAGCGATGGAAGAGGCGCGGCGAAAGATGGTCAAGGTGAGCCTGAAGAACGGCTCGCTGCACCATACCGTGATCGGCGAACACGGCGCGGCCAAGGTGCTGATGCAACCGGCGCTGGCCGGTACCGGCATCATCGCCGGCGGACCGATGCGCGCAGTGTTCGAGGTGATGGGTGTGACCGACGTGGTGGCCAAGTGCTTCGGTTCGACCAATCCGTACAACGTCGTGCGCGCTACTCTGGACGGCCTGTCCAAGGTCAATACTCCGGCCGAAATCGCCGCCAAGCGCGGCCTCACGGTCGAGCAGATCAAGGGGTAAGCCATGGCGGACAAGAAAATCAGGGTGACGCTGGTCAAGAGCGTCGCCTCGGCACCAAGACGTCGCACCGTGCCACGGTGCGGGGGCTTGGTTTGCGCCGTCTCAACCACACGGTGGAACTTCTCGACACCCCTGAGGTGCGCGGCATGATCCACAAGGTGGCCTATCTGGTGAAGTGTGAGGGATAAGCCATGCGACTGAACAAGCTCAAACCTGCCGCTGGTGCCAAGCACGCCAGCGCGACGCGTCGGCCGCGGCATCGGGTCGGGTCTCGGCAAGACTGCGGGGCGCGGTCACAAGGGCCAGAAGTCCCGTTCCGGTGGCTTCCACAAGACCGGTTTCGAGGGCGGTCAGATGCCGCTGCAGCGGCGCCTGCCCAAGCGCGGCTTCCTCTCGCTCACACGTGCGTTCAACGCCCAGGTGCGCCTGTCCGATCTGGAGCGCATGCCGGTGGACGAGATCGATCTCCTGGCGCTGCAGCAGGCCGGCGTGGTGTCGGGGCTCGCACTTTCGGCGAAAGTGATCGTCTCGGGCAAGCTCACGCGCAAGGTGACCCTGCGCGGCGTGGGCGCGACCAAAGGCGCCAAGCTCGCCATCGAAGCGGCCGGCGGCACCGTCGTAACCGAATAACAGGATCCGACCCTTGGCCAACGTCCCCGCTGCAACCGTCGGCAAGACCGGCAAGTTCGGCGATCTCAAGCGCCGGCTGCTGTTTCTGCTCGGTGCGATGGTTGTCTATCGCATCGGCGCGCACATCCCAGTGCCCGGCATCGACCCGGTGCGCCTGTCCGAGCTGTTCCAGGGGCAGCAGGGCGGCATCCTCGGTGTCTTCAACCTGTTCTCGGGCGGCGCGCTGTCGCGCTTCACCATCTTCGCCCTGGGAATTATGCCGTACATCTCGGCATCGATCATCATGCAGCTTCTGACCGTGGCCGTGCCTTCCCTCGAAGCAATCAAGAAGGAAGGCGAGGCAGGCAGGCGCAAGATCACGCAGTACACGCGCTACGGCACGGTGGGGCTGGCGCTGTTCCAGTCGTTGGGCATGGCCGTGGCGATCGAGGCGCAGGCCGGGTTGGTACTGGATCCCGGCTTCATGTTCCGCCTCACCACCGTGGCGACCCTGGTCACCGGCACCATGTTCATAATGTGGCTGGGGGAGCAGATCACCGAACGCGGCCTCGGCAACGGCATCTCGCTCATCATTTTCGCCGGCATCGCGGCGGGGTTGCCCAACGCCATCGGCGGGCTGCTGGAATTGGTGCGCACCGGCGCCATGCACCCGATTACTGCGATCTTCATCGTCGCCCTGGTGATTCTGGTGACCGCCTTCGTCGTCTTCGTCGAGCGCGGACAACGCAAGATTCTGGTGAATTACGCCAAGCGCCAGATCGGCAACAAGATCTACGGCGGGCAGCCTTCGCATCTGCCGCTCAAGCTCAACATGTCGGGCGTGATTCCGCCGATCTTCGCTTCCTCGATCATCCTGTTCCCGGCGACGGTGGCGGGCTGGTTCGGCGCGTCGGAGGGCATGAGCTGGCTGAAGGACATCGCCGCCACCCTGTCGCCGGGGCAGCCGATCTACGTCATCCTGTACGCGGGCGCGATCATCTTCTTCTGCTTCTTCTACACGGCTCTGGTTTTCAACTCCAAGGAAACGGCGGACAACCTGAAGAAGAGCGGCGCGTTCGTCCCCGGCATCCGCCCCGGTGACCAGACCGGACGCTACATCGACAAGATCCTCATGCGCCTTACGCTCGCCGGCGCGATCTACGTGACGCTGGTTTGCCTGCTGCCGGAGTTTATGATTCTGAAGTGGAACGTGCCGTTCTATTTCGGCGGCACTAGTCTTCTCATCATTGTCGTCGTGACCATGGACTTCATGTCGCAGGTCCAGGCCTACGTCATGTCGCACCAGTACGAGAGCCTGCTCAAGAAGGCCAATTTCAAGGGTGCGGGATTCCCGAGCAGGTAAGGGTTCCCGATTTTATGTCGAAGGAAGACTACATCGAAATGCAGGGCGAGGTCGTCGAGACTTTGCCCAATGCAACCTTCAGGGTGAAGCTGGAAAACGGGCACGTGGTGTTGGGCCACATCTCCGGAAAGATGCGCATGCATTACATCCGCATTCTGCCGGGAGACAAGGTGACGGTGCAGTTGACGCCCTACGACCTGACCAAGGGACGGATCGTATTCCGCGCGAAGTAAGGTCGGGCAGCAATCAAGCAGAGATTCTGGAGAGAACATTATGAAAGTGCACGCTTCTGTCAAGCGGATGTGCCGCAAGTGCAAGATCATCCGTCGCAACGGCGTGGTTCGCGTGATTTGCGCCGACCCGCGCCACAAGCAGCGTCAGGGTTGATCACGGCAGCCCAGTTGACTATAATTTAAGGTTTCGCTTTTCGGCTGACGAAAGGTTCTGGCACATGGCCCGTATCGCAGGGGTAAACATCCCTAACCATCAGCATGCCGAGATCGCATTGACGGCGATCTTCGGCGTGGGCCGTTCGCGCGCGCAGAAGATCTGCGACGCGGCGGGCGTGAAACGCAATAGCAAGATGAAAGATCTGTCCGAGAGCGAACTCGACCGGCTGCGCGAGCAGGTGGGCAAGCTCACGATCGAAGGTGACCTGCGCCGCGAAGTCACGATGAGCATCAAACGGCTGATGGATCTCGGCTGCTATCGCGGCGTGCGCCATCGCAAGGGCCTGCCGGTGCGCGGGCAGCGCACGCGCACCAATGCCCGCACGCGCAAGGGCCCGCGCAAGATGATCGCCGCAGCGAAGAAGTAAAGAGGAACCGCCCATATGGTCAAGACAGCCGCCAAAGTCCGGAAAAAGGTAAAGAAGAACGTCGCCGAGGGCATTGCCCACGTTCACGCCTCCTTCAACAACACCATCATTACCATCACCGATCGCCAGGGCAACGCCCTGTCGTGGGCAACCTCGGGCGGCGCCGGATTCAAAGGCTCGCGCAAGAGCACGCCTTTCGCTGCGCAGATTGCGGCCGAAGCCGCCGGCAAGGCGGCCCAGGAATGCGGAGTGAAGAATCTCGAAGTGCGCATCAAAGGACCCGGTCCCGGCCGCGAGTCGGCGGTGCGTGCGTTGAACGCGCTTGGGCTGAAGATCACCAGCATCACCGATGTCACGCCGATCCCCCACAACGGCTGTCGTCCGCCGAAACGGCGTCGCATCTGAACAGGAGTTGAAACGTGGCTCGTAATCTCGATCCCAAATGCCGCCAGTGCCGCCGCGAGGGCGAAAAGCTGTTCCTCAAGGGCGAAAAGTGCTTCACGGACAAGTGCGCCATCGAGCGCCGGTCCTATGCACCCGGCCAGCACGGACAGAAATCGGGGCAGCGGCTCTCCGGTTTCGGCGTCCAACTGCGCGAAAAGCAGAAGATGCGCCGCACTTATGGGGTGCTTGAGCGCCAGTTTCGCAAGGTCTATTTCGAGGCCGAGCGCCGCAAGGGCCAGACCGGCGAGAATTTACTGCAACTGCTGGAAGGCCGGCTGGACAACATCGCCTATCGCATGGGTTTTGGCGCCTCCCGTTCCGAAGCCCGGCAACTGGTGCGCCACAACGGCGTTCTGGTGAATGGCAAGCGTGTGAACATTCCGTCGTTCGGACTGCGTCCGGGCGACAACGTCGAACTGTCCGACAAAGCGAAGCAGCATCTGCGCGTCAAGGCGGCCCTACAGGCTGCCGAGTCCCGCGGATTCCCCGAGTGGCTGGAAGTGGACGCCAAGGCCGGCAAGGGCGTGTTCAAGCAGTACCCGCAGCGCGCCGACCTGTCGGCGACCATCAACGAAAGCCTGGTGGTCGAGTTGTATTCGCGCTAAGCCGCGCTCCCACGCAACGGAACTCGAGGATTGCCGATGCAAGCTACATCCCTTCTCAAACCGCGCATCATTGACGTCCAGAACATTTCGCCGGTGCATGCCCGCGTGGTGATGGAACCGTTCGAGCGCGGCTACGGCCATACGCTGGGCAACGCCCTGCGTCGCATCCTGCTGTCGTCGATGCCGGGCTATGCGCCGACTGAAGTGAATATCGACGGTGTGCTGCACGAGTATTCGACCCTGGACGGCGTGCGCGAGGACGTGGTTGACCTCCTGCTCAATCTGAAGGGCGTAGTGCTCAAGCTGCACAACCGCTCCGAAGCCATGCTTTCGCTCGCCAAGGATGGCGAAGGCGTCGTGACGGCGGGCGATATCGAGATCACCCACGATGTCGAGATCATCAATCCCGATCACGTCATCGCCCATCTCGCACCCGGCGGCAAGCTGGCGATGCAGATCAAGGTGGAATCGGGGCGCGGCTACGTGCCGGGCAACGTGCGTCCTCAATCGGGCGAGACCAAGGGCATCGGCCGCGTAGTGCTGGACGCCTCCTTCAGTCCGGTGCGCCGGGTCAGCTATCAGGTCGAAGCCGCGCGCGTCGAGCAGCGCACCGACCTCGACAAGCTGATCATGGACATCGAGACCAACGGCGCCGTGGAGCCGGAAGAGGCGATCCGTTATGCCGCGCGCATTTTGATGGATCAGCTTTCGGTATTCGCCGATCTCGAAGGTACGCCGATTTCCGTGGAAATGTCGGCCAAGCCGTCGCAGGTGGATCCGATCCTGCTGCGTCCGGTGGACGACCTGGAACTCACGGTGCGCTCGGCCAACTGCCTCAAGGCCGAGAACATCTATTACATCGGCGACCTGATTCAGCGCACCGAGACCGAGCTGCTGAAGACGCCAAACCTGGGGCGCAAGTCGCTCAACGAGATCAAGGAAGTGCTCGCGTCGCGCGGCCTGACCCTCGGCATGAAACTGGAAAATTGGCCGCCGGCTGGCTTGGAAAAGCTGTGAGCGGACGACATCACGAATAGAGGCTTGAAATGCGCCACCGTCACGGACTGAGAAAACTCAACCGCACCTCCTCGCACCGGCAGGCCATGCTGCGCAACATGACCAACTCGCTGCTGCGTCATGAGGCGATCCGGACCACGCTGCCCAAGGCCAAGGAGTTGCGCCGCGTCGTCGAGCCCATCATCACGCTGGGCAAGAAGCCGAGCCTGGCCAACCGCCGCCTCGCCTTCAACCGCCTGCGCGACCGCGAGATGGTGGTGAAGGTGTTCGACGAACTCGGGCCCCGCTATGCGAGCCGCAATGGCGGCTATCTGCGCATCCTCAAGTTCGGCTTCCGTGTCGGCGATAATGCGCCGATGGCACTGATCGAATTGATGGACCGGCCGGCGCCGACGGAAGCCGCTCAGGCGCCCGCCGTCGAATAGGACAGGCGCATCACAAGAAAAGCCGGGCAGCGCCCGGCTTTTTTTCGCCGCGCCATTTTGCTACCAGAGATTCTCCAGCGCCAGATGTCCCGGCTGTCCGCGGCGTGACAGGGAGAAGCCGCGCGCAAGAAGCAGTTCGCGGGTGTCTTCCACCATCTCGGGATTGCCGCAGATCATGATGCGGGCCCGTTCCTGACTCAGCGGCAGGCCGGCAGCGCGTTCGAGCTCTCCGTTTTCGATCAGGGTCGTGACACGCGCGTTGAGCGCACCCGGTACGTCCTCCCGCGTCACCACCTGGATATAGCGCAACTCGGCGGGTGCATCGTGGAGCAGGTTATGGCCGGCGAAGCTGCGGATCGTCTCCTCGTATGCCAGCTCGCCGCGGCAGCGCACGCTATGCACCAGGATCAGATTGTCGTACTGCTCCCAGGTCGGGAAGTCGTAGAGGATGGAGATGAACGGGGCCAGTCCGGTTCCCGTGGCCAGCATCCAGAGGTCGCGCCCGGCCTGGAAGCGGTCGGTGGTGAGGTAGCCGTAGTTCAACTTCTCGACCAGGATCTCGTCGCCGCTTTTCAGCCCGGCCAGCCGGCTCGTGAACTCTCCGCCGGGAACGACGATGGAATAGAACTCGAGGTGCTCGTCGTAGGGCGCTGAGACGATGGAATAAGCGCGCCAGACGATCCCGCCTTCCCCGTTTCTCACGCCGAGCCGGGCGAACTGGCCGGCGACGAAGCGGAAACCCCGGTGGCGGGTGGTCTTGAAGGAAAACAGGCTGGGCGTCCACGCCCGGACGTCGGTAATGCGCTCGACGGTGTACTTGTCTGCGGCTGGGTTCATGCCGTGCTCCTGCTGGATTCGAGGGCCTTCGGCGCGGCGCCGATTCAGAGAATCATGCCGGCGCCGACGGTGTTGTTGCTGGCTTCGTCGATGACGATGAAGGCGCCGGTGGCCCGGTTCTCGGCGTAGCGATCGACGCACAGGGGCTGCGCCAGCTTGAAGGAAACCCTGGCGATGTCGTTCATCTGCAGGCGGCCGGCAGTGTGCTGCTCCAGCGTATTGATGTCGAGCCGGTGCGCGATGCCCGCCACCAGCGCTTTCGTTTCCCGCGTGGTGTGGCGGATCAGGTAGCTGCGATTCGGATCGAGCGGCGCTCGCTGAGCCAGCAGAGGATCGCATCGATTTGTCGCGTTACGCGCGGCGCCTCGTCCGCGCTTGACGATCATGTCGCCGCGCGAGATGTCGATGTCGTCCTCCAGCAGCAGGGTCACCGACTGCTCGCGACGGCCCGCGGCAACTGCCGGTCGCCGATGCGGATGTCCTTGACGCGGCTGGTGACGCCCGGCCGGAAGCACCTGAACCTGATCGCCCGACGGCGATTTCGCCCGACTCGATGCGACCCATGTAGCCGCGGAAGTCGTGCAGCTCCGGATCGTCGCTGCTGCGGCCGGCAGACGTACTGCACCGGGAAGCGGAACGGCTCGGCGTCTCTCGCTGTGGGCGGCCGGCGCCGCTTCGAGAATCTCCAGCAGCGTCGGCCCGCGTACCAGCCGAGCCGCTGCGCCGCGCTCGACCACCATGTCGCCGTTGAGCGCCGACAGCGGGATGAAGCGCACGTCGGCGATGCCGAGCGCGGGCGGCGAAATCCAGGTAGTCGGCGCGGATGCGGTCGAAGGTCGCCTGCGACGTAGTCGACCAGGTCCATCTTGTTCACCGCCACGACCAGGTGCGGTATGCCGACCAGGTGGGCGATGTAGGAATGGCGGCGCGTCTGGGTCAGCACGCCCTTGCGCGCGTCGATCAGGATGATGGCCAGGTCGGCGGTCGAGGCCGCCGTGACCATGTTGCGGGTGTACTGCTCGTGGCCCGGCGCGTCGGCGATGATGTACTTGCGCGTGCCGGTGGAGAAGTAGCGGTAGGCCACGTCGATGGTGATGCCCTGTTCGCGCTCGGCCTGCAGGCCGTCGGTGAGCAGCGACAGGTCCGCCGCGTCCAGGCCGCGCCTGCGCGAGGTGCGTTCGATGGCGTGCAGCGTGTCGGCGAGGATGGCCTTGGTGTCGTAGAGCAGGCGGCCGATCAGCGTGCTCTTGCCGTCGTCGACGCTGCCGCAGGTGAGAAAGCGCAGCAGGCCGTTGTCGACGTGGCTCGAATTCGGGATGTGTTCGATGGCGCTCATCAGAAATACCCTTCCTTCTTGCGTTGTTCCATCGAGGCTTCGGAGGTCTGGTCGTCCAGGCGCGTCGCGCCGCGTTCGGTGATCGTGGTCAGCGGCGGTTTCGGCGATGATCTGCGTCGACGGTGTCGGCGTCCGATTCGACCGGCGCGGTGCAGGTGATGTCGCCGACGGTGCGGAAGCGCACCGTCAGGTGCTCCACGATCTTCGCCGTCGCGCGCCGGGGTCAGATCGGTGCACCGGCTGCAGCAGGCCGCTCGCGGCGCACCACCGGCGCGCGGTGCGCGAAGTAGATCGAGGGCAGCTCCAGCCGCTCGCGCTGCGATGTACTGCCAGACGTCCAGTTCGGTCCAGTTCGAGATCGGGAAGGCGCGGATGTTCTCGCCCTTGAGCACGCGGGCGTTGTAGAGGTCCCACAGTTCCGGGCGCTGGTTCTTCGGGTCCCATTGGCCGAACTCGTCGCGGAAGGAAAAGATGCGCTCCTTGGCGCGGGCCTTCTCCTCGTCGCGGCGCGCGCCGCCGATGCAGGCGTCGAACTCGAATTCGTCGATGGCTTCCAGCAGCGTCACCGACTGGTGCTTGTTGCGCGATTCGTCGGCGCTACTTGCAGCACGCACCGTGCCGCGCGCCATCGAGTCCTCCACCGAGCGCACGATCAGGCGCTCGCCGAGTTGCGGCGGCGCGCCGGTCGCGGAACTCGATCACTTCCGGATAGTTGTGGCCGGTGTCGATGTGCAGCAGCGGAAAGGGAAAGCGGCCGGGCCGGAAGGCCTTCTCGGCCAGGCGCAGCAGGCAGATCGAATCCTTGCCGCCGGAGAACAGCAGCGACCGGGTTGGCGCACTGGCCGGCCACCTCGCGCAGGATGTGGATGGCCTCGGATTCCAGCCAGTCGAGATGGTCGAGCCGGGCGCGGCCGGCCGCGAGTCCGGCGCCTCCAGTCCGCGCGTCTCTGCGCAGCGGTCACCGGCGTGCTCCTCATGCGCACGCCGTTGCGCCTGGCGGGATGCAGACCGCATTCCATTGCGTCGAGGCCTGGCTCGGCCGTCGCTGCGCGACTTAACGCTCGCTGCGCTCGCGTTAGCCTCCGCCGACCGCCGAACGGCTCCGGTGCAGCCCGCATTCCTTCGCTGTCGGGGTTTTCCCACCACCAGCGGCCGGCGCGCACGTCCTCGCCCGGCTGCGACGGCGCGGGTGCAGGGCTCGCAGCCGATGCTCGGGAAGCCGCGGTCGTGCAGCGCGTTGTAGGGCACGCCGATGGCGCGGATGTAGGCCCAGACCTCGCGCTCGCCCCAGTCGGCCAGCGGATTGAACTTCACCAGGTCGTTGGCGGCGTCGAACTCCTGCTGCCGGCAGGTCGCCGCGGGTGACCGCCTGCGCGCGGCGCAGGCCGGTGATCCAGGCGCGCTTGCCGGCCAGCGCGCGCTGCAGCGGCTCGACCTTGCGCACGTCGCAGCAGGCCTTGCGCTGTCCGACGCCGTCGTAGAAGCCGTTGATGCCATGCTCGGCCACGTAGGCCTCGACCGCCTCGCGGCGCGGGATAGACAGACGCGGATGCGCACGCTCGTAGTGCTCCGCCGCCTGCTGCAGCAGGCTGTAGGTTTCGGCGTGCAGGCGGCCGGTGTCGAGGGTGAAGATCTCGATGTCCGGCGCATGCGGGCGATCAGGTCGGTCAGCACCATGTCCTCGGCGCCGAGGCTGGTGGCGAACGCCGCCGGCGCGAAGTCGCGCGCGATCGTGCGTCAGCAGCGCGCTGGCCGCGACGGCACTCTTGCGGGCGAGGCGTCGCCTGCAGTTGCGATGTCGTTGAGGTCGAAGGGGTGCGTGGCGGTTCATGGCGTCCTCGCGTAGTCGAATGGCTGCGGCGGCGTCCGCGCCGCGGCGGCGGAACAGCGGCAGCGGCTGGTCGGCGGCGGCCTGGTAGGCCTCGGCGAAATCGTCGAAGGCCGTCCAGCGCCTCGTCGTGCATCCTGGTCCGCGCGCAGGGCGAAGGCGTCGAAGCCGCCGCGCTGCAGGTAGAACAACTGGTCGCGCAGCACGTCGCCGATGGCGCGCAGCTCGCCGCGGTAGCCGTGGCGCTCGCGCAGCAGGCGGGCGGTGGAGTAGCCGCGGCCGTCGGTCGAACTTGGGGAAGTGCACGGCGATCGACGGTGAAGTCGTCGAGGTCGTCGGCGATCGTCTCCGGCCCTTCGTCGGCGCGCGAGCCAGACGCCGAGCGGCGAGCCGTGCTCGTACTCGCGGTCGATCAGTTCGGCGCCGGCGCGCGCGCCAGACGGCGAGCGGCACCAGCAGCGGGCCCGACCGGCAGGCGCACGGTTTGCGGGCGTTTCGTTCTCGGCGAGGCGCAGGACTTTCCAGTCGTCGTCGACGACGGCTTGCTGCTTGATGATGTCAGGCATTTGCGGCTTTCCTTTCCGCTTGGGGGTGTCGCGTAGGCAGCGGCTTGCGGAAGGCTGCGACGCCGATGCGGTGCACGGTGTCGATGAAACGTTCGTCTTCGTAGCGGTGCGTCGAGGTAGGTTTCGATCAGGCGCTCGACGACGTCGGGCACTTCGGCGGCGGCGAACGACGGGCCGATCACCTGGCCGATGGCGGCGTCGTTGCCGCTGCGCTGCCGCCGATGCGTGACCTGGTACCACTCCTCGCCGTGCTTATCGACGCCGAGGATGCCGATGTGGCCGACATGGTGGTGGCCGCAGGAGTTCATGCAGCCCGAGATGTTGAGGTCGATGCTCGCCGATGTCGTGCAGGTAGTCCAGATCGTCGAAGCGCTGCTGGATGGCCGCGGCGATCGGGATCGACTTGGCGTTGGCCAGCGCGCAGAAGTCGCCGCCGGGGCAGCAGACGATGTCGGTCAGCAGGCCGATGTTCGGCGTGGCCAGGCCGGCCGCCTTGCGCCTTCAGCCAGACGGCGTAGAGGTCGCTGCTGCGGCACGTCGGCCAGCACCAGGTTCTGCTCGTGGGAGACGCGCACTTCGCCGAAGCTGAACTCGTCGGCCAGGTCGGCCACCTGCTCCAGCTGCTCGGCGGTGACATCGCCCGGGGCGCCGCCGATGGGTCTTCAGCGACAGCGTCACGGCGGCGTAGCCGGCGATGCGGTGGCGGCGCACGTTGCGCTCGTGCCAGGCGGCGAAGGCCTTGTCCTCGTGCAGGTGGCGGCCAGCTCGATGTCTTCGTCGGCGAGGATGGCGTAGGCCGGCGCGGTGAAGCGGCGCGGCGACGCGGTCGAATTCCGCCTGCGGTCAGCGTGGACGGGCCGTCCTTCAGGTGCTGCCATTCCTCCTCCACCTGGCGGCGGAATTCGTCGACGCCGAGCGCCTTGACCAGGATCTTGATGCGCGCCTTGTACAGGTTGTCGCGGCGGCCGTGGCGGTTGTAGACGCGGCAGCATCGCCTCGAGGTAGGTGAGCAGGTGCTGCCAGCGGCAGGAAATCGCGCACCACCGCGCCGATCATCGGCGTGCGGCCCATGCCGCCGCCGACGAAGACGCGCAAGCCGAGTTCGCCGCTCGTCGTCTGCGCCGCAGTTGCAGGCCGATGTCGTGCAGCTGGATCACCGCGCGGTCCTCGCGCGCGCCGCTCACCGCGATCTTGAACTTGCGCGGCAGGTAGGCGAACTCGGGATGCAGCGTGCGACCACTGGCGCAGGATTTCCGCCAGCGGGCGCGGATCGGCGATCTCGTCGGCGGCGACGCCGGCGTAGTGCGTCGGTGGTGATGTTGCGGATGCAGTTGCCGCAGGTCTGGATGGCGTGCATGTCGACCTGCCGCCAGTTCGGCCGAGGATGTCCGGCACGTCGGCCAGATTCACCCAGTTCAGTTGCAGGTTCTGGCGCGTGGTGAAGTGGCGCGAAGCCGCGGTCGTAGCGGCGCGCGATGTGCGCCAGCGTGCGCAGCTGCGCGCCGGACAGCAGGCCGTAGGGAATGGCGATGCGCAGCATCGGCGCCGTGGCGCTGGATGTAGAGGCCGTTCTGCAGGCGCAGCGGGCGGAACTCGTCGTCGGAGAGCTTGCCGGCCAGATAGCGCCGCGTCTGGTCGCGGAACTGGGCGACGCGGCTGCGACGATGCGGCGGTCGATGTCGTCGTAGCGGTACATGGTGTCTCCTTCGCGCTCAAGCCAGCAGGGGCGCGGTCAGCTTGCCGCCGATCGGCGACCAGCAGCGCCGGCCAGGCAGCGGCGCGCAGCAGCGCTTCCGGCACCTGCACGGCGCCAGCCGGCTGCCGAGCCAGATGCCGGGCAGCGAGCCGACCAGCAGGCTGGCGAGCAGCGCCCAATCGACGCTGCCCAGCCACCAGTGGCCGAGGCCGGCGACCAGCGTCAGCGGCACGGCGTGGGCGATGTCGGTGCCGACGATGCGCACGCGTGGCCAGCTGCGGGTAGAGGAAGAGCAGCGCGGTGACGCCCAGCGCACCGGCGCCGACCGAGGAGATCGATGACCAGCAGCGCCGAGCAGCGCGCCGGCGGCGATGGTGGCCGACGCGCATGGCGCTCGCGCCAGACGCTGACGCGGGTCGCGCCCAGCGCCAGCAGGCGGCTGGCGCAAGAGGAGCGCGCCGGCGGTCAGCAGCAGGGCGACGCCGAGAACGGCGCCGATCAATGATTGCGCGCCACGCCGAGGCTGCGCAGGTCGAAGCGCGCCAGCAGCGAGCAGCGTCAGCGCGGCCGCCGGCAGGCTGCCGCGTGGCGAGGCGCCCGGCGATGCGCCAGTCGATGGTGCCGTTGCCGCCGATGGACGCCGGTGCCGACCGCCTTGGTGATCGGCGGCATAGAGCAGATCGGTGCCGACGGCGGTGGCCGGGCTGATGCCGAACAGCAGCACCAGCAGCGGCGTCATCAGCGCGCCGCCGCCGACGCCGGTGAGTCCGACCACCGCGCCGACTGCGAAACCCGCAATGACTATAGCGAGCCGTCCATGCGTCCGCTCCGCAACGAGATGGAGCGCAGCGTAACAACCGGCTATAGACTCCGAGAAATACTTTGTTGTTACATTGATAAGCAACCACTGGTTATATAGAGCCGATGAATCTCCAGCAGCTCAGGTACGTGCGCGAAGTGGCACGACGCGGCCTCAACGTTTCCGATGCGGCCGCAGGCGCTGTACACCTCGCAGCCCGGCGTTTCCAAGCAGATCCGGTTGCTGGAGGAGGAACTGGGCGTGGAGATCTTCGTGCGCCGCGGCAAGCGCGTCGTCGGCGTCACCGAGCCGGGCCAGCAGGTGCTGGCCATCGCCGAGCGGCTGCTGCGCGACATCGACAACCTCAAGCAGCGTCGGCGACGAGTTCGCGACGCGAGGCGACGGCGGCAGGCTCGCCATCGCCACCACCCACACCCAGGCGCGCTACGCCCTGCCGCGCCGTGATCCAGCAGTTCGCGCAGCGCTACCCCGGCGTGCGCCTGAGCCTGCACCAGGGCAGCCCGACGCAGATCTGCCGACTGGACGTGATCGCGGGCGAGGCCGACATCGCCATCGCCACCGAGGCCATCGAGCAGTACGAGGAACTGGTGACGCTGCCCTGCTACCAGTGGAACCGCTGCGTCGTCGCGCCGCCGGGCCACCCGATTCTCAAGGCGAGGCCGCTCACGCTGGAGGCGATCGCCCGCTATCCGATCGTCACCTACGACTTCGCCTTCACCGGCCGCAGCCAGATCAACAAGGCCTTCGCCGCCCGCGACCTGACGCCCAACGTGGTGCTCACCGCCATCGACGCCGACGTCATCAAGACCTACGTGGCGCTGGGCCTGGGCGATCGGCATCATCGCGGCCATGGCCTACGATCGGGAAGCCGACAAGGGCCTGCTCGCCGTCGATGCCGCCCATCTGTTCGAGTCGCCACCACCCGCATCGGCCTGCGCCGCAACGACTACCTGCGCGGCTACACCTACGCCTTCATCGAGCTGTTCGCGCCGCACCTCGAGCCGCAAGTCGGTGGAGGCGGCACTGCGCGGCGGCGGCACGGACCCCGGTCTGTGAGGCGCGGGGGCGGGTTTACCTGGGGCGACTTTTCCGGCACGCTGCGCGGCGTCGCCTCGCCGTGCAGACCATGACCGAAAACGACCCGCAACGCTCCGTCCGACTGCTGGAGGAGATTCGCGACGACCAGCGCGTGCAACTCGAACGCCAGGCGGAGGCGCTGGCCCTGCAGCGCGAGCAATTTACCCTGATGCGCCAGCAGTTCGAGCGCGCCGAGCGCCTGCAGGACCGCGCCGAAGCGATCCAGGCCAGGAGCGCGCAACTGGTCGCGGCCGTTCGGCGGGCCATGGCGGTCATTCTGCCCATCGTCCTTGCGCTGGTGCTCTATCTCACCTGGCTGCTGTTTCGCCGCTGACGCGCGCCGTGGAAAGTGCTGCGATGAACTGGCTGGAACTGCTCGAAGCCGCCAGCTACGTTGTCACCGTGGTCGGGCTTCCCTTCGCCATTGCCGTGTACCTGCTGGATCAGCGCCGCGAGCGCGCCAACGAGGAGGAGGAGACCTATCTGCGGCTCGCCGACGAGTATGCGAGCTTTATGCGTCTGGTGCTGGACAACGCCGACCTGCGGCTGGGCACCGCTCCGGAGCGGGTGGCGTTGAGCGACGAGCAGCTCGAGCGCAAGCGGGTGCTGTTCGCCATTCTCGTCAGCCTGTTCGAGCGGGCCTACGTGCTGGTCTACGAGGAGCGCATGAACCGCCAGCAGCGCCGCCTGTGGCTGACCTGGGAGGACTACATGCGGGAGTGGTGCCGGCGCACGGATTTCCGCGATGCTTTGCCCCGGCTTCTCCACGGCGAAGACCCGGACTTCGTGCGCACCATCCGCCGCATCGCTGCAGAAGAGGCGGCGCCGGCGCAAACGGTATGAATGCTGCTGCGTGCGGCCTGCGGCGCACTTCGCCCGAGGCGTCGGCATCCCGCCCCGGCGGCGGCGTCACGCTGAAGGTTTGGCCACGACGTCCGATAGAATGCGGCATGGCCCGATGCCGGTCGCCTTGCCGGCCGAACACCGGATCGATTCGACCACCCGAACGCCATGGATCAGCTCGACTGGATGCAGATACCGCTTTGGATACTGGGAGCGCTGCTGTTCCTCTTCGCAGCGCGCTATGCCGTCCTGCTCGAGTTGCTGCTGCGCCTGCGCTTCGAGGCCGGGCGCTCGGTCCTCATTCCGCGCGAGAAGGTGCCTTCGTCGATACGGGAGATACTCGACCTGGCGAAGCCCCGGCTCGAGGCGCTGGGGTTCGAGCGGCGCCTGACGCAGGCGATCTGGAACGGCCTCGTTTCCACGCGCGACAAGCCGCTGTTCGCCGACGTGTACTTCCATCCGGCGACGCGCTGTCATGCCGCCGTCCTGCCGGCAGAAGAGCCCGAGCCGGGCGCGCTCTATTCCGTCGAATTCCTGAGCTGCTACGCCGACGGCCGCCTGCTGGCCACCCTCAACCGCCGCCTGCACACCATTCCACTTCTGCCGCCCGAGTGGCTGGCGGAGGATCGCTATCTCGCCACGGTCGAAGAGCAGTGGGCGCTGCACCAGGAGCGGCTGACGGCGTCCGGTGTGACGCAGACCATCGACGACCCGGCCGAAGTCTGGCGCCGCACCCAGAAGTTGCACAGCGGTTATCTGCGGCACCTGGACGAAGCGCGCATGGCACGGCCGACGCGCGAGCCGGGGGAGTGGCGCTTCACCCTGCGCGGTGCGTGGCGCTTCCTGCGCCAGCTTGTCGCCGGAGCGCGGCGCGCCGCCGCGACACGGCCGCAACCGGCGGGGGAGTCGACGCGCGCCAAGGCGCTGGCGGACGCGTTCGCCTTTGCCCGATCGATGGCTGCGGTGGACAACGCGCCTGCCAACTGGCTGGGGAAGCTGCTGCTGTTCGGCGTCAGCGCCGTGCTGGGTGCGATCGCCTTCGGCGTCGCCTGGTCCTGGCAGATCGTGCCGCTGCTGCTCGCCGTGCTCCTGTTCCACGAGATGGGTCACCTCGCGGCGATGCGACTTTCCGGCTATCGCGATCTCAACGTGTTCTTCATTCCCTTCCTCGGCGCTGCCGCCACCGGCCGCAAGGACGACGCCACGCCCTGGCAGCGGCTGTTCGTCTACCTCGCCGGACCGGTCCCGGGGCTGATCCTGGGGGCGGTCTGCATCCACTACGCGTTCGAGACTACGGGCGAGGTGCAATCCTGGCTGATCCAGTTCGGCGCCCTGGCCTTGGCGCTCAATTTCTTCAATCTGCTGCCCTTCCTGCCGCTCGACGGCGGCCGGGTGGTGGAGACGCTGCTGTTCACCCGCTTTCCGCGGCTGCGAGTCGTATTCGTCGGGGTCAGCAGCGCGCTGCTGATGGCCGGCGGGTTCTATACGGGTGACTGGCTGCTGATCCTGATCGGTGCGCTCCTCGCGTTCGCCATTCCCGCCGACCTGCGCGTGGCGCGTCTGGCACAGGCGGTGCGGCTGAGCGGCGTGAATGTGGCGGAGCGCAAGCGCGCCCTGCGGTCGCTGTTCGGCGTGCTGGCGCGCAGCGGCCGCGCGGCGAAGCTCAATTTCCCTCAGCGCGTGCAGACGGCGAAGGCGGCGCTGCCCCTGGTCATGCAGCGCGTGCCGCGACCTCTCGAAACGCTGATGGGGATGGCACTCTATGTCTTGATCATCGCTGCGCCGGTGGCCGCGTTCGTTGCCGTGGATCCCGAAGTGCGCATCGGCGGACCGGAAGTGATCCTCGATGCCGCGATGCGCGATCGGGTCGCCGCTCCCGCGACGTCGGACTGGGAGGCCCGCGTCGCCGCAGCCCCGGATGCGGCGGCGCGGTGGCAGGTACTGACGGACGCTGGCCTCTGGCATGAGGACGCGGAGGAATACGGTGCCGCGCGCGGCTATTACCGGCGGGCGTTCGAGGTCACGGAAGGCTTTCCGGCGGGAGACCTGCGGGCGGTGGACACGCTCATCGCGCGGGCGCGCGTGACCGAACACCCGGCGCGTGCGGTCGAACTCTACAACGAAGCCATGGCCGCCTTGAGCGACGCCCAGGGACGCGACCGGCTGCGCGTCGCCGACGTCCTCGAAGCGCTATACCTGCTGCAGACCGACGCGTCGCCGGAAGCGCGCATCGCCCGCCTGCAGCACGCCGTGGCGATACGGGAATCGCTGCCCGATGCGGCCGACTTCCGGCTCTACGCGACACGCCGCGAACTGGCGCTCCTGCTCGACAGCGCCGGTGATGTCGCGGGCAGCGAGGCGCTGCTGCGGCATAGCCTCGCGCCGCTGCCCGGTGCGCCGGCTCCGGATGGCCGCTGGTCTAGGCTGCCCTATCACGACCTCGCCTGGTTCCTCATGCTCCACGAGCGTGCCGCCGACGCCGAAGCGCTGCTGCAGTCGATGCCTGCTGCGCCCGGCGACGGGCCCGCGGCCACGGGCGCGGAGGCCAGCCTGCGGACCGCCCTCGCCTGGGCACGCATGCTCCAGGGCAAGCACCAGGAGGCGGCGGTGATCCTGGAGGAGTTGTTGGATCGTTCCGGCGCAGCGCAACAGGCTGCACCCGGCGCCATGCCCCGGCTCGATTTGCTGCTCGACCTGGCGATCGTGGCGCGCCGGCGCGGCGATGCCGGGGCCGAGCAGAAGTGGCTGGGGGAGGCCCGGGCGCTGCTGAAGGATCTGCCGGACTACGTCGAGCAGGCGGTGAAGACGCAGCGCTACCGAGCGCTGATCGAATCTGCCCAGGGTTGGGAGTCCTTGCGCTGGCAAGCCCAGGCCGAGACGGCGGCGAACCTGTGACCGGTTGCGCGCGAAGCCGTCCGCATTCCATGCGAACGGCTTGTGCCTCGCGTCCCGCGGGCCGAGCTCAATGCTGCAGGATCTTCGACAGGAACAGCTGCACCCGCTCCGAGCGCGGCTTGCCGAAGAAGTCGTCCTTGGTGGCGTCGTCGACGATGCGGCCCTGGTCCATGAAGATGACGCGGTGCGCCACCTTGCGGGCGAAGCCCATCTCGTGGGTCACCACCATCATGGTCATGCCTTCCTTCGCCAGTTCCACCATCACGTCCAGCACCTCGTTGATCATCTCCGGGTCGAGGGCGGAGGTGGGCTCGTCGAACAGCATGCAGACCGGATCCATCGACAGCGCGCGGGCGATCGCCACCCGCTGCTGCTGACCGCCGGAGAGCTGGCCCGGGTACTTGTGGGCGTGGGCCTTCATGCCGACGCGCTCCAGCATCTTCAGGCCGCGCGCCATGGCTTCCTCCCGGCTCCGCCCCAGCACCTTGATCTGCGCCAGGTTGAGGTTGTCGGTGATGCTCATGTGGGGGAACAGCTCGAAATGCTGGAACACCATGCCGACATGGGCGCGCAGCTTGGACAGGTTGGTCTTCGGGTCGGTCAGCGACACGCCGTTGACGATGACATCGCCCTGCTGGAACGGCTCCAGGCCGTTGACGCACTTGATCAGCGTCGACTTGCCGGAACCCGACGGTCCGCACACCACCACCACCTCGCCCTTGTCGATCCGGGTGGTGCACTCGGTGAGCACCTGGAACTGGCCGTACCACTTGGAGATGTTCTTGATCTCGATCATGCTCATTGCGCGAACCTCTTCTGCAGGCGCTTGACGGTCAATGACAGGGCGTAGGAGACGGCGAAATAGACACACCGCGGCGAAGCAATACATCTCCACCAGACGGCTGTCGCGCTGCGCCACCTTGCTTGCGGCGCCGAGCAGGTCGGTCACCGACAGCACATAGACCAGCGAAGTGTCCTGGAACAGGATGATGGTCTGGGTGAGCAATACTGGCGTCATGTTGCGGAAGGCCTGGGGCAGGATGACATGGCGCATCGACTGGCCGTAGGTCAGCCCCAGGGCGTAGCCGGCCGCCACCTGGCCGCGCGGGATGCTCTGGATTCCGGCGCGGATGATCTCGCAGTAGTAAGCGGCCTCGAAGAGGGTGAAGGTGATGAAGGCGGAGCGGTCGGGGCCGATCGAAACCGGGGTCGGGCTGTTGGTGATCCACTGGGCGATCAGCGGCACCAGGAAATAGAACCAGAAGATCACCAGGATCAGCGGCGTCGAGCGCAGCAGGTTCACATAAATCGACGCCGGCCAGTACAGGATCTTGAGCGAGGACAGCCGCGCCATTGCCAGCAGCGTGCCGATCACGATGCCGCCGGCCATGGCCACCAGCGTCAGGGTGACGGTGTATTGCAGTCCTTTCCACAGGTAGGGCAGCGAGCGCTGGATGACGTCGAAATCGAAGTCGTACATCGCGCGCCTCCTCAGTGTCCGCCGCCGGTGATGTAGCCCGGGACGCGGCTGTGATTCTCGATCCAGGCCATCAGCCGGTTCACCGTGAAGGCGACGATGACATAGAGCACGGTGGCGGCGGTGAAGGTCTCGAAGCCCTGGAAGGTGTACTCGTTCATGGCCCGCGCCTGGGCCGTCAGTTCCAGCAGGCCGATGGTCAGCGCTACCGATGAATTCTTGAAGATGTTCATGAATTCCGAAGTCAGCGGCGGAATGATGATGCGCAATGCCATCGGCAGCAGCACGTGGCGGTAGGCCTGGGGCAGGGTGAGACCGAGCGCCTGGGCCGCCATTTTCTGGCCGCGCGGCAGGGAGTTGATGCCGGCGCGCACCTGCTCCGCCACCCGGGCCGAGGTGAAGAAGCCGAGAGCGACGACCGCCGTGACGAACTCCGGGTTGGGCAGGTCCTGCTTGAGCCAGCGGTCGACGGACTGGGGCAGGAACTCCGGCAGCACGAAGAACCACAGGAACATCTGCACCAGCAGCGGGATATTGCGGAACAGTTCGACGTAGGCGTTGCCGAGCCGGGCCGCCCATTTCACCGGTGTCGTGCGCACGACGCCGACCACCGCGCCGAGAGCGAGGGCGATGACCCAGGCCAGCAGGGAAGTGGCGACGGTCCAGCCGAGACCGGAAACCAGCCATTCCCAGTAGACCCCCTCGCCGGCCGCAACCGGCTCCCAGAAGATGTGCCAGTTCCAGTTGTAGTTCATCCGTTTCCCCGGGGAGGCCGCGCATTCTCACGCGCACGGACGCAGATGCTAAGCTGAAATGGGCGACTTGGGGAGTAGTCCGGTGAACTGTATTCGGCGGGCATGGCCCGCCCTACGCGGCATCGAGTCAGATGTCGTAGGGCGGGCCGTGCCCGCCGCGAACCCGAAAAATCGGGGGGCCGAGCCCCCCGCTCCGTTGCGTCGCGATTCAGGAATTCGTCAGATGCCCTTGTCGTTGGGATTCTTGAATGCTTCGCGCAACTGGCTGCCGAGAGGCAGGTTGAGATTGATGCCCTTGGGCGGGATAGGCGACATGAACCACTTGTTGTAGATCTTCTCCGCCTCGCCGCTCTTCATCAGCGCGCTCAGGGTGTCGTCCACCACTTTCTTGAACTGCGGGTCGTCCTTGCGCAGCATCACGCCGTAGGGCTCGACGCGCAGGGTCTCGCCGACGATGACGAAGTCCTTGGGGTTCTTGGAATTGGCAATCAGGCCGGCGAGCAGGATGTCGTCCATGACGAAGGCGGCGGCGCGGTCGGTCTCCACCATCAGGAACGACTCGGCGTGGTCCTTGCCGTAGAGGTTCTTGACGTCGATGCTCTTGCCCTTCTCGTGTTCCCGGATCAGCCGATCCGAGGTGGTGCCGGTGGTGGTCACCACCGTCTTGCCGTTCAGGTCCGACAGGCTCTTCACGCCGGAACTGGCCTTGGTCACCATGCGGATCTCGGTGACATAGTAGGAGACGCCGAAGGCCACCTGCTTCTGCCGCTCCAGGGAATTGGTGGTCGATCCGCATTCCATGTCGATGGTGCCGTTGGTCATGAGCGGAATGCGCGTCTGCGAGGTGACCGGGTTCAGCTTCACCTGCAGGCTGGGCAGGTTGAGCTGCTTCTTCACCGCGTCGACGACCTTGGAGCACAGGTCCATGGCATAGCCGATGGGCTGCTGCTTGTCGTCGAGATAGGAGAAGGGAATCGACGATTCGCGGTGTCCGATGACGATGGTATTGGTGTCCCTGATCTTCTTAAGGGTGCCGGTGAGTTCCTGGGCGAGCACGGGAGCCGCGGCACAGGACAAGGCGACGAGCCCGGCGAGGATCTTCTTCGACAGCATGGATTCTCCTTCGTGTGGCTGGGAACTACGTTCGGACTGGACTGCTCCAAGATAGCATGGTTCGGCCCGCTATGGACTCGCACGGCGGGAATGGCGATAACAAACAGACAATGCGATGCGGTACTTCCAGCGACGTCGCCGCCGGCCTCGCTCTGCTACTGCCGGAGGCTTTCCTGCAGCGAGTATGGGTGCGGTCGCTAGTCGCGCGGCATGAGCCTAGAAAGGGGCTGCTCCCAGGTTGGCGCACGCCAGCGTCACGATGCCCCGGATCCCCAACGGAAAGGAGAAACGCATGAAACAAGTTCTATCGTTCAGGTCGGGTCGCCGCGTGCTGGTTGCGGCTGTCGTCTCCCTTGCACCGCTGTCCGCGGCACAGGCTGCTAGCCCTCTCGGTTTCGACATCCCCCAGGGCAGCAGCACGGCTCCGGCATACATGCAGCATGAAACGGATGCCAGCCGGCCGCTCGGTCCGAGTCCGCTCGGATTCGAGATCCCGGCCCCCGGACCGCGCGGCGCGGCCGGACCGGTGCGGCAGGAGTGGGAGATGGTGGGCAGCTTCGACCGCGGGGTGCGGGCGGCCCTCGCCGGAATAGGCGGCGACAACACCGAGTGATTCTTCGCGGTTGAGCGCCGTGCCCGGGGCGGGACCGGGCACGGCGTTGCAGCGCCGGCACCTACTCGTCGTGCTCGCCGCTTGCTGCCAGAGGCGGCGGCAGGTGCCGGTCGCGCGGGCGCCGGCGCGGCGCATGCGGACTGGTGCGCAGGCTCGATTCGGCCTCGCCGTTCTGCTAGGATCAACCCCATTCCGGCGGGCGGAGCGGTCTCCCCGGCCGGTTTCGGGGAAGCCGGTATCCATGCGCCGTGTCTCGCTGATCATCGCCTCCGTTCTGATATCGCTGACCTGCGCCGCCGGCGTCGATGCCGCACCCGCCAAGAAGGCGGTCGGCAGCCGCAAGCTCGGACTCAGCATCCGTGTCGAAGGCGGCGGCTGGGGCAGCGTGCATAAGAATCAGATCGAGACCGTGCTGTACTCAGTGGCGGACGAATTGCTGTCGCGGCTGCCGGCGAAGCTGGCGGCGCCGATCGTGGTGACCCATTCCGACGGCAGTCCCCTGGCCCTGTACGACCGGGGAGCGCACGGCGAGTATCTGGTGCATCTGCACGCACGGGACGCGCGCTGGCATCTCTATGCCTACGAGTTCGCCCACGAACTGTGCCACATCATGTCGAACTTCGAGGAGAACGCCGGGGCCGGCAGCGGCAGGCACAATCAGTGGTTCGAGGAGACCTTGTGCGAGACCGCCTCCCTGTTCGCCCTCAAAAGCCTGGCTGCTACCTGGGAGGCCGCGCCCCCGGCGTCCGAGTTATCGGAGCACGCGCCCAAGTTGCGGCGCTTCACCGAAATGCTGGTCAACGAGGGGCACCGTCAGTTGCCGCTGGACACCCCGCTGGCGGCTTGGCTGATGGCAAACGAGGACCGCCTGCGCGACGATCCCTACCAGCGCGAAAAGAACGAAGTCGTGGCGACCCTGCTGCTGCCGCTGTTCGAGGGCAACCCGGAGAACTGGGACGCGCTGTGCTACCTCAACCTCGACCCGGCGGACGCCCGCAACAACCTGCGGCAGTACCTGCACAACTGGTATCACAACGCTCCGGCCGAACATCGGTCGTTCATCGCCGGCGTGCTGGCGCTGCTCGGCGTTGCCGAGGCACTGCCGGGGGATGCGCCGGCTGCCGGCGAGACGACCAGCTCCGCGTCCACCGCAGCACCGGCGCCGACTGCAGCCCTCACGGTCCAGACCGGGCGCGTCGAGCGGTAAAGCCCGCAGCGGCGCTCAGAACCCTCAGTGGCTGCGCAGCTTGTGCGGCCGGGTCAGGATCTCCGGCCTCAGCACATCATCCAGTTGGGCCTGATCCATCAGTCCCCATTCCAGCACCAACTCGGCCACGCTTTTGCCGGTGAGCAGCGCCTCGCGCGCCACCCGCGTCGCATTCTCGTAGCCGATGTAGGGGTTCAGCGCCGTGGCCAGGCCCGCTGAGCGATTCACCCGCACCGCCAGCAGGGCGCGGTTGGCGGTGATGCCGGTTACGCAATTGCGCGTCAGGGTCTCGCAGCCCGCGGCGAGGTGAGTGACGCTCTTGAAGATGCTGTGGCAGATGATGGGCTCGAAGGCGTTGAGCTGGAGCTGGCCGGCCTCCGCCGCCAGGGTCACGGTGACGTCGTTGCCGATGACCTCGAAGGCGATCTGGTTCACCACCTCGGGAATGATGGGGTTGACCTTGCCCGGCATGATCGAGGAACCGGCCGCCCGCGGCGGCAGGCTGATCTCGCACAAGCCCGCCTGAGGACCGGAGGACAGCAGCCGCAGGTCGTTGCAGGTCTTCGACAGCTTGACGGCGATGCGCTTGAGCACGCCCGACAGTTGCACGAAGGCGCCGGTGTCCTGGGTGGCCTCGACCAGGTTGGGTGACTGGGTCAGCGGCACACCGGTCAATTCGCGCAGATGCGCCACCGCCAGCGGCGCGTAGCGCGGGTCGGTGTTGATGCCGGTGCCGATGGCGGTGGCGCCGAGATTGATTTCGTGCATCAGGGAAGTCGCCTCGCGCAGCCGCTGCTCGTCCTCGCCCAGCATCACGCAGTAGGTGGAGAATTCCTGGCCCAGCGTCATGGGCACCGCGTCCTGCAACTGGGTCCGGCCCATCTTCAGCACGTCGCGGAATTCCTCCGCCTTGGCCTCGAATGCCTGGCGCAGGCGCGCCATGGCGCCGAGAAGGTGTTCGAGGGCGAAGCACACCGCCACCCGCACCGCCGTCGGATAGACGTCGTTGGTGCTCTGCGACAGGTTCACGTGCTCGATGGGGTGCAGCTCCCCATAATCCCCTTTCGGCAGGCCGAGGTGCTCAAGCGCCGCGTTGGCGATGACCTCGTTGGCGTTCATGTTGGTGGAGGTCCCGGCGCCGCCCTGGATCACGTCCACCACGAACTCGCCATGCAACTCGCCGGCGGCGATGCGGCGACAGGCGGCGACGATGGCGTCGGCGCGCCGCTGGTCCAGCGTCTCCAATTCCAGGTTGGCCAGCGCCGCCGCCTGCTTCACCAGCGCCAGCGCGCGCACCAGTTCGCGATAGCTGCCGACGGACTTGCCCGTGATCGGAAAATTCTCCAGCGCCCGCAGGGTGTGAATGCCCCAGTAGGCTCCGGCGGGAACGGCGCGTTCGCCGAGCAGGTCGTGTTCCAGGCGCGTCTCCGGCGTCATGTGTGCTCCTCGATACGCATGTCTCGCCGGCCGCTGCGCACGGCAGCGCGCGCAGCGGCGGCGTCGGGAAATCAGATCAGGCCGCCGCCGGCTCCATGCCCTGCCTCTTCTCCAGTCGCTCGCGGCATGCTTCGCGCAGGGTCTGCAGGTCCGGCTCGGTCAGCGTTTCCTTCTCCAATAGCCGCTTGGCGCCCTGTTCCAGCACGGCGCGCCGCTCGTCGAGCAGCTTCACGGCGCGCTCGAAGGCGCCGCCGACGATGCCGCGCACCGCGCAGTCGATCTCGCGCGCCGTTTCCTCGCTGAACGTCTTCTCCTGCGCCGCCGGCATGCCGCCGCCGAGAAACGACTGGCGTTCTTCCTCGTAGACCACATTGCCCAGCTTCTCGTCCATGCCGTAGCGCATGACCATGGAGCGGGCGATGTCGGTGACCTTCTGCAGATCGTCCGCGGCGCCGGTCGACAGCTCGCCGAACACGATGTGCTCGGCCGCGCGCCCGCCCAGCAGCACCGCCATCTTGTTCTCCAGCTCCTCGCGCGTCATCAGGAAGCGGTCCTCGGTCGGACGCTGGATGGTGTAGCCGAGCGCGCCGATGCCGCGCGGGATGATCGAGATCTTGTGCACCGGATCGGCGCCCGGCAGCGCCATGCGCCACCAGCGCGTGCCCCATCTCGTGATAGGCGACGACCTCGCGCTCGTGCGGGTTGAGCAGCCGGTTCTTCTTCTCCAGGCCGGCGACGATGCGCTCGATCGCGGCGGTGAAGTCGTCCAGCGCCACCGCCTCGCCGCCGCGCCGCGTCGCCAGCAGCGCCGCCTCGTTGACCAGGTTGGCGAGATCGGCGCCGGAGAAGCCGGGCGTCAGGGCGGCGATCTGCTCCAGGCTCGACGTCCGGGGCCAGGGCGATCTTCTTCAGGTGCACCTTGAGGATGGCGATGCGGCCGCTCTTGTCCGGCCGGTCGACCAGCACCTGGCGGTCGAAGCGTCCGGCGCGCAGCAGCGCCGGGTCGAGGACTTCCGGGCCGGTTGGTGGCGGCGAGCAGCACCAGGCCCGCGCGACGGATCGAAGCCGTCCATCTCCACCAGCAGCTGGTTGAGCGTCTGCTCCTTCTCGTCGTGGCCGCCCATGCCGAAGGCGCCGCGCGCGCGGCCCAGCGCATCCAGCTCGTCGATGAAGATGATGGCCGGCGCCTTCTGCCGCGCCTGCTCGAACAGGTCGCGCACCCGCGCCGCGCCGACGCCGACGAACATCTCGACGAACTCCGAGCCGCTGATGGAGAAGAACGGCACGCCCGCCTCGCCCGCCACCGCGCGCGCCAGCAGCGTCTTGCCGGTGCCGGGCGGCCCGACCAGCAGCACGCCCTTGGGCATGCGCCCGCCGAGCCGGCCGTAGTCCTTCGGGTCCTTGAGGAAGTCGACGACCTCCTGCAGCTCCTCCTTCGCCTCGTCGACGCCGGCGACATCGTCGAAGGTGACGCCGGTCTTCGGCTTCGACGTAGACCTTGGCCTTGCTCTTGCCGATCGACATGAAGCCGCCGCCCAGGCCCGACTTCTCGGCGAAGCGGCGCATGACGAAGATCCAGATGCCGACGAAGATCACCGCCGGAATCACCCAGGACGCGATGTCGCGCAGGAAGGTGCTCTCCACCACGCCGGTGAACTTCACGTCGTACTGGCCGAGATCCTTGGCCAGGCCGGGTGTCGACGCGCGTGGTGACGAACTTCTGGCGACCGTCCTGCAGCGGCTTCTTCAGCGATCGCCCTGGATATAGTTGTCGCGGATCGAGATCTCCGCGATCTGTCCGTCCTTGAGCAGGCTCTGGAATTCGCTGTAGGGGATCGGCTCCACCGTCTTCCATTGCACATAGAGGCTGTGCAGCCAGGTCACGGCGAACAGGGCGAAGAGGAAATACCAGATGCTGAACTGCGTTTTCTTTTCCATGAATTCTCCGACGTCGCGGCGGGCATCAAATTACTAATTGGGTGCGGACCGCACCGGATTCAAGGCGGGCGAGTAATTCGGCGCGGATGGCCCGCCTACGAGACGATGACTTTCACAGCGCGGAGCTGCGCTGGCCTGTGGCGATCGCGGCGCTGGCGTCCTCTTCCTGCTGCTGCAGCGCCCACATCTGGGCGTAGGCGCGGCCCCGCGCCAGCAGGTCCTGGTGGGTGCCGCGCTCGACGATGCGTCCCTGGTCCAGCACCAGGATCTGGTCCGCATTCATCACCGTGGACAGGCGGTGGGCGATGACCAGCGTGGTGCGTCCGACGGCGGCCTGCTCCAATTCCGTCTGGATCGCCTTCTCGGTCTTGGAGTCCAGCGCCGAAGTGGCCTCGTCGAAGATCAGGATTGGCGGATTCTTCAGCAGCGCGCGGGCGATCGCCACCCGCTGCTTTTCGCCGCCGGAGAGCTTGAGCCCGCGCTCGCCGACCGTGGTGTCGTACCGGTCGGGCAGCGACTCGATGAACTCGTGGATGTGGGCCGACTTTCGCCGCGGCGATCACTTCCTCGCGCGGCGCTTCGGGCCGGCCATACTGGATGTTGTAGAAGATGCTGTCGTTGAACAGCACCGTGTCCTGGGGCACGATGCCGATCGCCGCGCGCAGGCTGGCCTGCGTCAGTTGGCGGATGTCGTGGCCGTTGATGCGCACGCAGCCGGCCTGCACGTCGTAGAAGCGGAACAGCAGGCGCGAAAGGGTGCTCTTGCCGGAACCCGAGTGGCCGACCACCGCCACCGTGCGCCCCGACGGTATCGTGAAATCGACGTCGAACAGGATCTGGCGCTTCGCCTCGTAGGAAAAGCCGACATGCTCGAAGCGCACTTGGCACGCGCCCGCTTCCAGGGTGCGCGCGTCGGGCGCGTCCTGCACCTCGCGGTTCTCGTGAAGCAGGCCGAACAGGCGTTCGATGTCGGTGAGCGCCTGGCGGATCTCTCGGTAGAGCACGCCGAGGAAGTTGAGCGGGATGTAGAGCTGCATCATGAAGGCGTTCACCAGCACGATGTCGCCCAGCGTCATGCTGCCCTGGGTGACGTGGCTGGCGGCGCGCCACATCATGGCGGTAACGCCGCAGGCGATGATCAGCGCCTGTCCCACGTTCAGGAAGGACAGGGAAAACTGGCTCTTCACCTGGGCCGTCTTCCCACTTCAACATCTGGGCGTCGTAGCGCCGCGCCTCGAAGTCCTCGTTGTTGAAATACTTCACCGTCTCGTAGTTGATGCAGGCTGTCGACGGCGCGGGTGTTGGCGGCGGAGTCGTGCTCGTTGGCCTCGCGCCGCAGGTGGGTGCGCCAGTTGGTGACGATCACCGTGAAAGCTGATGTAGGCAAACGAGCGTCACGCCGGTGATGATGGCGAAGGCGGGTTCGTACTTGGTCAGCAGGATGCCCAGCACCAGGCTGATCTCCACCAGCGTCGGCAGGATCGAATACAGGGTATAGCTGATGAGGGAGCCGATGGAGCGGGTGCCGCGCTCGATGTCCCGCGTCAGCCCACCGGTCTGGCGC
Organism: uncultured beta proteobacterium; assembly: GCA_963823455.1. Taxonomy (GTDB): domain Bacteria; phylum Pseudomonadota; class Gammaproteobacteria; order Burkholderiales; family Rhodocyclaceae; genus CAVPDA01. The sequence goes on from CAWGLO010000002.1 coordinate 389,904, forward strand.
TCCAGGTGGAAGCGCAGGGACAGGGCGTGCAGATGGCGGAACACCTGCAGCGCAATGTTGCGTACCGCCTGCTGGGTGACGCGGGCGAAGATGATCTCGCGCAGTTCGGTGAACAGCGAAACCGAGAAGCGCAGCACGCCATAGGCCAGCAGCGCCGCCGCAGGGATGACCAGCATCGCCTGCTCGGGCGTGATGGTGAGGGCGTCCACCACCTGCTTGAAGACGAGCGGGACGCTGACGTTGGCCAGCTTGGCACCGATCAGACAGGCCAGCGCGAAGATCACCCGGCCGCGGTAGGCCCAGATGTAGGGGAACAGGGTCTTTACGGTGTTCCAGCCGGGGCGTTCGCTGGCGGCGGCGGGGCGGGGCAGAGCGGCGGAAGCGGAGGCAGCGTAGCGGCGCATTGCCGGATTCTACCGAACAAGGTCACGCGGCACCGCACGCCGCGTCGGCGCGTCGCTCCGGCGAGCGGACGCGTTCGCCTCCGGAGCCGATGGGAGGGGCGCTGCGGCAATATGTCGCAGAATCCATGCCGCTGATTTCATTGTGAATGTAGGAGTTTGTCCGACACGGATTGCGAATTCGCAAGGACCACCGTCCGGCACGCAAATACTCTGACCATGCAGTGATCGACCGGCTTTCATCGGACCTCACGCGGTTGGGGTTTTGGGGCGCGGGAGCCGGCCGGTCATCATCGAGATCAAGTCCACGCAGCGCGAGCCGTTCTCTCGCCCGCCTGTCGCGTCTGTTTCCCCGAATCGCCCCATACCATTCCCAAGCCCGCCTGCCGGAATCGTCGGCGCATTGCGATGTGACGCGCCTTGCGCCGACCCCTGCGACACTATGTCGCAGGGCCTATGGGTCTGATTTCATTGTTGCAGTAGGAATTTGTCCTATGACCATTGCGAAATCGCAAGGGCATTTCCCGTGACCGCGGGTTCAATGCGAAAAACAGTAATTAAGAAAAGAAGCAGGCACTGATTTTCATCGATCCGCGACGCAAGAAAGTCATGCCCGAACCCATCGGGCAACAAAGCGGAGGTTCCCGTCATGAAATCGCTACGCTCCCGTCTGGCCGGACGCGCACTTCCGGTGCCGCTGGCCGCTTCCCTGGTAGTCGGATTGGGCCTGGGTGTCATGGTCATTGCCGAAGCCGACACATCCTCGCCCGCTTTCCCCCACGATTTCCACTTCAACTCGGCCGCCCAGACCTACACCATCAACGGAGAAGCGGTGTCCGTGGCCGACGTCAAACGCGACGTGTCGGGCGCCCTGTGCTCGAAATGCCACGCCGAAGCCGTGGGGCAGCTCAAGGCCTCCGTCCACTTCACGACCCAGGCGCCGACGCAGCGCGTCCTGTTTCCGGGCGGCGGCGGCCACGGCATGCTGGACCGGGCCTGCGGCCTGCCCGGGAGTTCGGCGATGGTGAACGACGTTTCCGATCCCAACTTGGCCGAATGCGGCAAGTGCCATACCGGGCGCTACCTGCCGGTGATGCAGGCCGCGTTCGAGTTTGCGTTTACCACGGCTGGCCTGCCCAACGCCGCCGGGCAGGCGGAACGCATCGTGAACGCCGGACTCGATTGCCTCATCTGCCATTCGGCCCAGTACAAGGCGGTGCCTGAAGGCCGGTTGGCTTCGGTCGCCGGTTATGCCAAGCCTGGTGCAGAAGCTCCGGTCCCCGCCGGATTCCCGCGCGTGGCCCATGACGACGGCGACTTCGACCAGAACGGCGGGCCCGATCCGATGCTGGACAGAACCGGCGACGGAATTGCGGACGTACCCCTCATGATGGATACCAATGGCGACGGTTCTCCGGACACTCCCTGGCCAACCATCGCCCAGGACCGCAGCCCGGACGCCGTGCTTTCCGTCGGAGCCACCAGCGAGAAGACCTGCCTGCGCTGCCACGAGCACGCCCGCACCGGCTACAAGCGCGCCACCCTGTTCGCCGCCGGCTACGACGTGCACGCCACGGCGACCTCCGGGCCGTTTGCCGGTGCGAAGAATCGCTGCACGGTGTGCCATGCGGCGTCCGACCACAAGTTCGCCCGCGGCCACAACGTCGGCGGGGATCTCGCTGCAGCAGACTATCCGCCGCCGGCGATCGGCGTCACGCCTGGCGTGTCCGACCCGACCGACGTTTCCTGCGTCCAATGCCACGACCCGGGCAGGCTGACCGGGCAGGTGCATTCGACGCGCCACATCGACAAGATCGCCTGCGAAACCTGTCACATCCCCGCCAGCGGCGGCATCGCCTACTCGCTGTACGGCCAGGGCGGGCATCTTCTGTTCGGCCGCAACGACAAGGGCCGGGACACCAAGCTCATCACCGCCGACCACACCTGGGCCGAGGACGAGGCGGACATCGCCGCCGACTTCGAGGCCTACCGCATGCGCCCGACCCTGGTCTGGTTCAACGGCGGCGCCTCGTTCCTGGCGCAGACGCTGGCGGTACGTGGCTCGCCCAACGCCAAGATTACCCCCTTCAAGCCGATGGCCAACGGCATGGTGTTCGACGCCCGCTTCTTCCGCAACGAAACCGTGACCAACGCGCTGGGCGTTCCCTACAACGCCTACTCGATGTACCGCTTCTACGCCAATGGTTCCAATGCCGACGTGTTCTCGGCGCTCAAAATGGTGGATCTGACGCCGAACGAGGTGCGTGGCATCAACCTGATGGACCTCATGCCGCCGCCACCACCGCTCCAGGCGGACCCGCGGCGTCAGGCGATGGCCATGATGCTGCTGTTCCCGAACATGCTGCAGTTCGACAAGCAGACCTTCGGCTTCGAACACTATTTGGTCGGCACCGGCTCCCGCTGGGACCTGAACGGAGACGGCATCATCGATGCCGGCCTGCCCTACAGCTTCGACATGCTCAAGGCCGCCAACATGGGTCTGGCGAAGTTCCAGGGATTCAACCAGCCGATGGGTCTGCCGGCGGACTACCAGTGGTATCCGTTCCTGGATTCGGTGTCGCAGCCGATCACCATGAAAGTGCCGGACGAGAGCCTGATCCGCATGTTCCTGCAGATGCAGGGGGCTTCCGATGCCGCCACCCGCTACTACCCGGCCTTTTCCAACGGCGTGACGCTGGGCGGTCACGGCGTGCGGCCGAAGGAGCAGGCACTGGGCGCCGGAAGGCAGGGCTGCATGGACTGCCACGGCGAGGGCGGCGCGCTCACCACCCCGGTGCCGGTCACGCGCAAGGTGCTGTCCGACCTCGGCATGGGCATGAAGGGCGAGATGCCGCTGTATCAATGGAAGTTCTACAACGCGCGAGCACTGATCGATCTCGGGCTGAATACCAAGGACGAGGACGTCGCGGCCGGCCGCGCCAGCGTTGACATCGACGGCGAGCGGGACTACGTGCGGGTGAGCGGCAAGCAACTGTTGCTCAACTGGTTCGTGCCCAACGCGCCCGGCGGCTACCTTCCGGCCGACGCCGCGGCCGTGCTGAAAGGCACCGGGCTCAAGGCCGCCGATCTGGCGATCAAGGGCGGTGCCTGGATGGCGGTGTTGGAGCCGGTGGTGGACTATGTGCCGAACTATCTGGCCCTCGGCTACACCCGGGATGAGGTGATATTCCGCCGTCGCCGTTAGGCTGCGATCGGCGCCGCCCCTTTGCCTCCGATGGCGGAGGCGGGGGGCGGCGCATGCGCCGTGCGTGGCGCCTGGATCTAGCCGGAGGCGAGGCTCGTCAGGCCGGGAAGGTCGAGCGCGACGCGCTGCGGATCTGCCGCAGGCCGGATCAGACCGCCGCGCCGGAACTCGGCGGTGACGCGGCTCGCCGTTTCCATCGTGATGCCGAGCAGGGCGCCGATTTCGTCGCGCATCGGCAGCAGGCACTCGCTGCCTCCCTCCCGTTGCGCCAGATGGAGGAGCAGGCGCGCCACGCGCGTGTGGGCGCTGCCGGTGGATAGTTCGGTCAGGAACAGATCCGCGGAATCGAGTTCCGCCTGCATCACGGTCATCACCCGTTGGACGAATTGCGGTTCGGACTTCTCCTGGCCGAGGATCACCTGCGCCGGCACGCGGCACAGCGCCGTGTCGCCCAGGGCGACGGCGGTGTGGCGGTAGGGTTTCGCGGACAAGGCCTCGAGGCCGAGCGTGTCGCCTTTGCCTGCCAGGCGCACGATGCGTTCGTCCCCGGACGCCGAATAGCGAACCAGTTTCATCAGGCCATAGCGCATGAGGAACACATACTCGGCCGTATCGCCAAATCCGTAGAGTGTCTCCTGCGGTGCCACCTGGACGATGCGGAAGCCGTCGATCAGGTAGGCCCGCTGGCGGCGGAATGCGCCGGAGAACAGTCCCACCGACTCGGCCGGGCACGCAACGCAGTCCGCTGCCGTTGCCGGCCGCACCTTCTGTATGCCGATGATGCGACGTGGATTGGTCATGACCTGCGGGAACGCGGGTTGCGTCGGGCAAGGCGTCAGGGGAACGCAAGAAATCTATCACCATCGACGCCTGCCGAAAGTGATGTAGTTGACGTTGCTGCCCCGTTTAGGTGCGTCCGGCCCTGCCACGGAATCCATCCTGCGGCCCCGTTCGATGCTGCACCGCACCGCGGCGGAAAGTAGGGGCGCCTCTCTAATTCTGCGGTTGACAGTGAGGAGATAAAACGTATGATTCAAACGCACGTTTGATTCTCGGGGGGCAGGTGACGGCGGTCGAACTCAACGCCAATGGCGACACGCGCGGCCGCATTCTTGATGCGGCGGAGGCGCTGTTCGTCGAGCACGGCTTCGAGGCGACCTCGATGCGCACCATCACCGCCACCGCGGGGGTCAACCTGGCCGCAGTGAATTACCACTTCGGCAGCAAGGAGGCGCTGATCCAGGAGGTGTTCCGGCGCCGCCTGACGTGGCTCAACCGGGAGCGGTTGCGGGCGCTGGACGCTTTCGAGAGCGAGGCGCAGGGCGCGCCGCTGAAGCCGTCGCAGATCGTCGAGGCTTTTTTCGGCACGGCGTTGCGCTTGGCGGCGGACGTGCAGCACGGCGGCCACCGTTTCATGCGCCTGCTGGGCCGGACCTACACCGATCCGGCGCGGTTCGTGCGGACGTTTCTGGCCGAGGAGTACGCCGACGTGGTGGATCGCTTTTCCGTCGCCCTGTTCCGGGCTCTGCCGGACGTGCCGCGGGAGGAGATCCTGTGGCGCTTCCACTTCATGCTCGGCGCCATGGCTTACGCCCTGGCGGGAACGGATGCGCTGCAGATCATGGACGGCAAGGTGGACGAGGACGATCCCCAGGCGGTAGCACCGCGATTGATGTCGTTTCTGTTCGGGCGGGTTGCGCGCGCCGCTGCCCGAGATGGTCAAGCAAGAACGCGGTTCCGGCGAAAGCCAGGGCGCCGCGCACCACGCGCCGCAAAGCGGTGTGATGCTCGCCGGCGCCGGGCGCGCCGGCTGTCGAAGACGGGGCAACGGCGTCGGGACAGATGCCGTACATATACATAGGAGACAACGATGATTTGGCTGATCCTCTCCCTGCCTGTGGCAGTTGCGGCGCTCGCGTACCTGCGGGCGCCGCTTTTTCTCTGGACGCTGGCACGGCGCGCTCTGGCTCGCCGCTCGGCGCCGTGCTCGGCCATTGGCCGATGGCGGCGGGAGTGGCGGTGTTCGGGCTCTACATTGCGCTGGCCGCGCTGTTCAATGTCAGGCCGCTGCGCCGCGCGCTGGTCAGCAAGCCGCTGCTCGGCTTCTACCGCAAGATTCTGCCGCCGATGTCCCAGACCGAGCGCGAGGCGCTGGAGGCCGGCACCGTGTGGTGGGAGGGCGACTTGTTCCGCGGCAAGCCGGACTGGAACAAGCTGCTCGTCGCTTCCCGCAGCCCAGGCTCACGGCGGAGGAGCAGATCGTTTCTCGACAACGAGACCGAGCAGTTGTGCGCCATGTCGAACGACTGGCAGACCAGCCACGTGCTGCACGATCTGCCGCCCGAGGTATGGCAGTTCATCAAGGACAAGGGCTTCCTCGGCATGATCATTCCGAAGAAATACGGCGGCAAGGAGTTCTCGGCCTACGCCCATTCGCAGGTGATCACGAAGCTGTCCACGCGCTGCAGCGCGGCGGCGGTGACGGTGATGGTGCCCAACTCGCTCGGCCCGGCGGAACTGCTGCTGCACTACGGCACCGAGCGAGCAGAAGAACCACTACCTGCCGCGGCTGGCGAAGGGCCAGGAGATTCCCTGCTTCGCGCTGACCTCGCCGCATGCCGGTTCCGATGCCGCTTCGATCCCCGATTCCGGCATCGTCTGCAAGGGAATGTGGCAGGGCAAGGAAGTGGTCGGCATGCGCGTCACCTGGGACAAGCGCTACATCACGCTGGCGCCGGTGGCGACGCTGCTGGGCCTGGCGTTCCGCCTCTACGATCCCGAGCGCCTGCTCGGCGACACCGAAGACATCGGCATCACCTGCGCGCTGGTGCCCACCAATCATCCCGGCGTGATCATCGGCCGCCGCGCGCTGCCGCTCAACGCCGTGTTCCAGAACGGTCCGACCCAGGGCAAGGACGTCTTCATGCCGCTGGACTGGATCATCGGCGGCGTCCGAAGATGGCGGGGCAGGGCTGGCGCATGCTGATGGAATGCCTGGCGGCCGGTCGTTCGATCTCGCTTGCCCGGCTCCAACACCGGGATGCCGAAGCTCGCGGTGCGCTCCGTCGGCGCCTACGCCCGGGTGCGCAGCCAGTTCAAGATGCCCATCGGCAGGTTCGAGGGCATCCAGGAAGCGCTGGCGCGCATGGGCGGCTACCTCTACATGGCCGACGCCGCGCGGGTCATGACCGCCGGTGCCATCGATCTGGGCGAGAAGCCGTCGGTGGTGTCCGCGATCGTCAAGTACCACGTGACCGAGCGCGCACGCCAGGTCGTCAATGACGGCATGGACGTCATCGGCGGCAAGGGCATCTGCCTCGGGCCGCAGAATTTCCTCGGCCGCGCCTACCAGCAGATCCCCGTCGGCATCACCGTCGAGGGCGCCAACATCCTGACCCGCAGCCTGATCATCTTCGGCCAGGGCGCGATCCGCTGCCACCCCTACGTGCTGAAGGAGATGGAGGCGGCGCCGAGCGTCCGACGATCCGGCGCAGCGGCGCGGGCGCTGGAGCAGTTCGACGAGGCGATCTTTTCGCACCATGTCGGCTTTACCGTGTCGAACGCGGCGCGTACGCTTCATGCTGGGCCTCACCGGTTCGCACTATGTCTCGCTGCCGAAGAACGTCGCGCCCGAAACGCGGCGCTACTACCAGCAGCTGACCCGCTTCTCCGCGGCCTTCGCCTTCATCGCCGATATCTCGATGGTGGTCATCGGCGGCGACCTCAAGCGCAAGGAGAAGATCTCGGCGCGCCTGGGCGACATCCTGTCCTACATGTACCTGTGCTCGGCCACGCTCAAGCGCTACGAGGCGGAGGGACGTCAGGCGCGGATGCGCCGCTGATGCACTGGTCGATCTGGGACGCCATGTTCAAGGCGCAGAACGCCATCGAAGGCGTCATCTCCAACTTCCCGCAGCGCTTCGTCCAGATGCGCTGCTGAAGCGCGTCATCTTCCCGCTCGGGCGTCCTTACGTCGTGCCTTCCGACCAGCTCGGCGGGCTGGTGGCGGAACTGCTGATCAGCCCGTCGGCCACGCGCGATCGCCTCACCGCCGGCATGTACGTGCCGCGCGGACGAGAACGATCCCGTCGGCGCATTGGAATTGGCCCTGAAGCCACGCTCGAGGCGGAGGAGATCGAGGCCAGGATGCGCGCCGCGCAGAAGGCGCGCCGGTCGCCGGACGCACGCCGGAGGAACTCATCACCGCCGCCTTCGACGCCGGCGTCATCACCGCCGACGAGCGCGCCCTGCTGGTGCGGCGCGACGAACTGCGCAACAAGGTGATCCGGGTGGATGATTTCCCGATGGACTTCGGTCCGGAGCGCAAGGTCGAAGCGCCGCGGCAGCGCGCGGCTGCCTGACAAACGTCCACCGCCACGGCGCCAAGTACGCCAAGGTTCCCGGCTGTTCCTGGGCGCCTTGGCGGTGAAAGGAATTTCATGATGAGCATCCCACCTGTGTATGTGGTCGATGGTGCGCGCACGCCCTTCCTCAAGGCGCGCAATGCCCCCGGCCCCTTTGCGGCCAGCGATCTGGCCACCGCCTGCGGCCGGGCGCTGCTGATGCGCCAGCCGTTCGAGGCGGATCGAGCTGGACGAGGTGATCCTCGGCTGCGCCAGTGCCCGTCCCCGGATGAGGTGAACATCGGCCGCGTCGTCACCCTGCGCATGGGTTGCGGCGACAAGGTGCCGGGCTGGACCGTGATGCGCAACTGCGCCAGCGGCATGCAGGCGCTCGATTCGGCCATCGCCAACATCCAGGTCGGCCGCTCGCAACTGGTGCTGGCGGGCGGCGTCGATGCCCTGTCGCGCGCGCCGCTGCTCTTTTCCGACGCCATGGTGCGCTGGCTGTCCGGCTGGTATGCGGCGAAGAGCTTCGGCGCAGCGCGCCCAGGCGCTCGCCCGTTTCAAGCTCGGCCTATCTGGCGCCGGTGATCGGCATCATGAAGGGACTCACCGATCCGGTGGTGGGTCTGCTGATGGGCCAGACCGCCGAGAATCTGGCCTACCGCTTCGGCATCACGCCGCGAGCAGATGGACCGGCTTCTCCGTGCGCAGCCATCAGCGCGTGGCGGCCGGCATCGATGCCGGCCACTACGGCGAGATCGTTCCGCTCGATCGGCAGCGATGGCACGGTGTACCCGGAGGACGACGGCCTGCGGCGCGATTCCTCGATGGCGGGATTGGCCAAGCTCAAACCGTTCTTCGACAAGAAGTACGGCAGCATCACGCCGGGCAACTCGTCGCAGATCACGGACGGCGCCGCTTGGCTGCTGCTGGCTTCCGCGGAGGCGGTGCAACAGTACGGCCTGGCACCGCTGGGCCGCATCGTCGACTCCCAGTGGGCGGCGCTCGATCCGGCGCAGATGGGCCTCGGTCCGGTGCATGCATCCACGCCGATCCTGCAGCGCCACGGACTGGGTCTGAACGATCTCGATGCCTGGGAGATCAACGAGGCCTTCGCCGCCCAGGTGCTGGCCTGTCTCGCTGCCTGGAAGGACGATGCCTACTGCCGCGATCAGCTCGGTCTCGACGGCGCGCTCGGGGCGATCGACGCGGACCGGCTCAATGTCGACGGCGGCGCCATCGCTCGTCGGCCATCCGGTGGGCGCGAGCGGCGCACGCATCGTGCTGCATCTGCTCCACGTGCTGAAGCGCAAGCGGCGGCAAGCGCGGCATCGCCAGTCGATCTGCATCGGCGGCGGTCAGGGCGGCGCGATGCTGGTGGAAACCACGAACTGACCTCTCGGGCGTCAAGGTCTGCCGGCGAGTCGATCTTGCCGTCCTTGGCGTCTTGGGGGTGAAAGGGACGCGTTGTGGATATGACGAACTGGAAACTCGATCGCGACGCCGAAGGCATCGCCTGGGCGACGCTGGACTGCGCCGGCGCCAGCACCAACACCCTGTCGCAGGCGGTGATGGCGGAACTGGCCGCGCTGCTCGACGAACTCGAACGCCAGCCGCCCAAGGGCCTGGTGTTCCGTTCCGGCAAGGAGGCGGGATTCATCGCCGGCGCCGACATCGAGGAGTTCACGCGACTCGATACAGCGGAAAAGGCGACGCGAACTGGTGCGACGCGGCTGGGACCTGTTCAATCGGCTGGCGGCGGTGAAGTATCCGACGCTGGCCCTGATCCGCGGCCATTGCATGGGCGGCGGCCTGGAACTGGCACTGGCGTGCCGCTACCGCGTCGCGGTCGATGAGCCGGGACACGCGGCTGGCGCTTGCCCGAGGTGATGCTGGGCATCGTGCCCGGCTGGGGCGGCATGCTGCGCCTGCCGCGCACGGTCGGCCCGGCGGCGGCGCTGGACATGATGCTCACCGGCAAGAGCGTGGACGCGCGGCGGGCCAAGCGCCTGGGACTGGTGGACGAATGCGTGCCGCCGCGCGTGATGGACAATGCCGCCCGCATGCTGGTCGATTTCCGGCCGCGCGCCGCCCGTCTGCCGTTCTGCAGGCAGCTGATGAACCGCGGCCCGCTGCGCACTCGGTGGCGGACAAGGCGCGCGAGCAGGTGGGCAAACGCGCCAGCCGCGAGCACTATCCGGCGCCCTACGCCATCATCGACATGTGGCAGAACTACGGCGGCAACGCGCTGGCGGTGCCGGCCGGCCAAGCCGACCTCGCTCGACGCCATCGTCGCTTCGGCCACGACGCGGAACCTGGTGCGCGTGTTCTTCCTGCAGGAGCGGCTCAAAGGCTTCGGCAAGAGCGACGGCACGAGCGGCGAGTTCGCGCCGCGCCATGTTCACGTGATCGGCGCCGGCACCATGGGCGGCGACGTCGCCGCCTGGTGCGCGCTGCGCGGCATGAGCGTCACGCTGCAGGATCAGAACGTGGAGCGCATCGCGCCGGCGGTCAAGCGGGCGGCGCAGATGTACGCCAGGCGCTTCCGCGGCGATCGAGCGGCAGGCGCGCCTGACGCTGGATCGGCTGATCCCCGATCCGCAGGGCAGCGGCGTGCGCCATGCCGACGTGGTGATCGAGGCCATCTTCGAGAACCTGGAGGCCAAACAGACGTTGTTCGCCGCGCTCGAACCGCTGCTCAAGCCCGGCGCCGTGCTGGCCACCAACACCTCCAGCCTGCGGCTGGAAGACATCGGGCAGGCGCTGCAACGGCCGCGAGCGGCTGATCGGCATCCACTTCTTCAACCCGGTGGCCAAGATGCCACTGGTCGAAGTGGTGAGCGGCGCCAACACCGATGCGCAGGTGGCCAGGCACGGCATGGCCTTCGTGCGCAAGATCGACAAGCTGCCGCTTGCCGGTGAAGAGCGCACCGGGCTTTCTGGTCAATGCCGTGCTCGGTCCCTACCTGCTGGAGGCGATGCGCTGTGTCGATGAGGGCATCGCGCCGGAGGCGGTGGACGCAGGCGGCGCTCGCCTTCGGCATGCCGATGGGACCCGATCGAACTGGCCGACACCGTTGGCCTGGACATCGCCGTGGCGGCCGGCAAAGGTCTGACCGGCGCCGCGACGTCGGCGCCGCAGCGGCTGCTCAGCCTGGTGGCCGGCGGGCATCTGGGCAAGAAGACGGGCCGCGGCTTCTATGTCTGGAAGGACGGCAAGGCGCAGAAGGCGAAGGCCGGACAGGACGCCGTTCGGCCTGGCGGAGCGCATCGTCAAGCCGCTGCTGGAGGCGACGCAGCGCTGCGTCGATCAGGGTGTGGTGGCGGATGCCGATCTCGCCGACGCCGGGCGTGATCTTCGGCACCGGCTTTGCGCCTTTCACCGGCGGACCGCTGAATTTTGTGAAGAGCCGCAGTCCGGCCACGGCGAAGCAGGGGTCGGCGGCTGCAGGCAAAGCGGAACCGCCGGAGCTCGTCCGGGCGGCGTAGGATGGGGCACGCGCATCGGGGATCGGCGGGCAGGCCGCCTACGGGATCGTTGCCGTCGTGCGCTTCGTAGGGCGGCCCGCGGCCGCCGAACCGACTGGCGGGCAGCCCGCCACGTGCGGCATTCGAACGACAAGGGGGCGCATGAACGGAGAGGTGGTCCGGGTTCCCGAAGGTAAGCTGCCGGAACTGCGGCTGATGGCGATGCCCGCCGACACCAATCCCTCGGGCGACATCTTCGGCGGCTGGATCATGGCCCATGTCGACCTGGCCGGCGGCGTGGCGGCGATCCGCCGCTCGCGCGGCCGGGTGGCGACGGTGGCGGTGAACTCCTTCCTCTTCAAGCAGCCGGTCTCCGTCGGCGACGTGGTGAGCTTCTACACCACCATCGTCAAGGTCGGCCGCACCTCGCTCACGGTGGACGTGGAGGTCTTCGCCGAGCGCTGCCCGTCCGCGCCGATCACGGTCAGGGTGACCGAGGCCACCCTGACCTATGTAGCCCTTGATGCAGAAGGAAAAAAGCGCGAAGTGCCGCCTGTTGCATGAACGCAACAGGGACATCGAAGAGCACATATCGAGCGGAACGGCAAGCGTAGAATCGTCGCGTTAGTCGTGGGTCCAGTGGTTGTCCTTGACTAAGCGATCGACCAGTCACTCTTGGGAGGAGTAAGGCAATGAATGAGAAACGAATGATGGTTCGCGCCATCCCGATGTTGGTTGCCGCAGCGTTTTCCGGGCTACGCCGGTGCCGCCGCATTCCAGTTGTGGGAGCAGAATGCCAGCGGCATGGGCACCGCCTTCGCAGGCTCGGCGGCGGTCGCGGATAGATGCCAGCACCATCTTCTTCAACCCGGCCGGTATGATCAACCTGCCCGCGGGCAAGCGGCATGTCGCGGCAAGCCTCGATTTCGTGAAACCGAGCGTCGAATTTACCAACGCCAACTCGACGCCGCCGTTAGGAATCGCCCCGGGCGGCGGAAATGGCGGCGATGCCGGCGACTGGGCCCTCGTGCCTGCGGGTTATCTTGCATGGCCGATCAGCGATCGCCTGAGTATCGGCGTCGGATTGTCCGCCCCCTTCGGCCTCGCGACCGAGTATGACGCCACGTGGGTAGGACGGTTCCAGGCGGTCAAGTCCGAGATCGAGACCATCAACCTCAATCCGTCGATCGCGTTCAAGGTCAACGACATGGTGTCCCTCGGTTTCGGCGTGAACTGTCAGACGATCGAAGCCGAACTGAGCAATCAGACCAACTATTTCGGGGCAGTGGTGCAGGGACTGGTGGCCCGGGGCTTGTCGCCTGCGGCTGCTGCGGCCGCCGCCGCCCAGGCGCTGCCGACCCAGGGCTCGCGCGAAGGCCTGGCGTCGATTTCCGGCGACGACGACGCCTGGGGCTGGAACATCGGCGCGATGTTGACAGTTGTCGCCCACCACCCGCGTCGGTATCGCCTATCGCTCGATCAATCGAATACAACGCTCGGAGGGCAGCGTTCAGTTCCAGAACCGACCCGGGCGCTGTCAGCCGAACTGCCGGACGGCTCGCCAAGGCGGACATCGAGATGCCGGACATGGCCATCTTGAGCTTGTACCAGAAGCTCTGACCGATCGGTGGCAGATGATGGGCGACGTGTCCTGGACCGGGTGGAGCAGCATTCGAAGATCCACATCATCCGGACATCTTCCGCGCAACGGCACGCTCAGCTGGACGACAGCGAGGCTCTGGATGCGGATTCAGACACCTGGCGCGTCGCGCTCGGCGGCGTTTACAAGTACAATGCGACGCATGGAAGTTCAAGTTCGGCATTGCCTACGATCGAATCGCCGGTCCACGGACCAGCACCGTCTGGTCTCGTCTGCCGGACAACGACCGCATCTGGCTGTCCGGTGGCGCGCAATACAAGCCGACCAAGGACTTCGCGCTTGACTTCGCGTGCAGCCTATATCTTCGTGCAGCGACACCGACGATCGACAACAACCAGAACGCTGCTCGGCACGGGGTACTGCGTCGCGGGAACTACGACAACGACGTCTGACATGCTGGGCGCCCAGTACTCGATGAGCTTTTGATCATCGACCCGCGGCCCATTGCGGGCCGCGGTTTTTTTGGCATCCGGTTAAAACGAACGTTTGATTCACTCCCGGGCCGCGCATCGCCGGAGGGTGGCCGATCCCGGCCGCAATTCTCGACAAGCAGGAGGCAGCATGAGCAACTTCATAGTGCGAAAGGTGGCGGTGCTGGGTGCCGGCGTGATGGGCGCGCAGATCGCCGCCCACTGCGCCAATGCCGACGTGCCGGTGATTCTGTTCGATCTGGCTGCCAGGGAAGGCGACGCCAACGGCATTGTCCGCAAGGCCCTGGACGGCCTGAAGAAGCTGGAGCCGGCGCCGCTCGCGGCGAAGGAGCGGGTCGCCTACATCGACGCCGCCAACTACGAGCAGCACCTCGAACTGCTGCGCGACTGCGATCTCATCATCGAGGCCATCGCCGAGAAGATGGAATGGAAGCGCGACCTCTACCACAAGGTCGCGCCCTTCGTCGGCCGAGGGCGCGATCTTCGCCAGCAATACCTCCGGCCTGTCGATCAACGCCCTGGGCGAGGCCATGCCGGAGGCGCTGCGCAGCCGCTTCTGCGGCATCCATTTCTTCAATCCGCCGCGCTACATGCATCTGGTCGAACTGATTCCGTGCGCGGCGACGAATCCGCAACTGCTCGACGACCTCGAGACCTTCCTCACCACGACCCTGGGCAAGGGCGTGGTGCGGGCGCTTCGACACGCCGAACTTCATCGCCAACCGGGTCGGCGTGTTTTCCATTCTGGCGGTGGTCCATCACACCGAGCGCCTCGGACTGGGCTTCGATCTGGTGGACGCCCTGACCGGTCCCAATATCGGTCGGCCGAAGAGCGCCACCTACCGCACTGCGGACGTGGTCGGACTCGACACCATGGCCCACGTCATCAAGACCATGCGGGACACGCTGCCGGAGGACCCGTGGCACAAGTACTACGGCGTTCCGGGGTGGCTGCAGGCATTGATCGTCAAGGGCGCACTGGGACAGAAGACGCGTGGCGGCATCTACCGCAAGGACGGCAAGGAGATCAAGGTGCTCGATCTTGCCAGGCAGGACTACGTCCCCGCGGTTGCCCAGGTCGATGCCGAGGTGCAGGCCATCCTCAAGCTGAAGAATCCGGCGGAGAAGTTCGCCAAGCTGCGCGCCCATGCTTCTCCCCAGGCGCAGTTCCTGTGGGCCATCTTCCGCGACGTCTTCCATTACTGCGCCTGCCATCTGGGCGACATCGCCGACAACGCGCGCGATGTGGATTTCGCCATGCGCTGGGGCTTCGGCTGGAGCCAGGGACCGTTCGAGACCTGGCAGGCCGCCGGCTGGATCGACACTGCCAACGCCATCAAAGCCGGATATCGACGCCGGCCGGGCGATGAGCGACACGCCGTTGCCGGCCTGGGTCTGGGGCGACGAAAAAGCGGGCCGCCACGGCGTGCACGCGCCGCAGGGCTCCTGGTCGGCCAGCGCGGGCGAACTCAAGCCGCGCTCCACGCTGGCGGTGTACAAGCGCCAGCATTTTCCCGAGCACGTCCTCGGCGAGCGGCTCGACGCCGGTTCCACGGTGTTCGAGAACGACGCCGTACGCTTCTGGAATACCAGCGACTACTTCGGGCGCGAGATCGCCATCCTCTCCTTCAAGAGCAAGATGTGCGTCCTCGGTCCCGACGTGGTCGAGGGCGTGATCGAAGCGGTGGCCCGTGCCGAGGCCGATTACCGCGGCCTGGTGATCTGGCAGCCGAAGGCACCGTTCTCCGTGGGCGCCAATCTCCAGGCCCTGGCTCCGGCCCTCGCCGCCGGTGATTTCGCCGGTCTCGAGAAGGCCGTGGCGCGCTTCCAGGCGATGTCGCAGGCGGTCAAGTACGCCCAGGTGCCGGTGGTGGCCGCGGTCAATGGCATGGCACTGGGCGGCGGCTGCGAACTGGTGATGCACTGCGCGCGCAACGTGGCGGCGCTGGAGTCGTACATCGGTCTGGTGGAGGCGGGCGTCGGCCTGATCCCGGCGGGCGGCGGCTGCAAGGAATTCGCGCTGCGCGCCGCCAGGGCCGCCGTGCGCACCACCAACAACGATCCGTTTCCCTTCCTCACCGGCCCGTTCCAGACCATCGCCATGGCCAACGTGTCCAAGAGTGCGCTGGAGGCGAAGGAACTCGGTTTCCTGCGCGAGTCGGACCGGGTGGTGTTCAATCCGCATGAGGTGCTGCTACGTCGCCCAGCAGACCGCCCGCGCCCTGGCGGAGGCCGGCTATCGCCCGCGGCTGGCGCCGCGCGGGATCAAGGTCGCTGGCCGCAGCGGCATCGCCACACTGGAGCTGATGCTGGCCAACATGAAGGGGGGCGGCATGATCTCGGCCCACGATTACCGCGTGGCCAAGGCAGCCGCCACCGCGCTTTGCGGCGGCGACGTGGAGACCGGCACGTTGGTGAACGAGGACTGGCTGCTGGCGGTCGAGCGGCAACAGTTCGTCGAACTGCTCAAGACGGCCAAGACGCAGGCTCGCATCCAGCACATGCTGGAGACCGGCAAGCCCTTGCGCAACTGAACCGCTCTCACGTCCCCCAATCGGTAGCGTGTTTGAACAAGGAGTTCGAAACATGACCAAGCAAATCCAGGACGCCTACATCGTGGCCGCCACGCGCACGCCGGTGGGCAAGGGCGCGGCATGTTCAGCAACACCCGGCCCGACGACCTGCTGGCGCACGTGCTCAAGGCCGTGCTGGCGCAGGCGCCGGGGCTCGATCCGGCGCTGATCGGCGATGTCATCGTCGGCTGCGCCATCCCCGAAGCCGAGCAGGGCATCAACGTCGCCCGCGTCGGCCTGCTGCTGGCCGGTCTGCCGAGACTGCGTGCCCGGCATGACCATCAATCGCTTCTGCTCCTCCGGCGTGCAGGCGGTGGCGCTGGCCGCCGACCGCATCCGGCTGGGCGAGGCGGACGTCATGATCGCGGCGGCACCGAGACCATGAGCCTGATGCCGCAGATGATGGGCAACAACGATCTCCATCAATCCGGCGGTGTTCGAGAAGCGAGGAGAACTATGCCATCGCCTACGGCATGGGCATCACCGCCGAGAACGTGGCGCAGCAGTGGAAAGTGTCGCGCGAGGACCAGGATGCCTTCGCGCTGGCCCGCACCAGAAGGCGACGGCGGCCGATGCCGGCCGGCAAGTTCAAGGCCGAGATCACGCCCTTCCGGTGCGCTGACCACCTGCCGGCCGCCGACCGGCACGGTGCGCATCGTGGAGCGGCTGGTGCGAGAACGACGAAGGGCCGCGGCCGGATTCAGCACGCTCGAAGGCCTCGCCAGGCTGCGCCCGGTATTCGCCGCGCGCGGTTCGGTCACCGCCGGCAACAGCTCGCAGATGTCCGACGGCGCCGGCGCCGTGCTGGTGGTGAGCGAAAAAGCGCTGCAGCAGTTCGACCTCACCCCCATCGCGCGCTTTGCCGGCTACGCGATAGCGGGGGTGGCGCCGGAGGTGATGGGCATCGGCCCGGTGGAGGCGATTCCGCGCGTGCTCGCGCTGGCCGGCATCAAGCAGGAGCAGGTCGACTGGATCGAACTCAACGAAGCCTTTGCCGCCCAGGCCCTGGCGGTGCAGCGCACCCTCGACCTCGATCCGGCGAAGCTCAACCCGCTCGGCGGCGCCATCGCCTTGGGCCATCCGCTGGGCGCGACCGGGGCCATCCGCACCGCCACCGTCATGTCGGCGATGCAGCGGGAGAAGTTCAAGTACGCTATGGTGACGATGTGCATCGGCACCGGCATGGGTGCGGCGGGGTTGTTCGAGTCGGTGCTGTAGATCTCAGCGGAGGAACGCGCAGGCGAACGCCGGGTTTCGGGGATTTACAAGGGGGCTTGCCCCCTTGTTCCTTCCTGGGGGATATACAAGGGGAATCTCCCCTTGTTCGTACATGGCAGGTTTCCCGGCCGCAGGTTGCGGGCAATCCGGTTTGGTTTCGGTCCAACCGGATTAAGGAGGTGTGGGATGAACGACACCGTGTTGGTGGACATCCGCGACGGCGTGGCCACGCTGACGCTCAACCGTCCCCAGGCGCTGAATGCGCTGTCGGTGGAGATGATGCAGGCGCTGCGGCTCGGTGCCGAGCGCGTCGTCGCCGATGCGGCGGTGCAGGTGATCGTCATCCGGGGCGCCGGCGAGCATTTCATGGCCGGCGGCGACATCAAAGACTTCCACGCCCACCTCAGGCTCGACCCGCCGGCGCGTCTGCAGGCCTTCCAGGCGATGATCGAGCAGTGGATCAATCCCACCGTGCTGGCGCTGCGCCGGGCCCACCAGCCGGTGATCGGCGCCGTGCGCGGAGCGTGCGCCGGTTTCGGGCTGTCCCTGATGCTCGGCTGCGACCTGGCGCTGGCCGCCGACAACGCCTACTTCGCCACCGCCTATGCCCACATCGCCCTGTCGCCGGACGGCGGCGGCACCTGGTTCCTGCCGCGCATCGTCGGGCAGCGCAAGGCTGCCGAACTGCTCCTCCTTTCCGAGCGCGTCAATGCCCAACAGGCCCTGGAACTGGGCCTGATCAACCGCATCGTGCCGCTGGCGGATCTCGAGGCCGAAACGGCAAGGCTGGCCGAGCGTCTGCAGAACGGTCCGCGCCATGCCTATGGCGAGATGAAACGCCTCCTCGCCGGTTCCGCGGACCGCACGCTGACCGATCAACTGCAGGCGGAAGCCGGCAGCTTCGCCCGCTGCGCTGCGACCATGGATTTCGACGAGGGCATCCGCGCCTTCCTCGAAAAGCGCAAGCCCTCGTTTACCGGAAGATAGGCCATCCCGAAGGCGGTCCATTAGTCCGCAAGCTCCATTGCGTGATGTCATTGACATCGCCGCTCGCGGCTTGCTAGCTTTGCTCGTCTGTGGCACGGGCATCCACGTGCCCGCCCGGAAAGGCAATCCAGTGGACAAGATCGGACACACGCTTCTTGCATTTTTCCTCGGGCTGTCCCTCGCCGGTCCGGTGCTCGCCACCTGCTACGAATGGGTCGATGAGGAGGGTGTCGTGCATCTTAGCGACCAGCTTCCGCCGGGAGGCCGGCCGGTCATCGAACTGAGGGAGCAGCCGACAGCCGCTGCGAATGGTGGGGGAAAGCTCAGCCCGGAGGATGCGTCGGCTCTAGAGGCGGCGCAGGCGGCGTTCCTGGCCGGAGACGATGTCCGGGCGTACGAGCTGATACGGCCGCTGGCGGATCGGGGCATCGCCCGGGCCGAGAACGGACTCGGGCTGATCTACAACCGGGGCAAGGCGGTCGAGCGCGACCTGGGGCAGGCGTTCTACTGGCATCGGAGGGCGGCGGAGAAGGGCTACGACAAGGCGCAATTCAATGTCGGGCTGATGTATGCCGACGGCGAAGGGGTAGCGAAAGACAGCGCGAAAGGTGTGATGTGGCTGTGCAAGGCAGCCGATCAGGGCCATGCGGAGGCTCAGTATTCCCTCGGCGCGATGTACGCCAACGGCGAAGGTGTCAAGCAGGACTACCTGCGCGCAGCCGAGTGGTACCGCAAGGCGGCCGAACAAGGCCTGCGCGAGGCCCAGTACGCGCTCGGGTTCATGTACCAGGAGGGTCAGGGCCTGACCAAGGACCGGGACCAGGCTGCGCACTGGCTGGAGTTGGCCGCGGCGCAGGGCGAAGTCCGAGCCCTGACCCTGCTGAACCGCATGACGACGGCCGGCACCGGCGGGGAGCGCCGATCTGCCGCAGCGGTTGCGAAGGCACCACCAACCGGCCGGGCCAAGTTCACACTCGTCGTTTCCGACGATCCGTGCCTCGATGCAGGCCCCAACTCACCTGCCGCGGGCTTGGCGAAGTGCTATGCCTGGCTGGAGAAGGTGATCCACTTTCTGCCTGTTGCCGAAAGGGGGGATACCGTCTCGACGCCGCGCATCACGATCGGTCGGGACAATGTGGGGCAGGTGAGGACGATGCTGCGACAGCAGGCGTCCGACCTCGGCGCCGCCATCTCCAGCAGAGGATACCCAACCGTGGCGGGGATCTACCGCGCACAGGCGGCGCCGTCCTGCACGCACATCCCGTCGACGTGGGCGGGAATCATCGAGAAAGGCGCAGCGGCCGGAATCGTCATTGCGCAAAACGGATTCCACATCGCGATCACGCAGCGACTCGAACTCGAAGGCAAGTCCCGTTCGATCACGGCGCGGGGCGTGGTCGTCGATTCCGCAATCGCCTTCTACGACCCGGTCAGCTCGGATTTCGGATTTGTCGGGGAAGTCGAGAACGGGCAGATCACGGTCCGGCCTGATACGGAAGCGATCTTGAAGGCGTGGCCCCGCAAGTTCAAGGCGCCGAGCGCGGCAGATCTCGCCGACTGCGTGGTCGTGCTAGTCGGCAGCTCCTGAATCCGACGATCCTGCGGCATCCACCAGTGCCAGGAAAAATGGCCCGCCGTCCGAAGGCGCGACCTCAGCCGCCGAAACCCAGCCTCTGCGCCAGCAGACCGAGCCACTCGTGGACGGCATACCACCCGGCATAGGCGGTGCTGGCATTGGGAAATTCGTTCAGCATCGTCCCGCGGGTGGCGGGACTGCGCAGGAACGCGGTCGGCGCGGGAATGGTCTCGATCCCCACCGCCGCGAATTCCGCCTGCGCCCGCCGCATGTGCACGGCGTGGGTGACCAGCACGACCCGCCGTACGCCGGACTGCTTCAGGATCTGCGCCGAGAAATTCGCGTTCTCCCGCGTGTCGCGCGAGGCCGATTCCGTCCAGCGCACGGCAACGCGGAAGTCCCGCTCCAGCGCATCGCGCATCAGCAGCGCTTCGGGCGTGCCGGCGTTGAGCACGGTGCCGCCGGTCACCAGCACCGGCAGCCCGGTCTGGCGTGCCAGGCGGGCGCCGTAGCGCGCGCGTTCGAGCGTCAGCCGGTTCAGCGTTTCGCCGCCGTACTCGGGCGCGTTGCGCCGCCTGCCGCCGGCCAGGATGACGATGGCCTGGGCATCGCGGGCAGCCGCCGGGTCGAACACCGGGTAGTCCTCCAGCGGCGCCAGCAGCAGATCGACGCTCGCCGGCAGGGTCAGGAGGACGGATAGGACCAGGCCGGTCCAGGCCAGGGTCCGGCCCAGCCGCGGGCGGCGCCGGAGCAGCAACAGCCCGATCGCCGCCAGCAGCAACGGACCGAGCGGCGGCAGCAGTAGCGCCGCGAGCAGTTTCTTGATGATGAACATGGAGGATGAGCAAGCCAGAGCGGGCAGTGGAGCATTTACGATGGGGTTGCAGCCCAGTATTATCCCGGACAGTCCTCCCTCCCGCTTGCCATGTCCAGCAGACCTTCGGCATGCTCCATCGCGCTACGCCGCCGGGCCGGGCCCGGTCTTCCTGCCGTCAGCCGCGGAGCGGTGGTTCCAGGCAGGCAATGAACAACTGATCGCAGCATGGACATCGCATCTTTCGCCGCCCGCATCGACTGGCCGGGCACCGCCCTGCTGGCGGCCGCGGCCTTGGCTGTCTTGTCGTGGCTGTGGCGTCGCCGCCGTTCCAGGGGCGCTGCGTCGTTGTCCGCGGCTGCGCCGGCCGCGAGGGCGGACTTGAGCGCCGAGGTGCAGGAATTGCGCCGGACGATCCAGGATGAGTTGGATCTGTTGCGGGGGGATATGGCGGCGTTGCGCGATGAACTCGCGATGCTGAAGGCGTCGCGCCCGATCGCGCCGCAATACAGCGAGGCGCTCACCCTCGCGGGCCGCGGCCTCAGCGAGCAGCAGATCGCGGACCAATGCGGCATCAGCATCGGCGAGGCGGAACTGGTGCGGGCGCTGGGCCGGAAGCCGGGCAGCTGAACCGGTTCTCGTAGGGCGGCCCGTGGCCGCCGGACCAATCTTGGCGGGCATGGCCCGCCCTACCTGCTTGCGCGGTCGGGTACCCGGGCAAACCCGAGCGGCGCTACGCTACGCCCCCGGTTCCCCTTGCGCCAGGCCTTTCTCGATGCGCCGGGCGAAGACCGTCATTTCCTTGGCCGCCTGTTTGTCGCCCTTTCCTTCCGCCACCTCGATGCCCTTGCGGTAGGCAGCGAGGGCTTCCCGCGGCTGCCCGGCTTCGCCCAGGGCCTTGCCCAGCATCTTCCAGGCCGCCGAGTAGCCCGCATCCTTCTCCACCGCGGAGCGGAAGTACTCGGCGGCGCGCCCGGCGTCGCCCTCCTTCAGATACTCATTGCCGAGGGAAAAGCGGAGCAGGGCGTTGTCCCGCGGTCCGCCGAGCAGCTTCTCCAGGTTCTCTCTCATGCCCATGGTCCGTTCCGTCTCCAATGTCGGCGTCGCCCCATCCGCTTCGATTATCCGGGATAATTCACGTTCATCCGCAGCGGAAGATTTCGACTCCATGAGCAGGAAAATCATCTCCACGCCGCACGCGCCGGCCGCCATCGGCACCTATTCGCAGGCGGTGCAGGCCGGCAATACCGTCTACCTGTCCGGCCAGATCGGCCTCGACCCGGCCACCATGCAGATGGTGGACGGCATCGACGCCCAGATCGTGCGCGTTTTCGAGAATCTCAAGGCGGTGGCCGAAGCCGCCGGCGTCGTCGCTGGCAGACGCGGTCAAGGTCAACGATCTACCTCACCGATCTGGCCAACTTTCGCCAAGGTGAACGAGATCATGGCGCGCTACTTCAGCCAGCCCTATCCGGCACGCGCCACGGTCGGCGTCACGCAATTGCCGCGCGGCGCGCTGGTGGAGGTGGACGCGATCCTCGTCGCCGGCTGAGGCGTTCGGTGTGAACCTGGCAGGGCGGGGCGCCGCGCCTGCGTCCGACGCCGCGTCCGACTTCCCCAAGGCGCTGGCCGCCAAGCTCGCCCGGATCGGCATCCATGCCGAAGCGGATCTCGTGCTGCATCTGCCGCTGCGCTACGAGGACGAGACGCGCGTCACGCCCATCGCCGACGCGCGCCCGGGCGAGCCGGCGCAGATCGAGGGCACGGTGGTCGGACGTCGTCGATCCAGTACCGACCGCGCCGCCAGCTGGTGGTGCCGGGTGCGCCGACGCCAGCGGCGACATCCTGCTGCGCTTTCTCAACTTCTATCCGAGCCAGCAGAAGCAGCTTGCAGCCGGGCGCGTCGCTTGCGCGTCTTCGGCGAGATGCGCGGCGGTTTCCTCGGCGACGAGATGGTGCACCCGCGCTACCACGTCGTTGCCTGACGGACGAGCCGCTGCCCGCCGCGCTGACGCCGATCTATCCGACCACCGCCGGCCTGTCGCAGCAGGCGCTGCGCACGCCTGATCGACCGCGCGCTGGAGCGCTGCCGATCTGGCCGATACGCTGCCGCCCGCAACTGTTGCAGCGGCTCGATCTGCCGGCCTTCGCCGACAGCCGTCCGCTTCGCTGCACCACCCGCCGCCCGACGTCTCGACTCGCGGCCTGCTCGAGCGCGCAGCCATCCGGCCTGGCGCCGCATCAAGTTCGACGAACTGCTGGCGCAGCAGCTGTCCCTGCGCCGCGCCTATGCCGCGCGCCGCGCGCGCAGCGCGCCGCGCCTGGCGGCACCGGCATACGCTGCACCACGGTCCCTGCTGGGCAACCTGCCGTTCCGGCTCACCGGCGCCCAGCAGCGCGCGTGTGGCGCGAGATCGCCGCGATCTGGCCGCAGCCGCATCCGATGCAGCGCCTGCTGCAGGGCGACGTCGGCCGCGGCAAGACGGTGGTCGCGGCGCTGGCCATGCTGCAGGCGGTGGAGAACGGCTACCAGGCGGCGCTGATGGCGCCGACCGAGATCCTCGCCGAGCAGCACTATCGCAAGCTTGCCGCCTGGCTGGAGCCGCTCGGCATGGAGGTGGCGTGGCTCTCCGGCAGCCTGAAGAAGAAGCAGCGCGCGCCGCTGCTGCAGGGCAGTCGAGACGCGGCGCGACGCCGCTCGCCGTCGGCACCCATGCCCTGATCGAGGAAGGCGTGGAGTTCACAGCGCTCGGCCTCGCCATCGTCGACGAGCAGCACCGCTTCGGCGTGCGGCAGCGCCTGGCGCTGCGCCACAAGGCAGAAAGTCCGCACCAGCTGATGATGTCGGCGACGCCGATTCCGCGCACCCTGGCCATGAGCTACTACGCCGACCTCGATGTCTCCGTGCTCGACGAACTGCCGCCGGGGCGCACGACCGGTCCTGACCAAGCTGGTCGCCGAAGCGCGCCGCGACGAGGTGATCGCCCGCGTGCGCGACGCCTGCCGCGCAGGGCCGCCAGGCCTACTGGGTTTGCCCGCTGATCGAGGAGTCCGAGGCGCTGCAACTGCAGACCGCGCTGGAGACCTACGCGCGCCTGCACGGCCGAGCTCGCCGAACTGCGCATCGGCCTGGTGCACGGCCGCCTCAAGGCCGACGACAAGGCGGCGGTGATGGCCGGCTTCGCCGCCGGCGACGATCGACCTGCTGGTGGCCACCACGGTGATCGAAGTCGGCGTCGACGTGCCCAATGCCTCGCCTGATGGTGATCGAGCACGCCGAGCGCTTCGGCCTCTCGCAGTTGCACCAGTTGCGCGGCCGGGTCGGGCGCGGCAGCGCGCGAGTCCGCCTGCATCCTGCTCTACGCGCAGCCCCTTGTCGCGAGACCGCCCGCGCGCGGCTGAAGGTCATCTACGAGAACAGCGACGGCTTCGAGATCGCCCGCCAGGATCTGCAGCTGCGCGGCCCCGGCGAGTTCGTCGGCAGCCGCCAGAGCGGCGTGCCGTTGCTGCGCTTCGCCGATCTGGCGGCCGACGAGGACCTGCTGGCCAGTGCGCGCGAGGTCGCAGCCGAACTCCTGCTGACGCGGCAGCCGCAGGCGGCGCAGGCGCATCTGACGCGCTGGCTTGGCTCGCGCCGCGATTACCTGCGGGCATTTGACGCGTGAGCCGGAACCTCTTCACCGTCGGAACCGCCGCCGCCCGGGATGGCTGGAAGACGCACCTGCTGCGCGGGCACGACAGCGAGCCGTACTACGACTGGCTGGTGCACGTCGGGTCGCTGACGGGCAGGCTGCGCGCAGCGCTGCCCCGATTTCCGCGTCGTGCTGCTGCGCCAGGAACTTGCCCGCCCCGGCCGCGACGAATGGGCGGGGCTGCATCTGGCGCACCGCGATCTGGCCTGGGTGCGTGAAGTCGTGCTGTATTGCGCAGACACGCCCATGGTGTTCGCCCACTCGGTGCTGCCGCGGGGCGGCGTGCGCGGCGCCTGGCATCTGGTCGCCGGGCTGGGGACGCGGCCGCTGGGGGCGGTCCTGTTCGCCGACCCGCTCATCCGCCGCATGCCCTTCGCCTTTCACCGGATCGACGCGCGCCACGCCCTGTATCATAAGGCCGTCGCGCCGCCTACGACGATGGTGCTGAGGCGCCCGCGCGAACTGTGGGCGCGCCGTTCCGTGTTTCGCCGCGGCGGCAGGCCGATCCTGGTGACCGAGAGTTTTTCTGCCCGAAATCCTGAAGCTGCACTCATGACGCTGCTGGAGCGACTGACGCTGTACGAGAGGCTGATGCGGCTCGACAAGCCCATCGGCATCCTGCTGCTGCTGTGGCCGACGCTGTGGGGCCTGTGGATCGCCGCCGACGGCCGGCCCGGATGGCTGCTGGTGTGGATCTTCGTGCTCGGCACCGTGCTCATGCGCTCCGCCGGCTGCGTCATCAACGACTATGCCGATCGCAACTTCGATCCCCACGTCGAGCGCACGCGCAACCGGCCGCTCGCCACCGGCGCCGTGTCCACGCAGGAGGCGCTGATCCTGTTCGCCCTGCTGAGCCTCGCCGCGGCCCTGCTGATCCTGCCGCTGCAGCCGCCTGGTCTGGCTGCTGGCGGTGGTCGCGCGTGTTCCTGGCCGCGAGCTATCCGTTCACCAAGCGCTTCTTCGCCATCCCGCAGGCCTATCTCGGCATCGCCTTCGGCTTCGGCATACCCATGGCCTTCGCCGCGACACCTCGACACGGTGCCGCCGGTGGCCTGGGCGCTGCTCGCGGGCGAACGTGTTCTGGGCCGTCGCCTACGACACGGAGTACGCAATGGTGGACCGCGCCGACGACATCCGCATCGGCATCAAGCACCTCGGCCCTGACCTTCGGCCGCTACGACGTGGCGGCGGTGATGCTGTGCTACGCGGTGGTGCTGGCGATCCTGGCGGCGGTCGGCTGGCAGCTGGGCCGCGGCGCTCGCCTTCTACGCCGGACTGGCCGCCGCGGCGGGCATCATGGGCTACCACTACACGCTGATCCGCAGCCGGGAACCGCGGCAATGCTTCAAGGCCTTCCTGCACAACAACTGGGTGGGCGCGGCGATCTTCGCCGGCCTCGCCCTCGATTACCGGCTCCACCCCGTCCTGACGTAGGGCGCGCATTCCCTCACCCCCGACCCCTCTCCCGCGAGGGAGAGGGGAGGCTCGACCCTCCTCTCCCCCGTCCCGGGGGAGAGGCCGGGAGAGAGGGCTGGCGCGCCGGTCCCACGCTTGGCGCACATGGCGCGCCCTACGCCGCATTTGCCGCCGGCGACGGCGTCCTGCGCCGTCACTCGCCGAGCAGGCCCTTGATGCCGCTCTTGATGCTCTCGATGCTCGCCGTCAGTCGCACGCGCTGGCCCATCTCTTCGGCCACGACCTGCGCCAGTTCGACGGCTGTGATGCCGCCCCGGTCGCCGCCGACATCGTGGCTGCGCAGCCCCAGGAGTCCCGCCTCGCCTCCGCCCGCCAGTTCCACCCTGGCGTCCTGTACCGCGAGCAGATTGACGACCATGCGCTTCGCTCCCGGCGGCGGCTTCTGCTCCTTGATGCGGCGTTCCAGCAGACTCGAAGTTGCTGCCGGACGGCCCGGCTTCGATGCTCAGGCGCGGGCCGGAAACGATCAGCCGATTTACCCGCGTCAGGTCCTGGGCCGGCGCCTCGGCGTCGAGGCCGATCTCGATCACCGGGGCGACCAGTACGTTGCCCCCGCCGAAACCGGGCGGGTTGGCGACCGTGAATCCGCTGACGAGAAAGACCTTGTTCTGCTTCGACCAGGTCACTCCCTCCACCTTCACGGCAGTGCCGGCGATGGCGCTGCCCTCGCGCTCGACCGCGCGCTTGAGCACCTGGGACGGCGAGAACCAGAAGTAGGCGAAGCCGCCGGCGAGAGCCAGGGCGATCACGGCCAGGATCAGAGTCTTTTTCACTTTGATTTGCCTGTCAGAGTTGCGGGTCCAGGGCAATGGCGGGGCATCCCGGCGCTTGCGCCGCCCAGTGGCGTGCGGCCTCGCGCACCGTGCGGAAATGGATGTCCACCGTGTCTTCGATGTCCTCGGCATAGCCGCCGGCCATCGTCACGGCGACCGGAAGGCAGCGCGCGGCGCAGGCCGCGAACACCATGCGGTCGCGCTGCGCCAGCCCGTCCTTGGTCAGGGACAGACGGCCGAGGCGATCGCCGGCGAAGGGGTCGGCGCCGGCCAGGTAGATCGCCAGCTCCGGTGCAAAGCGGCGGAACAGTTCGGCCAGCGCCTGTTCCAGTTGGCGCAGATATTCGTCGTCGCCGGTGGCATCGGCCAGTTCGACATCGAGATCGCTGCACGCCTTGTGCGCCGGGAAGTTCTTCGCGCCGTGCAGCGACAGGGTGAAGATGCTGGCGTCGTCGCCGGCGATGGCCGCCGTGCCGTCGCCCTGATGCACGTCGCAGTCGATGATGGCGACATGCCGCGCCACGCCCTCCGCCTGCAGCGCCCGCGCCGCCACCACGCTGTCGTTGAAGACGCAAAAGCCGGCGCCGCGTTCGCGGTGGGCATGGTGGGTGCCGCCGGCGAGATTGACTGCGATGCCCTCGCGCCAGGCAGCACGGCAGGCGGCCATGGTGGCGCCGGCGGAGCGGCGCGAGCGCTCCACCATCTGGGGCGACCAGGGAAAACCGATGGCGCGCTGCTCCGCCGCGCTCAGCGCGCCCGCCGCCACGCGCCGCACGTAATCGGCATCGTGGGCGCGGGCAAGCTCGCCGTCGCTCGCCGCCGCCGGCGGCGCCAGGCGCACCTGCGGCAGTTCCCGTTCCACGCGCTGGCGCAGGCGCGAGTACTTCGCCATCGGGAAGCGGTGCCCCGGCGGCAGAGGCAGCACGTAGCGGTCGGTATAGAAAGCCTGCATGGGGTGGTACGGCTGGAACTTGGCTCGCAACCGTCTATTCTTAGACTACACGGGCGGAGCTTGCCCGTCGATACGTCTCGACCCAACGGAATGAGGAGAGAAAAATGCGCAAACTCGCACTGCTGTTCGGGGCAATGTTCGTCAGCGCCTCGGCCTTCGCCTTCCATTGTCCCATGGACATGAAGAAGATCGACGACGCCCTGGGCAAGAGCCCGCAACTGACCGAAGCCCAGGCATCGGAAGTGAAGAAGCTGCGGGCGGAGGGCGAGGAGTTTCACAAGGCAGGCAAGCATCAGGAAGCCGTGGATACGCTGGCCAAGGCGATGCAGATCCTCGGCATCCACTGATACCGCCGTCGTAGCAGGAGCGGGCCGGCCGTGTGCCGGCCCTTGTCTTCCGGGCTGGGCGCGACCGATCGGGACCGGACGTATCTTCTCTTCGCGTGCCCCCGGCAGGTCGGAGCCGCTGTCCGCGAGGTGGGCCGCCGGTGATGCCATCGGGATGTTCCGCGCGCCGCAGCCGCACTGGCTCCGTTTGCTTGACCGCGGGAGACAGCCCGGCTGTGACAAGGGGTGTGCTCCGCAAATATTTTATCTGGGACGAACTTACCGGGTGACGGGACTTGCGCCGAGCTGTGGCATGATCGCGGCGCGCTTGCCTTGGCCCGGAGTTTTCTTCAGTTGCTCGCCGATGTCGTGAGCTTGGCAGGGCTCGCGCGCAGGCCTCGGCGATCGCTGGAAGCGGAGAACCTCTTTCTGCGCCGGGAACTTGACCTGTACCCGGAGCGCGGCGTCAAGCCAAGGCGCGTTGACGCCGCGACGCGGGTGTCGCTGGCGATATCCCGGCCTGGATGCAGGAGCCCGATTCGATGTGACTCGACTCTCCTCTCCTCTGTAGCACCCGGTGATACGCAGCGCCCTGCACCGTTACGACGCGTCGCCTGAGCAAAGCGTTATCGTCCGATCATTCGCCGCCGTTTCCCCAAAGCCAGGGATTGCAACGCTTTCCCTTCGCTGTGCGCAGTCGATTTCCAGAGCAAGACCCGGAGTGCGCCTTCTCCCGCCAGCAGCTAAGTTGCAGTCAGGTAAACTGCAGACAGCCGAGTGGACCCGGATGAATATGACCCGCAAGTCTGAAGTTCTCGCCGCGGTCACCGTGGCCGATCCGCGCTGGGCGGCGGTCCTCGCCCGCGATCCGGCGGCGGACGGCCAATTCTTCTACTCGGTGCGGACTACCGGCGTGTATTGCCGCCCGTCCTGTGCCGCGCGCACGCCACGGCCCGGGAACGTCGAGTTCCACCTTACCGCTGCCGACGCCGAGCGGGCCGGCTTCCGTCCCTGCCGGCGCTGCAAGCCGGATCAGCCCGCGCTTGCCGAAAGACATGCCGCTCTCGTGGGCCAACTGTGCCGGCTGATGGAGAACGCCGAAGTCGCGCCCAGCCTGCAACGACTGGCCGAACAAGCCGGACTGAGCCCCTGGCACCTGCACCGCATATTCAAGGCCGTCACCGGACTGACGCCTAGAACCTTCGCCGCCGCCTACCGTGCCAATCGCGTCAGAGCCGAACTCGAGTGCGGCGGCACGGTGACCGACGCGATTTACGCTGCCGGCTACGGTTCGAACGGGCGCTTCTATGAGACATCGAATCAGGTATTGGGCATGACGCCGACACGCTATCGCGCCGGCGGCGCCGACACCGAAATCCGCTTTGCCATCGGCGAATGCACCCTCGGCTCGATCCTGGTCGCCGCCAGCGATCGCGGCGTATGTTCGATTCTGATGGGCGACGATCCCGACGCACTGGCGCGCGATCTGCAGGACCGCTTCCCGCGCGCGCGCCTGATCGGCGGTGACGCCGGCTTCGAGCAGATCGTGGCGAAGGTCGTGGGTTTCGTCGAAGCGCCGAAGTTGGGACTGGATCTGCCGCTGGACGTGCGCGGTACCGCCTTCCAGCAGCGCGTGTGGCAGGCCTTGCGCGGGATTCCGGCGGGCGGGACGGCGAGCTACAGTGAGATCGCGCGCCGGATCGGCGCGCCGAAGTCGGTGCGCGCCGTGGCCGGGGCCTGTGCCGCCAACTCGCTGGCGGTGGCGATCCCCTGCCATCGCGTCGTGCGCGTCGACGGCGGTCTGTCGGGATATCGCTGGGGAGTCGAGCGCAAGCGCGAGTTGCTGGAGCGGGAAGGGAAGGTATGAGCCACCTGGCGAGGCCCCCCCGCAAGGGGGGCGCGCGCAAGGCGAGTACGTCCGGCCGCCGACGCGAAGGCAGCCGATCGACCCGGAGCGGCAAGGAGGCGGACGTATGAATCCGAGTGACGTCGCGCCGCTTTCCATTGCGTCGACACAAAAGGATGGCCAGGCCGGTGAAGCGGATCGAATGGGACGGAGTAGCTCAGAATTTGTACGTGGTTCCGGACAAAGCCGATTTGCGCAGGATCACAGGCAGGAGTTCTTGGCACCGGTACCTGGCGGCGGGCTACGACAGCAACTTCAGGCCGGCGCGCTCCAGTCCCTGCGCGATTCGCTCCGCCAGCGCGTCGTCCTTGATCAGCCGCCCGATCAGCTCGCGGCCGCGGCGCGCGAATGTCGGCTGAAGCGCAAGCAGTTCATCCACGGCCGCGGCAGCCTCTGCGCTGCGATTGAGGTACCCCAGGGTCGCCGCCCGCAGCATCGGCCCCCAGAACACGCCGGCGGCCCGTAGTTCGCCGACGGCATCCAGTGCCTCGGCATAGCGTCCCTTCTTGATGTGGTTGAGGCACACCGCCGAGCGCACGGGCCGGGGAACATGGGCCAGGATGTCCGACACACCGGTGATCAGGTGCAGGCCCCGGTCCGTATCGCCGCACAGAAACAGGCACCAACCGGCCGCGGCCACCAGATACGGTGCGTTCGGATTGATCGACAGCGCGTATTCCGCAGCCGCGCGCGCCTGTACGATGTCGCCCCGGATCACGCTCGTGGTCGCCAGCGCGAGGTGGGCCTGCTGGCACAGCGGGTCCAGGGCGACGGCGTCGTGACACAGGGACAGCGCTTCATCCAGCACGGTGCGTTCTGCCAGCTTCAGCACGTAGCCCTCGACGAGAATTTCCGCCAGCATCGCGAGCGCCATGGGGTAGTCGGGGTTCTCCGACACCACTTTGCGGAAGGCCGCGAGCGCCCGCGGGTGGGATGCGGGATCGTTGCGCAGACGGTAGTCGTGGTAGTACCAGAGTACCGCCTCGTACGGTGCGAACTCGTCCGGCGTCCGCAGTCGCGCCTGCTGCGCCAGCACCCGGCCGATGACTCCATAGGTGCCGGCGACGCTGGCAAGCACGCGGCGGCTGATCTCGTCCTCGCTGGCGAAGACGTCGGCGGTGGCGACCCCGTGCTCGTAGCGCTCCGCCCACACCTGCATGCCGGTATGGGCATCGGTAAGGGTCACCGCCAGTCGAGCCGTTTCACCTTCGGTGCGCACGCTGCCTTCCAGCAGGAAGCGCACGCCCAACTCGCGCGCGACCATGCGCGGATCATAGGCGCGCGCCTTGAAGCGGGCGGTGGCGATGCGCGGCGCGACGCGAACGGCCTGAAAGCGCGTCAACCCGACGATCAGTTCCTCGGCCAAGCCTTCGGCGAAGCAGGCCGACCCCGGATCGCCGGTGAGGTCGGCGAACGGCAGCACCGCGACAGAGGGATCGATCGGTGCAGGCGCGGCCGCCGGCATCGGTGCCGGCGCTGCCCCATCATCGGGCGCCGCCTCCGCCGCAGGGCCGCACCGCCCCGGCGCGAAGACCGGCATGTATCCGCCTTTGGGCACCTCGATGATCACCGGGTCGTCGCTGCCGCTCGTCAGGTAATAGTGCTCCAGGGCGCGGCGCAGCTTGCCCGCCTCGATGCGGACAATCGGGTTCACCAGGGGGTCGAAGCTCGCATCGCGCCCGAGCAGTTCCACGGCGATGTAGTAGCCCTTGAGCCGGCCGCCGCGACCGTCGAGCGTCTCCTCGACCAGAAAGCGCAGGAAGCGCCGGATGCGATCGGAGCCTTCGAAGTCGGGGCTGGCGACGATGCGCTCCAGTTGTTGCCGAATCGCGTTCGCATCGGGAGTGCCGCTTTCCGGCGCTGCGTTCCTGGACTCGGCCCCGTTCCTGTCGTTGGTCATGGTTGTATCGTCAACCAGGTGCGGACGACGACGTGGTGGCCTCGATATCGTCCTTTGCGATGGCGGGCCTGTCGCGTCGGCGAAGCGGCCGGTTCCTACGGTCCGATCCGCCCGGTGTGACGCACGACACGGATGAGCCACCGTTTTTCTGGTGTCCGTGGCGTGCTTGGTAGTTCAATAGCGCCATCCGCAGCACAATTCACTCAATCACTTCCACCGGAGTTCGTACATGAGCCAGACCCGAAGTTTGCTGTTCGCGGTCGCCCTGTCGTGCGCGCTGTCTGCGATCGCTTCGGTCACTCATGCCGGGGTTCTCCGCTGCGTGGATCGGGCGGGCAAGGTGCACTACACGGACGGCAGCGCCGCTGGCGACATGGTCTGCGCTCCCCTCAACGGGCGCGCCGGCGCTGCGCCGGCGCCGGTGGCCGGCAAGGTCGCGACAAACGCCACCTCCTCCGTCACTCCGCCGCCGGACAGGGCGGAACGCCGCAAAGCCCCCGAAACGGAACCCGGGAGGTAGGGGCGGGCGACCCCGCGGCAACAGCCTGGATCATGCGTCATGACCGGTGACGCGCGCTCCGCGGATCACCGAGTCGGGCAAGTGCTCCGGTGAAGGCGCGATTTCGATGTACTTGATGCTGCCGACCGGGAACATGAATACGGATCCATCGGCCTCGATCACCAGGTACTGACCCTGCAGGATCTTCTCGGTGCGCTGCGCGAACGTGTGCTTGTCCACGTTCTGGTCCGGAAAGACGAAGGACATCTTGCTGCCGTCGTTGAAGAAGATCGCGATTCCAGCGCGCATCGTCATGCTCCTTCCCCTCTTGTCGTTTTCGCGGTGCGGATCGCGCAGATTATCGGTTCGGAGCGTCGCGGCCACAAGGGGACGCTCCGATCCGGTGGCACGCGGCGCAGAGGTTCCGTTCGAGAAGTTCGAGCAGGCGGCGCGCCGCGGCCTCGATGCTGCGTAGCGCGGCTCCGTGGTCGGCGACGCGTTCGGAAGCCCGCAGGTCCTGCGAACTTCGCCAATGGGCCAAGGCTCGGGAGGTCTCGTCGTAATCCCGTGCCATGCGACGGAAGGCTTCACTGCTTTCGGCGACATGCCTCACGGGTGCGCCGAATTCGGGAAAGCGCCGAAGTATCAGCCACGCGTCCACAAACGCTTGCTCTTGTCGGTTCCAGCCGTCACTTCCTGTCGTGCAGCGGCCCATGTCAGCAGCCGCTCGCGAACAGGCGGGGGTGGACCGACTCCGTCGTGCCGATCCCCCGCCGCCGCATCCGCCGGATTTCACTTACCCGGTGGTACCCTTCGAGCACCAGCTTCCCCACCGTTCTTCCGCTTTCGATTTCGGCGTGTGCCTTCCTCAGGTTGTCCGCGTTCAGCGGTCCGAGCACATCCGTTACCGTGGTGTCGATCGTGCCCAGGTTGACCAAGTCGGCGATGGCGTCGAGCAGGCGGTGTTGAACGCTCACGTCCGGCGTCCGGTAAAGGGAGCGCGTGAAGGGCGATTCCCAGACGAAGGCGACGCTCTTGCGGTTGAGCAGGTTGAGGTCGTGCGGGCGGCGTGTTTCGGCGACGGCGCAGATCCGTCCCTGCGGCTGGATCAGCGTCGCCATGGTGTCGAAATAGCGGTCGGTATCGTTCAAGCAGAGGATGTAGTCCACCGCCTCCAGGTCCTCCCGCTTGAGTTGCGCCCGCAGGTCGCCGAAATGGTCGATCACGGCTTCCGCGCCCAGCCGCAGACACCAATGCTGGGACAAGGGGCGCGATGCGGTGGCGATGACGCGAAGGTGTGCGACCTTGCTGGCGAGCTGGACGGCCATCGACCCGACCCCGCCGGCAGCCCCGATGATGAGGATGGACTTGCCGCTGTCGGCGCCGTTGCGGGCGATGCCGAGTCGCTCGAACAACGCTTCGTAAGCCGTGATGGAGCTAAGCGGCAAGGCGGCCGCGGAGGTGTACCCGAGTTGCTCCGGCTTGCGTCCGACCAGGCGCTCATCGACGAGGTGGAACTCGCTGTTGCAGCCGGGACGCGAAGGGTCCCCGGCATAGAAGACGGCATCCCCCGGCTCGAACAGGGTGCAAAGCGGACCCACCGCCTCGACCACGCCCGCCGCATCCCAGCCGAGAATGCGCGGCGTGACCTCGCCCCCGTCTCTCGGCGCGCGCATCTCGCAGTCGAAGGGATTGACCGCCACCGCATGAATCCGCACCAGCAGGTCCCTCCCGGTCGCGACCGGTGTTTCGATCTCGACATCGACCAGCGACTCGGGGTGCGAGGTGGGCAGGTAATTGTAGAACCCGACGGCTTTCATGGCTTCCTCCTCCGTTGTGTGCTTGACCCCAACGATAGGGAAGGCCGGCCGGCAGGAGGAGTAACTTACGGTAAAGACCAAGAGCTTGTGAATAAAACTACTGCGCGTCCCGAGTGCTGCGTTCTCAATGGACAATGAGGGTGCTCGCTCCTCGCCTATCTATCTGATATGTCTCGTCGCTGCGCTCCGTGCGCCTTGCCCTCGGGCCGCTCGCGACGATTTCTTCACAACCTCCGATGCGTTCGGTCGCCACTCGGCGCGGCCGCCGGAGGCGACGCGGGACGGTACCGCCGCGAGCGTGGAGACGCGAGCGGCGGCAGCGGATTCAGCGCGGCGGATAGATGTTGCGAACGTACTCGTCGAGCATGCGGGTGGCACAGAAGCGCGGACCGATGGTACGCAGCGACGCCTTCATGCGCGCGACCCAGCCGCGCGGAACGCCGCGTGCGTCGCGCTCGTAGAACAGGGGCACCACTTCCTTCTCCAGCAGATCGTAGAAGGCGGTCGCGTCGCGCGCATCGACCACGGCGTGATTGGGGTCTTCGGCGGCCTCGATGCCCCAGCCGTTGGTGCCGTCCCAAGCTTCCGCCCACCAGCCATCGAGAACGCTCAGGTTCAGGGTGCCGTTCGACGGCGGCCTTGATGCCGCTGGTGCCGCTCGCTTCGAGCGGCGGCCGCGGCAGGTTGACCCAGACGTCGCAGCCGGAGGTCAGCAGGCTGGCGGTGCCGATGTCGTAGTCCTCGATGAAGGCAACGCGCCCGCCGCGCCGCGGGTCGGACTTGAACTGGAACATCTGCACCACCAGCCGCTTGGCGTCGTCGTCGCGCGGGTGGGCCTTGCCGGCATACAGGAACTGGATCGGGTGTGGACCGTCCAGCAGCCGCAGCATGCGCTCGGGATCCTGGATGAAGATGTGCAGCCGTTTGTAGGCGGCCAGACGGCGTGCGAAGCCCAGGGTGAGAACGTCCGGATCGAACTTCCTGGCGGCCAACGTCGCGTACTCCATGGTGTCGCCCCGCGTGAGGCGATCCGTCACCGTCTGCGACCTGACCCAGCCCGCCAGCCGGCTGCTGGTCTCGCGCCGGACCGTCCACAGCTCCTCGTCGGGAATGGTGTCCACCGCCTTCCAGGTGGCAGGGTCCATCACCCGCTCCTGCCGGTGCCAGTCGTGCGGCAGATAGCGGTCCAGCAGACGGCGCATCTGCGGTGAAATCCAGCTCGGCAGATGCACGCCGTTGGTGACGTGGGTGATCGGCACGTCGCCGATGCCACGTCCGGGGAACAGGGACTGCCACATGCGCCGCGACACTTCGCCGTGGATGCGGCTGACACCGTTGATGCTGCGGCTCATGCGGATCGCGAGCGCCGTCATGCCCATGGGCTCGTCCCGGTTGTCGGGGTTGACGCGGCCCAGCCGCAGCACGCCCTCCATGTCCGTTCCCAACTGCTGCACGGCGTTCGGAAACACCGTCCTGATCTCGTCCGCGGCGTAGGTTTCGTTGCCGGCCGGCACCGGCGTATGGGTGGTGAACACGACGCGGCTGCGCGTGCGCTCGCAGGCCTCGGCGAAGGAGCGGCCCCGCGCCAGTTCCTGTCCCACCATCTCCAGCGTGGCCGTCGCCGGGTGGCCTTCGTTCATGTGGATGACGGAAGGAACGATGCCGAGGGCGTCGAGGGCGCGCAGCCCGCCCACTCCGAGCAGCGCGTACTGCGCCAGGCGGATCTCGCGGTTGCCCTCGTACAGGCGCGAAGTGACGAAGCGCTGCCGCGGCGTGTTCTCCGGCAGTTCGGTGTCGAGCAGGAAAAGCGGCACCCGGCCGACGTCCACGCGCCATACGTGCACCACCGCTTCCTCGTCCCAGATCGGCACCTTGACCGCGATCGGCCGGCCGTCGGCGGTCGTCACCTTGGCGCAGGGGCGACGTTCCGGATCCGTGTCATACCAGTACTCGTGCTGCCAGCCGGCGGCGTTGACGCGCTGATGGAAATAGCCCTGCCGGTAGAGCAGCCCGACGCCGACCATCGGCAGGGCGCGGTCGGAGGCTTCCTTGAGGATGTCGCCGGCGAGCACGCCCAGCCCCCCCGAGTAGATGGGCAGGCAACGATGCACTCCGAACTCGGCGCAGAAGAAGGCGATGGGTCGCTCCGGCGTGGCGACCCCATCCAGCCGCGGCGGCCGCGCCAGATCCTGTTCCAGGTCGTCGCGCAGGGTTTCCACCCGCGCCACGAGATTCAGGTCCATCGCCGCCCGATCCATCGAGTCCTCCGCCGTTTCCTGCAGGAAGCGCACCGGATTCTGCCGGCACAGGCGCCAGCGATGGCTGTCTATGTCGCGGAACACCTGTTCGCCGTCCGGATGCCAGACCCAGCTGAAGTTGTAGGCCACCCGTGCCAGCGGCGCCAGGCGCGCCGGAATATGGCTGGCCAGGACCTGCGCCGCCCGCCGCACATCCTTGGCACCGCTCTTGATGCCGTCTTGCTTCGCGTCCATTTCCCCCCCCTCCCACGCGTGAACGACTGTCCGACGGCCCTTTGGCGGGACCGCAGCGAACCCTCATAATGCGCAATCCCGGATCTGCTTCTGATTATTGGCCCGGAATGGCGCCGTCAAGCTTACCATCGTGTCCGGACGCCATCTCCAATATAGCCACGCGCTACCCTGTGATGCTCGAAGTCTTCGGCCTCGTCCTGCTCGCCGCCGGCCTCTGGCTGTGGCACGACAGCCTCAAGGCGCGCGAAGCCGGTGTGCGCGCGGCGCGCGCCGCCTGCGAGGCGCACGGGCTGCTGTTTCTGGACGATACGGTCGCCATCAACTCGATCTGGCCGGGGCGCGACGACGACGGACGCCTCAAGCTGCGGCGGGTTTACGTTTTCGAGTACAGCGACAACGGCAACAACCGCTGCCGCGGAGCCGCGACCCTCGTCGGCGATGCCGTCGTGACGCTCCACCTGGGTCCGCCGCCGTTGCGGGCGCTGTAGCGGAGTGATTCATCCGGCCGGAAGCTGGCGCTCGTTCCCACCCGCTCCATGACGTATCGCGCCCTCACCTCCTTCCACGCCGACGACGGCGAGCGCATCCATCTCGCCATCGCCGGCGCCGGCGACCCGGTTGTCATGCTGCACGGCTGGACCGCGAGCCATGAGGAATGGTTTCCGCTCCTCGACCAGATCACTCCCCATCACCGCGTCTATCGCTGGGACGCCCGCGGCCACGGCGGGCACGGCTTGATCACCGGCACGCTGCCGACGGTGCAGCGCATGGCGCGCGACCTGCGCAATCTGCTGCAGCACTATAATCTGGGTGGCGCGACGCTGGTCGGCCACTCCATGGGTGCGCTCACGGTCTGGGAATACATCCGGCACTACGGCACGAGCGCTCTGGGCCGAGTCTGCCTCATCGACCAGTCGCCCAGGCTGCTCACGGCGGACGACTGGGAGCATGGCATCTACGGCGATTTCGACGAGGCACGGTCGCGCCACTTCATCGCCGAGCTGGAGGAAGATTTCGCCGAGGCCGTGCTGCGGCTGGGCGCCTACGGCCTGAACACGCGGGCACGGGCCAAGTACGAACAGAACGCCCGCGGCTGGCAGCGGGTGCGGGAAGGGCTGAAGCAGCTCAATCCGGCGCCGCTGATCGAGACCTGGAAAAGTCTGACCGCCGCCGACTATCGCGACGTGCTGGAGCACATCGACATCCCGGCGCTGCTGATCTATGGCGGCGAGAGCAACTTCTACCATGCGGGCACCGCGCAGTACGTGCACGAGCGCATGCCGCAGGCAACGCTGCGCATCTACGAGGGTACCGACCATTCGCCGCACCAGTGGCAGCGCGAGCGCTTCGCGCAGGATTTGCTGGCGTTCATCGGCGCCGCATCAGCGGGCCGCCCGGCTTCCGCATGCGACGCGCGCTGATGCCCGGGAAATCGCCGCCATGAGGCTCATCCGCGGCGGATCGAAGGAGGATTCATGACCGACCTGCCGGAAACCATCGATGGTCTGCCCAACTTCTGCGGCGGCGAGGCCGCCGTCGAGCGGGCGCTTGCCGAGCACCGCGACGCTCCGGTGTTCCTGCCCGACAGTCGTATCGACTTCGAGCGCATCGCCAGCGCCTGCGCCATTGCGCTGCACATGCACCAGCCCCTGATTCCGGCCGGCGGCGACGATCTGCGCCATGCCGACATCATCAGCAACCTGCAGTACATGATGGAGCACCCGGGAATCGGCGACAACCACAATGCCCCCGTCTTCCGCGCCTGCTACCGCCGCATGGGCGAGTTCATCCCCCAGCTCCTGGCGGAAGGACTGGAGCCGCGGGTGATGCTGGACTACTCGGGAACGCTGCTGCACGGGCTGCGCCGCATGGGCCTGGACGACGTGATCGATGCCCTCAAGGCCATCACCTGCCATCCCGACCACCGCCGCACGGTCGAGTGGCTGGGCGCGCCGTGGGGCCATGCCGTGGCCCCGTCCACGCCGGTGCAGGACTACCGTCTGCACGTGCGGGCGTGGCAGCATCACTTCGCCGCGATCTTCGGGCTCGATGCGCTGGCGCGGGTGCGCGGCTTCTCGCCGGCCGAGATGGCGCTGCCCAACCATCCGGACGTGGCCCATGCGTTCGTCGCCACCCTCCTTGCCTGCGGCTACCGCTGGGTGCTGGTGCAGGAGCATACGGTCGAACAGCCGGGCAGCGGCGCCGCGCCCCAGCTCAAGCACCTGCCCCATCGACTGGTGTGCACCAGTTCGCGCGGCGAGACGGCCGAGATCGTCGCCATCATCAAGACCCAGGGCTCGGACAGCAAGCTGGTGGGTCAGATGCAGCCCTGGTACGAAGCGCGGGGGCTGGCGCGGGAGCCTGTGGCCGGTCGCTCCGTGCCGCCGCTGGTGACCCAGATCGCCGACGGCGAGAACGGCGGCGTGATGATGAACGAGTTTCCGTCGAAGTATTTCCAGGTGGTGCGCGAGGCTTCCGCGTCCGCCACGCCGCTCATGAACGTGACCGAATATCTGGAGCATCTGTCTCGCCTGCGGCGTGCGCGAGGCCGACCTGCCGCCGCTCCAGCCCCGCTTCCAGGCCCGCATCTGGGAGCGGGTCCGTCCCGGTGACGGCCCGGACAAACTGGCGCGGGCCATCGCCGGGCTCAAGGAGGAGGATGCCCGCTTCGACGTCGAGGGCGGCAGTTGGACCAACGACCTGTCGTGGGTCCGCGGCTACGAGAACGTGATCGGACCGATGGAGCGGGCGAGCGCCCTGTTCCACCGGATCGCCGTCGGCAGCGGCGTCCCCACCCATGATCCGCGTTACCGCAACGCCCTGTTCCATCTGCTGACATCGCAGACCAGTTGCTACCGCTACTGGGGCCAGGGCGCATGGACCGACTACGGGCGCGAGCTCTGCCGCCGCGTGCAGGACATCCTGTGCTGCGATTTTCCGCAGGTCGGCGACGGCTGCGGGGAGAGGCGTCCGGATTGAACGCGGAGAACGCACGCAGCGTGCTGCTGATCCGGGCGATTGAAATGAGCGATCCGGACGGCGCGGTACTGCCCCACGCCGACCGAGAGCGGGTGGGCCGCGAAGCGGGGCCGCTCGGCGCCGGCATGCCGAACGGCGCACCGGCGCCGCAGCGGGAGGCGCTGTCGGGCGCGGAGGAGTCGTTCCTGGCGCGCCGCGCCGAACTCGCCCGCGCGCGGATCACGCGACAGTTTCCGGGCGTGGGTCGGGTCTTGCACGCCGCGGGTGGGGGCAGTTGGGCTGCAGTCGGGGTGCCGCTCGTCGCCTTCCTCATCGGGCTCGCCAGCAACGAATTGGGGGGGCAGCGCTGGATCAACATCGTCGCCTTTCCCCTGCTCGGCATGCTGGCGTGGAACCTCGCCGTGTATCTGGCGCTCGCCGTGGAAGCGGTGCGTGGCACGAGTGCCGGCGGGAAGACGCTGCATCCCCTGCGCCGCATCGCCGCCACCCTGCTGCAACCGCTGCCGGCGGCCTGGCGCCGCATCGGCGGCGGCAACGCGGCGCTGGCGCGGGGAATCGAACAGTTCATGCGCGACGGGCTGGAATTCGGCGCGCCGCTCGCCGCCGCCCGCGCCCGCCGCATCCTCCATCTGGCGGCGGCGGCACTCGCCGCCGGTGCCGTCGCCGGCATGTATTGGCGCGGTCTGGGCTTCGAGTATCGCGCCGGCTGGGAAAGCACGTTCCTGAACGAAGAGGCCGTGGCCAGAATGTTAGCCGTGGTGCTCGGGCCCGCGTCCGCGATCACGGGCATCGCCCTGCCCGATGCGGCGCATCTGGCGGCGCTGCGCTGGCCTGCGGGTGCGCCGGGGGAAAACGCCGCGCGCTGGATCCATCTTTACGCCGTCACCGCCGCCTTGTTCATCCTGCTGCCGCGTCTGCTGCTGGCGCTGGCGGCCTGGCGGCAGGAGCGGCGCTGGCGCGACGCCTTTCCCCTGCCCGCCGCGACCGATCCCTATTTCCGCCGCCTGCTGGCGGCCGTCCGCGGCGAGGGTCTTGCGGTGCGCGTCGTCGCCTACAGCTACCATCTCCCGGCGACGGCGCAGGAAGTGCTGCGGGCGCTGCTGAGCGATGTACTCGGCGAACGCACCCGCGTCGACTTCGGCGAAGTCATCGCCTACGGCGCGGAGGACGAATACCTGCTGCAGGCGGCGAAGCCGGGGACCGCCGTGGCCGACTACCTGGTGGTCGTGTTCAGCATGGCGGCGACGCCGGAAGAGGAAAATCACGCCGTGCTGGTGCGCGGCCTCGCCGCCCTGGTGGAGCAGGGCAGGGCCGCCCACCGCCTGCTGGTGCTGGTGGACCAGTCGGCGTATGCGCAGCGCCTGGCGCGGGAAGCGGGCGCGGCGAAGCGGCTGGAGCAACGCCGCCACGCCTGGAACGAGATCCTGCGCGGGCACGAACCGGTCACGCTCGACTTGGCGGCGGCCGACCGCACCGCCGCGGACGAGGCGCTGCAGGCGCAGTTGTCGCGCCGGGCGAATCCGGAGTTTTCGTCGTGAGCAGTCCCAACATCATCAACCTCAGCCTCATCTCCCACACCAACGCCGGCAAGACGACGCTGGCGCGCACCCTGCTCGGACGGGACGTGGGAGAAGTGCGCGACGCACCCCATGTCACCGACATGAGCGACGCCCATGTCATGCTGGAGACGGCGGACGGCTGCTCGCTGCGGTTGTGGGACACGCCCGGCTTCGGCGACACCGCGCGCCTGCTGAAGCGGCTGAAGCAGTCCGGCAATCCGGTCGGCTGGGTGCTGACCCAGGTCTGGGACCGCTACGCGGACCGTCCGCTGTGGTGCAGCCAGCAGGCGATGCGCAACGCGCGCGACGAGGCCGACGTCGTGCTCTACCTCGTGAACGCGGCGGAGAGGCCGGCGGACGCCGGCTATGTCGAGCTGGAAATGCAGATCCTGAGCTGGATCGGCAAGCCGGTGGTGCTGCTGCTGAACCAGACCGGTCCGCCGCGCGGCCACGCTGCCGAGCGCGCCGACGAGGACGAGTGGCGCGGTCACCTGAGCGCCTATGCGGTGGTGCGCGGCGTGCTGAGCCTGGACGCCTTTGCCCGCTGCTGGGTGCAGGAGGGGGAACTGCTGGACATCGTGGGACACCTGTTGCCGCTGGAAAAGCACGGCGCCTTCGCCCGCCTCGCCAAGGCTTGGCGCGACAAGAACGTGGAGCGATTTCACGAGGCGATGGCGATCCTGGCGCGGCAACTGGTGTGCGCGGTGCGCGATCGGGAGGATCTGGAAACCCGGGCCTGGAGCGACAAGGCGCGCGGCGTCTTCCGCTCGCTCGCCACCGGCGCCGACCCCGGGCAGGCGGACAAGGAGCGCGCCATGGCGGCCCTGGCCGAACGGCTCGACAGCGAGATCCGCGAAGCCACCGACGGGCTGATCCGGCTGCATCAGCTCGAGGGGCATGCGGCGGGCGAGATCCGGCGCCGCCTGAAGGACGACTACGCGACCAGCGAACCGGTCAGCGAGGGCTTCGCCGCCATGCTGGGCGGTTTCGTCTCGGGTGCCCTGGGCGGTCTGGCGGCCGATCTGGCGGCGGGCGGCTTCAGCTTCGGCAGCGGGGTGGTGGGCGGCGGCATCCTGGGCGCCCTCGGCGCCGGCGGTCTGGCCCGCGGCTACAACCTGGTGAAGGGTCAGAAGCAGGCCTCGCTGCGCTGGTCCGCCGAGTTCTTCGAGGGTCTGCTGCGCTCGGCGCTGTTGCGCTACCTCGCCGTGACCCATTTCGGGCGCGGCCGCGGCGACTACAGCGAGAGCGAGCATCCCCTGTTCTGGCAGAGCGCCGTGGCGGTCTTCGTCGAAGCCCGGCGCGACGAGGTGCGGGCGGTGTGGGAGGAGGGCACGGCGCCGGGCGATCCCGGCGCCCTGACGGAGCGCATGGAGGCGCTGGTGACGGAGTGCACCGCCGCGCTGCTGGAGCAGTTCTATCCGGACGTGGATCCCCTGATCGTGCGGGCGGGTCACTGAATCCCGGCGGCGGGCCGAACCCTGCGGGGCCAGACAAGAAGGCAATGAAACCGCCAAGGCGCCAAGCGCGCCAGGACGTCGCGTCAAGCCTTGTGGCGGCGATCCCTCAGCGCAAGAGTGAGCGCACACGCAGACCCACACCATGTCTGATTGGCGATCTTGGCGCCTTGGCGGTTCCATTCGCTGTTTTTCTCGCCACGAATCGCCCGGAGTACACTTGTGCGCTCAAGAAAGGCCCGACCGGCCCTGCGGCGGGGCGATCCCAACGACTGAGACAGGAGCCGTCCATGAAGCTGTACTACTTTCCCGGTGCGTGCTCGCTCGCCGCCCACGTCGTCCTGCGCGAGGCGGGCTATACGTTCGACCTCGATGCGGTGGATTTCGGCACGAAGAAGACCGCGG
Source organism: uncultured beta proteobacterium (assembly GCA_963823455.1). Lineage (GTDB taxonomy): Bacteria > Pseudomonadota > Gammaproteobacteria > Burkholderiales > Rhodocyclaceae > CAVPDA01. The sequence goes on from CAWGLO010000002.1 coordinate 432,816, forward strand.
GCGGCGAGGACTTCCAGAAAGTGAACCCCAAGGGCTATGTGCCGGCGCTGCGGCTCGACGACGGACAGGTGCTGACGGAAGTCGGCACGCTGATCCAGTATCTCGCCGACCAGAAGCCGGAGGCGGGTCTCGCGCCGAAGCTCGGCACCATGGAGCGCTACAGACTGATGGAATGGATCAATTTCACGTCGTCCGAGGTCCACAAGCAGTACGGTCCGCTGTGGAACGAGAAGTCGTCGGAAGAAGCGAAGCAGGCGGCGCGGGATCTCCTCGGGCGCCGCTTCGATTACCTGAGCGAAATCCTCGGCGGCAAGTCGTATCTCATGGGGGACCGGTACACGGTGGCGGACGCCTACCTGTTCACGGTGCTCAACTGGTGCAACTTCCTCAACATCGATCTCGGCCAATGGCCTGTCCTCAAGGACTACGTCGCCCGCATCGCAGCGCGCCCGGCCGCGCAGGCCGCTATGAAGGCAGAAGGGCTGATGCAGTAGCCGCCGCCCTGCGCCCGAGGCTGTCGTGCCGACCAACGTCTCGCCCGAATACAAGGCCGCCGAGGCCTCCTTCCGCAAGGCGCGCGAGCCGCGCGAGCGCCTGGACTGGCTGCGCGAGATGCTGCGCACCATCCCCAAGCACAAGGGGACCGACCACCTGCAGGGCGACATCAAGCGCCGCATCAAGGAACTGAGCGAGGACCTCGAAGGGCCGAGGAAGGGCGGCACGCACGGTGGACCGCCCCAGGTGATCCGGCCGGAAGGTGCGGCGCAGATCGCATTGATCGGCCCGCCCAACTCCGGCAAGTCGGCACTGCACGCCCGGCTCACCGGCTCCGTCGCCCATGTCGGCCCCTATCCCTTCACCACCCAGCATCCCGAGCCGGGGATGATGCCCCACGAGGACATCCACTTCCAACTCGTGGACCTGCCCGCCGTATCGCCGCAGCATCCGGTGCCCTGGCTGGCGAGCGCGCTGCAGATGGCGGACGCGTGCCTGCTGGTGATCGACCTCGGTGATCCGGCCTGCATCGAGCAGGTGCAGGCGGCGCACGCGATACTGCGCGACAGGCGGGTGACGCTGAGCGAACGCTGGCCGTCCGCCGATACCGGTGAAAGTGCGGCGACGGACGAGGACGATCCCTTCGCCATTCGCCTGCCGACCCTGGTCCTCGCCAACAAGGCCGACCTGATCGCCGACGTCGGCGTCGAGATCAACGCTTTTCTCGATCTGACCGGGCTGAGCTATCCGTGGCTGGCCGTGTCGGCGCAGACCGGTTTGGGTCTGGGCGAACTGGGGCCTTGGCTGTTCCGCAACCTGGTCGTGATCCGCGTCTACACCAAGACGCCGGGCAAGCCGGCGGAGAGGCATCACCCGTTCACGCTGCGCCGCGGCCAGACGATCGACGATGTCGCCCGCCTGGTGCACAAGGACATCGCCCGCGACCTCAAGTACGCGCGCGTGTGGGCTCCCCACGCCGTCGGCGGTCTGCATGTCGGCCGCGACCATCCGGTTGCGGATGGGGAGATCGTCGAACTGCACGTGTAGGCGGCGGTGCCCGTCGTCGGCCGCGCAGCGGGTATGCACTGCGCGCGTGCGGCCCGGCTGTCGTGCGCGCAGCGATGGTGCGGAGCATCCCTCTGGATGCAGGTGCGGCGATGCTCCACTCGGCACAGGAAAGGTAGGGCGAGCCGTGCCCGCCGATCGTGGGATGGCGGGCACGGCCCGCCCTACGCGAGGCGCCGTGCGCTGCATCTGCCGGGCGCGATGATGCTTGCACGGTTCTTGCGGGCGTCGAGCGCTCAGAGCCATCCAACCCGCACGGTGAATACCTTGGATACCCGCGTCGTACCCCCATCGACCCAGCCCCATGCCGAAGACGGACGCACGGCACTGGGCAAGGAAGCGCTGAAGCGCGCGTTTCTCGACAACCTGTTCTACGTGCAGGGCAAGTTTCCCGCGCTCGCCACGCGCAAGGACTACTACATGGCGCTGGCCTACGTGGTGCGGGACCGCATGCTGCAGCGCTGGATCAGCACCGCGGCGGCCTATACGCGGCAGGGCTCGCGCACCGTCGCCTACCTGTCGGCCGAGTTTCTGATGGGGCCGCATCTCGGCAACAACCTCATCAACCTGGGCATCCGCGACGAGGTGAAACAGGCGATGGGCGAGCTCGGTCTCGACTTCGACGAACTGCTGGCGGAAGAAGAGGAGCCCGGCCTGGGCAACGGCGGACTCGGGCGGCTTGCCGCCTGCTTCCTCGATTCGCTCGCCACCCTCGAAATCCCGACCCTCGGCTACGGCATCCGCTACGAGTTCGGCATCTTCGACCAGGAGATCGTGGACGGCTGGCAGGTGGAGAGGACCGACAAGTGGCTGCGCTTCGGCAATCCGTGGGAGATCGCGCGTCCCGAGTGGGCGGTGGAGGTGAAACTCGGCGGGCACACCGAACATTACGCAGACGAGCACGGCCGCGCCCGCGTGCGCTGGGTGCCGGACATCGTGGTGATCGGCATGCCCTACGACACGCCCATCCTCGGCTACCGCAACAACACCGCCAACACCTGCGGCTGTGGCGCGCCGAGGCACCGGAGTCGTTCGACTTCGCGGTGTTCAATCGCGGCGACTACTACGGCGCGGTGAACAAGAAGGTGTTCTCCGAGAACCTCACCAAGGTGCTCTATCCCAACGACGAGGCGGTGCAGGGCAAGGAGCTGCGCCTGGAGCAGCAGTTCTTCTTCGTCTCCTGCTCGCTGCAGGACATGCTGCGCATCATGCGCGTGCAGAAGATTCCGCTGCAGCGCTTCCACGAGAAATTCGCCGTCCAGCTCAACGACACCCATCCGGCCATCGCCGTGCGCCGAACTGATGCGCCTGCTGGTGGACGAGAACGGCATGGACTGGGACGAGGCCTGGGACATCACGCGCCAGACCTTCGCCTACACCAACCACACGCTGCTGCCCGAGGCGCTGGAGCGCTGGCCGCTCGGCCTGTTCGGCCGCCTGCTGCCGCGCCACCTGGAGATCATCTACGAGATCAACAGGCGCTTTCTCGACGAGGTGCGCATCCGCTTTCCCGGCGACGACGCGCGCATCGCGCGGCTGTCGCTGATCGACGAGAGCGGCGACCGCTACGTGCGCATGGCACACCTGGCCTGCGTCGGCAGCCATGCCATCAACGGCGTGGCCGCACTGCACACCGAGCTGCTGAAGCAGGACGTGCTGCAGGACTTCCACGCGCTGTGGCCGGACAAGTTCAGCAACAAGACCAACGGCGTGACACCGCGGCGCTGGATGGTGCTGAGCAATCCCGAGCTCTCGGAACTGATCACCGACGCCATCGGCGACGGCTGGATCAAGGATCTGGGTCAGCTCAGGAAGCTGGAGCCGCTGGCCGAGGACCCGGCGTTTCAGGGTCTGTGGCGCAACATCAAGCGCGCCAACAAGCAGCAGTTCGCGGCTTTCGCGCGCCAGCGCACCGGCATCGCCATCGACCCGGACTCCCTGTTCGACGTGCAGGTCAAGCGCATCCACGAGTACAAGCGCCAGCACCTCAACATCCTGCACGTCATCGCCCTCTACTGTCGTCTGCGCGCCGACCCGGGTCTCGACGTTCCGCCGCGCACCTTCATCTTCGGCGGCAAGGCGGCGCCGGGCTATCACCTGGCCAAGCTCATCATCAAGCTGATCAACGCCGTCGGCGACGTGGTGAATCGCGACCCCGCGGTGCGCGACCGCATCAAGGTCGTGTTCCTGCCCAACTTCAACGTGAGCAACGGGCAGCGCGTCTATCCGGCGGCGGACCTCTCCGAGCAGATCTCCACCGCCGGCAAGGAGGCCTCGGGCACCGGCAACATGAAGTTCTCGATGAACGGCGCGCTGACCATCGGCACCCTGGACGGGGCCAACATCGAGATCCGCGACGAGGTCGGGGCCGGAGAATTTCTTTCTCTTCGGCCTGACCGCCGCCGAAGTCTGCGCCCTCAAGGCCCACGGCTATCGTCCCGAAGACCATGTGCGGGCCAACCCGGAACTGCGCGAGGTGATCGATCTGATGCGGGCGGGATTTTTCTCCCGCGGCGATGCGGCGCTGTTCCGGCCCCTGATCGACGGCCTGCTGCACCACGATCCCTACCTGGTGCTGGCCGACTACCAGCCCTACGTCGACTGCCAGAGCGCGGTGAGCCGCGCCTACGGCGACCCGGAGCACTGGACGCGCATGTCCATCCTCAACGCGGCGCGCTCCGGCAAGTTCTCGTCGGATCGCACGATCCGCGAATACTGCGAGGACATCTGGCGGGTGAAGGCAGTGCCGATCCGGCTGCTGACCCAGGACGAAGTGAAGGCCGGGCTTCTGCAATAGTGCGGCGGTCGCCGCCGGCCGGGCTCAGCTCGGCGCCGGGGCGCCTTCGGCCAGGCGGCTGCGGTAGAGGGCGGCGATCAGCGCCGACTGCGACACCATCCCGACGTAGCGCTGCGCCTCGTCCACCACCGGAATGTGGTGGCACATCTCGCGCCCGAAATAGGGGATGAGTTCGGCGATATGCATGTCGGTACGGGCGATGACCGGTGGCGGCGACATCATTGCCGCCACCTTGTTCTCCCGCGCCATGTTGTGCAGGAGGAAGCGCGCGAGCTTCCGGCGCAGGTCGCTTGGGCCGCGCGCGCCGGCACGCTCGATGAAATCGCCGATGCCCACCAATCCCTTCAGCCTGTCCTGGTCGTCCACCACCGCCAGCACCGGCCTGCCGTGCCGGCGCAGCTGGCGCCACGCCTCGATCGGCTGGGCGCCGGCGCGCACCGTCACCGCATCCGGCATCACGACATCGGCACAGGTGAGTTCGCCGAAGCCGCGGCGGAAGGCGCGTTTCTCGGCCATCGCGATGATCTGGTCCAGATCCTCGCCGCTGATGTCCAGCAGATGGTCGTACTCGACAAGCGCCTGCTCCACGTCGCTGTGCCGCAGGCCCAGGCTCTCCAGGGGGTTCGGCGGGGATGCCGCCGGCTTTTCCGGCTCGGGCGGACGCCGCGGATAGTGGCGATGGGGCAAGAGGTTGTTCACGATCAAGGCCGAACCCACCAGCAGCAGGCCGTTCGCCAGCACCGGCAGGAGGACGTAGCGATAGCCCAGGCTGTGCACCGCCGCGCCGCCGATCACCGCATGCAGGGCCACCGCGCCGCCCGGGGGATGGACGCAGCGCAGCCAGAGCATGCCGAGGATGCTCAGGCTGACCGCCAGCGCCGATGCCAGGGCCAAGTCGGGAACGAAGCGGGCGCAGGTGACACCGACCAGCGCCGATACCAGGTAGCCGCCCAGGACCGGCCACGGCTGCGACAACGGTCCGCTGGGCAGCGCGAACAGCAGCACCGAGGACGCGCCGATGGCCGCCACCAGCAGCGGCGCGTCTCCGGCGAGCAGGTGTCCGAACCAGGCGGTGAGAAACACCGCCGCCAGCGCCGCCACGCCGGAGCGCAGCTTCTCGCCGGTGGAGATGGTCATGGGCTCGGGCTTGAGACGGGCCCACCAGGTTTTCCAGAGACTCACGATTGATTATTGCGGGTGCAGCGACAGCGCTTGCCTTTCCTGCTTGACCAAGCGAGATGCGAGGATACGTGACTTGCCGACGATGCACCAGATATGTGCGCCCACCGGTCGTTCCCCGGCGTTGGGTGCAGGTAGACCGAACCCCTCCCTCTTCCTCAGGCGAAAAGGTCTACGGCGGGAGGACGCCGCGCACCGGCAGCGACCGAAAGGTAGAAGCGTGCCACCGCCCCGCCGATCGCGTCGGCGGAATCGTTGGTGTCGAGTGCGATCTCGTCCGGGGTCACGACCGGCGCGGGCGCCGCCGCCGCTTTCACCGGAAGGGGATCGGCTGCGAACATCGCCTGCGCTGCGGCGATGTCCTGATCGAGCATGCCGACGGACGACGTGTCGATGGTCGCCTCGGCGGCGATGGCATAAAAGCGCCCGTCGGGCCCGCGTTCGTAGGTGTGGCTCGGCAGCGTGCGCAGCAGCGTGCCGCCGAGCAAGACATAGGCGCGTTCCTGGACCCGCAGTTCCCGGTCGCGGCTGCGCATCTGCTGCAGGATGTGCTCCTCGTCGGCCGACAGTTGGCGCTCGCCGATCCGCGCCCTGGGCTCCGCCACCGGCGCCGTGGCGCCGACGGCACGCGGCGCGGGGCTCCGTGCGGGCGGGATGTAGGTCAAGCTGGATACGGAAGGAACAAGCATCTGGGACGGCGGAGAAGCAGGTGCGCCGGACACTCATCGCGCGCAAGACCACGCTGACGACAGCATATTCCCAGATGCGCCGCGCTGCAAGATGCACTCGGTCCCGCTTCGGGCCGCCGCGCTGTTCAAGGGTATCGGTGCTTGCCCGATATATGCCCCTGGAGAGTCGCCTCCCGGACGATCCGTCGTGCCGGCATGTCCGTGGGGGGAGTCGAATGGGCGTTGCCGGTAGTTCCGCATCGATTGAAACGCCGGGCGCGTGTCGCGAAGCCGCGCGGCATACTTGAGGACCGTCGCAGCGTGATGAAGTGTCATGGCAGATGCACGCACCGAAGCCGCACCGACCGGCGCGAGCGCGAACGTCCCTGCGTGCTGATACTGGCGTTGGCGCTGGCGTCGGCTGCGAGCTGGCAGGCGCGGGGAGCGGGACTCGTTCCCGACGGCGCCACTGCCACCACCGTCTCTTCCACGCCCGCGGGCAAGGCGGTGATTGCCATCGCGCCGCCGGTCGCGGGCGTGTCTCACAACACCTATTCCAGTTTCAACGTCGGCCGCGCCGGGGCCGATCTCCAGAACTCGGGCGTCAACGCGCGCTATATCGTCAACGAGGTCACGAGCACCCGTCCGAGCCTGATCGAGGGCCCCATTTCGGTGGTCGGTCCGCGGGCCAGCGTGATCCTTGCCAATCCGCACGGCATCACGCTGAACGGCGCGTCGTTCGTCAATACCGGCAACGTGGCGATCACGACCGGCCGCGTCCGCTTTCATGACCTCAATCCCGCGCCCGGCATCGTCCAGCGCAACATCGTGCTGACCACGGACCAGGGGGTGCTCGAGATCGGCCCGGAAGGGCTTGCCGGCGCGTTCGCGAACCTCGAATTGATCGCCAAGCGGCTCAAGGTCGGCGGACCGGTCACCAACACCTTCACCTCGGCCGATGCCCGAGTGCGGGTGGTGCTCGGCGACAGCCGGGCGGAAGTGGATACCTCGGTATCGCCCGCGGACAACCTGACCCCCTGGATCGGCTACTCCGCACCGGCCACCGCGAACGTCGGGACGATGCTGCTGGATATCACTCCCCTGGGCAGCCTCACCTCCGGCCGCATCGAGATCGCCGTCACCGACCGGGGGGCTGGCGTGTCCCATGCCGGAAGCCTGTTCGCCAACGTCGGCGATTTCAGCCTGTCGGCGGATGGGGAGTTGCGGGTTCTGGGGGGCTCCATACGGTCGTCCGGCAAGCTCATCGCGTCCGTCTCGCGGGTGGAAAGTGACGCCGGCAACTTCGCGTCCGGCCTGGGCATGGAACTGCGGGCGCCGGCCATCCGCCTGCACGGCGGAAGCGTCGCCGCCGGCAGCGAGGCGGCGATTGGCGACATCATCCTCGGTCAGCCCGGCGTGAGCGCGAGCGGCGCGACGCAGATCGACGGCGTCGCCATGGCGGCGAGCGGCGGCATCGGCGTGTTCTCGTCGGGGCAGGACGTGTCCGTACGCGGGGCGTCGATCGCGGCCGGGCAGAACGTGCTGATACAGGCGGCAGGTTTCCTGCAGCGCAACGACGCAGCTGCGGCCTCGCGCATCGTGGCTGCGTCGGGCGGCGTGCTGGTCGAAGCGTCGGGCGACCTGCGCAACAGCGGCAGCCTGATCCAAGGCACCAAGCGCATCGAGGGCGACAGCGCGTCGGCCGGAGCGGTTACCCTGGTTGCCGGCGGATCGTTCATCAATGACACGCCTGCGGGAGGGCCGCTCGCGGTCGTATTCGGGCGCGATGACGACGTCGCCATCCACGGGCGTGCCGGTGTCCTCAACCGCAGCGGTCGCATCCTCTCCAATGGGGACGTCAGAATTGCGACGCCGGCGGACTTCTACAACGGCGTCGAGCGGGTCGGAACAGTGAGCGACGGGGCGCGCCAGGAGGTGCGCAGCAGCCGCCGCAATTGGCTCGGCCTGTCCAAGCGCACTCAGGGATTCACGATCGACTACGGTCGCCTCGCCAGCGCGGGCGAGCAGGCGGTCATCGCTGCCGGCGGCGGCGTGGACATCGCCGCCGGCAGCATAGTCAATCACGGCGGCGATATCGACGCCAACGGCGGCGATATCCGGATGGCGGCGCAGGGTGCCATCGCAAACGAGGGGCTGGTGACCGGGCAGGTGCGCTTCGAGCGTACCTGCCGCCTGTTGTTCTGCCGGACGACGGCCGATTCGAATACGACCGCTGTCGGCGGCCTGCTCAGCGCGAGCGGCGACATCGATCTGCGCGCCGGCAGCGAGATTCTCAATGTCGGAGGGCGAATGCTGGCGCTGCGGAACATCGATCTGGCGGCGCCGCGGGTCGTCGCCCGCGGCGTCACGGTCTACGCCAGCCTGGCCCGTGCCCAGGGCATGAAGGCCTGGTTCGGCGATACCTGGGCTCAGATCTATGCCGCCGATCAGGGCGGCGCGCTCACGGCAAATCTGGGCCGGTTGCGCATCGACGGCACGCTATTCGACGAAGGGGGCGTAGTGAGCGCGGCGGGCGGGATCGAAGCCAGCGGCGGCGTGATCACCGTTCGCGCGCCGCGGCGCGAAGCGGTGCGGATCGAGGATCACCTCGGACTCACCTCCTGGCTTTGGAAGTAGGGTCCGCCATGTGCCTGAAGCGGGTTCTCGGCGGCGTGGCGCTGGTTCTGGCGTGCGCCGGGATTCCGACCGCTTCGGCGCAGGTGCCGGGGATACCGTTTCAGCAGGATCCCGCCGACCGGCTGCTGCGCGAGCAGGCGGAGCGTGAACGCCAGGAGCGGCTGGAGCAGGAGCCGCCGGAGATCGCGGTTCCGGCGGAGAGTGCCCCGGATGCGGCGATGGCGCCGGAGTCGATCGCCGATCCGGAGCCGACCTTTCTCGTCGAGCGCATCGTGCTGACGGGCAACACCGTGCTGCCCGAAGCACAGGCGCAACGGATCACGCTGCCCTTCGCCGGCAAGCGGCTCGGTGTAAACCGCATCAATCTCCTGCTGCGCCGGCTGACCCAGGTGTTCATCGAGAGCGGATTCGTCACCACCCGCGCCTATGTCGGCAACCAGAACCTGGCGTCCGGCATCCTCGAAATCACCGTCATCCCGGGCAGGATCGAGAAATTCCGCTACAACGGCGCCGATCTTGATGCCGGCGAGCCGCATGCCGGAGGTGTGGGTGCGGCCTTTCCGACGAATCCCGGCCAGGTGTTGAAACTCGCCGACCTGGAACAGGGCGTGGGCCAGGTCAATCGCCTGCGGCGCAATCAGGCCGAGTTGCAGATCCTGCCCGGCCAGAGCCCCGGCGGCTCGGTGGTTGCCATCGACAACCGGGAGGGCGACCGGTTCTTCTACACGTTCGGCGTTCAACAATTTCGGCACCGCCACGACCGGACAGACCCGCTATCGGGCCGCAATCGAGGCCGGCAATCTGACCGGATGGCAGGAGGCGCTGAGCCTCACCTATCTCGGCAGCCTGGACAGCAACGCGCTGCTGTTCGCGGCTTCCGTTCCCGCCGGCTACAACACCTGGTCGTACAGCTACTCCTACTCCGAGTTCCAGAACCTGATTGGCGATACCGCCCTCCTGTTCGGGAACACCAGTGCGCACATCCTCGCCTGGAATCGCGTGCTGGGCCTCGCGCATCGGGGCAAGTCCAGCGTCAACCTGAGCCTCGGCCTGCGCGACGCCCGGCGCCAGGTGAACGAGATCCAGCTCGAGCCGCAGCAGCTTGCCGTCCTGCGTGCCGGATACGGCCGCCTGCAGCGCTTTGCCATCGGCAACGTTCCCGGCCATTGGCTGATCGATCTTGGGTACTCCCGGGGATTGAACGCGCTCGGTGCGACGGTGGATGCGGCCGGCCTTCCGCGCGAGGGTGCCCACGCCCAGTTCGACAAAGTCGATCTCAGCGCCGCCCTCGTGGCGCAGGTCCACCCGGCCTGGACCTATCGCGCAGCGTTCGCCGGACAGTGGGCGCGCGAGGCCCTGTTCAGTTCGGAGCAGATCTTCATCGGTGGCGCCGGCACCGTCCGCGGCTATGCCGAGGGCGTGCTGGTGGGCGAGCGCGGCGGCTTCCTGCGCAACGAAATGCTCTATGCAGCGGCGCCCCGGCTGCTGGCCGGGCGCCTGTGGGTCGAACCGTTCGCCTTCCTCGATGGCGGGCTGGTGCAGCTTGTCGCCGAAGGGAAGTGGCAGCACCTGGTCGGTACCGGGATCGGGGTGCGGGCGGCGGTCGGCGGCATTGCAGCCGAAGTCATGTTCGCCCAACCCCTGCGCTATCCGAGCACTCTTACCGACGCCGGGTTCCGCATCCATGCCAGCCTGAACGCGACGTTCGCGACGCTCTAGCTGTGCTCTATCGGGCCCGATCCTCCCGCTCTGCCCGCAGCGCGGAGCGCCGACCCCGCGCGATCTTCACCGGCATCACCAGCACGAGTGCGATCAGAAAATAGCTTCCGGTCACCAGAATGGCGCTGCGGTGGTCGCCTCCCCCCAGCCAGCTTGCCAGGCCGTAGGTGAGGGGGCCGATGATGGCCGCCAGATTCACGACCAGCCCCCACAGGCCGAAGAATTCCGCCAGCCGGGATGGCGGAGACAACAGGCCCACGACCGCCCGCCCGGCCGATTGGGATGCGCCCATGCAGACGCCGGCGATGTTGGCGGCCAGCCAGAAGGCTTCGCGGCTTTCGGCGCGCCAAGCCAGCAGCACCATGGCGATCCAGCCCAGCATGGTGAGCACGATGGCGGGAATATGGCCGATGCGGTCCTGCAGGTAGCCGAAGGCGAAGGCCCCGATCGAGGCCGTGACATTCACCACCAGGATCAGCAGCAGCGTCTCCTTGGTCTCGAAGTGCATCGCCTCCTGCGCGTAGATCGCCGCCAGCGTGATCACCGCGTAGATGCCGGCGGAGTAGAAGACGTTGCAGGCGAAGAACAGCGTCAGGTCGCGGAAGCGACGCGCGTGATCGGCGGTTTCCCGCAGGCGCCGCCAGGCGGTGGCGACGACGCGGGCCGGGTCGCCGCCCTGCGGTACGGCGCGCTCGCGCAGGAAGGCGAAGGTGGGGATGACCGAAACGGCGAACAGCGCCGCGGTGATCAGCATCGTCACCGGTACGAACTGCGCCGCCGTGTCCCCCCGCGCCTGGGCAAAATCGATGTAGGCGAGGCACAAGCCCAGGGCCAGCAATCCGCCGAGATAACCCAGACTCCAGCCCCAGCCCGATACCCGGCCCATGGCGCGGGACTGGGCCAATTCGGGCAGGAAGGCGGCGATCAGATTCTGCCCGGTGGCGAAGAACCAGTTGGAGGCGATGACGAGAATCACTGCCAGCCACAGCGCCCCCGGCTGGGCGAACCAGAGTCCCGCGGTGGTCGCGACGCAGCCGAGCGTGGTGAGGACCAGCAGGCGCTTCTTCCAGGCGTAGGCGTCGGCGATGGCGCCGATCACCGGCGCCGTGATGACGATCAGCCCGTAGGAAGCGGAAAGCGTCGCTGTCCACGCCAGTGTTGCCCAGGGTGCCCCGTCTGCCACCGCCGCCACGAAATAGGCGTTGAACACGGCGGTTATCACCACCGTCGTGTAACCCGAATTGGCGAAGTCGTACATCGCCCACGCCCAGACCTCGATCGGGCGGACATCGCGGGCGAGGGAGGCGTTGGCGGGAAGGGTGCCGGAAGTCATGGCTCGTCGGCGGAACCGGGCTGGGAGCCCTGGGCGGGCGGAATCGCCCGATTGTCCAGGATATTCGTCGCGGCAGGTAGAGTGCCGCAGCGGTGACGCGCAGACGGCCGGATGCGGCCGCTGTCTCAGCCTGCCGCGGCCTCGCTTCGTTCCCGCAATACCTTCATCTGAAACAGGGTATTACGCTCCTCCTCTTCCAGCGCGGCGTGGATGAAGCGGATGCGCGCGCGGAAGGCCGGGATGATGTTGTACTTGAGGGCATTGACCCGCTTCTGGGTCTTGCGCTGTTCCAGCAGCAGCCGCCACAGCGCGGTTTCGGCTTCCCCGAGGCGGGCGAGGGTGAGGGTGAGTTCGACCAGGTGGTGGCGTGCCTCGTCGAAGCTGGCGTCGGTCCACATCAGACCCACGGGTTGCAGCGGCCGCGCCGCGGCGGTGACGGCGGGATACTCGACGCCGACGCTGGAACGCGGCAGCACGGCGATATCCACCGCCGGCTCCAGACCGAGGGAAGCCTGGCGCACGAACTGGGTGCCCATGCGCATCTGGGCGATGGCGACCCAGCGATAGGCGTCCTCCAGCTTGCGCCGCGTTTCCAGGCGCAGCTTGCGGTATTGACCGAGGCGTTCATAGACGACCCGCGTCAGCAGTTCGCGCTTGCGCTCCAGCATGTCATGGCCGAGTTCGAGAAAGCGCGTCTGCCGCTTTAGCTGCAGCAGGGCGCTCTTGGTCGGGGCGACCTTGAGCTTCATCGCTTCAGGCGCGCGCCTCGGCCGGGGACCTCTGCCAGGCGTGATACTTGGCCAGATCGTCCTCCGTCAGGCGGGTCAGCGCTTCCGGCGGCAGCAGCGACAGCAGTTCCCACGAGATCGAGAGCGTCTCGAAGATGGTGCGGTCCTCGGCCTCGCCCTGGCCGACGAAGCGCTCGTCGAAGGCGTCGGCGAAGGCGAGATAGTCGCGGTCGCGCTCGGACAGCTCGTCGGCACCGATGATGGAGGCGAGGTTGCGGGTCTTCGAGCGCCGGGCGTAGGGGGCGTAGATCTGGTCGGCGACCCGCGGGTGGTCCTCGCGGGTGTCGTCCTTGCCGATGCCGTCCTTCATCAGGCGCGACAGGCGTCGGGGAGAATGGCACCGGCGGATAGACGCCCTGGTTGTGCAGCTCCCGCGAGAGCACGATCTGACCCTCGGTGATGTAGCCGGTGAGGTCGGGGATGGGGTGGGTGATGTCGTCCGAGGGCATCGAGACCACCGGCATCATGGTGATGGAGCCGTGGCGCTCGTGGATGCGCCCGCAGCGCTCGTAGATCTCGGCCAGGTCGGAGTAGAGATAGCCGGGATAGCCCTTGCGCGCCGGCACGTCGCCCTTGGCGGTGGCGACCTCGCGCAGGGCCTCGGCGTAATTAGGTCATGTCGGTCATGACCACCAGCACGTGGCGGTCGAGGTCGATAGGCCAGGTACTCGGCGGCGGTGAGCGCGGTGCGCGGCAGGGTCAGGCGCTCGACCGGCGGGTCGTCGGCCAGGTTGATGAACATGACCACGTTGCGCAGCACGCCGGAGGAGGCGAATTCGTCGCGGAAGAACTTGGCGTCGGCGTAGGAGACGCCCATGGCGGCGAAGACGATGGAGAAGCTGCCGTCCTCGTCCTAGCAGCTTGGCCTGGCGCACGATCTGGGCGGCGAGCCGGTTGTGGGGCAGGCCCGGAGCCGGAGAAGATCGGCAGCTTCTGGCCGCGCACCAGGCGAGTTGAGCCCGTCGATGGTGGAGATGCCGGTCTGGATGAACTCGCGCGGATAGGTGCGGGCCGCCGGGTTGATGGCGGAGCCGTTCACCGCGCGCGGCGCAGGTTGGACAGGATCGGCGGGCGGCCGTCGCGCGGCTCGCCCAGGCCGTTGAACTCGCGCCCCAGCAGTCTCCGGCGAGAGGGCGATCTCCACCGGCTCGTCGAGGAAGCGCACCCAGGTGCGCTCCAGGTCCAGGTCTTCGGTGCCCTCGAAGACCAGGATCAGGACCTCGCCGTCGGAGACGCGGATCACCTGGCCGTTGCGGATGGCGCCCCGCGTGGTCCTGCGATCCGCACCCGGTCGCCGAAGGCGACCCCGGGGCGTCCTTCATCACCAGCAGGCCGCCGCGGGCCGCCGAGGCGGTCCGGTATTCTCTTATGCTCATGTTCGCTTCCAGTTCTGCGCCGCAGGCGCACTCGACGCTCCCATCTCCCCTTGCGGGAGAGGGGTTGGGCGGTGAGGGGCACGCGGCTGCTCATGCCTTGACATCCTCCTGCTTCGCGTACTCGGCGCGCATCGCTCGAAGGCATCGTGCGCCCCCGCGATGGTGCCTGGAGCTCGTCGATCTGCTCGCTGGTGTACATGGATCTTGAGCGCGCGCGCATCTGGCCAGCATCGGCAGACCTGCAGCTCCTGCACCGGCACGCCGGTCTTCGATCAGGGCGGCGCCCTCGTGATAGATGGTGAGCATCAGGTCCAGCAGGGCGAACTGCTTCTGCGGCGAGCAGAAGGTGTCCACCTCGTCCAGGGCGCTCTGCTGCAGCACGCCTTCCTTGATCAGGGAGGCGCCCTCCAGCTCCCAGCGCTGGGCGTCGCGACAGGGCCTCGGGGCCCACCAGGTTGACGATGCGCGACAGCTCCGCGTCCCGGGCCAGCAGGGCCAGGGCCTCGGCGCGCTTGGCGTCCCAGTCGGATCCACCTCTCTGTGCCACCACTGGGCGGCGGTGTGGACGTGGCCGGAGAAGCTGGTGACCCAGTCGATCGACGGATAGTGGCGGGCGTCCGCCAGCTCCTTGGACAGGGCCCAGAAGGTCTCGATGATGTCCTTGGTGTGGCTGGTGACGGGCTCGGAGAAGTCGCCGCCGGGCGGCGAGACGGCGCCGATCAGGGTGACCGAGCCGGAGCCGCCGCCGTAGGTCTCGACGCGGCCGGCGCGCTCGTAGACCGCCGCCAGGCGCGAGGCGAGATAGGCCGGGTAGCCTTCCTCGACCGGCATCTGCCCGAGCCGGCCCGGAGACCTCGCGCAGGGCCTCGGCCCAGCGGCTGGTGGAGTCCGCCAGCATCACCACGTCGTAGCCCATGTCGCGGTAATACTCGGCCATGGTCATGCCGACATAGACCGAGGCCTCGCGCGCCACCACCGGCATGTTGGAGGTATTGGCCACCAGCAGGGTGCGCTCCATGAGCTTGCGCCCGGTGTAGGGGTCGATCGAGCTCCGGGAAGGTCTCCAGCACGTCGACCAGTTCGTTGCCGCGCTCGCCGCAGCCGACGTAGATGACGATGTCGGCGTTGGACCAGCGGGCGATCTGCTGCTGCACCACCGTCTTGCCGGCGCCGAAGGGCCCGGGGACCGCGCCCTTGCCGCCCTTGAGCTGGGGGAAGAAGGTGTCGATGACCCGCTGCCCGGTGATCAGCGGCGAGATGCCGTCGTCGCGCTGCAGATAGGGCCGCGGCCTGCGCACCGGCCAGCGGTGGTAGAGCTTGAGCTTGTGGATGCCGCCGCGGGCATCCTGCACCCGGGCGATCACTTCCTCCACCGTGTATTCGCCGACCGGAGCGAGATCGAGGAGATCCCCCCTGGTCTCCGGCGGCACGAGGATGCGGTGGGCGATGGCCGCGGTTTCCTGGACCGAACCGAGAATCTCGCCGCCCTGCAGCCTGGCGCCGACCGCGAGCTCGGGGTTGGGCTGGAATGGCCACTTCTTGTCTCGCGGCAGGGCGGGCACATCGAGACCGCGGGCGATGCGGTCGCCGCTGATGGCCATGATGTTCTGCAGCGGCCGTTGCACGCCGTCGAAGATCTGGCCGAGCATCCCCGGCCCCAGTTCCACCGACAGCGGATGGCCGAGCGCTTCCGCCTCCTCGCCGGGACGCAGGCCGTCGGTCGTTTCATAGACCTGCACGATGGCCAGTTCTTCTTCGCGCCCGATGACCTCGCCGATCAGGTTCAGTTCGCCGACGCGCACCTGCTCGCCGGTCAGCACGCTGGGAAGGCGAATGGTGACGATGGGACCATTGATTTCGACGATTTCACCCACGGAACAACGCTCCCATATCCGGTACCGAGGCAAACAGGTGCTCCATGATGGCGCGGTGCAGCTCCGCCTGCAGCCGCTCCATCCTGCCGTCCAGGGTCTCGTCCAGGCGCATGCGCCTGTTCTCGGTTTCGATGATGAAGCCGCCGGCGGCGGCGCACGTGTCTCCGGCCATGGTTACCTGGCGTCCGGGCAGGGCCGCGCTGCACAGCGCTTGCCAGCGCGGCTCCAGCCGTTTCTGGTCGGTGGCGTTGAGGCAGACGACGAGGTTGCCCGACGGCAGTCCCGCGCCGGCTTGCGCCAGGTGCGTCTTCAGCCACGCCAGATATTCGGTTTCGTCATGGGTCATGGCGACGAAACGCTGCTTCACCTGCTCCATGACGGCCTGCACCAGGTTCCAGCGCAGGCGGTCGAGCTCGCTTTGCATGCGGATCTCCGCCGCCTGCACCTTGCGTTTGTACTGCTTCTCGGCCATCTGCTTGGCGGCGAGCACTTCCTTTTCCTCGCGCAGCCGCAGCTTGTCGTTGTACTGCGCGACGATGCGCTCGCGCGCCGCCTTGGCCGAGCGCACATGCTCATCGGCCAGGCTGCGGGCGCGGGACAGCAGTGCCGCTTCCAGTTCCTGGACTTGGGCTTCCTGAGTCATGATGGGGATTCCTCCAGCGCCGACGGGCCGAGCGCGCTTCTCACCAGATCATCCACCGCCGGCTGGTAGCTGCCCGGCGCGTGCAGCGGCGGGATCTCGGTGATGATGATGCGGCCGCCCTCGTGGCGCACGCGCTGCAGCCATTCGCCGCTTTCGCGCGCGAGAGCGTGTTCGAGCAGGATCAGCGCCGTGGCGTCCGTCGCCACCAGGTGCTGCAGCAGCTTTTCCACGGTTGCCGGCGTGGCGTCGGGATAGGTTTCCAGCCCGATGAGCCGGAAGCCGTCGGTGAGCTGGGCCGAACCCAGCACGATCATGCGGGTGTGATCCACCGCGCGCGCTCTAGATGCGGCCGAGCATCAGGATCGACATCACCAGACCATAGATCGCGATACCTTCGGCGAGACCCATGAAGATCAGCGTGCGGCCGAAGGCTTCCGGCTTTTCCGCGAGCACTGCCAGCGCCGAGGAACCTACCGGTCCGAGGGCGATGCCGGCGCCGATGGCTGCTCCTGCAGTCGGAATGCCGACGCCGATCAGGGCGAGGCCGACGCCACTGCTCACTTCCTTGGCCCCCACCGCTGCCGCCTGGGCGAGCGCGTCGTCGATGCCGAGGAAGAGGGTGAGCGTCAGGGCCACGGCGAACAGCAGCACGTTGGTCAGCAGTCCGCCCTTTGCCCAGCGTGGCGAGAGCCGCCGCGCGCCGATGGGGTTCAGCTCGAAATAGGCGCCAAGGGCGATCGTGGCCAGAACACACAGTCCCATAAGCGCAACAAGCCAATACATGGTGTCTCCTTTCGTCGTTTGCGTTGTTCAGTTACCGGTCCGTTCCGTTCCGAACGCGAGTCCGAAGGAAAGCGGGTGGTAGCTCCGACCGTCGCCACGGTAGAAGCGCGAGAAGCCTTCGTAGTAATTGAGGCGCAGCGCCTGGATGGCGACGATCGCGCCCTCCAGCACGAAGATGATGATGTTGCCGATTACGATGGTGATCCAATGGCCGAGACTTCCCATCCCCTCGGCGATCGTCATCACTGCCAGAGCGAGCGCGACGTGATTCAAGGCGAAGGCCGATACCCGCAGGAACGACAGGGTGTTGGCGAAGAAACCCATTGCCGTCTCGAAGCTTTCGATGCTGGCGATCAGCGTCTTCTCGCCGCGCGTTCCTTCCGCTTCGCGCCACTTGTAGACGCCGATCACGGCGAGGGCGAGGGCGGCAATCACCAGTGCCACGGGGTTCGATTCATTGACGCTCATCCACCGATATCCCCAGAAGGCCGCCGCCAGATAAAAGACCACGCCGGCCACGCCTGAGGCGTCATACAGCGCATGCGACAGCTTGCCTTCCACCCAGTGGTTGTAGATCGAGATCACCGAAGTCAGCAGGATGAAGCCGATGCCCCATTGGATGGCCAGTTCCAGCATGCGACCCGGGGCGGTGAGCGGCGACAGCCACAGCGGATGAATGATGGTCTCCAAAGTGAATACGCTGCCGTAGATGAAGCCGAAGAGCGTGGAGGACAGTCCGATCGCAATCACGAAGATGCGGAACTGCTTCAACGCGCCTTTCAGGAACAGACCGGAAATCGCGAGCAGTCCGCCCTGGCCGACGTCGCCGAACATCATGCCGAACATGAGGACATAGGCGATGGCGAACAGCAGGGTGGGGTCGACCTCGCCGTAGCGCGGCGTGCCGTAGAGACGGACCAGGGCAGCGAAAGGCTGCAGCCAGCGCGGGTAACGGGTGTGAGACGGCACGTGGGACAGTTCGCTCGGCTTCGGGTCGCGCAGTTCGACCATATGGCGCCCGGTGAGCTTGCGGTTGAGCGCACGTTCGAGCCGCGGCGCGTCGTGGGTCGGGATCCAGCCGGTGATCAGGGCCAGTCCGCCCTTGGCCCGCAGCGCATCGGCGGAAATCGCGGCATAGGGGCCGGCGTGCGTCAGGACGCGGCGTGCCATCAGTATGCGGGCGCGGTAGGATTCGCGCTTGTCGTCCATCAGGGCGCACTGGGCGGCGACCGCCTCGCCGGCCTTGGCCGCTGCCTCCGTGAGTTCCTTGCGCGCCCGCTCCGGGTGGGTCATGAGTTCGGCCGGCACCTCGATGTCACGCCAGCCGGCGGCCCGCAGCAGTGCGGCGAGTTCCTCCTCCTTGCCGGTGGGGCCGGCGATCACCGCGTGCACCATCTCCTTCGTGGATGCGAAGACGCTGATGACGAAGCCGGTGAGCCCCAGCGCTTCCGACAGCCGTGCCAGGCTGGCGGGAGGCAGGGTGCCGATCTTGAGTTCAAGGAAGCGCTTCTGTCTGCTGAGGATCGACAGGTCCAGGTCGAGTGCTGCCAGTTGATCCAGCGTCTGCTGCATGCCGGCAATGCGGCGGGCATTTTCCTCCTCCCGCCGCAGGGCGTCCTGCTCGTGAAAGCACACCTGCCACAGTTCACCGAGGAATTCATTGACCGATGTGAGTTCCGCCAGGCTGACCGGCTTGACCGAGGCTTCCAGGTCCTCGTCCGGCAGGTCGCCGCACGCCTCCATGAGCTTGGCGAGGCGCGTGCGCGCCGACAGGTAGATCTCGCGGTAACGGTCGCCGGGTGAGTCAGGCAGTTCGGTCTCCAGGGCGCCGATCCGGTCCGGGTTGAAACTGCCCTGCGCCGCCAGAAGCTGGGAGGCCTGGCACAGGTCGTTGCTCATCACCCAGAGCGACACGCGCTGCATGGGCACCGGCTTCAGCATCAGGCTGGTCCTCCCGCAGCGCTCGCGGCGGCGGGCGCGGAGTGGAGCCCGGCGCGAATGATTTCGGGGGCGATGTTGATGCTCCTGCCTTTGAGCACAACGTGCACATTGTGCAGGTCATGCTCGCGCAGCAGCATGTAGGCGAATGCCCGCGTCAGCGCCGACGGCGCGTGGCGCACGATCTTGCGCGCCAGTTCGGAAGTCTTGGCTTCGAGGATACGCCCCACGTCGTTCGGGCTGGTCGCGCCGGTCAGCCACGTACGGAAGGGCTCCGGTATCGCCGGCTGCACTTCGTCGAAGCGGGTGAGCTGGGCCAAGGCCTGCAGCGTGGCGGACGAGAGCCGGTAATGGGTCGGAATCAGCAGGTACCAGACCTGGGACGGGGCAAGCTGGTAGGCGAAGCGGTAGCGCAGCAGCCAAACCAGGTTGAGGCTGTCGATGACCGCGGCCATCAGGGACTTGAACTCGGTGCCGACGTCGGTCTCGATCGCCGCGGCACGGCGGACCAGTCCGCCGTAATAGCGCTGGTCGAAGGTCGTATCCAGAGCGAACAACTCGTGCTGTTGCTCGAACACCTGTCGCGCTTGACGTCCGATGTCGGCATATTGGGAGCGCTCCACGCGCGACAGCAGTTCCACGATGTCTTCCGTGCGCAGCAGACTCTTCCACCGGAAGCGAGGCGAACGGTCCCATCTCCACCAGCTTGTCACGGATCGACTCGGCACCTTCATTGGCCATCTTGCCGCGGATGATGGCTTTCAGATTGGCCAGTTCGAAACGGTGCGTCCAGTAGATGAGGAAGTCGCGCTCGCGCCCGGCGAGTGCACGCGACAGGATGACCGCATCCTCGAGGAGGACGGTGATGATGCGCTGCTCGAGCGGATGTCGCGACACCGCCGCGTCCTCCGCGATGAGCGGCACAAGGCCGTGCTCGACGAAGAAAGGACGGATCTCGGTGGGAGCTTTCTCGCCGAGCAGGGTCAGATCCGGCTCGGACAGCAGCCGCGTGGCGAGCAGCGCCACGCGCGTCGCCAGGTATGCGTTATGGCTGGCGCCGATCAAGGCCTATTCCCCGGACGCTCCGCGCAGCACGGCAAAGGCGGCATCGACCGCCTCGCGTTCATGGCCCTCCGCGAGGGAGCGCAAGTGGCGGCTGCGCTCCTCGTACTTCTTCTTCAGTTCGGCGATGGCCTGCTCGGCACGTTCCTCACCCTGGGAGAGATAGGGGGCGCGCAAGGCATCGATGCGTGCCTGGAAGCGTTCTTCCGCCTGGCGCGCTTCTTCGAGGGTCTGGGCGATGACGGCCTCGCGCTGCCTGCTCGCCTCTTCGACCTGCGCTTCGGCGCGCATTTCGGCGTCGAGCAGACGCTTCAGGATGTCTTCCATAACGCGGTTCTCTCTGTGGTTGTGGCGCTATGTGGCTGTCTTGCGCGCTTCGCGGGCAACGATCGGCTGCAGGGCAGAGGTTGCCGCAGGCGCTGCACGCCGCGCCGGATCGAGCGCGCACCGCGGGTATCGCCTAGAATCGGGGCTGATTATCCGAAGTTCGGCGCGAAGCTTCAACCATAAACGACGGTGTCTGATTGACTTCGGTCAACCTCTCTGCGCTTGCCGATGCGCCGCTGTTCGAATTTCTGCGGCCGTTTTTCCAGCTTTTAGAGGCACATCGGCTCCCATCCATAGAAGAACTCAATGGATTGATTTACAAAATCGGGGTCGCTCCGGCGGCAGGCAGCGGACGCCGCATCCGCTTCGTTGCACCCGGGCGGCGAGTGACTGGTTATGAAGAACGGGTGCTCGCCACGGGCGAAGTCGAAACCCGTCCGGACAACTGGCACGACCTGTTCAATGCTCTGGTATGGCTCGCTTTCCCGCACACCAAGGCGGCGCTGAACGCGCGTCACTGCTCCGCCATCGAGGACCGCCGTGCACGCGGCATCGGCGGCAGGGGACCGCTGCGCGATGCCGCGACGCTGTTCGACGAGAACGGCGTCATCGTCGTGTTGACGGCCCCCGCTCTGTCCAACCTGTTGCGTGGCCACGCGTGGAAGGCGCTTTTTTGGCAGCGGCGCACGGAGGTGATCGAAAGCATGCGCTTCGCCGTTTTCGGCCATGGGCTTTACGACAGGCTGCGGGCGCCGTTCATCGGATTGTGCGGCAAGGCGGTCTTCCTCGACGTTGAGCGCGAGCACTTCAATCTGCCGCTCGCGCGGCAAGTTGAAATTATCGACCGCGAACTGGCGCAACGCTGGCGTGGCGGTGCGTGGTACCTGAGTCCGGGCGAACTCACGGCACTGCCGCTGCTCGGCATCCCCGGAGTCGTTCCAGAAAGCGCCGCTGCCGCATATTACGACGACCTGCGCCAATTCCGCCCCAGGCGGGGCCCGTAATGCCCTTCGCCCGTCGGCGGTGCACTGCACACGGCGGGGGGGTGCGTCGGCGCAGGGAAATGCCGGCAGGGTCGGTTCCAGGCCGCCGGAGTTCGCCTCTGGATGCGGCCGGGCGAACAGCTCACGAATTTCGTCAACGCGCTCGCGCGGCACATCGATCATCAGCAATACCTTGCCGCGGTCCACCTCCGCCGGGAAACGCCGCAGATGAACATTGGGGACCGATGCCCCAGCAGGCTCGCCGCCCACGCCCCCATGGATGCGCCGCCGAGGGACGTCGCCAGCAGCGTCACGAGGCCCAGGCGGATGCCCTCCGGCGGGGATAGCACCATCCACGAGCCGAGCAGCAGGCCGGAAACGGCGCCCAGTACCAGTCCATAGAACACACTGTGCTTCATGTCGCTCTTCTGCAGATAGCTCGCTTCGTGGAGCTTGCCGAGGTCGGTCCCGCGCCTCGCAAGAATGGGCATGTGGCGATCCTCGATGCGCGCCAGCAGCAGATCATCGGCAGTGCCGCGCGCCCTTTCCGTATCCGGCACACAATATATAGGCGTTTCACGGCTAGCCACTCTCTTGGCCACCCGTGACAGCTAGCGGGATCGCCCCTGCCACGCACCAAACAGTGAGGGGCCCTCGTCGAATGATAGAATCTGTGTGGAAGTCCGCCAGGCAGTCGCTGGACGTTTGACACGTCCGGAGGAAAGTCCGGACCCCGCAGAGCAGGATGCCGGCTAACGGCCGGGCGCCGTGAGGCGACGGAAAGTGCAACAGAAAGCATACCGCCGGTGCGAGCCGGACCAGGCGCTGCCGCGCGAGCGGTTGGCGCCAAGGTCCCCGGAAGAGCAGGATGCCCATCGGGAGCCTGCTCGGCGAGTGTCGGCAAGGGTGAAATGGTGCTTTGCCCGCAAGGGCGAGGTGGCGCGGTTCGGCGCGCTACGGGTAAGAGCCCACCGCGGCCGTGGCGACATGGCCGGCTCGGCAAACCCCATCCGGGGCAAGGCCAAATAGGGAAGCGAAAGCGTGGCTCGCGCCGCTTCCGGGTAGGCTGCTTGAGCGTCGCGGCAACGCGCCGCCCAGAGGAATGACTGCCCGGCAACCTCAGGTTGCCCGACAGAACCCGGCTTATCGGCGGACTTCCACTTTCTTCCCGCCAAGCATCGCCCTTATCTCAGAAACAACCTCCGATTTCGATGCTATCCCCATTATTTTCCGGGGATAATTGCTTATCATGGTGCGTCGCAAAACCCGTCTAAGTCGTTGTCCGCGCGGAAAAAAGTAGGCCAAGTTCTTACTTGACCGACCGGTGAAGTTCCACTAAAGTGGGACAGAGTGGGTAAGAGTGGGGAAAAATGGATTCTCCACAACCGGCGGGGGGGGAATGTTTCAAGGGGCGACGTCGCTGAATCTGGACAACAAGGGGCGATTGGCGATTCCGGCGCGCCACCGTGATGCCCTGACTGCGGCCGCCAACGGCATGTTAGTGCTCACTGCGCATCCCCATCGCTGTCTGCTCGTCTTTCCTGTCGCTGCCTGGGAACCGATCCGCGCCACGATCGTTGCAGCAAAGCCAGCCTCGACGCCGCAGTCGGCCATCTTGAAGCGCCTGTTCGTCGGCCACGCCCGTGAGGAAACGCTGGACGCGGCCGGCCGCGTGCTTGTGGCGCCGGAATTGCGCCAATAGGCCGGTCTGGAGAAGGAGGTCTGGCTGGTCGGCCAGGGGTCGCCACTTCGAACTCTGGTCGGACGCCGGCTGGAAGCAGCAGCAGGATGAGATGGATGCGCTTGGCGACAAGCTGCTGCCGCCGGGATTCGAAAACCTGGTGCTGTGAGCGAGTTGGCGTCACACCGCGTGCTGCTGGCGGAAGCGGTCGATGCGCTGGCGCTCAGGCCGGAGGGCATCTACGTCGATGCCACCTTCGGTCGCGGCGGGCATAGCCGCGCGATCCTGGACCGGTTGGGCGAGCGGGGAAGGCTGGTGGCGCTGGATCGCGATCCGGCAGGCGGTGGCGGCGGCGGGGGATCGGACGATCCGCGCTTCGACGCTGGTGCACGCAGCCTTCAGCCGACTTGAGCGAGGTGTTGGGCGGGCAGGGCGTCGGTGCGGTCGATGGCGTGTTGCTGGACTTGGGCGTGTCGTCGCCGCAGTTGGACGATGCGCGAACGGGGCATGAGTTTTCGTTTCGATGCGCCGCTCGACATGCGCATGGATACGACACAGGGCGAGACCGCGGCGCGAGTGGCTGGCGCAGGCCGAACAACATGAAATAGAAGAGGTGATCAGGGA
The DNA here is from genome assembly GCA_963823455.1 of uncultured beta proteobacterium. GTDB lineage: Bacteria > Pseudomonadota > Gammaproteobacteria > Burkholderiales > Rhodocyclaceae > CAVPDA01. Next base: position 456,788 of record CAWGLO010000002.1, read on the forward strand.
TTATGGCGAAGAACGGTTTGCTCATGCGATTGCAAAGGCGGTTGTTGCTGCTCGGAGGGGAACCGTATTTCAACCACACGACAACTTGCCGCGCTCGTGGCGCAAGGCCGTCCGCACGCGCGAGCCGGGCCAGCATCCGGCGACGCGCAGCTTTCAGGCTCTACGGATTCACGTCAATCGGGAGCTTGAGGAGCTGTCGCTAGTCCTGCCCCAAGCCGTGGACGCATTGAAGCCGGGTGGCAGGCTGGTGGTGATCAGCTTTCATTCGCTGGAAGACCGGATCGTCAAGCGCTTCCTGCGCGATGCGGCTCAGCCGGCCGCTTGCCCGCGCGCCTGCCGGTGCGTGCGGCCGAACTGCCGCAGCCGCGGCTGCGCGCTGGTGGGCAAGCCGCAGCGTCCCGACGCGGCCGAGACGAACGCGAATCCGCGCGCGCGCAGCGCGGTGATGCGGGTGGCGGAGAAGATCTGACATGGCGCGTCTCAACGCCCTCCTGATCGCACTCGCGCTGGCTTGCGCCATCGGCGTGATCGCCGCGCAGCATCAGGCGCGCAAGCTCTTCATCGAACTCGAGCGCGAACAGGACCGCATGCGCGAGCTCGAGGTCGAGTGGGGGCAACTCCAGTTGGAGGCAGAGCACCTGGGCCGCCCATGCCCGGGTCGAGAAGATCGCCCGCGACAAGCTGGGTATGGTGCCGCCGCAGGCGGATCACATGATGGCGATCGAAGCGCCGCTGGCACACTGAGATGAAGTTCGCCCACAGCCCGATCCTGTCCCAGCGCGTTCCGGCGTGGCGCGGCCGTTTCGTGCTGCTTCTGCTGCTGACGGGATTCGCCGGTCTGGTGGCGCGCTCCTTCTATCTGCAGGCCGTCAATAACGACTTTCTGCAGAAGAAGGGCGAATCGCGCTACGAGCGGGTGATCGACATGTCGGCTACGCGCGGCCGCATCGTCGACCGCCACGGCGACGTGCTCGCCGTGTCCACCGCCGGTGAAGTCGATCTGGGCGATTCCCGACGATGCGCGGCTGTCGCCCGCCCAAGGGCGCGCTCTGGCGCAGTTGCTCGAGATGGACGTGCGCGAGATCAACCGCAAGCTGGCTCTGGACAAGGACTTCGTCTTCGTCAAGCGCCAGATCCCGCCGGACGTGGCGGAGCAGGTGGCGGCCCTGAATCTGCCCGGCATACACCAGCAGCGCGAATACCGCCGCTACTACCCGTCGGGCGATGTCATGCCTCGCACGTGCTCGGCTTCACCGGCGTCGAGGACTGCCGGCCAGGAAGGCGTCGAGCTGGCCTTGAACCGCCCTCGCCGGCAAGCCGGGCAGCCGGCGCGTCATCAAGGATCGCCGCGGCCAGATCGTCGAGGACGTCGAGACCATCACGCTGCCGCAGGATGGCAAGGACGTGATGCTGGCGCTCGACGCCAAGGTCCAGTACCTCGCGCTTGCCGCACTGAAGCAGGCGATGGCCGAGCACCGCGCCAAGGCGGGCGGCGTCGTCGTGCTCGACGCCAAGACCGGCGAGGTGCTGGCCCTGGTCAATGCGCCGAGCTACAACCCGAACAACCGCGTCAGGCTGGCCGGCGCCCAATTGCGCAATCGCGCCTTCACCGATACCTTCGAGCCGGGCTCGACCTTCAAGCCCTTCACCGCCGCGCTGGCGCTCGAAAAGGGCAAGTTCCACTCCGATACGCCGATCCAGACCGCGCCCGGCCGGCTCACCATCGGCCGCGCCACCATTCACGACGCCCATGCCCACGGCGCACTGACGCTCGCCAGGTGATCCAGAAGTCTTCGAACGTCGGGGCGGCGAAGGTGGCGCCGACCCTGGCGCCGCGACGACATGTGGCAGATGTTCGACAGCCTGGGCTTCGGCTCGCCGCTCAAGCTCGGCTTCCCCGGCGAGGTCGGCGGCCGCCTGCGCCCGGCCAGGACCTGGCGGCCGATCGAGCAGGCCACCATGTCCTATGGTCATGGCATCTCGGTGACGCCTGATGCAGCTGGCGCGCGCCTATCATCGCCTTCGCCCGCGACGGCGATCCTCATTCCGCTGTCACTGACGCGGCGGCGAGACGCCGCCGCTGAGCGGCAAGGCAGGTGTTCTCGCCGCAGACCGCGCGCGAGGTGCGGGCCATGCTGGAGATGGCGGTGCAGCCGGGCGGCACGGCGCCCGAAGGCGCAGATCGCGGGTTATCGGGTCGCCGGCAAGACCGGCACTGCGCACAAGCTCGAAGGCGGCACTGTACGCGAAGAAGTACGTCGCCTCCTTCGTCGGCTTCGCGCCGGTCTCCGATCCGCGCCTGATCGTGGCGGTGATGATCGACGAGCCGTCGGCGGGCAAGTACTACGGCGGCGACGTGGCGGCGCCGGTGTTCGCGCAGGTCATGGCGGGCGCGCTGCGCACGCTCGGGTGTCCAGCCCGACGCGCCGCTCAAGCCGCTGCTGATGGCCAACGGCCCGAGTGCGGGAAGGGCTGTGAGCCTCGCCATGGCGCAGTCGATCCTTCGAGAACTGGCGGCGCAGGGCATCGCCGTGGCCGCTCTGTGCGTCGATTCGCGCGCGCTCAAGCCCGGCGACGTCTTCGTCGCCATCCCGGTGCGTCGCACCGACGGCCGGCGCTTCATCGACGCCGCGGTCGCGCGCGGCGCTGCGGCAGTGCTGTGCGAAGAGGGCGATTTCGCCTGGAACCGGCGCCTCGCCGTGCCCGACGTCCCGGTCGCGGATCTGCACGCGCTTTCCGGCGACATCGCTCATCTGGTCTATGGCCGGCCATCGGAGCGGCTGTGGATGGCGGGCGTCACCGGCACCAACGGCAAGACCTCGGTTTCGCAATGGATCGCGCAGGCCTGACCGAACTGCGAGCGCACGTGCGCGGTGATCGGCACGCTGGGCAACGGCTTTCCCGGGCGACCTGGTCGGAGAGTCCAAACACCACGCCCGATGCCATCATCCTGCACCGCGACGCTGGCGCGCTTCCTGTCGCAGGGTGCAGCGGCCTGCGCGATGGAGGTGTCGTCGATCGGCCTCGACCAGGGGCGCGTCAACGGCGTCGCGCTTCGACGTCGCGGTGTTCACCAATCTGACGCGCGACCATCTCGAATACCACGGCACGCATGGAGGCCTATGCCGCCGCCAAGGCGAAGCTGTTCGCGTGGCCGGGCCTGAGGTACCGCCGTGCTCAATCTCGACGATCCTTTCGGCTGCGCAACTGGCCGGCAGGCTGCGCGGCTCGCCGTGCGCGACCATCGGCTACACGCTGCAGCAGGCGGTGGCGGGCTGGCGATCGACCTGCTGTTCGCGGCGCGCGACATCGCGGCATGACGGCGCCGGGCCTGCGCTTCTCAGCGCTGACGCCGCACGGCGTGCGCAGTTCGAGGCGCCGCTGGTCGGCCGCTTCAATGTCTCCAATCTGCTCGCCGTGATCGGCGCGCTGCTGGCCGGCGACGAAACGCTCGCGGCGACATCGCGGCCGTGCTGCCCGCCTGGCGCCGCCGCCGGGGCGCATGCAGACGCATGGGCGGCGCAGGGCGAGCCGCTGGTCGTGGTCGACTACGCGCACACGCCCGATGCGCTGGAAAAGGCGCTTCGGCGCTGCGCGAAACGGCGCGGGCGCGCGGCGGCAGGCTGCGTCTGCGTCTTCGGCTGCGGCGGCGACCGCGATCCCGGCAAGCGGCCGCTGATGGGCGCAATCGCCGAGCCGGCTGGCCGATCGCGGTGCTGCGTCACCAGCGACAATCCGCGCAGCGAGGATCCCGCTGGCGATCATCGCCGCCATTGCTGCCGGCATGAGGCCGAACACGGCCGGCGATCGAACCGACCGGGCCGCGGCGATCCGCCAGGCGGTTGCCGAGGCCGCTGCGCGCGACGTCATCCTGCTCGCCGGCAAGGGCCACGAGCCCTATCAGGAAATCGCCGGCGTGCGCCAGCCGTTCTCCGATCTCGGCAGGCGGCGCCGCTGGCGCGGCGCTGGAGCAAGGCGCCATGATGGATCTGCTTCGAAGCCGCCGCAGGCGACCGGCGGCACCGCCACTGCCGACGGCCATCCGACCTTCACCGGCGTGTCCACCGATTCGCGCGGCATCGCCGCCGGCGAACTGTTCGTCGCCCTGCGCGGCGAGCGCTTCGACGGCCACGACTTCGTGCGCGACGGTGCTGGCGCGCGGCGCGGCCGCCGCCATGGTCGAGCACGACTGGGCCGCGCAGCACGCCGACATCCGGGCTGCCGCTGCTGGAGGTGGCCGACACGCGGCTGGCGCTGGGCAGCCTGGCGGCCACTGGCGCGGCCGCTTCGCATCTGCCGCTGATCGGCATCACCGGCAGCAACGGCAAGACCACGGTCAAGGAAATGTGCGCCGCCATCCTGCGCGAGCACGAGCGCCGCGACGAACTCGATCCCGCCGAGATCGCGTGCTGGCGACCACCGGCAACCTCAACAACGACATCGGCCTGCCGCTGATGCTGCTGCGCCTGCACGCCGGCCACCGCTGCGGCGGTGATCGAGATGGGCATGAACCACCCGGGCGAGATCGCCTATCTGACGCGCCTGGCGCGGCCGACGGTGGCGCTGGTGAACAACGCCCAGCGCGCCCATCTGGAAGGCCTGGGCACGCTGGCCGACGTGGCGCGCGCCAAGGGCGAGATCTTCGACGGCCTGTCGCGACGACGGCATCGCCGTCATCAATGCCGACGATCCGCAGGCCGACCTGTGGCGCGGATGGCCGACGGCAGGACGGTGCATCGAGCTTCGGCCTCGACGCCGCGGCCGATGTCAGCGCGGCGCGCGGCACGCGCGGCTTCGGCAGCGAGTTGACAATCGACCGCGCCGCAAGGCAGCGTCGAATTCGAACTGCCGGTGCCCGGCCGCCACAACGTGCGCAATGCCCTCGCCGCGGCCGCCGCCGCGCTGGCGGCCGGCGTGCAGCCTGGGCACCGTGGCCGAGGCCGGGCTCGAGCGCTATGCCGGCATCAAGGGCCGCTTGCAACGCGGCGCGCGGCCTCAAGGGCGCGCTCGCTCATCGACGACACCTACAACGCCAATCCGGATTCGATGCGCGCCGCCATCGACGTGCTGGCCGCGACTGCCGGGTCGGCGCATCTTCGTCATGGGCGACATGGGCGAGGTCGGCGAGCGCGGCCGGCCAGTTCCACGACGAGATCGGCGGCTACGCCAAGAGCCAGGGCATCGATCGGCTGTTCGCGCTGGGCGAGATCTCGCCGCCGCGGCGGCACGCAACTTCGGCAGCGGCGGCCGAGCACTTCGGCGAAGTCGAGGATCTGGTCGGCAGCCCTGATGACCGGAACTGGACGCCGGACACGACGGTGCTGGTCAAGGGCTCGCGCTTCATGCGCATGGAACGCGGTCGAGTGCGACGAGCCAATGACGCGGAGAAGACGACGACGATGCTGCTTGAACTGGCCCAATGGCTGGCGCAGGACATCCGCGCCTTCAACGTCTTCAACTACATCACGCTGCGCGCGGTGCTGGCGACGATGACGGCGCTGACCATTTCCTTCGTCCTCGGTCCGGCCGTGATCCGCTGGCTGGCGGCGAAGAAGATCGGCCAGTCGGTGCGCGACGACGGCCCGCAGACGCACCTGGTCAAGGCCGGCACGCCGACCATGGGCGGGGCGCTGATCCTGATCTCGCTCGGCATCTCCACGCTGCTGTGGGCCGACCTGTCCAACCGCTTCGTCTGGATCGTGCTGATCGTCACCCTCGGCTTCGGCGCGGTCGGCTGGGTCGACGACTGGCGCAAGGTCGTCTATCGCAATCCGGACGGCCTGTCGGCGCGCGGCCAAGTTCTTCTGGCAGTCGGTGATCGGCCTCGTCGCCGCGGTCTACATCGCCTTCTCGATCTCGGCGCCGAACAACGAGAAGGTGATGCAGCTGTTCTTCAGTGGGTCGGCAGCGGCTTCACGCTCGAACTGCCGGCGCAAGGCCAACCTGATCGTGCCCTTCTTCAAGGAGGTGTCCTATCCGCTGGGCATGTTCGGCTTCATCGTGCTGACCTATCTCGTCATCGTCGGCACCAGCAACGCGGTGAACCTGACCGACGGCCTCGACGGCCTGGCCATCATGCCGACGGTGATGGTCGGCGCGCGCGCTCGGCATCTTCGCCTACGTCGCCGGCCATGCCGTGTTCTCGAAGTATCTGTTGCGTGCCCTACATCCCCGGCGCCGGCGAGCTGACGGTCTTCTGCGGCGCGCTGGCCGGCGCGGGCCTCGGCTTCCTCTGGTTCAACGCCTATCCGGCCGAGGTGTTCATGGGCGACGTCGGCGCGCTGGCGCTCGGCGCGGCACTCGGCACGGTGGCCGTCATCGTGCGCCAGGAGATCGTGCTCTTCATCATGGGCGGCGTGTTCGTCGCCGAGACGCTGTCGGTGATGCTGCAGGTCGGCTGCTTCAAGTACACCAAGATGCGTACGGCGAGGGCCGGCGCATCTTCCTGCATGGCGCCGCTGCATCACCACTTCGAACAGAGCGGCTGGAAGGAAACGCAGGTGGTGGTGCGCTTCTGGATCATCACCATCCTGCTGGTGCTGTTCGGCCTGTCCACGCTGAAGATCCGGTGAGCGATCCGATGGAACTCCGAACGGCAACGCGCGTCCTCGTCCTCGGCCTCGGCGAACCGGGCTGGCCATGGCGCGCTGGCTGGCGCGGCGCCAGGGCGCACGGGTGCGCGTGCTCGATACGCGCGAGGCGACCGCCCTACCTGGCCGAACTTGCGCGCACCGCGCCCGCGGTCGAGTTCGTCACCGGCCCGATGAACGAGGCTTCGACAAGCCCCTGCTCGCCGACGTCGATCTGCTGGTCGCTCTCGCCCGGGTCTGTCGCCGGGACCGATGGCGGTGATCCACGCAGCGCGCCGCCGGGCATTCCGGTCATCGGCGAGATCGAACTGTTCGCCTGGGCGCTGCGCGACCTCGGCGTGCGCGCGAGACGCAAGGTGATCGCCATCACCGGCACCAACGGCAAGACCACCGACGACCGCGCTGACCGGCGCACCTGTGCCGCGCCGCCGGCCGATGCACACCGGCGTCGCCGGCAACATCTCGCCCGGCGGCGCTGACGGCACTGATGGCCTGGCTCAGGACGCGAACGACGCTGCCCGAGGTCTGGGTGCTGGAACTTGTCGAGCTTCCAGCTCGAGACGCCGGCAGTCGCTCGAACGCCGACGCGGCGACGGTGCTCAACATCAGCGACGATCACCTCGATCGCTACATCGACCTCGACGACTACGCCGCCGGCCAAGGCGCGCATCTTCCACGGCAACGGCGTGCAGGTGCTGAACCGCGACGATGCGCGCGTCAAGCGCATGGCGATTCGCCGGCCGCCGCGTGATCACCTTCGGCCTCGATGCGCCGGGCGACGAGAACGATTTCGGCCTGCGCGAGACATCGCGGCGAGCCCTGGATCGTGCGCGGCGATCGACCCGCTGGCTGCCGGTCAGCGAGCTGCCGATCGCCGGCCTGCACAATGCCGCCAATGCCATGGCGGCGCTGGCGCTGTGCGCGCGCCATCGGTCTGCGAGCCGCCGCCGCTGCTGCCGGCGCTGCGCCAGTTCCGCGGCCTGCCGCATCGGGTCGAGCAGGTGGCCGAGATCGGCGGCGTCACCTACTACGACGACTCCAAGGGCACCAACGTCGGTGCCACGCGTCGCCGCCCTGCAGGGCTGGGCGCGCAAGGTGGTCGTTGATCCTCGGCGGCGACGGCAAGGGGCAGGACTTCTCGCCGCTGAAACCGGCGGTCGCGGCCCATGCCCGCGCGGTGGTGCTGATCGGTCGCGACGGCACCGCTGATCGGCAGCGCGATCGCGGGCTGCGGCGTCGCCGATTCTGCAGTGCGGCGACATGGACGAGGCCGTGCGCACGGCCGTCGCTGCGGCACGGCCGGGCGACGCCGTGCTGCTGTCGCCGGCCTGCGCCAGCTTCGACATGTTCCGCAACTACGAGCATCGCGCCGCAGGTGTTCGTCGACGCGGTGCGCGCGCTGGCGCCGGCGAAGCCGAATGGAATACGGCGGTCTTCACGCGCCGCTACGCCGGCGCACCGACGCGCCGGCCGGAACTCGATCCGCTGCTGCTCTGGCCGGCGCTGTTCCTGCTGCTGTTCGGCGCTGGTGATGGTCTACTCGGCCTCGATCGCCATCGCCGAAGGCAGCAAGTTCACCGGCCACCAGCCGAGCTATCTTCCTGATCCGCCATGCCATCTTCCTGGCCATCGGCCTGGTCGCGGCGCGGTTGCGTTCCAGGTGCCGCTGCGCTTCTGGCAGGAGTTCGCGCCCTGGCTGTTCCTGGCCGGCGTGCTGCTGCTGGTGCTGGTGCTGATTCCCCATGTCGGTCGCTCGGTGAATGGCGCGCAGCGCTGGCTGCCGCTGGGGCCGATCAATCTGCAGCCGTCCGAGCTGATGAAGCTGTTCGCCGTGCTCTACGCCGCCGACTACACGACGCGCAAGCTCGACGCCATGGCCAGCTTCCGGCACGGCTTCCTGCCCATGGCGGCGGTGATCCTGTTCGTCGGCTTCCTGCTGCTGCGCGAGCCGGACTTCGGCGCCTTCGTCGTCATCGCCGCCATCGCCTTCGGCATCCTCTTCCTCGGCGGCATCAACGTGCGCCTGTTCGCCCTGCTGGCGGTGGTCGCGGTGATCGGCTTCGTGCTGCTGATCTGGCTTTCGCCCTATCGCCGCGAGCGCATCCTCGGCTTCATGGACCCGTGGCAGGACGCCTTCGGCAAGGGCTATCAGCTGTCGCATGCGCTGATCGCCTTCGGTCGCGGCGAATGGTTCGGCGTCGGGCTCGGCGCCAGCGTCGAGAAGCTGTTCTATCTGCCCGAGGCGCATACCGACTTCCTGCTGGCCGTGATCGCCGAGGAACTCGGTCTTTTCGGCGTCATCGCCGTCGTGGCCCTGTTCGCCTGCTGATCGTGCAGCGCGCCTTCGCCGTCGGCCGCCAGGCGCTGCTGCTCGATCGCGTCTATCAGCCGGCCTGGTCGCGCAGGGCATCGGCATCTGGCTCGGCGTGCAGGCCTTCATCAACATGGGCGTGAACATGGGCCTGCTGCCGACCAAGGGCCTGACGCTGCCGCTGATGAGCTTCGGCGGCTCCGGCATCGTCGCCAACTGCGCTCGCGCTGGCGATCCTGATGCGCGTGGACTACGAAAATCGGCGGCTCATGCGGGGGCAGCCGGTATGAGTTGGCGCGCTGTCAGGCCGTGCGATGACCGGAGCTGCCGATTTCGGCGCAGGCTAACTCGCGCCAGCGAGTTAAGCCCCGCAGGGGCGGCCGCAGCCAAAACCATCATCTAATGCGGGGGCAGCAGGTATGAGCGGCGCCGTCTCGCGGACCCTCATGGTCATGGCCGGCGGCACGGGCGGGCACATCTTCCCGGACTGGCGGTGGCCGACTACATCCGCGGGCTGGGCTGGCGGGTGGTCTGGATGGGCAATCCGGACGGCATGGAGGCGCAGCTGGTGCCGGCGCGCGGCTACGAGATGGCCTGGGTGCGCTTCGCGGCACTGCGCGGCAAGGGCCTGCTGCGCAAGCTGCTGCTGCCGTTCAACCTGCTGCGCGGCTTCTGGCAGGCGTGGCGCGAGATCAAGCGCGTCCGCCCGAACGTCGTGCTGGGCATGGGCGGCTACATCACCTTTCCCGGCGGCATGATGGCGGCATTGCGCGGCATGCCGCTGGTGCTGCACGAGCAGAACTCGGTCGCCGGGCTCGCCAACAAGGTGTCTGGCGCGGGTCGCCGACCGCGTCCTGACCGGCTTTCCCGACGTGCTGGCGAAGGGCGCAGTGGGTGGGCAATCCGGTGCGGCCGAGATCGCCGCGCTGCCGCCGCCGGCGGAGCGCTACACGGCGCGGCAGGGTCCGCTGCACATGCTGGTGGTCGGCGGCAGCCTTGGCGCGCCAGGTCCTCAACGAGACGGTGCCCCAGGCGCTGGCGCTGCTGTCGCGAAGCACGAGCGGCCCCGAGGTGGTGCATCAGGCCGGGCGAGAAGACATCTGCAGGCGCTGCGCGAGGCCTACGCCAAGGCCGGCGTGCAGGCGCAGATCCTGGTCCCTTCATCGACGACATGGCGCGGCGCCTACGCCTGGGCCGATCTGGTGATCTGCCGCGCCGGCGCGCTGACGGTGGCGGAACTGGCGGCGGCCGGCGTCGCCAGCATGCTGGTGCCCTTCCCGCATCGCGGTGGACGACCACCAGACGGGCAATGCGCGCTTCCTCGCCGATCGCCGGCGCGGCGATCCTGCTGCCGCAGACCCGAACTGTCACCGCCGCGCCTGGCGGAACTGCTGCGCGGCCTGACGCGCCACGCGCTGCTGGAGATGGCCGAGAAGGCGCGCGCGCTGGCGAGGCCGGATGCGACGCGGGTCGTCGCCGAAGCGTGCATGGAGCTGACGCCGTGAAATCGAATCGCCAAGGCGCAGGGCACCGAGGACAGCATTGCCTCGACGGCATTTCCCTGCGTTCTCGGCATATCGGCGGTGGGACCATGAAACACAAAGTCAAACGCATCCACTTCGTCGGCATCGGCGGCTCCGGCATGAGCGGCATCGCCGAGGTGCTGCCCAACCAGGGCTACGAGGTCAGCGGCTCCGATCTCGGCCGAGAGCGCGACGACGCGCCGCCTCGCCGGACTCGGCGTGCGCGTGACCATCGGCCATGCCGCCGCCAACGTCGCCGGCGCCGACGCGGTGGTGGTGTCGACGGCGGTCAAGGAGGACAACCCCGAAGTCATCGCGGCGCGCGAACGCGCACGTGCCCATCGTGCCGCGCGCGCAGATGCTGGCCGAACTGATGCGCCTCAAGCAGGGCATCGCCATCGCCGGCACCCACGGCAAGACCACCACCACCAGCCTGGTGGCGAGCTTGCCTGGCCGAAGGCGGCCTCGATCCGACCTTCGTCATCGGCGGCCGGCTCAACTCGGCCGGCGCCAACGCCCGCCTCGGCAGCGGCGAGTTCCTGGTGGCCGAGGCCGACGAGTCGGACGCCTCCTTCCTGTTCCTGTCGCCGGTGGTCTCGGTGGTGACCAACATCGACGCCGACCACATGGAGACCTACGGCCACGACTTCGGCGCGGCTCAAGCAGGCCTTCGTCGACTTCCTGCATCGCCTGCCGTTCTACGGCGTCGGCCGTGCTGTGCGTGGACGACCCGAACGTGCGCGAGATCCTGCCGCGCATCGCCAAGCAGGTGGTCACCTACGGCCTGGCGCGAGACGGCCAACATCCGCGCCGAGAACGTCGTGGCCGCGGACGGCCGGATGCGCTTCACCTGCGTGCGCCGCAACGGCTCGGTGACGCGCTTGCCCATCACGCTCAATCTGCCCGGCATGCACAACGTGCTCAACGCGCTGGCGGCGATCGCGGTCGCGACGGAGGTCGGCGTGCCGGACGCCGCCATCGTGCAAGGCGCTGGCCGACTTCAAGGGCGTCGGCCGGCGCTTCCAGCGCTACGGCGAGGTTGCCGCTGCCGGCGGCGGCAGCTTCACGCTGATCGACGACTACGGCCACCATCCGGTGGAAATGGCGGCGACGCTGGCCGCCGCGCGCGGCGCCTTTCCCGGGCGGCGCATCGTGCTGGCCTTCCAGCCGCATCGCTACACGCGCACGCGCGACTGCTTCGAGGATTTCGTCAAGGTGCTGTCCGGCGGCGACGGCCTGCTGCTGGCCGAGGTCTATGCCGCGGGCGAGGCGCCCATCGTCGCCGCCGACGGCCGCACGCTGGCGCGCGCCATCCGCGTCGCCGGCAAGGTGGAACCGGTGTTCGTCGAGGACATCGCCGCCATGCCGGCGGCCATCCTGGAGGCGGCGCAGGACGGCGACGTGGTGATCACCATGGGTGCCGGCTCCATCGGCGGCGTGCCCGGAAGGCTGGCGAGCGTCGAGCGATGAGCCAACGCCAGCGACGCGCGGGCGGCCCGGTGCATGCCGCTTCCTCCCCTGCGTCATCGGCGGTGGAAAGCCGTGGCAACGGCCGAGGCGAAACCGATGCGTAACGCGCTGCGCGGCGAGCTGCGGGAAGACGAGCCGATGGCCGGCCATGTCACCTGGCGCGCCGGCGGCGCTGTGCGCATCGCCTACTTCCCGGCCGATCTCGCCGATCTGGCCGAGTTCCTGCGCCGACCTGCGGCCCGACGAGCCGCTGCTGTTGGTCGGCCTGGGCAGCAACCTGCTGGTGCGCGACGGCGGCTTCGACGGCACCGTGGTCTTCACCCACGGCGCGCTCAAGGCGCTGCGCCTGGAGGCGCGACGGCAGCGTCTATGCCGAGGCCGGCGTCGCCAGCCCCAAGGTGGCGCGCTTCGCCGCCAACCACGGCCTGGCCGGCGCCGAGTTCCTCGCCGGCATTCCCGGCACCTTCGGCGGCGCGCTGGCCATGAACGCCGGCTGCTACGGCGGCGAGACCTGGAGCTATCGTCGAGCGCGTGCTGATGCTCAACCGCCGCGGCGAACTGCATCGAGCGCACGGCGCGAGGATTTCGCACATCGGCTACCGCCACGTCGGCCTGCAGGCAGCGACCGACGAGTTGTTCGCCGCCGCCTGGTTGCGACTGCCCCGCCGGCGACGGCCAGCGCGCGCGCGCGCGCATCACGGAGCTGCTGGAGAAGCGCATCGCCAGCCAGCCGCTGGACTTGCCCAACTGCCGGCTCGGTGTTCCGCAATCCGCCCGGCGATCATGCCGCGCGCCTGATCGAGGCGGCCGGTTTGAAGGGCATGGCGGTCGGCGGCGCGCGGGTCTCCGAAAAGCATGCGAATTTCATCGTTAATCCGGGGGGCAGCGCGACCGCGACTGAGATAGAAAGCTTAATCGGCCGGATTCAGGCCGAGGTGCGGGAGAAGTTCGGTGTCGAACTGGTGCGCGAAGTGCGAATCGTGGTGGAGGGACACGGCGTGAGCGGGACGGTCGGGCGAATTTCGGCAAGGTGGCGGTGTTGATGGGCGGCACCTCGGCCGAGCGGGAGATCTCGCTGCTCTCGGGCAAGGCGGTGCTGGCGGCGCTGCGTGCAGACGGGCGTCGACGCCCATGCCTTCGATCCGGCGCAGCAGCCGCTCTGGGAGCTCAAGGACGAGGGCTTCGATCGCGCCTTCATCATCCTGCACGGCCGCGACGGCGAGGACGGCACGGTGCAGGGCGCGCTGGAGACTGATGGGCATTCCCTACACCGGCAGCGGCGTGATGGCCTCGGCGCTGGCCATGGACAAGTGGCGCACCAAGCTGGTCTGGCAGGCGGCCGGCGTGCCGACGCCGCGCTACCGCCTGCTCGCCGCCGACACCGACTGGGCCGCGGTGTTCGACGAACTGGGCCTGCCGCTGATCGTCAAGCCGGCGCGCGAGGGCTCGAGCATCGGCGTCACCAAGGTCACGGGCGCCGACCGTGCCGCGCTGGCCCAGGCCTATGCCGCCGCCGTACCAGCACGACCCGCTGGTGCTGGCCGAGGAGTTCGTCGGCGGCGCAGGAACTGACCTGCGCCGTTCGTCGACGGACCAGGCGCTGCCGCTGGTGCGCATCGACGCGCCGCGAGGGCAACTACGACTACCAGAACAAGTATTTCACCGACGAGACGCGCTACCACTGCCCGGCGGCCTGCCGCCCGCAGCAGGAGCGCGAGATCCAGGCCGCTGGTGCTGCGCTCGTCGCAGGTGCTCGGTTGCCGCGGCTGGGGCCGCGCCGATCTCATCCTGCGCGCGGACGGCAGCTTCACGCCTGCTGGAGATGAACACGGCGCCGGGCATGACCGGCCATTCGCTGGTGCCGATGGCGGCGCGCGTCGCCGGCATCGGCTTCGAGGAACTGGTGCTGCGGATTCTGGCGAGGCCTGTCTTGATTCATGGACCGCTCCTTCAAGGCTCGGGACGCGATGGGCGCGCGCGATGAAGCACCAGGCGGCGCACCGGCAGCGGCGGCTTCTGGGACCGGCCGGTGCTGATGCAACCTGGTCGCTGACCTGCTGATCGCTTCGCCGCGACCATCGCCCTGGGCTACGCCGCCGTGGTGGCCGCGGTGCGCCTGCCGGTCTTTCCGCTGCGCGAGGTGGTGGTGACGACAACGATGCGCCAGGTGACGGAAGCGCAGATCGAACAGGCGGCACGCGGTGCCGCTGGCCGGCAACTTCTTCACCGTCGATCTGGACAGCGTGCGCCAGGCCTTCGAGAAGCTGCCCTGGGTGCGCCGGGCCGAGGTACGCCGCGCTGGCCGAACGGCTGGAACTGGCCATCGAGGAGCACGTGGCGGTCGCGCGCTGGCGGCCAGGGCGACGGCGAGTCGCGCCTGGTCAATGACCAGGGCGAGGTGTTCGCCGCAACCAGCGCCGCGGCGCTGCCGCCGTTCGCCGGACCGGAAGGCAGTTCGGCGGAGGTGCTGGCGCGCTACCAGGAATTCGCGCAAGCGCTGGCGGCCGGTCGACCGCAAGCCGGAGATCGGTGGTGCTGTCGCTCCGCCAGGCCTGGCAGGTCAGGCTCGACGACGGCCTGCTCATCGAACTGGGCCGCGACGAGCCCAAGCATCCGGTGGCGCGAGCGCCTGGACGGCGGTTTCGTCGCCTATTACCGCGTGGCGGCGCGAGCTGCCCGTTGCCGCGTCGCCGTGGTCGACATGCGTTATCCCAACGGCTTCGCGCTGCGCGCGGCTGGAAACCGGACAGAAAGCAAGAGCAAGTGATGAGCAAAGAGAGCAAAGACCTGATCGTCGGCCTCGACATCGGCACCTCGAAGATCGTGGCGCTGGTCGCCGAACTCGACCCCGAGGGACAGCTGGCGATCCTCGGCCTCGGCAGCCCAGTTCGAGTCGACAAGGCGGACTCAAGAAAGGCGTGGTGGTCAGCATCGAGGCGACGGTGGACGCCATCTCGCGCGCCATCCAGGAAGTGGAGCTGATGGCCGGCTGCAAGGTCAAGGAGGTCTACACCGGCATCGCCGGCGCCACATCAAGAGCAAGGACTCCAACGGCATGGTGGCGGTGCGCGACAAGGAGGTGACGCCGATTCGACGTCGAGCGCGCCATCGAGGCCGCCAACGCGACGCCGATTTCCGCCGACGACCAGATTCTGCACACGCTGGCCCAGGAATTCATCGTCGACGGCCAGGACGGCGTCAAGGAGCCGATCGGCATGGAGCGGCAAGCGGCTCGAGGTGAAGGTGCACCTCGTCACCGGCGCCGTGACGGCCGTGCAGAACATCGTCAAGTGCGTGCATCGCTGCGGCCTGGAGGTGGTCGACCTGGTGCTGCAGCCGCTGGCTTCCGGCTATGGCCGTGCTGACCGACGACGAGAAGGACGTCGGCGTCTGCCTGGTGGATATCGGCGGCGGCACCACCGACATCGCCGTGTTCACCCAGGGCGCGATCCGCCATACGGCGGTGATTCCGATCGCCGGCGACCAGATCACCTCCGACATCGGCATCGCCTTGCGCACCTCGACGCCGGACGCCGAGGAAATCAAGATCCGCTACGGCGTCGCCCTGCAGCAGCTGGCCGATCCGGAGGAAATGATCGAAGTGCCCGGGCGTTGGCGACCGGCCGGCCGCGCAAGCTGTCGCGCCAGACGCTGGCCGGCTTCATCCAGCCGCGCGTCGAGGAGATCTTCCAGATGGTGCAGGAGGAACTGGTGCGCAGCGGCTACGAGCGCCTGCTGCGTGCCGGCGTCGTGCTCACCGGCGGCGTTCGGCGCCATGCCGGGCATGATCGAACTGGGCGAGGAGATGTTTCACAACACGGTCAAGCTCGGCGTGCCCCAGTACGACGGCAGCCTGCGCGACATCGTGCGCAATCCGCGCTATGCGACGGCGATGGGCCTGCTGCTGGAAGGCGTGGCGCAGAAGAAGCGCGGGATCGTGGCGCACGAGACGCGCACCTTCAGGCAGATCCTGGCCCGGATGCGGGCCTGGTTCGGGAAGACTTTGACGGCGAGCCGCGGAGGGCGCCGGACCGGCAGCGGTTTCAGCTCGTGACCCCTCGGGTCAGCGATTTTCTTGGTGTTGTTTCAACGGAAGGAGGCGAAGATAATGTTTGAAATCATCGACAAGGAACCCAACGGGACCGTCATCAAGGTCATCGGCGTCGGCGGCGCCGGCGGCAATGCCGTCGAGCACATGATCCGCGAGGGGGTGCAGGGCGTCGAGTTCATCTGCTGCAACACCGACGCCCAGGCGCTCAACCGCAGTCCAGGCGCCGATCAAGCTGCAACTGGGCACCGGCCAGGGCGCGGGCGGCAAGCCGGAGACGGGCGCGCGACCTGGCGATGGAGGAGCGCGAGCGCGATCGCCGAGGCGCTCGAGGGCGCCCACATGGTGTTCATCACCGCCGGCATGGGCGGCGGCACCGGCACCGGCGCGGCGCCCGTGGTGGCCGAAGTGGCGCGCGAGAAGGAGCATCCTGACGGTGGCGGTGGTCACCAAGCCCTTCGAGTTCGAAGGCAAGCGCATGCGCCTCGCCGAAGAGGGCCTGGGCGAGTTGTCCAGCAGTATGTCGACTGCGCTGATCGTCATCCTCAACGAGCGGCTGATGGAAGTGCTCGGCGACGACGTCAGCATGCAGGATGCCTTCAAGGCGGCCGACAACGTGCTGCGCAACGCCGTCGGCGGCATCGCCGAGATCATCAACGTGCCGGGCCTGGTCAACGTCGACTTCGAGGACGTGCGCACGGTGATGGGCGAGATGGGCAAGGCCATGATGGGCTCGGCCATCGCCGCCGGCGTCGATCGCGCCCGCCTGGCGGCCGAGCAGGCCGTGGCCAGCCCGCTGCTGGAAGGCATCGAGCTGTCCGGCGCGCGCGGCGTGCTGGTGAACATCACGGCCAGCCGTCAGCTGCGGCATGCGGGAAGTCAAGGAGGTCATGAGCACCATCCAGGCCTACGCCGCACGAGGAAGCCACCGTGATCTTCGGTACGGTCTTCGACGACGCGATGGAGGATCAGCTGCGCGTCACGGTGGTCGCGACCGGGCTGGGCGGCAAGGTCGCCAGGCGAAGCAGCCGAGCGGTGCCGAGCTTGGTGCAGCATACCGGCACCGACAACTACGGCATCGAACCGGCGACCGACTACGGCGTACTCGACAAGCCGGCCGTGTTCCGCACGCGAGCGCACGCCGCAGATCGACGCTCATGCAGCAAAGCGGGGTGGACAAGTACGACATCCCGGCCTTTCTGCGCAAGCAGGCGGACTGAAGCCCGATCGGCGGCCGGTGCGGTCGCGTCGTGGGTCGGGTCGAACTCGTGGACCTGACGCTCGACGCGGATCCGCGCCGCGGGCGACCGTGCGTCATTGAATGGTGCATTGCGACACACATGTTAGAATTCGCCTCCTCACCATGTCGTTCAACGTCATGCTCAAGCAACGCACGCTCAAGTCGCTGATCCGCGCCACCGGCGTCGGGCTGCACTCGGGCGTCAAGGTCACGCATGACCTTGCGCCCGGCTGCCCCCGACACCGGCATCGTCTTTCGCCGCGTCGATCTCGCTCCGCCGGTGGATCTGAACGCCGATCCGTTCCTGGTCGGCGATACGCGCATGGCCTCCTGCCTGGAGAAGGACGGCGCCAAGCTCGGTACGGTCGAGCATCTGATGTCGGCCCTCGCCGGCCTGGGGATCGACAACTGCTATGTCGATGTCGATGCCCCCGAGCTGCCGATCATGGATGGCAGCGCCGCTACCTTCGTGTTCCTGCTCCAGTCCGCCGGCATCGAGGAGCAGAAGGCGCCGAAGAAGTTCGTGCGCGTGAAGAAGCCGGTGGAGGTGAAGGACGGCGACAAGTGGGCCCGCCTCGACCCCTACGAGGGCTTCCGACTGACATTTTCCATCGTTTTCAACCATCCGGCCGTGCAGACAGTCCGGCACCCGGTGACGGTGGACTTCGCCGACGATTCCTACGTCAGCGATATGGCGCGCGCCCGCACCTTCGGCTTCACGCAGGACGTCGAGGCGCTGCAGTCGCAGGGGCTGGCTCTCGGCGGCAGCCTGGATAACGCCATCGTCATGGACGAGTACCGGGTGCTGAACGCCGACGGCCTGCGCCAGCCGGACGAATTCGTGCGCCACAAGGTGCTCGACGCCGTCGGCGACCTCTACCTGGTCGGCCATCCCCTGCTCGCCGCCTTCTCCGCCCACAAGTCGGGGCATGCACTCAACAACCTGTTGCTGCGCGCCCTGCTGGCCGATCAGTCGGCCTGGGAAGCAGTGACCTTCGTCAACGACCAGGCCGTGCCGCCGCGCGTGGCGCACCTGTTCGAACTGCAGCCGGCCTGACGCCGTTGCGTTGATCCGGCGCCGACGGCTTCCCCCGTGCTGCTCCTGCGCGTCGTCATGGTGCTGGTCGCGGTGGCGATCGGTGCCAGCATATTGGCCTATCTGTTCACACAGGACCGGCGCTACCTCGGCATCGCCTGGCGCGTCGCCAAGTATGCGCTGCTGTTCGTATTCGTCCTGCTGTCGCTGATGTTTCTGGAGCGCGTCCTAGCGCCCGTGGCGGGCGTGGTCTAGCAGGCGCTGCAGGGCCTGCCGCAGGGGCGAATCGGCGGGAAGCTGGCGGGCAAGATCCGCCACCTGTCCGGCGCCTGCGGCCGGAATTTCGCGGACTGCGGCAGGGGCAGCCGGGTCCGCCCTGGCGCGCAGGGGTTGCACTTTGGCGGAGACTTCGGTAACCTCGCAACCTCTTTTGCAGAACTCGTCGCGCAGGCTCGGCCCAAGCTGCATGAGCTTTGCAGCGACCGCGCCGCTGGCGGCGTGAATAACAACAATCCCCGACTTGTAGTTCGCCACCTGGCTCGCTTCGGCCAGGTAATTCGGTGCGATCTGCGCATAGATCCGCTGGAGTGTCAGCAGCCGATCCGCATGTGCGGCCAAACGCGCCAAATCCTTAGCTGATTTGAGGTAAGCGTCCAGGCTCCGATCTGTCTTGCGCGCTTGCATCGTGAATCACCGAGGTGGAGCAATATGCATATTATTCTCGTCTCCGATCGCATGGCAACGGCCAAGACCATCACGTTGTCTATGCGGCATGTCGTTGCCGCGGTCGCCGGCCTCGCCGGGCTCGTGTTGCTGGCGGCGTTCCTGTTTTCGTTCGTGACCCTGCAGCACATCGAGCGCATCCCGCTGCCCTACGTCCAGAACTTCCTGTTCGGCGTGCGCCAGCAGGAGGCGCAGAAGACACAGGAGATCGTGCGCGACAATCTCAATGCCATGGCGGTCAAGCTGGGCGAGATGCAGGCCCGCATCGTGCGTCTGGACACGCTCGGCGAGCGGCTCTCGGAAGTCACCGGCATCAAGCTGCAGGAGCCGCGGGGCGCCGATACGCCGGCGCAAACGGGCGGCCGCGGCGGCCCGCTGGTGACGATGCCGGATGCCCTGACCAGCAACGAGCTGGAGCGTGAACTCGAGATTCTTGCCCAGCAGGTGGACGACCGCAGCGACTATCTGGGCATGGTGGAGATCCAACTGCTCGACGAGCGGGTGCGACGCAACCTGTTGCCGACCACCCTGCCGATTCCCGGCGCCCAGGACGCCTCCGGCTTCGGCTGGCGCAAGGACCCGTTCACCGGACAGCGCGCCCTGCACGAGGGCGTGGATTTCCAGGCTCATGTCGGAACGGACATCGTCGCCGCCGCCGGCGGCGTGGTCGTCGCCGCTGCCTACCATTCCGCGTACGGCAACCTGGTCGAGATCGATCACGGGAATGATCTCGTCACGCGCTACGCCCACGCCTCCAGGCTCCTGGTCAAGCCGGGGACGGTGGTCAAGCGCGGTCAGAAGATCGCCGAGGTCGGTTCCACCGGCCGTTCCACCGGTCCGCACCTGCATTTCGAGGTGCGTGCCAACGGCGTGGCGCAGAATCCGGGCCGCTTCCTGCAGGCGGCGCGGGAGGGCGGCATGCTGGTCGCCGCCAGCTCAAGATAGTACTCCGCTCCGCCTGCAACGCGGATCCGGCGCCGACCCGGGAAGGGCCGGCGTGGTAGAATCCGCCCTTTTCCCAGCCCTGCCCGCAGCAGTCTCCGCATGATTTCCGGCCTACTCAGAAAGATTTTCGGCAGCCGCAACGACCGGCTGGTCCGACGCTACTCCCAGCGGGTGCGCGCCATCAATGCGTTGGAGCCCGAGATCGCAGCGCTCAGCGACGAGCAGTTGCGCGGCAAGACCGCGGAGTTCAGGCAGCGGGTCGCCGATGGCACCTCGCTGGAGGACATGCTGCCGGAGGCCTTCGCCGTGGTGCGCGAGGCGGGCAAGCGTGCCCTGGGCATGCGCCATTTCGACGTTCAGATGGTCGGCGGCATGGTGCTGAACGACGGCAAGATCGCGGAAATGCGCACCGGCGAGGGCAAGACCCTGGTGGCGACGCTGCCGGCGTATCTCAACGCGCTCACCGGGAAGGGCGTCCACATCGTCACGGTGAACGACTATCTGGCGAGCCGCGATGCCGAGTGGATGGGCCGCATCTATCGTTTCCTCGGCCTGACGGTGGGCGTGAACCTGTCGCAGATGCCCCACGACCAGAAGCACGAGGCCTACGGTTCCGACATCACCTACGGCACCAACAACGAGTTCGGTTTCGACTACCTGCGCGACAACATGGTGTACCAGGCGGGCGAACGGGTGCAGCGCGGCCTGCACTATGCGATCGTGGACGAGGTGGACTCGATCCTGATCGACGAGGCGCGTACGCCGCTCATCATCTCCGGCCAGGCCGAGGACCACACCGACCTCTACGTCCGCATGAACGCCGTGGCGCCGCTGCTCAGCCGCATGACGACGGAGGAGGGCGAGGGCGACTACTGGGTCGACGAGAAGGCGCACTCGGTCCTGCTCTCCGAGAAGGGGCATGAGCACGCCGAGGAGATCCTGGCGCGGCAGGGCCTCCTGGCGCCGGGGCGCAGTCTCTACGAGCCGTCCAACATCCTGCTGATGCATCACCTGTACGCCTCGCTGCGCGCCCACAACCTGTTCCATCGCGATCAGCAGTACGTGGTGCAGAACGGAGAGATCATCATCGTCGATGAATTCACCGGGCGTCTGATGCCCGGGCGGCGCTGGTCCGAGGGCCTGCACCAGGCGGTCGAGGCGAAGGAGGGCGTGGCGATCCAGAACGAGAACCAGACGCTGGCCTCGATCACCTTCCAGAATTACTTCCGCATGTACGAGAAGCTGGCCGGCATGACCGGTACGGCCGACACCGAAGCCTACGAGTTCCACCAGATCTACTCGCTCGAGACGGTGGTCATTCCGACCAATCAGCCGATGATCCGGGACGATCGCAAGGACCAGGTCTATCGCACGGCGGCGGAGAAGTATGCGGCCATCATCGCCGACATCCGGGACTGCCACGCGCGCGGCCAGCCGGTGCTGGTGGGCACCACCTCGATCGAGAACTCGGAGCTGCTGTCCGGGCTGATCGACCGGGAGAAGCTGGCGCACCAGGTGCTGAATGCCAAGCAGCACGCCAAGGAGGCGTTGATCGTCGCCCAGGCCGGCCGTCCCGGCGTGATCACCATCGCCACCAACATGGCCGGCCGCGGCACCGACATCGTGCTCGGCGGCAACGTCGAGAAGCAGATCGAGGCGATCCGCGACAATCCCGATCTCGCGCCGGAGCAGAGGGAGCCGCAGATCGCGCAACTGCGCGACGAGTGGCAGCACCTGCACGAGCAGGTGGTGGCGGCCGGCGGCCTGCATATCATCGGCACCGAACGCCACGAGTCGCGCCGCATCGACAACCAGCTGCGCGGCCGCTCGGGGCGTCAGGGCGATCCGGGGTCCTCGCGCTTCTACCTCTCGCTCGATGATTCGCTGCTGCGCATCTTCGCCGGCGAACGGCTGAACGCCATCATGGTGCGGCTGAAGATGCCGGAAGGCGAGGCGATCGAGCACCCGCTGGTGACGCGCTCCCTGGAGTCGGCCCAGCGCAAGGTGGAGCAGCGCAACTTCGATATCCGCAAGCAGTTGCTGGAGTACGACGATGTTGCCAACGACCAGCGCAAGGTCATCTACCAGCAGCGCAACGAATTGCTGGAAACCGACGACATCTCCGAGACCATCACCGCGATGCGCCAGGGCGTGTTGCACGACGCGTTCCGCGTCCATGTCCCGGCCGACAGTCGTCGAGGAGCAGTGGGACATTCCCGGTCTCGAGAAATTCGCTGGCCGCCGAATAGCAGCTGAAGCTTCCGGTTGCCGAGTGGCTGAAGAGCGAGCCCGATCTCGACGACGACGATCTGCTCAAGCGCATCATCGAGGCAGTCGGACAAACTCTATCGCGACAAGACTGACAATCGTCGGGGCCGGAGCCGTTCCACCACTTCGAGCGCAACGTCATGCTGCAGAGCCTCGACACGCATTGGCGCGAGCATCTGGCGGCGCTCGATCACCTGCGCCAGGGCATCCACCTGCGCGGCTATGCGCAGAAGAACCCGAAGCAGGAGTACAAGCGCGAGGCGTTCGAGCTGTTCGAGAGCCTGCTGCAGACGGTCCGCCAGCGAGGTCACGCGGCTGCTGATGACGGTGCGAGATCCGATCGCAGGAGCAGATCGAGGAAGCCGAGCAGCAGCAGCCGCAGGTCGAGAACGTCCAGTACCACCACGCCGACTACGACGAAGCGCTGGCCGCGGCGGCCACGGACAAGCGCGAGAAGCCGTTCGAACGGCCGGGCCCAAGGTCGGCCGCAACGATCCCTGCCCCTGCGGCAGCGGCAAGAAGTACAAGCACTGCCACGGCAAGCTGAGTTAACTCCAGTGGCGTAGGGTGCGCCGCGCGCACCGCAGCGACACGGCGGGCATGGCCCGCCCTACCGAGCCATGACGGTCAATTACTCGACGCCTTCTCGCGACATTCTTTATCCCGTTGCCGGCGTGCGCCTCGGCATCACCGAGGCCGGAATCCGCAAGCCCAATCGCCGCGACCTGCTGCTGATCGAACTCGCGCCCGGCAGCCGCGTCGCCGGCGTGTTCACCCAGAACCGCTTCTGCGCCGCGCCGGTGCAGGTCTGCGGCAGCATCTGGCCAGCGGCGACATCCGCGCCCTGGTGATCAACACCGGCATCGCCAATGCCGGCACCGGCGAACCCGGCCTGCACGCGGCGCAGGCAGACCTGCGAGGCGGCGGCGCGCATCCTCGGCATGCCGCGCCGACCAGGTGCTGCCCTTCTCCACCGGCGTCATCATGGAGCCGCTGCCGGTCGAGCGCATCGCGGCCGGCCTGCCCGCCTGCCAGTCCGCTCTGCAAGGCCGACGGCTGGTTCGATGCGGCCCACGCCATCATGACCACCGACACCGTCGCCAAGGCCGCGTCGCGCCAGCTCGACATCGACGGCAGAGGGTGACCATCACCGGCATCGCCAAGGGCGCCGGCATGATCAAGCCGAACATGGCGACCATGCTCGGCTTCGTCGCCACCGACGCCAGCGTCGCCCAGCCCCTGCTCGATCGCCTGGTGCAGGAAGCCGCCGACGACTCCTTCAACTGCGTGACGGTCGACGGCGACACCTCGACCAACGACTCCTTCATCCTGATCGCCACCGGCAAGGCCGCGCACGCTTCGAGACCGATCGACGCGCCGCACTGGCCCGAGCTGCGGCTGCGGTGACCGAGGTGGCGCGGAACTGGCCCAGGCCATCGTGCGCGACGGCGAGGGCGCCACCAAGTTCATCGAGATCGTCGTCGACGGCGGCCGCGATCGCGGACGGAAGCGCAAGGCCGTCGGCTACGCCATCGCCCATTCGCCGCTGGTCAAGACCGCGTTCTTCGCCTCCGACCCCAACCTCGGCCGCATTCTCGGCGCCATCGGCAATGCCGGCATCGGCGATCTCGACGTCGCACGCATACGACTCTGGCTGGACGATGTACTGGTGGCGGACAACGGCGGCCGCGCCCCCAGCTACCGGGAGGAGGACGGCGCCGCGCGTGATGAAGCCAGCCGGAAATCACGGTGCGCGTCGATCTCGGCCGCGGCGCGGCCAGCGCCACCGTCTGGACCTGCGATTTCTCCTACGACTACGTGAAGATCAACGCGGACTATCGAAGCTAGCTAAATCGCCAGTCCGGCAGAGTCCAGACAAGTCCATAAGGCCCGAATCTAGCGGGATTTTTTTTCCATCCGGGTCCGTAACAGTCCATTGCAGTCCTGCCGAAAAGTGAGTAGGTTAGTGCGTAGGTTGGCGTTCTACTCACGCCCCGAAAGTGAGTAGTGCGTATCCAAGGGTTGTCGGCGATGAAACAGAGGCTTACGGACGCGGCGATGAAGGCGCTGAAGCCAAGGGCGGGCGCGTACCGGGTCGCGGACGGCGGCGGGCTGTGCATCGAGGTCCAGCTTAACGGCGCGAAGCTCTGGCGCTACCGCTATCGAGTCGGAGGCAAGGCCAGCATGATGAGCCTGGGTGCCTATCCGGCTGTGTCCCTCAAGCAAGCGCGGGAGGATCGGGACAAGGCGCGGGCGCAGGTCAGCGGAGGGCGCAGCCCGGTGAGGGAGCGCCAGCTTGAGAATCTACGACGTTCCGACGAGGCGGCCCGGACCTTCGAAGCAGTCGCCGGCGAATGGATGCGCGATGCCGGCGCCGAATGGTCGGACCAGCTATCGCCGGCAAGTCAAGGCGCGCTTGCAGGCCGACGCATTCCCCAAGCTAGGGGCGCTTCCGTTGCGTGAGGTCACGTCGGCCGATGTGCTGGCCTGTCTGGGCACAGTATCGGCCCGGAGCGCGGTACAGGCCAAACTGCTGCGTACGTGGATCGGCGGCGTGTTCCGCTACGGCTGCGCCCGGCTGCTCTGCGAGTTCGACCCAACGTGGCCGCTGCGTCGCACGGTACGCACACCCCAGGTGCGCCACCATCCCGCGATTCCCGCCGGCCGCCTGGGGGCTTTTCTGCGGGCAGTGGCTTCCATCCCGGCAACTTCGTCCATTCGCACTGCACTGCGCCTGCTGCTGCTCACGGCAGTCCGGGCGAACGAGTTGTGCGCCGCCCGGTGGGAACTGTGCTTGGCACACGGCGAGCGCGATCAGATCAAGGCAGCATACGACCACGCCGAACGGTTGCCCGCGCGGGCGGCCCTGATGCAGGCATGGGCCGATCATCTAGACCGCACGAAAGCTGGAGCCGACGTGATCCTGATCAATCGGGCGGCGTGATGCCTGAAATCTCGCGCTTCTTCGGCATCGTCATCTACATGAACTGGCGCGAGCATCCGCCCATGCACTTCCATGCCGTCTATGGCGAGCATGAAGCCCTGATTACGCTGGACGGCAGGGTGTATGCCGGATCTCTTCCCGGGCGGGCGTTGTCGCTGGTGCGCGAATGGCTGGCCCTGCATCGCGACGAGCTGGCCGAGGACTGGGAACTTGCCCTGGCGCGAAAGCCGCTGAATCCGATTGATCCCTTGGAGTGAATCACATGATTCTGCACACGACCGAAGTAACCCCGCTTCCAGGCTATCGCCTGTTCGTGCGATTCAACAACGGAGAGGCGGGCGAAGTGGATCTGTCCGGCGAACTGGAAGGCGAAGTGTTCGAGCCCTTGCGCGACCCGGCGCTGTTTGCAACCGCCTACCAGCACCCCGTCATGCGCACGGCGGCATGGGCGAACGGAGCCGACCTTGCACCTGAATTCCTGCTCGATCTGATGCTGGGCAAGGAGCAGCGGGTAGCGTAACGATTCACCCGACCCCGGCGCGAGTATCGCCGGGAAGCGGGCCGAACGGATGTTGATGCATCCGCCGGCCCTGACCACAACCCGATCTGCGATGGAGATCGAATCATGGCTGAGACCCGTTCTACCGGCACGACTGACGAGGCCTGCAGTGCCGGCGGCCACGCCATGCGAATCGCGGCATTCGTCTCGATGGCGAAAACGATTCTGCTCCGATCAAGTTCGGACACACCAAGATGGTGCTGGCGGTCACGCGGTATTCGCATTCGAAGCGTCTGAAATTCACGTACACGCACCATTCCGAATCTGGGGTTGCGAACCAGGTCGGTCGAGAACGCGGCATGCGAATAGCGACTCAGGCCGGCCGAGGAAGATGATTGATCGGTTCCATGCTGCGACCAGCGGCGAGCTGTACCACGGTGCGCCGCCATACGCGCCACGTTCGCCACCACGCGCCCGTCACCATTGGGAATGTTGCGTTTCCCTTCACCTCTTTGGAATCCCCCTGGCCTGAAGCGCTTCGCGTTGTGGCCCTCAGACCGGTGAGCCGGGGATTCCTCGAGTTTGGTGCGCTTGCCGCATAATTGCCGCAAACAACAGCGTTCCGGTCCCGCTTATGCCTGCCCCGAAGAACCAGAAACCCAATTCCGCCACGTCCGCCGCACCCCTCGGCTTCGAGGCCAAGCACGCAGCGCTGGCCTGGATCTGCGGCGTACCACCCGCAGCCAACTCCCCAAGGCTCAACGAGACAACCATTGGGAGCGTCGCCTCATGATCACCGGCGACATCAAGAGCCAGATCGACCAGATCTGGAACGCCTTCTGGTCCGGCGGCATCTCCAACCCGCTCGAGGTGATCGAGCAGATCACCTACCTGCTCTTCCTGCGCCGGCTCGACGACCTGCACACGCTGGAGGAGAACAAGTCCGCCCGGCTCGAAGAAGCCGATGGAGCGGCGCGTCTTCCCCGAGGGCAACGACCCCAAGGGCCGCCCCTACGACGACCTGCGCTGGTCGCGCTTCAAGCACTTCGCGCCGGCCGAGATGTACACCGTCGTCGGCGAGCACGTCTTCCCGTTCCTGCGCACGCTCGGCGGCGACGACTCCACCTACGCGCACCACATGAAGGACGCGCGCTTCACCATCCCCACGCCGGCGCTGCTGGCCAAGGTGGTGGACCTGCTCGACGCACGTGCCGATGGAGGACCGCGACACCAAGGGCGACCTCTACGAGTACATGCTCGGCAAGATCGCCACCGCCGGGCAGAACGGCCAGTTCCGCACGCCGCGCCACATCATCCGGCTGATGGTCGAGATGACCGCGCCGCAGCCGACCGACGTCATCTGCGACCCGGCCTGCGGCACTGCGGGCTTCCTGGTCGCCGCCGGCGAGTACCTGCGCGAGCACCACCCGAACATCCTGCACGACGCGAAGCTGCGCGAGCACTTCCACCACCGCATGTTCCACGGCTTCGACTTCGACAACACCATGCTGCGCATCGGCAGCATGAACATGCTGCTGCACGGCGTCGAGAACCCCGACATCCGCTACCGCGACTCGCTGGCCCAGGACCACGCCGGCGACGAGGAGAAGTACACGCTGGTGCTGGCCAATCCGCCCTTCGCCGGCAGCCTCGACTACGAGAACACCGCCAAGGACCTGCTGCAGATCGTCAAGACCAAGAAGACCGAGCTGCTCTTCCTCGCGCTCTTCCTGCGCCTGCTGAAGCCCGGCGGCCGCGCCGCGGTGATCGTGCCCGACGGCGTGCTGTTCGGCTCCAGCAAGGCGCACAAGGAACTGCGCCGCATGCTGGTCGAGGAGCAGAAGCTCGACGCCGTGATCTCGCTGCCCGGCGGCGTGTTCAAGCCCTACGCCGGCGTCTCCACCGCCATCCTGCTCTTCACCAAGACCAACTCCGGCGGCACCGACCACGTCTGGTTCTACGACGTCGAGGCCGACGGCTGGAGCCTCGACGACAAGCGCACGCCGCTGCTGCCCGAGGACAAGCTCGGCCCGGTGCCGCGCACCGCGCTCGACCGCGGACGAGCACGCCAAGAACAACCTGCCCGACGTGCTGGCGCGCTGGGCCGAGCGCAACGGCGCCGAGCGCGAACGCCCGCGCACCGCGCAGAGCTTCTGCGTGCCCAAGGCCGACATCGCCGCGCAGGGCTACGACCTCTCGCTCAACCGCTACAAGGAAGTGGTGCACGAGGAGGTCGAGCACCGCGCGCCGAAGGAGATCCTCGCCGAGCTGGCGAAGCTGGAGGAGGAGATCCAGCGGGGGATGAAGGAGTTGGAGGGGATGCTGAGATGAGCGGCTGCGCCGACCATCGACGCTCGGCGAGATCATGCGACATGAGTCGGGATCGGTCGACGCCGACGACGTTCCGGACGAGATGTCGATCGTCTGCAGCATTCCGGCTTACGATCGCGGTGAGTCGCGAAGTCGTTCCGGCGCGGAGATCGGATCTGCAAGCTGTCGTCGAGCCGGGCGACGTACTGCTTCGACAGATCGTGCCGCACATTCGCGCGATGTCGTGGCTTGCTGCGATCGGCAGACCGGCGTCGTCGAGTCGATCGCTTCCGGCTGAATGGATCGCCGTCCGCGAGCTGACCGAGCTGCATCCGGCGTATCGTGCGGCACTGTCCTTGTCGGCGATCCGTTCCGACGCTGCAGTTCAGAGCACGGTCTCCGAGTCGGCGGCGCACGACTCGAGCATCGTCAAGCGCATGCTCGCAGACTCAGAGATTCCGCTCCCACCCCTCCCCGAGCAGCGGCGGATTGCGGAGATCCTGGACAAGGCGGACGCGCTGCGGGCCAAGCGCCGCGCCGCCCTCGCCCAACTCGACACCCTCACCCAATCCATCTTCCTCGACATGTTCGGCGACCCCGCCACGAATCCGAAGGGGTGGCCTCAGAAGCGCGTCGGGAGACTCGTGCGACCGTCACGACTGGCAACACACCGCCTCGCGAGGACCGTAGCAACTATGGCGATGCTATCGAGTGGATAACGTCAGACACATCTGACACAGGGAGCTACTACGACGACGCGCGCATACCGAGGCGGCTGTCGAGCTGGAAGGCATGCGCACGATTGCTCGGCGGTGGCGATCTCGTCACGTGCATCGCTGGGCAATCCTGGCTCCATTGGCAATGCCGCGATGGCTGATCGCCCAGTCGCATTCAATCAACAGATGAACGCTTGTCGTCCAGAGAGACGCAAACCCGACTTCTTTTGTGCTCATGCTCACGTCGGCAAGCGCCTCGATCGAGCAAGCCGATCAACTGGTGGCATGAAGCGCATCGGTGAGCAAGGATCGGCTTCGAGAAGATCGTTCCGATGCCGCCGCCGCCGGACTTGCAGCGACGACTTCGCCGAACGTCGCATTGCGAGTCGAGAGCGCTGAAGATCGGCCACCAGCGCATCGCTGGCTGAACTCGACGCGCTCTTCGCCTGCCCTCCAGCACCGCGCCTTCCGGGGAGAGCTGTAGCCATGCGCGGCGAGTTCATCGGCGTGTGGTCCGAGACCTGGCGCGAGATCTGGCTGCCGCTGATCGACCATGAAGGCGTCCCCGAGGACATCTTCTGCGAGCTGTACCGCGCGCTGGCCCCGGCGCTGAAGAGCCAGCCGTCGGTCGAGGCCCTGGCGGACATCATCGACAACCCCGTGCAGAGCCGCGAGGCGTTCGAGAAGACGGGCGCGAATGAATTCGCTGGCGAGCGCGCTCTCGTGGCGTTCTTCGAAGCGGCTCACTCCGCGCTCGACGAATTGGCCGGCGACGAGCTCTCCAATCGTTACTTCAACCTGCTCGCGGGCTTCATCGACAAGTTCAGCCTGCGCTACGACCTGCGCCGCCCCTGCACCTTGTGCCCGACGCTGCCCGGCGTGTTCGCGAGCCTGGTGCGCGATCTGCGCGTGCTGACCGGTCAGGATGCGCACCTCGATGCGCTGATGAAGGAGTTCGAGAACGCGGTGCGCGACCTGCGCCACGATTGCTCCGACGGGCGGATCAAGACCTGCATCCAGAAGCAGGTGAACCTGCTGGAGGCCATCGGGCGAACCGCTCCGGGGGTGACCGGCACCGACGCTCGGCGCCATCTGCAACCAGGTCGGCACCTGGCCGCACGACAAGCTCAAGGAGGCGATGAAGGACCTCTACGGCTTCGCCTCGGACTATCCCGGGCATCCGCCACGGCGGCACGCCCGCCAATGCGCTGCGCGCCGTCGACATGCGCGACATGGTGGCCATGTCGATCCTGCTGGCGGGCTTCACGCCTTACCTCGCAGCGCAGCTCGACGCTGACGTCGTGTACCGCGGCGGCTGAGGAGGCGTCATGCAGACCACCGCCGAACAACTCCAGCACTGGCTTGCCGAGCCTGAAGGCATCCACCTCGAATTCAAGGAGGCGAAGCAGAACTATCACTTCGACAAGCTGGTGGAGTACTGCGTGGCCTTGGCCAACGAGGGCGGCGGCAAGATCATTCTCGGCGTGACCGACCGGCGTCCGCGCCGCATTGTCGGGTCGGCGGCGTTCGCCGAGCCGGGACGCACGGAAGCTGGTCTGCACGACCGGCTGTCGCATCGCATTCCGGTCGAGGAGGTGCGCACTGCCGACGGCCGGGTGCTGGTGGTGCATGTGCCGCCGCGGCTTCCGGGTACTGCCTGGCAGATCGACGGGCGGTATCTCAAGCGGGCGGGTGACGAACTGACGGCGCTGAGCGATGCGGAATTGCGGGCCATGTTTGGCGAGACGGGGCCGGACTTCTCCGCGGAAACCTGCCCTGGCGCGTGCCATGAGCGACTTGGCGCCGGAAGCGATCGCGGCGTTTCGGGGCCGGTGGGCCAGCCAGGACGCGCGACGAACGCAAGACACGATGGACCGACGAGCAGACGCTCGCCAACGCCGAACTGCTGCTGGAGGGGCACATCACCTACGCGGCGCTGATCCTGTGCGGCACGCGCGCGGCGCTGGGGCGCTGGCTGGCCCAGGCGGAGCTGGTGTTCGAGTACCGCTCCTCCGAAGCGTCCGGCCCCGCGGCAGACCGCGAGGAGTACCGGGAGGGGTTCTTCCTCTGGCACGACGCAATCTGGAACAAGATCAATCTGCGTAACGACCGGCAGAGCTATCAGGACGGATTGTTCCGCATCGAACTGCCCACCTTCGATGAGGTGTCGGTGCGCGAAGCGCTGCTCAATGCCGTGGCGCATCGGGACTATCGGCTTGGCGGTTCGGTGTTCGTGCGACAGTACGCCCAGCGGCTGGAGGTGGTGAGCCCCGGCGGCCTGCCAACGGGGATCACCCCGGCGAACATCCTCGACCAGCAGAACCCGCGCAATCGGCGGCTGGCCGAGGCGCTGGCGAAGTGCGGGCTGATCGAACGCTCGGGCCAGGGCATGAACCTGATGTTCGAAAGCGCGATCCGGCAGGGTAAGGCGCTGCCCAGCTTCGCGGGTACGTCAGGCCACGAAGTCCGCCTGACCCTGCACGGCGCGATCGCCAGCCCGGCGTTCGTGCGCTTCATCGAGCGGCTGGGCGAGGAGAAGCTCAAGTCGTTCTCGACCTACGACTTCCTCGCGCTCGACTATCTGCGGCGCGAGCAGGCTCTGCCCGACCATCTCAAGGCGTGTTTGCCAGGGTTGATCGCCGCTGGTGCGGTGGAGTCGATCGGGCGCGGGCGGGGCACGCGATACATGCTGACGCGCAAGCCTCTACGCCGCGCTGGGCAGCAAAGGTGTCTACACACGCAGGAAGGGACTCGATCGAGGAACGAACAAGGCGCTGCTGCTGCAGCATATCCAGGACAACGCAGCGAACAGGCGCGCAAGATGGAGGAGTTCCGCCAAGTCCTGCCGGCGCTCGGGCGGAGCCAGATTCAGGTGCTGCTGCGGGAGTTGCGCAAGGAGCGGTTGGTCCACAGCGTCGGGGCCACCAAGGCGGCTCGCTGGTTCCCCGGCGCGGGCGCGGCGAATTGAAACCTTGGGGAGCTGTTGTCATGAGGTCAACAATAAGCCGTTTGGCCTAGCTCATCTAAGCGATTGATCTGTAGCCATCGTTCTTGGCGGCGCGATTGCAACTGAAGGGTCGCTGGTTGCAATCCGGAAGCAGATGCCGCTGCAAACAAGGGCCTCCGCCAAGAAGGGGGGCCCAGGCATGAGCCAGTTCGCCTTCCTCCAGCGCGAGTGGCCGGCTGTGTTCGACGCGGCAGCCCGGGCAGAAGGCGCTGTGCACGCCGACCCGCGCACGGCCTGCTTCTACGCCCGGCGCGCGCTCGAGCTGGCGGTGGCGTGGGCCTACAAGCACGACGCCACGCTGAAGCTGCCGTACCAGGACAACCTGTCGGCGCTGATCCACGAGCCCAGCTTCAAGGAGGCCGCAGGCGAGGCGGTGTTCAGCAAGGCGCGGGTCATCAACACGCTGGGCAACCGCGCCGTGCACGGGCATCGCGCGATTCCGCTCGACGACGCGATGGTCGCGGTGCGCGAGCTGTTCCATGTGACGTACTGGCTCGCCCGCACCTACGGCCGCGCGGCGCGGCCGGCGCCGGGCCTGGCCTTCGACGCGAGCGCGTTGCCGAAGGCGACACCGGTGCGCGGGCAGACCGCCGAGCAGCTGCAGCAGCTCGAAGCGGGCCTGCGCGAGCGCGACGAGAAGCTCGCCGCCTTGCTGGCCGACAAGACCACGCTCGACGAGGAGCTGAAGCGCCTGCGCGCCGAGGTG
This sequence comes from uncultured beta proteobacterium, assembly GCA_963823455.1. Taxonomy (GTDB): domain Bacteria; phylum Pseudomonadota; class Gammaproteobacteria; order Burkholderiales; family Rhodocyclaceae; genus CAVPDA01. The sequence goes on from CAWGLO010000002.1 coordinate 489,124, forward strand.
GCGGCGGCGAAGCAGGCGGCAGCGGCGCAGCCGGACACGCACGACTACTCCGAGGCCGAGACCCGCGACTACTTCATCGACCTGCTGCTCAAGGAGGCCGGCTGGCCGCTCGACCAGCCGCGCGACCGCGAGTTCGAAGTCACCGGCATGCCCAACAAGGAGGGCAAGGGCTTCGTCGACTACGTGCTCTGGGGCGACGACGGCAAGCCGCTGGGGCTCGTCGAGGCCAAGCGCACGCGGCGCGATGCGCGCGTCGGCCAGCAGCAGGCCAAGCTGTACGCGGACTGCCTGGAGCGCCAGTTCGGCCAGCGCCCGCTGATCTTCTACTCCAACGGCTACGAGCACTGGCTCTGGGACGACACGCACTACCCGCCGCGCGCGGTGCAGGGCTTCTACAAGAAGGCGGAGCTGGAGCTTGCGATCCAGCGGCGCAGTACGCGCAAGCCGCTGGCGGCGGGCGAGATCAATCCCGCCATCGTCGAGCGCTACTACCAGACGCGCGGCATCCGGCGCATCGCCGAGGCCTTCGAGCGCGACCACGACCGCAAGGCGCTGGTGGTGATGGCCACCGGCGCCGGCAAGACGCGCACGGTGATCGCGCTCGTGCGATCTGCTGATGCGCTGCAACTGGGTCAAGCGCGTGCTGTTCCTCGCCGATCGCGTGGCGCTGGTGAATCAGGCGGTGAACGCCTTCAAGCGCCACCTGCCCGACGCCTCGCCGGTGAACCTGGTGACCGAGAAGGACGCCGAGGGGCGCGTCTTCGTCTCCACCTATCCGACGATGATGGGGCTGATCGACGAGACGCGCGACGGGCAGCGGCGCTTCGGCGTCGGCCACTTCGATCTGGTGATCATCGACGAGGCGCACCGCTCGGTGTTCCAGAAGTACCGCGCCATCTTCGACTACTTCGATTCGCTGCTGGTCGGGCTGACGGCCACGCCGAAGGACGAGGTGGACCGCAACACCTACAGCCTGTTCGACCTGGAGAACGGCGTGCCGACCGACGCCTACTCGCTCGACGAGGCGGTGCGCGACGGCTTCCTCGTGCCGCCGAAGGCCGTGTCGGTGCCGCTGAAGTTCCAGCGCGAGGGGATCAAGTACGACGAGCTGTCCGAAGAGGACAAGGACCAGTGGGACGCGCTGGAGTGGGACGAGGACGGCAGCGTCCCCGATCGCGTCGAGGCCGAGGCGGTCAACAAGTGGCTGTTCAACAAGGACACGGTGGACAAGGTGCTGGAGCACCTGATGACGCGGGGCCTGACGGTGGCCGGCGGCGACCGGCTCGGCAAGACCATCCTCTTCGCCAAGAACCAGCACCACGCCGAGTTCATCGCCGAGCGCTTCAACGCCAACTACCCGCACTACAAGGGCGAGTTCGCGCGCGTCATCACGTTCAAGACCGAGTACGCGCAGAGCCTGATCGACAACTTCTCGGCCAAGGACAAGGCGCCGCACATCGCCATCTCGGTGGACATGCTCGACACCGGGATCGACATCCCGGAGGTCGTGAACCTGGTCTTCTTCAAGCTGGTGCGCTCGAAGACCAAGTTCTGGCAGATGCTCGGCCGCGGCACGCGCCTGTGCCCGGACCTGTTCGGGCCGGGCAAGGACAAGGAGTTCTTCTACGTCTTCGACTACTGCCAGAACCTGGAGTACTTCAGCCAGAACATCCCGGCCACCGAGGGCGCGCTGGGCGAGTCGCTCGGCAAGCGGCTGTTCAACGCGCGGCTGGAGCTGATCGGCGAGCTGGACCAGCGAAGCTGGCGAGCGACGCCGGCCGAAGTCGTCACGGAGCCGCGGCGCCGCCGTACGGCGACCCGGAATCGAACGACGAGGTGCGGCGCGCAGCTCGCCGAGCTGCTGCAGCGCGAGAGTGGCGGCGATGAACCTCGACAACTTCGTCGTGCGGCCGACGGCGGCGCATCGTCGAGAAGTACGCCAAGCCCGAGGCATGGGCTGTCTTGTCGCCGGAGGCGCTCTCGGAGCTGTCGCACGAGGTCGCGGGCCTGCCGTCGGAACTCGACCCGGAGAGCGAGGAGGCCAAGCGCTTCGACCTGCTGATCCTGAACCTCCAGCTCGCGATGCTGCGGTCGGAGCCGGGCTTCGCGCGCCTGCGCGATCAGGTCAAGGAGCTTGCCGGGCTGCTGGAGGAGAAGTCCGCGATTCCGATGGTGCGCGACCAGATGGCGCTGATCCAGGACGTGCAGACCGACGAGTGGTGGCAGGACGTGACCATCCCGATGCTCGAAGGCATGCGCCGGCGCCTGCGCGATCTGATCAAGCTCATCGAGAAGCAGAAGCGCAAGCCCATCTACACCGACTTCGAGGACGAGATGGGCGGCGAGACGGCGGTCGAGCTGCCCGGCTTCGGCCAGGGCACCGACTACGCGAAGTTCCGCGCCAAGGCGCAGGCGTTCCTGCGCGCGCATCAGGACCACATCGCGATTCACAAGCTGCGGATGAACAAGGCCGCTGACGGCGGCCGATCTCGCCGAGCTGGAGCGCATGCTGGCGGAGAGCGGCGTCGGCGGCGCGGAGGACATCCAGCGCGCCGCGGAGGAGTCGCAGGGACTCGGGCTCTTCGTGCGCTCGCTGGTCGGCCTGGATCGCGAGGCGGCCAAGGAGGCCTTGGCCGGGTTTCTCGCCGGCAAGGCGCTCAGCGCCAACCAGATCGAGTTCGTGAACCTGATCGTGAACCACCTGACCGAGCACGGCGTGATGGAGGCGGCGATGCTCTACGAGTCCCCGTTCACCGACCTGACGCCGCACGGGCCGGATGGGCTCTTCAGTTCCGCGCAGGTGGACGAGCTCGTGGCCGTGATCGAACAGGTCCGCCGTACGGCCATTGCCGCATGAGCGGACTTGCTACACACGTCGGGGCCGAGGGAGCGTACCGCAGCCAGTACGGCTTCATCGACGGCTTCGCCCGGCATATGCGCGACGAGGAGATCCTGCGGCGGTTGCTTCATAGAATCTCCGCCTTGCCGGACAACTCACCAATTCCGAAAGCAGGCGCTGAGCAATTAAGCGCATCAAGCGGCGGGACCGTTTCAAGAACAAGCTGAGTGGCTCATCTGGTGATACACAGCGAGCGCGAAAATGTTGGCATCGTTACCCAAGTCGGCAAGCCAGCGGCAGAAGGATGCCGAGGAACTGAGAATGCGACATCATCACTATCACTGCGAGTCCAATCAAGAAGCCTTCGAACGTCTCAAGGCCGAGGCTTTGGACCTCGAGGAACGGAGGCGCAAGATGCTTAGGGATGGCTAATTGGGGGTCGGAAATCAGTGAGTGAGTAACTCGAGTGAGTAGTATTAGACTTGTGACTTGTGAAACTTATTGGTTATCAGTATATTACGCGGTATAGGCCGACTACCGCAGCTAGCCGAATCCGGTCTTTCCGGCTCGGTATCCTGGCCGACCCGGCGAGGCTGCCGCGCGATGATCCACGCGCTGCTGTTCTCGGTCTTCATCGTCGCCTCCTGCGGGCTGGCCTACGAGCTGATCGCCGGGGCGCTGTCGAGCTACCTGCTGGGCGACTCGGTCACCCAGTTCTCCACCGTCATCGGCGCCTACCTGTTCGCCATGGGCGTCGGCTCCTGGCTGTCGCGCTTCGTGCGTGCGCGATCTGGTGTCGCGCTTCATCCAGATCGAACTGATGGTCGGCCTGCTCGGCGGCTTTTCCGCGGCGGCGCTGTTCCTGGTCTTCGCCTTTCTCAGCGGCGCCGTTCAAGCTGGCGCTCTACCTGGTGGTGCTGCTGATCGGCGTGCTGGTGGGCGCTGGAGATTCCGCTGGTGATGCGCATCCTCAAGCAGCGAGCTGGCCTTCAAGGATCTCGTTTCCCAGGTGCTCACCTTCGACTACCTCGGTGCGCTGGCGGTGTCGATTCTGTTTCCGCTGCTGCTGGCGCCGCACCTCGGGCTGGTGCGCACGGCGCTGCTGTTCGGCCTGCTCAACGCGGCTGGTGGCGCTGTGGGCGCTGTGGCTGTTCCGCGCGCAACTGACGCGCGGCGCAGCCTGGCGGTGCAGGGCGCGGCGGTGCTGGCGTGCTGGCCGCCGGCTTCGCTGTCTGCCGGCGCAGCTGACGTAGCTTCGCCGAGGCCCACCTCTATGCCGACGAGATCGTGTACGCCCGAATCCTCGCCCTTACCAGCGCATCGTCATCACGCGCTGGAAGGACGATCTGCGCCTGTTCCTGAACGGCAACCTGCAGTTCAGCTCCGCACGACGAATACCGCTACCACGAGGCGCTGGTGCATCCGGGCCTGCAGGACTCGCGGCGCGCGGCGCGTGCTGGTGCTGGGCGGCGGCGACGGCCTGGCGCTGCGCGAGATTCTCAAGTATCCGCAGGTCGAATCGGTGACGCTGGTGGACCTCGATCCCGGAGATGACCAAGCTGTTTTCGTCGGCGCCCATGCTGCGCAAACTCAACGGCGATGCGCTGCATTCGCCCAAGGTGCAGCGTCGTCAATGCCGACGCCGCGCAATGGCTGGAAGCGAACCGACGAAGCTGTTCGATTTCGTCGTCGTGGATTTCCCCGATCCCGTCCAACTTCGCGCTGGGCAAGCTCTACTCCACGGCCTTCTACCGCCTGCTGGAGAAACACCTGTCGGCCGACGGGCGCTGTCGTGGTCCAGGCGACTTCGCCGCTGTACGCCCGGCGCTCGTTCTGGTCCATCGTCGCGACGCTGGAGGACGTCGGCTTCGCGGTCGCGCCCTATCACGCGCTGGTGCCGTCCTTCGGCGAATGGGGCTTCATCCTCGCCGGCCGCAAGCCCTATCAGCCGCCCGACCGCGTATGACGTGGAACTGCGCTTCCTGACTGCCGAAATCACCCCGGCGCTGTTCCAGTTCCCCAAGGACATGGCGCGCGTCGAGGGCGAGGTGAACCGCCTCAACAACCAGTCGCTGGTGCGCACCTTCGAGCACGAATGGGGCAGGGCGATCCGCTGAGGCGCGATCGCCCGCGAGCCGGGCGGCGCCGGAACCCGGGCAGGCGCAGAACGCCCGGGTTCGCGGGCCCGATTCGGACTACTTTTGCGGCGCAGGCTGCGGTGCGGGTGCTTGCGGTTCGGCGACGAAGATCTCGACCCGGCGATTCCTGGCCCTGCCCTCGGTGGTGTCGTTGCTGGCGACCGGCTCGCGCGAACCGCGCCCCTCGACGCCGAAACGGTTGGCCGCCACGCCGCGCGTCACCAGGTAGTCGCGCGTATTGCTGGCGCGGGACAGGGACAGCGGGTTGTTGATGGCGTCGCTGCCGGTGCTGTCGGTGTGGCCGATGATGGTGACGTTGGTGGCCCGGTTGTCCGCCAAGCCTTGCGCGAACTTGTCCAGCACCGGACGGAAGTCGGGCTTGATGTCGGCGCGGTTGGTGTCGAAGGAGATGTCGCTCGGGATGTCGAGCTTGAGCCGGTTGTCGGCCGTCTGGCTGACCTGGACGCCGGTGCCCTGGGTCGCCTGCTCCATCTGCCGCTTCTGCTCCTCCATCTTGCTCGACCAGATGTTGCCGATGACGCCTCCGGCGACGGCACCGATGGCGGCGCCTGCGGCGGCGCGGCTGCCGCCGCCGGGGCCGGTGACGCCGCCGATGACGGCTCCTGCCGCAGCGCCGATGCCGGCGCCGGTGGCGGTGCCCTTTTGGGTTGGGGTCATTTCGGCGCAGCCGCCGGCCGCGACCAGGGCGCAGAGGGCGACGATGATCAATCTGATATTCATGGTTGGTCTCCTGTGGATTTGCACGCCTGCGGCGAACTCGCGAAGAGCATGGGATGCTGCGACCTGCAGGACGCTGCGCCGGGGGGTATCATGCGGCGCTGCCGCATGTTACTACACCCCGCAGGGCGTCGCCCTGAAGCGAAGACCCGCAATGAACCGACGCGGTTTCGTGCTTTCCTGCCTTACCGGCGCGCTGGCCGGCTGCGCCGAGCCCGAGGCGACGGTTTCCACGCTGCCGCCCGGGGATCTGCTCGGCACGTCCCTCGCCGTCGGCCATCTGCTGCGCGCAGGACGCTTTGCTGCGCCGTCCGCCGTGCAGCACATTCCCGTCGTCATCGTCGGCGCCGGCATCGGCGGCCTGTCGGCAGGCTGGAAGCTGCGAGCGCGCGGGCTTCGATGATTTCCTCATCGTGGAACTGGAGCCCGAGGCGGGCGGCAATTCGCGCTACGGCGAGAACGCCGTATCGGCCTATCCCTGGGGCGCCCATTACCTGCCGCTGCCGACCGCGAGTCGCGTGCGGTGCGCGAGACTGCTGGCCGAGTTCGACGTGCTGCAGGGCGACCCGCTCGCCGCGCGCCCGCGCTATGACGAGCGCTATCCTGTGCCACGCGCCGCAGGAGCGGCTCTATCGCAACGGCCTGTGGCAGGAGGGCCTGCTGCCGCACATCGGCGTGACGCGCAGCGAACGCGATCAGTACGCCCGCTTCCACGATCTGATCGCCGGCTTCAGGCGCGGCCGCGACGCGCACGGGCGCAAGGCGTTCGCCCTGCCGCTGGACCTGTCGTCGCGCGATCCGGATCTGCTGGCACTCGACCGGCGTCACCATGCGCGACTGGCTGCTGGCGCAGGGACTGGACGTCGCCGCCGCTGCACTGGTACGTGAATTACGCCTGCCGCGACGACTACGGCACGGACTACGCGCAGACCTCGGCCTGGGCCGGCCTCCACTACTTCGCCTGCCGCGACGGCGAGGCGAGCATGCCGCGGCCGACACCGTGCTGACCGCGCCCGAGGGCAACGGCTGGATCGTGCGCCGTCTCGACGCAGCGCTTGCAAGCGACGGCTGCGCACCGACGCCCTGGTCTGCCGCATTGCGCGACAACGGACGCAGCGGTGGAGGTCGATGTCTAGCCTGCCGGCCGAGGCGCGCAGCTGCGCTTCGTCGCGCGAGCAGGCGATCTGGGCGGCCCCGCTGTTCCTGCTGCCGCTACGTCTGCGGAGGGCTGCCGCACGCCCTGATCGCGGCGGCGCGCGGCTGTGAATACGCGCCGTGGCTGGTCGCCAATCTGACGCTGACGGAACCGCCGGCGGAGCGCGCCGGCGCGCCGCTGTCCTGGGACAACGTGCTCTACGACAGCGCCGGCGCTCGGCTACGTGGTGGCGACCCACCAGCAGATCCGCATGCGTCCCGGCCCGACCGTCCTCACCTACTACTACGCGCTGTCGGAGCGGACGCCGCAGCAGGCGCGCGAGCAACTGCTGGCCACCGCCGCGCGAAGCGTGGGCGGCGCGCATCCTGGCGAGCTGGAGCGGCCGCATCCCGGCATCCGCGCCGGCTGACGACCGCGCTCGACGTCTTCCGCCACGCGCCACGCCATGGTGCGCCCGCTGCCGGGCGCGATTTGGCATGAAACGCGGCAGCGCTTGAGTCAGGGCGCGGGCCGGCTCCAGTTCGCCCATGCCGACGTCAGCGGCGATGTCGCTGTTCGAGGAGGCGAACTACCGCGGTGTGCTCGCCGCCGAGCGCGCCCTGCAGCATCTCGGCGTCCCTTCTCCTCCTCGCGTCGGGTAAGCTGCCGGCGAAGGCCGGACGCAACTGGAATGGACGGACTGCACATCCTCGCCGAGCTTTATGAGTGCCGCTGCGAAGCCGCGCTGCTGCAGACGTGGCGGCGCTGCGCCGCGTTTGCGCTGGCTGCCTGCGCCGGCGCCGGCCTGACGGTGGTGGCGCAGGTTTTCCACGATTTCGGGACGCCGCAGCGGCCGGCCGGTGCCACCGGCGCGGTGGTGCTGGCGGAGTCCCATCTGGCGGTGCACACCTGGCCCGAACGGCGCGCGTCACGCTCGACCTCTACGTCTGCAACTTCAGCCAGGACAACCGGCCTGGCTGCCGGAGACCGCCTAGCGTGCGCTGCAGTCGACGCGTTCCGGCCGCGCGCAGCTGCGCGCGCGACGTGCAGCGCGGAAGCGTGTCCGCGACGCCGCGCCCGGCCGCGTGATTTTGCGGTAACGTATCGCCTTTTTCTCCGCCCGCAACAAGGAGCCAGCCATGAGCCAGATTCGCGTCCTGCTCGACGAATCCGAGATTCCGACCCACTGGTACAACGTCGTCGCCGACATGCCCAATCCGCCGGCGCCGCCGCTGGGGCCGGACGGCAAGCCGGTCGCGCCGGAGAAGATGCTGGCGATCTTTCCCGAGGCGCATTCTCGAGCAGGAGATGTCGGCCGAGCGCTGGATCGCCATTCCCGACGAAGTGCGCGAGCATCTATCGCCTGTGGCGTCCGTCGCCGCTGTGCCGCGCCGAGCGCCTGGAGCAGATGCTCGGCACGCCGGCCAAGATCTACTACAAGTACGAGGGCGTTTCGCCGGCCGGCTCGCACAAGCCGAATACCGCCGTGCCGCAGGCCTACTACAACAAGCAGGCCGGCATCAAGCGCCTTGCCACCGAGACCGGCGCCGGCCAGTGGGGCTCGTCCATGGCCTTCGCCGGCCAGATGTTCGGCCTGGCGGTGCGGGTGTACATGGTCAAGGTGAGCTACGAGCAGAAGCCGTTCCGCCGCTCGATGATGCAGACCTGGGGCGCCGAGGTCTTCGCCAGCCCGACCGACCATGACCCAGGCCGGGCGCGATGCGCTGGCCAAGGACCCGAACAGTCCCGGTTCGCTCGGCATCGCCATTTCCGAAGCGGTGGAGGAAGCCGCCTCCCGCGCCGATACCAACTACGCGCTCGGCTCCGTGCTCAACCACGTCTGCTGCACCAGACCGTCATCGGCCTGGAAGCCAAGAAGCAGTTCGCCAAGATCGGCGAGTACCCGGACATGATCTTCGCCTCCTGCGGCGGCGGCTCCAACTTCGCCGGCATCGCCTTCCCCTTCCTCGCCGACAAGGCGGCCGGCCAAGCAAGGTGCGGCTGGTGGCGGTCGAGCCGACGTCCTGCCCGACGCTGACCAAGGGCGACTACGCCTACGACTATCGGCGACGCCTCCGGCTACACGCCGCTGATGCAGATGTACACGCTGGGCCACGACTTCGTGCCGCCGGGCATCCACGCCGGCGGCCTGCGCTACCACGGCGATTCGCCGCTGGTCTCGCAGCTGCTGAAGGAGGAGCTGATCGAGGCGGTGGCGGTGCCGCAACTGGCGACCTTCGAGGCCGGCGTCAGTTCGCGCGCGCCGAGGGCATCATCCCGGCGCCGGAGTCCAGCCACGGCATCCGCGCCTGCATCGACGAGGCGCTGCGCTGCAAGGAGACGCGGCGAGCCGAAGACCCTGTTCTTCAACCTGTCCGGCCACGGCCACTTCGACATGGCGTCCTACGACCGCTACTTCAGCGGCGAACTGGAGGACTACGAGTATCCGGACGAGGCAATCCACGCGGCGCTCGAGCATCTGCCGAAGGTGCGGCGTGAATGTTCGGTACACGCGAGGGCTGACCGAAGTTCCGTGATGCATGAGGATACTGCGCTCCCTGGTCCTCCTGCTGGTGGTGGCGAATCTGCTGCTGTTCGCGGCGGGCAGGGGTATCTGTTCGGCGGTTCCGGCTCCGGCGAGCCGGAACGGCTGACGCAACCAGCTCAAGCCGGAGACGCATCCGCATCGTTCAGGGCGGGTCGGCGACGCGCTGCCGCCGGCCGCGGAGTCCACCGACTGGCGGCGGAGACAGGCCGGGATCCGGGTCGCAGCCGAGAATCGAGTTCGGCCGGAGGCATCGGAGGCGTCGGCCTGTCGCCGCTTCGCCTCGCTGCCGCGGGAGCGGGCGGGCCGCATCGCCGACATGGCGCGCATCCCGGCCGCGGGCAGGTCGAGGCGGTGCAGAAATCGTTGGAGGAGCCCAGTTCCTACTGGGTGTATATTGCGCCGCAGCCGAGCCGGCAGGAACTGGACAAGCCGCATCGCCGAGCTGAAGGCCGCCGGCATCAGCGACTATTTCATCGAGCAGAAAGCAGGGCCGAACCAGCTCGCGGTTTCCCTGGGCCTGTTCAAGACCGAGCGCATGGCCCTCGATCTGCGCGACAAGCTGCAGGGCCAAAGGCGTCATCCGAAGCGCGCATCGCGGCACGCGAAAGCCCGACCGGGCGGGTGTCGCTCGAACTTCGCGGCGCGTCGGCGGATGTCGACGCGCTCGCTGGCCGATGTCGAGTCGGCGTTTCCCGGCCTCGAAGCGCAGCAGTGCGAAACGGCACGGTAACCCATCATGCGATATGTGGTCGGCCTGACCGGCGGCATCGGCAGCGGCAAGAGCGCCGCAGCGACCTGTTCGCCGAGCTGGGTGCGTGCGGTCGTCGACACCGACGCCATCGCCCATGAACTGACGGCGCCCGGCGGGGCGGCGATCGAGCCGATCCGCTCGCGCCTTCGGCAAGGACGATGATCGCGCCGGACGGGTCGCTCGACCGGGCCGCGATGCGCCGGCTGGCGTTTTCGCCGACCCGGCGGCGAAGCAGCGCCTCGGAAGCGATCCTGCATCCGCTGATCCGCGATCGAGGCCGACGTGCGTTGCCGGCGATCGACCGCACCCTACGTCGTCCTGGTCGTGCCGCTGCTGGTCGAGTCCGGTTACTATCGCGGTCGGCTGGACCGCGTGCTGGTGGTCGACTGCGACGAGGACAATCGCAGGTCAGCCGCATCATGGCGCGCAGCGGCCTGACCGGCCGAGCAGGTGCGCGCCATCATGGCGACGCAGGCCAGCCGCGACGCAGCGCCTGCAGGCCTGCCGACGACGTCATCGGCAACGACAGGCGACCTCGCTCAGCTGCGCGAGGCAGGTTCGTCCGCATGAACGCTATCTGCGACTGCACGCCGGCACCGCCTGATGCCAGTTCACGGACGTTCAGTTGTTATTTGCGCAGGATTCGGTCAGAATTGCCCCAAAACAGTGCCGGGCCGGCGGCGTGATCACCTACGAATATCCTCTCAACGAGCGCATCCGCACGCTGTTGCGTCTCGAGGATCTGTTCGACAAGACCGGTCATTTCCTGCGCGGCGAGGGTGCGCAGGAACATCACGTCGCGCTGGTCACCCTGTTCGAGATCCTCGACGTCGCCGGCCGCGCCGATCTCAAGGTCGACCTGGTGCAGGAACTGGAGCGCCAGCGCCAGATGCTGCTGTCGTTTCGCAACAATCCCGAGATTTCCGAAGAAGCGCTGTCCGGCGCGCTCTACGAGATCGAGCAGGCCAGTGCCGCGCTGCTCGGCGATGGCGGGCAAGATCGGCCAGTACCTGCGCGAGAACGAATGGCTGATGAGCATCAAGAGCCGCGCGGCATTCCCGGCGGCGTCTGCGAGTTCGACGTGCCGTCCTATCACTACTGGCTGAATCGCGACGCCGGCGACGCGGCAGCAGGAGCTCGCCGGCTGGATCGCGCCGATGCTGCCGATCCGCGACGGCCTGACCATCGTGCTGCGCCTGTTGCGCGCCAGCGGCCGGCGGCGAGCAGCAGGTCGCCGTGCACGGCACCTTTACGCAGATGATGGTCGGGGCGCGCGGCGCAACTGGTGCGCCTGCGCCTCGATCCGGACGAGCCCTATCATTCCCGAGATCAGCGCCAACAAGTATGCGCTGAACATCCGCTTCACCTCGCCCGACGGCGACCTGCGTCCGCGCCAAGTCCGAGGTGGACGTGCCGTTCGAACTGACTTTCTGTAACCTGTAAGTCAGTCTCCTGCCGTCCGGCATCGACCGCGAAGCCGGCGTTCGGTCAGGACTGTCGATTGACCTCGCGGCGATTCCCATCCCGTCCCGGGTGCGGGGACCAATGACTGCCAGCGGCCGTATCGGGCTAATCTTCCGCGTACCCATGCTCGGCCGGGGTTTCGTCGTCGCTTTTTTCGTTTTCGAGAGGTTCCTCGCCTGACAGCGGGACTTCCCGCGGCACCGGTTCAACCGTGACCGGTTGCGTAAGGATCTTGGCGAGACTTCCTTCGATCTGCCCGGATATGTGATACACGCCTGCCATTACCCCTGTGGTGCGATCCTCCATCAGACTGAACCACATGTCGTCCACCGCGGCGTTCAGGTTTTCCCGAAGCTGCGCTTCCATTTCCGGCCTGTCATTCTCGTGCGCGATGGCGCCGAATCCGGCCGCCGCCAGGGAAATCATGGCGCCTGCGACGCCACCGAGCGCTATCGCGGCAGCGCTTGCGCCGCCACTGGTGGCGAGCTTGGCCGCCAGTTTTTCGCTGGCCCGTTTCGCCACTGGCGATATCCGCGAGTCCGTTGCACCGGCTCCTGCACCACCCGCGTCCTTGCGGATCTGAGCGATCAGCGCCCCATAGGCGGGCAGCCCGGCGATCGGCTCGGCGTGGACAATCTGGTAGAGCGATGCGCCGTGGGCCGGCGGAGGCGCCAGCGCAATCGCGGGAATGTCCTTGAGCCGCCGGTCGAATTGATCTGGAGGCACGCCGTAGCGCCGCGGGATTCCCTGGAGTTGCTCGCCGAGGAACTGGACGTAGCGCTTCGTCGCTTGCCCCCTGACCAAGTCGGGATCGATCTCCCTGGCGACCGGGTTCAGTACGCGATCGTAGTATTGCTCTTGCAGATAGGCGGCGAGTCGTTCTACGGTCAGATCCGTGCCTTCGCCGGCACTGAGCTTGTACCAGGCCATCTTGATAACCAGCCATTGCTGGGTCCAGTAGCCGGTGAACCACGGAATGAAGTCCGCCTCGGTGCGCTGGTGGATGCGGCTCCGCCAGCTTTCCATGGAGCCGCGTGCGTAGTCCTTCGCCAGTCCTGTCGCGGCTAGCGACGCGGCGTTGATGTCGCTATCGACCTGCCACCAGGTAATCTCCGAGATCTGAACCGGCGGAATCTGTACCGGCGGAGTCCGATCGGGCGCGCGATCGGAAACGGCGCATCCCACCAACGCCACCGTCAAGGCGAAGATCAGGGAGTGCGGATTGAAGATCACAGTCCCGCAAGAGTGGATTCGACAGTCGCGTACCCGCCGTCGCATAGGTTCGAGCCGAGCGCTTCACACTGCTCACGCCAGCTTGTTTGTTCCGCAAACCGCAATGGAATTCTCTTCCTCCTGACAAGCCGTGCGCTGCGTACCTTGCAGCCTTTCCAGACTAGCCGTCCGAACGGATCATCCCGTGCGTCCGACCGCGCGCGTGTACTGCTGCGGCATCCTGAGTATACGTGGTGAAAGCCGGGTCACGAACATCTGCGGGCAGACACGGTTTCGGCTCGCGCCGGCGGAGCATTGTGTAAGAGCGGATGTTCTGAGTACCTATTGATTTCTCAAAGACCATGAAAAAGCCGAAGGGCAAAAAGCCAGCTTCCCGGCCCGGGTGACAGCATTACCGTACTATCTGCCATTCGACCCCGGAATCCTCGAACGGCGACTATAGTGGGTTGCGGGACAAGGCATCCGGAACCCGCTGACGCAAGACGTCAGGTAGCGATTTCCTGAAGTGGCCTCCGCTCGGGCATTCGAACCAGTGCGCCCCTGCAATGAGCGTGATATCGTTGGGACTTGCGAAAAAGTCCGGCATGGACATGCCGAGTTGCTACGTGCGTAGTCAGCGAACATCCCGGATTCGAAGATCCGCCAGAATGCTGGGTTCTCGACAATCGTCAGCCTTGCCTTCCGACCTGTAGCGCCGGGCCATGGGTCAGACCAGGCAGCCTCGCATCGTGAACTGCCCGACCTGCGGCAAGCCGGTGCCCTGGGTCGAACAGAGCGCGTTCCGCCCGTTCTGTTCCGAACGCTGCCGGCAGATCGATCTGGGCGCATGGGCGGCGGAGGAATATCGCGTACCGGAAGCGAAGTCCGCTGCGGATTCCGATGCGGAGGTGTCCGAAGGGCAAGGTCAGCGCGCTGCCGACGGCGAGCGCTGAGCCTGGGCTAGGCCTCCCACGCTCCGCGTATCGCCGCGATGCCCTGGGCGCCATGGCGCCAAGCCGGTTCCATGTCCGCCCGGGTCATGCCGCCGATGGCATAGACCGGGAGCGGACAGTCGCGTACCAGCCGGGCGAAGGAATCCCATCCCAGTCCCGGCTGATGGGGATGACTCGCCGTCGGAGCGACCGTACCGAGCACCGCGAAATCCAGTTCCAGTTCGGCCGCGCGGGCCAATTCGGCGGCGTTGTGGCAGGACGCGGCGACGACCGGAAATGCCGGGCGCTTGCCGGTCTGCATCAGTTGCCGGCTCTTCAGGTGGATGCCGTCGGCGCCGACCTGTCGCGCCAGGTCGCGGTCGCCGTTGATCAGCACCGCCGCGCCGGCGCGGCGCGCCAGGGCGACCACTCGCTGCGCGAAGCGTGCGTGCGCAGCGGGCGTCGAGGTCGGGCTCGCGCACCTGGATCAGGCGCACGTCCGCCTGCAGGGCGGCGTCGATGCGCGCCAGTTGCGGCTCCACGCCGATGCTGCCGGCATGGGTGATGGCATACAGCCGGGGCAGCGCCAGCGCGCGCAGCACCGGTCCGTTGGCCGGCAGCATGGGAGCGACCATCGGCGCATCGATGCTCTGCCAGGTGAGGGCGGCATGGATGTGATCGCGCACCTCGCCCCGCCACTCCAGCACGCGGAAGAAATGCAGGCGGACGTGGGCGTGCTCATAGACATGCTGGCGCACGATCCACGGATAGGCGCGCACTACCTCGATGCCCAATTCCTCGTGCAGTTCGCGCACGAGGGCCGCATGCGGCGTCTCGCCCGGCTCGACCTTGCCGCCGGGGAATTCCCAGTATCCGGGGTAGAAGGTGTCGGGCGCGCGCTGGCCGAGCAGGAAAGTGCCGTCGGGCCGGGTGATGACCGCGGCGGCGACGTCGACGATCTTTTCATCCTGGAGAAAACAGCTGACCGCCTGCAACGCAGAGATCGCAGAGGCGCAGAGAACGCGGCGTGAGGAATCTGACGCTCACCCGCCGGATGGGCACGCCCTGACCTGCAGCTCGTTGCGTCCTCACGATTTTCTCTGCGAACTCTGCGTCGTGTGCGGTTTTCAGTCTTCTTCGGCGGCGAACCGTCCGGCCCAGTCCCTGGCGAACTGCCAGGCGACGCGGCCGCTGCGGGAGCCGCGCAGCAGCGCCCATTGCAGGGCGTCGGGCGGGCTCCGTCGATGCGGTCGGCCGGCACGCCGAAGGTCTTCAGCCAGTGATTGACGATATCGACGTAGGCGTCCTGGTCGAACGGGTAGAAGGAGAGCCAGAGGCCGAAGCGCTCCGAGAGCGAGATCTTTTCCTCCGTCGCCTCGCCCGGATGGATCTCGCCGTCCACGTGCGCGCGTCTTCGAGATTCTCGTCGTGGTACTCCGGCATCAGGTGGCGGCGGTTCGAGGTGGCGTAGATCAGCACGTTGTCCGGAACGGCGGCGACCGAGCCGTCGAGCACGCTTTTCAGCGCCTTGTAGCCGGGTTCGCCGGATTCGAAGGACAGATCGTCGCAGAACACGATGAAGCGCTCGGGCCGTCCCGCGACCAGATCGACGATGTCGGGCAGATCGATGAGATCGCCCTTGTCGACCTCGATCAGCCGCAGCCCCTTCTTCGCGTACTGGTTGAGCAGCGCCTTGATCAGCGAGGACTTGCCGGTGCCGCGGGCGCCGGTGAGCAGCACGTTGTTGGCGCTGCGGCCGGCGACGAACTGGCGGGTGTTGTCCTCGATGCGCCGCTTCTGCTGGTCCACGTCGCGCAGGTCGGCGAGGCGGATCTCGTGCAGATGCCGGATCGGATGGAGCAAGCCGCGGCCGTTGGACTTGCGCCAGCGGAAGGCGACCGCCGCCGTTCCAGTCCGGCGCAGCCGCCGGCAGGCGGCAGCAGTGCTTCGAGTCGGGAAATCAGGGCTTCGGCGCGGCCGACCAGGCGCTCCACGTCACTCATCCTTCGTGCTCCGCCGACTTGTCCTTGCGCGGCCAGGTCCACCACACGATCAGCAGCAGGCCAGAAGCAGGGCGACGCCGGCTTCGAGATAGATCACCCACATGGCTCGGATGAAGGGGCGCGTTATACTCGCGCCGAATGAAAACCGGCACTGTAGCGAATTCGACGGACCTGCGCCAATTCGCCCGCACTTTCGCCGCGGCGGCGCTGCTCGCCCTGCTCCTCGGCGGCTGCGCCACACGGCCGCCGCCGCAGACCGCAGCCGGTCCGCCACCAGCGCCCTGTGCCCCTGTACGCCCTGCCCGGTGTGCCCGGCCGTGCCTCCAGTGGAGCCGCCCGCCAAGCCGCTGCAGCCGGCGCGCTGGGAGGATCTTCCCGGCTGGCGCGACGACGATCTGGCGCCGGCCTTCGCGGCCTTCCTCGAGTCCTGCAAGGACCTCGCCGCCAAGCCGGCCTGGTGCGCGGCATCTGCGGCGAAGCCCGCACGCTTGCCGCGCCCGACAGCGAGGCCGTACGCGCCTTCTTCGAAGCACGGCTCGAACCCTACCAGGCGGTGAATGCGGACGGCAGCCGCGAGGGCCTGATCACCGGCTACTACGAGCCGCTGCTCAAAGGCAGCCGCAGCCGCAGCGCCACGTTCCCCTACGCCGTCTTTGGCGTGCCGGATGATCTGCTGGTGATCGATCTGGGCGACCTGCAGCCCGATCTGAAGAGCCTGCGGTTGCGCGGGCGGCTCGACGGGCGCAGGGTCGTCCCCTATTACTCCCGCTCCGAGTTGTCGCAGCGGGAAGATCAATTGGCCGGCAAGGCGCTGTTCTGGGTGACGGATGCGGTGGAACTGTTCTTCCTGCAGGTGCAGGGTTCGGGACGCATCGAACTGGAGGACGGCTCCCGTGCCCGCGTCGGCTACGCGGACCAGAATGGTCATCCCTATCAGTTCGATCGGGCGCTGGCTGGTCGACCAGGGCGAACTGCGACTGGAACAGACGTCGATGGAGGGCATCCGGGCATGGGCGAAATCGCAATCCGCGACGCCTGACCGAACTGCTGAACGCCAACCCCAGCTATGTATTCTTCCGGGAACTGCCCAAAGGGGACGGCGGCCCGCTCGGCGCCCTCGGCGTGCCCCTGACTCCGGAGCGCAGCATCGCGGTCGACGCGACAGTCGTCCCCCTGGGTGCGCCGGTGTATCTCGGCACCACCCATCCCCTTTCGCAGCGTCCGCTCAACCGCCTGATGGTGGCCCAGGACACGGGTGGCGCCATTCGCGGGGCGGTGCGCGCCGATTTCTTCTGGGGCTTCGGTGCCGAAGCCGGCGCCAAGGCCGGCAAGATGCGACAGAAGGGACAGATGTGGGTGCTGCTGCCGCCCGCGGCGGCGCCGAAATAGGCGCCCTTACGACCCCGCTCCCGGCGCGCGCCCCGCTTTCATTCGCCTCCAGTCCGGCTAACATGACTATGGGAGCCGCAGGG
Source organism: uncultured beta proteobacterium (assembly GCA_963823455.1). Taxonomy (GTDB): domain Bacteria; phylum Pseudomonadota; class Gammaproteobacteria; order Burkholderiales; family Rhodocyclaceae; genus CAVPDA01. The sequence goes on from CAWGLO010000002.1 coordinate 506,356, forward strand.
CCGGCTCCCGTGAACAAAACGACCAACCAACGAGGAGGAGAGACCAATGAGCAAGATTGTCGAGGAAGTGCTGGCCGCGAATGCGGCCTATGCCGCGAGCTTCGGGGAGAAGGGAAAACTGCCGATGCCCCCGGCGCGGCGCTTCGCGGTGCTGACGTGCATGGACGCGCGCCTGCAGCCGTCGAAGTTCGCCGGCCTGGCCGAAGGGGACGCCCATGTCATCCGCAACGCCGGCGGCCGCGCCAGCGACGACGCCATCCGTTCCCTGGTCATCTCCTACAAGCTGCTGGGAACCCGCGAATGGTTCGTCATCCATCATACGGACTGCGGCATGGAGACCTTCTCCGATCAGATCATGCGCGATCTGCTGCACAGCAGTCTCAAGACCGCCAGCATCGACAAGGACGGCTGGAAGGACGCCGGGCCTGGACCGGGATCGACGGAGGGCGATTTCATCGACTGGCTGACCATCGGCGATCAGGCCCAAAGCGTGTGCGCCGACGTGCGGCGCATCCGCAACCATCCGCTGGTGCCGCGCGAGATCCCGGTCTACGGCTACATCTACGATGTGCGCAGCGGCCGGCTCAACGAAGTGAAGGAAGCGACCGCCATCGGCAAGGCGTCGTAAGGGGGCGCGGCGAGCGGCGCACGGTCAGGAATGCCAGCCACCCCGAATAGTGAAAGGCCTCGCCATGACCGTTTCCCTCACCCCCATCCCCTCTCCCAGCGGGAGAGGGGAGCTTCGAGAGTCGCTGGCGCGACTTTCAAGTAAGCCTGCGCGCCATTGCCGAACGGTCCAAGCGCGGATTTCGCCGTGGGCCGCCTGACGCACCGTATCTGAGCGCGTCGCCAGGCAAAGCGCACCATAGGCGTGCGCTTTTTTCCTTTCCGGGCTCGGTCGGGTGACCGTATCCTTCTGATTGAACGATGATTCACCAGTTTGGAACGCCAGTTGCTTCATGCGCCGGATTCGTGCATTCGGAGCGACACCATGGAGCCACTGAAAACCTCGTCGGACGTCCTGTTCATCCTGCTCGGCGCCATCATGGTGCTGGCCATGCATTCCGGCTTCGCCTTTCTGGAACTGGGCACGGTACGGAAGAAGAACCAGGTCAATGCCCTGGTGAAGATCCTCGCCGATTTCGCCATGTCCACCCTGGCCTATTTCTTCATCGGTTACGGTATCGCCTATGGCTTCCATTTCTTGGTCGGAGCCGAGCAACTGGTGCAGAAGAGCGGCTATGAACTGGTCAAGTTCTTCTTCCTGCTGACCTTCGCCGCCGCGATCCCCGCCATCGTCTCCGGCGGGATCGCCGAGCGCGCCAGATTTGCGCCCCAGTTGGCCGCCACCTTCGTTCTGGTCGGCTTCGTCTATCCCTTCTTCGAGGGCATTGCCTGGAACGACAAGTTCGGCTTCCAGCCGTGGCTGGAAGCGGCCTTCGGCGCCAAGTTCCACGATTTCGCCGGCTCCGTCGTGGTGCATGCCGTGGGCGGCTGGGTCGGGCTGATGGCGGTGTTGCTGCTGGGGCCGCGGCGCGGGCGCTACAACAAGGACGGCGAGGTATCGGCCCATCCGCCGTCGAGCATTCCGTTCCTGGCGCTCGGCGCCTGGGTGCTGACGGTGGGCTGGTTCGGCTTCAACGTCATGTCGGCCCAGACGCTGGACAAGATCAGCGGGCTGGTCGCCATGAACTCGCTGATGGCGATGGTGGGCGGCACGCTGGCGGCGCTGCTCGTCGGCAGGAACGACCCCGGCTTCGTGCACAACGGTCCGCTGGCCGGGCTGGTGGCCGTGTGCGCCGGCTCGGACGTGATGCATCCGGTGGGTGCGCTGGTGACCGGCATCGTGGCCGGCTGCGTTTTCGTCTCCTTGTTCACCCTCACCCAGAACCGCTGGAAGATCGACGACGTGCTCGGCGTGTGGCCGCTGCACGGCCTGTGCGGCACCTGGGGCGGGATCGCCGCCGGCATCTTCGGCGCCAAGGCCCTGGGCGGTATGGGTGGCGTCAGCCTTACCGCCCAGTTCCTCGGCACCGGCCTCGGCATCCTGGTCGCCGTCGTCGGTGGCCTGATCGTCTACGGCGCCCTGAAGCTTACCGTCGGCCTGCGCCTCGATGCGGAGCAGGAATTCAACGGCGCCGATCTGTCGATCCACAACATCACCGCCACGCCCGAGCGCGAGACGCTGTGGTGAGGCCGGATTGGCTCTTCACAGTCGCGACAGGCCCTGGCACTCGGGGCGTTACTTCTTGGTAATCACGACCTCGAGGTATTCGCTGGGCACGACCAGCGAGTTCGCTCCTCCCACGTTGAAGCGTTCTAGCAGCGCCGTGATCTCTTCGGTCAGACGCACCTGACGGGTCGCATCAAGCGCCGCGTAAACCTTGTGCGTAGGCCCGTAGAACTTGCGGAACACGTCGATCCAGTGCGCGGCGGATCGAAAGCGAAAGTTGAAGTGGCGCCGCACACAGCGAATGTCGGTCGCGTCCGGGCCGAACAGTTCGACGATGCGCGGCTCGGTGCCCCAGAGCACGGGCGATTGAATGCCTGCCGGCGGCGGGACGTAGGCACCGATCGCGCGAAAGAGCTGACCGATGAAGCCTTCCGGCGTCCAGTTCGCCATACCGATGCGGCCGCCGCCACGAACCACGCGCTTCAACTCGTGCGCCGCCTTGCCGGGCTCAGGCGTGAACATCACGCCGAACGTGGACAGCGCGACGTCGAACGATCCGTCTTCGAACGGCAACGCCTCGGCGTCCGCCGGCTGAAACTGGACGTCGAGTCCCTCGGCCTTTGCCCGCAGCGCAGCTTCATCGAGAAGATGCGGCACATAGTCCGTTGCAATCACGCGCGCGAAGCGGCGTGCGGCCGCCAGTGTGGCATTGCCATTGCCTGCGGCCACGTCCACGACGCGCTCGTCCGCACGCACGTCAACCGCCTCCGCCAGCGACTCGCCGACGATCTGCAGCCGGATACCGATGTTCCCGTAGTCGCCGCTCGCCCAGGTGGCCTGCTGGCGCTGCTTGATGGCGATGAAATCGACATCGGGTTTGGCAGCCGTCAATGCACTTGCCGATGCAGCCGGAGTACAAGCATTCAGATCTGAATTCATGAGATTTCTCCTGCGAATGGATGGAAAATTGATCTCCCGTTCACGACCACCGATGGACCGGACCCGCGCTCACATGCCGACAAGCCGTGCATCGAATCCGTGGCGCACGACGGCGCCGAGAATTCGCCGCGAGTCGATCACCTTCGGGTCGTAGTCCACGAGCACCAGGCGACGCGCCCGTGGACTCACCCACGCCCGGCTTACGCCTTGCATCCCGCCGAGCTCGCTTAGCAGTTCGTCGCTGGATTGGCCGCTGAGCACCTGCTTCACATCCACCATTACGTTGACTTGAGTTGCCTGCATGACTCTTGCCTCCTGTTCGCGATGATTTGGCTGGGGTCCGCTTCCGGATCAATTCGTCCGCCTCGCAGCGTCGTCGATCACGGTCAGCGACGCCATTGTTGCGGGAGGGGGCGATTGACGCTTCACCCGGCCTCCGCCAAACTTGATCGGGCGTCCGCGATTCACGGACAAATCGATCGGACGCTCACGCGACTTGATCATTCGTCCGCCGACCGGTCCATTCTGATGAGCCGAGACACGCTTTCCGACCTGCTGCGCAGCGTGCGCCTGCGGGGTGCGGTGTTCTATTACGTGAGCTTTCGCGATCGCTGGTCCGCGGAGGCGCCGGCAGCGAAGGAGATCGCCGAAGCGGTGATGCCGGGCTGCGAGCATGTCATGGAGTACCACATGATCGCGAAGGGTGGCGGGTGGGCGGCGGTTTCGGGCGAGGCGCCCGTGAAACTAGCCGCCGGGGACGTCGTGATGTTCCCGCGCGGCGACCGTCACGTACTGTCGAGCGCTCCGGGCGTGGAGCCGTACCGCCTGACGGCCGAATGGGTCTTCGCCCGGCGTGACGACCCGAAACCCATGCCGATCTCCTATCACCACGGTGTCGTCGATGCGGGCGCGCCGCTGCCGGTCGAGGACGCCGACACGATCGCCGTCTGCGGATTCCTCGGCTGCGACCTGCGGCCATTCAATCCACTGGTCACGGCACTGCCACGGATCCTGCATCTGCCGGCGTCGCGCGCCGGCGATTGGGTCTCTCGCGTGATCGACCAGGCGGTGGTCGAATCCAGCAGCCGACGACCCGGCGGTGACGCCGTGCTCGAACGACTCTCGGAGATGATGTTCGTCGACGCCGCCCGCCGCTATCTCGACGGCCTGCCCGCGGACGCGACGGGGTGGCTGGCGGGGCTGCGCGACCGTTTCGTCGGCAAGGCGCTCGCGCTCATGCACGAAAGTCCGGATCGCGCGTGGAGCATCGACGATCTTGCCCACGCGGTCGGACTGTCGCGTTCCGCGCTGCATGAGCGGTTCGTGCAGTTCCTCGGTCAGCCGCCGATGCAATATCTTGCCAGTTGGCGCATCCAGCTCGGCGCTCGGCTGTTGCGCGAATCGAATCGCAACGTGGCGACGATTGCACTCGACGTCGGCTACGACTCGGAGGCGGCGTTCTCGCGTGCGTTCAGGCGGATGGTAGGCATGCCGCCGGCAGCGTGGCGCAAGGCACAGGCCAGTGCGTAGTCGATGGTTGGGGCTCTCCGCCGTCGTATCGAAACGATGAAGTAGCCGTTGCCCGGCCTCTGTTCCCTGCGTCATCGTGCGACCCGCCCGGCGTTTGGGGCGTGTCCCGCCACCCCGACACAACCGGCCATTCGTGAGTGCCGGCTGTCAATCTCGGCTTGCGGTCGGCGATCGTCCGGCAGGTGCGACCCTATCGCAGCCAAATGGCGCGCACCGTGCGCCCGCCCCAGGCGTTGCCGTGTACGTCGAACGAGCCGCCGGAGAGCAGGGTGCGCTCGCGCGCCGCCGCCAGAATGGAATCGGAGTCGTCCACCACGGACGGTTCCGATGTCCGGTCATGGTCCACGCTGAGGGAGATGGTTTCTTCGTCGGCCACCAGGGCTACATGCATGCGGCTGATCCCGGGAAACCGGTGCAGGGCGTGACAGGTCTCTTCCAGCACGCGATAGATGATGATCTTCAGGGGCTGGGGCAGGTCCGCCTCATTCACCATGAATTCGTGCCGGGTCTCGATCTCCGGATGCATGCGCGACAGTTCGCGGCAAAACCATTCGATGGTGGCCAGCAGGCCGAGTTCGTCCAGGCTCGACGGGCGCAGGTTGAGGGCGACTGCGCGCACCTCGCTGATCGCATCCTTCACCGCCTGCACCATGGGCTGCAGCGATGACGCGTCCGCCTTGCCGCGGCCGGATAGCTGCCGCGCCGCGTGCTCCACGCTCATCTTCACCGCCGCCAGGGTCTGCGCCACGCCCTCGTGCAAGTCGAAGGCGATCTTCTTCTTCTCGTCTTCCTGGCTGTTCAGCATGCGCGCCGAAATGCGCTCCAGGGCCGCCGTATGGTCGCGGATCTCCTGCTGTTGTCTCATGATGATGCGCTCCGCGTAGCGCACCACCATCAGCAGGGCGACATACAGCAGCACCATGATCAGGACGGCACCGGCGACGATCTGCCATTGCGCCTGCTCCGTGTCCTCCACCATCGCATTGACGTCGGCATAGAGTTCGAAGACGCCGCGCACCCCTTCGCCGGGCGCGTCGAGAATCGGTACGTAGGTCTGGATCAGGTTGTCCGACTCGGTGGCGCGGTCGAAGACGTTGAAGGCATCGCGATAGACCAGTTTGCTCGCCACGTTGCCTTCCATGGCGCCGATGAAGCCGACATTGTCCCGCTGATTCCTGCCGATGGATTCCTTGCGTGTGGCATACACGACGAAACCTTCGTTGTTGTAGATCTTGAGCCGGGCCACCGATTTCACCCGCATCAGATCGTCGATCTCATGGGCCATCGCCGGCGACAGCTCCAGCCGCGACAAGTCGGCAGGGTTGACTTTCCCGGACCTGGCGAGGAAGTCCAGCAGTTCCGGGCGCACGGCGTTGAGCGCCGCTTCCGCCAGCGCGACGTTGCCCGATTCGCCGAATTCCACGATCTCGCGGATCGCGATGTGGCGAAAGAAAGCCGCCAGCGCCACGGCGGCGACGAGGATGCAGACGAGACTCGCAATGGAGAAGTAGCGGATGATGCGGAACATGCCGCGCGTGCCTGCCTTGCGGCCGTTGCGCAGCGTCGCAGCCGAGGCGGCGCGATCCCGCACCTGTTCCCGTGGCTGGGCCGGTTCCGCGTTCGTCGCCATGGCCGCCGGCATCTTGGGAGGTACCGGGGAATGTCGGGGAGGTTGCCCCATGTGCGTCCGTTCCCTCGTCGAGTTGGTGCTGGTTCTGCGCCGCATCCTGGGCTCCTGCGACGGTCGGTTTTTCTGCTGCCCCTCAGGAACGGGTGTTTCCCCTCAATGGGCGCGGTCCGACCGGCCATGACTGACCGAGTCGCGCCGGACGGCGCAGACGGGAAGGACTGAAGCAGGCGCCCGCATCCTGCACTGGACCATGTCCAGTATAGTGCCGGTCCGCCGTTCCGGGCCACACCGCGCCGCGGATTCGCCCGGTCGTGCCGCCCGCTTCGGCCGCCGACTGCCGGGGCGCCCGCGATCGAGGCCGGAACTCCAGGCGTCTGATTTGCGCCGGGCCCATCGAGCGCGCCGTATCGGGGTGGAACGGGCGCTGCCGACTGCGGCATAATCGAGGCAACTTTTCCTGAGGTGAGTATGGACTCTGAGATTTTCCCAACGCGCCGGGGTGGCTCCGGATGGTCGAAGTCGGCCGCGCTGGCGGCACTGGCCCTTGCTGTGACGGGATATGCCGGCGCTGCTTCCAACGACGATCCGCACGCTAATCACATGCACCCGATGCCGCCCAAGGCGGCCTGGATCAAGAGCAGCGTGAACTACAAGATGCCCGAGGTGACGCTGGTGCGGGCCGACGGTGCCAAGGTCAGCCTGGCGAAGGAACTCGACGATGGGGGCAAGCCGGTGAAGGAATATCGCCAACTCGTCGCCGCGCGCTGAGCACGCTGGAGCTATCGGCAGAGGCCGGGTCATGCTGCAGGGGGCCAGGGAGCGCGCGGAGCGGGGGCACGGCTCGGGTGCGGCCGGATTTACCCTGATCGAATTGATCATCACCGTGGCCGTGGTGTCGCTGATCGCGCTGCTGGCCTTTCCGATGGCCGAAGTGGCGGCCCGGCGCACCAAGGAGCAGGAATTGCGGGTGGCGTTGCGCGAGATCCGCACCGGCATCGATGCCTACAAGCAGGGCCATCGAGGAGGGGCGCATCACGGCCTCCGCCGAGTCGAGCGGCTATCCTCCGAATCTCAAGGTGCTGGTGGAAGGTGTGGACGACGTCCGCAGTCCGAACAAGGACACCAAGATCTATCTCATGCGGCGGTTGCCGCGCGACCCGATGAGCAGCGATCCCAAGCTGCCCGCGGACGAGACCTGGGGCAAGCGCGACTATTCCAGCGGCCCGGACAGTCCGCAGGAGGGGGAGGAAGTCTACGACGTCTATTCCCTGTCCCCCCTGGTGGGACTGAACGGCATCCCCTACAAGCAGTGGTAGAGCGGCGACGTTCTGCAACAGCTCGTTCCCGACCCGGCTGCCTTTCCGGACGCGACGAACAGGCCTGGAGCGGATGGCCGCGCATGAATCCGGGCGCAGCAAAATTCGGAGATTGCGAGCACGACGATCGCGACAGTCATGGGAGACTCCCCGCGGAGTGCCGCGCGAAAAGGTGCTGCCACAGCCAGCCCCTGGAGGTTTCCCTGCCGCTGAGGACGTAATCCAGGGCGTGGGCGTTCTGCAGGGTCAGATCGAGCAGCCCGCGCGCGCGATGCTGGCCCGCCAGCAGCAGATCGTCGCCTGCCACCAGGGCGAACTCCTCATCCGGCAGCAGGACTGTGTCGCCACCGCGATTGACCATGAGCACCAGCGCGGGCAGCGCTTCGTCGCGATCGGAACTGTCGCGCAGCAGCAGGCCGAGCCGGATGGGGCGATCATGCATCAAGGCACGATGGGCAGCGGCAGCGTCCCTGGCGTTGAGCCGGACGCCCCAGACTTCCGGCACGCGATCGTCGCACAGCGTCTGCAGGCGGGTCGCGAGTCGACTGCACCATCCCTCGTCCGCCTCGCGCAGCGCGGCCAGAAATCGCGCAAGCAGGGGCGTGGTAAGAATGGCGATGCACTCCTGCGCCACGATGCGACTCGGCACCATGCTGAAGTCGCCCCGAAATGCCTCGAACAGGACGCTGTTGACGGCATGGTTCTGGCGCGTGACCACGAACAGCCGGGGGTTGAGTTCCTTGGCAGTCACGGCGATGGAAAGATTGTTCACGTCGTTGTCGCTGCCGGCGACGATGCCGTCGGCGTGGCGGACGCCCGCCTCGCTCAGGGTCGCGGCGTCCGTGCCCAGGCCGCGCACGCTGCGGCTGCCGGACGGGCACTCGGCCTCCGGATCGATGACGGTAAATACGATTCCCGTCGACGCCAGGTGCCGGACGATGGCCTGTCCGAAGCGGCCATAGCCGCACACGATCCAGTGGCCGCGGGGCGGGCGATGCGCTTCGGGCAGCGCAGTCCCGGGCAGGTCGGTGAGAATCTGGATCAGGCGATAGCGGTCCGGCGCCGCCACGGCCAAGACCAGATACTCCGCGAAGCGCTCGAAGGGACTGATGATGTGGTCGGTGCCGAACGACGCCATGTTCGCCGTTATCAGCGGGCTGCGGGCCCGGGCCAGCACCGGAATGGCGGGATTAAGCAGGCGCACGGCGATGGCGATGGCGAGATTGCTGTGCTCGTCGTTGGTCACGGCCAGCACGCCGCGACACTTGGCGTGGTTCAGTCCGGCCAGCAGCAGGTTGGCCGGCAGAGTCGCATCGGCGGCCAGGGTCGGGTGTGTCGGTCTTGAAGTCTTCGAGGTCGAGTTCCTGAACGCGCAATTCGTCCTTTTCCAGTACCACGAAGGTCTGTCCGATGTGGTCCAGCGTACGGCAGATGAGACTGCCGGTTTCTCCGCAGCCGCAGACCAGATAGAAACGGTGCCTTGATGCGCCGCACGCGCCGCGCGAAGCGGGAGCCGACCAGGGTGTTCTGGAAGCCCTTGTCCTGGAACAGCGCCAGCAGGGTGAGAATGGAGTAGGACCAGCCGATGACCGTCAGGTAGATGCAGACCGTGACCCACATCCGCTGGGCATCGGAAAACGCCGCGGGGATCTCGCCGAAGCCGATGGTGGTCGCCGTATAGCTGATGAAATAGAAGGCGTGGAAGAAGCTGAGGGGCGCGGCCGCCTGACCGTCGGCATCGACCCCCGGTACCAGGGTCAGGCCGAGCACCGACACCGCATAGATGCACGATCAGCACGATCAGCGGCGCCCGCATGCGCCGCAGCACCAGGAAGAAGGTGCTGTTCATGCGGGCTCCAGCGCCGCAGCATGACGGTTTCGGCGATCAGGATGATGACCGAGACGATGTTGGCGAACAGCGCGCCGCCGGACAGCGAGACGACGCTGGAGGTGACGTGCGGCGTCATGCCAACGCCGGTGACATGTACGGCGATGGCCCAGGTGATGGCGGCGGCAATCAACTGCAGGTCGGCCACCAGACTGGTGGACAGATGCATGGCGCCGATCTGGGTGCGGTCGCCGAACTTGAGCACGGTGGCGATCAGGCTGACGACGAGGGCGGCGAACAGTTCGTAGACGTTGTGCAGTTCCGGGCGCTCGATGTCGCCGATGAAGAACCCGAAATTGAGCGTGGCGGCGAGGACGATGAAGAAACCGAAGACGACCTTTTCCAGATTCATGCCGTGCTCCCTATGCTAAGGTGATTTTTTCGGGGGATTATAGCGCTGCCGTCGCGGCGCCGCTCGGTCCCGGATCGGGTCGAATTCCGGCGGTCGCGGGTGCCGAGGCGCCACGCCCGGTGGCGGCCGCCGGCGGGACGCCCTCATCCTCCACGGAGCACAGCGGCAGGGTTCCCCTTTTCGCGCAACGTGCAGCCGTGTGAACCCGCGGCCGCGTTCCCGCGTTCTAGATGCAGGCCGAGCAAAATTCGGCTTAGCTTTATTCGCTTAACTCATTCATATTTAAGGAAATTACCCATGAGCAAACTGTTGTCCCTCCTGATCGCCGCCACTTTCGCCAGCGTCAGCATCGCCGCGGTTGCCGCGGAAGAAAGAAGAAGGCCGAAGCCAAGCCGGTGGCCACCGCCGAGAAGAAGGACGAGAAGGCCGAAGCCAAGGTTGAGAAAACGGACGCCAAGGCCGACACGAAAGCGGCCAAGAAGGACGAGCACAAGGAGCACAAGGCCGAAGCCAAGCCCGCCGAAGCCAAGGGTGAAGCCAAAGCAGAAGCCAAGACCGAAGGCAAGGCTGAAGCCAAGCCGGCCGAAGCCAAGCCCGCCACCGAGAAGAAGTAATCCATCTCTCGCAGCGGCAGGAAAGGCAGGGTGCGTCCCTGCCTTTTTTGTTGCCTGCGCTGCGCAAGTCAGTCGGGACGCAGGCGTGACGTCGCCACCGGCCCGTTCGGCCTGCAACCGGGTCAGCTTCCCGACTTTCCGGCGGTCGCCTTTTCGGCGCCCCGCCAGCCGGCTGCCTGCAATTTTTCCTTCAGTTCAGGCAGCACCTGCGCCACGGCGATCTCGCCTTCCAGAATCGCCTTGTTCTTGCCTTTGAAGTCGGTGGCGGCAACCTCCGCCAGGTTGGGACGGATGACGACCTGCGCCTCCGCCAGGTCGCGGGTGGACATGCTCTGCCCCATGATGGCGAAAGTCTGCAGCAGAATTTCGGCGGAGGAACTCGTCTTGTTGTGCGATGGTTTGGCGCCGATGTCGACGGCGATGACGAAGGTTGCACCCATCGCCTTCACCGCGCGCACCGGAACCGGGCTTACGAGGCCGCCGTCGACATACTCGCGGCCGCGGATCTCGACCGGCTTGAAGACGTCCGGTACCGCACTCGACGCCCGCACGGCCTGTCCCGTGTTGCCGCTGCGGAACACGGTTGCGGCGCCGGTTTGAAGGTCCGTCGCCACGGCGCCGAAGGGAATCTCGAGCTTGTCCAGGGGCTTGTTGCGGACCGCGCGATTGATGAATCCCTCCAAGGCCTCGCCCTTGAGAATGCCCCGCGACGGCAGTCCCCAGTCGGCGACCTGGCTCTCGTCCATTTCCATGGCCAGGCGCTGCACCTCGAACGGGGTCGTCCCCGCGGCATAGATGGCGCCGACCACGCTGCCGGCGCTGGTGCCGGCGATGAAGTTCGGCCGTATGCCCTGGGCTTCCAGCGCCTTGATCACGCCGACATGAGCGAAGCCGCGCGCCGCACCGCCGCCCAGCGCAAGGCCGATCTTGGGGGCAGGCGGCGGCGCCGGCGGCTCGGGCTGGAAGGGATTCAACTGGCATCCGGCAATGGGCAGCAGGCAGGCCAGCAGGCAAGCAGTCAGGCGGCTCTTGGCGGACATGGGTGGTGCAGGATGCGGATTGGGGCGGCGCGGGGCTGGTGCGAGATTGCTTTGGGCCATCCGGTGGCGCGTCGGGCGATTTCAGCTCGCCCGCGCCGCCCGGACTTTCGCGGACGCCTTACTTAGCGGCTGCCGCCATGGATTGTTCCAGCTTGGCCAACGAAACCGCCCCGGGGATGCGCTCGCCGTTGGACAGGAATATCGTGGGCGTACCCCGGATATTCAGTTTCTGGCCGAGGGCCACCACCTTGTCGATGGTGGACGTGTCGCAGTCGGCCTTGGCGCCCGGCGAGGTGTTGTTCACCATCCAGTCGTTCCACGCCTTGGCGCGGTCGGTTGCGCACCAGATGGCCTTCGACTTCTCGGTCGAGTCCGGCGACAGGATCGGGTAGAGAAAAGTGTAGATGGTGACGTCGTTCAGCGTCTGCATGTCCTTCGCCAGCTTCTTGCAGTAGCCGCAGTTGGGGTCCTCGAAGGTGGCGATGACCCGCTTGCCGCTGCCCCGCACCTGTTTCACGGCGAGGTTCAGGGGCAGATCTCCGAAGTTGATCTGCGACAGCTTGTTCTTACGTTCCTCGGTGAGGTCCTTGCGTGTCTTGGCGTCGATGATGTTGCCGCTGAAGAAGTAGGTGACCTTCTCGTCGGTGTAGATCAACTCTCCGCCGGTGCGGATTTCGTACAGGCCGAGGTAGGGTGTCTTGCGCACGCCATCCACGGGCAGGCCGGGCAGCGCGGCTTCCACGGCTTTTTTCACCGAGGCTTCATCCGCCCGTGCGGCGCCCGCGACCAGGATGGCGCCCGTCAGGGCAACAGCGAGTATTCGTTTCAACATGATGTCTCCAGATGGAATGCGATCGGGTCACCCCAGTGCGTACCGCACGAGCATGTTACGTACGACCGGGAGACGATTGGTAAGGTTCAGGCCGGCATTGCGCAGCAGTGCGAGGGGGCCGTGCCTGGGACGGAACAGGCGGTTGAGGGCATGGGTGACGGTCTGCAGAGCCAGGACCTCCTCGGCGCGGCCGCGCTCGTAGGGGCGCAGCTCCCGCTCCAGACCGATGTCGCGGTGGGGAGGCAGCGCCGTAAGGGTTTGTTCCAGCGCGCACGCATCCTGGAAACCGAGGTTGATGCCGTGGCCGGACAGGGGGTGGATGGCGTGAGCCGCGTCGCCGATCAATGCCAGGCGCGGGCCGACGGTACGCGCCACGCGCATCAGACGCAACGGGAAGGCGGCGGCAGGCGTGAGCAGTTCCAGTTTCCCGAGGCGATGGCCGGCGGCCGCGGCAACTCGTTCGCACAATTGCTCGGCAGGCAGCGCCACCAGTTCCTGCGCCTCGGCATCGGGTGCGGACCAGACGATGGAAATCGCGTTGCCGGGCAGGGGCAGGTAGGCCAGCACCGAGCCGCCGAGAAACCACTGGTACGCCTTGTTGCGATGCGGACGCTGGCAGGCGAAATTGGCGACCACGCCCATTTCCCCGTACGGCTCGACCAGAGCGGCGATTCCGGCCTGCCGGCGTACCCAGGAGTCGGCGCCATCGGCGGCCACCACCAGTCTGGCGCTTATCTGCTCGCCGCCAGCCAGCGTAAGCCGGGCTGCATCGGCATCGAAATGCAGCGTTTCGGGCTGCGCCGGGCACAGCAGCGTGACGTTGGATTGTCGTTTCACCGTCTCCCACAGTTCGCGCTGCATCACACCCGATTCGACGATCCACGCCAACTCGTCCACACCGGCGGCGTAGGCGGAGAAATCGAGACGCGCGCCCCGGTCGCCATGAATCTCCATGTCGTAGACCGGCGTGATGCGGGAGCGGTCGAGGTGCGCCCAGGCGCCGATGCCCTCGAGAAAGCGCCGGTTGGCGGGACTGATGGCGTATATGCGGGAATCCCAGCCGGAGTGCGGCGGGGACGGCGCGCGGCCTTCGACCAGCGCGACACTGAAGCGGCTGGCCCGCAGCGCGGCAGCCAGGCTCGCGCCCGCCAGACCGCCGCCGACGATGGCAATATCGGTCTTCATGGCTGAGTCGGAGGCTCTCGTAGCCTCTTACGCGCGCAATCCTGACAACTCCGGTGAAGAATGGCCCGGACGTCGGGTTTCGGGGATCTCAAGGGGGCCTGCCCCCTTGGTCCAATTCGGGGGATATACAAGGGGAATCTCCCCTTGTTCGTACATGGCAGGTTTTCCGGCCGCAGGGAGCCGGCAAACCTGTTTGGTTCCGGCTCGGCCGGCTTAGGGGAAAGGCGCATCACGGCATGCTCGCGTGAATGCCGAATGCGCGATTGCCAGCGCTGTTCGGACGGGCGGAGAGGCGGGATGGTGGTGATGAGTGGACTTGAACCACCGACCTACGGATTATGAATCCGTCGCTCTAACCGACTGAGCTACATCACCACGGAAAGCCGCGAAGAATAGCAGAAGCTGCCCCTTCCGATCAAGACGGCGGGACCGGATGCATTGCCGTATTGTCCGGGCCTCGGCGGAGCGCGGGGCGTAAGGTATGGGAAGAAACGTGCCCGAATTCCCTTCTCAGTGCCCCGGGTGGCACGCATAATGCCGCGATCGATCGCAGCTCCGGGCGCCGGGCGCCAGTACCTGCGGCATGGGACAAGCATGGCTTCTGTATTGGGACGTAGATTGCGCGGTTTCAAGGAAGCGAGCGGCGGCAGGTCGCGTAAGGCGCGCTGGACGCTGAAGGCGCAGCTCTACTTCGTCCTCGCCGCCCTCAGCGTCCCGGTATGGCTATGGCTCGGATACGAAGTCGCTTCCCACTATCAGGACACGCTCGCCACGGAGGAACGGTCTTCGCGCAATCTGGCGACGATCACCGCGGCCGACGTAGAGCGTTTCGTCGCGGAATCGGAAGCGATGCTCGGCCGTCTTGCCGTGCGTCCGGCCATGCGGGCGCTCGAAACGGGAAATTGCGACACCGCGTTCGATGTGCTGCCGCTGGTCAACGGGCGATTCGAGAACCTGATCAGCGTCGATCGTGCTGGCAAGATTCGCTGTTCGGCGCTGCCGCTCAGCGGCGAAATGCGGGTGGACGGGAACAACACGCTGAACCGCGTGTTGCGGGAGGGAAGCTTCAGCGTCGGCCACGTCAAGCGCAGCCCCATCAGCGGCAACTGGGTCGTTCCCCTGTCGTACCCGGTGCGCTCCAATGACGGCTCGGTCGCGGGCCAGATCACCGGCACCGTGGATCTGGTGCGCTTCCATCCCGTCGCGAGTCGGGCACAGCTTCCCGACGGCACGGTGGTCGCCCTGATCGACGGCGACGGCACGGTGCTGGCGCGCTCTATCGACCCGGCAGATTACGTCGGTCGCAATACCGCGGACACGCCGATCGGACGCATCCTGCTGCAAAGGAACGAGGGGACGGCGCGCGCAGTCGGCATGGATGGTACGGAGCGGGTGTTCGGGTTCGTGTCGGTGCCGCGCACGACCTGGAAAGTCTATGCCGGCGTTCCCGCCCAACTGGTGGTCGAGCGTACGCGTTCCTATGCCGTCACCCACGTCATCATCGCCGCCTCCGTACTCAGCCTGATGCTGGCCTTCGGCATGCTGCTGATGGGCCGCGTCGAGGGACCGATCGCGCGCATCGCGCATGCCGCACGCGCCATCGGCGAAGGACGCCTCGATGTGCGGGTGGCGGAGACCGGGCCGCGCGAGGTCGTGGATGTCAGCCATCGCTTCAATGCAATGCTCGATGCCCTTGCGGCGCAGCGGCGCTCCATCGAGGAGAGCCAGGAACGCCTGTTCAGCGTGCTCAACAATGTACAGGAGGTGGTGTATTCGGCCGCCGTCGATGGCAGTCAGTTCTATTTCGTGAGTCCGGCGAGCGAGAAGATCTTCGGCCATCCGCCCGCCGAGTTCTACACACGGCCCGGCCTCTGGCTCGACATGATGGTGGCCGAAGATCGCCCGCTGCGCCCGACGTGGGGAAACGAGCAGGGACCCGACGGCGCCGTGGATTCGCACTACCGGGTGCGCCGCGCCGACGGACGCATACGCTGGATGCAGGACCGCTTCTGGCTGGTGCGCGATGCGGGAGGGGCGGAAGTCCGCGTCGATGGCCTGGTGACGGACATCACCGAGCGGCGCGAGGCCGAGGACTCGCTGCGCGAGAGCGAACATCGCTTCCGCACCATTGCCGAATCCAGCCCCGTGCCGCTCTGTATCCTGTCCTTCCACACGGGGCGGGTACGCTACGCGAACAGTGCCTTGTGCGCCGCGTTCGGAATGAATTCGGAGGAGGTCGTCGATCGCCCGGCGGCGGAATTTTTCGCCAGTCCCGCCGATCAGCAGTTCACCGTTGAGCTTCTCAAGAAGGACGGCAGACTGAGCAATCTCGAACTTCCGGCCAAGCGACCCGACGGCCAGATTTTCTGGGTCGTGGTGTCGGCGCGGCTGGCCGACTTCGACGGCGAGGCGGCGGTGTTCATCAGTTATATGGACATTACCGCCCGCCGCCAGGCGGAGCAGTCGCTGAAGGTGAGCGAGGAACGGTTCCGCACCCTCGTGGCCGCTCTCGCCGAGGGCGTGGCACTGCACGATGCAAGCGGCCGCGTGGTCACCTGCAACAGCGCCGCCAAGCGCATCCTGGGCCTGCAGTGCGGCCGTCTTCCCGGCGCCGGCGTGCTCGATCCGACGTGGCAGGTTATGCGGGAGGACGGCTCGGATCTGCCACTCGACGCTTACCCGGTCATGGTATCGATCGCGACCGGACAGGCGCAGCGCGATGTCGTGGTGGGGATCCGCCGCCCGGATCACGACGAGGTCTGGATTTCGGTGAACACCCAGCCCCTGTTCGACGGCGCGTCGGCCAGACCGTATGCGGTGGTCTCGTCCTTCAACGACATCACCGACCGCAAGCGCGCGGAAGCGTCAATACGGGAACTGAACGAGAGCCTGGAGCAGCGCGTGTCGGAGCGTACGGCGGAGCTGGAGTACGCAAACAAGGAACTGGAGGCGTTCTCCTACTCCGTATCCCACGATCTGCGCGCCCCTTTGCGCTCGATCAACGGTTTCTCCCACATCCTCATGGATGCCGAGCGGGAGCGCTTGTCCGCGGAGGGAGGCGAACTGCTCGACCGCGTGATCCACGCGGCCAACCGCATGGGTCAGTTGATCGACGACATTTTGCGTTTCTCCCGCATCAGCCGCGCCGACTTGCAGCGCACCAGCGTCGATATGAAGGCGCTGGCGCAGATCGTGGTCGCCGAGATGCGCGAAGCTTACCCGGGCGCGCAGATCGAGGTCGGCGAATTGCCCATGGTGGTCGGAGATCAGACCATGCTGCGTCAGGCGCTGACCAACCTGATCGACAACGCGCTGAAATTCAGCGCGCGGCGGGCGCAACCGCAAGTGAAGATCGGCGCCGAAATTCGAGACGGCGAAACGGTATTCCACGTGCGCGACAACGGCGCCGGATTCGACATGCGCTACGCCGGACGGCTGTTCGGCGTGTTCCAGCGCATGCACAGCCCGAGCGAATTCCCGGGCACCGGCGTGGGGCTGGCTGTGGTCAAGCGCATCGTCGATCGCCACAAGGGCCGCATCTGGGCCGAAGCGGTGCCCGAACAGGGCGCATCCTTCTACTTCACTCTGCCGGTACGCCGCTGATACGTTCTCGTGCCTCGATGATCGCGTCGCGCCCGGCATTCCCGTGCGCGCCCCGTTTTCCCTTCTGCCGGCGATAATCGGGACCTGGAGCAGACATGAGCGGACCGATGACCGACATCCTCGCCCTGCCGGCGGCCGATCTCGCGCAACTGCGGGACATCCTGGACGCCGCCGGTGCCCTGCCCTATGTCGCTGCGGGAGTGGCAGGGGCGCGCGTGTTCAACGGAGGATCGGTGCGCACCGTAACCGGCTGCGAGGCGGAGGAGTTCCGGTCCGATCCGGAATTGTGGTGCCGGCTGGTCCATGCGGACGATCGCGCCCTGCTGCGGGATGCGCTGGGCGGCCTCGGTGACGGCGATGCGTACGAACTCCAATATCGCATCGTTCGACGGGACGGTGAAGAGCGCCGGCTGCGGGACTCGGGGAGGGCGGTCCGGAAGGCTCTTGGCGCGGAGCTGCGTCTTTGCGGCGTGGTGACGGACGTCAGCGACCGCCGTCTTGTCTCGCCTGCCTCCACCGGGGTGGAAGCCCGGTCGGCCGAGGGTTTGCGTGCCGGCGAGGAGCGGTTCAGGCGCCTGCTCGAAGCGGTGCCGACGCTGGCGGTGCACGGCTTCGACCGCGGCGGAACGGTCCGCTACTGGAACAAGGCGAACGAGACCGTATATGGTTATTCGGCGCAGGAGGCGATCGGCCGGAACATACTGGACCTCGTCGTCCCGCCCGAATTGCGCCAGACCGTGAAACGCCAGATCGAGCATGGTGCGGCGAGCGGCGAGATGCCGCCCGCCGCCGAGCTCTGGCTGATGCGCAAGGACGGATCTCGCGTGCCGGTGTTTTCGAGCCATGCCATCGTAGTCACGCCGGACAGCGCGCCGGAACTGTTCCGCATCGACCTCGATCTCACGCCGCTCAAGCGGGCCGAGGAACAGGTGCGCGACAGCGAGGCGCGCCTGGCAGGTGTGATCGCGTCCGCGATGGATGCCGTCATCTCGACCGACGAGTCCGAAAACATCATCCTCTTCAATGCCGCCGCCGAGGGGATGTTCGGGTATCGTGCCGCCGAAGTCCTGGGCAGAGATTTGGCGATGCTGTTGCCGGAGGGATACCGGGAGGAGCATCGGCGCCACGTGCGCGACTACCGGGAACGCGGGCTGACCAACCGCCGCATGGGTTCCCTGGGATCGATTCGGGGCCGCCGCAGGAACGGCGAGGTGTTCCCGGTGGAAGCGTCGATTTCCCAGCTCGAGGCCAATGGCAAGCACCTGTTCACGGTGATTCTGCGCGACATCACGGAACGCGTCCGGTCGGAAGCCGCCCTGCGCGAGAGCGAGGCACGCTTTCGTCTGCTGGTCGAATCGACCCGTGCCGTAAGCTGGGAGATGGATGCCTCGACCCTGAGTTTCCGTTATGTTTCGCCGCAGGCAACGGCGATGCTCGGCTATCCCGTGGAGGATTGGTATCGCCCGGGCTTCTGGGAAGGCTGGCTCCACCCGGACGAGCGCGAACGCGTCATCGCCTTCTGCAGGAGCGCGGCAGAACGCGGCCGCGACCACACGTTCGAGTTTCGCATGATTGCCGCGGACGGTCACGAAGTGTGGATCGAGGACATCGTCTCGGTGGACTTGCGCGAGGGACGGCCGGCGCGGCTGCGCGGTTTCCTGCTCGACATTACGGACCGCCGCCTGGCCGAGCGCGCGGTGCGCGAACTCAATGAGACGCTGGAGTGGCGGGTGGCGGAGCGCACCGCAGAACTGGAATATGCCAACAAGGAGTTGGAGTCGTTCTCCTACTCGGTTTCCCACGATCTTCGGGCACCGTTGCGCGCCATAAACGGCTTCGCTCATATCCTGCTGGAAACCGAGGCGGACCAAATGTCGCCCGACGGGCGCGCGTTACTGGATCGTGTCAGGAACAGCGCTTCCCGCATGGGGCAGCTGATCGACGACATCCTGCGCTTTTCCCGTATCAGCCGCGCCGAAATGACGATGACCCGCCTCGATCTCGGAAAGCTGGCGGGGTCGGTCGCGCAGGAGTTGAGCGAGGCCTATCACGGTGCCGTGATCGAGTTCGGCCGACTGCCGCAGGTTACGGGCGACGAGTCCACCGTGCGCCTCGTGCTGGTAAATCTGGTCGAGAACGCGCTCAAGTTCTCCTCGCGCCAGCCGCAACCCAAGGTGGAGATCGGGACGGCCCGGCGGATGGACAGGATTGGATTTTCGTGCGTGACAATGGAGTGGGCTTCGACATGCGTTACACCGGCAAGCTGTTCGGCGTGTTCCAGCGGATGCATCCCGAATCGCAGTTTCCGGGCATGGGGGTGGGACTCGCCATCGTCAAGCGTGTGGTCGATCGGCACCACGGTCGGGTGTGGGCGGAATCCGAGCCGGGCCAGGGTGCGACCTTCTTCTTCAGCCTGGGGGAGCCGCGGCGCTCGCGTTCGGTCCGCGGCGGGGCACTATGAGTGCGCTTCCGGTTCGTCTATAATCACTGGTAAATCAATTCCTTCTGGTTCGCCATGGATCCCCTGATCCCGGCCATCATCAGCACTGTGATTCAGACCATCATGTCGATGCCGAGCGACCCGCCGCCGGTCGCTGCCGTCTCGCGGCAGATTCCGCTGGAGGCGGCCAAGGCCCGTATGCAGCCGCCGGCCAACGGCCAGATCGAACTCGACGGCCATGCCTTCGCGCTTTCTCCCGGCGTCCAGATCCGCGACGCGGACAACCGTATCGTCATGCCGATGGCGGTGCAGCAGCCGGGGACGGTCCTCTATCTGACGGACGCCGCGGGCGCCGTACACCGCATCTGGATCCTGGGCGCCAACGAAGCCCAGCGCATCGACCGCTGATCCTGATGGCAAGGAAGGTGTTCATCCGCACCTTCGGGTGCCAGATGAACGAGTACGATTCGGACAAGATGGCCGACGTGCTCGGCTTCCGCCGAGGGCACGGTCAAGACCGACACGGCCGGAGGAGGCCGACATCATCCTGTTCAACACCTGCTCCGTGCGCGAGAAGGCGCAGGAAAAGGTCTTCCACGAACTCGGCCGCGTCCGGCAGCTGAAGCAGGCCAAGCCCGGACCTGATCATCGGCGTCGGCGGCTGCGTGGCCAGCCAGGAGGGCGACGCCATCGTCGCCCGCGCGCCCTATGTCGACATCGTCTTCGGCCCGCAGACCCTGCATCGCCTGCCCGAACTGATGCTGCGCGGCGTCGCCGAGCGGGTCGGCCGCAGGTCGATGTCTCCTTCCCCGAGATCGAGAAGTTCGACCGCCTGCCGCGGCAGCCGCGTCGAGGGTGCATCGGCCTTCGTCTCGATCATGGAAGGCTGCTCAAGTTCTGCACCTACTGCATCGTGCCCTATCACGCGCGGCGACGAAGTCTCGCGGCCGCTCGCCGACGTGCTCGCCGAAGTGGCGGCGCTGACTGCGCAGGGCGTGCGGGAGATCACGCTGCTCGGCCAGAACGTCAATGCCTATCGCGGCGAGATGGAGCGACGGCGAACGGCCGACCTCGCCTTCCTGCATCGAGACGCATGGCCGAGATGCCCGACATCGAGCGCATCCGCTACACCACCTCGCATCCGCGCGAGATGACGCCAGCGCCTGATCGACGTCTACGCGCGCGTGCCCAAGCTGGTCTCGCACCTGCACCTGCCGGTGCAGTCCGGCTCCGACCGCGTGCTGGCGGCGATGAAGCGCGGCTACACGACGCTCGAATACAAGTCGCTGGTGCGCCAGCTGCGCGCGGCGCGGCCGGACATCTCCCTCTCGTCGGATTTCATCGTCGGCTTTCCCGGCGAGACGGACGAGGATTTCGAGAAGACCATGAAGCTGATCGACGAGGTCGGCTTCGACGCCAGCTTCTCCTTCATCTTCAGCCCGCGCCCGGGCACGCCGGCGGCCGACATGGCCGACGACACGCCGCCGGAGTCGAAGACGCGCGCGCCTGATGCGCCTGCAGAAGCGCATCGAGGAACTAGCCTCAGGCGATCAGCCAGCGCATGGTCGGCACGCGTCCAGCGCGTGCTGGTGGAGGGCACGTCGAAGAAGGATGCGGCACGAGCTCGCCGGCCGCACCGACAACAACCGCGTGGTGAATTTCGCCGGTTCGCCGCGCCTGATCGGCCAGTTCGTCGACGTGCCCATCACTGCCGCGCTGCCGCACCGCTGCGCGGCGAATGTACGCGCGCAACGTGAGTCACCTGTCACCCGGCCGGCATCCGTCGCGAGTTCACCGCCGTTGAGGCGAGAATAGCGCCGAACATGCGGCCACCGGTATGACGCAGCGCAAGGAATCCCGTCCCTGGAAGTCGCTCGCTCCGCTCGACAACGAGCGGCTGGCCAACCTGTGCGGCCCGCTCGACGAGAACCTGCGCCAGATCGAGACCGCCTTCGACGTCACCATCGCCCGCCGCGGCGAGCACTGCCGCGTCACCGGCGACCCGGCGCAGACGCCAGCTGGCGGCCGAGGCGCTGCGGCACTTCTACGACTCGGCGGCGACCAGCCGCTGTCGATCGACGACATCCAGCTCGGCCTGGTCGAACTGCGCAACCGCAGCCTGGCCGGCGCAGCCGGCGCCCGGCGCTGCTGACGCGCAAGAGCGATCTGCACGGCCGCACGCCGAACCAGACGCAGTACCTGCGCCAGATCCAGGAGCACGACATCACCTTCGGCATCGGCCCGGCCGGCACCGGCAAGACCTATCTCGCGGTCGCCTCCGCCGTCGATGCCTTCGAGCGCGACCAGGTCGCGCGCATCGTGCTGACCCGCCCGGCGGTCGAGGCCGGCGAGCGGCTCGGCTTCCTGCCCGGCGATCTGGCGCAGAAGGTCGATCCCTACCTGCGGCCGCTCTACGACGCGCTCTACGACCTGATGGGCTTCGACAAGGTGGCCAAGCTGTTCGAGAACGCCAGGCATCGAAATCGCGCCGCTCGCCTACATGCGCGGACGCACCCTCAACCACGCCTTCATCATCCTCGACGAGGCGCAGAACACCACGCCCGAGCAGATGAAGATGTTCCTCACCCGCATCGGCATCGGCGCCAAGGCGGTGATCACCGGCGACGTGACGCAGATCGACCTGCCAGCGCGGCCAGAAGAGCGGCCTCATCGAGGCGCGCCGCATCCTGCCGACGTGCGCGGCCTCGCCTTCACCGAGTTCGACGCCGAGCGACGTGGTGCGCCATCCGCTGGTGGCGCGCATCGTCGCGGCGTATGAAAGCCAAGCCATGAGAACGAACAAACGTAGCCGGCCGCACGGCGGCCTGCTCAGGCTCGCGCCTGTCCGAGCGTGCAGTACGCCGTGCAAAGACGCGGTGCTACCGACGCGCCCGCAGGTGCGCCGCTGGGTGCGCGCCGCGTGCGCATCCGGCCGGCGGAGGTGACGGTGCGCTTCGTCGATGCCGAGGAGGGCCGCGCGCTCAATCGCGACTATCCGCGGCAAGGACTACGCCACCAACGTGCTGTCGTTCCCCTATGCGACCGCCGCCCGCGCTGGCCGGCGATCTGGTCGTCTGCCTGCCGGTGGTGATACGCGAGGCGCAGGAGCAGGGCAAGGCGGTCGAGGCGCATTTCGCGCACCTGATCGTGCATGGTATGCTGCATTTGCAGGGCTACGACCACGAGACCGACGCAGCGATGCCGCCGCATGGAAGCGCGGGAGCGGGAGATTCTGGCCGGCCTGGGTTATCCCGATCCCTATGCAGGTGAGCCATGAAGGTGAGGCGTGGAGCGGTCGGCGACGCGAGCTCTGGCACCTACCCGTTCGCCCGACAGGAACTGGAATCTGTCCGATTAGACCGTCCCTGCTGGAACGGCTGTCCGCACTGCTGATGCGCGAACCGGAGGACCGCGAGCAGCTGCATCGAGCTGCTGCAGGCGCCTTCGAGCGCAATCTGCTCGACGCGCGATGCGCTGACCATCATCGAGGGCGCGCTGTCGGTGTCCGACATGCAGGTGCGCGACATCATGGTGCCGCGCGCGCAGATGGACGTGATCGAGCATCGACGACCCGCCGGAGAAGATCATCGAGCTACGTCATCGAGACGGCGCACTCGCGCTTTCCGGTGATCGGCGAGAACAGGGACGACGTCATCGGCATCCTGCTGGCCAAGGATCTGCTGCGCTACTTCGCCGGCAAGGAAGTTCGACTCTGCGCGACACGCTGCGGCCGGCGGTGTTCATCCCCGAGTCGAAGCGCCTGAACGTGCTGCTGCGCGAATTCCGCGCCAGCCGCAACCACATGGCCATCGTCGTCGACGAATACGGCGGCGTCGCCGGCCTGGTCACCATCGAGGACGTGCTCGAGCAGATCGTCGGCGACATCGAGGACGAGTACGACTTCGACGAGGCGGCCGACAACATCGTGCTCGACAACGCCGGTCGCTATCGCGTCAAGGCGCACGACCGAGATCGCCGATTTCAACGCCGCCTTCGGCACCGCTTCAGCGACGAGGAATTCGATACCGTCGGCGGCCTGGTGATCCACCACCTCGGCCGCCTGCCCAAGCGCAACGAAGTCGTGATTCTCGACGGTCTGCGCATCCAGGTGCTGCGCGCCGACAGTCGGCGCGTGCATACCCTGCTGGTCGATCGCCCGCAGGACGCGGCAACTCAGGAGTGAAGGGTCGGCGCAGTTTCGCGGCCGGCGGCCGTACGGCCCTGCAAGTGCGGGGTTCGAACCTGTACTCCGCGGCTGAGAATCCGGCCGCCCGATGGCTTGCCGCGTTCTTGCTCGGTGCCGCCAGTGTTCTCGGCTTCGCGCCGTTCCGTCTCTTTCCCCTGCCTCTGCTTACCTTGGCCCTCGCTATCGCCCTCTGGAGCAGTGCGCCGACGCCGCGACAGGCCGCCGCCTCGGGGTTCGCATTCGGCTTGGGCATGTTTCTCGCCGGCGTGTCCTGGATCTATGTCAGCCTGCAGGAATTCGGCGGCATGCCGGTGCCGCTGGCTGCCCTTGCCACCCTGCTGTTCTGCGGCGTGCTCGCACTGTTCCCCGCTGCCGCTGCATGGCTGGTCGCGCGCCTGCGGGGGGGCGGGTTCTGGCGCGACAGCCTGCTTGCCGCCGGCAGTTGGACCGTCACCGAATGGCTGCGTGGCTGGCTCTTCACCGGATTCCCGTGGCTCGCTCTCGGCTACAGCCAGTCTCCACCCAGCCCGCTTGCCGGATTTGCTCCGGTCGTCGGCGTCTATGGCCTGAGCTTTCTCGCGGCATTCATGGCGGCCCTGCTGGCATTGTCGTGGAAAAGGCAGGAGCAGATGTTCTGGGCGGCGGGAGTGGTCCTCGTCATCATCAGCCTGGGCTCCGGCATCGCCGGCCGGCCCTGGACGACCCCCAAGTCCGAACCGCTGTCGGTAAGCCTGCTGCAGGGGAACATCGAGCAGAGCCTGAAGTGGCGGCCGGAACTGCTCGACCGATCCCTCGAAACCTATCGCCGCCTCGCGCGCGAGCATCCGGCGCGGCTGGTGGTCCTGCCGGAGACGGCGCTTCCCACCACTCTCGACATGCTGGGGCCGTCCTATCTCGCGGACCTTGCCGCCGGCAAGAACAGTGAGGTCCTGGTCGGCATCGTGACCCACGACGAGCGGGGTCGTTACTACAACAGCGCGGTCGGCATCGCTGCCGGCGCGGACCAGCGCTACCACAAGTCCCACCTCGTGCCGTTCGGCGAATTCGTGCCGCCCGGGTTCGCATGGACCCTCGCGCTGCTGCGCATTCCGATGTCCAATTTCACACGCGGCGCCATCGATCAGCTGCCGCTCGACCTGGCGGGCGAGAAGGTGGCGGTGAACATCTGTTACGAGGACGCGTTCGGCGAAGAGATCATCCGCGTGCTGCCCGAGGCGACGCTGCTGGTGAACCTCTCCAACGTGGCGTGGTTCGGCGATTCCCTGGCGCCGGCGCAGCATCTGCAGATTGCGCAACTGCGTGCCCTGGAGACCGGCCGCTACATGCTGCGCGCGACCAATACCGGCAAGACGGCGGTGGTGGACCCCCATGGCGAAATCGTTGCCCAGTTGCCCACTTTCACGGCCGACGCCTTGCAGGCCGAGGTGCGCGGCTACGTGGGGCTGACACCCTTCGCCCGCTGGGGCAACATCCCGGCAGTGACGATGGCGGCTCTGGCCCTCGTCCTGGCCCTGTGGCGCCGTCGCGCCGTGCCGTAAATGGCAATCGAAATTTCCCCTGCCCCGGAGACGGTGAATGAAATATTGCGAGAGTGCCGAACAGAGCGCCGAATACATGCGGCTGGCGATTCCGCTCATGGCGAAGCAGGCAGCGGCCATGCACCCGGTCAGTTACGCGGTCTGGTACGAGTACGTCGCGGGAACGAACCTGCCCCTGAAGCGGGAGATCGACGAGCAGGTGCGGGGTGGCGCGCGGTTGACCGAAGAGACCACCCATGGGCTCTATCGCAGGTACATCGCCGACCTGGACGAGGCGTCGGTGCAGCGCATCAGCGCGGGGGTGCAGCGGGTGCTGGCGCAGGTATCGCAGTCGGCAGCGCAGGCCGGCGATCAGGCGTCGCGCTTCGGCACTGAGCTCGACCGATTGAGCGAGGGGCTGACGAAGCCGAATGCCGGACCGGGACTTGTCGCGGAGATCGACAAGGTCCTGCATGGCACGCGGGAGATGCAGCATGCGATCGGCACCCTCCAGGCGCGCCTCGACGAGAGCAGGCTGGAAACAGAGAGGCTGCGGCAGGAGGTCAATCGGGCACGTCAGGAGGCGCTTTCCGACGGCTTGACCGGACTCGCCAATCGCAAGGGCTTCGACCGGGCGTTGGAGGCGTGCCTCGCCGGACTAGGAAAAGGCGTGCCCGGGCCGAGTCTGCTGATGGCCGACATCGACCATTTCAAGCGGGTCAACGATGTGTATGGGCACCTCTTCGGCGACCGGGTGATTCGCTCCATCGCCGAGGCGCTGAAGGCGAACGTGAAGGGGAAAGACACGGCGGCCCGCTATGGAGGGGAGGAATTCGTAGTGCTCCTGCCGGAGACGCCGCTGGCCGGCGGCGGCGCCTTGGCGGAAAAGATCCGGGCCACCATCGCCGACAGTCGGATCAAGCGCGTCGACAATGGCGAGGCCGTCGGCAACATCACGATCTCGGTGGGAGTGGCTCACTATCGTGCAGGGGAATCCGTCGTCGAGTTCGTCGGCCGGGCGGATCGTGCCCTGTATCGGTCGAAGTCCGAGGGCCGCAACCGGGTGACGGTGGCGAACGCGGATTAACGTGAAGGTCGCGCCAGCGACTCTCGAAGCTCCCCTCTCCTGCTGGGAGAGGGGCTGGGGGTGAGGGAAGCGGTCATGGCGAGAACCTTCATCATTCGGGGTGGCTGGCATTCCATGACCGTTAGCGCCCCGGGAACTGTGTTTCCATCGCAGCGCGGCGGTCGCGTCGCTTCCTCGGCGCGGTGAGGGCAGGGACTGCATCATTACCCTCGCTTCGTCCGCGGCGCAACCTCGATCCCAGACTCGAGCCCGACACGAAGTACAATTCGGGTTTTTCGCCAATCGAAGGACGGGACAGTGAAGCCAACGTTTCAGGAGGTGATCCTGCGCCTCGCCGAGTTCTGGGGCAGGCAGGGTTGCGTGCTGCTTCAGCCCTACGACATTGAAGTCGGGGCCGGCACGTTCCACACCGCGACCTTCCTGCGCGCTATCGGTCCCGAGCCGTGGAACGCCGCCTATGTCCAGCCCTCGCGCCGGCCGAAGGACGGCCGCTACGGCGAGAACCCCAACCGCCTGCAGCACTACTACCAGTATCAGGTGGTGCTCAAGCCTTCACCGCTGAACATCCAGGACCTTTATCTGGACTCCCTGCGCGCCCTCGGCATCAATCCGCAGGAGCACGATATCCGCTTCGTCGAAGACGACTGGGAATCCCCCACCCTCGGCGCCTGGGGCCTGGGCTGGGAAGTGTGGCTGGACGGCATGGAAGTGACCCAGTTCACCTACTTCCAGGAGGTGGGGTCGCTCACCTGCCGTCCGGTGCTCGGCGAGATCACCTACGGGCTGGAGCGTCTCGCCATGTATCTGCAAGGCGTGGAAAACGTGTATGACCTGGTATGGGCGGAAGGCCCGGCCGGCAGGGTGACCTACGGCGACGTGTACCATCAGAACGAGGTCGAGCAGTCCACCTACAACTTCGAGCTCTCCAATATCGACTGGCTGTTCCGCCTGTTCGGCGACTTCGAAGGGGAAGCCAAGCGTCTCATGGCGGCGCAACTGGCCCTGCCGGCCTTCGAGATGGTGATGAAATGCTCCCACACCTTCAACCTGCTGGACGCCCGCGGCGCCATATCGGTGACCGAACGCGCCGCCTACATCGGCCGCGTGCGTGCTCTGGCGCGCGAGGTGGCCCAGTCCTACTACGCCTCCCGTGAGGCGCTGGGATTCCCGATGCTCAAGGCAGCCAGGGAGGCGGCGTGATGGCGAAAGACACGCTTCTGGTGGAACTCGTCACCGAGGAATTGCCGCCCAAGGCGTTGCCGCGTCTGGGCGAGACCTTCGCCGCGAAGATTCTCGCCGGCCTGCGCGGCCGCGAACTGGTGGAGGCCGGCGCACCCATGCGTTGGTTCGCCACTCCGCGCCGACTCGCCGTCACCATCCCAGGGGTCCTCGGCCAGGCGCCGCAACGCCAGGTGACGGAGAAGGTCATGCCGGTAGCCGTTGCCTTCGGCGCCGATGGCAAACCGTCCGCCGCCCTCCTGAAGAAGCTGGAGGCAAAGGGCATTGCTGCGACCGAGATCGGCAAGTTCGAGCGGCGCATGGACGGGAAGACCGAAACCCTGTTCTATTCGTTCGCCGCGCCGGGCGCGACGCTGGCCGCCTGCCTCGCCGCCGTGGTGCAGGATGCGGTGGCCCAACTGCCCATTCCGAAAGTCATGCGCTGGGGCGACGGCGACGCCCAGTTCGTGCGCCCGGTGCACAAACTGGTGATGCTGCACGGCGCAGAGGTAGTCGCCGGCAGCGTTCTCGACCTGCCGGCCGGCAACGTCACCGTCGGCCACCGGTTCATGAGTCGCGGCGACATCGTGCTGGCGCGGGCCGACGCCTACGAGGAAACCCTGCGGGCGGAGGGCAAGGTGATCGCCGACTTCGCCGAGCGCCGTGCCGAGATCGAGCGGCAGTTGCGGGCCGAGGCGGCGCGGCAGAATGCCGGCTTGGGTGAGTACCGCGACCTGCTGGACGAGGTCACCGCCCTGGTGGAACACCCTTCCGTGTACGTGGGCGAGTTCGAGAACGCATTCCTCGCCGTGCCGCAGGAATGCCTGATCCTCACCATGCGCCAGAACCAGAAATACTTTCCGCTGTTCGATACGGCCGGCAAGTTGCTGCCGCGCTTCCTCATCGTCAGCAACATGCGTCTGGCCGATCCGAGCCACATCGTCGCCGGCAATCAGCGCGTGGTGCGCCCGCGCCTGGCCGATGCCCGCTTCTTCTTCGACCAGGATCGCAAACAGACCTTGGCGTCGCGGGTAAGCCGGCTCGGCCAGGTCGTGTACCACAACCGCCTCGGCAGCCAGCTTGCCCGGATCGAGCGTATGGAGCGGATGGCGCAGCAGATCGGCGCTTCATTGCATGCCAATGGTTCCCTTGCCGCCCGTGCGGCACGCCTGGCCAAGGCCGACCTCGTCACCGACATGGTGGGCGAGTTCCCGGAACTGCAGGGCATCATGGGACGCTATTACGCGCGCCACGACGGCGAGGACGAAGCGGTGGCGGACGCCATCGAGTCCCATTACCGGCCGCGCTTCGCCGGCGACGCCCTGCCCCAGGGCAATCTTGCGTGCGCGGTGGCCCTGGCGGACAAGCTCGATTCCCTGGTGGGCTTCTTCGGCATCGGCCAGGTTCCCACGGGCGACAAGGATCCCTTCGGCCTGCGCCGCGCGGCATTGGGGGTGTTGCGCATCCTGATGGAAACGCCGCTTCCCCTGGATGTGATGGAACTGATCCAGAGCGCCGCCGCCGGCTTCCCGGCCGACCTGCTCACCCCCGGCTTCGAGGGCACTCTGCACGAGTTCATGCTGGAGCGGCTGCGCAACCAGTTGCGCGAGGCGGGCCACGCCGTGGAAGCGGTGGAGGCCGTGCTGGCGCAGCGGCCGACGCGCATCGACCTGGTGCCGCCCAAGCTTGCAGGCCGTCCGGGAATTCGTATCGCTGCCGGAGGCGACGGCGCTGGCTGCGGCCAACAAGCGCATCGTCAATATTTTGAGGAAAACCGACGAGAAGTTCGGCGAGCCCGATGTCCTGCTGCTGCAGGAGGACGCGGAGCGCACGCTCTTCCACCAGCTCACCGAGCTTGCGCCGCTGGTGAACTCGCTGGTGGCGAACGAGGACTATACCGGCGCCCTCAAGGCGCTGGCGAACCTGAGGGCGGCGGTGGACGTGTTCTTCGACAAGGTCATGGTGATGGTCGATGAGCCGCTCACGCGCCGCAACCGCCTCGGCCTGCTGCGGCAGCTCGCCGCTCTCATGAATCAGGTGGCGGACATTTCCCGCTTGTCGGTGTGAGAGAATCCGCCGTGCTTAGCGCGGGGCCACGCCCAGCCCTGCGCATGAAACCGCATGCCGCTCCGTAGCGCCCGGTCTCGCCCTGCCATGAAGCTCATCATTCTCGACCGCGACGGCGTCATCAACTTCGACTCGTCGCAGTTCATCAAGTCGCCGGACGAGTGGAAGCCGATCCCCGGCAGCCTGGACGCCATTGCGCGCCTTGACCAGTGGGGATATCGCGTCGTGGTCGCAACCAACCAGTCGGGAGTCGGGCGCGGCCTGTTCGACATGGACACGCTGAACGCCATCAACGACAAGATGATCCGTGCCGTGAGCCAGGTCGGCGGGCGCATCGACGCGATCTTCTTCTGTCCGCATGCGGCCGATTCGCACCTGCGAATGCCGCAAGCCCAAGCCCGGCATGCTGCGCGAGATCGCCGCGCGCTACAACATCGACCTCAAGGGCGTGCCGGCGGTGGGCGACTCGCTGCGCGACCTGCAGGCAGCGGTCGCAGTGGGCGCCCAGCCCATCCTGGTGCTCACCGGCAAGGGCGAGAAGACGCGCAACGATCCGCAGTTGCCCGACCATACGTTGATTTTCCCCAATCTCGCCGCCGTGGCTACCGATCTGACGACATGATCTTCCTGCGCTCGCTTCTGCTGCTGACGGTTCTGGGACTGTCGTCACCGTCGCCCTATTCGTTGATTCGGGCTGGCCATGTTTCCGCTTGCACCCGCCACGCGCCACCGCGTCATCTCCACCTGGACCGACTTCGCACTGTGGATGGTGCGCAACATCGTGGGGCATCCGCCATCGCGTGATCGGCGCCGAGAACATCCCGCGGCGGCCGTCGATCATCCTGTGCAAACACCAGTCCGCATGGGAGACCATGGCGCTGCAGCACATCTTCCCGCCGCTCGTGTATCGTGCTCAAGAAGGAACTGCTGCGCGTCCCGTTTCTCGGCTGGGCGTTGGCGCAGATGCCCATGATCTCGATCGACCGCAGCGCCGGCAAGGATGCCCTGCAGCAGATCGTCGAGCAGGGCCGCGCGCGGCTCGACGATGGCTTCTGGGTGGTGGTATTTCCGGAGGGAACGCGCGTCGCCCCCGGCACGACGCGGCGTTACAAGGTCGGCGGCGCCTGGCTGGCGGCCAACACCGGCGCGCCCGTGGTGCCGGTCGCGCACAACGCCGGGCGAGTTCTGGCGCCGGCGCGCGTTCCTGAAGTATCCGGGCACCGTCACGGTCAGCGTCGGTCCCGCCATCGACTCGACCGGGCTGAGCGCGGACGAGATCAACGCCACGCGCCGCGGCCTGGATCGAAGCCGAGATGCGGCGGCTGTTTCCGCACCACTACACCGAGGCGGTCACCGCGGAAAAGACGGGCGCGGCCTGATGCGTGCGTGCGGGACCGCGCCCTGCAGGAATTTCCCCAGATGGGCCGGATCGATGGGCAGCGAACTGCCCATCGATCCGGCTGTGATGCGCGCTGATCCGCGCGCGTCGCGATGGGCTACACGAACACCTTCGCGTCGTACTCCTTCTCCTTGAGCTTGGCCTGGGCCGCCGCGAGTCGCGCGATGGGCACGCGCGGCGCCGAGCACGAGACGTAGTTCAGGTTGATGTAGTGGCAGAAGCGGATCGAGTCGGGCTGTCCGCCCTGCTCGCCGCAGATTCCCACCTTGAGGTCGGGCCGCGTTTCGCGGCCCCATTGCACGGCCATCTGCATCAGGCGGCCGACGCCCTTCACGTCGAGCACCTCGAACGGGTTGTCGCTGCAGGATGCCGGTCTCGTTGTACATCGGCAGGAACTTGTTCTCGGCGTCCTCGCGCGAGAACGAGAACGTGGCCTGGGTCAGGTCGTTGGTGCCGAAGGAGAAGAACTCCGCCACCTCCGCCAGCCGCGCGGCGCGCATGCAGGCGCGAACCACCTCCACCATGCTGCCGAACTTGAATCTGAGCTTGACGCCGAAGCGCTTCTCGACGTCGGCGCGACAGGTGTCCACCAGACCATGCACCCGCTTCAACTCCTCCACCGTGCATACCTGCGGAACCATGATCTCCGGGTGACACGTCGACGCCTTCCTTCATGCACTCCGCCGTCGCCTCCAGGATGGCCTGGATCTGCATGGAATAGATCTCGGGGTAGGTGATGCCCAGGCGCACGCCGCGGTGGCCCAGCATCGGGTTCACCTCGGAGAGCATGAACACCTTCTTCAGCATCACCTCCTTCTTCGCCAGCAGGTCCTCGTCGCGGCGCGTATCGCGATACTTCTTGATACTGGCCTGCAGGCCGTCGAGACTGGCGATGTACTGCTGGTGCAGTTCGTTGTCGAGCAGTTTCAGCGTCTCCGGCAGCTCGTCCATCGAGCGCACGGCGCGTTTGAGATTGCGCAGGTGACTGATCTCGAACTCCAGCTGGGCAGCGGTGGGCAGGAATTCGTGGATCGGCGGATCCAGCAGGCGCACCGTCACCGGGTGCCCTTCCATCGCCTTGAAGATGTTCTTGAAATCGGCGCGCTGGATCGGAAGCAGGCGGTCGAGGGCGTTCTTGCGCTGTTCGGGGGTCTCGGCCAGGATCATCTCCTGCACGATCGGCAGCCGGTCGGCGTCGTTGAACATGCGTTCGGTCCGGCACAGGCCGATGCCCATGGCGCCGTAGCGCCGTGCGCGCTGCGCGTCGCGCGGCGTGTCGGCGTTGGCATAGACCTTGAGCTGGGCAAACTCGTCCGCCCAGGTCAGCACTTCCGACAACTCCGCAAAGAACTCGGCCTCCACCGTCGGGATCTGTCCGGGATAGACCTTGCCGGTCTGACCCGTCGATGGTGATGACGTCACCCTCGTAGAGGATGGTCGAGCCGACCTTGGCGCGGCGCTCGCGCACGTCGATCTGGATCGCGTCGCAGCCCGACACGCAGGGCTTGCCCATGCCGCGCGCGACCACGGCGGCGTGGGAGGTCTTGCCGCCGCGCGCAGTGAGGATACCCTGGGCGGCGAAGAAGCCGTGGATGTCCTCCGGCTTGGTTTCCTCGCGCACCAGGATCACCTTGTCGCCCAGCTTGCCGCGCAGCTCCGCCGTGTCGGCATCGAACACGATCTTGCCCGAGGCTGCACCGGGCGAGGCCGACAGCCCGACCGCCAGGGCCTCCGCCTTGAACTTGGGCGACAGCGTCGGCACCATCAACTGCTCCAGCAGTTGCGGATTGATGCGGTTGATCGCCTGTTCCTTGGTGAGGATGCCCTCCTTGAACATTTCGACGGAGGTGATGACCGTGGCACGTGCGTTCATCTTGCCGTTGCGCGTCTGCAGGCAGTAGAGGCGCCCCTTCTCGATGGTGAACTCGTAGTCCTGCACTTCCTTGTAGTGCGACTCCAGGCGAGCGCGCAGTTCCAGCAGCTGCTCGTAGAGTGCCGGCATCTCTTGCTTCATTTCCGTCACCGGCTTCGGCGTGCGGATGCCGGCCACGACGTCCTCGCCCTGGGCATTGACGAGATACTCGCCGTAGGGCTCGTTGGCGCCGGTGCCCGGGTTGCGGGTGAAGCCGACGCCGGTGGCGGAATCGTTCGCCCATGTTGCCGAACACCATGGTGCAGACGTTCACCGCGGTGCCGTTGGCCATGTCCTTGGTGATCTTGAATTGCTTGCGGTAATCGATGGCGCGCTTGCCCATCCAGGAGCGGAACACGGCCTGGATGGCGATCTCCAACTGCTCGTAGGGGTCATCGGGGAACGGCTTGCCGGTGTGGCTCCTGACGATTTCGGCGAAGGTTCCGCACAGAGCCTTGAGCTGCTCGGCGCCGAGATCCACGTCCAACTCGACGCCGCTCTTCTTCTTCAATTCGGCCATCGCTTCGTCGAACTTCTCGTCCGGCACGCCGAGCGCGATCTTGCCGTAGAGCTGGATGAAGCGCCGGTAGGCGTCGTAGCCGAAGCGGGGATTTCCGGTCTGCTTGATGAGGCCCATCGAGGGTCTGCGGGTTGAGGCCGAGGTTGAGAATGGTATCCATCATGCCGGGCATCGACATGGCCGAGCCGGAACGTACCGACACCAGCAGGGGATTCGTGGCGGAGCCGAAACCCTTGCCGGTCTTCTTCTCCAGCGCCTGCATGTGGGATTTCACCTCGTCCATCAGGCCGTCCGGGAAGCGGTTGTTCTCCAGGTAGGCGAGGCAGCCCTCGGTGCTGATGGTGAAGCCGGGCGGCACGTTCAATCCGATCTGGGTCATCTCGGCCAGATTGGCACCCTTGCCCCCGAGCAGCATCTTGTTCTTGCCGTCCCCTTCCTCGAAAGCGTATGAAAATTTCTTGTTGCTCATGCATCCTCCTTCTGTGATGGATTGTCTGCGTGCCGGTCAGTTCGAAAAACCCGCCAAGTTTACCCGTTAATGCGGGCTTGCACGCGAATCATCGGCCACGCCGTCATCATGGATTGATCTGCAATGGTGCCGGAGGCGACTTCCTGGCACTTGCGGACTGGCGCGGCCGGCCCTTATGATTCGGTCCGCCCCGGTCGCAGCCGAGGGCGATCATATTATTTGTGGCAGTGTTGCCGGACGCAATGATGCGCTTGCCTTTCCTCGCACCGCTTCTTGAACAGGTCGAGCTGCCGCTGCGGCTGCCGCCTGCCGCCGGGGAGCAGAAGCGCCACATCCTGCTCGGCCCGCGCATCGTGTCCTACGCCTTGACGCGCAGCCGTCGCCGCACCCTGGGAATGACGGTGGACCAGCGCGGCCTGCGCGTCGGCGCGCCGCACGCCGTGCGCCTGTCCGAGGTGGACGACTTCATCCGCAAGAATCAGCTTTGGGTATTGCGCAAGCTGGATGACTGGCAGCCGGCGGGCCGGGCGCCGCGCCTGCTGATCTGCGACGGCGCGCGGTTCCCCCTTCTTGGTGAGAGCTGGAACCTGAGGGTGAGGCACGGCGCCGACATGGTGCATTGGTGCGACGGCGAGCTGGTGCTCGAAACCAGCGAGCGCACCGAGCCGCGCGAGCTGCTGCTGCTCGAACTGCGCAGGCGTGCGCTGGGCCTGTTCCACGAGCGCGCTGCCATCCTCATTCGGCCCCTGGGCAGACCGGTGCCCAAGGTCGCGCTGTCCAATGCGCAAACGCGCTGGGGCAGTTGCAGCAGCAAGAGCGGGTTGCGCCTCAATTGGCGCCTGATCCATATGCCGCTGCGGCTCACCGATTACGTCGTCGCCCACGAGCTGGCGCATCTGGTGGAGATGAACCACTCCCCGCGCTTCTGGCAGGTCGTGGAGCGGCTTTACCCGGACTTTCGCGCGGCGCGCGACGAACTGAAGGCGCAAGCCCTGACCATGCCCCAACTTTAGGAGTTGTCCCATGCGCATTCTGCACACCATGCTGCGGGTCGGTGACCTGGAGCGTTCTCTCAAGTTCTACACGGAAGTGCTGGGCATGCGGCTGTTGCGGCGCAAGGACTATCCCGACGGCAAGTTCACCCTCGCATTTGTCGGCTATGAGGACGAGGCGGAGGGCGCGGTACTAGAGCTCACCGATAACTGGGACACCGACAGCTATGACCTGGGCACCGGCTACGGCCATGTCGCGCTGGAGGTGGACGACGCCTACCGGGCGTGCGAAGACATCAAGCGCCGCGGCGGCGTGGTGACGCGCGAAGCCGGGCCGATGAAGCACGGCACCACGGTGATCGCTTTCGTGCAGGATCCGGACGGCTACAAGATCGAGCTGATTCAGAAGAAGACCGACTGAACTGCAGCGCTCGCGCAGTTGCCCGCGCCGGGCGCTACGCCGCGGCGGGATCGTGCCGCAGCGCAGCGGCGAGTTCGTGCATCGCGTCCGACAATTCGGCGACGCCAGGGGCGGCACCCGGCAAATCCCCTCTGCGGCAGCAGGCCTCGATTCCCTGCGCGGCGGCGACGGCGCGGGCGGCGCTGAAATGGGACACCGAACCCTTGATACTGTGGGTGATGCTGTAGAGACGGTCGATATCCGCGTTTCGCAGCGCGGACTGCAGCGTCGCGAGTTGCGTCTCGAAGTCGCCGAGAAAGAGCCCAATGATCTGATGCAGCAGCGCCGCGTCGCCGTCGCACTTCGCGATCAGCGCGTCGCGGTCGTAGGGCAGGGGCTTGCGGGGCTCTGGCACTTTGACGCTAAGCAGGTCGGGATAGCCGTATAACCCTACCACGAAACCGGTTCATCGTCGTGGTAGCGCTCGCGGATCGCGATTACCTCGGCCCAATCGGAGAGAAAGGCGTTGACGCAGTCCGGATCGAAGTGCGTGGCGCGGCCCTGTCGCAGAAAATCGGCCGCCTGTTCGAACGCCCACGCCCTCTTGTAGGGGCGGTCCGACGTCAGCGCGTCGAAGACGTCGGCCACCGCAACCATGCGGCCGGGGAGGGGGATCGCGTCGCCCGCCAGTCCGCGCGGGTAGCCGCCGCCGTCAAAGCGTTCGTGGTGGCTAAGGGCGATCTGTGCGGCCATCTGCAGCACCGGCGAGGCCGAATCCTTGAGGATTTCGTAGCCGACGGCGGAATGACGCTTCATCGACTCAAATTCGTGCGCGGTCAGGGGCCCCGGCTTGAGCAGGATCTGGTCGGGCGTGCCCAGCTTCCCCACGTCATGCATGGGCGCCGCCTGCCGAATCATCTCCTGATCGCGGTCCGACAGACCGAGCCTGAGGGCGATGAGATGCGAGTAACTCGTCATGCGCAGAATGTGGGCGCCGGTCCCCGGGTCGCGGAACTCGGCGGCCCGCGCCAGCCGGAGGATCGTCTCGCGCTCGCGTTCATGGACATCCGCCATTGCCTTGCGCACTTCCGCCGCCAAGGACTCGGCGCGTTCGGCCAGCGCCAGATGGCTCTTGCGCAGCACCAGCATGTTCCTCAGCCGCGACACGAACTCCAGCCTGTCCAGCGGTTTGGTGAGAAAGTCAGTGACGCCGGATTCCAGCGCGCGATAGCGCACATCCTTCTCATGCGCGGCGGTGACCATCAGTACCGGAATTTCGGCCGTTACCGGCACGCGCCGCAAGTGCTTCGTAAGTTCGATGCCGTCGAGGCCGGGCATCATGAAGTCCACGATGATGAGATCCGGATCCTGCGTCAGGCACCACGTCAGGCCCTCGCGCGGGTCGGTGAATCCGACAGTGCCGCAGTCTTCCAGGCGCGAGACCATGGCGCGCATGAGCTTGATATTGCTCGACGTGTCGTCAATGATCACGATATTCATGTGCCGCTGTGCCGGCGCGACGTGCCGCGAATCCGGCGCCGGC
This sequence comes from uncultured beta proteobacterium, assembly GCA_963823455.1. Classification (GTDB taxonomy): domain Bacteria; phylum Pseudomonadota; class Gammaproteobacteria; order Burkholderiales; family Rhodocyclaceae; genus CAVPDA01. The sequence continues at coordinate 543,208 of CAWGLO010000002.1, forward strand.
TCAGTCCCGCGCGCAGTCATCCGGGACCACCAGGTTACCGCCGTCTGATCGTCGGCGCCGGGCGGTATTGACTCGAATGGAATATTCACCGGCGCGCCCGCTCGCGGCGAAGGCAGGCGAGGCCGTGGCCGATTTCCAGTTTCGATTCGCAGAATGTGGGGACCATGCCGCTTGCCGCCTAAGTACCAAGTCACGGTGATTAGACCGCGAACCATTAGCCCGTCCAAGGAACAAGTTCTCGCTTCGCGACTCGATAGTCTTCAAGGTCCGGGATGCTCCGCGGCGCTGGAGGCACCCCCCTGCGACGCAACGGGTGGGGAAAACGACGTATCATCCACCATTGCCGCCGGTCGGCGCGACGGCGGCAATGGATACGTTGATTGGATACGTAGTTTCCCGGCGGAGTATGCGATTCCATATGGCCGAGCTGATGCGTCGTCTGCGCCAGGTTTCCCCCCGCGACCTGCTGGCAGTGGCCCTGCCGGCGCTGCTGCTGCTGATCGTCGCCTTCTGGGTGGCGGCACAGTTCATCAAGCCTGCGCCGCCCGATCATGTCATCATTACCAGCGGCAGCGACGGCGGCGCGTATCAGCATTTCGCAGCGCGCTACAAGCCGATCCTCCAGCGCTACGGCATCACGCTGGTTGAAAAGACGTCCGCCGGCTCCGCCGAGAACCTCGAACGCCTGCTGGATGCAGGACAGCAGGTGGATCTCGGTTTCATCCAGGGTGGGTCCGACGTGGTGCGCGAGGACGTTCCCCTGCGTTCCCTCGGCAGTCTCTACTACGAGCCGTTGTGGGTGTTCCATCGCGGCGATCCAGGTATCGACCGGGTCAACCAGTTGGCGGGAAAGAAGATCGCGATCGGCGTCTCCGGCAGTGGCACCAACAAGCTGGCGCGCGAGCTGCTCGATGCCCACGGCATGACGGAAGGCAAGGTCGAGCTGGTTCTCGTGTCCGGCCTGCAGGCGGTCGAGGCGCTGAACAGCGGCGCGGTGGATGCCGTATTCGCGGTCGGTCCGCCGCACTCGGCGGCGGTATGGCTGCTGCTCCACACCGAGAACGTGCAGCTGCTGTCGTTCACCCAGGCGGACGCCTATACGCGACGCTTTCCCTACCTGGCGAAGCTGACATTGCCGCGCGGCGTGATCAATTTCGAGCGCAACATTCCGCCGCGCGACACCACGCTCATCGCTCCCCTGGCGACGCTGGTGGCGCGCGAGGACACGCATCCGGCACTGATCGACATCATGCTGCAGGCCATGTCGCAGACGCACCGCGAGCCTGGCACCTTTCAGAGGGCATCCGAGTTTCCCTCCGCCAGGCAGGTGGATTTCCCCCTCAGCCCGCGCGCCGAGCGCTACTACAAGTCCGGCCCGCCGTTGCTGCAGCGTTATCTCCCGTTCTGGGCGGCGAACTTCATCGACCGCGTCATCGTGATGCTGGTGCCGATCATCGCCATTCTCTACCCCCTGATGAAGATCACGCCGCCGCTCTACAGTTGGCGCGTGCGTTCGCGCATTTACCGCTGGTACGGGGAGCTCAAGTTTCTGGAGTACGAGGCGGAAAGCAATCCTCACGGGCGCACGCCGCAGGAGTGGGACGCGGCGCTCGATCGCGTCGAACACGCGGTCAACCGCATTCCCACGCCGCTTGCCTTCGCCGACCAGCTTTACACCCTGCGCACGCATATCGCCATGGTGCGCCAGAACCTCGAGCGCAAGGTCGGCAGCCTGGAGGCGGCGAAGCGGTCCTGATTCTGTCGCTGTCGCGGCAGGGTGTGCCCGCCGTCTTGGCGCTGCCGGATTCAAATGGCGGCGGCGGCTTCCATCAGACGCGCCTGCACGCGGACCCGGTTCAGCAGGTCCACATCGGCAATCGCCGGATAGAGGCGGTACCAGCGATCGACCAGCGTGGGGTTTGCCGCCGCCGCCCGCTCCATGCGTGCGCGCGCGAGTGGCGAAAGCGGCAGGGTCAGCAGTCGCGGCGCGAGCCATGCCAGGTAGTCGCCGACCAGCGCCTCATCTGCGGCTTGCACCCAGTGCTCGGCGACGGGTAATTCGGGCAGGACGACCTCGGGCCGCTGATGTTTCGATCCCGCGGAACGGCCCGCCAGCGTGGCAGCGTTGTCGTGCCGGCGTTCGAACCACTGCATCCGGCGCGAGGAGCCGGCACGACGTTGCACCAGTTCCTCCACGGCGTCGAGATGGCAGCGCGGGCGGCGTGCGCTGTCGCCGGCCGGGCCGTGCCCGATCATGGAAGGTGCAAGGAAGCCGTCCACGCCGGCGGGAGCGGCGCTCCACGCGGCAGGATGTCGCAGCGGGATGAGGTGCTGCATGCTGAGTGTCGCCAGGAGGGCGAGCGGTGCCCCGTCGGCGTCGTCCAGGAGCCAGAGTTCGAAATGGTCGGCGAGAGGAAAAGGCAGGGCCGACCGACGCTCGCCGGTGGCGGCGATCAGTGTATCGGCGGCTTCGCGCAGCGCCGTGGCATCGAGCGCGGGATGTACGGGGAAGTTGGCCAACCCCTCCTCGTTCGACCAGACGCCGTAGCGGTAGAACTGCCTTTCGCCGCGATCCCGATTGAGGCTGCCCCACCCTCCCGGCCGTTCCACGGCGAGTTGGATTTCCCAGTTGACGCCGTCGGTGCTGAGCGCCCGACCGATGTCGAGTTCGACGACCTGCGTCACGCCGAGAAAGGGATTGACGCGCCGCACCGCGTACGCCGACGCCGCAACCGTCACGGGCTGCGTTCCAACTTGGCGCGCAGTTGTTCGATCAACTGGGCGGCCGGATCCTGAAATTCGGGGTCGAGGGCGTCGAAGAGGTATTCCACTTCATCGAGCATCGTCTCGATCTCGCGGCGATCGGCGGGCGTGTTCATGCGCACCGCCACCTGCTGCAGATAGGCCAAGGGGTTGATGCCATCCATACCGACTCCTCCTGATCGATCGCCGGGCGATCCTGGCCGATTAGTCAGATGTCGTCGCCGAGGGTTCCCCGGACATGCCGGCATGTCCGCCGGCGCGACAACGCCGCAACGAACCGGTCACTCGCGAACCCTGCGTTCGAGTCCGCTACTTCGCCCGCTTGGCCTTGCCCTGCGTCGATTTGGTCGGCTCCGCGGACTGCGGCTCTTCCGGTTTCTTGTAATCGCCGATGACGCCTTTCAGCGGACAGACTGAGACGATCGGGCATTTCTTGCAGCCGGCGACAATCGCGATGGGGCAAAGGGTCATCTTGTTTCTCCTGTGATCGTGGTGGGTGCCTCGGCGATGCGAATCCGGGGAAGGCAGTGAGGGCGGGTGGTGTCGGACCCGAACCGGCGAAAAGTATGAGGCGCACCCGGTGGCAATGCAACAGCGCCCACGCAACCTCTGCGCCGCCCCGCTTCCCGCCTCGACGCTAGACGGCAGAGTGGGCGCGGCGGGCGGAGAATTTCCGGCGCTACGGGGTAAACTGGGTCCAATCCACCCGCGCGCTGCGATGCGAGCGGCGCCCTGACCATGGCGAAACGATGATTCCCCTGCACGACGACAATCCCACCGACCTGGCGCCGGTCTTCACGGCCCTGCTGATCGCCGCCTGCGTGCTCGTCTTTCTGTGGCAGATCTCCCTGGGCAAGGCGCAGGAGCGGGCGATTCTGGCCTTGGGAGCCATTCCCTCGGTACTCCTCGGCGAGCGGCGTCTGTCCCCGGAACTGGCCCTGGTGCCGCCGGAACTCACGATTCTCACCAGCATGTTCCTGCACGGCGGCTGGATGCACCTCGTTGGCAACATGCTCTACCTGTGGGTGTTCGGCAACAATGTCGAAGATGCCATGGGGCATCTGCGCTTCCTCGTCTTCTACGGCTTGTGCGGAGCCGCCGCGGTGTTCGCGCAAGCCCTGCCTAACCCGACCTCCACCATTCCGATGATCGGCGCGAGCGGCGCCATCTCCGGCGTGCTCGGCGCCTACCTGCTGCTCTATCCGCAGGCCCGCGTGCTGGTGGGCATTCCCCTCGGCTTCATTATCCATACCGCTCGCCTGCCGGCGCTGTGGGTGCTGGGGTTCTGGTTCGTGCTGCAGATCATCAATACGCTGCTGGCCGGCAAGGGGCAGGGCGGGGTCGCCTGGGGTGCGCACATCGGCGGTTTCATCGCCGGGATGGTGCTGCTGCCGCTGTTTCGCCGGCGCGGTGTGCGGCTGTTCCAGCCGGTGCGGAGGAGGAATTACGACTAATGCGCCGGAGCGTGGCACGATACGGCTTGACGAACCAAGCCTCGGCTTCAGCGCCTTGCGCCCCCGGCAAGGCAGTCGGAGCATCGCGGTGCCGAGCCGAAGCGTTTTTTGGAGCAACTTCAATCCAAGGAGACCGCAATGACCGAAAACACATCAGAACTTGCGCATCTGGTCGAGACTCTCAGGAAGGAGCGGGACGAGTTGCGCGTCAAGCTGCATCTGGCGAAATCCGACGTGCGGGACGAGTGGGAAAAGGTCGAGCACAAGTGGCAGCAGGTCGAGGCCAGGCTGCCGCAGGTCAAGTCGGAACTGGGCTCGGCCGCCGGCAATGTCGGTGCGGCGCTTGCACTTGCCGTTGAACGAGATTCAGGCGGCCTATCGGCGCATTCGCAAGCTGTTCTGAGCTGCAGCGAAGGGCGCGCCGCGGCGTTGGCTCGTGAAGGCGCTGCGGCGCAGGCTCAGGCGGCAAGATGCGGGCAACGCGGTGCACAGCGCGGAAGAAAGTCCCGGCATTGCGCGCAAGATCGAACTAGAAAGGGCTTAGGGGCGGGGCAAACGACGGGCCACTACGCCCCCCGGCCGGTCCAGCGTGATCAGCGGCGCAGGTTTCGGCTGCGCCGCAGTGCCGCAGTGCGGAATATGGCCCGCCGGCTCGGGAACGGAGGCTGCCATGTCCATTTCTCATCACCTGTCCCGCTACCTTGAACAGCACGGCGCACGCTACGAGATCTGCATGCACGAGCACAGCCGTACCAGCGCAGAGACTGCCCGCACGGCGCAGGTGCTGCCCGGACGACTCGCCAAGTCCGTCATTCTCGAGGACGCCGAAGGCTGCCTGATGGCCGTACTGCCGGCCGACAGGAACGTCATGCTCGGCCAACTCTCCCGCATGCTCGGTCGCACGGAACTGCGGCTGTCCGACGAAAACTTCATCGCCATGCTGTTCGACGACTGCGATCGCGGCGCCGTTCCTCCCGTCGGCATGGCGTGGGGAATCGAGACGATCGTCGATGACGAACTCGAAGCCGGCGACGTTGTGTACCTGGAAGGCGGCGATCACGAGAGCCTGCTGCGCATGTCCGGCGAGCAATTTCACGAACTGATGAGCACGGCGCGGCACGGGCACTTCTGCAGGGCGCCGACGCACTGAGCCGGGTGCGGCGGCGGTCGCTCGGCGGCCGGGTAAGGGCTGGTCCGCCAAGACTGTGCGCGCCGCCTTCCTACCTTGTTCCGGTGTTCCAGTCGATGCGGGGACATCCGGGCTCGCGTTACGACTGCGCTGGAAGACTGGACGCAAGCATGAACCGACGAAGATTTCTCAGTCTCGCGGCCGGTGTTGCCGTGGCGGGCACCGCTGCAGCGCAACACTCCGCGTCCTTCCGCCCTGGCGTTGCCCTCGTGCTCGGCGGCGGTGGTTGCCGCGGCTACGGCCACATCGGTGTGATTCGCGTACTCCAGAAGTACGACTTCAGGCCCGACCTGGTGGTCGGCTCCAGTGCCGGCAGCCTCGTCGGCGCGCTCTACGCGGCGGGACTCGGCGTGGATCGGCTCGAACAACTCGGCATCCGGCTTTCGCCGAACTTGCTGCGCGACTGGATCTTTCCCAAGCTCGGCATCTTCGGTGGCGACGCGATCCGGCGCTTCGTCGCGGCGACCGTGGGCGAGCGCACGATCGAGTCCCTGCCGACCCGCTTTGCGGCCGTGGCGACCGACTTGCGCACCGGGGAACAGAAAGTCTTCGATCGCGGCGACCTCGGCCTCGCCGTCCAGGCATCATCGAGCGCGCCGGGGCTGATCGAGCCGGTACGCATCGATGGCGGCAATTATGTGGATGGCAACATTTCGGCGCCGGTTCCGGTTGGCGCCGCACGGCGGCTGGGTGCGCGCCGCGTGCTGGCGGTGGACGTCACCTTCCCGCCCGAGCAGGCGGATCTCAGCGATCCGTTCGACGCCTTGTACCAAGCGTTCTCGATATTGACACGCCGGCTCGCGCTGGAGGATCGCGCCGGCGCCGACCTGCTCATCGAACCGGACATCCCCGAGCACCACGACATGTCGGCGGGAACGCTCAAGGCGCTGGTCGAGGCCGGCGAGCGCAGCGCGCTTGCGGCGTTGCCCAAGCTTCGCACGCTGTTCGCCCGGGCCGAAACCGAGCCGGAATAAGGCGCGGGCGGCCTCGCCGATCCGCGTCTTTGGCCACGTTCAGCGGCGGCGATACACGACCGTCGCAGGGACAGGGCGCGATTACCCGGTCGCGTCGCGATGGTTCTCGATGACGCGTATGATCGGCACCGGTCAAATCGGGACCGAGACATGGGCAGTGGCGTGGAGAGAGGCTACGGCGTTCGGGAGGCTCACTGGAGAATGCGGCGTCCGGCTGGCCAATCGACCGGTGCAGCCGGCCATGGCTGATTCCCGCCACGACCGGTGCGTGGCGGACCTTATGGGACCACGGTGCCGCCGCGCCGACAAGACGGAAGCCAGACTGCCCAGGCACAGGATCTTCATTCAGGCTCGGATTGCGGCGATCGTCGCACTGGTCGCAGTCATCGGCGGTTGCGGCACCCCGGGCGGCTATGAATCGCGACCGTGGCCACCGCAGCCGCCCCTCGAACGGCCGCCGTCGGCTGCGGTCCAAAAACCTGTCGAGCCACCCCCGGCGGCACCTGTCGCTGCGCCACCGCCTGCCGTGCCGCCGCTGGTCCCTTTCGGCGTCGCGCCGCCGCCCCCATCCCCGCCCGCCTACCCGGAACGGCGCGAAGGCAAGGCCTTGGTTTCCCGCCTGTTGCCGGCGGGCGTGAGCGATCGGGCAGGATGGGCGGCGGACATCTTCGACGCCTTCGCTGCGCTGCGGATTCCGGCCACCACCGAGAACTTCTGTACCGCGATCGCGGTGATCGAACAGGAATCCACCTTTCAGGCCGATCCCGCCGTGCCGGGACTGTCGCGCATCGCTTGGGCGGAAATCGAGACGCGGCGCAAGCGCTATGGCATGCCGACACTGGTGCTGGATGCGGCGCTGGCCAGGACTTCCCGGGACGGCCGCAGCTACAAGGTGCGCATCGATACGCTGCGCACCGAGAAACAGATGAGCATCCTGTTCGAGGACATGACGTCCGAGTTTCCCTACGGCGACCACCTGTTCGCCCGCTACAACCCGGTGCGCACCGGCGGTCCGATGCAGGTCAGCGTCCAGTTCGCCGAGGAGCAGGCGCGCGCTGCGCCCTATCCCTATCCACCGATCGGCAGCGTGCGCCACGAAGTATTCACCCGCCGCGGCGGCCTTTACTTCGGCATCGCCTATCTGCTGGACTATCCAGCATCGTACGGCGAGCCGCTGTATCGCTTCGCCGACTTCAACGCCGGCCGCTACAGCGCGCGAAATGCCGCATTCCAGAACGCCGTGACGAAAATCAGCAAGCGCCGCCTCAGCCTCGACGGCGACCTGCTGCGCTATGGGAGAAGCGGTGATCCGTCCCAGGATCCGAGCGACACCCAGCGTGCCCTCGATGCGGTCGCGGGACGCTTGCGCCTGAGTCGCGCCGAGGTGCAGCATGACTTGGCACAGGAGAAGGCGGCAGTATTTCAGGACACGGTCCTCTACCAGCGCGTGTTCGCGCTGGCGGATCAACTCGCCGCGGACAAGCTGCCCCGCGCCGTGATGCCGCAGATCGACCTCAAGAGCCCGAAGATCAAGCGCCGCCTCACCACCGAGTGGTTTGCCAAACGCACCAATGGGCGCTATCGCAACTGCCTGGCCAGGGAGGCGGCAAGGGGCGAAAGCGATGCGCGCGTCGCCAAGTGACCGGGGTCGCGCATTGCGGAGCCGGGGATGAAGGTCGCGCTCACGAAAAGCTGGGAAGCACCCAACTGCAGTGTGACGTGCCTCCGCCGGCGGTACCAAGGTGAAGTAACGGAGCCCGTCCGAGCGTGACGAATGACGGACATGAAGAAAAGCGGATTCACGGAAGAACTGATCGTCGGCTTCCCCACACAGACCGCAGGCGACCACGCTGCCGCGCGCGGCCATTTGGCGTCAGCGCCCACTTTCGCCTGCCCGATCCTGATAGTGATGTCGGCATCTCAGCAGCTAGAGTCTGGTCATGCAGCCTGCTCAATCGCTTGATCTGTCGCGTTGTCCTGAGTTCGGCTGGCCGGTGTCTTTCGACGGAACTAGAACCGCAGGGCGTTGTGGAGCAGAACGGGACAATGAGTCAGCAGCGCTCTTGAGCAGTCTTCGCTGTACTGCTAGAGCCTCCTCCTGAAGTTTCTGTGCTTCCGACAGCTTCCCCATCTTCAATAGGGTACCCGCGAGGTTGTTCATCGAGGTCAGGGTGTCCGGGTGCTCCTCGCCCAGGACGCGACGGCGGACCGCCAGCGCCTGCTCCTGCAGCGCCTTCGCACCGGACAGGTCGCCTTGCGCCCGCAGCGTGTCTGCGAGATTGTTCATCGAGGTCAGGGTGTCCGGGTGCTCCTCGCCGAGCACGCGACGGCGGACCGCCAGTAACTGCTCCTCAAGTCCCCGCGCGCCCGGGAGGTCACCTTGATCCGCTAGTGTGCTCGCGAGGTTGTTCATCGACGTCAGGGTGTCCGGGTGCCCTTCGCCCAGCACGCGACGACGCACCGCCAGCGCATGCTCCTCAATCGCCCGCGCGCCGGGCAGTTCGCCTTGCGACCGCAGCGTGCCGGCGAGGTTGTTCATGAAACTCAGCGTGGCCGGGTGCTCCTCGCCCAGCGACTGACGGCTCACCACCAGTGCCTGCTCCTGCAGCGCCCGAGCGCCCGGCAGGTCGCCCTGCGCCCCCAGCGTGCTCGCGAGGTTGTTCATCAGACTCAGCGTGGCCGGGTGTTCCTCGCCCAGCACCTGACGGCTCACCGCCAGCACCTGTTCCTGCAGCGCCCGAGCGCCTGACAGGTCGCCTTGTGCCCACAGCGTGCCCGCGAGGTTGTTCATCGAGGTCAAGGTATCCGGGTGCTCCTCGCCCAGCACTTGGCGCCTCACGGCCAGCACCTGTTCCTCCAGCGCCCTTGCGCCTGACAGGTCGCCCTGCGCCGCCAGCGTGGCAGCGAGGTTGTTCATCGACGATAGGGTGTCCGGGTGCTCCTCGCCCAGGACGCGACGGCCGATCGCCAGCGCCTGCTCCTGCAGCGCCCGAGCGCCCTGCAGGTCGCCCTGCGCCCAAAGGGTGCCCGCGAGGTTGTTCATAATGTTCAGGGTGGTGGGGTGCTGCTCGCCCAGGACGCGACGGGCGACCGCCAGCGCCTGCTCCTGCAGCGCCCGCGCGCCGGGCAGGTCGCCCTGTGCTCCCAGCGTTCCGGCGAGGTTGTTCATCGACATCAGGGTGTCCGGGTGCTCCTCGCCCAGCACGCGACGACGGACGCGCGAGCACCTGTTCCTGCAGCGCCCGAGCGCCCGGCAGATCGCCCTGTCCCCGCAGCGTGCTCGCGAGATTGTTCATCATGCTCAGAGTGGCGGGGTGCTCCTCGCCCAAGCACGCGACGTCGGACCTCCAGCACCTGCTCCTGCAGCGCCCGCGCGCCGGGCAGGTCGCCTTGCGCCCACACTGTGTCCGCGAGGTTGTTCATCGAGGTCAGGGTGTCCGGGTGCTCCTCGCCCAGCACGCGACGACGAACCGCGAGCACCTGCTCCTGCAGCGCCCGCGCGCCGGCCAGGTCGCCCTGCGCCCGTCGTATTCCCGCGAGGTTGCTCATCGAGGTCAGCGTGTCCGGGTGCTCCTCGCCCAGCACGCGACGGCCGACCGCCAGCACCTGCTCTTGCAGCGCCCGCGCGCCGGGCAGGTCGCCCTGTGCCCGCAGCGTGCTCGCGAGGTTGTTCATCGAGGTCAGGGTGTCCGGGTGCTCTTCGCCCAGCACGCGACGACGGAGCGCGAGCACCTGCTCCTGCAGCGCCCGCGCGCCCGGCAGGTCGCCTTGCGCCCCCAGCGTGCCCGCGAGGTTGTTCATCGAGGTCAGGGTGTCCGGGTGCTCTTCGCCCAGCACCTGACGCCTCACCGCCAGCACCTGTTCCTGCAGCTCCCTAGCGCCTGACAGTTCGCCCTGTGCCGCCAGCGTGGCAGCGAGATTGTTCATTGACGCCAGGGTGTCGGGGTGCTCCTCGCCCAGTACCCGACGGCGGGCGGCCAGCGCGCGCTCCTCAAGCGCCCGAGCACCCGGCAGATCGCCTTGTCCCCGGAGCATGCTCGCGAGGTTGTTCATCATTGTCAGGGTGTCGGGGTGTTGCTCGCCCAGGACGCGACGGCCGACCGCCAGCGCCTGCTCCTGCAGCGCCCGAGCGCCCGGCAGGTCGCCCTGTGCCCAAAGCGTGCCCGCGAGGTTGTTCATCGACATCAGGGTGTCCGGGTGTTGCTCGCCCAGGACGCGACGGCCGACCGCCAGCACCTGCTCCTGCAGCGCCCGCGCGCCGGGCAGGTTGCCTTGTGCGCGCAACGTGCCCGCGAGGTTGTTCATCGACATCAGGGTATCCGGGTGCTCCTCGCCCAGGACGCGACGACGGACGGCGAGCACCTGCTCCTGCAGCGCCCGCGCGCCCGCCAGGTCGCCTTGCGCCCGCAGCATGCTGGCGAGGTTGTCCATCGAAGTGAGCGTCGATGAGTCTTCCCTGGAGTTTGACCTGGTTTCTTCGCCGGAGCACCAGGTCAAACAGTGTGCGTGCTTCGGTGAACGCGAAAGTCCCTCTTAGGCTAAGCGCGAGACGTTCGATCGCGTCAATTGAACCCGGATCCAGTTCGGATTCGACGCTCTCAATGTCCTGCATGGCCGATCGAAGCAGCGGGGCGGCAACTTCCGCGTGCCCAAGCGATCGCAATTCACTGGTTCCATTGAGGATCGCACCAAGCGCCTTCGCCTTGCTGGGAAAGCGCAGCGACGGAAGCATCTCGACAAGACTTCTCAGTAGATCCTCACCGCGTGAGATGTCGTTTGCCTTTCGCAGGTAGGTGTGAATCAACCGCTCCATTGCCGCGACCGTGTCGAGATGCTGCGGATGCTGTGTGCGGGCAAGGCTGACGATTTCCTCCTGCAGATTCATCAGCATTCGGACGTTCAACGGGCTTGTCCTGCCGAAGAACCTCAGTCTCCTGCTGCAACAATGTCTCGATTCGCTTTCTCTGCCTTGCCGCTGCCAAACTCTCCCATGGAGCAGCCGAAGCGCTCAGCCATTGGGCGAGCGCCTCGTAGCTGCGCACGATCGAGAATCGATCGGTATCGGGCGCATGCAGCGCCGCGACCTCCTCTCCATACGAGTAGTCGGGGCTGGTGCTGAACCTGCACTTCATTGCAGTAGTTCGACAGATCGCACGATTCCATCCCATAGACCGCACGAAAGATGCGCTCGAACTGCGGCTGAAATCCTTCTACGCGACGTTCCAGATTGCCGTGCCGCCAAACCAACCGAAGCTCGTCGCGCTCGGCATCGATCCGCGATGGCAGCGGGTAGACCAACAAGGGCCGCACGTCGCGTGATCCCTGCCGATACTCGACGCTGCTGCGAACGAGGCGCTCTATCCCAGTCAGGCTTTGTTGGTTCGCCGTGAAGACCACGACGAGCTTGTCCGGTAGCAGGGCAGTGCAGATGCCGCTGATGTCCGTCATGCCGGTCCGCGAGCCGACAAGGACGACGTCGTAGTCGCGCGCCATCCGCCGCGCGAAGCTGCGGAAGATTCCGGGCGTGCGGTCATACAGCAGTTGCCAGTTGACGTTTGCCAGTCGTGACTGGTACGTTGCGTCGAGGTAGCCAGCGGGCATCAGGTCCACGTTCGGAACCTGGGTCGGGCGACGAAAGCGATCAATCGAGACTTGCGCAAGGACGGATTCCGCCGCTGCGTCTTCATCGTCGCCGCTGGTCGCTCCGCCTACCACGATTTCCTGGATGCGAGTGAAGTACTGACTACGCCTGCGGCGTTCGGATCGAGCGCAGCACCACTTGGCGTGCGCAGGTAGTAGTGGAGGCCCGGCGCTTCCAAGTCCCAGTCAATTGCCAGGACGCGTCCACTCGCACTGCTCTGCTTCGCGAAAAGGCACGCGACGTTGGCCAGCGCCATCGTTCGCCCGGTGCCGCCCTTGTACGATAGAAGGTGATGACTTCGTGCAGCGGCGCCGGCGATTCGGCTTCATTGGCGCGCATCATCGTCCCGGAAACGGTTGTGGGGGTGCAGGCTTAATGGCGTCGCTGGACTGTGGCGCAGAAGGGGACGGGAAACTGTAGTCCTGGCATTTCCCAAAGAGCACTTCACTCGACTTTTTCATCTTGTCGCACAGTGACTTGATGTACTCGGCGATGCGGTAGAGCTCGTTGCTCATCTTGTCATCATCGCCGATGTTGAAATCGGGACGCACGGCTTGCGCCTTGTAGTCAAGGTACTGGCAGTCCTTGGTGACCCGTTCTGGTAGCTCATCGAACTTGCCGCGCAGAATCACCGGGATGAAAAGTCAACAACCATGCAGTTCGGCGCCCAGGATCTGGTGTCGCCTTTGCTCGATATCGAGCATTGCTTCTATTTCCTTCTTGCAGTAGTCGGACTCGAGGTAGGACGGCCAATACACGATGATCATGCAAGCGCTTCGGCAGATCGCTTCTGAAAGCCTTTCGTCATATTGATAACCGGGCACCAGCCGCTTGTTGTCGAAGTACACCTCATGTTCGTGCGTATACAACTGAACGTGATCGGTAATTGCCTTCACGACGTGGCCGATTAGCTTCTCCTCGCGACCACCCTTTGCGGCGGGATGTCGATAACTGATGAAGCAGGCGTTGAATTTCTCAGTCATAGGCACGATCGGATCATGAGAGGGGCGCTTGGTCGGTTACGGACGGTGCACCACGTGCGGAAAGATGCGCGGGCGGGGTCGAACAGCCCCTTGAGGCGGGCGGCTGTCTCAACTCGCGCAAATCGCGTCGGCACATTGATTCTCGGTCCCTGACATTCGCGGCGGCATTGCTACATGCATGTGGATTGAGCCCCGCGCGGAATCGGATTCATCATAGCGGTTTCGTGGCTTTCGGACGCGGTTTGGCCACCACGCCGTTACGCCCCATTTGCATTCCTTTCGTTCGGTCATCGCCGCGGTCGAAGATTCGCGGATAGTTCCGCTGCTGTCGCCCTGCTTCAACGGCATCGCGATCCGCTGCGGGTTGTCGGCCGACCCAAGGCGCTCGAATCCAGCCGCAAACACTGTGGGCAGAACGAGCGGTTTGACCACCAAGTCCCAGCTCTTCGCATTCGCGAGCACAGAACCGCGGACCTAACGATAGCAGCAAGGCTCTGCCCACCGAGAATCTTCTGGCATGGGAGCGCGCCTACGAGCCCGGTCGCTTGTTAGCGTGACACCCGTCTTGCGCCGATCCGATCTCCCCGCGCGTTGCGGCCCGTCGAGCAACGGACTGCGAATCTCTAGTACTGGTGATCGGCGGCTTCGGGGGGGCGGTCCGATTTGCCGTCAGCTTCTCAGCGGAATGTTGAACTTGCGTCCAGCGGCGGTGAGGCGACCGCGTCGAAAGTCTCCTGGCTTCTGGGCTCTAGCCCGAGGTTCCTCCAGCCTGACCCTCTCAAAGGCGACGGACACCTTGTGGATCAACAAGATAAGTGGTGTCATCGGGGCCGATTTGTAGGCATGTAATTGGGCTTGCATTCCGTGATCGTATTGGCTATATATGTAGGCATGCATATCCACATCGTGCCCAACCGCGGCTCGCCACCCACCGTGCTGTTGCGCGAATCGTATCGTGAGGGCTGGAGAGGGTCCACAAGCGAACGCTGGCCAATCTGTCGAGCCTGTCGGCCGTGCAGATCGACGCCATGCGCGCCGTGCTCGCCGGCCAGTCCTTGCAGCCCGCCGCGCAAGCACTGGAGATCATCGCTTCGCGCCCACACGGCCATGTGCAAGCCGTCACGCTGGCGATGCAGCGCCTGGGCTTTGCCTCGTTGCTCGGCGCCAAGCCCTCCGCGCGAGCGCGAACGGGCGCTTGCGATGGTGGCCGCGCGCATCGTGGCGCCGCACACCAAGCTGGCGACCACGCGCTGGTGGCACACGAGCACGCTGGCCGAGGAGTTTGGCGTGGCCGATGCGAACGAGGACGACTTGTACGCGGCGATGGACTGGCTGCTCGTGTTCGGATGCGATCCAGAAGAAGCTGGCCGCGCGGCACTTGAGCGAAGGCGGCCTGGTGCTGTACGACCTGTCTTCGAGCTACTTCGAGGGCACGACGTGCCCGCTGGCCAAGCTCGGTCACAATCGCGACGGGCGCAAGGGGCTGCTGCAGGTCAACTACGGGCTGCTCACCGATGCGCGCGGCTGCCCGGTGGCGGTGTCGGTGCACGAGGGCAACGTGGCCGACAGCGCCACCTTTATGCCCCAGGTGCAGCGCCTGCGCGAGCAGTTCGGCATCGGGGAGTTCGTGATGGTGGGCGACCGCGGCATGATCGGCCACAAGGCAATCGAGGAGCTGCGCCAGACCGAAGGCATCGGCTGGATCACGGCACTGAAGAACGCGTCGATCCGTACCCTCGTCGAAGAAGGGCAGCTGCAGCTGGGGCTGTTTGACGAGCGCAACCTCGTGGAACTCACCTCCCCTGAGTACCCGGGCGAGCGGCTGGTGGCGTGCCGCAACCCGCAACTGGCCAAGCTGCGCGCGCTCAAGCGTGAGCAGCTGCTGGCGGCTACCGAGAAGAGCCTGCAGGCGATCAAGGCCCGCGTCAACGCGGGCAAGCTTGCCGGCGCCGACGCAATCGGCCTGCGCGTGGGCAAGGTGGTCAACCAGTACAAGGTCGCCAAGCACTTCACGCTGGCCATCGCCGACAACAGCTTTACCTTCGCGCGCAAGCACGAGGCGATCGCCGCCGAGGCGGCGCTGGATGGCATCTACATCATCCGCACCTCGGTCGATGCGACGCGCATGGAGGCGGCCGACTGCGTGCGCAACTACAAGGCGCTGGCCCACGTGGAACGGGCGTTTCGCTCGCTCAAGACGGTGGACCTGAAGGTGCGCCCGATCCACCACCGCACAGCCGAGCGGGTGCGCGCGCACATCCTGCTGTGCATGCTCGCGTACTACGTGGAGTGGCACATGCGCGAAGCTTGGCGCAAGCTGATGTTCGCCGACACCGACCAGGATGCCAAGGCGAGGCGCGATCCGGTGGCACCGGCCGAGCGATCGGATGCGGCACTGTCCAAGCTCGCAAGCCACACGCTGGACGATGGCACGCCCGCGCACAGTTTCTCGACCTTGATGGCCGAATTGGCCACCATCGTGCGCAATACCTGCCATACGCCCAGCGCCGGGGCCAACGCACCGACCTTCGACGTTCTCACCACGCCCAACACCAAGCAGCGGCACGCCCTCCAACTGATCCAGCAGATTCGGATGTAGGCAGAAGACAGAACCCCAATCTCATGCCAAGTGCTTGTCGCACAAGAACAACCGCGCTCATGGATTACAGGAACTTCGGTCTAGCGGCGCCGTCAACGGCGGCGGCAGCCAAGGCATGTTGGCGGGGTTCGGGCTGCTGAGGACACAGCGTCCATGGAAACCGTTTGCGCGTCGCGAACCGGCGCGAGTCCCTCGCAGGTTCAGCGCTTTGCGCCGCGCACGCAGTTGCGCCCCTCGGACTTGGCCCGGTAGAGCGCGGCGTCGGCCGCAGCGGTGAGCGTTGCCAAGCTGTCTCCGGGCTTCAACTGGGCAACGCCCAGCGATATCGTCACGTTCGCTCCAGCGTTGCTTTCTTCATCCACGACGATGGGCAGGCCAAGCACGGGTTGGCGCAGACGCTCCGCAACCAGTTCAGCCTGCTCCAGTCCCGCGCTCGGCAGCAGGGCCGCAAACTCCTCCGCCGCGGCTTCGGTCGCGCCGACCAGATACCACAGCGTCTCGCGGTCGATTCTCAGCAGCCGCGACTTGCCGATGCTGATGACGCTTCCCGATGCCCCGCGGCCATCGATGACGGAGACCTCTCCTACGCATTCACCCGGATCGAGTACCAGATGGTGGGGAAGCTGGCCATCGTCGAGCTGCACCCGCAGGCTGCCGCTCAGAAGCAAGAACAGATACTCGTTGCCGAGACCGCGTTCGATCAGCGTCTGGCCTTCGTCCAGATCGACCAACAGGCAGCGCGGAAGAATCGTTTCGAGAAAGCTGCGCGGGATGTCGGCGAGCAGATCGGATGCGATCGCCACCTTGAAATCATCGGTGTCCAGGTGACCGGCCATCCCCACCGCCCCTTCTGCATATGTTTTTGCCACAGCCGCACCCGGTTCGAGAGTCATGACTGGCAGGCAAACCCGATCCGCAGCACGGCGTTGGATGCGCCCACGCGCCAAGGCGGCATCATCGCATGCATGACCGCTTTCGTTTAAATCGTCCGTCGATTGCTGGTCGAACGAATTTGGGCCCACCTACCGGTTCGAGAGCTCGGCTGACCGGGGTGTCCGGCAGCGTCACGCGGCTACCGCTGCGGTGCGCTTCGTCATGGCGATCGGCCGCAGCCAGGGCCGGACCGGAACCGCGCCGGTTGATTCTTCACCGGCGGCGCCCGGCTCGGGCGAACCGTACCCGCGATTCTTGCATGGGCCCAACGGCGACGATCAACGGCGGCTCACTTCCCCCGATTCGATCGTGATCGGGTGGAACTGCGCCCGATGGTGGCGCACGGTGGAGGACGAGGATCGGACGCTTGCACTTCGAGGGGACGCCGCCATGACCGCTGCCCAGCGCAAGTCGTGAACGTTCCGGCCGCTGCCGTGGACCGGCGAATTCGCCACCGACACCGGTAGAACGCCAGCCAAACGGAGGCAAATGAGACGCCGTCACAGGGCAATCTCATCACGATAAGGCACAAGCAGAGCGCCCCTTCGCTTCCTCTTGACGAAGCGACACCGGGTCGGAGCGGGATGCAGCCGTTCGTTCTACGTCGGCCGCCGCAAGCCAGCGCTCGATCGTCGCGCCCAGTTCCTCCAGGCGTACCGGCTTGCCCATGTGCGCATCCATGCCGGCCTCAAGACAGCGTTCGCGGTCCTGCGCCAAGGCATTGGCGGTCATCGCGACCACCGGAACGCGGCACCTGCCTGCTTCTTTCTCGCGGCGACGCAGCTCCCGAGTAGCCGTGAGCCCGTCCATCTCCGGCATCTCCACGTCCATCAGCACGAGATCGAACCGGGTTCGCTCCAGCTTGTCGAGGGCTTCGATTCCGTCACCCGCACACTCGAAGCTGACTCCGAGTTTTTCCAGCATTGCGCTGGCGACCAGCTGATTGACCGGATTGTCCTCGACCAGAAGGAGTCTGTGTTCTGCGGCGGAGATCAGGGGGGGTACGGCCGTTGCCTCCGACCCCGATCGCCGCCCGGCTTCCGGTTGGGCCGTCGCGGCGATCCAGTCCGAAAGCTGCGTGAAGGTTACGGGAGAATGCATGACCGTGATTGCCTCCGGTGCTGTGCTCGCCGAAGACTCGCCCGCGGGCATCACCAGCAGGCGATCGATTCCGGTGCGCAGTGCGGTCACATCGAGGACGGCACGGCAGGCAAGGTCGACCACGACGAGCCGCGGGGGTCGGGGCATCCGATTCAAGGCGGCAGCGGCAGCGGCAGCGGAGTCCGCCACGAGCGCGACACCACCCAATGCTTCGATGTGGAGCGTCAGCGATTCGGCCAAACTCCGGTTTCCGCAGGCCACGATGCATTCATGGCCCGCCAGTGGCATCGGACGCGAAACCGAGCACGGCGAACGTGCCAGCGGGACCGCGAACCAGAAGCAGCTGCCCTGCCCGACCTGGCTATCGACCTCGATTTTCCCTCCCATGGCCGTCACCAACTCCTTGCAGATCATCAGCCCGAGGCCGCTCCCGCCAAAGCGGCGCATCGTCGAATTGTCCGCCTGGACGAAAGGTTGAAAGAGCTTGCCGAGAACCGCGGGGTCGATTCCAGGTCCGGTGTCCCATACCCGGACGAGGACCTTTTCGCCTTGATCCAGCGGTTGAGCGGAGAGGCCGACTTCACCGGCATCGGTAAACTTGATCGCGTTGCCCAGCAAGTTGATCAGCACTTGGCGCAACCGCGTCGGGTCGCCGATCACCAGCGGCGGAAGCGCCGATGAAACCCGGGCGCACAACACCAGTCCCTTGCCGTGCGTGTGCTGGGCGACGACTGTCGTGACTTCGTCCAGCAACCGCAGCGGGTCGAACTCGACACGTTCGAGTTCGAGGCGACCGGCTTCGATCTTTGCCAGATCGAGCACCTGGTTGATCAGTTCCAGCAGGTGGGCACCGGCCTTGTCGATTTCCTCGAGATAGACCCGATGCGGAGCCTCGACTCGATCACCCCTGAGCAACTGCGCACAGCCGAGAATGGCGTTGAGCGGGGTACGTAGCTCGTGGCTCATGCGCGACACGAAATCGGACTTGGCGCGGCTCGCGGATTCCGCTTCGTCCTTGGCGGCCTGCATGGCGTCACGGGCGGCGCGCAGACCCGCGTTTGAATGGTTGATCTGGCGCACGAACACACTGCCGATCGCCATGACCAAAGCGATGACCGACGCTACCAGTACGGTCTCGATCGTGTCGTAGAGCTGGCCCCGGCGCGCCAATTCCCGTTCGAGTTCCTGCACCCGCGCGCTGGTTGCGACGAATTGGCGGCTGGCGGTCTCGTTCAGCCGAAAGAAGAATGTCGGTAGCTCCTTCAAGTAGCTCTTGACCGCCTTTTCGGCGGCCACGAACGCGACCCGGTCCGGTTGATCTCGCAGTTCATCGCGCAACCGGATCTTCGTTCGCAGTTCGACCAATCGTTCCCGCATCTGGTCGATCTGCGGTCCCAATTCGATCAGCTCGACCACATAGGTCGTCCCGGGAGCAGGGCGATAGGTCGCCTCGCGCACGACCTCTTCCGCCCCCTCGACATTGGCCGGGAGCAGCTGTCGGACCGACCCGCCGTCGCGCAGCACGGCCAGGTCGCGTTCCAGCTTGTCGATCCGGTGTTGCAGCCGGATCTCGATGCGGTCTTGGGCCGCGACACCCATCGTCGTGGCAAGCCGGAATGTCTCGATCTCGATGTCTTTGATGCCCCGCAACAGTTCCTCGCCGATGAATAGCCGCGCGCGTTCGTTCGCGAATTTCTGGTTCTGACCATCGAGCAGCCCAGAGAACATGGGGTTGAGCGCGATGACGGCCAGGAATCCCGCGAACACGATGCCGATCAGGACGAGCAGCTTCACCGCAGAGGCTTCGTCCGCCGGGGCTTGACGACACGACCGAATCCAGCGGCAGAGATTTCGTATTCGCACGGGCAGTGACGTCTTCGGTTGAGAACGATCGTCGCGGGTACAGGCAGGGTGGGCGAAGGGCGGCTGTGACGCGCTACCCGCCGGCCGGCCTGCCTTCCAGGAATCCGTTGCGCCGGAAGATCGCCTGTCCTTCCTCGGAGATGGCGAACCTCATGAACCGGCGTACCAGGTCCGAATGCTTGGAGAACGTGAGAAGCGTAAGCTGCAACGCCTGCGGTTTGGCGATGTGAGGGCCGATATCGATGCTTTCGAAGACCGGGGTGTTTTCGGCGAAGAAGGCGGCTGCCCGCCAGTTGAGAATCACGTCCGCCTCGCCTTTCTTGAGGCCCATGCTCAATGCCCGCGAATCGGGAGCGAGAAACACCGCCTTGTCGACGACCTGGGCGTAAATTCCCGCCGCGTCGAGTACTCTCTTCGCCTCGGCGCCGACGCTGCTGCTGTCGGGCGTGCCGATCATTACAGCGAGATCGGGACGTAGCAGCTCGCGCAGATCACCACTTATTCCTTTCGGATTGCCTTTTCGAACCAGCATGGCGAGTCGGTTGTAGCCGACGATCACATATTCGCCCAGAACGCCCTCGGCCAGATAACGCCCGCGGTAACCGGGTTCGCCCGGAAGGTACAGGTCGCCGACTCGGCTCTTCTTCGCGCTTCGATACAGGTTCTCCGAGACGCCCTGGGCGATGGTGATTTTCACGCCCTCCTGCTGTTCGAAGATGCGGGCCATCTCCGCCACCGGTGGCACCATGGTGGTGCCAACGTAGAACAGCAGCTCGGGTGTCGGGCCGTCGGCCGCAGCAGACCAGAGCGGAAAGAACAGCAGCGTCAGCAGCAGTGCGCCGCGACCGGCAAAGTGCGTTCGCATGATCAGCAGTTTCGTCCACATACAACTGGGAAAGCTTCGAGAGGGTTTCGAACGGGCAGATCCCGTTCCGTCGAGTTATCGGGAAACGCTGCCCGGCCCTTTAGCGCAGGTTCGACACGCGAAATTCCCGTAGCCTCGACGGTGTCTTCCGGATTCAGGCAAGCGCAAGGGTGCGACAGTCGCATCTTGCCGACCCGACGACGGTTTCCGTGGCCGGCCGGATTGGGTCAGGGCGAGCCGCAACTGTGGATGGTGAATTCCCGGCCGATCCCAACTCTTGCGTCGGGTCGCCGTTGCAGCGTGGCGGGCCGAATGCCCCTAAATTGTGCGCCGTCGGCGTCGTTAGTGTCCCGAGGCCGGTTGGGATTTGCCCTCACGTCGGTTCCCGACGGGCCCTGAGAGTGAGTTGATGAGGCCGCGATGACGGAAAGTGAGCTGAAGATGACGGCGAGAACTGCGCGAGGCGGCCGGCACGACCGGACCCACCGACAGCAAGGCAGGTTGGCAGCATGCATGGCGGTCATGCTGTTCGCGGGCATTCCGCAGACGGTCCTGGCGACCCAGGACCTGACCGAGCTGTCGCTGGAGCAACTGCTGGACGTGCAGATCTACAGCGCCTCCAAGTTCTACGAGAAGGCCTCCGACGCGCCCTCGTGGATCACGGTGATCACGGGGGAGGACATCCGCCAGTACGGCTGGCGCACTCTGGCCGAGGCGCTGCGCGCGGTGCCTGGTTTCTACGTCTTCTACGACCGGATCTACGATTATGCCGGTGTGCGCGGCTTCGGCCGCCTGGGGGACTTCAACTCCCGCCTGCTGGTGCTGCTGGATGGCTATCGCACCAACGATGCCATCTACGATACCGGCTACGTCGGCACCGAGGCGTTGATCGACCTGGACCTGGTCGAGCGCATCGAGATCGTGCGCGGGCCCAGTTCCTCGGTCTATGGCAGCAACGCGGTGTTCGGGGTGGTGAACGTGGTCACCCGCAGCGCCGCCAGCGTGGGCGGGGTCGAGCTGGCGGCCGGGGCGTCGAGCTACCAGACCGGTTACGGTCGCGCGAGCTTCGGGCGGCAGATGGAGAACGGCGCCGGCCTGCTGCTGTCGGTTTCGGGCCTGCGCAGCGAGGGGTCGAGCGTGTGCAACGTCAACTTCGCCAGCGAGAGCAATCCTGGCGGTTGCACCCGCGACACCGACTTCGACCACAGCGAGCGCTTCTTCGGCAAGTTCACCTACGGCGGACTGAGCCTGACGGCGGCGGCGAGCCAGCGCGACAAGGGCATCCCCTTCCCTTACGGTGGGGCCGTGTTCGACGACCCGAGCGGCAAGCAGATCGACTCCCAGGCCTTCTTCAATGCCGAGTACCGCCACAATTTCTCTGCGCAAGCGGAAATGACCGCGCGCCTGTTCTACGGCGACTACGCGGGCGCAGCTCGGCTGAACTTCCCCGATGCGCAGGGGCTGCCGGTGCGGAATATCGACTCGTCCCGGGGCAGCAGCTGGGGCACGGAGATCAAGCTGGTGACGCAACTGAGCGCGCGCAACAAACTGGTGGCGGGCATCGAGTACGTGGATGTGTTCCGCCAGACCCAGTACCAGTACGACGAAAGCCCCTTCTTCGTTTATCTCGATTCCCGGCCCTCCAGCACCCGCCTGGGGGTGTATGCCCAGGACGAGTTCCAATGGAGCGACAGCCTCAAGCTGGTGGCCGGTGCGCGCTGGGACAAGTACTCGGATCTGGACGGGCAGTTCAATCCGAGGCTGGCCGTGGTCTGGAAGCCTGCGGAGCAGACGGTGGCCAAGCTGATGTACGGCTCGGCGTTCCGGGCGGCCAACGTGTATGAGCAGTTCTACGTCCTGGAGGGCAACAGCATCGCCAACCCGGGGCTCAAGCCGGAGCAGATCCAGACCTGGGAAGCGGTGCTCGAACACTACCTGGCTCGCAACACGCGCCTGCTCGGCTCGGCCTACTACTACAAGATGGACGACCTGATCAACCAGGTGCCCGTGCCCACGCTCGACGCGGACGGCAATCCGGTGTTGGACGACGCGGGCAATCCGCTCACGCTGTTGCAGTTCCAGAATGTGCCGGGCGTCACCTCGCGCGGGATTGATCTGGTAGCCGAGCACCTCTGGGACAATGGCTCCCGCATACGGGCGGCGCTGGACTGGCAGCGCAGCGAAGACTCGGCCGGCAACGAGCTGACCAACTCGCCGCAGTGGATGGGTAAGCTGCTGGCCTCCGCGCCGCTGCCCTGGTGGGGGCTGCAGGTGGGCGCCGAGGGCCTGTGGATGAGCAGCCGCAATACCGAGCTGGGCGCGAGCGTGCCCAGCTACGGCACGCTCAATCTCACCCTGTGGAAGCCGCGGCTCAAGAGCAACTGGGAGATCTCCGCGTCGGTGTTCAACCTCTTCGACAGGCAGTACGCCGACCCGGTGCTGTTCGATCCGAGCGTGCCGCAGCAGGATCGCATCGTGCAGGACGGGCGCACGTTCCGCCTCAAGGCCATCTTCTATTTCTGAGACACGTATTCGTGAAACGACGGGTTGCTCGCTGGGCAGGAACACTGCGCGGTTCGTGGAAGTGCGCCGCTGCGGCCATCCTGCTTGCCGCGGGCGTCGCCCCGACAGACTTGTGCCTCGCGCAGCCCTCCCAGGCCGACGAGGCGAGCGTGAAGGCGGCGTTCGTCTACAACTTCGCCAAATTCACCGATTGGCCGGACGACCTGTGGAGCAAGTCGAACAAGCTGCGCCTGTGCATGGCCGGGACGCGCGACGGGTTCTCGCAGGCGGTGGCGGCGCTCGATGCCAAGCCGCCGGTGCGCGGCAAGGAGATCGAGGTGCGCTCCGTGTCGCGCCCCGAGGATGCGGCGTCCTGCCACATTCTGGTCATTGCCGGTCGCGAGGGCATGACGCAGTGGGCGCGCGGCGCCGCCAACGGGCACGTGCTCACGGTCGGCGACGGCGAAGGGTTTGCCCCGAGCGGGGGCATCATCGGCCTGTTCGTCGAGGGCGAGAAAGTGCGCTTCGAAATCAACCAGGATGCGGCCTCGCGCGCCGGACTCAAGTTGAGCTCTCAGCTGCTGAAGCTGGCACGCCTGGTGAAGGATGGGCAGGGAGGCAAACCGTGAAGCGCAGCGTGCAGAGTTCATCCCGCTGGAGCAAACCGCGACCGGCGTTCCCGTTGATCTGGAGGTATGCGCATGCTTAGCGGATTCTTGCACACGGGCTCGATCAAGGGCAAGTTGCGGCGCATCAATCTGCTGACCATCGGCAGCGCCTTTGTGATCGCCATCGTGCTGCTCACCACCTACGACTACCTGAACCTCAGCGCCGAACTGCTGGAGGACAGCCGGGTGAAGGCGCAGCTGATCGGGCGCAACAGCGCTTCGGCCATGGTATTCGACGATGCCAAGGCGGCCGCCGAACTGCTCGGCTCTCTCGATGCGGAAAAGCAGGTGCTGTCTGCGGCGCTGTGGAACGAACAAGGCCAGCGCCTGGCAAGCTACCGGGCGAGCCGGCATGACGCCGACGACATCCGCGTTCGTCCGGATCATGGCTACGCGTTGACGCCCGCCGTGCTCGACGTCGCGCAGCCCGTGACCATCGACGGCAAGGACGTGGGCACGGTTGCGCTGCGCCTCGACTTGAGCAACCTCTACCTGCGGCTGGTCTGGCATGCGGTGGCGTTCGCGCGTGGTGATCCTGATCGCGTTGGCGCTGTCGCATGCATTGCTGTCGCGGCTCGAACCAGGCCATCACCGCGCCGGTTTCGAACCTGGTTCGACGTCATGGCATCAGGTATCGCGACACGGCGACTACGCGACGCGGGCGCCGATCGAGTCCAAGGACGAGATCGGCGAGCTGGCCAGGGGTTTCAACGCCATGCTGGAGCAGATCCAGGAGCGCGACCGGCGCCTGGCGACGCATCGCGACGAGCTGGAGCGGGAGGTGGAGGCGCGCACCGCGGAGCTGCGCAAGGCGAAGGATCTGGCCGAAGCCGGCAGCCGGGCCAAGAGCGAGTTCCTCGCCACCATGAGCCACGAGATCCGCACGCCGATGAACGGCATCCTCGGCATGACCGAGCTGCTGCGCGACACGGCGCTCAACGCCCAGCAACAGCCGCTTCGCCGACGCCGTGCATCAGTCCGGCGAGCATCTGCTGAGCATCATCAACGACATCCTGGATTTCTCCAAGATCGAGGCCGGCAAGCTGGAGATCGAGAGCATCAACTTCAACCTGCGCCAACTGGTGGAAGACGTGGGCTACCTGTTCGCCCAGGCCGCCGAGGCCAAGGGACTGGAACTGGTGTGCCGCGTTCCCCACGACGTGCCGGTGGCGGTGCAGCGGCGATCCGGTGCGGGTGCGCCAGGTCCTGACCAACCTGGTGGGCAACGCCGTCAAGTTCACCAGCCGCGGCGAGGTCGTCATCCGCGTCCGACTGCTGCACGAGAACCCGCAGCAGGCGCGGTTCCGCTTCGAAGTCCAGGACACCGGCATCGGCATCGAGCGAGCCGGCGCAAAGCCGCGTCTTCAGCGCCTTCGTCCAGGCCGACAGCTCCACCACCCGGCGCTACGGCGGCACCGGTCTCGGTCTGGCGATCGCCAAACGCCTGGTCGAGATGATGGACGGCCAGATCGGCTTGGACAGCGAGGCCGGGCGCGGGTCCGTGTTCTGGTTCGAAATCCCGTTCATCAAGCAGGATGCCGATGCGCGCACCGTGATCGACATGGCCGAGCGCCTCACCGGCCTGCGCGTGCTGGTCGTCGATGACAACGCCACCAATCGCGAGATCCTGGAGCACCAGCTGCAGGGCTGGTCCATGCACTACACGGGGGCCGCGGGCGGGGCGGCGGCGTTGCGGGAACTGGAGCACGCGGCTGCGCACGGCGAGCGTTTCGATCTGGCGATCCTCGATCTGCACATGCCCGGGATGGACGGTTTCGAGCTGGCCCAGGCCATCAAGTCGGATGCTCACGCTTGCTGCGATGCCGCTGGTCATGCTCTCCTCGGTGAGCGTGGCGCCGATCATCCGCATCGGCGCGCCGCGCCGATCGACTACTACCTGACCAAGCCGGTGCGCCAGTCCGATCTGTACGACGCCATCTCGACCGCCATGTCGTTCAGGAAGGTCGCCGCGCTCGTGGCGCCGCCAGCCATTGCCGGCGGCGCCGGCGCTGCCCGCCAGCCTGGGCGGCACGGGTGCTGGTGGCCGAGGACAACCCGGTCAATCAGCAGGTGGCCGCGGCCATGCTCGAATCGCTCGGGGTGGCCTGCAGCTTGGCCGACAACGGACAGGTGGCCCTGGAACGGGTGTTCCACGAGCAGTTCGATCTGGTCCTGATGGACTGCCAGATGCCCGAGATGGACGGCTTTGAGGCCACGGCGCAGATCCGCGCCCGCCAGCGCGAGGGTCTGCTGCGGCGCAACCTGCCGATGGTGGCGCTGACGGCCAACGCCGTCGAGGGCGACCGCGAGCGCTGTCTTGCCGCCGGCATGGACGACTACCTGAGCAAGCCGTTTACCCGCGAGCAGCTTGCCGCCGCCCTGATGCGCTGGCTGCCGCGGCCCGATGCGGCGCACGTGGGTGCAACACCCAATGTCGTCCCCCGCGGGGCCAGCGCGCGCCGGGGTCGCCGTCCCCGACGAGCCGATCAATCCCCGGGCCCTGGACGCGATCCGCCATCTGCCCGGCCCCAACGGCGCGGCGCTGGTGGGCAAGGTGATCCGCGCCTATCTTGCGGATACGCCGGCGCGATTCGCGCAGACTGCGAGCGGCCCTGGACGCGGGCGATGCGGAAGCGCTGCGCAAGACCGCCCATGGCCTGAAGTCGAGCAGCGCCAACGTCGGCGCGGAGCAGTCTGGCGGCGCTGTGCAAGGAACTGGAAACGATCGGCCGCAGTGGCGGCCTGCGAGGGTGCGCCAGCCCTACTGAAGGATGCCGAAGCCCAGCTGGTGCGGGTGCGTCGCCGCGCTGGAGACTCAGATCGACAGGGAGAACCGAACATGCGCTCGCCTGAGCGGTCCAGTCTGCCGCGGGTGCTGATCGTCGACGACGACGACGTGATGCGCCTGCTGGAGCAGGAAACGCTGGTGCAGTTCGAGTTCGACGTGCGTCGATGCGGCCGATGGCGAAGCAGGCGCTCGAACTGCTGGTCGAGCCGCCGCCGGACCTGGTGCTGCTCGATGTGGACATGCCCGGCATCGACGGCTTCGAAGTGTGCCGGCAGTATTCGCCAGCGCTGGGACGCGACCGAGGTGCCGGTGATCATGGTCACCGGCATGGACGATCTGGCCTCGATCAACCATGCCTACGAGGCGGGCGCCAACGATTTCATCTCCAAGCCGATCAACTGGCCGATCCTGGGCCACCGGGCGCGCTATGTGCTGCGCTCGGCGCAGGCGGCGCGCACCCTGCGCGAACTGGAGCAAAAGCAGGCCGCCATCGTGCGTGCCATGCCCGACATGATCTTCCTCGTGGATCGCGACGGCACCTTTCTCGACTACAAGGCGGGCTACGGCACGACGCCCTTCGTCGCGCCGGCGGAGTTCCTCGGGCGCACATGTGTCGGAGGTCCTGCCGGCCGATGTCGGCCAGACTGCTCCTGCACTGGCATCGAGCGCGCCCTGGACAAGGGCGATCTGCAGTCGGTGCTGTACAAACTGCCGATGCCCGATGGCATCCACCACTACGAAGGCGCGCCTCGCGCCGCAGCGCAGCGGACAAGGTGGTCGTCGTGGTGCGCGACATCACGCTGCAGAAGCTGAACGAAGAGAAGATCCGGCGCCTGGCCTACTTCGACACGCTGACCGGGATGCCCAACCGCCAGCACTTCATCGAGCGGCTCGACCACGAGTTGCTGCGGGCGCGAGCGGGAAAACCGCCAATTGGCCCTGCTGTTCCTCGACCTGGACGGCTTCAAGCGCATCAACGACACGCTCGGCCACAGTGCGGGCGACTATCTGCTGCAGTCTGTGGCGGCGCGCCTGAAGGAGAAGCTGCGGGCCGGCGACATCGTGGCGCGTCCCGCGCTGGACGAATCCAGCCTGCACTTCGCCCGCCTGGGCGGCGACGAGTTCACGGTCGTGCTGCCGGACATCGAAGACACCCAGGTGGTGAAGCTGATCGCCGAGCGCGTGCAAGCGATGCTCAACCGTCCGTTTGCCGATCGGCGAGGAGGAGATCACGGTCAGCGCCAGCATCGGCATTGCGATGTTCCCCGATGACGGAAATGATGCCGCGGCGCTGCTCAAGCATGCGGATACGGCGATGTATCACGCCAAGGACCAGGGCCGCAACAACTGGCAGATGTACAGCAAGACGCTGACCACCCAGGCGATGGCGCGGCTCAGCCTGGAGAACGACATCCGCAAGGGCCTGGAGCGCGGCGAGTTCCGCCTCTTCTACCAGCCGCAGGTCCTGGCGCAGGACGGTACGATTGTCGGCATGGAGGCGCTGATCCGCTGGCAGCATCCGGAGCGCGGCCTGGTCTCGCCGGCGGAGTTCATTCCGGTGGCGGAGGAAAGCGGGCTGATCGTGCCCATGGGCGAATGGGTGATCCGCACCGCCTGCCGCCAGGTCCAGGGCTGGCAACCAGGCCGGCGTGGCCACGCCGCGGGTCGCGGTCAACCTGTCGGCGCGCCAGGTTGCGCGCGCCGGATTTCATCGGCAGTGTCGCCGCCATCATCGCCGAGACCGGCATCCGACGCCGATCTGCTGGAACTGGAGCTGACCGAGAGCATCCTGATGGACTCCGAGCTGCAGAGGCATCGAGGGCCTGCATCAACTGCGCGCGCTGGGCGTGCATTTCTCGATCGACGACTTCGGCACCGGCTACTCGTCCCTGGCCTACGTCAAGCGCTTCCCGATCGGCATGCTCAAGATCGATCAGAGCTTCGTGCGCGGCTTGCCGCACAGTGCCAACGATGCGGGCATCACGACCGCCATCATTGCCATGGCACACAGCCTGGATCTGGATGTGATCGCCGAAGGGGTGGAAACGCGCGAACAGCGCGCGTTCCTGCAGAAGGCGCAATGCCACAAGCTGCAGGGCTATCTGTTCAGTCCCCCGGTTCCGCCCGAGAAAATGGAACGGTTTCTGCATCAAGGCTGCATCGCGGTGCCCCCGCAGGCGACCGCGGTATAACCGGCAGGCGCTGGAGCGGCAGAGGCGACACAAGGCCCAATCGCGTGGCAGCCGCAGACGCGATGTCGCGAAAGAACCGATCAAAGTTTACCTGCCCGGGGTCGGCACAGGGTTGCAGCGGCCTACGTGTAGTTTCATAAAATCCGTGGCTCATAGCGCGTGCCTGTGTCGAGATCAATATCGCACGTCATGAAATCAACGATTCTCGGCCTTTCCGCTTCACAGTTTCGGCACCGCTCGGAATCACTATGCATTACGACTTTCGGAGTCGGCGCGGGCGATGTGGTGCCGGCTCCCACCCGGGTTTGCTCCCGTAGCAGTCGGCGTCCGATATCCATCGTCCGCTGCGATCGTCGGGCGCACCGACGGGACCGACGATCGTCTCTTGCATGCACCGAAACTGCTTCAGCGTCTGCAGGTTGCAGCAGGTGGGGAACGAAGACGACCAGCGCACTGACAGTGAGCGGACGCCAAGGATGCGCCGATGGAGGCCCATTATTTTGGCGGTTCCAAGCCTTCGTCAAGAATGGCGCGGCACCCCCATCGGCCACGAGAAACGTTCGACGCCGATGCAACTTCGAATTCGAACGGCGATACCGCTGATGCCGAACTGGCGCTCCCGGCCGCACCCGTCGTGGGCCGTGCCGCAAGATCATGCTACTGAGCTTCCGTTGACTTCCAAATCGACACGCAGCACGGCGGCAGCATCGTTTACCGGAACGAACCAGATGGTCATCAATGGGAAACGCTGACGGTCAGCTATGCACGCCTTGTGCAGTGAATTCGAACTTGAGACGCTGATGCCCGGCATCGGATGTGAGGCGGGTGCTTTCCAGTCGGACTCCGGGCCGGGCAACCGACCCACCAGCGGCCCTCGTCGCAGTTCGGGTTAGCGGCTGCGTTCCCGCCCCACCCAGAAGAGCAGACCAACAAGCACCGCAAAAGGTATCAGGGACAGCAGGTCTGCATTGGGGCCGGCAAGGAACGGATTGTGTTCGCTCGCCCATTCGCCTACCGTCTTGTCAAGATCGGTCAGGATGCCCGCGCTGAAGGCGATAACGATTCCTGCGAGGGCGCCGCCCGCGATATAGCCGGACGCGAGGAGGATACCCGACCGGCTGTCGTTGGCTGCGTTGCGTTCCTCTTCGGTCAAGTGCGCATGGTGCGGCAGCCGATTGTTCCGATGATCGACGAAGCGGCGCACCAGGCCGCCAATGAAGATCGGCGCGGAGGAGGAGAGCGGCAGATAGACGCCGACCGCGAAGGGCAGCGATGGAATTCCCGCCATTTCCAGCACCAGTGCGATCATTACGCCGAACAGCACCAGCCCCCACGGCAGGTCACGGTCGAGGACGCCCTTGATGATGTAGGACATGAGCACCGCCTTGGGCGCGTCGTACTTGCGCACTTCGGTGCCGTCGGGCCTCGTCGTGTGCGTACCGTTGATGCCCGGATCGGCCAGATAGACCGCGCTGCCGTCGGCGTCCACCAGGTACTTGCCGGGCGGGCCGCCGGCGCGATCCGTCTTGTGCCAGACGCGATAGTTCTTCGCGTCCTGCGCCGCTTGCGGTCCCTGCAGCGCTTCGGTGCTCTCCAGAGTCGCGGGATCGGCCGACAGGCCGGGCGCAACATTGGCGATCGGGACGTACACCGTCGCGGATTCATTCAGCTTCAGCAGCACCGGTCCGAGCGCCAGGGAGGAGATCAGCGCGCCGGCGAGGATGGCGTACTGTTGCAGCTTCGGCGTTGCGCCGACGAGGAATCCGGTCTTCAGGTCTTGCGAAGTCGCGCCGGCGTTGCTCGACGCAATGCAGACGATGGCGCCCACCGACAGGGCAGTGACGTAATACGGTCCGCCGGTCCAGCCGACGAGCAGGAAGATGAGGCAGGTCAGCAGCAGCGTGGCGACGGTCATGCCCGAGATTGGATTGGACGAGGATCCGATCTCGCCCGTCAGACGCGACGAAACCGTCGAGAACAGAAAGCCGAAGACCAGAATCAGCGTCGCCCCCAGCACGTTCATGTTCAACGGCGCAGCAAGCGTAATAGTAGCGATGATGGCGAGCGCACCCACGAGCACCCATTTCATGGGAATGTCCTGCTCGGTGCGAAGAAGCTGGGGAGCGTCCTTGCCGCCGAGGCCGCGCAGGCCTTCCAGCAGGCTGCACCAGATGGTCGGCAATGCTCGCAACATGCTGACGACACCGCCGGCGGCCACTGCGCCGGCGCCAATGTAGAGGACATAGGCGCCGCGAATCTGGTTCGGGCTCATTTCGCTGATGAGTTGGTCGCCCGGCGCCAGCGGCGCGGACAGGGCATCGCCGAAGAACTTGATGAGCGGGATCAGAACCAGGTAGGCGAGCACGCCGCCGGCGCACATGATCGATGCGATGCGCGGCCCGATGATGTATCCGACCCCCAGGAGTTCGGGCGAGACTTCCGCGGCAACCGACCCGCCCTGGTAAGGGGCGCCGAAAGTCGTTCCCGGTACATCCTTCCAGCCCTTGAGCGCAACATTGGCCACCTTGTACACGAGGCCGATACCGAATCCGGTGAAGATCGTCGCGGCGCGGCTGCCGGCATCGAATCCCGCACCGCGGGCGGTCCCCGGCTCGCCGGCAACGGCACGGGACTCGTCCGAGGCAGCCGCCTTGAGCACTTCCGCGCAGGCCGTTCCCTCCGGATACTTGAGCTCGCCGTGCTGCGCCACGATCATGCTGCGGCGCAGTGGAATCATCATCAGAATGCCAAGGAGGCTGCCCAGCACGGCGACCAGCATGACGCGCGTGATCTCGAGGTCGAAGCCGAGGATCAGAATGGCCGGCATGGTGACGCCCAGACCGAAGGCGATGGATTCCCCGGCGGAACCCGCGGTCTGCACGATGTTGTTTTCCAGAATGGTCGAATCCCGTCCGCCGATCTTGTGACCCAGTCGGAACAGGGTGACGGCGATGACTGCGACTGGAATCGATGCGCTGACCGTCAGGCCGACTTTCAGGACCAGGTACAAGGACGAGGCGCCGAAGATGACGCCGAGCATGACGCCCATCAGGAGCGCCCGCAACGTGAGCTCCGGCAAGTGCGCAGTTGCCGGGATGAAGGGGCGAGGGATCTGCATGGCATGCCTTCCTGTCGGACCGATCAAGCTTAACACCTGCCTCGACGCATCACCCAATGTCCGGATTCGCGGGGCTTCGGCTCGGTCCTCACGGCTCAGGCCGAGACGAATTCGCGGTGTGTCCGCTTCATCAACCGGCTCCGAGGCCAGCCGCCCGCTGCAAGCTCAGGGCGGCGGGCATGCTGCGGCGCGACGATTCTGCCCCGGATGGCGTCTCGAACGTTGTCCCGGCTTAGGGGGCAGCGCCGTCGTTCGACCGGCTTCGAGCGACTGGATCATGGCCGGAACGCCGCCCCATCCCCGAATCGGCACCCGACGCCTCCGACAAGGCGCCGGCATCTGCTATGGTAGTGTTCATGCAGGCCATCATCTCCGTATCCAACCTCTCCAAGACCTACGCCTCCGGTTTCCGGGCTCTCAAGAGCATCGATCTGGACATCCGCCGTGGTGAGATCTTCGCGTTGCTGGGACCGAACGGCGCTGGAAAGACGACGCTGATCAGCTGCATCTGCGGCATCGTCAACCCAACCGAAGGGATCATTCGGGTAGACGGTCACGACATCGCCACCGATTTCCGCGCCGCTCGATCCATGATCGGACTGGTGCCGCAGGAACTGACCACCGATGCCTTCGAAACCGTGTGGGCCACGGTGTCCTTCAGCCGCGGACTGTTCGGCAGGCGGCCAAACCCGGCCTACATCGAAAAGGTGCTCAAGGATCTGTCGCTGTGGGACAAGAGGGACAACAAGATCATCACCCTGTCCGGCGGCATGAAGCGTCGGCTGCTCATCGCCAAGGCGCTGTCGCACGAGCCGCAGATCCTGTTTCTCGACGAGCCGACCGCCGGCGTCGATGTCAACCTGAGGCATGACATGTGGCAACTGGTGCGCTCGCTCCAGGACAGCGGCGTGACCATCATCCTGACCACCCACTACATCGACGAGGCCGAAGAGATGGCCGACCGCATCGGGGTGATCAGCAACGGCGAGATCATCCTGGTGGAAGACAAGACCGAGCTCATGCGCAAGCTCGGCAAGAAGCAGCTGACGCTGCAGTTGGAGAGAACGCTTGAACGTATCCCTCCCGAACTGGCGGCCCATCGCCTGGATCTGTCGAGCGACGGCAGTCAACTGGTCTATACGTACGACACGCAGGGCGAGCGCAGCGGCATCATCGCGCTGCTCAAGGACCTCAACGAAGCGGGCATCGGGTTCAAGGATCTCCACACGACCCAAAGCTCGCTGGAAGACATCTTCGTCAGCCTGGTGAGGGACGGGCAATGAACCTTCATGCAATCCGCGCGATCTACCGCTTCGAGATGGCACGCACCGGGCGCACGCTGCTGCAGAGCATCGTCTCGCCGGTGATATCGACGTCGCTGTACTTCGTCGTCTTCGGCGCCGCGATCGGCTCGCGCATCGCCGAGATCGACGGCATCAGTTATGGCGCGTTCATCGTGCCGGGGCTGGTCATGTTGTCGCTGCTCACGCAGAGCGTCTCGAATGCCTCCTTCGGCATCTACTTTCCCAAGTTCACGGGAACGATCTACGAGTTGCTGTCGGCGCCGGTGTCCTATCTGGAGATCGTGATGAGCTACGTCGGGGCGGCAGCGACCAAGTCGATCCTGCTCGGCCTGATCATTCTGGCCACGGCGGGCCTGTTCGTTCCGCTTCAGGTTGCCCATCCCGTCTGGATGATCCTGTTCCTCGTGCTCACGGCGGTGACGTTCAGTCTGTTCGGCTTCATCATCGGCATCTGGGCCGACAATTTCGAGAAGCTGCAACTGGTGCCGCTGCTCATCATCACGCCGCTGACGTTTCTCGGCGGCAGCTTCTATTCGATCAACATGCTGCCGCCGGTGTGGAAGACGATCAGTCTGTTCAACCCCGTGGTCTATCTGGTCAGCGGCTTCCGCTGGAGCTTCTACGGCAGTGCCGACGTCAGCGTCGGTGTCAGCCTGGCCATGACCGCGGCGTTCCTGGCGGCATTCCTGGCGATCGTGGCGTGGATCTTCCGGACCGGGTACCGGCTCAAGGCGTAGTTCGCCAGCGACCGTCCGAATCCGGCCCGCCATCGCACCATGCCCATCGACACGGCCGGGGCAGCGACGGCCTGCACCTCAGCCGCTCAGGGCGCGAACCAGAACGATCACGATATTGGAGATTGCTGCCGTCGCAATGGCGGCAAAGGTCAGCTGCATGCCCCGGACCCGGTTCTTGAATGCCCGTTCGGGGTGGCGAATGCCGCTGCGATGCAGGATCCGCCCGGCGATGAGGGCGATGCCCAGGGCGACGAGCAGCGGTTTGGGCCCCTGATTCAGCTCCACGAGGGCCATCAGCAGGAGGGCGATCGGCACGTACTCGGCGAAGTTTCCGTGCGCTCGTATCGCCCGGCGGATGTCCTCGTTTCCTCCGTCGCCCAGCGAGACCTTGTGCCGGCGACGCAGGGCGATGACGTCGAACGCCAGGCGGATGAAATACAAAGCCAGCACTGAAGCCGTTACCGCGGTGATCGTGAGCATCACGGACTCCCGTTGAACGCAGGCGCGTCGTCACCACGATTACACCCGCCATGGGCGCGCAATGCGCAATGATGGGCTTTGGGCTGTGTCAAGGCAACGGCCGCGTTCCACCGGGTGCGGCTCCGCAACCGTGATGCCGATGTTCGGTCTGGGACCGGCAACGCGCCTTCCGGCATGTGCTCTGTTCAGTCTGGTGATCGACCGCAGGGGTCGAGCAACGCGCGCCGACTAACCTGACGACGCGACGCGCAAGCCGCGCGGAGTCGACAAGCGCTGGCCCCAGCCGAAGGCCGCCTCGACGACGAGGGCAAGGGCGGCAGCGGGAATCGCGCCGGCGAGCAGGGTGATGTGGTCGTTCAACGCAAGCCCGGTCACGATTCGCTCGCCGAAGCCGCCGGCACCGATGAAGGCTGCGATCGTGGCGGTGCCCACGTTGATGACGGCGGAAGTCCTGACCCCCGCCCATATCGTCGGCGCCGCCAAGGGGAGTTCGATCCGGTGCAGGATCGTGCCCGGCGCCAGACCGAGCGATTCCGCCGCCTGCTTCATGCCGCGTGGAATCTGGCTCAGTCCGGCATGGGTGTTGCGCACGATGGGGAGCAACGCATACAGGGTGAGCGCGATGAACGCCGGGACCGCGCCGATGCGCCCCGTGAGCGAAATCAGGAACGCGAGCAAGGCGAGCGCGGGAATCGTTTGAACCACGCCGCTCGCGCCCAGGATCAGGCTTCGGGTCATGGGGCGTTTGGCGGCAAGGATGCCCAGCGGCAGGCCGAGCACGACGCTAGCCGCGAGCGAGGCGAACACCAGCGCGAGATGCTCGGCGCCAAGCCGCATGAAATCCGGCGCGAACAGCTTGTGCCATAGATCGCTGAGCACGGAGCCGTGCGATTCCATCATCGCGCTCGCGCCTGAACCTTCCAAGGCGAATTCGGCGGCGACCGCGGCGAAGTCTTTTCCCTCGAGTTCGGCTGCGGCGTTCATGCGCCGCATGGCCGCGTCGTCGATTCGCCCCGCGAGCTTCGTGAGCGCAGCCCACGTCGCGGGCAGCCGCAGCGGCAGGTCCGCCCGATGCAGAAGTACCGCCTCGTAGCGAGGGAAGAAATGGCGGTCGTCCGCGAGCACGGCAAGGCCGTACTTGTCGATCTTTGCGTCCGTGGAGTAAGTGTCGATCACGTCGACCTGACCCCGCGCGATCGCTTCGTATGCAAGCCCGTGGTCGAGCCCGCGCGGCGAGGCGAACGGCAGGCCGTAGGCGCGCTTCAACCCGGGCCAGCCGTCGGACCGGCCGAGGAACTCCTGGGACAACCCGAGCCGGAGGTCCTCGTGCGTCTGGAGTTGCGACAGCCGGGCGATGCCGCGCGTGCGGGCATCGTCGGCGCGCATTGCGAGGGCATAGCCATTCTCGAAACCCAGAGGCACCGACACCGCGATTTCCAGCGGCGCGAGCCGGGCATTGAGTTCGGGCAGCGCCGGCACATCGTCCAGTTTGAGTATTTCCCTGGCGATCGTGCCCGTATACTCGGGGTAGACGTCGATGCTGCCGGCCCTGAGGGCGTTGAGCACGATTGCGGTATTGCCCAGACCGCGCTGGTGCACGGCGCCCGCCTCGCCGGCGGACTGTGCCGTCTGCCGGATGATTTCGCCCAGGATGTAGGACTCGGTAAAGCGCTTCGAGCCGACATTCAGGACTGGCGCGGCACACGCAAAGCCCGCGAAGTACGCGCCGATCACAGTGACAAGCAGCAGTTTCATCCGCCGGTCCTCGCTCGCAACCACGGGCTAGTGTAGTGCTTCGTTCGACTTTGAACCAAGGCGCATGGCGTCGGGCGGGCCATCATCATCAGCGCCAGTGGGATCGATCATGGGATCCTCCGCCCTGGGAGAGTCTCCGACGACGTTGGAGCGGGTACCATCCAACTTGCGACGCTGGACCGCCACGGCTCCGCCCGCCGCGCGCGAGAATGTGGCAGCCGTGACGGTGCAGAGCTTGGCGGCCGGAATTCACCACCGCGTCATCGGCTTCGTCGCAGGCGTCCACGCCTCCGATCCTGTGGGCCGTGTGACGGGAACTCATATCCTTGCCTGGTCGGGCCAGCCATGAACACTACACACCTTGTCACTTGGAAACGCCCCCTCGATCGAGCGGAAGCCTTCTTCTGGTTCCTCGACCGCTTTTCTTCCATGAATTTCGCGGTCATCGCCGAGGGGCGCGGAGCGCTCGCCGACGCAGCATTGCAGGCCGCTCTCGATGCGGCACAGCGTCGTCACCCCTTGCTCACGGTCGCCGTCGAATCGGATGCCGAGCAGCGACTCTACTTCGTTTCGCGCCCCACCCGGGGCATTGCGCTCGAACGGATCCCACGCTCGGGCGCCGGCGATTGGCGCCGTGTGCTCGCCGAACGCATCGTTCTGCCCTTCGCGCTGGGGGAATCGCCTCTGATGCGCGCCTATCGTTTCGACGGCGCGGACGATGCGTGGATCCTCGCGCTGGTGCTGCATCACCCGATCGCCGATGCGCGATCCGGTTTTTCGCTGCTCACCGAAGTGCTGCTGGGTGCAGCCGGAGTCGCGGTGCCGGCCGAGGCGATCCCACCCCGTCCGGCGCTGATCGAGCTTTATCCGCCGGCCTTCGCCGGCGAGGCCGGGCGCCAGCTCAGCGGACAACTCAAGGCAGCACGCAAGGCGGCAGCCGAACGCACCGGCATGCCCGAAGCCCAAGCCCGGCATCGGCCAGGCAACGGCCCGCCCAAACCGCGCATGCTTACGCTGAGGCTCGAAGCGCCGCTGATTGAATCGCTGGCCGCCCGCGCCAGGCAGGTCGACACCACGATCAACGGCCTGATCGGGGCGGCGCAGCTCATCGCCCTGCGCCGCCTGTTCGGCGACGACGCCGAACGGATACTCGGACTGACCTGCGCTGCGGATCTGCGCCCCTACCTGAACGCGCCGATGGACGCCACGACGCCGGGTTTCTACGCGACGCTCGTCACCAGCGTGCAGCGTGTCGGCGACGCCGCCGGACTGTGGGCCCTCGCGCAACGCCTGACCGGATCGATCCGCCAGCAGCTCTCCGTGGGCGCAGGTCACCTCCTGTACGATTTCCTGCCGCCCGCCGACCAGTTCCCCGCCACCGATGCCGGCGTGCAGAGCTTTCGCGACCTGATGGCGCGCGGGGTGCAGACCAGCCTCCTGAGCAACGCCGGCCTCCTGCCGGCGCTGCCGGCACTGCCCGGCCTGAGCGTCGATGCCCGCTCATTCGCGCTTCTGCCGACGCCCACGCAGCCGGTATTCACGGCCGTCACCACCGACGCGGGTGGCATGACGATCCACCTCAACTACAACGCGGCCCAGTTGGCGGAGGATGCCGCGGCCGAAGTTGCCGCTTCCATGGAGTCCTTGCTGCGCGCCGCGGCGATCGCTGACGATGCCGGGGCCGCACGCTAGATTTCTTTGGCATTGCGAGACAGTGTTGGGGGTGACATGACAACCATGCAGGGTCCACGGACGAAAACGGCGCTGGTCACCGGGGCATCGTCGGGGATCGGGGAGTCCTTGGCGGATTGTTTTGCGAAGGGCGGATACAACCTGGTGCTGGTGGCGCGCAGTGTCAACAAGCTCAAGGAGCTGGCCGACAGGCTGTCAGCGACCTACAAGGTGAAGGTGTGGGTGGCGCCGGCCGACCTGGCCCAGCCCGACAGCGCGCGGCGGCTGGCTGCCGCCATGAAGCGAGCCAGGCGGCCCATCGACGTGCTGGTCAACAACGCCGGTGTTCTGGAACATGGCAGCTTTATCGGAATCCCAGCCGAGCGCCATCAAGCGTTGATCGACCTCAACGTGTCGGGGCTGACCGCAATGCTCGCGCACTTTGTTCCGCCGATGGTGGCGCGCGGCCATGGGCAAATCCTGAATGTTGCATCCATCGCTGCTTTTCAGCCGGTTCCGTCGCTCGCCACCTACGCAGCAACAAAGGCTTACGTTCTATCGCTGACCGAGTCCCTGGCCGAGGAACTGAACGGCAGCGGTGTGACAGTCACGGCGCTGTGTCCGGGCATCACCGCAACCAATATGCTCGACGCAGCGAGGAAGACCAGTACGCACCTGGAGAAGCTGCCCGCGTTCGTGATCAGCCAGGCCGAGGCCGTGGCCGCTGAAGGCTACGAAGCCTGCATCGGCGGCGAAGTCATCCGTGTGCCAGGGGTGCTGAATCTGGCAGCCGTACTGGCCTCCCGCGCCACACCGAAATGGATCTGGCGGCGCGTCAGTGGCACCTTCGTGCGCAAGATGGCGAAATGAGTGACGCGGCCGCGCGCCACTCCGGCTGCTGCCGGCAGCCGGGCGGGATCGGCAGCGCTGGGCGGTCGCGGCCCCCGGGGCCGCACGGTGATCGAGATTACCAACCTGCCTCCCACGCCCGGACCGGAGAGGCCGCAGACCGGCGGCGCATCACTCGCCGGCCGGCGGTGGCGCCATGACGTCGGGGGTGCGGGACATGGCCGGCACGATGCCGCCGCGACGGAAAAGACGACGGAAATGGCCGATGGCGTCATCGACGTAGGTGAATACCACCGGGATCACCAGCAGGCTGAGGAAGGTCGAGGTGATCAGGCCGCCGATGACGACGATCGCCATCGGCGCGCGGAAGCTGGGGTCGGTGCCGATGCCGATGGCGATCGGCAGCATGCCGGCGCCCATCGCCACGGTGGTCATGACGATCGGCCGCGCCCGCTTGCGGCAGGCGTCGAGCAGCGCGTCCCAGCGGTCGAGGCCGTGCTCGCGGCGCGCCAGGATGACGTAGTCGATGAGCAGGATGGAGTTCTTGGTGGCGATGCCCATCAGCATGATCAGCCCGATCATCGACGGCATCGACAGCGCGGTGCGGGTGACGAACAGCGCCAGGAAGGCGCCGGGAATCGACAGCACCAGCGCCGCCAGGATGGTCACCGGCTGCACGAAATCGCGGAACAGCAGCACCAGCACGATGTAGATGCACAGCACGCCGGTCAGCATCGCCAGGCCGAAGCTGGCGAACAGTTCGTTCATCGCCTCGGCGTCGCCGACGGTGGTCTGCATCACGCCGGGCGGCAGGTTGCGCAGGCTGGGCAGCGCCAGCGCCTGCTTCTCCACTTCGCCGAGCGGCTGCTGGTTCAGTTCGATCTCGAAGTTGATGTTGCGCAGGCGGTCGTAGCGGTCGATCTCCGCCGGGCCGCCGTCGATGGCGAGCGTGGCCACATTGCCGATCATCACCGGGCCCTTGCTGCCGGGCACGGTCATCCGTTCGAGCAGGGCCAGATCCTGCCGCGCCGCGGGCGGCAGCTTGACGACGATCGGCACCTGACGCTGCGACAGGTTGAGCTTGGGCAGGCTCTGGTCGTAGTCGCCGGCGGTGGCGATGCGCAGCGTGTCGGCGATGGCGGCCGAGGTCACGCCGAGGTCGGCCGCGCGGGCGAAATCGGGCCGCACCACCAGTTCCGGCCGCACCAGGCTGGCGGTGGTGGTGACGTTGCCGATGCCGGGGATGGTGCGCAGTTCGCGCTCGACCTGGCGCGCATGCTGCGCCAGCAAGGGGCCGTTCTCGCTGGCCAGCACCAGCACGTATTTCTCGCTGGAGCCGCCGAAGGCCGACCGTGACCCGCGCGCCCGGCAGCACCGCCAGTGCCTCGCGCAGCTCGCGCTCGACTGCCTGCTTCTTGACGCCGCCGCGCTTGCGCGCGCGGCGTCATGTTGATGGTGAGCGTCGCCTTGCGCACCTCCGCCGCGCCGCGCGGCGCGAACGGATCGGAACCGGCCGCGCCGCCGCCGACTGCCGTATAGACCATCTTGACGTGCGGATTCTTCTCGACGATCTCGCGCGCCTGCTCGGCGCTGCGCAAGCGTCTGCTCGAAGGTGCTGCCCGGCGGCAGCGAGAGATAGACCTGGGTCTGCGACAGGTCGTCGGGCGGGATGAAGCCGGTGGGCAGCAGCGGCACCAGGGCGAAGGAGCCGAAGAAGAAGCCGGCCGCCGCCAGCGTGGTGAGCAGGCGATGCCTCAGGCACCACGCCGCCCAGCGCGTGTATAGCGCTCAGCCAGCGCGGCTCGGCATGGTCCTTGCGCGGCGGCTTGAGCAGGTAGGCCGCCATCATCGGCGTCAGCATGCGCGCCACCACCAGCGAGAAGAACACCGCGATCGCCGCGGTCCAGCCGAACTGCACGAAGAACTTGCCGGGCACGCCGCTCATGAAGGCGGTGGGCAGGAACACCGCGATCAGCGTGAAGGTGGTGGCGATCACCGCCAGGCCGATCTCGTCGGCCGCCTCCATCGCCGCCTGGTAGGGCGTCTTGCCCATGCGCAGGTGGCGCATGATGTTCTCGATCTCGACGATGGCATCGTCCACCAGGATGCCGACCACCAGCGACAGCGAGAGCAGGGTCACGACGTTGAGCGTGAAGCCCATCAGGTACATCGCCGCGAAGGCGGGAATGATCGACAGCGGCAGCGCCGTGGCCGAGACGATGGTGGCGCGCCAGTCGCGCAGGAACAGCCAGACCACGATCACCGCCAGCACCGCGCCCTCGATCAGCAGCGACATCGAGCCGTCGAAGTTCTCCTGCACCGGATCGACGAAGTTGAAGGCCTCGGTGATGGTGATGTCGGGATGCTCGGCCTTGCAGCCTGGCCAGTGCGGCGCGCACGCCTTCGGCCACCTCGACCTCGCCGGCACCGCGGCTGCGCGTGATCTCGAAGCCCACCACCGGCTTGCCGTTGAGCAGCGCCGCCGAGCGCTGCTCGGCCACGGTGTCGCTGACGCTCGCCACCTGGTCGAGCCGGATGCGGCGGCCGTCGCTGAGCGCGATGTCCATGCGCGCCAGTTCCTCGGCCGACTGCACGGTGGCGATGGTGCGCACCGACTGCTCGATGCCGCCGACGTCGGCGCGGCCGCCGGAGGCCTCCTGCTGGATCTGGCGCAACTGGCGCGAGATGTCGGCCGCCGTGGCATTCAGCGCCAGCAGGCGCGCCGGATCGAGTTCGACGCGCACCTCGCGGCTGACGCCGCCGACGCGCGCCACCGCACCGACGCCGCGCACGCTGAGCATGCGCTTGGTGACGGTGTTGTCGACGAACCAGGACAGCGCCTCGTCGTCCATGCGCG
Source organism: uncultured beta proteobacterium (assembly GCA_963823455.1). GTDB lineage: Bacteria > Pseudomonadota > Gammaproteobacteria > Burkholderiales > Rhodocyclaceae > CAVPDA01. Next base: position 584,494 of record CAWGLO010000002.1, read on the forward strand.
CCGGAGGCGACGGTGTAGGTGAGGATCGGCGAGCCGGCCAGGTTGACCTTGGAGATCACCGGGTCGCGCAGGTCGCCGGGCAGGTCGGAGCGGATGCGCGACACGGCATCGCGCACATCGTCCACCGCTTCCTGGGTCGGCTTCTCCAGGCGGAATTCGACGGTGACGGTGGCGGTGCCGTCCTGCACCTTGGTGTAGATGTGCTTGACGCCCTGCAGCGTGGCGACCGAGTTCTCGATCTTGCGCGCCACCTCGGTTTCCATCTGCGACGGCGCCGCGCCCGGCAGCGTGGCGGTGACCGTCACCGTCGGCAGGTCGATGTCCGGGAACTGCTGGATCTTCATCGCCCGGAAGGCCATCAGGCCCACCAGCGTGAGCATGACGAACAGCAGGATCGCCGGGATCGGGTTGCGGATCGACCAGGAGGAAACGTTCACGGCTGTCGTCCTGCAACGCTCGGCGCCGCCCGCGGTGCCGTCCGCCACCACCCGCACCGTGTCGCCGTCGGCGAGGAAACCCGCCCCCTGGCGCCACCACGCGAGGTGCCCGGTTCGAGGCCGCCGGTGATCTCGATACGCTCGCCGGCGCGCCGGCCGACGCTGACCTTGGTCTGCACCGCCTTGTCGCCTTCGATGCGGAACACATAGGCGAAGCCGTCGCGCAGCAGCACGGCGGACTGCGGCAGCGTCAGCGCGGCGGCGCGGCCCAGTTCGAACTCGCCGCGGGCGAACATGCCGGCGCGCAGCGCGCCGCCCGCCGCCGGCGTGGGCAGATCGACATACACCAGGGCGTTGCGCGTCTGCGGGTCGACGGTCGGCGCCACCATGCGCACCTTGCCCTGCACCCGCGTGCCGTCCGGCGCCGGTCAGCGTCGCCGGCGTGCCCGGCTTGAGCCTGCCCAGTTCCTCCGCAGTGACTTCGGCGCGCCATTCGAGCCGGCCGCCGCGGATCAGCCGGAACAGCTCCTGGCCCGGCTGCGTCAGCGAACCGACGGTGGCGGCGCGTGCCGAAATGACGCCGTCGTCGTGCGCCACCACCCGCGTCTGGGCCAGGCGCACTTCGTCCGTCCGCACCCGGGCCTGGGCCGAAGCCAGCCGCGCCACCGCCGTTTGCTCCGCCGTCACGAGCTGGTTGAACTGCTGCGCGCTGATGATGCCCTTGGGCTGCAGCAGGCGCGCACGTTCGGCGTTGGCCCGCGCCTCGGCCAGCGTCGCCTCGCGCCTCGGCCACCGCGGCCCTGGACTGCGCCAGCTCCGCCTCGACCGTCTGCGCTGGCAATGCGCGCCAGCAACTGGCCCTTCTTGCACCGTGTCGCCGACATTCACCAGCACCTCGGTCAGCCGCAGGTTGCTGATCTCGGCGCCGATCACCGCCTCCTGCCAGGCGGCGATGTTGCCGTTGGCGCTCAGGGTTTGCGGCCAGTCCAGGCGCTGCGCCGTGGTGGCGCTCACGGTCAGCGCCGGTTTGGTCGCGGCGGCCTGGGCCGGGCTGGCGGGCTTCCCTTCCTGAGCGACCTTGGCATCCAAAGTAGCGTCCGGGCCACAGGACACGGCGACCAGCCCAACGACTACAAGCAGCACGACTGCGAGGCTAGCCGCGACTGCTCTTCTGGGAGTACGTCTCGTCATGGTTGGAATCTGCGTGTGGGGATGGGCACGGCCCCTCCTTGCGCCGGGGGAGGGCGACGCTGTAGTTGACCAGCCGATCCAGGATCCGTTCTCGGCCTTGGGGGTCCTTCGGAACCTCGGGGGCCGGCAGCTTCATCGGCTCGCGGGGCCGGCAGCAGTCGTTGTCCAGGGGGATCGCGGCGAAGACAAACCGGGGCAGAAACTCGATCACGCCGGCGCGGCTTGCGCGGACTATCCGCGAAGCGATCTTTCCACGATGACGACACGGGAAGCTATTCCGGCGGTCGATTCGATCGCGACTTGCGCCGTTCCGCATCGTGCCGGCGCCGCAGCCAGTCGATGTGCGCAGGGTCGTTTGCCGAAAGCTGCTCCAGTTCCGCCAGCAGGGCCAGGTGCGCGTCGGAAAGCGGTTGAGGTCGTACCAGGCGCAATCGGACCAGCAGGTCGCCGCGTCGCCCCGAGGCGCCGTCCAGCATGCCGTGACCGGGAATGCGCAACTCCGCTCCATCGACCGGTTCGGAAGTCAGCGGGACCGAGACCGCTGCCCCCAGCGTGGGCACTTCAAGGGCGCCGCCTGCCAGCGCACGAAACACGCTGACCGGAATCTCGCAGCGCAGATCGGGAAAGTCCGGTTCGAACAGTGGATGCGGTGCAACGCCCACGTGAACCAGCAGGTCTCCGGGTGCCTCGCCGCTGCGGCCGCGCCGCCCGTGCCCGCGCACGCGCAAGCTCGCTCCCGGGCGGATGCCCGCGGGAACCTCGAACTGCAGATGGCCGGTCTTGCGCGCGCTGAGTCCCGTTCCCGCGCAGGCTTCGCACTCCGGGCGGATCGTGCCCTTCCCGTCACAGTCCGTGCAGGCGACCGCGGCAGCTCGAAACAACGAAAACAGACCAAGAGGATTTCGCACGTAACCCGATCCCCTGCATGTGCCGCAGGCGATCGGCGGCAGGCTTGCGTGCCCGGAGCCGCCGCAATGACGGCAATACTCGGTGCGCGTGAGCCTGAGCTTGGCACGACAACCGTGCAACTGCTCCTCGAGAGAGATGCTCACGTGGCGGCTCAGGTTGGGGGCGCGCCGCGACGATGCTTCGGGTTGCGCCGTCGATGCCGGCTGTCCGTGGGCGTCATGTCGTCGGTGCGCGTGCGACGTGACGTTGCGATCGTATTCGGTACGCCGCTTCGGCTCGCGCAGGACTTCATAGGCAAGTCGGATGCGCTTGAAGGTTTCCTCGGCGTCGGCGGAGATATTGCGGTCCGGATGCCAGATCATCGCGAGCTTGCGATACGCGCGCCGGATCTCGTCCGCCGAGGCGGCGGCGTTGACGCCGAGAAGACAGTAAAAATCCTCATCGATATGCGTGTGCTGCATCGCGCAATTATCGCATGGCCACCGCTGGCGCCTCGGCGTTTTGCGGCTGCGCGACTATCCCCTACCGACACGACGGCGGCCGCTCGGCAGCGGGCCGCTGCCGAGCGCACCGGGAGAGAACCACGCCGGCGCCCCGATGTCACAGCAGTTCTTGCCCGACGCTGCGGCCGCAGCGACGATCAGCGCAATCACAAAGCATCATCGGCAACAAATGAAAGGAGCCAACATGCAGAGCAGGAAGTTGCAGAAATGGTTGGTCGCAGGCGCGCTGGTGCTGGGCGCTCCGCTGAGCGGGGCGGCGGACGACGAGGTGAGCGCCGAGCAGGTGGTAAGTGCCATGGAAGCGACCTTTGGGGTCACGCCGGGTGAGCGGCGCAACCACACCAAAGGCACCTGCGGGGTGGGAGAGTTCGTGGGTGTGGCCGAGGCCGCCGCGTATTCGCGTTCAGCGCTGTTTTCGGGGCGCCCGGTGCCGGTGATCGCGCGTTTTTCGCTGGCCGGCGGAAATCCCAAGGCGCCCGATACCGCAAAGAGCGCGAGGGGCATGGCACTGGAGTTCAAGCTTCCAGACGGCAGCCTGCAGCACATGACGATGTTGAATACGCCGGTCTTCGGCGCGGCGCGGCCACGCACCCTCTTCGACCTGGTCGTGGCGATGAAGCCCGATCCCGCAACAGGCAAACCTGACCCGGAGAAGGTCAAGGCATTCAAGGCAACTCATCCCGACAATGTGACGCAGGCGGATTTTCTGGCCAGCAACAACCCTCCGGCGAGTTATGCCAACAGCGCCTACTGGGGGATTCACACCTTCAAGTTCGTCAATCGGGCCGACAAGGCCACGCTGGTACGCTGGCGCTTCGTGCCGCAGGACGGGGAGAAGCGGCTCTCGGACGCCGAGCTCAAGTCGTCGCCACCGAACTTCCTGGAGCAGGCGCTGATCGAGCGCGCGAAGCAGGGGCCGCTGCGCTGGGACATGATTCTTACGTTCGGCGAGCCAGGAGACCCGGAAGACAACCCGACGCTGGCCTGGCCCGAGAGTCGCAGGCAGATGAAGGTCGGGACACTTACGATTACCGCGGCAATGCCGCAGAAGGGGGCAGCATGCGAGAAGATCAATTTCGACCCCCTGGTCATGGGGGAGGGCATCGCGGCGACGAACGATCCGGTGCTGCGATTCCGCTCTCCGGCATACGCGGTCTCGTTCGCCAAGCGACTGGGGGGCCGGTAGCAGCCCCATTTCCGGCACGCTTTCGAGTCATGCGTGCGGCGGGCGCACATCGCGGCTGCGACCAGACTTCCCGCGGTCGCACCGCAGCCGAGGGAAAGCATCCGCAGGCGAATGGATTGTGGATCGCCGTTGAAACCATTGGCGGCACCCCGCCACATCCCGTTACGCGGGATACCTGATCAAGGTGATCGCATTCGCGAGCCGCACTTCCCCCGGGAATCCCTGATTGCATCGATGGGATCCCCTTCCCCGGGACGTGGGCGCTCTTGGCGGCCATGCGCAAACCGGCGCCGAAGTTCGGGACCCAGGTCGAGGACCTTGCGCACCGGTTCGATCGTGGCCCGCGTCTTCCCCCACCGGATTGGTGACTACTGGAGCGGCTTCAGGTCCTGGAGTAGTGTGGGGATGAGTTCCGTCACCGTCGGGTGGATGTGCATGGCGCGCGAGATGACGGTGTAGGGTACATCCGCATACATGACATCGAGCAGGGAGTGGATGATCTCGTCGCCGTTCAGGCCCAGCAGCGCCGCGCCGAGAATTTTCCCGGACGCGGCATCGACGATGACCTTCATGAAACCCAGCGTCTCGCCGCGCTCCCTGGCGCGGCCGACACGGGTCATGGGCATCTTGCCGATCAGCGCCGGGCGGCCGGAATCGCGCACTTCGCGCTCGCTCTTTCCGGCCCGACCCAGCGGCGGATCGATGAACAGCGCGTAGGCGGCGATGCGGTCGGCGAGGCGGCGGGGGTCGTTGTCGAGCAGGTTGGCGGCCACGATCTCGTAGTCGTTCCAGGAGGTGTGGGTGAAGGCGCCGCGGCCGTTCACATCGCCCAGCGCCCATACGCCAGGCACATTGGTCCGGCACTGGTCATCGACCTGAATGAAGCCGCGCTCGTCGACCGCGATGCCGGCGGTGTCCAGCCCCAGGTCGTCCGTGTTGGGGCGGCGGCCGATGGCCAGCAGCACATGGCTGCCGAGGATCACCGGCGCGCCCTGCGCGCAGTCGGCGGATACGGCGATGCCGCCGTCGCGCTGTTCCACGCCGATGCACCTGGCGTTGAGCTGAACGTCGATCCCCTCCCGGGCGAGGATGTCGAGCACGGCCTCCGACACGTCTTCATCCTCGCGCGCAATCAGGTGCGACCCCTGTTCCACCACCGTCACCCGCGCACCGAAACGGCGGTACATCTGCGCAAACTCCAGCCCGATGTAGCTGCCGCCGACGATCACCAGGTGTTCGGGCAGAAAATCCATGTCCATCATGCCGGTGTTGGTGAGGTACGGCACTTCCTTCAGGGCGGGCCAGTCGGGCACGAAGGGCCGGCCCCCGACATTGATGAAGATCCGGTCCGCCTCCAGCTCGTCGCCGTTCACCCCAACGCTGTGCGGCCCCGTGAATCGGGCATGGCCCCAGAAGACACTCAGGCCGGGCATGCCCTTCACCCAGGCGGCAACACCGTTTGCCGCCGCCCTTACGATGGCGTCCTTGCGCGCCTTCACCGCACGCATATCGACGCCGATCGGCCCGCCGACGGTCACGCCGAAATCCTGATGGCGCCGCGCCACGAAGGCCGCCTGTGCGCTTGCCACCAGCGCCTTGGTCGGAATGCAGCCATCATTGACACAGGTGCCGCCGAAGTGCTCGCGCTCGATGAAGGCGACGGACATGCCCATACCCGTCAGCCGCCCGGCCAGCGCCGGACCGGCCTGTCCGCTGCCGATGATGATCGCGTCAAAGTGACGAGCCATAGTGCCTCCTTTGCGCCTGTCTACGGAAATGCGGTGCGCCACGAATACTGTGGGCTATGACAGCGAGTCCCGCAATACGTGCGTTACGTGATGCCCGAGGCAGACGGATACATTACACTGCGGCACCCGATTGCGCACCCGAGCCATGAATGCCACCCTGAACACACCGCTGACCGAGGCCGAACTCGACCGGCTCGAGCAACTGCTGGACTCCGATCTCTTCAAGGGGGAGGGGCCGCTCCTCGACGAACTGCAGGCCATGCTCTGCGCCATTGTCAGCGGCCCGGCGCCGGTCATGCCCAATGATTGGCTGCCGGCGGTGCTCGGGGAGAATCCGGCCTATGAGAGCCAGGCCCAGGCCGAGGAGGTGATCACGCTCGTCATGCGCTTCTGCAATGACATCGCCACCGCCCTGTCCGAAGAGGAGGGGATCAGTCTGATTCTCTACCCCGTGTCGGAGGGAAGCGAGGAACTCGACTTCGCGGCATGGGCCGACGCCTATCTGTACGGCAGCCAGATCGGCGCCGAGGACTGGTACGAAGCTGCCGGCGAGCATGCCGAGGACCTGTCCGAGTTGATCGAACCGTTCTTCCTGCTGACCGGAAAGCTCAAGGAGGACGCGCAGGCGCAGGGGGAAAGATGGCTGTCGGCGGCGCAGGAGCAACGCGCGCTCGCGCATGCCCGGGAGGACCTGCCGGAACTGGTGACGGCCCTTTATCAGTTCTGGCAGGTGAAGCGTACGCCGGTGCAGAGCTACCAGCGCGCGTCGCCGAAAATCGGCCGCAACGATCCGTGCCCCTGCGGCAGTGGGCGGAAATACAAGCAGTGCTGCGGCTCGCCGGAGAAGTTGCATTGACTTCGCCGGGTTTCGCTTCGAACCAGGCCGCATAACGGCCGAATAGCGCCCCGCTGCCTGCAGGACTCGCCCCGGCGGCGGCCGCAGACCTGTCGGTCAACGAAAGCTTGAGCCTTTCGTGACGGTGCCGTGACTTCTCGCATCGATACTGGCGGCGTGGTTCGATTGCGGCTCGCGCTGATATCGGGCTTCCCGTTGCGGGGCGCTGCTACGGACGCGAGGACGCGGCAGGGAAGATTTCCGATTTGAGTCGATCACCCCGCCACGATCGAACCGGGGAAAATTCGCCACTTTCGATCCGCCATACACTCTTGATCCCATGAACCGCCGCCATTTCTTCCGCCGCCTTTTCGCCTTGTTCCTGACCCCCGTGCTGCCGGCAACCGGCAAGGAGCTTTCTGCCGTGACACCCCTGACGAAATCCAAGTCCGAATGGAAATCCCTGTTACCCGCCGACCGCTACGGCGTGTTGTTCGAGGAGCACACCGAGCGTCCCTTCTCCAGTGCGCTCCACGACGAAAAGCGCAGCGGAACCTATGTTTGCGCCGCCTGCGCGCTGCCGCTGTTCGATTCGACGCACAAGTTCGACAGCGGCACCGGCTGGCCGAGTTTCCGGGATGCGCGCCCCGGAGCGCTCGGCACCCGGACCGATTTCAGGCTCATCTGGCCCCGCACCGAATACCATTGCGCCCGATGTGGAGGCCATCAGGGCCACGTCTTCAAGGACGGCCCGGCGCCGACGGGACTGCGCTATTGCAACAACGGCCTGGCGCTGCAGTTCGTTCCTGCCACCGACACCTTGCCGCCCCTCGGGTCATGAAACGCGTGCTTCGATCGGCTTGTCTGCTCGTGCTGTTCGCCATCGCCGGCTGCCACACGGCGCAGCGGGACGCCGCTGTCGCCGATGCCCCGCCGGCGCCTGGGGCCACGGCGATCTTTGCCGGCGGCTGCTTCTGGTGCCTGCAGGCCGACTTCGACCGGCTTCCCGGCGTGGTGAAGACCGAAGCCGGTTACACCGGTGGGCACGTCCTGGACCCGAACTATGGGCAAGTCAGCGGCGGCGGAACCGGGCACGCCGAGGCGGTGCGCGTGCTCTACGATCCGGAAAAGCTCAGCTACGAGCGCCTGCTGGACTACTTCTGGCGTCAGATCGACCCCACGGTGACGGGCCGCCAGTTCTGCGACGTCGGCGACCAGTACCGCAGCGCGATCTTCTACCTGGGGGAGGCGCAGCGCGCCGCGGCGCAGGCGAGCAAGGCGGCGCTCGAAGGCAGCCGCTTCGCGCACATTTACACCGAGATCGTGCCTGCCGTACGGTTCTATCCTGCCGAGGACTACCATCAGGCGTACTACAGGAAGAACCCGATCCGCTACAACTTCTACCGCACGAGTTGCGGCCGCGACGCGCGCCTGGACCGACTGTGGGGCGCGAACCCAGCCAACCCTCGAAGCACGGTCGAGCCGGGACAATGGTAGTGCGGCCGGGCAAGCTGCGGACCGATGCCGTGCGCATGAGTGACCACTGAAATCCGGCCAAGGCCGTTGCTGCTGGATAGGGTTCCCGAACGATTGCTTCGCCGTCAAGTGCCGCCGTCGTCAGATGGGCCGCCTCGCGGCGAGTACGAGAGGATCGCGGCGTACGCGAGCGTTGCCGGTGAATGCCGGAGCAACGCCCTGGGCCAGACCTGGGAGGCAGTTCGCGCAGCGCCTCGGCATCGGCCAATCCGGATGCCGGCACGCTATGATCACCACGAATGAAGGCCCGGGCGATCGAGGCGGCGCTGCTGCACAATTCATTCCGAGTCAATTGTGCCAACGAGGGCGGCTTACCAAGGGCGACATGGCCGGGGATGCACCCCTGAGCCGGTCATGCTCGGGCGCCACTGCGACTCGTACCTCGGGCAAGGGTCCTGGCGCCTATAGCCCCCGCGCCCATGCCGGGCGCAAGGCAGCCGCTTGTGGACTCTCGATCGCGGCACGCACCTGCATCAGCAGACGTTCCTTGTCCGCGTTGAGGGTACCCCTGAGCACCAGCCAGTTCGAAGCGTGGTCGCTCCTGAATACCGTCCGGGCGAGTTCGAGCTGCGAGAGAAAGCGCTCCATCTCCCGGAACAACCCGTCCGGCGCCAGCGGCTCCCAATCCGGAAAGGCGCTGCGAAAGCGCTCCTCCCCCTTGGGAAAGGTAACGACCAGCGTCGACAGGTATTCGGGTTGCGCGGCATTCGCGAGCCGCGCGGAGCCGTCCGCATGGCGGGCCGAGAAGGCAGCCCCGCCGAGACCGTTCAGGATCATCACCGAGCGGCCGATGCCCGCCTGGCGCAGCTTCTGCAGCGCGTCCAGGGTCGAGTCGCGGGTTTCGCCCTTATTCACCAACCTCAGCACTTCGTCGTCGCCCGACTCCGCGCCGACATAGGCTAGGGCGAGGCCGGCATCGGCCAACTCGCGCAGTTCCGTCACCGACTTCTTGCGCAGGTTGCGGGGCAGGCAGTAACTCGAGACGCGGTGCACCGCCGGCATGTGGGTGCGGATGGCGACGAGGATGTCGAGCAGCCGCCGCGTGGGCAGCACCAGGGCATCTCCGTCGGCCAGAAACACACGGCGCACGTCGGGGCCGAAGCGTTCGCCGCAGCGGCGAATGCTCTCCAGCACCTCATGTTCGTCGCGCGCCCGGAAGCGCTTCTGCGGTTCCGTATACATCTCGCAGAACGTACAGCGGTTCCATGAACAGCCGTCCGTCACGGGCAGGATCAAGGATCGTGCTTCGCTCGGGGGGCGAAACACGGGATCGACGTAGCGGACGGGGATTGCTTCGCTCATGCGGGCTGGTTTGCGCTGATGGCGGATGGTGGCCATTCGGCCTGATGTGCCAGGCCCAGGAACTTGCCGTCTCAGTCTCGACTGAACACCTCATTCAACTGCTGCGTGACGCGAATGAACGTCGTGCGCTTGGACAGTTCCTTGAGTCTGCGCGCGCCCACATAGGTGCAGGCCGAGCGCACCCCGCCCAGGATCTCCTGCACCGTGTTCTCCACCGGTCCCCGGTAATCGAGGAGCACCTCCTTGCCTTCGGCGGCGCGGTACTCGGCCACGCCCCCGGCATGGCGCTCCATCGCGGCGCGGGAACTCATGCCGTAGAAACGCATCTTGCGCACGCCGTCGCGTTCGACGATCTCGGCATCACACTCGTCGTGCCCGGCCAGCATTCCGCCCAGCATCACGAAATCGGCCCCGCCGCCGAAGGCCTTGGCCAGGTCGCCGGGCGAGGCACAGCCGCCGTCGGCGCAGATCAGCCCGCCAAGACCATGGGCCGCATCCGCGCATTCGATGATCGCCGACAGCTGCGGATAGCCCACCCCGGCCATCTTCCGCGTCGTGCAGACCGAGCCGGGACCAATGCCGACCTTCACGATGTCAACGCCGTCGAGGGTGAGCTCTTCGGTCATCTCGCCGGTGACGACATTGCCCGCCATGATCGTCACCTGTGGGTAGGCCGTGCGCAGCTTGTGCAGGAAATCGACGAACGCCTTGGTGTAGCCGTTGGCGACATCGACGCAGACGTACTCGATGGCCTCGCCGGCTTGATCCTTCACCCGGCGGAACTTGTCGTAATCCGGCGGGTTGATTCCCATCGAGTAGAACGCGCTGGAATTGACGGCGAGTTCCCGGAAGAACGCGAGCAGCTCCGCGTCGCCGTAATGCTTGTGCAGGGCCACCGAGAGCTTGTGCCGGGCCAGCGCACGCGCCATCTCGAAGGTCCCGGTGGCGTCCATGTTGGCAGCGATGACGGGGATGCCGCGATACGTGCGCCGCGAGTGGAGGAAGACGAACTCGCGCGAGATGTCCACCTCGGAGCGGGAGGTGAGCGTGGAACGCTTGGGGCGGATGAGAACATCCTTGAAATCGAGCTTGAGGTCCTGTTCAATTCGCATGGCGCGCTCCTGCCCGGTTCATGCGTCGGCCACGACCTGCACGGCGCCACGCGCCTGCTGCGTCTTGCGTCTGGCCCCGCATGGCGGTCCGGCTATGTGATTTCCTGCCTTCGGAAGCCGATCATATCAGCGCGACGGCGAATCCCTGTGGGCTGCGCCGATTCCGCGGCCCGGCATGCTTGCATCGCTTGGCTGTTCCGGTGTGCGCTTGCCGCCTCACCGACTGCTCAATCGGTCACGTGCCAACCGCATTCAGTAGCCGCTGCAGTACTGAAAGTGCATCGGATCCTTGTTGGCGCCAGACCAGCGTCCGCCCCAGGTGAAACCGTAGCCTTCGAACAGCGCCACCAGCGCCGGGTCCATGTCACCGCGCGTGCCCATCGCGTTGGTGCGCGCGTTCAGGTCGATCGCGATGCCCCAGCTGTGCGTCGAGGGTTTGGACTGGCCGCGCTTCATGCGCCAGTTGTAGCCGCCCCCATAGGTCTTGACCGATTTCTGCAGGCCCTTGGCCACGATGTCTGCGAACACGTTCTGGAGCAAAGGCGCGATCAGCTTGTGGCAGCGGATGCTCGAAGCGCTGTGCTGCGGGGCCCAGTCGAGCGGCATCGCAAACGGCATCTTCGCCGACACCATGAACTGGCTCTCCCATTTTGGGTCGGGCCGGTCGCCATCGCCGACATAATTCCAGATGTTGCCGAAGGTCTGGACGATCGCCTGAAGCCTGTTCGGCGGCGCCGGCCAGGCGGGGACTTCGCGTACCGCGCGGGCGGCGACGCGCGGCGGATTCAGCTCGCGTACCGACGGGATGTGGATGGCCTGGCCGACGCCAATGTCCTTGGCGTCGAGCAGGCCGTTGTAGCCGGCAAGCGCGCTGGCAAGCTTGCGGTCACCGAGCAGCCGTTCAGCCACCTTGGCGAGCGTGTCACCTTTTTTCAGGATGTAGGGCTTGGCCATTGGCAGTATCTCCTCAAGATGCGGTCCAAGTACGGTCACTTCTTGCTGCGGCGGGCCTCGCGCCGGGCTGGCGCAGCTACGGGCTCAGCGCCGTGAGGCGGCGCAGGCCGGTCCTCGCGTGGGCGAACACCGGGGCGGATACGCAGACAAAGTTCGATCAGGCGACTCGCATTGCGGTAGAGCGCCGCGTCGGACTCGGCCACCGCCAGGGCATCGCAGAAGCGCGACAGCAGTTCCATCTGCGAGACCACCGAGTCAAGCTCAGCGGGCTTGACGGTCACATTGGCGAGTGCCTGGGCATAGGCTGCGGCCACGACGTCGAATGCGGCCTGCCCGGACTCCCGGCTGACCCAGACTGCCGTCGATCAGGCGTTCCACCAGCAGCGCCTCGGCCTGCATCACGGCACCCCAAAAAGTCGGGCTGCGTGCAAAGCCGAGTTCGGCGCTGCGCCGGCACTGGCGCGCCAGTTCGATTGCCTCCGCCTGACCGGCCTCGTCACGCTGCGGCATCAGCGATTCGAGGGCCAGTCGGTTGAGCGCCAGGTTGCTGGAGAACTGGCCGCCGCCCGGGCTGCCCTCGTCACGACCGTAGGCCGCGGCGCTCTCCCGCAACGCAGCGCGAAGCTCCTGGGCGGCGCTTGGTGCCAGCGACTCGGCCTTGGCCCGGTCTGCCGGCAGCGTTGCCTTGTCGGTGCGTATGCGATCGGCTGCCAGGAGGCGCAACGCATACAAGTTCGCCTTGCGCTTGTGGGCGCTGCCCAGCAGCGCGCTGCGTTCAGGGTTGAAGGGCTTCTTCCCCTGCGCCGCCAGAAGACCTTCGAGCATGCGCAGACGGGTAATCGCCCCCTCGACCAAGGCCTCGGCCGATTCCGTCCCGCTCGCGCCCGACCGGATTTGCCCGGCCTTCACTGGACGCTTGGCGAGCCGGTCCTTGGCTGGAGCCGACTCGAAGCTTGCGCGGACCTCTTCCCGCGCGCGCTGCTCGCCCAGACGTGCCTCGACGTTGGCCAGCTTCTCGATGTCGTGGATCGGTACCGAGCCGCCCTTGTCCTCGGCCTGCACCGCGCGCAGCAGTGCCTCGCGCGCCTTGTCGAACTGCCCGAGTTCATACCAGGTCGCACCGAGCGCCGACTGCAGGCCCGGCACGTCCAGCCAGCCCGGCGGGCAGCGACTCTTCATCATCTCCTCGATGGCCTCGACCCCGGCACGGCTGTCTCGGCCGTTCATGCGCTCGCTGCGGCGCGCCAGATCGGCGCGGGAACGGGCCAGTTCGTCCAGCAGTTCCTCGGGAGAGGCGAAAGGCGACCCGTCAGCCCCCGCCACCCCATCGGCACGTGGTTCAGCGCGCCAGGCCGGGTCGCCATAGGCCTGGAAGGCGCCCCAGGTGATGTCCTGCGAGTTGTTCTCCCAGACGGCGCGGCGTGCCGCGAACACCGCGTCGCCGAACGGGCGGCGGCGCTGTAGCAGTTCCTGGTAGAAGGTCTCGCCGAAGCGCTGCGCACCTTGGTCGTCGACGGCCCACCCGGCCACGACGACACAGCGCACACCGATATCGATTAGCTCGCGCGAGACGCTCGCCGCCAGCTTGTTGCCCTGCCGCCCGACGTCGACCGTTCCGAGATGGCAACAATTGAGGAACACCACATCGGGCACAACCTCCATCGCCTGCACTTCGGCGGCCGTGATGAGCAGACCGTCGGACAACAGCACGCCACTGCGATGGCGCCCGTCTGCGTGGCGCAGGCCGAACACCCCGTGGGCCGAAACGTGCAGGATGCGCCAGGGCCGGTGGTAAAGCGCTCCGAGCACGGTGCTCGCCGTGGCACCGCCGATGAGCGGTTTGACGTCATAGCCCATCGCGTTAAGCAGACGCGCCACCGACTCGGCCTCGGCCTGCGCGCCGGGCAGGTCCGGCGGATCGGACTCGATCTTGGCCTGCGGCGTGGAGAACGCCGCCGCGAAGCCGTTCACCGACGGGTTGCCGATTACCAGCGCAGTGCGCTCGATGTTCTGCCGCACCTGGCGACGGAACTGCGTCGATGACAGCTGGCGCACGACTGGCATACGCAGCGCGAACGGGCGCTTGTCGTCATCGCCGCGCTGCGGGTCGTCGGCGAGCATCAGCTCCCACGGCAAGTTGGCCGTGGCGCCGTCGACCACCAGGACCACCCGGTCAAGCTGGCGCGCCGCATCCTTGAAGTCGAGCGGTACCATCAGCTGGAACAGCATGCGGCCGAAGTCCTCGTTCCACACGGTGTCGTGAATCTGCTGGCGCACCAGGCGCTCGACCAGGCCCGGCTGGCGCTGCTGCAGCTGCGCCTCGGCGCGCGCGCGCTGGCCGACATAAAGGAAGCGCAGCGTATCGGCGAGTGCCGTGGCCGGGGCATCCCCCTGCCCGGTTGCGCCACGCGCGTCTTCGCCGTCGGCGGCGGTGACGATCAGACGCGGCCAGTAGCTCGCGCTGCGGCTGTCGAACAAGCGCTGGCGCATGCCCTCTCCGCGGTCGAGTTCGCGGCTGCACACGAGCTGGGTGTGTTGCTGCTCCGCCTGCGCGGCGAGCCGGCCGGACAGGCTGCGCAGCGCGTAGACCGCGGTGATCGCGGTATCGAGGTACAACTCGACGATGTCGAGCCGCGAGATGCGGATATTCAGGCGCGTCGTCTCGTAGAAGCGTGCGTTGGCCTCCATCACGCCGCGCACCAGCGCCTCGACCGAGGCCTCGACGGTGAGATTGGCCGATGAGTTGTAGCCCAGCAGCAGGGCTGCGAGCGACACCTCGCGGTTATCCTTGCCGAGCACATCGATCACCTGCAGCAGGTAGCGCAGTGCGCCGGCGCGCACCGCCTCGGTGAGGTTGCTCGGGGTCAGTGCGCCGTCGTACCCGCCGAGGCCGGTCACCACCGCCCCGCGCAGGCTCCCGCGCGCCCGTTCTGCCTCGTTGGGCGCGCGAAGCACCACCGTCGCAGTGCCTATCGGGCCGGCATACAGGCCCAGGCTGTGTCGCTCGCTCAGATCCCCCGCGAGCAGTTCGCGGTCGATCAGACCCTGCGGACCTGCGATCGGATCCTGCTCGTAGTGTCCCACCATGATTGGTTGGGCGAGGAAACGCAGGTCCTTGCACTGCACCCGGACCTCGAGCCGGCGCATGCGGCGCGGCGGCACGCGGTTGCGCAACGAGCCGCCGAGCAAAGCGCGGCCGACCATGTCCGGATCGTCCGCGCTCGGCGGACCGGCGTCGTAGCTGACCGGCTGCGGCTGCTCGATAGCACGCGAGACCGGCGGCGCACTCAACAGCCGACTTGTGACACCAGAGGTGAGCAGTTCCGCCAGCGCCGGGAAGTACTCCTTGGTGGCCGGCAGGTCGCCATGCTCGACCGGCATGTACAAGTACTGGCCAATCCCGCCGATGCGGCCCGACTCCCAGGTCACCGTGCCGTCGCCGTGCGAGGTGCCGACCATCTTGAGCCGACCGCCCTCCTCGCGCACGCCGCACGGCGTATTGCGCCCCACGCCGAACACATAGACGCTCTTCTTCTCGTAATCGGCTGGAAGCGACGGGCGTTGTGTCCCGTCCTGCGACCACAGCCAGGCGGCGGAGTCGAGCACCGCCTGGGAGGGCTTGCCGACCTTGCCGTTGCCGAACCAGAAGTCCTTGACCCTGGGCTGGAAATCGACCCAGGTCTGTGCCTTCTGGTAGTCGTAGACGCCCCCGCCGTCGCTCTGGCCCTGGAACATGTCCCTGAAACCGGGTTTGGGCAGCAACTGCAGCGCGCCCCTGAAGCCGGCGACGATGTCGAGTACCTCTTGCATGCTGTGCGTCACGTCCAGCCGTACCAGCATGCGCAGCGTGTCGCCCTTGCCGATCAGGTTCTCGACCATCGAGTGCGCGCCCTGGTGCGGCGTGCCCAGCATCACCAGTCGTGCGCCGTCGCGCGCCATGAGCGCGTCCATCACCGGTCGGCGCTTGTGGATCGCGGCGCGCACCACCAATCCGCCCATGCTGTGCGCCAGCAGGCGAATTGGCTGCTGCGTGCGCTTCATCAGCCGGTCGAGAAATTCCCCGAGCCGCTCGCCGAGCGCGTCCAGCGGCTGACGCCAGTCGTAGGGGAAGCGCTCGACGCGGTGGCTCACTGAGAGCGCCTTACACAGGTCGCCGTAGAGCATGCCGAACAAGTCCTCGGCCTCGATGCCCGGTTTGCCCCATTCGATCTTGCTCAGGCCGCCGGTCGCGATGTCGGCCGGGTCGAACCAGACGCGGTCCTTCCCATTCCGTTGCAGGTGCGATCCCATCACTCCGGGCAGCACGACGACCACTGGCCGGTCCGTCGCGAACACGTCACGCGCCGCGGCGGCGAGCGCCGCGGCGTAGTCCTGCGCGCTTGGAAGGGCATGGAATACATCGAGCGCGGCCGGGTCGGGTTCGACCAGCCAGTCGCGCAGCGCCGAGCGCGTCCCGACGTTCGTGTAGTAGCGGAAGTGGGAGACGTCGGCACCGCGGTCGAAGAGCACTCGCGCGCCTGCGCGCGGCGCGATGCCGGCGAGCATGGCGGTGGTGTTGACCACCAGGTCGTTGTCCTCGCGGTCGAAGATCAGCGTGTCCGTGAGCAGCAGGCCGAGCCGCCTGAGCAGGTTGCCGCCCTGGATGTCCCCGGCGATCACCGACATCGCGAAGCCGGCGCGCACCTGCGCATCGCGCAGCAGGCGGGCCAGCGGCGAGTCTGGAAGCAGCGCCTCGATGCCGGGAACCAGATGGGGATTGGTGCGGTTCTTCGCGATCTCGATCACGACCCGCTTGAATGCGGCGTAGTACGGGCTGCCGAAGAAGAACGGCACCTGACCGATCAGCGTGAGCAGACCTGAAAGAAACAGGTCGAAGTTGCCGCTGGCGAGCTTGGTGCCGTTGGCCGGGCTCGCGGTGCGCACGTAGCGCTGAATGTTGAACTGTTTGTCGCGCAGGACGATGGCCAGCTCGCGAAGCTGCGCCCGGTGCTCGCGGTAGGCATCGTCGAGCTGCCGGGCCAAGGCCTTGGCAGCGTCGCTATCGGGGTCGGCATCGCCGGTGCCGGGGAGGTTCTTCGGCCGGGCAAAGGCGTCGATTTGCGCCTCGAAGTCCGTGAGGCACAGCAAGTCCGCCACCAGCCCGCCGCGCGAGTGCGAAACGAGGTTCAGGTGCGCACCCTTGGGCAGCGCACGGGCCAGGTGCAGGGCGTTCTCAACCGGGCTCTCGGACAGGGTACGATGCTCGAACGCGTAGATACCGCCGGTGAAGTGTCGATCGAGTGCGGACCACAGGTCGCGGTCCCCGGCGCGCAGCTCGCCGAAGCTGCCCAAAGAACTCGATCCGGTACCATGCACGAAAACCAGCATCGGCAGTTTGTCGGCCGCGGCCTGATCCAGCTCGTCCTGCCTCGGCGCTTCCAGGTCGTCGGCTTTGCCGCTCGCGCCAACCCAGCGGTACAGGCCTGGCTGCTCGACGAGGCGGCTTTCGATCGCCCACATCAGCGCCTTGGTGCCGGCCCAGGTGATTCCCAGCTCAATCGGGGCCAGTCCCTTGTTCTTCAACTCATCGAGGGCGGCGTCGATGATCGGGTCGCTGGTCTCGCCGGCGACGATGGTGAAGACCTTGCTGACCAGGCCGCCCATCGCCTCGCCCAGACCTCGTCCGGGTGAGGCACCGGCGGCACGCAGTTTCTCGAACGGGATGGCGCCGTCCTCGATCCAGTCAGGATGGACGCGCTGCAGCGCGTCGAGCAAGCGCGCGGCACTGGTGATCAGGGTACTGCCGTCAGCCAGTTCGAGCACCACGACCTCGTCGGCCGCCGCCGCATGCTCGTGCGCCGCGGCGCCCTCGGCGCCGCGCGCCGCCGGGCCGACGTCATAGGTGCCGGTAGGACGAAAGTAGGACGCGGGAAGGAAGGGATCGGCCACCACGCCGGCGGCACGGCTCGCAACGGCGAGCAGCGGCGGCAGAACCGGCGTATCGGCCCGTCCGGTGATCCTGATCGGGACGGTCTGTGCCATCGGAGGTCTCCTCGTTCTTGTCGGGCCCGTCGGACAACCGCAGCCCGCGCGCTGCGGGCAAATCTAGAGGCAGGTGTGGGTGTCAGCCGGCACGTATCGCTTGGCCATTTCAACCCCGCGCTTCGATCCCTTGCGGCAGCGCGACGCGATTGCGCCGGCCGGGCTCAAACGCTGAAGGGGCTCTGGGCCAGGAACCGGCTCACCGGGCCGAGCGTGAATAGGTTGGGTGACTGGGTCGGCGGCATGCCGGCCAGGATCTGCTTGTGGAACTGCATGTAGTTGCCGCTGAAGGCCCCGCCCTTCCACACCTTGAGCAGCCGCTCGGTGAATGCGCCGTTGTGGTCGCCGTCCATC
The DNA here is from genome assembly GCA_963823455.1 of uncultured beta proteobacterium. Lineage (GTDB taxonomy): Bacteria > Pseudomonadota > Gammaproteobacteria > Burkholderiales > Rhodocyclaceae > CAVPDA01. The sequence goes on from CAWGLO010000002.1 coordinate 602,582, forward strand.
GAGGTCTGGTTGTCCTGGCAGCCCGAGATCAGGATGACCGCCGGACTGAATTTACTCACAATCGCTGTCAGCCGCCCGCTCACCGCGACGTTGGCCAACGCCGCATCGGGATCCACCGGCTTGCCCGCAGCCCGGGCCACATCGCGCTGCAGCTTGTCGTAGAAATCCTGGTGCTCGCGGTAGGCGCGCATGGCCACCGCGGTTGGCATCCACTTGGGCCGCAGATCGGGCAACGCGCTGGGCACCAGCGCCTCGCGCGTGACGGTACCGCTGTGGCAACTGTCGGACAGCACCAGTACGCGGACACCGGCCTTGAAGGCGGACAGCTGTGCATACAGTTCGTCATCGATCAGCTGGCCATCGTAGAGGCACCAGGTCTCGTCCTTCTTGTCGGCCTCCTCCCCGGTGACGTCGGGCACCTGGCCGCCGTGGCCCGAATAGGTCAGGAAGAACAGATCCCCCGCGGCCAGCGTCTTGGACGCATCGCGCATGCCGGCGAGCACCGCGTCGCGCGTGGCTTTTTGCGTTAGCAGTACGGTGGGCTTCATGCCGCGGCTCTTGGCGATCGCTGCCATGTCGTTGGCGTCGAACTCGCAGGCGGCCAGTGGGCCGGTCCAGCCTGCGTAGGCCGCGCCGCTGACGGCGTTCAGCCCGATGTGCAGCGAAAGGGCCCGGCCCTTGGAGGTGCCCGCCTTGGCGGTCTTCTTCGGCATTCTCGCTCTCCTTCGACTTGGTCGCGCATAGCGCGGACGAACCATAGGCGCGCCGGACCCAGGAAGATCAACGTCCCCCTTATGCTATCAACCGGGAATGTATCGCTGCATCATCGAGCGGTCAATCGGACCGGCGCCGCGGAAGTGGTCGCAGCTGACCGGACGATACCGGACCGGTTCCCGAATCATCGCGATACTGCGCTTGATGCAGTGGTCGTGGTGACGATCCCATATGCCGGGCACGATTATCGGTTTGCAGCACATCGGAATGGCTCGTCCTTTCGGCCGATGCGGGTGATCACCGGGCCGTCACGAACTTCGGCTTTCGGGGGCGATGCAGACGCTCAAGTCGTCGCCTGGAACGACACGCGAGCGACCGGAGTTGGCCGCAATCGCCCATCTGGTACGGGCCGGAGTGGCGAACCCTGGCGGACGGTGCGCGGGGCACACATCGTCCCGACCCTGGCACGGTGGGCCTTGCGCTGCGTGCATCAGCCAGACCGAATGCCACTCGCGCGGCCGATCGACAGGAACTCGCCGAGCATGGTGAGCACCCGGCAAACCTTGCAGTCGGAGTCGAAGAAGAACGTTTCCGCAGCGAGCCTTCCGCCGACACCCTTGTAGTACAGGGTGACGCTGTCTCTCACGAATAGTGTGGTGACGCGCTCGAAGTGCAAATCGGGAATCAAGCGACGTGCGCTGTCCCAATAGTCGGCTAACGCCGCCTTGCCCCGGAGAATGTCGACAGACTCGCCCGTGACTTCGTGCGTGGCAGGTGCCCATACCTCGAAGTCGTCGGAGACGCGAGAAAGAAATCGATCCGGATCATGGTTGTTCCATGCCTCGATCCATTCATTCGGGAATTCTCGTACAACCTGTTGATCGATCATGGATGGCTCCCGCATCTCGGAAAGTGCTTCGTGGACTTCGCACCGCACAAACCGCCGAGCTTGATTCCTTCAGACTGCCTTCGGCCGACTGCCCGAAACGTCGTCAGGGCTGGGCGCCCACCCGCTCGGGGTGAGCGTCCGGCCTCGGCTTGGCGAAACGATGGCGGAGGCACTCCCGACCGGCCCTTGATATCAATGCGCCATGTGGTTGCGCTATGCACACAGCGTGCCACCTGATCCATCTCAAACCTCTGACACGGTGTGCCAGGGGCAATGGCTCGAAGGCGTGAATAGACAGCCGGGGAAAAGCAGTTTGGGGGGGCGGCCTGAAAGTCGAATGTCCCCACCCAAATTTCCCCGGTCTTGGGGAATTTCCCCACGCCATATACGCCCCAGAATCAACGGCGGAAGGAGCGAGAGTCAGCACGGCACGGTTCGGCCCCATCGGCCGCCGCTTGTTGTCTAACTGGAGGCCGCCCTCGGGCGATAACCGGCCCTGCGATGGCCATCGTCCCTGACTCCAAGAAAACGCTCAAGGCGTTGCGATTGACTTTCCGGCCCGGATCTCGTGGCACGGCTGCATCACCCAGGCGCAGCCCAGCGGCACCGGTCAATGCTTCAGTGAAAACGCAGTATCCAAAGCCATGCGCAATCCGTTCTCGTCAACGGTGCCCTCCAGAACGCCCCGACGCGTTCCATCCGGACCAAAGAACACCAGAATGCTGTCGTTGACCTGCTGTTCACGGACAAACGCCTTGCCGATTTCCGTGTCGACATCGGCCACCAGCAATTCGACCTTTCCGGCATAGTCCGGGCGGACTTGATTCAGCGCCGACATCAGGTTCTGGCTGCGTACCGTATTCTTGTTGTGAACGAGTACGGCAACGTTGGAGCCCCGGCCGATCCTGGACAGGTCGTCGCTGAATCCTTGCGGTAGGCGCGTAATGAAAAAGGCCAGGAACGCTACGGTGGCCGCAATGGCGATCAAGGTGCTGCGCAGCGCGAAGCCGGTCGATGTGCGATTCATTGCTTCGGCCATGTCCTACACCGACTGCGATCAACGTTGGTCTGCATCGTCGCGCGAGTCCTCTCGGATCACTTCTCCCTCGATCACGCGCTCGGCCGCGGGCCGCTCGCGCATCTGCTCCCGGATCTGCCTGCGAAGATCCCTCGTCTTCCACCACAGGTAACCCAAGACCAACAACCCGCCGGTCACCACGATCGCGAACACCAGCAACGAAAACATGAACCCCGCGACCAGCAACACGGCACCCACTGCAATCGTCACGACCGTGACCAGAAATCCCGGTGCATGAACGGGACGGCTGCCGTCACCCCCCGCGAGTCGCGGTCGTTCCTCCTCCATTCGCATCCCGTTCCTTCCCTCAGGTCCCGGCGCAACCGGGTGTGGCGCGCATCGTACCGTATTGGCGGCCGGCGGGATGGCTTGGTTTCCCCGACGACCGGCACACACGCAATCGATACGACCCTCAGCGCAAGCGCCGGACCCTTCGAATCCTTCAGTAGCGGCGCGCACCGCCGCCGGCAACGCGCGTTGGTGCGCGTCACAATCCGGGAGAAAGGGACGCAACCAATTCAGCGGCGTGCCGCCCGCAAGCCATGCTGCCGGTCCTCGCCCTCTTGGCGGCGCTCGAAGTCCTGCGGGAAAGCGAACAACTCCACGACGCACGTGGTGGCACGTGTAGCCGACATCGTCGGCGGACGCACGGATCACAAGGAACGCAGTGCGCCGCAGCACTATGCAGGGCATTGACTCGCTGTCCCGTTATCGTGTCCAATGCGCGCAGCGACACGCTTCAAGATGTGAGAACGATGGTGAATGCCCGTTGTTTCGTTCTTGATGTCGGGCCGTAAGGGGATTCTCCCGGACAACCTTCAACAGGAAACGACAATGGCAACTGGCAAGGTCAAGTGGTTCAATGATGCAAAGGGTTTCGGTTTCATTACGCCGGACGGCGGCGGCGAGGATCTGTTCGCTCACTTCTCCGCGATCCAGGCGGGCGGCTTCAAGTCGCTCAAGGAAGGGCAGACGGTGTCCTTCGACGTGACGACCGGTCCCAAGGGCAAGCAGGCGTCGAATATCAAGCCCGAGTAAGCCTCCCGCCAAGCCCAGGAGCCCCGGCAAGCCGGGGCTCCTGCATTTGCGCGCGGTGTAAGCTCGGCTTCCGGGAACAGACAGGTCACGCACCTGACCTGGATATCAACACCCAAAGGGTTTTGATCGGCAGCGCGAAGCCTGGCTGCCAAGTCCCGTTCGAGATCGTCGGTTGGCTCCCTTAACCAGGCCGGCAGACGCTCCGCCCCGTCCCGAGCGACTGCCGATTCGATGTCGCGCCGCGCTAAGCAGTGTGTTCAAGGTGGCCGGGACAGCAAGCCGGTACGGCAGTTTAGCGGATGCCGCCGGAGTTGGAACTCACCCGGGACAGCATGGGAACGGCCGCAGCATTCGGGAATAATGACCCTTTGCGGTGAGGGGAGCACAATCATGAGGGCCTCAGGAAGGACGCGGCGGTCGTACATGCGCCATCCGAGTGGGATTCCGATCGAGATCACCGCCGCAACCGGCGCCGATGCAGGGCGGCGCAGGCTCAGGGATGTCGGCCTCGGCGGGCTCGCCTGCGAGTCGGCTCAACCGCTTCCGCCCGGAGCCATGGTGAGCGTGCGCATCCCCATTGTGTTCCCGCCGTTCGAGACGCGCGCCCGTGTCGTCTGGTGCCAGGGACGCGGTGCCGGCTACGAGCTGGGGATGCAGTTTGTCGCCCCCAGGGACGCCTACGCGGCACGCATGGTCGAGCAAATCTGCCACATCGAGGACTACCGCAACCGTGTGCGCGAAATCGAAGGCCGGGCGCTCGACGCGGAGCAAGCGGCGCTGGAATGGATCAGCAAATATGCGGATGGATTTCCCGGCTCGCAGGCATAGGGTTCGCCGCAATCCCGGATTCCGCCGAAGTAGCGCAGCAGCCGGTGCGACTGTCGAGCCACACTGTCCCGGCTAGCGATGGAATAGCAGTGAAGGCCGAACCGCGGGAGACCACCTACACCGTGTCAGAGCAGAGACCCCGGTCGCCCAACCGCAAGCCTACTTGTGCGAAGATCTCCTGGCGGTGCACGATGGCGCCTTGCAGGCACTCGCCGGTCGGTCGTCTCGATCATCGCCAGTTCCACTCTGGCAACGTCAACAGTGTTCCTGCTCTCGTCTCCTCCAACCAGTGCCGTCATGCCGGCGAGTCGTATGACGTGATGTTCTCTCCTATGCACTGCAGACGCGTACGATGCGAGACAGATCCCGGGCAGACGGTCGAGTTCGTGCGAGGCGTGATCAGATTTCCACGCATGGTGTCCGGCAGGAACCCCCCAGCTCGGTAGTGGCAACTGACCACGTCGATGCCGACGCTTGCGCTATCACCGATGAATCGGTCACCGTTCGCGGGGGCCGGCCCTGCGGGCGAACGTTGCACCGGGATTGCTGCGGCGCACTGGAAGACGGGTCGTCTCCTTCGTGGTGACGCATAGCCTAACGGCTGGGCGGCCGAGCGAGCCCCGGGGCCTTTCATGGCGGTGCGGCTGCGTATATCTTGTGCACGTACTCGTCCAGCATACGCGTTGCGCAGAACCGCGGTCCTATGGTGCGCAGGGATGCCTTGATGCGCGCGATCCAGCCGCGCGGGATGCCCGCGGCATCGCGGTCGTAGAACAAGGGTATGACTTCCCTTTCCAGCAGCTCATACAAGGCTGCCGCGTCGCGGGCATCCTTGAACGCGGCGTTGGCATCCTCCGTGCCGTCGATTGCCCAGCCGTTGCTGCCGTCGTAGGCTTCGGCCCACCAGCCATCGAGCACGCTTAGGTTCAGCACGCCGTTGAATGCGGCTTTGATGCCGCTGGTGCCGCTCGCTTCCAGGGGCGGCCGCGGCAGGTTGATCCAGACGCCGCACCCGTTCGTCAGAATGCTTGCCAAGCCCATGTCGTAATCCTCGAGGAAGGCGACCCGGCCGCCGAGGCGCGGGTCGGACTTCAGATTGAACATGCTGACCAGGACGCGCTTGGCGTCGTCATCCCGGGGGTGAGCCTTGCCGGCGAACAGCAGCTGTATGGGGTGGGGCGCCTCCAGCAGGCGCAGCATCCTGTCCGGATCCTGGATCAGGAGATGAAGCCGCTTGTAGGTCGCCAGCCGGCGTGCGAATCCCAGCGTCAGCACCTCGCGATCGAAGGTGTTGGCGGCCTTCCTGGCGTACTGCATTGCATCGCCGCGCGTGAGCCGGTCGGTCACGGTCTTGGACTTGACCCAATGCTCCAGCCATTTCGCGTACTCCTGCCGCACAGCCCACAATCGTTCGTCTGGGATCTTGTCAACGCCGTTCCACGTGGCGGGGTCGGTGACCCGCTCCTGGGCATGCCAGCCTGGTGCGAGGTAATCATCCAGGAGACGACGCATGAGCGGAGATATCCAGCTCGGCAGGTGGACGCCGTTGGTGACGTGAGTGATAGGTACCTCTTCGGCAGAGCGGCCGGGAAACAGCCCCTGCCACATGCGTCGCGAGATGCCACCATGGATCTTGCTGACGCCGTTGGTCGAGCGGCTCATGCGCATCGCGAGGGCGGTCATGCCAAAGGGTTCGTCGCGACTGGCGGCGTTGAAACGACCCAGCGAGAGGAAACGTTCCATGTCGCTGCCCAGTCGCCGCGACAGGTCGGGGAAAACCGTAGAAATCTCGTCGACGGAGTAGGCCTCATTGCCTGCCGGCACGGGGGTGTGGGTGGTAAAGACGACTCGTCGGCGCACCTTCTCGCGGGCTTCATCGAAGCTCGCGCCGTGCTCCATCTCCTGGGCGATCAGCTCCATCGTGGCCGCGGCCGGGTGCCCTTCGTTCATTTGGATGAGGGACGGGGCAATCCCCAATGCATCCAGGACGCGTATTCCGCCAATGCCGAGCAGTGCATACTGGGCCAGGCGAATCTGACGATTGCCTTCATAGAGGCGAGCGGTGACGAAGCGCTGGCGCGGCGTGTTCTCGGGCACTTCGGCGTCGAGGAGAAAGAGCGGGACTCTTCCAACTTCGACCCGCCATACGCTGACCGACACGTCCTCGTCCCAGATCGGTACCTTGACTGTGAGCGGACGGCCGTCCTCGCGCGTGATCATGACGCACGGGCGGCGCTCGGGATCGGTTTCGTACCAGTACTCGTGCTGCCAGCCCCCGGCATCGACACGCTGGTGGAAGTAGCCCTTCCGGTACATCAGTCCGACGCCGACCATCGGCAAGGCCCGATCCGACGCTTCCTTCAAGATGTCGCCAGCCAAGACGCCGAGGCCGCCCGAATAGACTGGCAGAGAGCGATGCAGACCAAATTCGGCGCAGAAGAATGCGATGGGGTGTTCCAAAGAGGCCCCCCCGTCCTCGCGCGGCGATCGCGCCAGTTGCTCCTCCAAGGCATCGCGCAGGGCCTCCGCGCGCGCAACCAGCGACAGGTCCGATGCTGCCCGTTCCAGCGAATCCTGAGATGTTTCGTGCAGAAATCGCACCGGATTCTGTCGGCACAAACGCCAGCGGTGGCTGTCAACGGCGCGAAACACCCGCTCACCGTCCGGGTGCCAAACCCAATGGAAGTTGTAGGCGGCCCGCGCCAGCGGCGCGAGCCGCGCAGGAATGTAGCGGGCGAGCGCCTGCGCCGCCCGCCGCACGTCCTTTGCGCCGTTCCCGACGCCTTCGTTTCTCTCGTGCATGGCCCATCCCCTCCTGATAAGCCGATCAGCGCATGGCAATCTTATGCTCACCGATGCCAGTACTCCAGTCCCCGGCGAGGAATGTCTGGACAAAACCGGCGAAGATCCCGTTATCCAACGTGGGCCTTACCGGGGACGACATCGAAGCGCGTCGGCGAGCGGGTGGCGGCGATGGCGGCGCAGCGCCTGGCGTGCCGCCGCGTTGTACCGAAACAAACATGGTCGATGCCCATGCGGCCTGACACAATCTTCGGCTCAGCGACGCAGGAGGGACGCCGCCGATGCTTGTGCAGGACCTGCATATTCATACCATCTGTTCGCGCGGGGACAGCGCGGTCGTGGCCGAGCAATCCGTCGAACTTGTCGCACAGGTCCGACATGCCAGAATCGTCGGCATCAGCGATCATTTGGAATACCTGGTGGATGGGCGGATCGATGCCTACGCCGATGCAGTGCGGCAGGCGGGTTTGCGCGTGGGCACCGAGGTCAACGGGCACACCTGGGTTGCCGCCGCGCGGGAGGTGCCCGTCGAGTACTATGTCGTGCACTGCTACGACACCGATGCTGACTACGCGGCGCTGGAACGTCTGCTGGATACGGGGAAGCCGGTCATCATCGCTCGCCCGGACGTCCTTGGTACTCGGCTTGAGCGCGTCCCACCTGCCTGCCTGGTAGAGATCAACAACCGATATATCTGGCGCGGCAACTGGCGGGCCTACTACGCGCCCCACACCCACCGCTTCCGGTTTGTGCTGAGTTCGGACGCGCACCAGCCCAATTGGCTCAATCAGACCATCGCCCGGTATGTCGCGGATCAACTTGGGATCGAAGAAAGCCTTGTATTCGGGGCCTAACCGGATAGCGTTTTGTAAGACGATCGACTTACACCGTGCGCCAGTGTCGGCCGAATCGCCGGAATTGGTTTGGCTCGCCCTACCGAAGGGAGATTCCGCCGAGACCGGTCACGGGAGACGTATCCCGATAGCAGTCGGTTAGTTGGCGTGCGGCATTTCCACGCGCGGGATTGGAGCGATTCCCGCCCGAACGAAAGCGCGGTCGATTGAGATTATTTGTCCGCCAGCCAGCAGGATTCGGCTCATGTCGCCATCACGTACGCGGCGCCGCAGTGGAATCGCTGGCACATACTCGAGGGGCACCCCTGTCGGCTCTTCGAGACGATCGCGTGTTTCGCCCTGTCGCTCGGTGCCGGGAACTCTGGACGGTGCATGACCGAGGACGTGAGAAGCGCGGCCTCTGGTACGGCTGATGAACTGCAGACCAGCCCGGTCAAACGGGTCGACGCAGCCGCCGCCGAGACTTGGGCCAGGTCCTGTGAGACCGAGCGCTGCCTGACGGTTTCTGCGGCCCTGGGGACGAGCGCCGCTTCCGTGGTGGAATTGGGGAAACGGCGGGCGCCGCCGCCTCTGCCTGTCCCTCTCCCACGAGGGGAGAGGGAGTCTGCCCATCGAACCGCGGGACCGGTCGGCCCGGCGTCCGCCGACTAGTGGGCTGCGGCGCCGGCGGCCCCGAAGCCCGTCTGGGCACGCACGTACTGGTCTTCGAAGGCTTCCTTCTCCTTCGCGGCTCGGGCGCTGGTATCCAGGGTGGATACCAGCCAGGCGACAAAGAACGCCAGCGGCATGGAGAAGATGGCAGGCTGCTCGTAGGGGAAGATCGGGTCCTTGTTGCCCAGCACCGTGACCCACACCGCCTTCGAGAGCACGACGATCGCCACCGCCGCCACCAGGCCGGCGATGCCGCCCCACACCGCGCCGCGGGTGGTGAGACCCTTCCAGTACATGGAGAGGATCAGCACCGGGAAGTTGCACGAGGCGGCGATGCCGAAGGTGAGGCCGACCAGGAAGGCGATGTTCTGCTTTTCGAACACGATGCCCAGCAGCACCGCCAGCACGCCGAGGCCCAGCGAGGAAATCTTGGACACGCGCACCTCCTCGCCCTCTTCCGCCTTGCCCTTCTTGATCACGTTGGCGAAGATGTCGTGGGAGATGGCGGAGGCCCCGGCCAGCGCCAGTCCCGAGACCACGGCCAGGATGGTGGCGAAGGCGACTGCGGCCAGGAATCCCAGCAGGAGGTTGCCTCCCACGGCGTGTGCCAGATGCATGGCAGGCATGTTGCCGCCGCCGATCATCTTGCCGGCGATGTTGCCGCCCTCGAAGTAGGCCGGGTTCTGGCCGACGATGACGATGGCTGCCAGACCCATCAGGCTCACCACGCAGAAGAAGAAGCCGACGCAGCCGGTGGCGACGACTACGCTCTTGCGCGCCTCCTTGGCATTGGGTACGGTGAAGAAACGCATCAGGATGTGGGGCAGTCCGGCCGTGCCGAACATCAGGCCGAGCGACAGGGACACCGCCGAAACCGGGTCTGCCAGCAGGGTGCCGGGAGCCATGATCTTGGGGCCGTCCTTGTGCAGCGATACTGCCTTGGCAGACAAGGGTCTCGAAGCTGAAGCCGAACTGCGACAAGCGCGATCAGCATCGTCACCGTGCCGCCCGATAGCAGCAGCACCGCCTTGATGATCTGCACCCAGGTGGTGGCGATCATGCCGCCGAAGGTCACGTAGATCACCATCAGCACGCCGACGATCACCACCGCTATCCAGTACTCCAGGCCGAACAGCAGCTTGATCAACTGGCCGGCGCCCACCATCTGGGCGATGAGGTAGAAGATGACCACGGTGAGCGAGCCGATCGCGGCCATGGTGCGCACGCGGCTCTGGTCGAGGCGGAACGAGGTGATGTCGGCGAAGGTGAATTTGCCCAAGTTGCGCAGCCGCTCCGCCATCATGAACAGGATCACCGGCCAGCCGACGTAGAAGCAGATGCAGTAGATGAAACCGTCGTAGCCCTTGGAGTACACCAGGCTGGTGAGGCCGAGCAGGGTGGCCGCCGACATGTAGTCGCCGGCGATTGCCAGACCGTTCTGGGTGCCGGTGATGCCGCCGCCGGCGGCGTAGTAGTCGCTCGCCGTCTTGGTGCGCTTGGCTGCCCAGTAGGTGATGCCCAGGGTCGCCATGACGAACACGAAGAACATCACGATGGCATGAACGTTGAGGGGCTGCTTCTGCGCCTGTTCCACGACCGGGGCGGCCAGGGCGAGTCCGGCCGCGCAAGCGGCGACGCCGGCAAGGGCGAGTCGGATGAGGGCGCGGCTCATTTCATGGCCTCCTTGACGATTTCGTTGTTGAGATCGTCGAACTCGCTGTTGGCACGACGGATGTAGAGGAAGGTCATGAGCCAGAACAGCAGGATCATGCCGGCGCCGATCGGCCAGGCGATGGTGGTGACCAGTCCGGCCGCGAGCGGTGTGGCCAGCACCTTGGGATTGAAGGCGACCACCATGACGAAAGTGAAGTAGATCCCGAGCACGATTGCCGACAGGCTCCACGCCAGCCGGCTGCGTTTGGTGACCAGTTCGTTGAACTTCGGGTTGTTGCGAATGCGCTCATACACGGCAGATGACATCTCGATCCCCCTCCCTGGCGATGGCCGACGACGAATCCCGCAGACTCCGGCACACGATCATGCACAACGCCGGAGTTCTGGTTATGATGCCATAGATGAGCCTTATCGGCATCGTCGGCACTGCCGGAAACAGCGGCTGGGCAGGACGCTTCCGCCAAGTTCCCATATACAGGCCCGCAGTCCGCTACCTTCCCGGTTCCCGGCAAGACAGCGGCGCAGGCTGCCGATCGACGACGTGGCGGACAAGTACAAATTCTTCCTCGCACTGAGCGCCTTTCTCGCTCTGCTGGCGGGCTTCGTCCTGTTGGCGGGCTATGCCTTCTATTACGACGTGGGGTCCGACAACCGGCAGAGCCTCGCTGCGATGATCTCGCCGCGCTTGGAATTGCTGGCGGGACTGGGCGTGCTCGGCCTCGGCCTGTTCGGAATTCTCTTCGCCGGTGCCTATCACGCCTATGTGCGCGGGCCGCTGCGGCTGGTGGAGGGGCTGCGCATCATGCTGAACGTCAACCGCAGCCATCGCATCGAGGCTGCGGGACCGGCGGAGGTGCGACTGCTCGCGGAAGCGGTCAACCGGTTCGCGCAGCAGCACGAAACGCTGGCGCGCGATCTGGAGGCGAAGGCGGTCCGCGCCCGGGCGTCGGTGGAAGAGGAGAAGAACCGGCTGGCGGCCCTGATGTCCGAGTTGTCCCAGGGAGTGCTGGTATGCAACAGCGATGGCCGCATCCTGCTCTACAACGAGCGCGCGCGGCAGACGCTGGGGGCCGCCGCGAACGGGCCGGGGGAAACGACGGCGCCGCTGATCGGTCTCGGACGATCGATCTTTGCCGTCATCGATCGCAGCCTGCTCACGCACGCCTTGGACCACGTGCGCACCCGCCTGGAGCAGAACGAAGCCGATCTGAACGCGCAGGTCGTCACCACCACCCGCGCCGGCCAGCTGATCCGGCTGCAGTTGGCGCCGGTGCTGACGACCAGTTTGCCGCCCGCTCGCGACCCCGATGCGCACGCTCACGATCCGGGCGACAAGCCGGCGCCGCTGCGGCGCGCCGACTACGCAACGATCAGCGGCTTTGTTCTGACCATGGAGAACATCACCCGCAGCTTCGAGCGCGACAGCAGGCGCGACGTGCTGCTGCAGTCCCTCACCGAAGGCAGTCGCGCCGCGCTGGGAAACATCCGTGCGGCCGTGGAAACCCTGCTCGACTACCCGGACTGCGAGCCGCAGCAGCGTGACCGGTTCGTGCGCATCATCAGCGAAGAGACAAGCAGTCTGAGCAGCGCGCTGGACCGCACCATGGCCGACTATGCCGATTCGCTCAAGACGCGCTGGCCTCTCGAAGAGATGCTCGGGGTGGACGTGGTGGCTGCCGCGCGGCGTCGCATCGAGAGCCGACTGGGCCTGCCGACCAAGGTGGAGAATCTCGACAACTCGATCTGGATCAAGGCCGACAGCTACACCCTGATCCAGGCGCTGACCTACTTCGCCAGCCGCATGCAGGATGAACACGACGTGCGCGAAGTGCGCTTCAGCCTGTCCCGGGAAGGAAGACTGGCGCGGCTGGACCTGATCTGGTCCGGCGCGGTGCTCTCCTCCCAGACGCTGTACTCTTGGGAGATGGACCCGATGCATGCCGGCGGCGAGGACAGCCCGCTTACCCTGCGCGACGTCGCCGAGCGCCACGGGGCGGAAGTCGTCTTCGTCACGGAAAAGGCGCGCCACCGAGCCTGCTTCCGGCTCCTGCTGCCGCTCGCCACCCCGCTGCAGCCGGTCGCCGCCGCGCCGATCCGCTACGGCGACAACCGCCCGGAGTTCTACGACTTCGACCTGTTTCAGCAGCCGGGCCAGACCACCGAACTCGACGAACGCCCGCTCAACGAACTGACTTACACCGTGTTCGACACCGAGACCACCGGCCTGGAGCCTTCGGCCGGCGACGAGATCGTTTCCATCGGCGCGCTGCGCATTGTGAACAACCGCCTGCTGCGCAACGAGAGCTACCAGCAATTGGTCGATCCGCAGCGCCCCACCTCGTGGGTATCCACCAATATCCACGGCCTCACCCACGAACTGCTCAAGGGCCAGCCCACCATCGACAAGGTGCTGCCGCGGTTCCACGAATTCTGCGAGGATACGGTGCTGGTGGGCCACAACGCCGCGTTCGACATGCGTTTCCTGCAGATGAAGGAAGCCCGCACTGGCGTCCGCTTCACCCAGCCGGTGCTCGATACGCTGCTGCTGTCTCAGGTGCTGCATCCTCATCAGGGCTCGCACACGCTGGAGGCGATCGCGGAGCGGCTGGGCATCATGGTGGTTGCACGCCACACCGCCCTGGGCGATGCCACGGTAACTGGCGAAGCGTTTCTGCGCATGATTCCGCTGTTGGCGGCGCAGGGCATCCGCACTCTGGGCGAGGCGCGCCGGGCAGCGGAGCGCACGCTCTATGCCCGGGTCGAATACTGATAGGGCGAAGACGGACTTGAACCTGCACGCCGAAGATCCGCCGCTCGACGGAGCGGCGCAAGGGCCGGGTGCCGCGGTGTCGGATGAAGAGCACCGTTCGATCTACAGTCCGCTGTCGGCGTTTCTGGCGCGCACCCCCATCACCTGTCCCCCCGGACTCCCGGTGCGCCAGGTGCTGGCGCGCATCAACCGCCAGCGCGTCGGCGCCATCGTCGTGGCCGACCCGCGCAGCGGCGCGCCGCTGGGCATCTTCACGCTTCCCGACTTCGTGCAGCAGGCGGCCTCGCCCGACTATGACCTCGACCAGCCCGTGGACCGGGTGATGACGCAGCGATTCGTCGTGCTCGGGCCGGAGGTTGCCGCCCATGACGCGGCGCTCACCATGGCGCGCAGCGGTTTGGGCCACCTGTTAGTAGTAGCGGAAGGGAGGCTGCTCGGCGTGGTGTCGCAGCACGACCTGTTCAGCCTGCCGCGCACCGGCCTGGGGGAGTTGAGCGGCGATATCCGGGTGGCACGCGACACCGAGACGCTGGCCCAGGCGGCGCGCCAGATCCGGCTGCTGGCCGGGCGCATGCTGCGGCAGGGAACCCGCGCCGAGACTCTGATTCAGCTCGTCTCAACCCTCAACGATCTGCTCACCATCCGCGTCATCGAGCTGGAGCTTGATCGCCATACCATACCCGAGGTGCCGATGTGCTGGATCGCGCTGGGATCCGAGGGCCGCTTCGAGCAGACGTTCAGCACAGACCAAGACAACGGCATCATCTTCGTGCCCCCGGAAGAAGGTTCGACGGAGGAGATCCGGCGCGGGCTGTTGCCCTTCGCCCGGGCCATCAATCTGGGGCTCGACGCCTGCGGCTTCCCGCTGTGCCGGGGAAACATCATGGCGGGCAATCCCCAGTGGTGCCTCAGCCTGGCCGAGTGGAAGGAGCGTTTCGGCGACTGGATCACGAGGCCGCTGCCCCAGGCCTTGCTCAATGCCACCATCTTCTTCGACTTCCGCGCCATCTATGGCGAGGCATCGTTGGCGCAGCAGTTGCGCGAATGGCTCTTCGGCGTGGTACCGGAGAACACCCTGTTCCTGCGCTGTATGGCGGAGAACGCGCTCACCTGCCAGCCGCCGCTGGGCGTGATCCGGGATTTCGTGTTCGATGACAAGGCGTTTCCCCACACCATCAATCTCAAGATGTACGGCTCGCGCCCGTTCGTGGATGCGGCGCGGGTGTTCAGCCTGGCCCACGGTGTCGCCCACACCAACACCGCCGAGCGCCTGCGCGGCGCGGCCCCGCACATCCAACTCGCCGGCGATGGCCTGATCGCCGTCACCGAGGCGTTCTACTTCATCCAGATGCTGCGCCTGCGCCAGCAGATGAATCCGGTTACGCTGCCGGGGGCCGTCAACCGCGTCGATCCGGACCAGCTCAACGACATGGATCGCCAGGTGCTGAAGGAATCGTTCCGGAAGGCGCGCCAGGTGCAGGCACGTCTGAAGCTCGCCTACGGTCTGTGACGGACCGAGCGCGCAGGCATCGGCGCGAACGCACCGGTTCTCTTCGAAATGCTTCCGGCTCCCGTCACATCGTCCCCGGCTCAAACCGTTGAACCTCTCGATCCCCGATCGATCCGTGCGTATCCCTGCAATCATTGGCTCCCGGAACCGCTTTCTCGATCATGGCAGCACGGCAACACGCCGCCGTGGCAGCATGTCGGCTATCCAAAGCTAGTCCATTCATCCGAGAGCCGCTCTGCCTGTTCGAGTACCAACCGAAATCCGGCCGCTCCAGACCGGCGAGCTTGAAGATGTCTTCGACGCCCTCGGCAACCACCGCGTTGTCGAGAATCTGCTTGAGCACCGCGTTCTTGCGGTCTTGTGCGAGTTTCTTGTCGGTCTCGGTCGCCTTGGCGATCACACTCTTGATCGCCTGCAAGAACGCGATCTCCTCGCGCAGTTCGATCGCCTCGTCCAAGATGCCGCACAGCGAGAACGCCTTGGGGATCGCCACCACTGTGTCGAACCAGCGCTTTTTGCCGTCATCCAAACCGAGCAGGAAGTTCGGCGCTGGCAAGAGCAGCGCCACGGCTTGGGTGCGATACGTAGAGTAGTCAAAGCCGTGCAGGATGCCGCGCGCCACCTCCATCAGCTCCTGGAGCTTGGCGACCGCCTCGGCGGTGTCCAACGTCGGCTGAACCAACCGTGGACTCTCGCGCTACGCGGCTTCTGGAGATGTTGGTGCAGACGGAAGATGTCCGAGATGCGGCAATCAGTATGGCAACCATGCTCGTTGATTTTCTCGGGCCTGGGCGAAGAATCACGCATAAGATGCTGTTTTATATGGTGGGCCGTGTTGGACTCGAACCAACGACCAAGGGATTATGAGTCCCCTGCTCTAACCGACTGAGCTAACGGCCCCGCCGAGAACGCGCGGTGGGCTTCCGCTTGGGACTTGCGGAGGTTTGCGCGGGCGCAGTTTACCAGAGTCCGCACGGTGGCTGCCGCCCTGGCGCGGCCGCGCTACAATCCATCGCATGGAACCATCGCGTCACCCGCTACCCGTTCTTGAATCGACCCGCGACCGCATCCGCTGCTTTGTTCGGGACACGCTCGGCTGCGCTTGTCCCGACGCGGTGTTCGACCGCGCCGACATCGAATTCGCGCCCGCCGACGTCGCCGAGGCGCTGTTCGAAATCGTCGTCGGTGACCGACTGCTGCTTCGCGCCTACCGCGCGACGACGGGGGCGGGCATCACGGCGCTGCTGAAGAACTGGTTGGATGCGGGAAGGCGCGAGCGCGATGCCCGCGGACTGAACCGTTTCCGCCTCGTGCTCGCCAGCGAGTCGCCCCGGGCGGTCGAGCAGAGCGTGGCGCCCGCCTTCGAGCAATGGCGCGGCGCCGATGACCGGGTGCATCTGCACGTGCTGGGACTGGCGCAGCTCGATGGGTTGTTTGCGTCGCCGTGCTGAGAAGCGGCCAGACATGTCCCGGCAACGAACGAAGGTTATTGTCCGTCGATCCAGCGTGAGCGCGTTTGGGGGCGCCCGCCGCGCGGCGGCGATGCTCTTGGCGGCAGTTCTGGCGACGGCTTCGGCCGCGTTGTCAACGGCGGCAGACAAGGAGGCGAAACTCATGATGACGATCACATCCAAGGCGTTCGCTCACGACGCTCCGATTCCCAGGTCTTACACCTGCGACGGACAGGACATCTCGCCGCCGCTGGCCTGGAGCGGGGTGCCGGCCGGTGCCAGGAGTCTTGTGCTCATCGTCGATGATCCCGACGCGCCCGACCCGGCGGCGCCGAAGATGACCTGGGTGCACTGGGTGCTCTACAACATTCCGGTCAGCGCCGACGGCCTGCCCGAAGCGATCCCTGCGTCCCGGCTGCCGGCGGGCACGCTGGAGGGCCGGAACGACTGGAAACGCACCGGCTACGGCGGCCCTTGTCCGCCTGTCGGACGGCATCGCTATTTCCACAAGCTTTTCGCGCTGGACACGGCGCTCGCCGACCTCGGCCGACCGACCAAGCAGCAGTTGGAAAAGGCGATGCAGGGCCACATCATGGCGCAGGGCGAATTGATCGGCACCTATCAGCGCTGACTATTCATGACGAACGGTCCGAGCGTGCTGCCGGATTACGGCGGCGGCAGCATTCTCAACCTGATGCGTTCCGTCGCCGACGCCTGCGGTGTCACCGGTCTGCCCTACGCGCCGGCCCGCGGCATCGATGCCGCCGATCTGGCGGCGGCGGAGACCATCGTCCTGCTGGTGGTCGATGGCCTCGGGCTCGATTACGTGCGGCATCATGGCGCGGACGGCGCGCTGCGCCGGCATTTGCAGGGCCAACTGACATCGGTCTTTCCCTCGACCACTGCCTCCGCCATCACGACCCTCCTCACCGGCGTGGCGCCCCAGCAGCACGGCCTGACCGGCTGGCACATGTATTTTGCGGAACTCGACCGCATTGCCGCGGTGCTGCCGCTCACCCCGCGGGGCGGGGAGCCCTTCGACTTCGCGCCGGGCGAACTGCCGCGGCGCCTGTTCAAGCACCGCTCGCTCGCCTCGTCCATGCTGCGGCGTGCCTATGCCCTGAGCCCGATCGACATTGTCGGTTCGGAGTTCAACCGCTTCCACACCGAGGCGTCGATGCGCTGCGGCTATGCCAGCCTCGGCGAAATGTTCGAACGCATCGCCGAGGTGGTCATGGGATCGCCGGGACGCAAGTACGTGTATGCCTATTATCCGGCACTCGACGCCAACGCCCATGCCTTCGGCATCGCCAGTCGCGCAGGTGGCGACGATTCACGGCGCGGTCGATCATGCCCTGGACCGCCTGCTCGAACGCATCCGCGGTAGTGACGCCGTCGTCATCGCCACGGCGGATCACGGTTTCATCGATTCCCCCGCCGACCGGCTGATCGAGCTGGAGCGGCATGCGCCGCTGGCCGAGATGCTGCTGCGGCCGTTGTGCGGGGAGCGGCGCGTCGCCTACTGCTATGTCAAACCCGATCGGCGCGCCGACTTCGAGGGCTACGTGCGCGACCATTTTGCGGAACGGGCCGAGCTGCATCCCAGTCGCGAACTGGTGGATCTGGGCTGGTTCGGCCCCGGCGAGCCTCACCCCAGCCTCGCCTCGCGCATCGGCGATTACACGCTCGTCATGAAAGGGAACTGGACCATAAAGGACTGGCTGCCGGGCGAGAAGCGTTATCGCCAGATCGGCGTGCATGGCGGCACCAGCGCGGCCGAAATGCTCGTGCCCCTGGTCGTGGCGCGGGCCTGAGCCGGCGCGATCCCGCCTCCCGGGTGCGGGCATGGAGCAAGGCCGGCGGCGCCTGACCCATCTCGTCGGCTTCGACGACGCTCCCTTCGAGCGCAGTCACCGCGGCGACGTGCTGCTGGTGGGCGCCGTCTACGCCGGAGCGCGGCTGATCGGCGTGCTGTCCGGCAAGGTGCGGCGCGACGGCGTCAATTCGACCGTCGCGATCGCCCGCGCCGTGCGCGATTCCCGCTTCTGGCCGCAGTTGCACGCCGTACTGCTGCAGGGGATCAGCGTCGCCGGCTTTAATGTCGTCAACATAGATCTGCTGTCGCAGACGCTGCAGCGGCCGGTGCTGGTAGTGTCACGGCGGCGGCCGAACATGGCGGCGATCCGCCGCGCCCTGCTGGAGCATGTACCGGGTGGAAGCCGCAAGTGGGCGCTGATCGAAAAGGCAGGCCCGGTCGAGAGCATGACAGGACTGTGGGTGCAGCGCGCCGGCCTTTCGCTGGACCAGGTCGCGCAGGTGCTGCGGGATTCGTGCTGCAACGGCAACGTGCCGGAACCGCTGCGCACCGCCCATCTCATCGCCGGAGGCATCGTCCGCGGGGAGAGCCGCGGACGGGTGTAGGGGCGCCTCCGCCGCCCATAAGCAGGAACGCCGCCCCGAGAGGCGGCGTTCGTGGCCGGGAGGCTTCGCCTGGGCGCTCAGGTCTCGGTATCGAGGAAGCTGCGCAGCTTCTCCGAGCGCGACGGATGGCGCAGCTTGCGCAGCGCCTTGGCTTCGATCTGGCGGATGCGCTCGCGCGTGACGTCGAACTGCTTGCCGACTTCTTCCAGCGTGTGGTCGGTGTTCATCTCGATGCCGAAGCGCATGCGCAGCACCTTGGCTTCGCGCGGCGTCAGCGTGTCCAGCACTTCCTTGGTCACGTCGCGCAGGCTGGCGTAGACGGCCGCATCGATCGGCGCCAGGTGGCCTGATGTCCTCGATGAAGTCGCCCAGGTGCGAATCGTCGTCGTCGCCGATCGGCGTTTCCATGGAGATCGGCTCCTTGGAGATCTTGAGGATCTTGCGGATCTTCTCCTCGGGCATCTCCATCTTCACCGCCAGCGGTCGCCGGATCGGGCTCCTGGCCCGGTCTCCTGCAGGATCTGGCGCGAGATGCGGTTCATCTTGTTGATGGTCTCGATCATGTGCACCGGGATGCGGATGGTGCGCGCCTGGTCGGCGATCGAGCGCGTGATGGCCTGGCGGATCCACCACGTGGCGTAGGTCGAGAACTTGTAGCCGCGGCGGTATTCGAACTTGTCCACCGCCTTCATCAGGCCGATGTTGCCTTCCTGGATCAGGTCGAGGAACTGCAGGCCGCGGTTGGTGTACTTCTTGGCGATCGAGATCACCAGGCGCAGGTTGGCCTCGGTCATTTCGCGCTTGGCGCGGCGCGCCTTGGCTTCGCCGGTGGACATCTGCTTGTTGATGTCCTTGAGATCCTTGAGCGGAATGCCGATGCGGCTTCTGCAGGTCGATCAGCTTCTGCTGCTCTTCGAGGATGGCCGGCGCGCAGCGCATGAGCTGCGCCGCTGTAGGGCTTGCTCGCGTGCGATCTCGCTGCTCGAGCCAATCGAGGTTGGTCTCGTTGCCGGGGAAGACCTTGATGAAGTGCGGGCGCGGCATGTGCGCCTTGTTCGACGCACAGGTCCTGATCTTGCGCTCGTGGTTGCGCACCTCCTCGACCATGTCGCGCACGCGAGTCGCACAGGCGCTCGATGGTGCGCGCGGAGAAGCGGATGTTCATCAGCTCGTCGGAGATCTGCTTCTGCGCTCGCAGATAGGTCTTGTCCTGCGGAGCCCTTGCTTGCTGCAGCGCCTTCATCATCTTGACGTAGAGGTCGCGGATGGTCGCGAAGCGCTCCAGGGCGTCGGCCTTGAGCTGCAGCAGGCGTGGCCGACATGGCGCCGCGCCGTCGTCGTCCTCGTCCTCGTTCTCGGCCTCGAGCGTCCTCTTCCATCGGCTCCTCGGCCATCGCGTCGCCGATGATCTCCTCGGCATTGGGGTCGATCAGGCCGTCGACCAGTTCGTCGATGCGCATCTCGTCCTTGCCACCCTGTCGGCCAGCTCGAGGATCTCGGCGATGGTGGTCGGGCAGGCGGAGATGGCCTGGATCATGTGCTTCAGGCCGTCCTCGATGCGCTTGGCGATCTCGATCTCGCCCTCGCGCGTGAGCAGTTCGACCGAGCCCATCTCGCGCATGTACATGCGCACCGGGTCGGTGGTGCGGCCGAACTCGGAATCGACGGTGGACAGCGCCTGCTCGGCCTCCTCCTCCACGTCCTCGTCGGCCACCACGGCCGGCACGGCCTCGGTCATGAGCAGGGCTTCGGCGTCCGGCGCCTCGTCGTAGACCTGGATGCCCATGTCGTTGATCATGCTGATGATCGATCTCGATCTGCTCGGCATCCAGCATGTCGTCGGGCAGATGGTCGTTGATCTCGGCGTAGGTCAGGAAGCCGCGCTCCTTGCCCAGGACGATCAGGTTCTTCAGGCGCGTGCGGCGCTGGTCCTGGTCGGCAGGCGAGAGCGCGATGGCGGCGGCGATGGCCTTGTCCTTGGCGCGCTTGCCGCGGCCTTCGCACCTGATCCCGGGCGCGCTTGACCGGCACGGCCGCCGGCGCCCGCGGCCTTGACCGTCGTCCGCCTTGGTCCTGGCCGGCGCGGCTGGGGCGTTTCCGGCTTGCTCCTGGTCGGCGGTTCGGCCGCGCGCGCCGTGTCCTTCGGCTTGACGGCAGCCGAAGTCGCGGCCTTGGCTTTGGCGTCGCTTGCGCGGCTCTTTTGCTTTGTCCCTGCTGACCATTTCTATGCTTCCTCGCTGGCTGGATTGGCGGCGGAAAAACCGGCTATTTTACTATAATTCGCCTGACCGAAGCCGAAACTCCAAGACGCTGTTTCTGCGCCAGAAGTTGCATGAGCCGCTGACGTTCGTCGGCGGTTCAGCCCGCCGCTGCGCTCCTTGGCGTTGAGGGCAGCGATCTCGCGTGTGAGGCCGACCCGGCGCAGCTGTTCGAGCGCATCGTTGAACACGGTTTCCATTGCTGCCTCGTCGAAATTCTCGGCCGCAAGTTCCGCCACGATTTCGTCGAAAAGCGGCTCGTGGGGGCCGGCCACGGAAATACTCGATCACCGTGCCGATGCCGCCGGCGGGCAGTTCGCCGTGGTCCACGGCGTCGCACAGGGCCTGCAGCGCCGCGCCTTCGCGCGTCCGTCGGCGAAGCTGGTCCAGCGGCAGGCTCGGGCGCCCAGCCCGGCTTCTGCAGCACGATCTTGAGCAGCGTGCGCGAGATCGTCGGCGGCGCGCGCCGCGGCGCGGCGCGCACGGCGGCGTGCCGCCCGCGACAGCGGCCTGAGTTCGCACAGCGCCTCCACTTCCGCCTGGCGTGACGCGGGTCGGCGTCGGCCAGCGCGTCGCGTGAGTTGCACGCGCAGCATCGGCGCCTGGATTCGTCCCAGCAGAGCGGTTTGGCCTCGTGCAGCAGCGCGGCGATCGCCCCTCGGCGCTGCCCATGTCGCCGCGCGAGCGCAGTTCCCGCAGCAGGAAATCGCGTCAGCGGGCACGGCCTGACTCGCCAGTCGCCGGAAGGCGTCGGCGCCCTGCTCGCGCACGAAGCTGTCGGGGTCGTGCTCCGGCGGCAGGAACAGGAAGGCGACGCTCTTGTCGTCGGCGAGGTGTTCCAGGCTGGCCTCCAGCGCGCGCCACGCCGCCTTGCGGCCGGCGGCATCGCCGTCGAAGCAGAACACGACTCGATTGGCCTGGCGCAGCAGCTTGTGCACGTGGTTGCCGGTGGTCGCCGTGCCGAGCGTCGCCACGGCGTCTGCCGACGCCGTGCTGGGCCAGGGCGACCACGTCCATGTAGCCTTCGACGACGATCACCGTGTCGTGCGTCGCGGATGGCCTGTCGCGCGCCTGGGGCAGGCCGTAGAGTTCGCGTCCTTTCTCGAACAGCGGCGTTTCGGGCGAGTTGAGGTACTTCGGGTCTCGCCCTCTGGCCGATGACGCGGCCGCCGAAGCCGATGACGTTGCCGCGCTGGTCCAGGATGGGGAACATGATGCGGTCGCGGAAGCGGTCGTAGCGGCGGCCCTGCTCGTTGTCGATCGACCAGCCCGCATCTCCAGCAGTTGCGGCGCCTGGTAGTCGGGAAACACCGCTCGCAGATTCTGCCAGCCGTCGGGCGCATAGCCGATGCCGAAGCGCGCCGCGATCTCCCCCGTCAGGCCGCGTCCCTTGAGATAGTCGATGGCCGCGGGCTGCCTTCAGCTGCTCCGGTAGAAGCGCGCGGCGCGCGCCATCAGATCGGTGAGCGGCGCGTTCCTCGGCGTTCTGCGCCTTGCACGCTCTCGGACGCTGCGCGGGCACCTGGCATGCCGACGGCGGAGGCCAGCTCCTCGACCGCCTCGACGAAGCCGAGGCCGGAGTACTGCCATCAGGAAGCCGATGGCGCTGCCGTGGGCGCCGCAGCCGAAGCAGTGGTAGAACTGCTTGGACGGGCTGACGGTGAAGGAGGGCGTCTTCTCCGTGTGGAAGGGGCAGCAGGCCGCGTAGTTGGCGCCGCGCCTTCTTGAGCGGAACGTAGCGCTCGATCGACGTCGACGATGTCGACGCGCGACGAGCAGCTCCTGGATGAATGACTCGGGGATCACACCGTCGATATGGGGTTGCCCCGACTTCCTGCCAAGGGCTCTAAGCCATTATAGGCAAGTCGTTCCGGCTTGCCGGGAATCCGCCTGCGGCCGCGCTCCATGCCTGCGGCCGGGGCGCCGCCGCGTCAGCTGCCGCTCAGGGCCGCCTTGACCCGGGCCGAGACCTCGCCCATGTCGGCGCGGCCGGCGAGCTTCGGCTTGAGCAGGGCCATGACCTTGCCCATGTCCTGCAGGCCCCTTGGCGCCCGACTCGGCGATCACGGCTGCGGCGACGGCGGCGTCGATCTCGGCCGGCGGACAGCGCCGGCCGGCATGTAGGCCGGTGAGCACCTCGACCTCGAACTTCTCGACGTCGGCCAGATCCTGGCGCTTCGCCGCCTCGTACTGGCTGATCGAGTCGCGCCGCTGCTTGAGCATCTTCTCGATCACGGCGACGATGCCGGCGTCGTCGAGTTCGATGCGCTCATCCACTTCGCTCTGCTTCATGGCGGCCATGAGCAGGCGGATGGCGCCGACAGGCGCGCGGTGTCCCTGGCGCTTCATGGCGGTCTTCATGTCTTCGGTGATGCGGGTCTTGAGACTCATCGATTGTGGCATCCAGAAACGCAAAACAGCCGGCGCCGCCAAAGCGGGGCCGGCGCTTCCTGCCGGTATTCGGGCTGCGGGCCTAGTAGAGCTTGGGCGGCAGCATCTGGCTGCGCAGGCGCTTGTGGTGGCGCTTCACGGCGGCGGCCAGCTTGCGCTTGCGCTCGGAGGTGGGCTTTTCGTAGAACTCGCGCGCGCGCAGTTCGGTCAGCATGCCGGCCTTTTCGATGGTGCGCTTGAAGCGGCGGATGGCGACTTCGAAGGGCTCATTTTCCTTGACGCGAACACCGGGCATTGCTACGTTCCTTGGCGATTGCAGAAAGGGCGAGAGTGTGACCCGTTTCCCCGGAATCCAAGTGCCGGTTCGGACGCATCGCTGCCGGCTCGGGGGACGCGGCCGCGCCGCGGCTACAATAGCGGCTTTTTCGCCAGCCATGCTTGTCCTCGGCATCGAAACCTCCTGCGACGAAACCGGCGTCGCCCTGTACGACACGGATCGCGGCCTGCTCGCGCACGCCGTGCATACCCAGGTCGACCATGCACGAGGCCTACGGCGGCGTGGTGCCGGAGCTGGCCTCGCGCGACCACATCCGGCGTCTGCTGCCGCTGGCGCGCCAGGTGCTGGCCGAGGCCGGCTGCGGTGATGGCAGACATCGACGGCATCGCCTACACCGCGGGGCCCGGACTGGCCGGCGCGCTGCTGGTGGGCGCCAGCGTCGCCGAGGCGCTGGCCTATGCCCTGGACGTGCCTGCGCTGCCGATCCACCACCTGGAGGGCCATCTGCTCTCGCCGCTGCTGTCGCAGGATCCGCCGCGGTTT
The DNA here is from genome assembly GCA_963823455.1 of uncultured beta proteobacterium. Taxonomy (GTDB): domain Bacteria; phylum Pseudomonadota; class Gammaproteobacteria; order Burkholderiales; family Rhodocyclaceae; genus CAVPDA01. The sequence goes on from CAWGLO010000002.1 coordinate 626,731, forward strand.
CCCTTCGTCGCCCTGCTGGTTTCGGGCGGACACACGCAGCTGATGCGGGTGGCGGGGGTCGGCGCTTACGAGCTGCTCGGCGAGTCGGTCGACGACGCCGCCGGCGAAGCCTTCGACAAGACCGCCAAGCTGCTCGGTCTCGGCTACCCCGGCGGGCCGCGCTGGCGCGACTGGCCGCGCGGCGGCAGGCCGGGCGCTTCAAGCTGCCGCGGCCGATGCTCGCACAGCGGCGACCTCGACTTCAGCTTCAGCGGCCTCAAGACGGCGGTGCTGACCGCGGTGCGCGGCCGGACGCTGACGCGACGCGGAGCGCGCCGATCTCGCCGGCGAGTTCCAGGAGGCGGTCGACGGACGTGCTGGTGGCGAAAGTCGCCTGGCGCACTGCAGCACTGCGGCCTCGATCAGCTGGTGGTGGCGGGCGGCGTCGGCGCCAATCGGCGCCTGCGGCGAGCGGCTCGATGCGCGAGGCCGGCGCGCGCCGGCTTCCGCGTGTTCTATCCGGAGCTCGAGCTGTGCACCGACAACGGCGCGATGATCGCCTTCGCCGGCGCCCAGCGGCTGCCGGCCGGGCCTGCCGGCGCCGGTGCCGGCGCCTTCGCGGTGCGGCCGCGCTGGCCGCTGGCGAACCTGGTTCAGCCGACGGCGGGCCTTCCTGAGCGCTCTTCTTCTGGCCGATCCGGCGTTTCGCGTGCCGGCCGAGCAGGCGCTGGATGTTCGCCGCGGTGGCGCAGTACCAGCAGCGGCCGACATGACGGTCGCCGCGGCGACGTGAGTCGTCGGCGCCGAAGTACTTGAGGAAGACGAACGGTGCGCACACCGCCGCCGCCACCGCCGCCAGCGACGAGTAGCGGATACAGCGCCGCCACCGCGATCCAGGCTCCCAGCGCCGCCAGCGCCGATCCAGGCGTTGAAGCCGAGCAGTACGCCGAGCGCCGTGGCGACGCCCTTGCCGCCCCGGAAGCTGCAGAAAGACCGGGAACACATGACCGAGGAATGCCGCCACCCCGGCGAAGGCGATGGCCAGAGTGCCGGCGCCGCCACTGCGGTCCGTAGCGCTGCGCCAGCCACACCGCGAGCCAGCCCTTGAAGCGCGTCGCCCAGCAGCGTCAGCAGCGCCGCCGAGCTTGTTGCCGCTGCGCAGCACGTTGGTCGCGCCGGGGTTGCCCGAGCCGTAGCTGCGCGGGTCGGCGAGACCGAAGGCGCGGCTCACGATCACGGCGAACGGCAGGGAGCCGAGCAGGTAGCCGAGAGGACGAGGAGAAGCGCGGAGTTCATGTCAGGTAGATTGGCCTAGAATTGGCAGGATTCTAATCGAGAACGCCGAGGCATGGACTTCATCTTCATCGACGAACTGCGCGTCGAGGCCAACGTCGGCATCTATGCCGCGCGAGAAGGCGACTTCGCAGATGCTCGAGATCAGTCTCACCTTCGGCGTGCCGGACGAGGCGGCCGCCCGACGACAATATCGCGCAACACCATCGACTATGCCGAAGTGATTGCCCGCATCCGGCATGAGCTGACGGCACACCACTTCAACCTGCTGGAGACGCTGGGCGAGCACATCGTCGCCTGATGTTCGACGAGTTCGGCGCGCCGTGGGTGAAGATCTCGATCGCCAAGGTGGGGATCATCAAGGGCGTCAAGCGCGTCGGCGTCCACATCGAACGCGGGCGGGCGTGATCCGCGGGGACTGCGCACCGACGGGGACGGCATGGAGTCCGCCGACTGTGGCGAACGCTCATGGAATGCCAGCCTGCCCCGCATGATGAAGGTCCTTGCCCTGACCGGTTCCCTCACCCCCAGCCCGTCTCCCGGCGGGAGATGGAAGCTTCGAGCGTCGCTGGCGCGACTTTCACGCCTTATTGCGGCATGCCGGCATCGACCAGCTTCGGCTGCAGGATGCGCAGGATGTCGTGGGGATGGACGCCGACGAGAAACCCGCGCCGCCCGCCGTTGATGTAGATCAGCGCCAGGTCGAGGATGGATTTCTCCATGTACACCGGCAGCGTCTTGCGCGTCCCGAACGGCGAGGTGCCGCCGACCAGGTAGCCGGTGTGGCGCTGGGCGACCTCAGGCTTGCAGGCTTCCACCTTCTTCACGCCGATCTGGCGCGCCAGTTCCTTGGTGGATACCTTGCGGTCGCCGTGCATGAGGACTACGAGGGGCTTGCGGTTCTCGTCCTCCATGACCAGCGTCTTGACGACGGCATGCTCCGGGACGTTGAGTTCGCGCGCCGACACCTTCGTTCCGCCATGCTCCTCGTACGCATAGAAATGGTTCGAGTGCGCAATGTGGTGGCTGCGCAGGAACTTGGTGGCGGGCGTTTCGGGGCCCTGGTCGTTCTTGTACATGCTTCAAGTGTAGCGCAGAGACGAACATGAGCTTTCGGCGCTGCCCCCTGAATTCCTACCCGCGCGGATGATGCCGGGCGTGAAGCTGCTTCAGGCGCTCGCGGGCGACATGCGTATAGACCTGGGTGGTGGAGATGTCGGCATGTCCGAGCAGCAGTTGCACCACGCGCAGGTCGGCGCCGTGGTTGATGAGGTGGGTGGCGAAGGCGTGGCGCAGGACATGGGGCGATATGCGCGCTGCCGCGATGCCCGCCGCCACGGCGTGGCGCTTGACCAGAGTCCAGAACATCTGCCGCGTCATGCCGCTAGCGCGGGCCGTGACGAACACTTCATTGCAGGTCCTGCCCTTCAGCAACTCGGGACGCGCCTGCCGCAGGTAGCGCTCGACCCATTCCTGGGCCACCTGTCCCAGCGGCACCAGCCGCTCCTTCGAGCCCTTGCCGAAGACGCGCACCACGCCCATGTCCAGACTCAGCTCGAACAGCTTGAGTCCGACCAGCTCCGACACCCGCAGTCCGCAGGCATAGAGCACTTCGAGCATGGCGCGGTCGCGCAGGCCGAGGTGCAGTGTCTACGTTGGGCGCGTCCAGCAGGGCCTCCACCTGCGCCTCCGACAGGGTCTTCGGGAAGCGCTCGGCGGGCGCAGGCGGCTCGATGTTGAGGGTGGGGTCGGCTGCGATGCGGCCGTCGGCGAGAAGGTGGCGGTAGAAGCGGCGCAGCGCGGACAGCAGGCGGCGCTGGCTGGTGGCCTTGGCGCGGAGGCTGAAGTCCCGCAGGTAGGCGGCGAGCTCGACCGGTGTCACGGCCGCCAGCGAGACGCGCCGCGGCACGAGCCAGAGGGCGAACTGCGCCAGATCGCTGCGATAGCCGGCGAGCGTGTTGCGCGAGAGCCCGTGTTCCAGCCAGAGCGTGTCGCAGAAGGCATCCAGCAGGACGCTCTCGGACTCCGCCGCCGGCTGGGCGGCGGCGTTCATCGCGCCCGCTCGTGCGTCAGCAGCCAGCGCTTGACCTCGAGCAGCAGGCCACCTCGCGCATGGGCGAAGCCACCCAGGCCCGCCGTTCCGACCACGCGATGGCAGGGCACCACCACCGGATACGGATTCGCGCCGCAGGCCTGTCCAACCGCGCGAGGGGCGCTGTTCAGTTGCTGGGCGAGCGCGCCGTAGGTGGCCGTCGCGCCACGCGGAATGGCGCGGATCGCCTGCCACACCCGCCGCTGGAAGGGTGTGCCGCGGGGCTGGAGGGGAAGATCGAAGGATGCGGCGGGATCACGCAGATAGGCTTCCAGTTGGCGGCAGGCGCGCCGCGCCAGTTCGTCCCGGGGTGCGCGCGCCGGCGTTGTCGGAGGCAGGAACTCGATTTCCGCGATGGCATCGCCGTCGATGCGCACGCCCAGCGCGAAACCGGGCGCGGTCACCACGGCATCGAAGCCGGCGTCGCTCACCGCGGCTTCAACCGGCCTTGCCGAGCAGCGCCTCTTTCAGGTCGCCCTGGGCCGGTTTTTCGCCGAGCCAGACCTTGAGCAGGGCGCGGTAGAACTCTTCGCCGGCGATCGCCTTGCCCTTGGGCTGGTCATTCACCGTGAGACGGGTGCCGGCGTCGGGCGCGAAGTCGATCGCGATCACGGTGCCCGTGGGCGCCGCGTTGAGCGCCAGCAGCGTGGCCCTGAATTCGTCCACCGCCGGCTTGAGGGCCGCCAGCTCGGCTTCGGTGTGGTTCTTGTCGATCTGCTCCACCAGCGCGTCGGCGAACTGCTGGGCCGTGAGATCGCGCAGCGTCACGATGCGCACGCGCTTGGCGCCCTTCAGCGCCAGCACCGCATCGGCGCTGGCCTTCTTCTCCGGCAGATAGAGGCCGATCGAATACACCTTGAAGAAGGCGCGGGTGCGTATCCCCGTCCCGTTGAGGGTGAGCTCGCTGCTCCCGACCTTGGCCTTGTCCTCGAACTTGACGCCGCCGACTTCCACGGCGGCGGCCGGCAATGCAATCAGGGTGGCGGCGAGCGCCAGGGAGCGCAGGATTTTGATCACGGTCTTCTCCTTGGTTGGTGTTGCAGATGGCAAGTCAGGCACGTACCTCGCCGTTGCCCAGCACGATCCACTTCTGGCTGGTGAGGCCCTCCAGTCCGACCGGGCCGCGGGCATGCAGCTTGTCGGTGGAGATGCCGATCTCGGCGCCGAGGCCGTATTCGAAGCCGTCGGCGAAGCGCGTCGAGGCATTCACCATCACCGAGCTGGAATCCACCTCGCGCAGGAAGCGCATCGCCCGCGTGTAGTTCTCGGTGACGATGGCATCGGTGTGCTGGGAGCTGTAGGTGTTGATGTGCTCGATCGCCTCGTCGATGCCCTCCACCACGCGCACCGACAGGATCGGCGCCAGGTACTCGGTGCGCCAGTCTTCCTCGGTGGCGGCGCTTCATCGTGCAGCGACCAGCGCGCGCGACGCTTCGCAGCCGCGCAGCTCCACGCCCTTGTCGAGATAGAGCTGCGCCAGTTGCGGCAGCACCGTGGCGGCGACGGCCTGCGCCACCAGCAGCGTCTCCATGGTGTTGCAGGTGCCGTAGCGGTGGGTCTTGGCGTTGTCGGCGATGCGCACCGCCTTGGCGATGTCGGCATCGTCGTCGATATAGACGTGGCAGATGCCGTCCAGGTGCTTGATCACCGGGATGCGCGCCTCGTTCGAGATGCGCTCGATCAGGCCCTTGCCGCCGCGCGGCACGATGACGTCCACATATTCCTGCATGGTGATCAGCGCGCCCACCGCGGCGCGGTCGGTGGTCTCCACCACCTGCACCGCCGCCTCCGGCAGCCCGGCGCTGCGCAGGCCTTCATGCACCAGCGCCGCCAGGGCGCGGTTGCAGTGGATCGCCTCCGAGCCGCCGCGCAGGATGGCGGCATTGCCCGCCTTCAGGCACAGGCCGGCCGCATCCACCGTCACGTTGGGACGCGCCTCGTAGATGATGCCGATGACGCCCAGCGGCACCCGCATCCGCCCGACCTGGATGCCGGTCGGGCGGTACTTCAGGTCGCTGATCTCGCCGATCGGATCGGCCAGGGCGGCGATCTGCTCCAGCCCTTCCGCCATCGTGGCCACCGCCTTGTCGGAGAGCGCAAGGCGGTCGAGCATCGCCTCCTCCATGCCGGCGGCGCGGGCCGCCGCCACGTCCTCGCGGTTGGCGGCCTTGATCTTCTCCGCGTCGCGGCGCACGGCAGCGGCGATGGCGGCGAGCGCCCGGTTCTTGTCGTCGGTCGACGCCTTCGCCATCTGGCGCGAAGCCGCTCGCGCCCGGCGGCCGAGGTTCTGTATGTAGTCCTGGATGTTCAGTGGTTCCGCTTTCATTTGCCTGCCTTCTTTCCTGTGACCCGCAGCGCGAGCTGGAGAAATTCGTCCCACACGTCTCCCGGCGCCAGCCCCTTGATCATGCGGTCGATGCGGGCGGCATGGAGCAGGGCGGAGCGCAGGCGCGTCGCCGACAAGCGCCCCAGGGCCTGCCGCAGCGCCTGGGCACGGCGCTCGTCGAACACCCGCTCGTCCTTGAGCGCCGCGGCCACCGGCCTGCCGCTGTCCACACTGCCCTTGACTGCCGCCAGGGTGCGCACCTCCGTAGCCAGCGACCACAGCACCAGCGGCGCCGCCACGCCTTCGGCCCGCAGGCCGTCGAGCAGCCGCGCGCAGCGCCCGGCGTCGCCGGCGAGCAGGGCCGATCGCAGCTGGTCGACATCATAGCGCGCGACATTCAGCACCGCATCTTCCACCTGCTCGAAGCGCAGGGCGCCGGCGGGGTGGAGCAGACCGAGTTTCTGGATCTCCTGGTGGGCGGCGAGCAGGTTGCCTTCGACATGGGCGGCGATGAACTCCAGCGCCTCGCGCGGCGCCGACTGCTGCTGCCGGGCCAGGCGCTGCGCGACCCATTCCGGCAGCCGCGGCAGTTCCGGCGCGTTCAGTTCGATCACCATCCCGGCCTGCTGCAGGGTGGCGAACCAGGAGGTCTTGCGTGCCTGCCAGTCGAGCTGGGGCAGGGTGACGAGGGACACGATGTCCGCGCCGAGGCGGCCGCAGTAGCGTGTCAGGGCGTCCGTGCCCTCGCGCCCGGGCTTGCCGTTGGGAATGCGCAGGTCGATCACCTTGCGCTCGCCGAAGAGGGAGAGATTGCCGGCGGCCAGGTGCAGATCGCCCCAGTCGAAGGTGGGACCGGCCACCAGCACCTCGCGCTCGGTGAAACCCTGGGCACGGGCCGCGGCGCGCACCGCATCGCCCGCTTCCGCCACCAGCAGCGGCTCGTTGCCGTGCAGCACGTAGAGCGCCGCCAAGGGCTGGGCGAGGTGGGCGGATAGCTGCTCGGGGCGCAGTTGCGGCATGGGGAAGGGGGCTGGCTATGCCGGTTTCGCGCTGACGGCGCGGGGCGGCGCCTCGCGCTTGCGCACGGGAATCTATTCGGGCTTCTTCGCCGCGGCGAGCCGCAGCATGATCTGCTGCACCAGGTCGTTCTGCATGTCGCGATAGAGCAGCACTTCCTCCTGTTCCTTGGCGAGGAGGACCGAATCGCCGAAGGTGTAGTCGCGTTTCAGCACGATCTCGTTCTGGGGCAGGAAATCGCGGCCCTTGACGTCATGGACGCGGAAGACGAAGCGGTAGCGCAATTCGAACTCGCGCACCCTTCCCGACGAATCCAGGCTCAGTATCGATTTCTCCTTCGCTTCGGAGACGATGGTGAGCAGCGCCTCCGCGTCTTTGGGCGTGTCGGCGATGCGGGTGCCGCCGCTGGCCCGGATGCTGCGCCGCAGCGCCGCCCCCAGGTCCGAATATTCCGTGGCGCCGACGTACAGGCTCTCGAACGGCAGCGCCCGCGGGCCGCGCAGGTGGAAGCCGCACGCGCTCAGCGCAGCGGCCACGAGAAGTACAAGGAATAGTCGAAGCACGGGTAGTCCCACCGCTGGAGGATCGGCTCGGAAGTGTGAATCTGGGAAAAGCAGTTGACCGCCCGCAACGCAGAGATCGCGGAGGCACAGAGAACGCGGAGCAGAAGATTCGACGAACACCCGCTGGGTACGCGTGCGTTGATCTGGAGAACTCTGCGTCCTCATGGTTTTCTCAGCGAACTCTGCGTCGAACGAGGTTTTCAGGATGAAGCGACACGCGATCAAACAACGATATTGACGAGCCGTCCCGGCACCACCACCACCTTCTTCGCCGGTTTGCCTTCGATGTACTTGGCCGCCGTTTCGCTCGCCAAGGCCATTCGCTCGATCTCGGTCCGTTCGGCGCTCGCCGGGACGAGCAGCTTGCCGCGGGTCTTGCCGCCGATCTGCAGCACCAGTTCGATTTCGTCCTGCTGCAGGGCGGCTTCCAGCGGCTCGGGCCATGGCGCCTGCAGGATGTCGTCGCCGTAGCCCAGTTCGCTCCACAGCACGTGGCAGAGGTGGGGCGTGATCGGCGAGAGCAGCCGCAGCAGGATGGACAGTCCCTCCTCGACGACTTCGGCATGGGCCTGCGGATTGCCGCGCGGCGCCCGCTCCAGGGCGTTCAGCATCTTCATCGCCGCCGAGGCGACGGTGTTGAACTGGAAGCGCTGCATGTCGTAGTTGGCCTGCTTGAGGTTGGCGTGGATGTCGCGCCGAACCGCCGCCAGGTCGGCGTCCAGACTGCCGCCGGCGGCCAGGGCACGGCGCTGCGGCAGAAGCGGGCGGACTTCCTGCCGGAACTGCACGCCGAAGCTCCACAGCCGCTTGACGAAACGGTAGCTGCCGTCGACGCCCGAATCGGACCATTCCAGCGTCTGCTCCGGCGGGCTGGCGAACATCATGAAGAAGCGCGCGGTGTCGGCGCCGTATTGCTCGATCAGTGCCTGCGGATCGACGCCGTTGCGTTTCGACTTCGACATGGTGCCGATGCCGCCGTAGGTCACGGCCTGGCCGTCCGCCTTCGACGTCGCCCCGGCGATGCGCCCGCCGGCGTCGAATTCGAGATTCGACCTCGTCCGGCGTGAAGTAGGCGATGCCGCCCTTCTCGTTGCGCCGCGAAAAGATGTGGTTGAGCACCATGCCCTGGGTCAGCAGGCGCGAGAACGGCTCGTCGTAGCTGACGAGGCCGATGTCGCGCATCGCCTTGCTCCAGAAGCGCGAATACAGCAGGTGCAGGATGGCGTGCTCGATGCCGCCGATGTACTGGTCGACCGGCATCCAGTAGTCGACGCGGGCGTCCACCATGGCGCTGTCGTTGTCCCGGCTGCAGTAGCGCGCGTAGTACCAGGACGAATCGACGAAGGTGTCCATGGTGTCGGTCTCGCGCCGGCCGGCTGGCCGCATTTCGGGCAGGTGCAGCGCAGGAAATCCGGGTCGCGGTTGAGCGGGTTGCCGGAGCCGTCGGGAACGCAGATTCTCGGGCAGCACCACCGGCAGCTGGTGGTCGGGCACCGGCACGTCGCCGCAGGCGTCGCAGTGGATGATCGGAATCGGGCAGCCCCAGTAGCGCTGGCGCGAGATGCCCCAGTCGCGCAGGCGCCACTGCACCTGCTTTTCGCCCAGGTCCTTGGCCCGGAGGTCGGCGGCGATGGCATCGAACGGCCTGCTGCGTAATCGAGTCCGTCGTATTTGCCGGAATGGACGCAGCGGCCGCTTTCCTTGTCGGCGTACCAGTCCTGCCAGGCGTCGAGCGAGAACGTCCTTGCCGGGCACCTCGATCACCTGCTTGATCGCGCAGGCCATACTTCTTGGCGAAGGCGAAATCGCGCTCGTCGTGCGCCGGCACCGCCATCACCGCGCCTTCGCCGTAGCCCATCAGCACGTAATTGCCGACCCAGACCTCGATCTGCTCGCCGGTCAGCGGATGGCGGACGAAGATGCCGGTCGGCATGCCCTTCTTTTCCATGGTCGCGAGGTCGGCCTCCATGACCGAGCCGCGCTTGCATTCGTCGACGAAGGCGGCCAGCGCCGGGTTGCGCGCGGCGGCGTAGCTCGCCAGCGGGTGCTCGGCGGCCACGGCGCAGAAGGTGACGCCCATGATCGTGTCGGCGCGGGTGGTGAACACCCACAGCAATCCCGACCGCGTTTCCGCGCCGCCGGCGCGCTCGGCGCTTCCCTCTCCCCCTGGGAGAGGGATTGAGGGTGAGGGATCGTCAGCGCCGCTGCCCCTCACCCCTAGCCCCTCTCCCGCGGGGGAGAGGGGAACGTCGAGCCGCCTTCGGCGGGAAGTTCGTACGGGAACGCGAAGCGAACGCCGAAGCTCTTGCCGATCCAGTTCGCCTGCATCGTCTTGACGCGCTCGGGCCAGCCGGGGAGCCGGTCGATGCCGGCCAGCAGTTCCTCGGCATAGCGCGTGATCGCCAGGTAGTACATGGGGATCTCGCGCTTCTCGACCAGGGCGCCGGTGCGCCAGCCGCGGCCGTCGATCACCTGCTCGTTGGCGAGCACGGTCTGATCCACCGGATCCCAGTTCACGGTGCCGGTCTTCTTGTAGGCAAGTCCGGTCTCCAGCATGCGCAGGAACAGCCACTGGTTCCACTGGTAATACTCGGGGCGGCAGGTGGCGAGCTCCCGCTCCCAGTCGATGGCGAAGCCGAGGGAGCGCAACTGCTTCTTCATGTACGCGATGTTGTCGTAGGTCCATTTCGCCGGCGGCACCCCGTTCTGCATGGCGGCGTTCTCCGCCGGCAGGCCGAAGGCGTCCCAGCCCATGGGCTGCATCACGTTGTAGCCGCGCATGCGGTGATAGCGGGTGAGCACGTCGCCGATGGTGTAATTGCGCACGTGGCCCATGTGCAGCTTGCCCGACGGGTAGGGAAACATCGACAGGCAGTAATACTTGGGCTTGGCCGGATCCTCGACGGCGCGGAACGACGCGTTGTCCTCCCAGAAGCGCTGCGCCGCGCTTTCGATCTCGGTCGGGTGATATTTCTCTTGCATGGGCCGGGGGTGAGCCAGGACGTGGAAAAGGGGTGAATTATAGCTTTCCGGCCCCGCCGCCGCCGGGCGCCGCATCTCCCCGCACTCCCGGGCGAGGCTGCTTGCCGGTTCGATCAGTCTTGGCTAATATGCGGCATTGGAGTCCGTCGACGTTCCTTGGCGGCGCCGATCGAGCATCGATGATGCACCAGTCACCGGCATTCTGTCTCCCCTGCCACCGCTTCCTCCAGCGTCACCGCAAGGCGATGCGCTGGGCGGTCGGCTTGGCCCTGCTGGCGGGGTTTCTGTTCTGGGTAGGCGCCAATGCGCCCCTGGTCACCGCGCCCCAGATGTGCAAGGTTCTACGGCTGAACGGGGCGCGGCGGACGTCGCGGCAGCCTCAGCAGGCTGGGCGGCGACGGGGTGGGGTGGTGAGTCGGGTCCAGGCGGCGGAGGCCACCAGCAGCGTTCCGTGCCAGGCGATCAGCGGCAGAATGCCGAGACGGGTCTGAATCCGCACCAGGGACGTGAGGGGCGGCTGGCAGGAACTTGCCCCCTCCGTTTCCAGTCGTTCGAGCAGGCGGTCCATGGCCACCTTCCAGTAGTCCGAAGTTCCGACCCAGCCCGTCTTGTCCGTCGCGTAGCGCAGGGCGTCCGCCCACAATTTCGTGGCACGCGCCTCGGAAACCCCGTGTTTGCGGGCAAGCCAGGGCAATATCTTGGGTGTCTTCATTTGTCTCTCCTTTCGCTCTCGTGCAGCTCGGGTTCCTCGCCCGGCGCACCTCTTCTGGAGGTCCGCGGGACAGGATTGCTGCAACGCAGCAATCAATATGAGACCTATCTTACCTGTTATTCGACTCGAACTCGGAAAGGAAGTTGCGGAATATTGGTGCGGTGCAATAGCCGATTCGTCCGAGGTCGGGGATTTCTCCCTTTTTGGGCCAGCGCCGGTCCTTATCCATTATCTGTAGGGCATCGCAGAGAGAGTGACCGCTCACATTTGAATGTTGCGGGAATGCAACGGAAATCTCCGGGGGTACGACGGGAGGGGCAAATTGCGGCTTTGCGGGGCCGAAACTACGGGTTCCGCGGAGCGCTCTACCTTCCGGGCGCTTCGCCTTCGCATGGACGCAGGGGTTGGTCGGCCCGCCCCAGCGTGAAGCTGAAGGTGGCGCCTTCGCCGACGGCAGACTCGGCCCACACCAGGCCGCTGTGCCGTCGCACGACGCGCGCCACCGATGCCAGACCGATGCCCGAGCCTTCGAACTCGTCGGAAGTGTGCAGTCGCTGGAAGGGCGAGAACAGGCGATTGGCGAAGGTCATGTCAAATCCGGCGCCGTTGTCGCGAACGTAGAACACGCAGTCGCCGTTCTTGTCCTGGCAACCGAACTCGATGCGTGCGTCGTCCATCTTGCGCGTGTACTTCCAGGCATTGCCCAGCAGGTTCTCCAGAACGACGCGCAGCAACTGGGGGTCGCCGATGGCGGGACAGGTGGGGTGGATCCGCACGTCGACACGGCGTTCGGGCTCCGATTTCTGCAGCTCGTCCAGGACTTCCCGCGTGATGGCGCCGAGGTCCACGGTGTTCCGCGTCATCTCGTGCCGCGCCACGCGAGACAGCTCCAGCAGGTCGTCGATGAGCGCACCCAGGCGCTGCGCCGCGCGCCGCACGCGGCCGAGGTAATCGCGTCCCTGCTCATCCAGCTTGTCGCCATAATCGTCGAGCAGGATCTGGCTGAAGCCGTCGATGCCCCGCAGCGGCGCCCGCAGGTCGTGGGAGACCGAGTAGGCGAAGGACTCCAGCTCCTTGTTCGCGGCCACCAGATCGGCGGTGCGCTCGCGCACCCGCGATTCGAGTTCCGTGTTGAGGCGGCGGATCTCCTCCTCGGCGCGCTTGCGCTCGGTGATGTCGAACGCCAGGCTGAGGACGCATCGTTCGTCGCCCAATTCCACGATCTCGCCGGACAGCAGCACCGAGCGCCGTTCGCCCGATTGCGTTCGCAGCGCCACCTCGAAATCCCGCACCGCACCGCCGCTCTTGAGACCGCTTACCCAGCGCTCGCGTTGGCGCGGATCCTGCCACAGCGCGAGATCGGCGGAAGTACGCCCGACGGCCTGCGCTCGCGACCAACCATAGCTGCTTTCGAAGGCCTCATTCACATCCAGGTAGCAGCCGTCTTCGATGCGGGTGATCGCCATCGGCACCGGACTGGCGCGAAAGACGGTCGAGAACTTGTGCTCGGAGCGCCTCAGCTCCTCCTCCGCCCGCTGCCGTTCCAACTCGGCGGCGGCGCGCGCGGCAAAGATGGTCACCACGGTCGCCAGTTCCGGGCTCAGCTCCACCGGCCGCGTATCCATCACGGTGAGCAGACCCAGCGGCTCGCCCGCCGCGTCGCGCAGTGCCACGCCGTAGTAGCTGTGGACGCCCAGACTGGCCAGGCCCTTGTCTGCGGGGAACAGTTCCTGGCAGTTGCCGATGCAGATCTCGCCGGCGGCTGCGATCACGTTGGCGCACGGCGTTCCGGCCAGGCGGTAACAGAAATTGTCCAGATAGCCGTCACCCTTCCAGAAGGCGAGGGTGCCGATCGCCTCCTTGGCGGCGGTCAACTCGCCGACGAAGGCATAGCGCACGCGCAGGGCATTCGCCAGATGCTGCACCAGGGAGCGGAAGAATTCGGCCCCCGTCTGCCGGCCAGTGCCTTCGACGATCTCGCGCAGGACGCCGGCGGCGGCTTCGCGTTCGGTGACGTCGCGCAGCATGCCGAGCACCCCGCGCGCTGCGCCAGACTCGTCCAGATCCGGCACCAGAACGATCTCCACGCGCCGGGCACCGCCCGTATTCACGCTGTGGACGCGCTCGTAGCGCACCTGCTGCCCGGCAAGGGCGATCGCCATGCGCGGCTCGACGCCGCTGTAGAGACTGGGGCCGAGCACGTCGCGGCAATGCTTGCCGATGATCGCATCGGCCTCGACACCGAAGAAGGCGGCGTAGCGGCGATTGGCGAAGCGGCAGATCGTATCCCGGTCGAAGTAACAGATCATCGCCGGCACGTTCTCCGTCACCAGTTTGAGCTGCGCCTCCCGCGCCGCGCCGGCGCGCACCTCGGTGGCGAGGGCCGACGCCAGCGCCGTCTCCTGCCGGTAGCGGGCGTGGAAGCTGTCGGTGACATAGAAGGCGATCGCTGCGGCCACCAGCAGGACCAGAGAGTGAATGATCAGGGTCCAGGCTGGGGCGGACGGCGGGGCGGGGGGCAGCAGATGCCAGGAATCGGCGACGACGAAGCCGAGGCCCGCCGCCAGCGTCATCACGGTGAGGACGAAGGCCTGGCGCGAACCGAGGAACCAGCCGGCGAGGATGATGATGGCCGGATAGGCGATCACGATCGGCGCCGCGAGTCCGCCGCCCAGCGCCGCCGCCAGGGTGAATGCGAACCAGGAGCCGAACATGAGCACGAACAGCGCGTCGCGCACTCTGCCCCGGCGCTGCAGCAAATAGGCGCCGAGCGCCAGCGGCAGCGCGACCGAGATGCCGATGAGCCGGAACCACTGTCCCGCAGCGACGAAAGGCAGGGCCACCGCCGCCAGCACGCTGCCGGCCACGACCACCGTGATGGCGAAGCGGACCAGGCGCTGGCCCGCCGCGTCGGCGGAGAGGTCAGTCATGGTCCGGGCCAACAGCTTCGCTTCCTCGTGCACTCCGCCTCTCCCTGGGTTCTGTGAGCGCCCGGTTCGGGCCCCACCCCGGGATCCCGCTTCGCCGGCCGGGAGCATAGCAAATCTGGCATCCGCCTTGGCTTTCCTCTAAACGAGGGAAGCCGCCTCGCGGCTTTGCCCCGGGGCGAGCGGTTATACTGTCGGCCTACTTCCGCCGCCGAACTGTCCGCCATGTCCGATCTCCTGCGCGGGCTCAACCCCCAGCAACTCGCCGCCGTCACGCTGCCGCCGCAGCATGCCCTGATCCTGGCCGGCGCCGGCAGCGGCAAGACGCGCGTTCTCACTACCCGCATCGCGTGGCTGATCCAGACCGGGCAGGCCAGCCCGCACGGGATCCTGGCGGTGACCTTCACCAACAAGGCAGCCCGGGAAATGCTGACGCGGCTCTCCGCCCTGCTGCCCCTCAGTTTTCACCATTCGACGCGCGGCATGTGGATCGGCACCTTTCACGGTCTGTGCAACCGCCTGCTGCGCGCCCACCATCGCGACGCCGGCCTGCCGCCACTGTTCCAGATCATCGATTCCGCCGATCAGCTTTCCGCCATCAAGCGCCTGCTGAAGACGCTCAACCTGGACGAGGAGAAGTTTCCGCCGCGCGAACTGCAGCACTTCATCAACGTGCAGAAGGAGGGCGGCTGGCGGCCCCATGCCGTGGACGCCTGGGACGACTTCACCCGCCGCCGCGTCGAGATCTACCAGGAATACGAGAACCAGTGCCAGCGCGAGGGCGTGGTGGATTTCGCCGAGTTGCTGCTGCGTTCCTACGAGCTGCTGACGCGCAACGAACCGATCCGCGAGCATTACCGGAACCGCTTCCGGCATATCCTGGTGGACGAGTTCCAGGACACGAACCGGCTGCAGTACCTGTGGCTGAAGCTGTTGGCGGGGGTGTCGCGCTCAGCCCGGTCGCGGTTTCGCCCTCACCCCCCACCCCTCTCCCGCTTGCGGGAGAGGGGAGCTTCGAGCGGTCCGGGCACGAAGCGCCCGGACCGGCAGCCGTGATGGCGGTCGGCGACGACGACCAGTCGATCTACGCCTTCCGCGGCGCCGAGGTCGGCAACATGCGCGACTTCGAGCGCGAGTTCCAGGTCCGCAACGTCATCCGGCTGGAGCAGAACTACCGCTCCCAGGGCAACATTCTGGAAGCCGCCAATACCATCATCAAGCACAATGCCTCGCGCCTGGGCAAGAACCTGTGGACCGAGGCCGGCGCCGGCGAGCCGCTGCGGGTCTATCGAGGCCTTCAGCGATCTCGAGGAGGCGCGCTGGATCGTCGAGGAGGTGCGCGGGCTGGTGAGCGACGGCCATCGCGCGCAGCCAGATCGCGCTGCTGTACCGCTCCAACGCCCAGTCGCGCGTGCTGGAGCACGCCCTGTTCTCGGCCGCGATTGCCCTACCGCGTCTATGGCGGCCTGCGCTTCTTCGAGCGCCAGGAAATCAAGCACGCGCTGGCCTACCTGCGCCTGATCGCCAATGCCGACGACGACACGGCCTTTTCCCGCGTCGTCAATTTCCCGACGCGCGGCATCGGCGCCCGCTCGCTGGAGCAACTGCAGGACGCCGCCCGCACCGCCGGCAGCAGCCTGCACGCGGCGTTACCGCGGCTCGCCGGCAAGGCCGCCAGCGCCCTCGGTGCCTTCGCCGCGCTGCTGCAAGACCTCAAGGCGGCCACGGACGGACTGCCACTGCCGGAGATGGTGGAGCAGGTCCTGGAACGCTCGGGGCTGCGCCAGCACTATGCCGCCAGCGGCAAGCAGGAGGACAAGGACCGCCTCGCCAACCTCGACGAACTGGTCAACGCCGCCGCCAACTTCGTCGCCGAGGAAGACGAGACGCCGAGTCCCTCGCCGACTTCCTTCTCCCACGCCTCGCTGGAGGCGGGGGAGCACCAGGCGGAAGAGGGCAGCGAGGCGCTGCAGTTGATGACGGTCCATTCCGCCAAGGGCCTGGAGTTCGACGTTGTGTTCCTGAGCGGCCTGGAGGAAGGCCTGTTCCCCCACGAGAACAGCCTGCTGGAACGCAACGAACGCGGCGGCCTGGAAGAGGAGCGGCGGCTGATGTACGTGGCCGTGACGCGGGCGCGCCAGCGGCTCTACCTATCCTTCGCCCAGACCCGCATGCTGCACGGCCAGACGCGCTACAACCTGCCGCTCGCGCTTCCTGGAGGAGATTCCCGGCCGACCTGCTGAAATGGCTGACGCCGCCGGCCCGCGGCGTCGCCGAGCCGGCCTTCGGCCGCCGCTACCACGAGCCCGCCGCGGCACCGCCGCCGCGCGCCGCGCAGCGCCGGGACGACGGGACCGGCGGGCTGCGCATCGGGCAGTCCGTGAACCACCCGAAGTTCGGTCAGGGCATCATCGTCAGCGCCGAAGGCTCGGGCGCGGATGCCCGGGTACAGGTGAACTTCGGCCGCGAAGGCATGAAATGGCTGGCGCTGGCCTACGCCAAACTGACGCCGGCCTGAGAAGGTGTTGGATTACCCGCTCCGGCCGGCGCTTGCGTCAGGGCTGCCGCGACTCCAGGGTCAATTTACGATGGCGTCGATTTCCGCCTGGGACAGGATCTGCGGCACGTAGGCGATGCCCATTTCTTCGATCCTCGTCACGAACGACGTGAGGTGGTTCTTGGAGCCGTCCATCAGGTTCGCGTACACGAGCAGGATGTCGGCGTGGGTCGCCAGTTCCATCTTCGCCCGGATGTCGCCGATGTCCTTTTCTTCGATCAGGCCGCCCACCCGCAGCGCCTCGAACAGCGACACCGAACCCTTGGCCACGAGGTCGGTGTACAACTGCTGCAGGACCGGATCCTGAAACACGCCGGGAACGTCCTCGGCAGCCGGATCCGGTATGCCGTACGTTTCCAGCAGGCGCTTGATCTGGTTGGTGTGGCGCGTTTCGGAGAGGGTGATGTTGTAGAAGGTCCCGTCCTGCCAGAGTTCATAGAGCCTGGCGTAAACGTCGCGCGCCAGCTTTTCCTCTTCGCGCATGAAGACCAGCCCCTCGATTTCCGCGGCGGAGAGGGGGACGACGGTCGTTTCCGCGGTGACGGCGGAGCCGTTCCCGGCCTCGGCGATCGGAATCAGGGTTCCCATGCACATCGCTGCGGCCAGAAGCACACGACTCGAACAGGTTTTCCAGTTCATGCTCAGAACCTCCGGATTGGGTTGAGAAACAGGCGAGGGCCATGCGCCGTCACGCACTCACGAGCGATAGATTCTCGCTGACCCGCGTCAGCCCCCGATTGCCGCTCTGTAACAGCCTGTTTCAGTGTGTAACGTGCCGGCCGGTACCGCCGGCACGGCCTCTGTTGCTACACTGGCGCTCCGGCGCGCGATGCGCCTCCTGCGCAAGCACCCGTCGACCCCGCCTCCGGCAGACGCATGCACATCCACGCCAATGGCATAGACATACACTACCGGATCACCGGCTCCGGCCCGTGGGTGACGCTTTCCCATTCGCTCGCCTGCGACCTGACCATGTGGGACGAGCAGGCGGAGGTACTGTCCGGCCGCCATACGGTGCTGCGCTTCGACAGCCGCGGCCACGGCAAGTCCGGGGCGCCGCCCGGACCCTACGGGCTGGAACAGATGGCGGACGACGTGATCGGTCTGCTGGATGCGCTCGGCGTGGCGCGCACGCACTTCGTCGGCCTGTCGATGGGCGGCATGATCGGCCAGCACGTCGCCTTGCAGGCGCCGCAGCGCGTGGCGCGCCTGGTGCTGGCGGACACCAGCAGCCGCCTGCCGCCGGAAGTGCTGCCGGTGTGGCAGGAACGCATCCGCATCGTGTCGGAGCACGGCATGGAAGCGAGGTCGAGCCGACGCTGGCAGCGCTGGTTCACCGCGCCCTTCCGCGCGTCGCACCCGCATGTCATGGCACGCATCGGCGCGCTGATCCGCGCCACGCCGGTGGCGGGCTTCATCGGCTGCTGCCATGCCGTGCCGCAGATCGACGTCGCCGCACGCCTGCGCGGGCTGACGCTGCCGACGCTGATCCTGGTCGGCGACCAGGACGGCGGCACGCCCCCGTCCATGGCGCAGGAGATGCACGCGGCGATCGCCGGGTCGGAGTTCGAGCTGATCGCCGGTGCCTCCCATCTCTCCAATATCGAACAGGCGGACCGGTTCAACGCGCTGCTGCTCGACTTTCTCGGACGTCAGCCGTGATCCCCGGCCGGAGCCGGGTTCCCTCCGACCTGCCGCTTACCCAAAATGGATGATTTCTGGCTCAGCTTCGTGCCGCTGTTCGTGGCCGTCGATGCCCTCGGCGTGCTGCCCCTGTTCCTCGCGCTCACCCACAACATGGAGACGCGCGACGTGCGCCGCACCGTCTATCGCTCGGTGGCGACGGCGACGGTCCTGGCGCTGGCGTTCGCCGCAGGCGGCCCGCTGGTGCTGGAGTTGCTCGGCATCACGGTGGAGGACTTCATGATCGCCGGCGGCCTGCTGCTGTTGGCATTGGCGGTGCGCGAACTGCTCACGGAAAAGGAACTTGCGCACCGCGTCGATGCCGGGGGGCTCGGCGTGGTGCCGCTGGGCGTTCCGCTCATCACCGGGCCGGCGGTGTTCACCACCTCGATGCTGCAGACGGATCAGTTCGGCCTGTTCCTGGTGATGCCGCCATCCTCGCCAACATGCTGATCGTCGCCCTGGTGTTCCGCTTCGGCAATGCACTGCGGCGCGTCCTCGGCAGTTCCGGCGCGAGCATCGCGTCGAAGGTGGCGAATCTCTTCCTGGCGGCCATCGCCGTGATGATGATCCGCCACGGCCTGGAGGGCCTGCTCGCCGTCGTCGGCGAGGCCGTCTGAGCGGCCGGGGGCGGTGACGATCGGCGGGCACGGCCCGCCCTACGACTTTGGCACAGGCAAGGATCGGCGGGCACGCCCGCCCAACGGGATGTGGCCTTCGTAGGGCGGGCCGTGCCCGCCGTTTGACGTCAGACCGCCTGGCGCAGCTTTCCCTTCGAGCGGCCTTCCGTCTTGCGATCCACCTGGGCCAGTTCGTCGTGCAGCGCCACGAACTCCTGCGTCACCTTGTGGTTGGGCGTCGAGATGGATCATCGGCTGCGCCGACTGGTGCGATTCGCGGATCTTCACCGAGGCCGACAGATAGGAGGTCGAGCACCGGCAGCCCTTCGTCCACGCAGCGCCTGCACGATCTTCTGCGGCAGCGTTGGCGCGCGCCTGGAACTGGTTGACGATGATGCCTTCGACCGCGAGCGCCGGCGTTGTGGTCGGCGCGGATCTCGTCCACGTTCTCCATCAGGGCGTAGAGGGCGCGGCGCGAGAAGTCGTCGCAGTCGAAGGGGATGAGGCAGGCGTCGCGCGGCGATCAGCGCCGAGCGCGTGTAGAAATTGCAGCGCCGGCGGCGTGTCGATGTAGATGAAGTCGTAGTCGCTCCAGTTCGTCGAGCGCCTCGCGCAGCTTGTAGATCTTGTAGCGCGACTCCAGCTTGCCGGCGAGTTCGTCCAGCGTCGGCGCCGGACGGCAGGACGTCCAGGTTCTCGAAGGCGTCGGCGGTGCATGAATTCGTCGGTCTGCTTCGGCCGCAGGCGGAAGTTCAGCATCTGGTCGAACAGGTCGGCCACGCGTGGCCTGCAGGTCCGCGGCCCGCGTGCCGAGCAGGTACTGGGTGGAGTTGCCCTGGGGATCGAGATCGACCACCAGGGTGCGCGCGCCCTGCGCGGCGCGCGATGGCGGCGAGGTTGCAGGTGATGGTGGATTTGCCGACACCGCCCTTCTGGTTGAACACGACTCTGCGCATGGCTGCCTCACGGGGAAAGTTCCGCCATTGTCTCAAATGCGCGGCGATCGGGGAACGTGGATGGCGGGCGGTCGCGGCGGAGTATGACGGCGGGCACGGCCCGCCCTACGGGTCGTTGCCACAGGGTGCGGCGGCGGGCACGGCCCGCCCACCGTTGCCACGGCGTGGTTTTGTAGGGCGGCCCGCGGCCGCCGGGCCAGGCTGGCAGCCACGGCCCGCCCCGCAATGAGGGTCGGATCGCTTACGATGGCCGCCGCTGCCGAAGGCGGCTAGACTCTCCGCCCACAACGACAACGACCGGAAATCGACATGGACAAGGATCTCGCCGCCGCCTCGCTCGAATACCACCGCTACCCGACCCCCGGCAAGATCGCCGTCGTCCCGACCAAGGGGCTCACCAACCAGCGCGATCTGGCTCTGGCCTATTCGCCGGGCGTAGCGGCGGCCTGCAACGCCATCGTCGCCGACCCGGCGACAGGCGCGCGAACTGACCTCCCGCGCCAATCTCGTGGGCGTCATCACCAACGGCACCGCCGTGCTTGGCCTCGGCAACATCGGGCCGCTGGCGGCCAAGCCGGTGATGGAAGGCAAGGGCGTGCTGTTCAAGAAGTTCGCCGGCATCGACGTCTTCGACATCGAACTGGCGGAGCGCGACCCGGACAAGCTGATCGACATGATCGCCGCCCTGGAGCCGACCCTCGGCGGCATCAATCTCGAGGACATCAAGGCGCCGGAGTGCTTCTACATCGAGCACGAGTTGCGCGAGCGCATGAAGATCCCGGTGTTCCACGACGACCAGCACGGCACCGCCATCATCTCCAGCGCGGCGCTGCATCAATGCGCTCACGGTCGTGGGCAAGGACATCAGCCAGGTGAAGCTGGTGTGCTCCGGCGCGGGCGCCGCGGCCATCGCCTGCCTCGACCTCATGGTGAGCATCGGCCTCAAGGGCAGGAACGTCATTCGTCTGCGACAGCAAGGGCGTGATCTATCGCGGCCGCGAGGCCAACATGGAAACCGAACAAGTCGCGCTACGCCCAGCAGACCGCTGCGCGCACCCTGGCCGACGCCATCGAGGGCGCCGACGTGTTCCTCGGATTGTCGGTCGGCGGCGTGCTCAAGCCGGAGATGGTGGCGCGCATGGCGCCGCGGCCGATCATCCTGGCGCTCGCCAATCCGACGCCCGAGATCCTGCCCGAGGAAGCGCAGGCGGCGCGGCCCGATTGCCTGATCGCCACCGGCCGTTCGGATTATCCGAACCAGGTGAACAACGTGCTGTGCTTCCCCTTCATCTTCCGCGGTGCGCTCGACGTCGGGCGCGACGCGCATCACCCACGACATGAAGCTCGCCTGCGTCAGCGCCATCGCCGAGCTGGCGCGGGCGGAGCAGTCGGACGTGGTGGCGACCGCCTATGCCGGCCAGAAGCTGTCCTTCGGGCCGGAGTACATCATTCCCAAACCCTTCGATCCGCGGCTGATCGTGCGCATTGCGCCCGCGGTCGCCCTGGCGGCCATGGAATCCGGCGTGGCGACGCGGCCGATCGCCGACATGGACGCCTACCGCCAGCAGCTCACCAGCTTCGTCTATCAGTCCGGGCTCATCATGAAGTCGGTGTTCCAGGCGGCGAAGGCGGCGGCCAGGCAGCGCGTCCTCTACTGCTGAGGGCGAGGACGAGCGCGTGCTGCGCGCCATCGGCAGCGTCGTCGACGAAAAGCTGGCGCAGCCGATCCTGATCGGCCGTCCCAGCGTCATCGGCATGCGCATCAAGAAGCTCGGGCTGAGAATCCGGCCGGGCGTGGATTTCGAGATCGTGAACCCCGAGTCCGACGCGCGCTACAAGGAACTGTGGCAGGAGTATTACCGCCTCATGCGGCGCCACGGCGTCACGCCCGAGATCGCGCGGGTGGAGATGCGGCGCGACACCACCCTGATCGGCGCCATGCTGCTGCGCCGCGGCGACGCCGACGGCCTGCTGTGCGGCACCTTCGGCCAGCATGCCCACCACCTGCGGCACATCGCGGATGTGATCGGCCTGTGCCCGGCGCGGCGCATCTTCGCCGCCATGAACGTGCTGCTGCTGCCCAAGGGCACCCTGTTCCTGTGCGACACGTACGTGAACGAGGATCCGGACGCGCAGGAACTGGCGGAGATCACCCTCATGGCGGCGGAGGAGGTGAGGCGCTTCGGCGTCGAGCCCAAGGTGGCGCTGCTGTCCCACTCCAGCTTCGGCAGTTCGCGTTCCGCCTCGGCGCGCAAGATGGCGGCCGCGCGCGAGATTATCGAGGCGCAGGCGCCGGATCTGATGGTCGATGGCGAGATGCACGGCGACGCCGCCCTGTCGCAGGAGATCCGCGCGCGCGTGCAGCCGGACTCGCGCCTCAAGGGCGAGGCCAATCTGCTGGTCATGCCCAACCTCGACGCCGCCAACATCGCCTACAACCTGCTCAAGCTCACCGGCGGCGAAGGCATCACGGTCGGACCGGTCCTGCTCGGCGCCGCCAAGCCGGTGCATATCCTGTCGCCGTCGGCCACCGCGCGCCGGCTGGTGAACATGACGGCGCTGGTGGCGGTGGACGCCGCAGCGCGCGGCTGCTGATCGCGGAAAATGCAGCGCGCGCTGATCGTCGTCGGCCTCGTCCTGCTGGCGGTCGGGCTGGCGTGGCCGTGGCTGTCGAAGCTGCCGTTCGGGCGGCTGCCGGGGGACATCGGCATCGAGCGCGAGGGCTACAGCTTCTATTTCCCGTTGACCACGGGCGTTGTGATATCGGTCATCATCAGCATCATCCTTTGGATCTTCCGGCGCTGACCCACGCGCGCCGCCCGGTCCGGAGCAGACACTGGAGGGAACAATGACTCACGCGATTCGCTTTCATCAGACCGGCGGGCCCGAAGTGCTGCGCTGGGAAGAGGTCGCCGTCGGCGATCCCGGCGCCACCGAGGCGCGCATCCGGCAGCACGCCTGCGGCCTGAACTTCATCGACATCTATCACCGCACCGGCCTTTATCCGGTGCCCCTGCCGTCGGGCATGGGCCTGGAGGGCGCTGGAGTGGTGGAAGCCGTGGGCTCGGCGGTGCGTCACCTGCAGCCGGGCGACCGCGTCGCCTATGCCGGCGGACCGCTCGGCGCCTACAGCCGAGGCGCGCAACATTCCCGCCGACCGGCTGGTGAAGCTGCCGCAGTCCATCGATTTCACGAGCGCCGCGGCGATGATGCTGCAGGGGCTGACCGCGCTTACCTGCTGCGACGCACCTACCGCGTGCAGGCCGGCGACACGGTGCTGATCCACGCCGCGGCCGGCGGCGTCGGCCTCATCGCCTGCCAGTGGGCGAAGGCGCTCGGCGCCACGGTGATCGGCACCACCGTCCTCGGAGGCCAAGGCGCAACTTGCCACGCGCCCACGGCTGCGATCACGTCATCATCTACACGCGCGAGAATTTCGTGCAGCGGGTGCGCGAGATCACCGGCGGCGAAGGCGTGCGCAGTGGTGTATGACGGCGTCGGCAAGGACACCTTCACCGGCTCGCTCGACTGCCTGCGGCCGCTCGGCATGATGGTGACCTTCGGCAACGCCTCCGGCCCGGTGCCGCCGCTCGATCTGCTGCTGCTGTCGCAGAAGGGCTCGCTGTTCGTGACGCGGCCGACGCTGATGCACTACGTCGCCAAGCGCGCCGACCTGGAGGCGCTGGCGGGCGAGTTGTTCGAGATCGTGGCTTCGTCGGGCAAGGTCCGCATCGCGGTCAATCAGACCTACGCCCTGAAGGATGCGGCCCAGGCCCAGATCGACCTCGAGGCGCGCAGGACCACCGGCTCCACCGTATTGTTACCATAACGGGATCCGGCGCGTTTACCATGCCGGAGGAAATCAGAAAACAGGGTCGAAACGATGTCGTGGAAAGCAGCAATGGTATTCGCCGCCGCGCTCGCCTGCAGCATGCAGGCCCAGGCGCAGGGGTTGTCGAAGGAACAGGCCTACACGCCGGCGCAGGCGGCGTATCTCAAGGGTGAAATCCGCAAGGCGCAGGAACGGTTCGTGGAGAACGGCGTCCGCCGTCTCCGGCGTGCCGCAGTCGAAGATCAAGGAATGGATGGCCACCGACGGCCGCGACGTGCCGCCCAAGGTGAACATCGTGCCGGCGCTGCAGCGCGAGCGCGGCAAGCCGCTGAGCGAGGAGGAACGCGCCAAGATCCTCGCCGCGGATCAGGAGCGCTACCAGGCGATCGAACAGGCGAAAAAGACCGCGGCGCAGAAGTGACGC
The DNA here is from genome assembly GCA_963823455.1 of uncultured beta proteobacterium. Classification (GTDB taxonomy): domain Bacteria; phylum Pseudomonadota; class Gammaproteobacteria; order Burkholderiales; family Rhodocyclaceae; genus CAVPDA01. The sequence goes on from CAWGLO010000002.1 coordinate 650,694, forward strand.
GCCGGTCCGCGGCGACGCGGGCCGAGGGACGGGCCGTGCCCGCCAGGTTCGATGCGGCGGCCACGGGCCGCCCTACGAAGCACGATGGCGCTCACTGGTGGTTCTCGTCGGCGTGCGGCCGCAGGCGCTTGACCAAGGGCTGGTGCCCGCGCTTGTACACCATCATGGTGCGGATGAAGGTGATCACCACCTCGCCGTCCTGGTTGTAGCCCGTGGTCTTGACGCGGACGATGCCGACGTCGATGTTCGACTGCGATTCGCGCTTGTCCAGCACCTCCGACTGCGAGTAGAGGGTATCGCCGTCGAACACCGGCGCCGGCAGGCGCACTTCGTCCCAGCCCAGGTTGGCGAAAATATTCTGCGATACGTCGGTGACGCTCTGGCCGGTGATCAGTGCCAGGGTGAAGGTGGAATCCACCAGCGGCCGTCGCCACGGCGTCTGGGCGGCGTAATGGCGGTCCACGTGGATCGGCGCGGTGTTCTGCGTCAGCAGCGTGAACCAGGAGTTGTCCACCTCCAGGACGGTGCGTCCCAGCGGGTGCTGGTACAGCGTCGCCGATCTTGAAATCCTCGTAGAAACGGCCTTGCCAGCCGAGCTTGCCCGACATCATTCCCTCCATCGCACTGTTTGTTGTTGGTGGCGGCAATTGTGCCGCAATTCCGGCGTCCGCACCCGCCGCGATGGCGCTGTGCTAGATTCCGCCGATGCGGTCCATCCTCGTCGCCAACCCCAAAGGCGGTTCCGGCAAGACCACGCTGGCGACCAACCTGGCCGGCCATCTGGCGCGCGCCGGGCGGCGCGTGATGCTGGGCGACATCGATCGCCTGCAGGCGGCGCAGCAGTGGCTGCGGCTGCGCCCCCTGGGCCTGCCCGCGATCCGCGGCTGGGAGGTGGATCGCTCCGATCCCGGCAAGCTGGCGCGTCCGCCCAGGGACACCACCCACGCCGTGCTCGACTCGCCCGCCGGACTCCACGGCAAGAAGCTTGCCGCCGTGCTGAAGCGGGTGACGCAGGTGCTGGTGCCGCTGCAGCCTTCGCTGTTCGACATCCTCGCCACCGGCGGCTTTCTCGACGCCCTGGCGCAGGAGAAGGCGATCCGCCAGGGCGAGATCCGGGTGGCCATCGTCGGCATGCGCGTCGATCCGCGCACCCGCTCCGCCCACGAGCTGGAGCGCTTCCTGGAAAACTACGATCTGCCGGTGCTGACCTATCTGCGCGACACGCAGCTCTACGTCCAGGCCGCGGCCCACGGCCTGACCCTGTTCGACCTGCCGCCCTCGCGCGCGGAGAAGGACCTGGAACAGTGGCAGGCGATCATCGACTGGATCGACGCGGCATAGGACGGGACGCCGCCGGGATTCAGCGCCTCTCCGCCTCCTCGATCGACTTGCGCTGGGCTTCGGCCTGGTCGGCCAGGGTCTGCTCCACGCCTTTGGCCTTGTCCAGCGCCTTGAGCTGGGGGTCGAACACGCCGGGCGCGGCGGCGGCCGGTTTTTGCGGCGGCGGGGAAGGGAGTTGACCGCAGGCGGCGAGAAGGAGCGCTGCAAGGATCGGAAGGGAAAAACGATGCATCGGGAACGGACTCCGGGCTGGGCGGCAGCGATGGAATCTACGCGGCCGCGGAAATCGGGTCAATCCGTCGCCGCCGGATCGGCGCTCGGCTATGCTCCCGCGCTGAACGGAAAGGAGGACGCAGTGCGCACGTTTTTGTTTCTGTTTGCCTGGCTCGCGGCCGCATCGTCGTCGGCCGCGGAATCCCCGGCCACGGTGCCGATGCAGGCGCTGCGGGTGGGCGAGCACACCTGGTACGTGCAGGGCCAGACCGGCGCCGTTTCGGCCGAGAATCAGGGCTTCATGTCCAACGCCGGCTTCGTCGTCACGGATGAAGGCGTGCTGGTGGTGGACGCCCTGGGCACGCGGCCGCTGGCGCGCAAGCTCCTGGAATTGATCCGCCGCGTGACCGACAAGCCGATCAAGATCGTCGTCGTCACCCACTACCATGCCGACCACTACTACGGCCTGCAGGTGTTCGAGGAGGCCGGCGCCAAGATCTGGGCGCACGAGCGCGGCCAGGACGTGCTGCGCTCGGACGGCGTGCAGGAGCGCCTGAAGCAGCGGCGCGAAGCGCTGGCGCCGTGGATCGGCGATGACTTCCGCATCGTCCCGGCGCACGTCTGGCTGGCCGGCGACACCGACTTCATTTTCGGCGGCCTGCATTTCCTGCTGCGCCACGTCGGGCCCGCGCATTCGGCGGAGGACATGGCGCTGCTGGTGGTGGAAGACCTGGTGCTGTTCGCCGGCGATCTGGTGTTCAAGGACCGCGTGCCCTTCGTCGGCGACGCCGACAGCCGCGCCTGGCTCGGCTCGCTGGACAAGCTGACCGCGCTGCGGCCGCAAGTGCTGGTGCCGGGCCACGGCGCCCACTCCGATCAGCCGGCCCAGGACCTGAAGCTCACCCGCGACTACCTCCTCCACCTGCGCGCCCGCATGGGCAAGGCGGTGGCCGAATTCACGCCCTTCGACGAGGCCTACGCCAAGACCGACTGGTCCGAGTTCGAAACCCTGCCGGCCTTCGCCGACGCCAACCGGCGCAACGCCTACAACACCTACCTGCTGCTGGAGCGGGAGGCGCTGGAGAAGAAATAGCTAACGGTCATGGAACGCCGGCCACCCCGAAATAGTGAAAGGCCTCGCCATGACCGTTTCCCTCACCCCCAGCCCCTCTCCCGGCGGGCGAGGGAAGCTTCGAGAGTCGCTGGCGCGACTTTCACGTTAACCGCGTCGCAGTTTCACGCCTGCCGCCCGGTTCGGTGCCACGGGCGGCGGCAGGCCGAGCAGGGCGCGCCGCAGGGACTCCTCCTGCAGCCGCTCCACCAGCCAGTCGAGAGCCTTGCCCCGGTGCTCGTGGCGCCACGCCAGGTGCATGGGCGCGTCCGGCTTCGGCTCCGCCACCTCGCGCAGCACCAGGCGTCCGGCTGCGGCCTCGCCGCGGGCGATGCGCGCCGGCAGGTAGCCGACGCCGATTCCCGCCACCTGAGCCGCCACCTTGGCCGCCAGATCGGGCACCGTGAGCACGTCCTGGCCCGAGAGCAGGCCGCTGCTGCGCGCCAGCAACTGGCGCGACGTGTCGGCCAGGGCGACCGCGCGATGCTGCTGGATGAGGCTGGGCGCGATCGGTTCCGCGGCCACCGCCAGGGGGTGGCCGGGCGCCACGGCGAACACGAACTCCGCGGTGCCGAAAGGCCGCGTCTTGAAGCCGCCGCCGGAGGGCGGGTCGCCCGGGGCGCCGATGGCGAGGTCGGCGCGCCCGGTCTGCAGGGCATCCCAGCAGCCTCCCAGCACCTCGTAGGACAGGCGCAGGCGCGTGCCGGAGGGCTGGCGATAGAACTCTTCCAGCAGCGGCAGCAGCGCCGCGCAGTCGATGATGGCATCCACCGCGATGCGCAGTTCGCTCTCCCAGCCGGTGGCCACGCGCTTGACCCGGCACTCCAGGTCGCCCGCGGCGCGCAGCAGGTGGCGCCCTTCGTCGAGCAGCATGCGGCCCGCCGGCGTCAGCAGGGCGCGACGTCCCTGGCGCACGTAGAGGACGACGCCGAGGTCCTCTTCCAGTTTCTTCACGGCGTGGGTGAGGGCGGAGGGAACCCGGAACAGGGCCTGGGCAGCGGCGGCGAAGCTGCCGCGGGCGTCGATGGCGTCCAGGATCTGCAGCGCTTCGAGGGAAATCTTCATGTTGAAAAAAATTGAACGATCACATCAAAAATCGTCGCTTTTATGTCGAGTGCTCCGCCCCTATTATGGATCATGACGTTGAACACCGTTCATCGAAATCTTCGAACACAGGAGGCAAACATGGTCGAGATCCGCCGCGCCGGTGACCGCGGCCATGCCAACCACGGCTGGCTGGACACCTACCACACCTTCTCGTTCGCCGATTACCACGATCCCGAGCACATGGGCTTCGGCGCCCTGCGCGTCATCAACGAGGACTTCGTGGCGCCCGGCAACGGCTTCGGGACGCACGCCCACCGCGACATGGAGATCATCACCTACGTGCTCGATGGCGCCCTCGAACACAAGGACTCGATGGGCAACGGCACGGTGATCCGGCCCGGCGAGGTGCAGCGCATGAGCGCCGGCACGCGGCGTCCTGCACAGCGAGTTCAATCCCTCGCGCGACGAAGCCGGTGCATCTGCTGCAGATCTGGATCGTGCCCGACGTCAGGGGCATCGCGCCGAGCTACGAGCAGAAGGCGTTCGCGCCCGAGGAAAAGCGCGGACACCTGCGGCTGGTGGCCTCCGGCGACGGCCGCGACGGCAGCCTGACCATCCGCCAGGATGCCGGCGTCTATGCCGCCGTGCTGGCCCCGGGCGAGCGCGTGGAGCATGCGCCGTCCCCCGGGCGGCATGCTTACCTGCACGTCGTGCGCGGCGCCGCGGCGGTGAACGGCACGGCGCTGGGGGCAGGCGACGGCATCAAACTGCGCGACGAGTCGCGCATCGAGATCGCCGGCGGCGACGCGGAAGCCGAAGTGCTTCTGTTCGACCTGCCCTGAGCGGCGGGCACGGCCCGCCCTACGAAAGACACCGCCGCGAATCGCCCCCGTAGGGCGGGCCGCGCCCGCCGCACAACATCAAGCTCGAACGTAGGGCGCCCGTGCCCGCCGCACTACCCTTTCACCCACCAAGCAAGGAGAGACACGACATGGCAAAGATCGCAATCGTTTACCACTCGGGCTACGGCCATACGGCGAAACAGGCGCAGGCGGTGCATGAGGGCGCCGCCGCCGTTGCCGGCGCCACCGCCCAACTGATTGCGGTGGCCGACGTGGACAAGCACTGGGACGACCTCGCTGCCGCCGACGCCATCCTCTTCGGCGCCCCCACCTACATGGGCGGCGCCTCGGGCGACTTCAAGAAGTTCGCCGACGCCAGTTCCAAGCCCTGGGCCGCCCAGGCCTGGAAAGACAAGATCGCCGGCGGCTTCACCAACTCCGCCTCGCTTAATGGCGACAAGTACAACACCCTGATGTACTTCGTCACCCTGGCGATGCAGCACGGCATGATCTGGGTCGGCACCGGCATGCTTCCCGCCAACAGTTCCAAGGCGCAGCGCAACGACCTCAACCGCATGGGCTCCTTCATCGGAGCCATGGCGCAATCCGATGCCGACGTCGGCCCCGACGTGGCGCCGCCGGCGGGCGACCTCGCCACGGCGCACGAATACGGCAAGCGCGTCGCCCAGGTCACGCTGCAGCATCTGCGCGGCCGCGCGTAGGGGGCCGCATCGGTCGCGGGCCGGCGCCGCCCGTTCGGTGCCGGCGCCGGTTAGACTGCACCTTCTCACGCACCGGGGAGCCGCCCATGCAGCCGAAAATCCTCGCCTTCGCCGGCAGTGCCCGCGAAGACTCGCTCAACAAGAAACTGGCCCGCGTCGCCGCTGCCGCGCTGCGCGAGGCCGGCGCCCGGCCCACCTTCATCGACCTGCGCGACTATGCGCTTCCGCTCTACGACGGCGATCTCGAAGCGTCCCAGGGCGTGCCGGGCAACGCCCTCGAACTGAAGCGCCTGTTGCGCGAGCACGACGCGCTGCTCATCGTCTCGCCGGAGAACAACGGGTCGGTGTCGGCGCTGCTCAAGAACACGCTGGACTGGATCTCGCGTCCCCACGCCGGCGAGAGCGGCACGGTGCCCTACCAGAACAAGGTGGCGGCGCTGCTGGCGGCCTCCCCCGGCGCGCTGGGCGGCCTGCGCGGCCTGGTCCATGTGCGCGCCATCCTGCAGAGCCTGGGCGTGCTGGTGCTGGCGGAGCAGTTCGCCCTGTCCCGCGCCCACGAGGCGTTCGACGCTTCCGGCGCGCTCAAGGACGAGCGGCAGCAGGCGAGCGTGGCGGCGCTGGCAGCGCGCCTGACGCACGTGAGCAGGCGCCTGGCGGCGCAGTGACGCGGCGCACGCGGCCGCGGCACGCCGGCATACAATCGACCTCCCAACCCAAACGAGGAGAACAACATGAGCGATACCAGCGAATACCGCGGCTCGGGCGTGGTGGTGAGCTTCGACAGCCGGCGCTGCATCCATGCCGCCGAGTGCGTGGGCGGCCTGCCGCAGGTGTTCAATCCGGACGCCAAGCCCTGGATACAGCCGGATCAGGCGGCGGCGGACAGGATCATCGCCGTCATCGCGCGCTGCCCCTCCGGTGCGCTCGGCGTGCGCCGCGACGACGGCGCCGATTGCCTGCCGGTGCCCGATGCCAACGAGGCGCGCATCGTCGCCGACGGGCCGATCTAATCGGCGGGGACATCGAGGTCTGCGACGCCGACGGCGATCTGCTCTCCGGGGAGACCCGGGTCGCCCTGTGCCGCTGCGGCGCCAGCAAGAACAAGCCGTTCTGCGACAACAGCCACCGCGGAATCGGGTTTAGCGAGGAAGGCGCATGCGGCGAGACCGACACTGCAGCGATCGCCGCCGGCAGCTTGCGCCTGACGGTCTTCAAGGACGGCCCGGCGCAGGTCGATGGACCGCTCAGCCGTGCGCGACGCCTTCGGCGAAGTCGCTGCGACCACCACGCAGTGCTGGCTGTGCCGCTGCGGCGCCCGCAAGAACAAGCCGTTCTGCGACGGCAGCCACAAGAAGTGGGCTTCTCCGGCTGATGCCGCAAACGACAAGGGGCGGCCATCGGCCGCCCCTTGTCGCGTTCAGTGCCTGATTATTCGTCCGAAACCGCAAAGCGCAGATAGAGGGCGGTGGGCACGGCGGCGATGAACGCCAGGGCGGCGATGACGGCGATAAGTTCCATGGTGGTCTGACCAAGCGGACACATGCCCGCCAAACGGACTCCTGGCAGCCATATCGGTTGCGCCGCGGCGGCCGAGCCCGCGCGGCGCTGTCTGCGCACGCCTGTGCGATTCGCTGACGCTCGACTGCCGCACTTTGCGCGCGCAAAGCCTTGACTGGCGCGGCTTTCCGCAGCGCGCCGCGGCGCGGCCGCGTCGATGCTACGGCGCCGCGCTGATGTGCTTTGTACGGGGCGGCGGGTAAAATCCGCGCCATGCCTGCACCCGCCTTCGTCCATCTCCGCCTGCACAGCGAATACTCGATCACCGACGGCCTGACCCGCCTCGACGCCGCCATCGAGCGGGCCGCCGCCGACGGCATGCCGGCGCTGGCGCTGACCGACCTCGCCAACCTGTTCGGCATGGTCAAGTTCTACACCGGCGGCGCGCGGCACGGGCGTCAAGCCCGATCATCGGCTGCGACGTCTGGATCGCCGACGACGACGCCGACCCCAGCGCGGCGACGGCGCACGCGCGCCTGCTGCTGCTGGCGAAGAATCGCGCCGGCTATCTGCGCCTGTGCGAACTGCTGACCGCGCCTATCTGGCTGCCGCGCCGCCACGGCCGCGCCGAAATCGCCCGCGCCGCCATCGCCAACGGCGACAACACCGGCCTGATCGCGCTGTCCGGCGCCCAGTCTGGGCGATGTCGGCCAGTGGCTGCTGGCCGGCAAGCCGACAAGGCGGCGGAGACGGCGCGCGCGACTGGGCGCGGCTGGTTTCCCGGACAGCTACTACCTCGAAGCTGCAGCGCCTGCACGGCCACGGCCAGCCGCAGCAGGAGGCGCTGATCGCCGCAGACGGTGGCGCTGGCCGGCGAAGCTCGACCTGCCGGTGGTGGCGACGCATCCGGTGCAGTTCCTCGATCGCGACGACTTCAAGGCGCACGAGGCGCGCGTCTGCATCGCCGAGGGCTACGTGCTGGCCGATCCGCGCCGGCCGAAGCAACTTCACCGAGGAGCAGTACTTCAAGACGCAGGCCGAGATGGCGGAGCTGTTCGCCGACCTGCCCGAGGCGCTGGAGAACTCGGTCGAGATCGCCAGGCGCTGCAACCTGTCGGTGGAACTGGGCAAGAGCCGGCTGCCGCAGTTTCCCGACGCCGGACGGCGTCTCGCTCGACGACTACCTGGCGCAGCAGGCCGCGCGCCGGGCCTCGAGACAGCGCCTGCTGCATCTCTTCCCCGACGCCGCAGAGCGCGAAGCGAAGCGGCCGCGGTACGTCGAGCGGCTGGAATTCGAGATCAAGACCATCCAGCAGATGGGCTTCCCCGGCTACTTCCTGATCGTCGCCGACTTCATCAACTGGGCGAAGAAGAACGGCGTGCCGGTCGGCCCGGGGCGCGGCTCCGGCGCCGGTTCGCTGGTCGCCTATTCGCTGCGGCATCACCGACCTCGATCCCGATCCGCTACGACCTGCTGTTCGAGCGCTTCCTCAATCCGGAGCGGGTGTCGATGCCCGACTTCGACATCGACTTCTGCCAGGACGGCCGCGACCGCGTCATCGAGTACGTGAAGGAGAAGTACGGCGCCCACGCCGTGTCGCAGATCGCCACCTTCGGCACCATGGCGGCCAAGGCGGTGATCCGCGACGTCGGCCGCGTGCTCGACCTGCGGCTTCAACTTCGTCGACCAGTTCGCCAAGCTGATTCCCAACGAGCTCGGCATCACGCTGGAGAAGGCGCGGGAGAAGGAGCCGGCGATCAGCGCAGCGCATCGAGCGAGGAGGAAGGCTGCGCGAGCTGTGGGAACTGGCGCTGAAGCTCGAGGGCCTGACGCGCAACGTCGGCATGCACGCCGGCGGCGTGCTGATCGCGCCGGGCAAGCTCACCGACTTCTGCCCGCTCTATTCGGCCGACGGCGGCGTCGACCACGGTGAGCCAGTTCGACAAGGACGACGTCGAGAAGGCGCGGCCTGGTCAAGTTCGACTTCCTCGGCCTGCGCACGCTGACCATCCTCGACGAGGCGGTCGAGTTCGCGCGCAAGCGTCGAGGGCGCCGACGTCAACCTGGAGACGCTGCCGCTCGACGACCGCCCGACCTACGACCACGTCTTCAAGAACGCCAACACCACCGCGGTGTTCCAGTTCGAATCCGGCGGCATGAAGGACACGCTGGTGCAGCGCCAGGCCCGACTGCCTCGAAGACCTGATCGCCCTGAACGCGCTCTACCGGCCGGGGCCGATGGAGGACATTCCCGAGCTTCATCGCCCGCAAGCACGGCCGCGAGCGCGTCGACCTACTCCGCATCCCGAACCTGGAGAAGGTGCTGTCGAACACCTACGGCATCATGGTGTACCAGGAGCAGGTGATGCAGACGGCGCAGGTCATCGCCGGCTACAGCCTCGGCGGCGCCGACCTGCTGCGCCGCGCCATGGGCAAGAAGAAGACGGAGGAGATGGACCAAGCAGCGCGCCATCTTCGTCGACGGCGCCGAGGAGCAACGGCATCGGCGAGGCGCTGGCCAACGAGATCTTCGACACCATGGAGAAGTTCGCCGGCTACGGCTTCAACAAGTCGCACGCCGCCGCCTACTCGCTGGTCGCCTACCAGACCGCCTGGCTCAAGCACCATCACCCGTCGGCCTTCATCGCGGCGACCCTGTCGTCGGAAATGGCCAACACCGACAAGGTGCAGTTCTTCTACCAGGACGCCATCGACAACGGCATCGACTTCCTGCCGCCCGACATCAACCACGGCGGCTGTGCGCTTCCAGCCGGTCGACCGCAAGACCATCCGCTACGGCCTGGGCGCCATCAAGGGCACCGGCGAGTCGGCGCTCGGCGCCATTCTCAAGGCGCGCGCCGAGGGCGGGCCGTTCACCGATCTGTTCGACTTCTGCCGCCGCGTGGACAAGCGCGTGGTCAATCGCCGCGTCATCGAGGCGCTGATCCGCGCCGGCGCCTTCGACGCCTCGACGACCATCGCCACAAGCTGCTGTCCTCGGTCGGCGTCGCGCTCGAAGCCGCCGAGCAGGCCGAGCGCAATGCGCATCAGGGCGGCCTGTTCGACCTGCGGCGGCGACGGGCGCGGCGCCGCGACCGCACTACGTCGAAGTGCCGCGCTGGGGCGGAGCGCGAGCGACTGCTCAACGAGAAGCAGGCGCTCGGCTTCTTCCTCTCCGGCCACCCCTACAACGAGTATGCGCGACGAACTGGCCGCCTTCGTCAAGCGCCGCCTCGGACAACTGGAACCGCAGCGCGAGCCGGTGCTGACTGGCCGGCGTGGTGCCTCAGCACGCGCACCCAGATGACCCGGCGCGGCAAGATGGCCATCGTCATGCTCGACGACGCCACCACGCAACTCGAAGTGTCGGTGTTCAACGAACTGTGGGAGGCCGAGCGCGGCAAGATCCGCGAGGACGAGCTGCTGCTGGTCGAGGGCAAGGTGCAGCACGACGACTACTCCGGCGGCCTGCGCATCACCGCCGACCGGCTGCTGACGCTCGGCGAGGCGCGCGGCCGCTTCGCCAAGGCGCTCAAGCTCTCCCTCAACGGCGAGGTGAAGCAGGCCGGCGGCGGCAACGCCGCGGCGGAGAAGCTGCACGCCATGCTGGCGCCGTTCCGCGACGGCCCGTGCCCGGTGCGGGTGCGCTACCGCAACGCGGTCGCCGAGTGCGAGCTGCCGCTGCGCGATGCCTGGCGCGTGCGGCTCGACGACCAGCTCCTCGCCGGCCTGCGCGACTGGCTGAGCAAGGGCAACGTGGAAGTCCTCTACACGTAGGGCGGGCCGTGCCCGCCAGCGTGGCCCGGCGGCCATGGGCCGCCCTACGAAGCGCACGAGGGCAATCGACCCCGTAGGGCGGGCCGTGCCCGCCAGCGTGGCCCGGCGGCCATGGGCCGCCCTACGAAGCGCGCAGGGCAACGATCCCGTAGGGCGGGCCGTGCCCGCCAGGTGGCTCGGCGGCCATGGGCCGCCCTACGAAGCGCGCCGGGACGCTCGAGCGCGCCCGGCGGCCGCGGCCGCCCACGAAGCGCGCAAGGGCAATCGACCCCGTAGGGCGGGCCGTGCCCGCCGTCCTCCCCTACGTCCGTGCCAGGGCGAGATCCTTGCCGAAGCTTTCCAGCCGCTCGAAGAAGGTGCCGTGATCGATGTAGTGGGTGCCGTCGCACGAGAAGGTCATGCCGATCATGCCGCTCACCCGGTTGATCGAGGCATTGCGCAGATAGATGGTTTCGTCGGTCAGGCGCAGGCGGCGGAACTCCCCGAGGATCCGCGCCAGAGCCTCGTCGTCGAGCAGCGGCTTCAGGTGCTGGAGGGTCTGGTCGCGAAACTGGTCGAGGAAGCCCGGATCCAGCACCTCCTCGCGCACGTAGATGCGATAGCGGTACACGTCGTCGCAGAACCAGCAGCTCAACTGGCTCGACGAGTAGTGGATCTTGGCGTGGAACACCCCCTTGGACGTCAGCAGCGTGGTGACGATGTCATGCACGCGGTCGATCTGCGTATCGAACAGGCTGTCCACCCGCTGCTGGGCGAACAGGAATTCGCGCACCATGGGGTCCCCCTTGACCTGCAGCCAGTGCCTGGGCATTGCGCTCCTCTCCTCGATCGTCCGAACGCCCCGCTGCGGGCGCGCCCCGCATTCTCCACCCGCATCGAGAGGCAGCGCAATGCGGCGAGCGAGCCGCCCGGCGGCGGGCGCGGGCCGGTTGCGGCGCGGGGGCCGTCGCCGCCTCACTCGCGGAAGATGGAACGCGAGTCCCGCGCTGCGGGGCGCGCCGCCAGGCGCCGCATGCGCCAATGCCCCGCGTGCTGGTGCGCGGCGTTCGGCTGCGCCTTCGCCGGGCCGGCGGCGGGCAGGGAGGGCACCACGTCCGACAGCGTCATGCCCCAGGCATCGAGCGCCTGCCAGAACGCCACCGACTCGCCGCGGGCGACGCGGTCATCGGCGCGGATGGCCTCGATCATCAGCCGCATCAACTCGCGGCGGCGCCATGGATCGGTGATCTCCGCCAGCATCAGCGCCATCGGTTCGGGCGCCAGCTCGCAGTGCCCGTCGGCGCTGCGCGGAGCACGGGTCAGCATGTCCTGGCAGAACTCGAACAGCACCTGCATGAACTCGGCCTGCGTCATGCCGAGGCGGGCGTAGGCGTTGGCGCGGGCAAGACGTTCCAGCTCGCGCGCCTGCAGCAGGCCGTCGGCGAGCAGCGTCACCACCAGCAGTCGCGCCATCGCCTTCGGGCCGTTGGCGGGGTAGGCGCGCAGCCAGCCGGCGCGGCGCTTCTCCCGGCGTGCGCAGTCGTGTTCGCGGTATTGCAGATCCATGTCGATTTCCTCGCTGTGAGCAAGCAAACGCTTGCGAGAGCACAATCTAGGCGCGAAGCCGTTCAGGAAAAAGCGAATTCACTCGAAGGAAATTCTCGGAAATCTCGAAACATGCAGGCGTACGGACTGAACTATCGCCATCTGCTCTACTTCTGGGTGGTGGCCAAGGAAGGAACGATCACCCGGGCGGCGCAACGCCTCGGCGTGACGGTGCAGACCATCAGCGGCCAGCTCGCGCTGCTGGAGCGCGACTTCGGCACCGCCCTGTTCGTGCCGGAAGGGCGGCGGCTGGCCCTCACCGAGGCCGGGCGGGCCGCCCTCGGCTATGCCGATCAGATTTTCCTGCTGGGCGAGCAGTTGCGCGAATCGATCGAAAGCGGGGCCGGCGAGCGCAGCCTGCGCCTCACCGTGGGCATCTCGGATGCCGTGCCCAAGCTGGTCGCCTATCGCCTGCTGCAAGCCGCGCTGCAGTTGCCCCAGGGAGTGCGCCTGACCTGCCACGAGGGCAAGTTCGACGTGCTGCTGGCCGAACTGGCGCTGCACAAGCTGGATGTCGTGCTCGCCGACCGGCCCGCCGGCGCCGGCGGCGGCGTGCGGGTATTCAGCCACGGGCTGGGGGAGGGCGAGGTGGCGATCTTCGGCGTGGCGGAACTGGCGGCGAAATATCGCAGCGGCTTCCCCGGCAGCCTGGAGCGCGCGCCGCTGCTGCTGCCGACGCGCAACGGCGCCCTGCGCGGCAGGCTCGAGGCCTGGCTGCAGGCGCGCGGCATCCGGCCGCAGATCGTCGCCGAATTCGACGACACGGCCCTGCTCAAGACCTTCGCCCGCCACGGCATGGGGCTGTTCCCGGCGCCGGCGGCGCTCGCCGAAGACCTCCGGTCCCAGTACGCAGCCGTGGCGGTGGGCACGCTGCCGGAGGTGCGCGAGCAGTTCTACGCCATCTCCCACGAGCGCCGCATCCGCCACCCGGCGGTGGAGGCGATCCGCCGCGCGGCCCAGGAAACCTCGCTCGCGACGCCGCGCTGATCCTGCGCCGTCGCGGCTGGCGTACACTTCGCTCTCTGCCTGCGCCCAATCGCCATGAACCCCGCCACCCTGATCGACGCCGACCTCCTCGCCGGCGTATCCGACGCGGCCCGCGCCAGCCCGCGCCGCCGCCGCAATCACAACTTCCACCGCCAGGACGGCGATGCCTGCCACCGCCTGCTCAATGCCATCGAGCCCGGATCCTACGTGCGGCCCCATCGCCACCTCGATCCGGCCAAGGACGAGACCATCATCGTGCTGCGCGGCAGGCTGGGCGCGGTGCTGTTCGACGAATCGGGCAACGTGACGCAGGCGGCGCTGCTGGCGCCGGGCGGCGACTGCGTCGGCATCGACATTCCCCACGGCCGCTACCACACCCTGTTCGCCCTCGAACCGGGCACCGTCATGTTCGAGGCCAAGGCCGGCCCTTTCCTGCCCCTGGGTGCGGCGGAACTGGCGCCCTGGGCGCCGGCGGAAGGCTCGCCGCAGGCCGCCGCGTACCTCGATGCCCTGGTCGCGCGACTCGCCCCCTGAGCCGCCCCATCGCGCAGTGTCTTGGCGGGCACGGCCCGCCCTACGCACCGCAACATTGCAACGACCCCGTAGGGCGGGCCATGCCCGCCGGCCCGGCGCGCCGCGCAAGGGCGACGACCCCGTAGGGCGGGCCGTGCCCGCCGGCTCATCCGATCGACCCGGCATAGTCGGATAGAATGTCGGTGTTGTTCTGTTCAATAAGAAGGGAGGCACGAAAATGGCAACAATGGCGCAAAAGACAGGTGCCGAGTTCATCGGCACGTTCTGGCTGGTGCTCGGCGGCTGCGGCAGCGCGGTCCTGGCGGCGGCGTTTCCCGAACCTGGGGATCGGCTTCGTCGGCGTATCCCTGGCGTTCGGCCTGACGGTGCTGACGATGGCCTACGCCATCGGCCACATCTCCGGCTGCCACCTCAACCCGGCGGTCTCCTTCGGCCTCTGGGCCGGCGGCCGCTTCCCGGCGAAGGAACTGGCGCCCTACATCATCGCCCAGGTGGCGGGCGGCATCGCGGCCGGATTCATCCTCTACCTCATCGCCAGCGGCAAGGCCGGCTTCAGCTTCTCCGGCGGCTTCGCCTCCAACGGCTACGGCGAGCATTCGCCCGGCAGCTATTCCGCTTTCGCGGCGCTGGTGTGCGAGATCGTGATGACCTTCATGTTCCTCTTCATCATCATGGGCGCGACGGACAAGCGTGCGCCCCAGGGCTTCGCCCCGATCGCCATCGGCCTCGCCCTGACCCTGATCCACCTCATCAGCATTCCGGTCACCAACACCTCGGTCAATCCGGCGCGCAGCACCGGCGTCGCGGTGTTCGTCGGCGACTGGGCGGTGGCGCAACTGTGGATGTTCTGGGTGGCGCCGATCGTCGGCGGCGTGCTGGGCGGATTCGTCTACCGCTGGCTGGCCGGCGACAAGTCGTAGGCCTTTTTTCGGCGGGCACGGCCCGCCCTACGAATCGCGCAGCGGATCGATGCCGTAGGGCGGACCGTGTCCGCCGGTCCACATTCGTACGCCCCATGCCGAACTACCGGCGCGCCCGGGTCGCGGGCGGCACCTATTTCTTCACCGTCGTCGCGCGAGGGCGCCGGCCGGTGCTCACCAGCCGAACCCGTGCGCCGGGCGCTGCGCGAGGCGATCGCGCGGGTGCGCGCGGCGCAACCGTTCCGGGTCGATGCCTGGGTGCTGCTGCCGGACCACCTGCATTGCCTGTGGACGCTGCCGCCGGACGACGCGGATTTCTCCTCGCGCTGGTCGGCCGTGAAGCGGCTCACGAGCCAGGCCGTGGCGGCGGGAAACGAGGGTCGGAATGCCGGCCTGTGGCAGGATCGGTTCTGGGAGCACCTGATCCGCGACGACGCGGATTTCTCGCGCCACGCGGATTACATCCATTGGAACCCGGTCAGGCACGGCCACGCCGCCCGCGCGGCGGATTGGCCGTATTCCACCTTCCGCCGCTATTGCGAAACGCGGCATCTATCCCGAGGATTGGGGCGGAGACAACGTCCGCCGCGCGTCCGGGGCGGCGTTCGGCGAGTAGGGGATCGGCGGGCACGGCCCGCCCTAC
>CAWGLO010000003.1:0-463627 GCA_963823455.1 uncultured beta proteobacterium
CTTCTTCCTCGGTAGAACGTACTTCACCAAGACGTTCGAAACCAGAGCGGCAGACCCGTCGGAACTTTGAGCTTGTCCTGGTACTTCTGAAGATTTCGATGGTGTCGCCGCGGCTTGCTTTGCTTACGCTCACAAAACGGCGACCGAACGCCGACGCTTCACTGACGACTTTGATCAAGCCGTTGGATACGCTGGTGACACATCGACATTCTTGTCAGCGACCCATGCCGCTACCTGTTCTCCAAGATCCGAGCCCTTCGAGGACCAGTCTCAAGGCGAATCGCCCAGTGGATGGGCCGGCACCGCCGAAGGCGCTGCTCGCCGCGTCGCTCGCGCTCGCGCTGGCGGGGTGTGCCACCCCGTCTCGCCCGCCGTCGATGTGCCCGCTCGGTTCGCGGCGGCTCGACTTCGCGTCGACCCCGAGGTCGCCTGGTGGGAGAGCTACGACGATCCGGTGCTGACGGACCTGATTCGCCGCGCCGCGCGCGAGAACCGCGACGTCAAGATCGCCGCCGAACGTGTGCGCGCGGCGCGAGCCGGCGCCACGATCAGCCGTTCCCTGGCTGATGCCCAGCATCAGCGCCGTCGGTGGCGGACTTCATCGCAGCACCGGGTACGACGCGATCAAGCGGCAGGCATTTCCCGATACCGACGTTGCCGGGGCGGCGTCGGCGTGTCGTGGGAAATCGATCTGTCCGGCCGCCTGCGCGCCGGCGCAACGGCGGCCGAGGCGGACGCCCTGGCCGTCGAGCATGGCGCACGCGGCGTGCGCCTGCTGGTACTGACCGACGTCGCGACCAACTACTTCACGCTGGTCGGCGCCTCGCGCCAGCTCGACACCGTGCGCGCCATCTCGGCGGCGCAGGACGAGACGCTGCGCCTCGTCACGGCCCGACAACGCGCCGGACTCGCCACGCCGTTCGATGTCGAGCGCGCGCAGACCGAAGCGTCGCAAGCCCGCGCGGCCATCCCGCCGCTCGAGACGGCGGTCGCCGTTTCGCGCCACCGCATCGCCGTGCTGATCGGCGACCAGGCGTTCAACGCCGCGACCATCACGCCGTCGAGCGGCGCGCCGGTCGCCGTCCGCCGGCGCGCGCGGGCCAGCCCGCCGCGCTGCTCGAGCGCAGGCCCGATCTGCTCGCCGCGAAGGCGCAGCTCGACGCCGCCAATGCGCGCCGGCAGCAGGCCTATGCGGAGTGGTTCCCGCGGCTGTTCGTCGGGGCGCTGTTCGGTCGCGGCAGTGCCGACGTCAACGACTTCAGCCTGGGCGCCGCGCGCTTTACGAACGCCGCGGCCTGCTGGCGATGCCGATCTTCAACGCCGGGCGGACGCAGGCGATCAACGAGATCGCCGAGGCCGGTCAGTCCGAAGCCGTGCTGCGCTACGAAGACGCCATCGTGCGCGCGCTCGAGGATGTCGAGAACGCGCTGGTTGCGGTCCGCAACCAGCGTCAACGCGCCGACACGCTGGCCGCCGCTGCCGCATCGGCCGATGCGGCGTTCGGCCGCGCGCAGTCACTCTATAACCGCGGCCAGATCGACCTGCTGCCCCTGCTCGACGCGCAGCGCCAGCGCCTGGTCGTCCGCGTCAGCGCCAACGACAGCCACACGCAACTGCTGCTCGACAGCGTGCAGCTCTACAAGGCGCTCGGCGGCGGCTGGCAGGTGTTCGACCCGGTCACGCAGCCGGCGCCGCCAACGCCGCGCGTTCGCCGCATTCCTGAAACCTGTCGCCACCACGAGGAACTCTCGTGAAAACCTCTCACCCGCGGCCTTTCTCTCCGTGCCGATCGCCGCGGTGCTGGCCGCGTGCAACCCCGGCAAGCCGACCGCCGAGGTGCTTCGGGCCGTTCGCACCGTCGAACTCCGTTACGACAGCGCCGACGAGACGAATCGCTACGTCGGCACCGTGCAATCGCGCCACGAGGTCGAACCAGGCCTTTCGCGTCGGCGGCAAGGTCGTCCAGCGGCGTGTCGACGTCGGCCAGACCGTGCGCGAGGGCGACGTGATCGCCGTGCTCGACGACACCGACTACCGGCTCGCCGAGGAAGCGCTGCGGCAGCAGCTGGTCGCCGCCACGGCGCAGGCGCGCCAGGCCGAGTCGGACCGCGACCGCCTCGGCGCGCTGAAGACCGATGGTTCGGTGAGCGAGTCCGACGAGGAACGCGCGCAAAGCAGCGCGCAGTCCTCCAAGGCGGCGGCCGAGGCCACGGCCCGGGAACTCGAACTGGCGCGCAATCAGCTCAAGTACACGGTGCTGCGGGCGCCGCGCGCCGGTGTCGTGACCGCGGTGCGCTTCGAGGTGGGCCAGGTGGTCGCCGAAGGCCATCCGGTCGTCTCGATCGCCGGCCAGGCGGAACCCGAGATCGTGGTCGACGTCCCCGAGGATCACTTCGCCTCGTTCAAGGGGTCGCGCTACAAGGCGTGGCTGGCCACCGCGCCGGACCAGAAGTTCGACGTCGTCCTGCGCGAACTGTCGCCGCAGGCCGCGGCACAGACCCGGACCTACCGGGCGCGCCTGAAACCCGCCACCCCGCGCCAGTTGCCGCTCGGCGCCACCGCCACGGTGGTGGTCGACCGCGCCGCCGGCGCAACGCCGGTCGCGGCGATCCCGGCCAGCGCAATGACCCAGCGCAACGGCCAGCCGGCGGTCTGGGTGGTGCGCAAGGCGGGCACCGAGCCCGCTGGCACGGTCGACCTGCTCGACGTGGCCGTGCACGGCTATCGCAACGAAGAGGTGCTCGTGTCCGGCCCGCCGGCCGGCGAGCTGGTCGTCACCGCCGGCGTGCAGAAGATGGCGCCCGGGATTGAAGGTCGCGCTGCCCTCGGCTGTGCTCATTGAAACCCCTAAGCAAGCTTCCCGATGAAATCCTTCAACCTCACCGAGTGGGCACTTGGCAATCGCGCCATCGTGCTCTTCCTGATCCTCGCGATCGCCATCGGCGGCGTGCTGGGCTTCACCAAGCTCGGCCAGCTCGAAGACCCGAACTTCTCGGTGCCGTCGATGACGGCGATGGTGGTCTGGCCCGGCGCGACGGCGCAGCAGGTCCAGGACGAGCTGCTCAACCGGATGGAGAAGAAATTCGAGCAGCTCGACCACTTCGAGAAGGTCAAGACCTACGCGCGCCAGGGCTACGGCGCCATGCTGATCACGGTGGTCGGCGGCACCTCGCACGCGGATCAGCAGGAGGCGTGGTATCAGGCGCGCAAGAAGTTCAGCGACATCAAGAACGAGCTGCCCGAAGGGGTCATCGGCCCGATCTTCAACGACGAATTCGGCGACGTGACCGGGCTGCTGTATGCCGTCAAGGGCGACGGCGTCAGCCTCGCGGAGCTTTCCGACGTATCCGAGGACATCAAGCGCCGCCTGCTGAAGGTGCCGATGGTGAAGAAGATCGACATCTACGGCAAGCAGGCCAAGAAGGTCTACGTCGAGTTCTCGCACCAGCGGCTGGCCGCCCTCGGCATCACGCCGCTGGCGATCGCCGAGAGCCTGAGGAACCAGAACAGCGTGCTGTCGAGCGGCTCGATCGACACCCACGGCGACCGGGTGCTGGTGCGCGTCAGCGGGCAGTTCGCCAATCTGGACGATATCCGCAACGTGCCGATCGCCGCCGGCGGCCGCCTGATCAAGCTCGGCGACTTCACGACCATCACGCGCGGCTACGAAGATCCGCCGACCTACACCGTGCGCCACAACGGGCAGCAGGTCCTGATGCTCGGCATCACGATGACCAACGACGGCAACATCGTCGACCTCGGCAAGGCGATCGAGGGCGCGGTCGCCAAGTTGCAGACCGAACTGCCCTACGGCGTCGAGCTCGAGCGCGTCGCCGATCAGCCGACCGTCGTCAGCGAATCCATCTGGGAGTTCGAACGCTCGCTGCTGGAAGCGCTCGCCATCGTGCTGGCGGTCTGCCTGATCAGCCTCGGCTGGCGCACCGGCATCGTGGTCGGCCTGTCGGTGCCGATCGTACTCGGCGTGGTCGCCCTCGTGATGCTGGCGATGGGCTGGAACCTGGAGCGCGTCTCGCTCGGCTCGCTGATCATCGCGCTCGGCCTGCTGGTCGACGACGGCATCATCGCCGTCGAGATGATGGTGGTGAAGATGGAGGAAGGGTGGGATCGCCTCAAAGCGGCGGCCTATTCCTACGAAGCGACCGCGATGCCCCGGCTGACCGGCGCGCTGATCACCGTCGCCGCCTTCATGCCGATCGGCTTCTCCCAGTCGACTACCGGCGAGTACGCGGGCGGTATCTTCTGGATCGTCGGCACGGCGGTGCTGTTCTCGTGGGTCGTTTCGGGGATTATCACGCCCTACCTCGCCGTCATCATGCTGCCCAAGGACTTCGGCAAGCACCATCATGGCGGCGACCCCGCATTTGACCCTTACGGCACGCCGTTCTACCGCAAGCTGCGCGGCTGGATCGACCTCGCCATCGAGCGGCGCTGGTGGGTCATCGGCGCCACCGTCGCCGCCCTGGCTGTCGCGATCTTCGCCAGCCGCTTCGTGCCGCAGCAATTCTTCCCCAACAGCTCGCGGCCGGAACTGGTCGTCGAGCTGCGCCTGAAGGAAGGCTCGTCGTTTGCCGCCACGACCGAGCAGGTCAAGAAAATGGAGGCGGTCCTGGCGAAGGACGAGGACATTCGGTTCTTCACCGCATACACCGGTGCCGGCCAGCCGCGCTTCTATCTCTCGCTCGATCCGGAGCTGCCCAACCCGGGCTACGCTTCCTTCATCGTCGTGACGCGCGACATGGAGGCGCGTGAGCGGGTGCGCTCGCGCCTGATGGCGAGCGTGGACGAGCAGTTCCCGCAGATGTGGGTCCGCGTCACGCGGCTGGAGCTCGGCCCGCCGGTCGGCTTCCCGGTCCAGTTCCGCGTCGTCGGTCCGGACACCCAGGTCGTTCGTTCGATCGCGCGTGAAGTCGAAGCGGTGGTCAGGTCGAGCCCGAAGGTGCGCGACGTCCAGCTCGACTGGAACGACCCGGTTCGCACCCTGAAAGTGGACCTCGACCAGGACAAGGCGCGTGCGCTCGGCCTGGCGCCGGCCGACGTGGCGTTCGTGACCCAGACCGTGATGAACGGCGCGACGATGTCGCATCTGCGCGAGCGCGAAGACCTGATCGACATCGTCGCCCGCGCCGTGCCGGATGAGCGTCTGGATCTCGATACGCTGAAGGACGTCAACCTGTTCACGCGCCAGGGGACCGTGGTGCCGCTGTCGCAGGTCGCGCGGGTCCGCTACGAGCTCGAAGAACCGGTTCTGTGGCGCCGCAACCGCGACATGGCCATTACCGTGCGCGCGGACGTCAAGGACGGCGAGCAGGGCGTGTCGGTGACGCAGTCGATCCGGCCGATGCTGAAGGACATCGAAGCGAAGCTGCCTTTCGGCTATCGCATCGACGTCGGCGGTGCCGTCGAGGAAAGCGACAAGGCCAACCGCGCGCTGATGGCGATCTTCCCGGTCATGCTGGTCACGATCCTGACGATCCTGATGCTGCAGCTCAAGAGCTTCTCCACGATGTCCATGGTGTTCCTGACGGCGCCGCTCGGATTCATCGGGGTCGTCGCCGCGCTGCTCATCTTCCAGGCGCCGCTCGGCTTCGTCGCGATCCTCGGGGTCACCGCGTTGAGCGGCATGATCATGCGCAACTCCGTGATCCTGGTCGATCAGGTGCAGACCGAGATCGCCGGGGGACGGGACACCTGGACGGCGGTCGTCGAAGCGGCCGTCCACCGGACCCGTCCGGTGGTGCTGACCGCAGCGGCCACCGTGCTGGCGATGGTTCCGCTCACGCGCAGCGTGTTCTGGGGCCCGATGGCGATCGCCATCATGGGCGGACTCACGGTGGCCACCCTGCTGACCATCTTCTTCGTACCGGCGCTGTACGCGGCGTGGTTCAAAGTTGAACGCGTGGCACAATCCGCTACAGAGAATGTCCCGGGCGACCCGGCCCTCACTTCGGGTTGAGTGTGGCCATGGCAAGGAGCGAACTGCCGCCAACGTCGAACTCTCGCGCACGGGGTGGAGAACAAGGATCCCGACGAGCTGCGCAAGACGAAGTGCCAGGTCTCGACCGGTCTGCGGCACAAGATGCAGCGCGGAAACCGGTCGCTTTCATTGACCAGGAACGTCGTCAACTTCAACGCCATGCCTGACATCGTCTACCAACTTGGTCTGGGCATCGAACCGTGAGGAATTCGAGGCGCTCGAATGCACGAGTGAACCGGCTGAAGGCGCCACTGGCCCTCATCTTCGCGACGCTGCTGCTCGCCGGCTGCTCCTCGTTTCGTCCGTGGCAGAACCTGCCGGCGCAAGACGCAGATGGCGGCCTGCCTACCTCCCAGGCAGTCGAGCGGCCTATCGTCGCTGCAGTCGCCCTGTCCGGCGGCGGGGCGCGTGCGGCCGCCTTCGGGCTCGGCGTACTGCAGGAACTGAAAGCCACGGAATTCACGCTGCAGGGCCGGCCCACCACGCTGCTCGACGAAGTGACGCTGATCAGCGGCGTCTCCGGCGGCAGCATCTTGGCCGCTCACTACGCCGCCTTCGGGGACGAATCGCTGACCCGCTTCGAGTCGGAATTCCTGCTGAACGACTTCGAGGGCGGCCTTGTGCAACTCGCCCTGTCGCCGCGGCGCCTGTTCCGTCTGTCCTCTCCCTGGTACGGCCGTGGCAACGTGCTGGCCGACCGGCTCGACGCGCTTTACCGGGGCCGCACTTTCGGCGATCTGCACGCCCGCACGCGTGGTCCGGACCTGTTGGTGGCTGCCACCGACTTGACCACCGGCGCACCCTTCGAGTTCACCCCGGAACAATTCGCTCTCATCTGCTCGGACCTGGCGAGCGTGCCGCTGTCCTTTGCCGTCGCGGCCTCATCGGCCGTGCCGCTCGTCCTGACGCCCATGTCGCTGCGCAACTACGCCGGAACGTGCGACCGGTCGAGAGCAGCCGCGCCGGAGGCGGCCGAAGACAACTTCCGGACGCGCCTTATGCGGGCCAGTGCGGAGAGCTACCTCGATGCCGAGAAGCGCCCCTATGTCCACCTCGTCGACGGGGGCCTGAACGACAACCTCGGTATCCGGAGATTGCTGGATCGCCTCGTTGCCAGCGGATCCCTCTCGGCCCCCTTTCGAGACGCTGCGCCGGGTTCGATCCGCAGGATTGTCTTGATCGCCGTTAACGCGGAGCGGGACCTGGGTGAACGTATCGATCGCAGCGATCGTGTACCGACCACCCGCCAGGTGGTGGACACGCTGCTGTTCGGTGCCGGCGGACAGATCACGCAGGTCACCCTGGCCATCATGAGCGACGACAGGGAGCGATGGCGCCGCGAGCTCGCCGAACAGCGCGGCACGCGGGACAGCCCATTTGCCGCCGATGCGGAGCTCTACGTCATCAGCGTCAGCCTGCAGGATGTCGAGGACGCTGCCCCGCGTCTCGAGATCCTCAACGGTTCCCACCGCCTTTTCGATCGATGCCGAGCAGGTCCGCAACCTCCTGGAGGCTGGCCGAGAGACGCTGCGCCGCTCCCCGGAATTCCAACGTCTGCGCCAAGCCTTGGCCGCCGACATCGCAGAGGGGGCAGCGGCGATCGAGTCAAAGCGGAATGGCGCCTCCACTGTCGACTAGAGAAAGTCAATCGGAAACCAGTCAATGTCGAGAGTTCTTGTCTTCGGCGCCACCGGGTCTCTTGGGTGGCATGTATTCCGCATTGACAGAATCGCTCAGCGCAAAGGCAACGTCACCCTCACCCTGAGCCCCGGCCGGGAGCTGTCTACCTCAAACCTGCCCCCATGCGCCTGCGACACCAGACGGCATAGGTAGAGACAGAGCGCCACGCCGCCGGAATGACGGGTACGGGCGCTATCGGGACGATAGAAGGCCTGCGCCAAGTGCGGCAACGGCTCGTCGGGCACACCAGGGCGATGGTGTCTTACCTCGCGGGACCAGAGGCCGGTTTCATAACGGGCGCAAGCCTAACCATAGATGGAGGACTCGCCGCATGACAGGTCGTCCGTCACCTCTGCCTTCTGAACTGACGCAGGCATTGAGCGGGAGGGGGCGGATTCCAAGATCGCCCCCCGTGCATTGCTGGGCCTCATTTGATGGCCCGGCTGGCCCGAGGTTGAGATGCTGGTCCGGGCGGCGGAAAAAAAAAGGCTATCTATCCGGGACACCAGATCGCCAGCCTACGTCGAGCGCGAATTCCGCCGCTTCCTCGAATGTGGCATCCTTGCCCGCGGCCCAAATAAACGATAGCGCTTGCGGTCGCCTGCGCACGACTGGGTGGCGCCCGTTCTTGCAAGTCACGCGGATTGAGCCGAATCAGCCGCGGCGATCCGCGGCTGCGGCGGGTGAGATGCCGAACGGGATCATTCGCGCCGTCACTGGCGTGGGCGTGTTGCATCGAAGAATTCCTTCATCAGGACCTCTTCGAGCCCTGCGTTGTCTGCAGGACGAGCGGACAGCGTGATCTGGCGGCCCAGGCGCCGCGATTCCCAGAGGAAGTCCCCGGATGCATGCTCGCGAATGATCGCGATCATCTTGCGGACCACCGCGATACGAATGTCGCCGTCGTCGCCTTTGCGCACCTCGACCAACTGGTTTGTGTTGTGGCGGATATCCTTGTTCCAGCCGAAGAACATGAACTCGGCATCGCTATAGCCGATGCGCTTGATCTGGAAGATCCCGCCCCCGTCTGATGGATCGCCCCCAAAGGTCGACGCGCGGCCCAGGCCGAGATTGGCGGCGACGATGCGGTTTGTGCGCGCTTTGTCATCTTCGACCGCCGGCATGTCCGATTCGCTGCGGGCAGACGCGGCCGGCGCCGACTCAGCGCGGGCGCGGCGCTTCGCCTCAATGTAGGACGCCAGATCGTCAACAGCGGGAGCGGCCGGGGATTGCGCTGTCGGCACCGACGAGGGGGTGTCGCTTGCCGGCCCCTGGCGCACGATGACCGGTGGTGTGGGGGGGCGCGCCGCCGCTCGTGGCGGGCGTGCCCGGGGTATGGGTGATGGCCGTGCCTGCAGTGGCGACGCGGACGGCGACACGGGTGGGGTCCGCGCAGGTATGCTTGCCTGCGGCACCAGTTGCACCGCCAGCGCAGCGCTTGGTCGGCCGCGCTCCGGTTCATTCGGCGCCAGGAGGTGCATTTGCGGCTGCCAGCGCCACAGCACGGCGCCGTGCAGCAGCAGCGACAGCGCAGCCGCCACCCAGATGGTCGGTATGGTCACGCCGTCGCGCCTGCTGCGGAAACTCTGGCGCCAGTCGCTCATCGGTCGGTCGATGCGAGTGTTTCGGATCTTGGGAGGATAGGGATCACACGGGCAACGTGAGTCGGTGCGCGGATCGCTTTTCGGCGTCGTCCCGATCGCGGGTTGCGGTCTGACCGAGCGCACGGATCCTGCAAGCGTTGGACCGCAACCAGATCCGCTCGCACGGCGCTGGTCAATGGGACTTCCCCGACAGGGTGAAGTTCCGGCAGGCGCAGCCCCCATCGCCGCCTTGGAATGCGTCACGGGCACGGTGTTGACGATGTTCCCATCGGATGCGGCGATCACCGGCTTTCCGCTGCGAGGCTTGCAGATCCCGACGGTCAGGCCGTGCCCGCCCCCCGCCGGTCCCATTGTTCCCCGATCACCGTGATCAGTTCGAAAGCTTTCCCAGGTCCTTGATCAGCAGGAACAGGTGAAAGGGATCCGTGGGACTGGAATCGAAGTCGAAATGCTCGTAGAACCGCTTCGCGTCGTCGTCCTTGGCGTGGACGATGACGGCTCGGATGCCGGCGATATCGGCAGCTTGCCGCGTGCGTCGGAGCACATCGTGCCGCCTCAGAACCTCGCAGCCCTCCGTTCATGGACGCTTTCAGTCACATTCGTCCTTGGGAAAGCGATTGCTGAGCAGCAGGCCGCGAATAGTCTGCTCTTCCTCGGCGACGCCTAGATCACCTGAGAAAGATAAGCACCCAATCGCCCATCGGCGGTGAGGATGTGTTCGGTTAACCAGCGCTCCAGAAATACAATCTGTTCATCCACCATGGGCTTCTCCGCCTGCAGAATTTCTTGCTGCAGTTCCTTGGCGCTCTGAATTAATTCCCGGTGCTGCGCTTTGTGTTCTTCAATTTCCTTGTAACGGTACTTGAGCATTAACCGCTCCTCGTGGCTGAAGTGCCAGACCGTACAATTGATCAACTCTTCCAATACCGCCGCAAGGTACTCGGGCGATTCCCTTTCCATTACGGAGTGATTGAGAATATTGAATATGTGTATCAGCTTACGGTGATCGTCATCGATCTCTTTGACCCCGACGCTTAGTATCTCCCCCCAAACCAGATCTTTCACGATCGCTCTCCTGCCTGGATTGACAAGCCCCGCGAAGGGGTTGAATCACGTGAACCGCCCGGCTTCAGAACACACTTCCAACCCGGCGAAAAAGCTGCTGTTTGAACTGTACCGGAAAAGCGTCTTCACACGTCTGCCGGTCTTCAAATCGCTTACGCCGGTGCCAGGGGTGTTGCCGTCATTCATTTCGCCGCTTTCAGCAACGCATGAAAGCGCGGAACAACCGATACAGAGCGTTCCAGTATCCCGAGGTTCGGCGCTCCGCCGTGTTCAACAGTAAGGCGGAGATCCGACGGCATCGTCCATTTTCCCTTCAAAAATGAAGAAGCCCGCCGACCGCGGGCTTCTTCATCTACATCGTCCGCGCATTGCGGAAGGCGGACCGGCCACCCTCCGCAATCATCGGTGGCGGATCACAGGGCGTAGCAGCGCAGCCGCAACGAGAGATCCTGCAACTGCGCGATGCCGCTCGCTTCGGCCCGCGCACACCAGTCCTGCAACTGCTTCACCAACTGCTCGCGCGTGGCGGTGGAACGTGCCCACAGCGCGGTGAGGTCGCGCCGCATGGCATACGCGGTGGCAAGCCGGTTGCTCTTGCGCAGCACCGATTCGAGCTGCGCCTTCTCCTGATCCGGCAGTTCGTCCACATCCCGCGCCAGCCAGCGCTTCACCACCTTGAACTGCTTGGTATCGGCACCGGCAGCCTTGAGCCGGGCGAATTCCTCGCGGTAGATCTGCTGCGTGGATTTCAGGTACTTCTGCATGACGTCGTAGCGATAGGTGATCACCGCCTGAAGGGTATCGAAATCGACGACAGGGCGCGCGGCGGCCAGACGCGGTGTCGGCGCGATCTTCTTCACCTTGGCCAGTCCCAGCGCCTGCATCACCCGGATGTAGAGCCAGCCGATGTCGAACTCGTACCACTTGTTGGACAGCTTCGCCGATGTGGCGTAGGCGTGGTGATTGTTGTGTAGCTCTTCGCCGCCGATGAGGATGCCCCAGGGCACGATGTTTCTGCTGGCGTCCGCGCAGTCGAAATTGCGGTAGCCCCAGTAGTGTCCGATGCCGTTGATCACGCCCGCGGCCCAAAACGGAATCCACGCCAGTTGCACCGCGAGGATCGCCAGGCCGGGCAGGCCGAACAGGATGAGGTCGATCACGCCCATGGCGACGGGACCGAGGAGGGAATAGCGGCTGTAGAGATTGCGCTCGATCCAGTCGTCCGGCGTGCCGTGGCCGTAGCGCTCCATGGTCTCCTTGTTGCGGGATTCCTTGACGTAGAGGAACACGCCGCCCCACAGCACGCGGTTTATGCCATAGATCTGCGGACTGTGCGGATCTTGCGCAGTCTCGCATTTGGCGTGGTGCTTACGGTGGATCGCCGCCCATTCCTTCGTCTCCATGCCGGTGGTCAGCCACAGCCAGAGGCGGAAGAAGTGGCTCGGGATCGGATGCAGATCCAGCGCGCGGTGCGCCTGGCAACGGTGCAGGAAGATCGTCACGCCGGCAATCGTGACGTGAGTCAGCGCCAGGGTAACCAGGACATAGCCCCACCAGGTGAGGTCGAACACGCCGGAATACATGCAGGAGGGTGCTTTCTTCGGGAAGATAATCAAACAATGATACGCGAAACACCGCACCAATCAACAGATTGGCGACTTCGCCGGTCCGGATGCCATTATTACGGTGTGAGTCCAATCGGGGGCCGCATCGCGCCCGCCCCCAGGACGAGGCGAGGACGGCTCGCGTAGTAAAATTGCGGCTCGCAATCGGCGGCACACGCCGGCCCCGTCGCGGCCGCGCCGCGCCCAGGACCTCCGCCCCATGACGACCGCCGCGCTCGCCCAGGCTTCCGTACACCACACCGAATCGCTGCTGTTCTTCATCCTGCTGCAACTCGCCCTGATCGTGGTCCTGGGGCGCGTCGGCGGAGCCGTCGCCGTGCGCATCGGGCAATCGCGGGCGGTGGGCGAGATCGTCATGGGTATCCTGCTGGGGCCCTCGCTGTTCGGCGCGCTGGCGCCGGATGCCTTCCACTACGTCTTCCGTTCGGCGGCGCCGGAACCGATGACGATCCTGAGCCAGATCGGCCTGATCCTGCTGATGTTCCAGATCGGCCTGGAGTTCGACTTCTCCCATCTCACCGAACGGCGCAATCGCACCGCGGTGATCCGCATCGCCGCCGCCGGACTGGTCCTGCCCTTTCTGCTCGGGCTGGCCTTCGGCTACTACGCCGCGCCCCATATCTCGCCGGCGGCGAACCGCTTCGCGTCGGCGCTGTTCGTCGCCACCGCGCTCTCCATTACCGCCCTGCCGATCCTCGGGCGCATCATGATGGAGTTCGACATCACGCGCACCCCGCTGGGCGTGATCGTCATCAGTGCCGCGGCGATCAACGACGTCATCGGATGGCTGCTTCTGGCCGTCATCACGGCACTCACACTGGCCCACTTCTCGGCCTGGGACTTCGGCCTGAAGCTGCTGCTGCTGGCCGCCTACGTGACCGCAAGCTGGTGGCTGATCCGGCCCCTGCTGCTGCGCCTCATCGCGCGCCTGCGCCGCAGCGGCGACTCGCTCTCCGGCAATCTGATGGGCGTACTGCTGGCCGCCATCTTCCTGTCGGGCATGGCCACCTACCAGATCGGCATCTTCGCGATTTTCGGCGGCTTCATGATGGGCGTGCTGCTGCACGACCAGCACGACGTGGTGAAGGCCTGGAAGCGGCGCATCGGCGAGTTCGTGGCGGTCTTCTTCCTGCCCATCTTCTTCACCTACACCGGCCTGCGCACCAACGTCGGCGGGCTCGACAGTCTTGCCCTGTGGGGCTGGTGCGCGCTGCTGCTGGCGCTGGCCACGTTCGGCAAATTCGGCGGCTGCTACTGGGCCGCGCGCTGGTCCGGGTTGAGCCGCGGAGAGTCCAAGGCCATCGGCATCATGATGAACACCCGGGCGCTGATGGAACTGATCGTGATCAACGTCGGCTACGACCTCGGCGTGATCTCCCAGAACGTGTTCACCATGCTGGTGCTGATGGCCATCGTCAGCACCGTCATCACCACCCCCGGCCTGCGCCTCTGGCTGCCGCAGATCGGCATCGGTACGCTGCCGCGGCGACGCGGGGTAAAGCCGGCCCTCGATGGCGCGCCGCCGGTATAATTGCGCCGGTTGCGGTGACACCCGCCCGACCGCGCGGGCAAACCCTGTGTGCCTGCGCATCCGATCCACGATTCGCGCCACCCGGCTCGTGTGGAGCCCCCATGACGTCCCCTGACCACGGCAGCGAGATGCAGGAAACCAACCATTGCGACGTGCTGGTGATCGGCGGCGGGCCTGCCGGATCGACGGCGGCAGCCCTGCTCGCCGAGCGCGGCCACCGCGTGGTGGTGCTCGAAAAGGATCGGCATCCGCGTTTCCATATCGGCGAATCGCTGCTGCCGCTCAATCTGCCGCTGTTCGAGCGCCTCGGCGTCGCCGACGAGATCGAGCGCATCGGCATGCTCAAGCTCGGTGCCGAGTTCGTGTCGCCGGCCCACGGCAAGTCGATCACCTACCTCTTCGCCAATGCCCTGGACAAGTCCTTTCCCCACGCCTACCAGGTGCGGCGCTCCGAGTTCGATCAGGTTCTGCTGAAGAACGCGATCGCCAAGGGCGCCACAGTGATCGAGGAGTGCAAGGTCACGGCGACGTGTCCTTTCTGGCGGATGGCGGAGCCGTGGCGACGGCACGCCATGGCGACGGCGAAGTCTCGCGCTGGCAGTCCCGGTTCGTGGTCGACGCCTCGGGCCGCGACACGCTGCTCGCCAACCAGTTCGGCATCAAGCGCCGCAACCCGAAGCACGCCAGCGCCGCCCTGTTCGGCCACTTCTCCGGGGCAAAGCGGCATCCGGGAACGGCCGCAGGGCAACATCAGCATCTTCTGGTTCGACCACGGCTGGTTCTGGTTCATTCCGCTCGCCGACGGCACCACCAGCGTCGGCGCCGTGTGCTGGCCGTACTACATGAAGTCGCGCAGGAGCGATCCGACCACCGTTCTTGCACGAGACCATCGCCCTGTGCCCGGCCATCGCCGAACGGCTGCAGGATGCGCAGCTGCTCGCGCCGGTCACCGCCACCGGCAACTACTCCTACACCTCGGAGCGCATGAGCGGCGACGGCTACATCATGCTCGGCGACGCCTTCGCCTTCATCGATCCGGTGTTTTCCAGCGGCGTCTATCTGGCCATGAACAGCGCCTTCCTCGGCGCCGACGCGGTGGATGTGTGTCTGCGCCAGCCCGCATCGCGCGGCGCGGGCGCTGAAGCAGTTCGACACGCGAATCCGCGCGGGCTCGCCACCTTTTCCTGGTTCATCTACCGCATCACGACGCCCGTCTTCCGCGATCTGTTCATGGATCCGAGGGACATGTTCCGCATCGAGCAGGCGATGATGTCGCTGCTCGCCGGCGACATATTCCGTCCGTCGCCGGTGCATTCGCGGCTGGCCCTGTTCAAGAGGTGTGTACTACGTCATGAACCTGCTCGAATGCCCGACGCAGCTTCGCCGCCTGGCGCAGGCGCCGACTTGCCATCCGCGATCCGCAGACGCGAAGCCGCGACGAGCGCCGCCCGGTAGCAGCGCATTCCATGCCATCCACCTTGCAGCTCGATTACCTTTGCGACGCGGAGATCGACGCCCTGCTCGATCGATCGCGCGACCACCTGCTCGGCGCCATCGAGTTCGGCGCCGCGGGCAGTAGCATGACGGTATCCGACATGCCCTGGGCCCGGGTCAGGATGCCGGTGCTGGGCGCATCGAACTTCGTCGAGGTCTGGTCGAGCGATCTCCCGACCACCCGATTCCATGACTTCGACATCACCGGCGCGTGTACCGCGAATCTGCTTTTCGGCGTCGTCGAAGTACCGCAGGGCGGAAGTCTCGGTGCTGCCACCTATGGCGTGTACGAGCGCATTTTCGACTGCGTCGATCAGCACGGTTTCCCGAATCTGCTGCGGCTGTGGAACTACTTCCCCGGCATCAACCTGCCGGAGGATGGGCTGGAGCGCTACCGGCGCTTCAGCGTCGGACGCCACGAGGCGTTCCTCGCCCACGGCCGCACCATCGGCAGAGAAACGGCCGCGGCGTGCGCGCTCGGCACCGAAGCGGGAGACCTCGTGGTGTACTTTCTCGCCGCCAGAGCCCCCGGCGAAGCCCTGGAGAACCCGCGCCAGATCAGCGCCTACGCCTATCCCGCGCAGTATGGTCCGCGCAGCCCCACGTTCTCGCGCGCCATGCTTGCCGGCAGCGGCGGACAACGCAAGCTCTTCATCTCGGGAACTGCAAGCATCGTCGGGCACGAAACCGTCCATGTCGGCGATGCGGCGAAACAGCTGGAGGAAACGCTGGCGAACATCGATGCGCTGTCGGAACAGGCTGCGCGTCACGGCATGCCGCAAAGCGGCACGGCACGGCAGTTGTTCCTGAAAGCCTACCTGCGCCACGCCGAGCATTTCCCTGCCGTGCAGGCAAGGCTGCGCCAGGCGTTCGGTCCGCAGGCACGCATCGTGTGCCTGCGGGCGGATATCTGCCGTGCCGATCTGCTGCTCGAAATCGAGGGCGTCGCGCTGTCCTCGGGCCGGTAGCGCAATCCTGCCATGCGCGCGACCCTTGCTCAGCCTTTTCACCGCAGCCGCAGCGAGGTGGCAGCGCGGATCTTGCGAAAGACTACGCTTGCGCTCGGTGCCGCCCTCCTCCCGTTTCTGCCTGCCGCAGATGCGACGGCCGACGAATTCCCCTTGTGGGAGCTGGGGGCGGGACTGGGCGTGATCGACTTTCCCGATTATCGCGGCTCCAACGAGCGCAAGACCTGGCTCCTGCCGTTCCCTATTTTGTTTACCGCGGCGACATTCTCAAGGCCGATCAGCAGCGGGTGCGCGGACTCTTCTTTCACAGCGACCGGGTCGAACTCGATGCCAGCGTCAACGGTTCGGTGCCGGTGAAGAGCGACGACAATCAGGCGCGCAGCGGCATGCCGGATCTCGACCCGACGCTGGAGATCGGTCCGTCGCTGAATCTTTCCCTGGTGCGCTCGCGCGACCGCAAGATCAGCCTGGAACTGCGGCTTCCGGTGCGCGCCGTCATCGCCACCGACTTCTCGCGGGTGCGACGGCGAGGGCTGGGTCGCCACGCCGAACGTGAACCTCGACCTGCATGACATCTGGCCGGGCGCAGGATGGAACCTGGGCATGCTCGCCGGCCCCCTTTTCGCCGACAGCAAATACCATCAGTACTTCTACGGCGTCGAGCCCGCCTTCGCCACGCCGCAGCGACCCGCCTACAGCGCCCGCGGCGGCTACGCCGGGACGCAGTTCGTCGCGCGCTGAGCAAGCGCTATCCGGGCTTCTGGGTCGGTGGTTTCGTCAGGTGGGACACCCTGGACGGCGCCGTCTTCGCCGACAGTCCCCTGGTCAAGACCCGGCAGTATTTCACCGCCGGCCTTGCCGTGAGCTGGGTGTTCGCCGATTCCGACGACGCGCGTCGAGGCGGATTACTGACATGCGGCTGTCGCTGGCCTCGCATCGAGGGTGAGCATCGCATCGCGGCGCTGGCCTGGCTGCGCGTCGCCTACGAGTACATCGTGCTCTATGGCGGATTGCTGCTGTTCGCGCTCATCTGCCTCACCTGGAGTCTTCCCGCTGCCCTGCTCTATCCGGTGCTGCCGCGCCGCGTCGCGGCGCCGCTGGGACAATTCGCCATCATGGCCGGCTGGCGCTTCTATCTCTGCGTGCTGCAGCTGACGGGCATCGTCCGGCTCGACCTGAGCGCACTGGATGGACTGCGCGAACGAACGCGGCCTCATCATCGCGCCCAATCACCCCTCGCTGATCGACGTGGTGCTGGTGGCATCGCGGCTGCCGCGCGTCACCTGCATCATGAAGGCCGAGATCTCTGGGACAACATCCTTCTCGGCGGCGGCGCACGACTGGCACGATACATCCGCAACGATTCTCGCGTGAACATGGTCCGGCTGGCGGCGCAGCGAGCTGCGAAGCGGCGGACAACTGCTGATCTTCCCCGAAGGCACGCGCACGACGAGCCCACCGGTGAATGAATTCAAGGGCGGCTTCGCGCTGATCGCCAAGAAGGCGGGTTGTCCGGTGCAGACGGTGTTCATCGAGACCGACTCACCATTCCTGAGCAAGGGCAGGCCGCTGCTGCGCAAGACGCGCTTCCCGCTGGTGTATCGGGCCGCCTGGGACGGCGCTTCGACGCCGCCGGACGACGTCAGGCCTTTCGTCACGGAACTGGAGCGCTACTATCGCCAGGAACTGACCGGCCACGACGCATGCCGGCGCGGGCAGCCACCGACGGCTCAGTTCCATGATCGCGCCCTCGACGTCGCATCTCGTTCTCATCCCCAGCTACAACCCCGGCGAGCAAGGGCTCGAAACGGTGCGCGCGGCACGCCGCTTCTGGGAACCGGTCTGGGTGGTGAGCGACGGCAGCACCGACGGCAGCGCGCAGAAGCTCGCTGGCGCTGGCGGCGGACGATCCCGGCCTGCGGGTGTTCGTCCTGCCGCACAATCAGGGCAAGGGCGCCGCCATTCTGCATGGCCTGCAGGCTGGCGCGGAGCGAGGGCTACACCCATGTCGCTGACCATGGACGCCGACGGACAGCACCCGGCCGCCTGGATCCCAGCGTTCATGGCGGCGTCGCAGGCCAGTCCCGGCGCGATGATACTCGGGCTGCCGCAGTTCGACGCCAGCGCGCCGGCGCTGCGGGTGCGCGGGCGAAGGATTTCCAACTGGTGGGCGAACCTGGAAACGCTGTGGGCCGGCATCGGCGACTCGCTGTTCGGCTTTCGCGTCTATCCGATCCGGCCGCTGGCCGACATCATGGCGCGCCAGCCCTGGATGCGCCGCTTCGACTTCGACGCCGAGGCCGTCGTGCGGCTGTGCTGGCGCGGCGTGCCGCCCGATCAATCTGGCGGCGCCGGTCCGCTACCTGCGGCCCGGAGGAAGGCGGCGTCTCGCACTTCAACTACTGCCGCGACAACGCGCTGCTGACCTGGATGCACACGCGGCTCTTCTTCGGTTTCCTGCTGCGGCTGCCGCTGCTGGCGTGGCGCCGGCTGCAAGCGCGGCGTCAGATCATCCCGCCGTTGATGGAAATGATCTGTCCCGATATGTAGGCGGCGTGCTCGGAGGCGATGAAGCCGACCAGATCCGCCACTTCCTCCGGCTTGCCGGCACGCTTCATCGGCACCAGCCGCTCGATCAGCTCCTTGCCGAACGCGCCTTCGCTCATGGCCGACGCGATGATGCCCGGCGCGATGGCATTGACCGTGATGCCGCGGCTGGCCAGTTCCTGCGCCAGCGATTTCGTCGCGCCGTGCAGCCCGGCCTTGGCCGCCGCGTAGTTGACCTGGCCGCGGTTGCCGGTCAGCGCCGCCACCGACGAGATATTGACGATGCGTCCCCAGCGCGTGGCGATCATCGGCATCAGCAGCGGCTGGGTGACGTTGAAGAAGCCGTTGAGCGAGACGTCGATGACGCGCGCCCACTGCTGCGCGCTCATCGCCGGCATCACCGCGTCGTCGTGGATGCCGGCGTTGTTGACCACGATCTGGATCGGACCGTGCTGCAGCAGCCGCGTCCAGCGCCGCCTGCGTCGCGCTCGTGGTCGGCGACGTCGAAGGCGACCGCCGCGGCCGACGCCGCCGGCGGCGAGCGATGTTCGGCAACGACGTCCTGCGCCTGCGTCGAGCGGTGACATTGGCGTGCACGTAGAACGTGGCAGCCGTCGGCCGCCAGCTTGCGGCAGATCGCGGCGCCGATGCGCGCCGCTGCCTCCGGTCACCAGCGCCCGCTTCATGCGGCTCTGCCTGTCGGCCTCCAGGATCGACCGTCGCCCGCCCCGTCAGCAGCGGCGCGCCGCGGTGCCGACGGCGAAGCGGTAGACGACGCTGCGCGCATCGCCCATCACGCGTTCGGCCTCGATGATCAGGTCGTCGTCAACGTCGTCGAGCCGGGCAACGCGGCAGACCACGTCGCGCAGTGCGGCGAGATAGCCGGCCCGCGGGCGCTGCGCCGCCGCCCCCGTCAGGGCGCCGTGCACCGCCATCGCCTGTGCGGCATATTCCACGCCGGCAATGGCGTCCAGCCGTCGTCGAGCCGCAGCGGATTCGCGGCATCGCGATGGCTATGGGCGACGCAGCGCACGCGCTGCTCGTCCCACTCGAGCACGCCGTCCAGCAGGCACATGGCGCCGGCATGCGGGATCAGCCCGGCGATCTCGGCTTTCGTCATCGGCATGGGTTCACGTCGATGCGCACACTGCTGCCCGCCAAGTAGTCGAGCACCACCTCGTCCGGGCGCCCGCGCGCCAGAGCCGCCAGCAAGGGCAGGCTGCGCGCCGCCGGGACGCCCGCGCGCAGCGCTTCCAGGGCAGCGTCGTCCATGCGGCTCGGCGCGCGGACGGTGCCTTGGTTGAGCGCGATATCGAGGCTCGCCAGCGCGCCGCTCGCCGGCCCGCGGCACCAGCACCAGGGCGACGCCGAAAGTGTCGGCGATCGGGCGCACGGCATGCAGCGGCTCGGGATAGGGCATGTCGTAGGCGATGAGCGCGACGTCCGTTCCGTCCGCCACCACCTGCGCCGCCGCCTCCAGCAGGCCGGCGGCGAAACTGGCGTCGAACGCGCACAGGCTGGTGGACGGCGCCATGGCCTTGACGGCGATGCTCCAGTAGCCGGCGGGCGCGTTATGCACCGAGTTGTGGAAACGCGTCGGCGACACCTCGCGCGCCGCCGAGGCGAGGGTCTCGCAGATGTGGTGCAGGGTGTCGCCGTCGCCGCCCGACGAGGTGAATACGGTGGGCAGATCGGACGCCGCGCGACCCGGCGTGGGCGATGGCTTCGCGCCCCACCGCCAGGGCCAGCTTGACGCTGGTGCCGGCACGGCGCCGCTCCGCAGGCGGCAGCAGGTCGCTCGCCGGCAGCGCCGCCGGTGTCGGGACGTAGATCTGCGTCCCGGCAAGCACCGCCCGGCTGGCCTCCCATCCCGCGAGTCCCGGCCCCAGCACGCCCAACGCCCTGCACGAATACGCGCATCAGGCGGCCCGTCCCAGCACCAGGCAGCAGTTGGTGCCGCCGAAGCCGAAGGAGTTGCTGAGGACGCGATCGACCTTGCCGCTCTCGTTGCGCAACAGGTAGCGGCTGCGCAGCGCCGGATCGATGTTCCGCGTATTCACGACCGCCGGGCAGGAAGCCGTGGCGGATCGCCAGCGCCGAGATCACCGCCTCGGTGACGCCGGCGGCTCCCAGCGTGTGGCCGGTCGCGCCCTTGGTCGAACTGCACGGCGTGTCGCCGCCGAACAGGGCGAACACCGCCTTGTCCTCGCTGGCATCGTTGCTGCGGGTGGCCGTGCCGTGCAGATTGATGTAGTCGATCGCCCCCGGCGCGAGCTCGCCGCGCGCAGCGCCGCTTGCATCGCCAGGCTCGCGCCCAGTCCCTCGGGGTGCGGCGAGGACATGTGATAGGCGTCGCAACTGTCGCCGACGCCGAGCAGCAGCACGGCAGTCCTGGTCGCTTCGTTCCATCTCCTGTTCCAGCAGGACGAAGCCGCCGGCCTCGCCGATGGATATGCCGTCGCGCTCCGCGTCGTAGGGCCGGCAGGGGGCGGGCGAGGTCAGTTCCAGCGAGTGGAAGCCGTACAGCGTCGTCAGACACAGGGTGTCCACGCCGCCGACGACGGCCGCGTCGCACAGTCCGGCAGCGATCATGCGCGCCGCGCTGCCGAATACCTTGGCGCTCGAGGAACAGGCGGAAGACACCACCGCCGCCGGCCCGCGTCAGCCCCAGGTAGCGCTGGGTGAAGTCGGCGAGGGAAAACGTGTTCTGGGTCGTCGCGTAATGGAAATCCGCCGGCAGGGCTCCGCTTTGCGGATCGCGCCGGCGGTACGCCAGCTCCGTCTCGAACATGCCGGAGGTGCTGGTGCCGAGGAACACGCCGATGCGCCGGGCGCCGTATTTGTCCCGCGCCGCGGCGACGGCGGAGTCGAAGCCGTCCTGGCGCAGCGCCAGTTGGGCGAGGCGGTTGTTGCGGCAGTCGTAGTCGGCGAGATCGTCGCGCACCGGTTGCCCGTCCAGACCGCGGACCTCGCCGACACAGGTAGCGAGGTCCGCGGTCTCGAAGGCGCAGGGAGCGAGGCCGGACCGCTGTTCGCGCAGCGCCGCCAGCGTCGCCCCGATCCCCGCCCCGAGGCTGCTTACCAGCGTGAAATGGCTGAGGTACGAGTGGCTGCAAGATCGGTGCGCAGAGATATGGGGTCGAAGATCGACGATGCCGCGGCGATTGCGCCGCGCGCCAGTCCCACGAGGCACGGTACCGACGATCAGCCCCGGGAGTCTAGCAAACTACCGGCTGCAGACGCAGGGCAGTTCGTGGCGCCGCCGGCCGCAGGGCTCCCGCCCTTCGTGGCCACGAACAGGACGTTGCAGAACGGCGTGCCCTGATCCATGCGCTGAGCGCGCACGGTGAAGCCCAATTCCACCAGCAGTTCCCTCCACTGCTCCGCCGCGCGATAGCTCAGCGTCTGCCACAGGCGTCCGCGGCCCATGCCGGCGAAACCCTCGGCCCAGCGTGTGACGTGGTAGGGAAAACCTCCGGCGGCGTCGGCTTCGCGCAGCAGCAGCATGCCTCCCGGCGCCAGGGCGTCCTTGACTCGCGACAGGACGGCGCGATGCTGCGCGTGGTCCAGGTACAGCAGCACGTCGAGGATCACGATCACCGCGCTCGCCGGCAGGGGTGCGGTGCGGAGGTCGCCCCGCTCGACCGCAGCCCGCGTACCCAGCGCGGCGCGGGCCGCCCGCACCCGATCGGGCCGCAGTTCGACGCCGTGCAGGCCGAGATCGAGCGGCGGTGGCGGCCACTCGGCAGGCCAATCGCCGCGCCGGTAAAGGTCCTGCGCCGCCAGCAGCAGGGCCGGCAGCAGTCCGTAGCCGCAGCCCAGATCCAGCAGCCGGCCGCCGTCGGGAATCAGGCCGTAGCGCAACAAATGCGGGAAAACCGGGTCGTGGCGCAGCTTGCCGCGGGCGAAATGCCACGGGTACCTGCCGGCGGGGAGAAAGGGACGCGTCGCGGCGTCCACCAGAAATCTATACGCTGGATCCATCGCCGCAGGCAGCGGTCAGGGACACGGGCTTGAGCCCCGCCGCCTCCACCCGCTTCAGCAGCGCGGGCAGCACCTCGAGCACGACCGGCGTGCCATCGGCGCAGCGCGCGCAGGTGCCGTCGTGCAGCAGCAGCACGTCGCCCGCCGCCAGCCGGTCCGACAAGCGCTGCCAGAACCCGCGCCGGATCGCACCGCACCGTGTCGTAGCCGCGCCGCGTCCACGACACGAGCCGCAGTCCGCAGCGCGCCAGGGCCGGCTCCAGCAGCGGATTGCGCATGCCGAAGGGGGCGCGGAAGAAGCACGGCGCCCTGCCGGTGATGCCGGAGAGCGCACGCTGGGCCGCTTCGATCTCCCGCTGCAGGCGGCCCAGCCGTACCAGCCGAATGCCGTCGAGTGCCGCTGGCTGTGATTCTCCACGCCGTGACCGCGGCGCACGACGTCCTCCACGATAGCGCGATGGGCCAGCGCACGCTCGCCGATGCAGAAGAAGCTGGCCTTGGCGCCGTGCCGGTCCAGCAGGTCGAGCACGCGCGGCGTCACTTCCGGATCGGGACCGTCGTCGAAGGTGATGCAGATTTCGCGGCGGCGCGCGGCAGCCTGCGGCAGCCGCACCAGGTTCGGCCCCAGCAGAGAACTGCGCGGCCACAGTCCGGCGCCGGCGAGAAGCGCATGGTTGCCGACGACGGCGCCGGCAGCCCACGGCCACCACTCGGGCCGTACCAGCGCCGCCGCGGCCGCGGCCGCATGCACGCCGGCCGAGACCCAGAATACCGGTGCGGGATGCCACCTGCGCGGCGTCGGCCCGGCCATCCTTGCCAAAGCGTCGTCGGGGATCATCTCGGCACCCCCCGGGGCAACACGCCGGCATCGAGCATCGCCGTCCATAACGCCGTCCAGGTCGGCCAGTCGTGCCCGCCCGGCAGCGTCCACACGCGGCTGCGCGGCAGGCGCGCCGCGAGCAGGCGGTGCGCAGCGGCGAAGCGGTCGTCCGCGCCATAGCCCAGGTAGATGGGGGGAATCGACCCATGGTCAGCTCCGTAGTCTTTCAGCCAGACCAGCAGGGCGCGCTCGTAATCGTGCGCCGGGAAAGGTTCCGGCTGCCAGGCGGCGAGGCCGCCGGCGCGCTCGATCTCCGCAACCACGCCCCGCGTCCCGAGAAACGGTGACAGCACGATGATGCCGTCGATTTCGGCGGCATGCTCCCTGGCGTAGAGCAGGGAACCGTACCCGCCCAGCGATATGCCGGCGAGCCAGACGGCGCCGTAGCCCCGCGCCCGCGCCGGCTCGATCACGTCCTGCTGCAGCCGCTCGATGATGGTCTGACCCGTGAAATAACCGAGGTGCGAATCCACCGCCACCACGTCCACCGCCAGGTGGCGCTCCCGTATCGCGCTCACGAAACCATGGCTGACGAAGTCCTGCGGGCCATCGTAGGCCCCGGGCAGCAGCACGAGCAAGGCGCGGCCTGCCTCTGCGCCGGGCGACACGTCGGAGATCGTATCCATCGGAATCCTGGGCGGTCGGTTGAAAGCGCAGCCGGTCAGCACCAGCACCGCTGCGCAGAGAAAGGGCAGCAGCTTCAACGCACGCTCGCGGCCGGCGCTCGCCCCGCCAGCATGGCGGCGAACGCCAGGCTGAGGAAGGCGCCGAGCCCCACCGTGGTACCGATCGCGGCAAGCACCGGAACGCTGGAGAACGACAGCAGGCCGAAGCCGATCATGGTGGACAGGTTGGCGAGTACCAAGGACACGTAGGTGCGCTCGCCGCCGTTGCCCGGCATGTTCTGCCGGTCGAAAAACAGGGTGTAGTTCGATCCCACCGCCACCACCAGCAGAAAGCCCACGAGGTGGAAGAGGGTGAGCTTGCCCGCGGTCAGGAGCAGCAGGGCGCAGGTGATCAGCACCGCGGCCGCCAGCGGTGCCACCACGTCGAACACACGGCGCGGCGCGCGCAGGCTCGCCGCCAGCAGGGCGACGATGATGGCGGCTCCCGCCGTCGGACAGGGCGAGCGCTTCGCCCAGGTAACCGCGATAGAGCTGATCCGACTCGCGCTTCAGGTCGAGCATCACCACCCGGGCATCCTTCAGCGCCGCGACTTCCCGTTGCAGGCGCTGGGGATCGGCCACACCGCGCAACGGCAGCATCGCCGCCCAGCCCGCGGCGCGCCGGATCAACAGGGAATCCAGCTTCAATGCCAGAGTCGTGCCCTGCAGAGCGGCGCGCTCCACCGGCGGCGCATGGCGGGCCGCCTCCACCTGTTCCAGGAAGGGGTCGAACACACCGGCGCGGAAGGGAAGTCCAACCAGCGCCTGGTCCAGCGCTTTGCGCAGCTCGTCCGGGGGCGGCAGGGCGCGCTGGCGGGTGAGCTGGGTCTCCCGGCTCGGCAGATGGGCATCGGGGCCGTCGAACCCGGCCAGCACACCCTCTCCGGCGAGGCGGCGCAGCATCGCTCCGAGGCGCTCGCCGGCGGCCAGCGCCTCGTCCGGCGTCGCGGCTTCGATGACGATGAGATGGCGCACGTCGGGCGCGCCGAGGTCGCGCCGCAACTGCTCGTCCAGCAACGAATCGCTGCGGGGAACCGGACTCAGGCTGCCCAGATTCTCGCTCCACATCGATCGCGACTGCGGCGCCACGTACACCAGTGCCGCCGCCACCGCCGCCAGCAGGAGGTAGCGCAGCCGCGGCGCCCGCCGCACCAACGCCGCGATCCACGGGCCGAGACGCGCCACGGCGCGGACCGTGAAGCCCTGCGGCAGCAACGCCGGCAGCACCCAGCGCGTGACCGCGACGGCCACCAGCAGTCCGGTGATGGAAAACAGGCCGAGCTGGGCCAGCCCCGGAAAGCCGGATAGCAGCATGGCGCTGAAGCCGCATACCGATGTCAGCACGCCCAGGCGCAGCGTCGGCCACATGCGCTGCAGGGTCCTCTCCG
Source organism: uncultured beta proteobacterium (assembly GCA_963823455.1). Lineage (GTDB taxonomy): Bacteria > Pseudomonadota > Gammaproteobacteria > Burkholderiales > Rhodocyclaceae > CAVPDA01. The sequence goes on from CAWGLO010000003.1 coordinate 25,427, forward strand.
GCGCCTCGCCGGGGGCGTTCTGGGTGAACAGGTAGATTGCGTAGTCCACGCCTTCGCCGATCAGGGTGGCGCCGAAGCCGAGGGTGATGCCGTGCACGGCGCCGAAGCCGACGCTGACCGCGGCGATTCCGGCCAGCGCGCCGCTCGCCACCGGCAGCAAGCCCAACGCCAGCACCCGCGGCGAGCGATATACGGCCAGCAGCAGGCCCGCGATCAGGAGCGTCGCGATCACGGAAAAGCGCTCCGCGTCGCCGCGGATGGCGGCGCGGCTGTGCACCGAGAACACCCCCGGGCCGGTCAGCAGCAGGCGCAGGTCGCCGGCGGCGGCGCCCGCCGCCTGGTCATAGGCGCTGCGGATGCCGGCCATCGCCTGTTCCTGGGCGTCGATGTCGAAGCCGGCGGCGCGGGTCTGCACCACCATCAGGGCACGCCGGCCGTCTCCGGCGAACCACACGCCGTGTCTGCTGTTCGGCCTGGCCTGGGACTCGAACTGCTCCAGCATGTGCAGCACTTCGCCGGTCGGATCCTGCGGCAGCAGGCGCTCGACGAATACGCCTGCCGCCGAGCCCAGCGACTGCAGCTGATCTTCGAGTGCGGTACGCAGGGAGGCGGCGGAGAAGTGCTCCGGCGTGACCTGGGAACTGAGCAGATAGCGGTGACGCAGCAGGAACTCGGCATCGGCCGCGAGGCCTTCGGTTTCGCCGTTGTTCACCGCGGCGAACCGGCTGTCCTGGCGCAGCCGCGCCGCGAGCGCCTTGCTGATTCCGGCCAGCGTTTCATGCGGCGCGCCCTCGATGCCGACGAGGATGAGCCGGGACACCACGCCGTCGCGCAACTGCTCCACCAGCACCTGCTGCGCCGGCGTCGGCGAACGGGGCAGGAATGCCGTCATGTCGGCGGTGAAACTGGTGCGGGCGAGGATGACTACGCACAACGCGAGCCCGGCAAGCCAGAGCGCCACCGCCCAGCGCGCGGGCAATCTCACTGCGTCGGCTCCGCGCTCACCGTCATCACCGAATAATCGCCGTCGGCCTCGTAGATCTCGATGCGGTCGATGCGGGATCCGCTGCCGTCGATGCGGACCGAACTGACCAGCGCCTGCATCGCGGGCTCGGTGGGCGTAAGCAGGAGACGCCAGCGCTCGGCCTTGCCTTCCAGGGTTACGCGATAGAAGCGGTCGAGGGACTGCCGGTCACCCGCCAGGGTTCCGCGGATGCTTTCGACGAAGGCCCAGATCGCCGGGTAATCCTGCAGCGCCAGGGTGCGCCGCTGCTGCCCGCCCTTGCTTTCCAGCGTGAGCGTGTCGCGCTCCACCACCATGCTTTCCGGCTTGGGCAGCAGCGTGTTCCGCTCCAGCCGGTCGGGTGCCCTGTAGACCAGCGTGCCCGACAATTCCAGCGGGCGGCTCAGGACCTTCATGTACTTGCGCTCGGTGAAGCGGGCGGTCGAGGACTTCACCCGCGCCAGATCCGCCATCAGCTGCTTCATTCCCCAGCCCGTGCCGGCGCCGTCGGCCTCCGCGGCGGAACCGGATCCCGCCGCTGCCAGGGTCAGCACGCCCAGCAGGATCAGGGTGGCGAGGCGGCGGTCATTTCCAGAAGTCATAGAAGTTGAACCAGTTGTAGGGCGCGCCGCGGCAGTAATGTTCGAGCCGGGCGACGTAGCGGCACAGCCGCTCCCCCATCGGGGCCTCGCGCCCCGCGCCCGCCGCGGGAACGTCGGCCAGGCGCTCGAAATGAATGTCGTAGCGATTGCCGCCACGGTAGAGCGCGACCATGAGGACGATCGGGCGCTTCAGCGCGGCCGCCAGGCGAAACGGACCGACGGGAAACGCCGCCTCCGCGCCGAGGAAGGCACAGCGCAGGACGCTCTCGCTTTCGATGGACCGATCGCCCAGCATGCCGACAAAATCTCCCGCCTCCAGCCGCGCCTGCACCCGGAGCATGGAGTCGACACTGCCGAGACCGATCACGTCCAGCGCCAGGTCCGGGTTGATGGCGCGCAGGGCGGCGTTCACTTTCCGGGCGTTGTCTTCGTACATCACCAGGCAGGCCCGCAGGCCCGGCTGCCGGCGTCCCACCGCCCGCAGCGCCTCGAAGCTGCCCAGGTGGGCGCCGAGCAGGAAGCAGCCCTCCCCCCGCGCCAGCATGTCGGCCACGATCTCTTCGCCCTGCAGGCGCAGATCGAACAGGTCGTAGCGGCCGTTGAGGAAGAAGACGCGGTCGAGGATGGTGGCGGAGAAGGTGTGATAGTGGCGGAACAGCTCCGCCACGGTCGGCCTGCGATCGAACACGCGGGCCAGGTACTGTGCCGACGCCGCCCGCGCCTTGGAAGAGAACAGCAGGAAGTAGGCGCAGATCGGGTACAGCAGCAGCCGCGCCGCCGGCCGGCCCAGCGTCAATGCCACCCATACGATGAAGCGCAGGGCCGCCGCGCTGCTGCGCTCCTGCTGACCCATCCAGCCGCGGGCCGTTACGGCAGACGCGGATGCCGCGCCGGGAGCCGGATCGTCCCGCTCGCCGCGGTGATCTGCTGTACTTTGCATTGGAACGTGTAGTCGGTTTCGGAACGGACCTCGATGAGGACCTGCATCGTGTCGCCGGGACGCACCGGATGCAGGAACTTGGCGGCGCGGATTTCCAGCGCCGGCAATTCCGCTTCCAACGCCTCCTGCAGCACGCGAATCACCTGATCCAGCAGCACCGCTCCCGGGATGACGGGATGGCCGGGGAAATGCCCCGCCGCGGTCGGGTGATCGACGGCGAAGCTGCGCTCGGCCGCGATCACGCCGGCGGCGCCTTGGCACCGTGGGCTGCGGCCAGCCGGCTCAGCGCCTCGCGCGTCAGTTTGCCGGTGCCGTTGCGCGGCAGCGCGTCGACGAAGCAAAGGGGACGCGGCAGGAATGCGGCATCGATGCGCTCGCGCAGCGCCCGGGCCAGAGCCTCGGCGCTGAGGTCCGGCGCCACGACGAAGGCCATGAGCCGCGTCACGGTGCCGGACGTCTCGTCGGGCAGGAAGAACGCACCGTCGCGCACACCTTCGATGGCATTGAGCTGGAAATTCAGATGGGCCAGGGAGGTGCGCTTGCCGGCGATGTTGACCAGGTCCGCCATCCTGCCATGCAGCAGAAAGGTGTGCGCGTCGCGCAGCTCGATGACATCGCTCAGCAGCGCTTCCACGTCCACGCTGCCGCCGGCGGCCCAGGTTCCACGTTCGTCCTGGCGCAGGCGGATGCCAGCGAAGGTGCGCCATTCCGCGCTTTCGACGGTGCGCCGGCTGGCGACCTGCCCCGCTTCGGTGCAGCCGTAGATCTCGAACAGGGGCGCGGCGAAGCGCGCCTCGGCCTGCGCCGCGAGTTGCGGCGACAGCGGCGCAGTGGCGCACAGGATGCGGTCCACGGGCGGCAGCTCGCGGCTCGCCTCCAGCAGCGCCCGCAGGTGGATCGGCGTGGTGACCAGCATGCGCGGGCGCGGCACGGCGGCCACGGCGGCACAGATGTCGGCGGGATAGAAGGGGCGGCTGGCGTGCAGGGCGAGACCGTTCTGCAGCGCCATCAGCACCGTGGACTCCAGACCATACATGTGCTGCGGCGGCACCGTCCCGACCAGCACCAGCCCCGAATCCGGTTCGATGCCGAGACTCCGGGCCTCCGCCATGGCACTCGCCGTGATGGCGCCCCACGACTTGGGATGGGGCAGCGGCCGGCCGGTGGAGCCGGAAGTGAACACGATGGCAGCCGGTTGCCGCGCGGGAAATTCGGGTACGGCTGGCGCTGCGTCCTCAGCGCTATCCAGAGCGGGGAAGGCCAGGGTTTCCAGGCCGTGGTGCTGGTCCGGATCGTCGCTCAGGGCGTAGAGGCCGGGATATTGGGCCAGCAGTTCCCGCACCATCGCCGGAGTGTGGTTCGGCGGCAGCAGGCTGACCTGCCCGCGCAGCAGGGCGGCGGCAAAGCCGACGCTGAAGCGGTAGCGATCGCCACACAGATTCAGGATGTGCGGACGGTCCGGCAGGGTCCGGGCAAGCGCGGCCACGTCGCGCAGGAATCCGCCCACGGTGATCGAACGCGTTCCCTGGTAGGCGAATACGGCTTCCCTGTCGCCATGGCGAACCAGCGGCACCCCGACCATGGTCCGGTTCCCTACCGCCTCTCGGCCGATTCCGAGGCAGGCGCGTCGAGCTGCGATAGCAGCTGCGCTCCCTTGAAAATCGAAGAGTGGGTGAAGTCGGGATAACGCAGGATGCGCCAGAGGTACTCGGCGACGAACATGAGGATCAGGAGCGGGAAGTTGAGCACGTTGACGAACAGCGACCAGGCCGCCACCGGCGCGAAGAGGTAGAGCAGCGCCGAAGTCGCCAGATTCGCGGCGAAGAACAGGCACCACGCCCAGGTCACGCGGCGCGTGTAGGACACGAGTTCCGGCGGCAGACCGCCGTGAATGCGGCGCGCGAATCGGGTGACGAGAGCTTCGCGGCCCGCCAGCAGCGAGCGCCCGAACAGGGAGAGCAGGAACAGATAGGCCGCCGCATGCGGCACGCCGTAGGCCAGACTCACATCGATGCGGCGTCCCTGGAGGAATGCGGTCGCCGCAACGGCCAGACCGGTGCCGGCGAGCCACCACCATCGGAATCGCGACACCGCAGCGAGCCAGATTCCCGCCAGCAGGATCGGACCGATCGCGACGACGGTGCGCGCCGGTTCGCCGAGTTCCTGCGCGGCCGCGGCATGCAGGAGCAACGGATAGCCGACCAGGGCCGCGGCGGAAAGGGCCCACTTCAACCCGATGAGGCTGCGCATCTACCTGGTCCGATTGCGCTGGACGTGCTCGCTGAGACTGCTCAGGGACTTGAAGATCCTGGTGTTGTTCTCGTCGTCGGCACGCAACTGCAGTCCGTAGGTCTTGGACACGGCGAGTGCGATCTCCAGGATGTCGATGGAATCGAGCCCCAGGCCTTCGCCGTACAGCGGCGCCTGCGGGTCGATGTCGGCCGGCGCCACCTCCAGATTGAGCGTGGACACGATCAGTTGGGCGAGTTCGAGTTCCTCGGGGCTGGCGACGGCGGGAGTATTCATCTGCGTACTGTCTGCTGGGGCGATTCGGCCTCGGGCCTGTCCCGTTCCGGGCATACCCGCGGCAGGGCGCGTGAAATCTACAGGATGGCGGATCGGCGGCGGCATGAGTCGCTTCGCGGCACGCCGGTGCCGGGCGGCATTATAGGCGCTGCGGGCCGCTCCTCGCAACTTCGGAACGCCGCACGCCTGCGCTAACTCTCTAACCCGGCGCGATATTTTGACTCGGGCCGGGGCCGAGCAGGCGCACTTCGCGCTGCGGATAGGGAATCTCGATGCCTGCCGCCTTGAATTCGCGCCACACCGCGAGGTTGACGTCGGAGCGGATCGCCAGCGTGCCCTCGTGCGGATCGGCGATCCAGAAGCCGAGTTCCAGATTGAGGCCCGAGTCGGCAAAGGACTCCAGAAACGCCCGCGGCGGCGGATCCGCGAGCACCCGCGGATGGTCCCGCGCCGCCGCCTCCAGAATCCGCATCGCCTGCTCGACGTCGCTGCCGTAGCCGACCTGCAACTGCAGCGCGTGGCGCACCTTGGGGTTGGTGAAGGTCTGGTTCTGCACGATGGAGCTGATGAGAACGTCGTTCGGCACGATGGCTTCGACTCCGTTCAGAGCGCGCAGCACGGTGTAGCGGGTGGTCATCTGCGTCACCTCGCCGGCATGCTGGTCCAGCTTGACCATGTTGCCCGGCCGTATCGAGTGGTCCAGCAGCAGGATGAAGCCGCTCACGTAGTTGCTGGCGATCTTCTGCAGGCCGAAGCCGAGGCCCACACCCAGGGCGCCGCCGAACACCGAAAGGGTGGTGAGGTCGATGCCCACCAGCGGCAGCGACACGAGGATGGCGACCGCCACCAGCACAGCTTTCGACAGGCGAGCCAGAACCAGCCTCAGGCTGGCGTCGAGATCCCGGGTGCCAACGATGCGCGCCTCGATCACGCCGCCGATCCACAACGCTGCCACCACGGTGACCATCACGGTGATGACGCCGTGCAGGATCTGCCACAGCGAAAGCCTCTGCTTGCCGATCGGTATCGCGACCTGCTCCATCCAGTCGACCACCTCCGGAAGGATGCCAACGACATAGAGAGCGACGATCGCCCACACCGTTGCGGCAACGAAGCGCTCGAAGGCCGCCAGCCAGCCGGAGGGGGCGAAGGCCTGGCGCAGGGCATAGACGACGAGGCGGATCACCGCCAGAGCCACCAGCAGCGTGATGGCGAACCCCAGCAGTTCGCGTCTTGTGCTGCAGCGCCCGCAGCAGCAAGCCGGCGCTGAACAGCAGGAACGACGCCACCAGGGGGAACGCCAGGCGCCGTGCGCTGCCGGCGCCGAGGCGCGCGGCACGGCTGTGATACTGCGGCGCGGCCTTTGCCACGCGACGCTCGAACAGGCGCGTCACCAACGCCGCAAGCCCGAGGCAGAGCACGATGGTCGTTATCTCCCACAGCATCTTCGGGCGCTGCAGTACCTGCCACAGTTCGATCAGGTCATTCACGTCGCAGCCATTTCGTCGATGGGTCGTCAGGGCGCGGCGGCAGCGCCGTGCCGTAAGGCACTGCCCCGTCGCGGTGGCGCCGGAAATTGTCGTAATAAGCGCGCGCCAACGGCGGATTGTCGCGCAGCACCAGCACGTTCTCGGCGTTCCTGGCGCGCGCGGCGTAGGTGAAGTTGTAGGATCCAGTCACCACGGCATTTTCCGGCAGCAGTGGATCGATCAGGATCACCTTGTTGTGGGCGGCGTCATAGCGCACCTCCAGCCGCACCGGAATGCCGGCCTCCGCCAGTTGCGGTATGCGGCTGCGGCCCCCCTTCACCGTCATCTCGCCGTCCGCCAGCACCTCCACCGCGACGCCGCGCTGCTTGGCCTCGATCAGCGCCCGGGCCAGCTTGCGGCTGGTGAAGACGTAGGCCTGGACATAGATCTCGTGTTTGGCACCGCGGATCGTCCGCAGCACCAGGCCCTCGGTGTCGTCCCAGGGCGAGAACGCCACCTCCACCGATCCGATGCCGGCATGCGGTCCGCGCGGTCCGGGATCGAAGGCAGCCGCATTTCCCGCCAGCGTCAGGAGCAGGGCGATCAGCGGCGCGACAGCGCCGACACGACGCGCGATGCGCAGCGACATGCCGCTCAAGCCGCGCCCTCGTCCTGCGCGCCGGGCGAAGGCGCCGCCTCGCCCGCGACGGCCTGTGCCGTCCTTCGCTCCAGCACCACGGCGAAAAAACCGTCGGTGTCGTGCATATGGGGCAGCAGCCGCAGTTCTTCCCCCATCTCCAGCGGGATCTGCTGCCGCGCCAGGATCTCGCCGGCGGAGGCACGCCGGAATTCCGGATGCTCGCCGAGGAAGGCGGCGACGATCTCCTCGTTCTCCTCCGGCAGAATGCTGCAGGTGGCATACACCAGGCGTCCGCCCGGCTTCACCAGACGCGCCGCACCCTTCAGGATGCCGTACTGCTTGCGCGCCAGTTCCGCCACGCCTTCCGCCGTCTGGCGCCACTTGAGATCGGGGTTGCGGCGCAGCGTGCCGAGCCCGCTGCAGGGGGCATCCACCAGCACGCGGTCGATCTTGCCGGCGAGCCGCTTGACGCGCACATCGTTCTCGCTGCCGATGACGACGGGATGAACATTGGAGAGGCCGGAGCGCGCCACGCGCGTACGCAGGCGCGCCAGGCGCTTGTCGGCGACGTCGAAGGCATACAGCCGCCCCGTCGAGCGCATCAGGGCGCCCAGCAGCAGGGTCTTGCCGCCGGCGCCGGCGCAGAAGTCCACCGCCATCTCGCCGCGCTTGGGCGCCAGCAGATAGGCCAGCAACTGGCTGCCCTCGTCCTGCACTTCGATGGCCCCCGACAGGTAGAGCGGATGGCGCTGCAGCGCCGGCTTGCCCTCGAGGCGGATGGCGAGCGGCGAGTAGCGCCCCGGCCGCGCCTGGATGCCGTCCGCGGCGAGCCCGGCCAGCACCTCCTCGCGCGTCGCCTTCATGGGATTGACGCGCAGATCGAGGGGAGCGCCCTGGTTCAGTCCGCGCGCAAGCTGCAGCACTTCGGCCTCGCTCATGCGGGTGCGCAACCGTTCGACCAGCCAGTCGGGAAAGTCCGCCTGTTCGGCCAGGGTAAGCGGCGTGGCCGTCTCCGCCTTGCTTTGCGCCAGCCACTCGACTTCGCGCGGCCGCAGCGCCTCGGCCAGTTGGCGCGGGGCCAGACCCTGGAGACGGGTCAGCGCTGCGATCACGAGGCGGCGCGGCGTCACGCCGTCAACCAGGGCGTGCTCCAGAAATCGCTTGCGGCGCAGGACGGCATACACGGTCTCGGCGACGAAACCGCGGTCGCGGCTGCCCAGCACCTTCTGCTCGCGAAAGAACTGGGACAATACCGCGTCCGCCGGATGGCGGAAGGTGAGCGCCTCGGTCAGCGCGGAGACGGTGCTGTCCAGCAGCTTGGGCGTCATTTTCATGTCTGTTTTCATTTCGGGTCTAGCCGAGGGGGGCGGGAGGTTCCGGCGGCGGCACCAGCTTCACCTTCTCCTTGCCCATGTCATACTCGATATAGGCCGCCTGGAAATCGTTGATCGAGCCGTCCTTGCGCGCCCAGCGGATGCGAACCGGCAGATGCTTGACGTCCACCCCGAACCAGAGGTCGAGCAGTTCGTCGCCCTCGCGTCCGAGGCGCACGTGCAGGGCCCGCAGCGGCCCCAGCCGCGTCGTCACCTCTTCGGTTCCGACCACCTGGAGATAGCGGTTGGTGTAGGCGCGTCCCGTCGCCACCCAGACGTCGGCCGGCGATTCCGAGGGCGGAAACAGGGCCATCTGATAGATCACGCTGACCAGATCCTGGCTCGCTTCCATCAGATCGAACGCGGCATGACCGCGCGGCGAGGCGATCGTCAGGCGCCGCCGCTCCCAGTCGAAGACGACGGCCTCCTTGAGTTCGCCGTTCTCGTCCAGCTTGTAGCTGTGCGGAACGAAGCCGTTGGCAGTGATGCGGCCATCGCTGCTGTAGCTCAGGGTCACGCGCTTGAACAGCGCCACCAGCCCCGTAGTCTGCAGGTAGAGGCGGAACTGGTAGCGGTCGCCCTGCGTCAGCCAGACCGTTTCCGCCGTGCCGACGACGAATCCGTCGGCGCCGCGCGCCGCCGAGAAGACCACCCGTCCGTGCTGCGGAAACACGTTCTCGGTGGCCGGTCCCGGCGACGGCCGCGACTGCGTTTCGCCGCCCGGCGGCTGATCGCTCTGGGCAGCGAGCGGCGGCGCCTCGCCCTGATCCGACGCCGCGGACGCTTGCCCTTCCGCAGACGCCTGCGCCGGGGGTTCGCCCGGCGGCTCGGGCGCCACGGTTTCCTGCTGCTGCGCCTGCGGCAACTCCGGCGGCGGCGGGCGCGGCTTGGGCGCCGGGCGCGGTTTGGGGCGGGGCTTCGGTGCCGGCTTGGGCGACGGGGCCGCTTCCGGCGCGGCAGCGGCAATCTTGGGCGGCGGCAGCAGGCGAGCCTCGATCGGCACGCTCCGCGTTTCGTCCTCTCCCGGCAGGCGCCAGCCCGGCGCCGCAACGAGCACGAAATGCAGCAGCACAGAGGCAACGAGCGCCACGCCGAACCTGCGGTCGACCGGACTCATGGTGCGCCGGTCCGTCACGCATCCTGCAACGCGCGCGCCGCATCCAACTCCGGCACCAGCAGCGCGTTCGCCTGCGGTGCGCTGCCGGCGACGCGAACGATGCCCTCGGCAGTGAGGCTCAACCGACCTTCCGCGAACCAGCGCGCCGCCTGCGGGTAGATGCGGTGCTCCTGGGCCAGCACCCGCGCCGCCAGAACGTCCTCGTCGTCGCCATCCAGCACCGGCACCGCGGCCTGGATCACGATCGGGCCGGAGTCCAGGGCCGCCGTCACGAAATGCACGGTGCAGCCGTGGATGCGCACGCCCGCCTGCAGCGCCCGGCGGTGGGTATGCAGGCCGGGAAAGGCCGGCAGCAGCGACGGATGGATGTTCAGCATGCGCCCTTCGTAGCGCCGCACGAAGCCGTCGCTCAGCACGCGCATGAAGCCTGCCAGCAGCACCAGGTCGGGTGCGTGGCGGTCGATCTCGCCGGCCAGCGCCGCATCGAATGTCTCGCGCGACCCGTATCCGCGATAATCCAGAACGCTGGCCGGCACGCCATGCGCCCGGGCGATGTCCAGTCCGGCCGCGCCCGGTCGATCGCTGATCACCGCCGCCACGCGCGCCGGCAGGCTTGCCTCGAGCAAGGCCCGCAGATTGCTGCCACGACCGGAAATGAGGATCACGAGGTTCTTCATCAGCTCAGTTGAGTGGCGGGACCATGGACTTGCCGGACACGCGGCTGTCCGGCACGGAAGGACATTCCTCCGCGGCACGGCGGTGGCACCGGCCCCGTCGGTACGCGAGCCATGATAGCGCAACCGTCCCCGGCCGGGCTAAGCGGCTGTTGCGGCGCAGCAATCTACGCTGCGCGACGATGCCTGAGGTAGCCGATGGCGAGCGGCGTCAAGGACAGGGCGATGATGCCGAGTATGACGAAGGTGAGATTGTTCTTGATGAAGGGCAGGTTGCCGAACCAGTAGCCGGCGAGGGTCAGCGAGAAGATCCACAGGCAGCCGCCGAGAAAATCCATGGCGAAGAAGCGCGGGTAGGTCATGCGCGCCACCCCCGCCACGAACGGGGCGAAGGTGCGGGCCAGCGGCAGGAAACGGGCGATGATGACGGTCTTGCCGCCGTGGGTCTCGTAGAAAGCGTGGGTCTTGTCGAAGGCCGCCTTGTTGAAGAAGCGCGACTGCTCCCAGCGGAACACCTGGGGCCCGATGGTGTGGCCGATCCAGTAGTTGGTGTTGTCCCCCAGGATGGCCGCGGCGAGCAGCACCGCGCACAGGATCGTGATGTCCATGCCGCCGGTGGCGGCGAGCGTGCCGGCGACGAAGAGCAGGGAGTCGCCGGGAAGGAACGGCGTCACCACGAAACCCGTTTCCATGAAGATGATGAGGAACAGGATGGCGTAGATCCAGGTGCCGTACTGGGCCAGAAGCACCGCCAGATGCTTGTCCAGGTGCAGCACGATGTCGATGAAGGATGCGATGATTTCCATGAGCGGCTCCGCGGGAAGCGCGCATGATACCCGAAGCCTCCGCCTCGCTCCGTGACTCGGGCCAAGCCTGCACCGGGCGTAGGGTGCGCCGCGCGCACCAGTTCAACCGCCTTCGCGCGGTGCGCACAGCGCACCCTGCCTGTCGTCCGCAGTGCAGGCGCCCGAGCGGCACAGCGGCATTCGCGCGAAGCTATAATCGCCCTGTCCCAATGCCCGCCATCAAGACGCTCCCCGATGTGCTCATCAGCCAGATCGCCGCCGGCGAGGTGGTGGAGCGCCCGGCGTCGGTGGTGAAGGAGTTGATGGAGAACAGCCTCGACGCCGGCGCGCGGCGCATCGAAGTACAACTGGCGGCCGGCGGGGTGCGCCAGATCCGCGTCGCGGACGACGGCTGCGGCATCGCGGCGGAGGATCTGCCGCTCGCCTTCGCGCGCCACGCCACGAGCAAGATCGCGACCCTGGAAGACCTGGAGCAGGTCGCCTCCCTCGGTTTCCGCGGCGAGGCGCTGGCGGCCATCGCCTCCGTCGCCCGCGCCGCCATCACCAGCCGCAGCGCCGGCAGCGACCGCGCAGCCCGCATCGACGCCGGCGACGCCAAGCCCGCCCCCGCCGCCCTGGCCGCAGGAACGGTGGTGGAGATCGCCGACCTCTACTTCAACACCCCGGCGCGGCGCAAGTTCCTCAAGAGCGAGGCCACCGAATACGGCCACTGCGACGAGGTGTTCGCCCGCATCGCGCTGGCACGCCCCGACGTCGCCTTCCAGTTGAGCCACAACGGCCGCGTGACGCAGCGGCTGGCGGCGGGCGATGCGCAACGCCGCGCCTTGGAACTGCTGGGCGAGGATTTCCTCGCCGCGGCACGGCCGGTGGAAGCGGTCGCAGGCGATCTGCGGCTCGCCGGCCTGGCGGCGCTCCCCGCCTACTCCGCGCCACGGCCGGGACATGCAGTACTTCTTCGTCAATGGCCGCTTCGTGCGCGACAAGCTGCTCGCCCATGCGGCGCGCGAGGCCTATGCCGACATCCTGCACGGCAGCCGGCATCCGGCCTACGTCCTGTTCCTGGAACTCGATGCCCGCGGCGTGGACGTGAATGTCCATCCGGCCAAGATCGAGGTGCGCTTCCGCGACGCCCGCGCCGTGCATCAGTTCGTGTTCCACGCCCTGCAGCGCACCCTGGCCCCCGCCATCTCGCCCGCCGCGGTGACCGCGCCGGCGGAAGCGGATTCCCGGCCGCGCCATTTCCGGGCAGCCCCGCCCTTCCAGCGCTCGTTCCAGGTGGCACAGCCGGTGGCCGCCTACCTGGATTTCGTGCGCGATGCGAGCCGCGGCCCGGTCGCCGACACGACTGCGCTGCCGGCGTGCCGAGCCCAGCGGCTTCCCCGCCGCTCGGCTATGCCCTGGCGCAACTGCACGGCGTCTACATCCTGGCGCAGAACGAGGCCGGGCTGGTGCTGGTGGACATGCATGCCGCCCACGAGCGCATCCTTTATGAGAAGCTGAAGAGCGCGGTGAACGCCGCGCCGGCAGTGCAGGCGCTGCTCATCCCCGCCGTATTCGGCGCCAGCCCGCGCGAGATGGCGGCAGCGCAGGAGCATCGGGAGGTGCTGGCCCAACTCGGCTTCGAGGTCGCACCGGCGGGGCCGCAGGAACTGATGGCGCGCAGCGTGCCGGCGCTGCTGGCGCGGGCGCCGGTGGCGGACTTGGTGCGGGCGCTGCTGGACGAGCTGAAGGAGTTTCCCGCCAGCACCGTGATCACCGCCCGCCGCGACGAACTGCTCGCCACCATGGCCTGCCACGGCGCGGTGCGCGCCAACCGCCAGCTCACCCTGCCCGAGATGAATGCCCTGCTGCGCGAGATGGAGGCCACCGAGCGCGCCGACCAGTGCAACCACGGCCGGCCGACCTGGACCCAGCTCGGCATGGGCGAACTGGACCGGCTATTTCTGCGCGGGCGCTGAACGGGTCGCCGCCACCTGCCGCACCTGGAAGCCGGCGGCCTTGAGCTGTTCGAGCACCGAGTCGCTTCCCGCCAGATGCAGGGCGCCGATGACGACGAAGCCGGGACGCTGCGTCGCCATCAGACGCATGATGCGCTGCGCCATGGCGCGGTTGCGTTCGATCAGCAGGGATCGCAGCAGCCGCTCGGAAGCGGCGGCGTCGTCCAGGCCGGACTGGGACAGGCGGTACAACTGCTCCGGATCGCCGCCGCGCCACGCCTGCACCATGTCGTGAACGTAGCGCGTGACGCCGTCACCGGCCGCCAGCCGCAGCGCCTGGGCCACCAGCAGCTCCTGCTCCGCCGCCGCCAGCCCGTCCAGCGAATTCACCTGCTGCTCGACCGACTCCAGCTCCACCACGGTCTTCTTCTGCGCCCGCGCGCGGTCCAGGAGTTGCATGTCGATGCCCTGGTCGGCGGAGTAGCCGGCCTGCATCGCGGACAGCATCGTCAGGGTCGTGCTCGCCATCCACGGCTTCATCTTGAGCAGCGCATCGGGCGGCAGTCCGAGGCGCGCGGCGGTCTCTTTCAGGTCAACCAGCAGCGGGCCCGGCAGATGACGATCGAGGCCGTCGCCGTCGGCGTAGAGCGAGCGCAGCAGCAGTTCCTCCTGCAGTCCGGGCCTGGCGGGATCGAGCTCGAGGGCGAAGAAGTGGGCGCGGTCGAGCGCCGAAGTCACGGCTTCCGGCAGGGGGAAACAATCGGCGCGGCACAGGTGGATCGAGCCGAAAAGGTGGACGCTGCCGCCCTTGCCTTTCGCTTCCCAGAGGTAGAGCTTGTCGCCGGCATGGGCGGCTGCGGCCGCCAGCAGCAGGGCCAGCACCCCGGCGGCGCGCGCTGCGAAACGTTTCATGGTATCTCCTGATCGGGCGGCCGCTGCGGCCGGCATCCGGTACGCCCGGTACAATTCCGCCCCGGTGACGATAGTCGGATTATCCCTGCATTGTAGATGTCCCGCCCCGCTCCCGTTCCGCCCGCCATCCTGCTCATGGGTCCCACCGCCAGCGGCAAGACCGGGGTGGTGTTCGAACTCGTCCAGCGCCTGCCGCTGGAAGTGATCAGCGTGGACTCGGCGCAGATCTATCGCGACATGGACATCGGCACCGCCAAGCCCTCGCCCGAGGAACTGGCACGCTGCCCGCACCATCTGATCGATATCCTGTCGCCGGAGGAAGCCTACTCGGCGGCACGCTTCCGCGCCGACGCCCTGCGTTTGATGGATGAAATCACGGCGCGCGGCCACGTACCGCTGCTCGCCGGCGGCACCATGCTCTACTTCAAGGCCCTGCGCGAAGGCCTGTCGCAGTTGCCCCAGGCCGAACCGGAGCTGCGCCGCGAGATCGACGAGCAGGCCCGCGCCCGCGGCTGGCCGGCTCTGCATGCAGAGCTGGCGCGGCTCGACCCGCAGGCGGCGGCGCGGCTCCATCCCACCGATGCCCAGCGCATCCAGCGCGCGCTGGAAATCGTGCGCCTCACCGGCCGGCCTCTGGCCGACAGCTATGCTGCGAAGACGGACGCCGCGCCGCCGTTCCGACTCATCCCGCTGGCGCTGCTGCCCTCCGACCGCGCCGCGCTGCACGAACGCATCGCCCGCCGCTTCGACGCCATGCTGGAACAAGGTTTGGTGAACGAGGTGGCGGCGCTGCGAAGCCGCTACCACCTCAGCCTCGAACTGCCGTCGATGCGGGCCGTCGGCTACCGCCAGGTGTGGGGCTACCTGGAGGGCGAAACCGACTTCGCCGCCATGCGCATGAAGGGCATCGTCGCCACGCGCCAGCTCGCCAAGCGGCAGATGACCTGGCTGCGGGCGATGCATGGCATCGAGGTGTTCGATTGCTTGGCCGGCGATTTGGCCGACCGCGTGGCGCGATCCATCGACCGCTCCCTCGGCAGCCGGGGCGGGTCGCCCGCGTAGCCCGCCGATTTCGTGTGGATGCCGGTATGTGGCGGAACTGGACTCGGCGCCACCAGTGGCGGTGACGGCGACGCCTCCCCCGGACGTGGGGATCAACTTGGCGGGCGGCGCGCCATTCGGCGAATCCGGTACGACGGGATCAAGGCGTCTTACGATGTAAGACATGATAAAGTTTGACCCGGATCAACTCCGGGGGCGAAGACGGATATGACCACGGTTGCGGTATCGGTGAAGGGGCAGGTGGTGTTGCCGGCGGAGGCGCGCAGGAAGCTGGGAATCGTGCCGGGCAGCCGGGTGGAGATCGAACTCGCGCCCGACGGCTCGGCATTGACGGTGCGGCCGGCGAAGCGGGGCAAGGCATCGAGCGTGGCGGAAGGCCGGGGCATGATTCCGAACAAGGTCGGCCACGTCCCGGTAGAGGAGATGGACGGCGCGCGCATCCTCAAGAAGCAGGGCGGGACGCGGCCGCTGTGATCGCTCTGGACACCAATATCCTCGCCCGCTACTACGTCGCCCCGGCGAACGAACAGGAGCGCAAGGAACAGGAATTGGCCGCCACGGCGCTATCCTCGGAGCGCTCGTTCTTCGTTTCCGCGGATGTGGCGCTCGAACTGGCCTGGGTGCTGATCGGCCCCTACGACTGCGATGCGCAGCAGGTGCGGCGGGTGATCACGCACCTGGCGGCCCTGCCCAATGTCACGCTGGAACAGACAGATGAATTTGCCGGGCAGCGGACTGGCACGTCAAGGGTCTGGACTTCGCCGATGCCCTGCACCTGGCGCGCTCGGCGCAATGCTCCGAGCTGGTGACCTTCGACCGGCAGTTTGCGAAGCGCTCGAAGAAACTCGGGCTGGTCCCGCCGGTGAGCACGCCCCCGGAAACCTGAGCTTGCCGCGCGAGAGCGCCCCGCTTCATCTTCCCCGCGCTCGACAGTAAAGGTTCGTGGAGCAATCACACTGCAGGCGGCACCAGATCGGGCTTCCCAGCCCGCGCGGAGAACGGCTCGTCGAAAATCACGAACTGCGCCAGCTCGCCAAGCTGCAGATGACTTGGCTGCGGGCGATGACCGGCATCGACGGGTTCGACTGCCCGGACGGCGACCTGGCCGGCCGCGTGGTGCAATCCATCGACCGTTCCCGGCGCAGCCGGGGCAGCGCACGCGCGCCATAGGGCGACACCGGTTCGGCATCCCGCCTGCCGTAGGGCGGCCCGTGGCCGCCGGACGAACAGGCGGGCGCGGCCCGCCCTACGGTTCGCCTCGCAGCGCGTCGCGGATCACGGGGTAGGCTTGAGCATCCTGCAGGAAGAACAGGTGGCCGCCTTCGAACAGTTCGAAATCGCGCACCGGGAATGCGCCGGGCCAGGGCTCGCTGGTGATCGGGCGGCGCAATGCCGTCGTAGCGGCCGCCGAACACCGACACCGGCAGCGACAAGCGGGGCAGACGCTCCCACGTGTCGTGGCCACGGCGCGCTTCGAGTTGGCGGCGCGCGCCGATGTCGTGGTTCGGCTTCGTCGGCGCCGAGCTCGGATGCCCGCCAGGGCTTCCGCGACGAGGGACGTCGAACAGCGCCCGATTGGTCGCGCTGCCAGGCCGCATCGCGGCGCGTGTCGCCCAGTTCCACCATGCGCCGCGCGCGTAGCGCGGGCGCCATGGCGGCGAGTTCGTGCAGCGGATAGGATGCGCCGCCGGCGCCGCCGCTGGTGGTGGACAGCAGCACCAGCCGCTCGACGCGTTGCGGATCGCGCAACGCCAGTTCCTGCGCCACCATGCCGCCGAAGGAATAGCCCAGCACCGGGCACGGCCCCCAGCCGAGTACTTCCAGCAGCGCCGCGGCATCGGCCGCGTAGTCGGCCAGGGTGTAGGCGCAGGTCGGGCTTGTCGGACTGTCCCATGCCGCGCTGATCGAGCATCAGCACTTCGAAGTCGGCTTCGAGCCGGCGCTGGAACGGATTCGGCGGCCGGCGCAGGTCGCTCGCCGGTGCCCGTCAGGAACAGGATGGGCGGCCCGCTGCCGCGGACTTCGTAGTAGAGGCGGATGCCGCCGACGTTGGCGAAGGGCATCGGGATGCGGGCTCGATCGCGATTCGGCGAGCGCGGCCCGCCCTACGCCGCGGCGGGCTGTCCTCCAATTCGGGCGCCGCCGCTTGTCGCCGCGCCACCAGGCTGTACACCGTCGGCACCACGAACAGCGTGAGGAACGTGCCGAGCAGCAGGCCGCCGACGATCACCCAGCCGATCTGCTGGCGCGATTCGGCGCCGGCGCCGCTGGCCAGCGCCAGCGGCACGGCGCCCAGCACCATGGCGCCGGTGGTCATCAGGATCGGCCGCAGGCGCAGCACCGCCGCCTCGATCACCGCCTCGCATCAGCGTCCTTGCCCTTCTCCTGCAACTGGTTGGCGAATTCGACGATCAGGATGCCGTGCTTGGTGATCAGGCCGACCAGCGTCACCAGCCCGATCTGGCTGTAGACGTTGAGCGTGCCGCCGGTCAGCAGCAGCGCCAGCAGCGCGCCGGTCATCGACAGCGGCACGGTGAGCATGATGATGAACGGATCGCGGAAGCTCTCGAACTGCGCCGCCAGCACCAGGTAGATGAAGGCCAGCGCCAGGGCGAAGGTCAGCGCCGAGCGACTGGACGACGACTGCCGTGAATTCGCGCGACTGGCCGTTGTAATCGACGGCATAGCCCGGCGGCAGCGTCTTGCGCGCCAGGTCGTCCATGAAGGCCAGCGCCTCGCCCATGGTGTAGCCCGGCGCCAGGTTGGCGGTGATGGTCACCGCGCGGCGCTGGCCGAAGTGGTTGAGTTCGCGCGGGCGCACCGTCTCGCTCACGCTTCGACCAGGTTGGCGAGCGGGATCATGCTGCTCGTCGCGGCCGCGCACGTAGATGTCGCGGATGTCGTCGCGGGTTGCCGCGATCGGCGTCGGCGCCACCTGCACGATGACGTCGTACTGCTCGCCGTCGCTGCTTGAAGCGCGTCACCTGGCGGCCGCCGAGCATGGTCTCCAGCGTGCGGCCGACGGTCTCGACCTGGACGCCGAGGTCGGCCGCCTTGTCGCGGTCGACCTCCACCGACAGCTCCGGCTTGTTCAGCTTGAGGTCGTTGTCGACCTTGGCAGGCCCGGATTCTTCGCCGCCTCCGCCAGGATGCGGTCGGTCACCTGCTGCAGCTCCTCGTACGAGGCCGAGGTGACGATGACGAAATTGACCGGCCGTTCGCGCGGGCTCTGGCCGAGCGACGGCGGCGTCACCGGGAAGGCCAGCACGCCGGGAATGCCGAAGAACTTGGGCTGCAGTTCCTTGGCCACCGCCGCGCGAGTGGCGCTTGCGCTCGTTCCAGTCGGTCAGGCCGACGAAGGAGATGCCCTGGCTGACACGTCGGGATTGCCGGCGACGACGAAGTAGCGCTCGACGTCCGGGTCTTGGCTGTAGATGCCTTCGAGCTGGCGGGCGTAGCGGTCCATGTAGTCGAGGTCGCGCCTTCCGGCCCGAGGAAGATGCCGAGGATGACGCCGCGGTCCTCGACCGGCGCCAGTTCCGACTTCAGGCTCTTCGAGCAGGAACGCAGCTGGAGCCGCCCACCAGCACGAACACCAGCAGCACCAGCCAGCGGCGCCGCAGCGACCAGCGGTCAGGACGCGGCGGTAGCCGCTGCGTCAGCCAGTTCAGCGACGCCTTCGATGCATGCGGTAGAGCCGTGCCGTGCTTGGTCTCGTGGCGCAGCAGCAGCGAGCACATCATCGGCGACAGCGTCAGCGCGACGAAGCCGGACACCAGCACGGCGCCGGCCAGGGTCAGCGCGAATTCGATGAACAGCTTGCCGGTGCGCCCGGTCATGAAGGCCACCGGCGCATACACCGCGGCCAGGGTCAGCGTCATCGCGACCACGGCGAAGCCGATCTCCTGCGAGCCCTGGAAGGCCGCCTGCAGCCGCGGCATGCCGTCCTCGATGTGGCGGTAGATGTTCTCCAGCACGACGATGGCGTCGTCGACCACCAGGCCGATGGCCAGCACCAGCGCCAGCAGGGTCAGCGTGTTGATGGTGAAGCCCATGACGAACATGAGCGCGAAGGCGCCGATCAGCGACACCGGGATGGTCACCAGCGGGATCAGCGTCGCCCGCCAGTTGCGCAGGAACAAGAAGATGATCGCCGCCACCAGCAGGATCGCCTCGCCGATGGTCTCGAACACCGCGTTGATCGAGCGGTCGATGAAGACCGACGAGTCGTAGGCGATGTTGACCGTCATGCCCTGCGGCAGGTCGGCGATCACGCCGCGGCAGCTCGGCGCGCACCGCCTTGGACAGCTCGAGCGGATTGGCGGTCGCCTGCTTGATGACGCCCAGCGCCACCGCCGCTCTTGCCCTTGAAGCGCACCGTGCTGCGCTCGGACAGCGGCGCCGATCTCGACCCGGCCGACGTCGCGGATGCGCACCGGGTAGCCGTTCACCTGGCGCACGACGATGGCGGCGAACTGCTCCGGCTTGGTCAGGTCGGTCTGCGCCACCACGCGAGAATTCGCGCTCGCGGCTTTCGATGCGGCCGGCCGGCACCTCGACGTTCTGCCGCCGCAGCGCGTCCTCGACGTCCTGCCGGCGTCAGCTTGAAGGCGGCCAGCCGCTCGCGGTCGAGCCAGATGCGCATGGCAATACTTGCGCTCGCCGAAGACGCGCACGTCGGCCGCGCCGGGCAGGGTCTGCAGGCGCGGCTTGACGATGCGGCTGGCGACGTCGGTGACTTCCAGCGGCGAATGCGTGTCGGAGGAGAAGGCGAGCCAGATGATCGGGTTGGCGTCGGCCTCGACCTTGGCGATCACCGGCTCGTCGACATCCGGTCGGCAGCTTGTTGCGCACGCGCGAGACGCGGTCGCGCACGTCGGCGGCCGCGGAGTCGGGGTTGCGCTCCAGCTTGAAGCGGACCGAGATCTGGCTGTTCTCGGCGCGCGAGATCGAGGCGACAGCACGTCGACGCCCTCGATGCCGGCCAGCGAGTCCTCCAGCGGCTTGGTGATCTGCGATTCGATGATCTCGGCCGAGGCGCCGTGGTAGGTGGTATCGACCGTCACCACCGGCTCGTCGATCTTCGGGTACTCGCGCACCGGCAGCCGCGTGTAGGACACGATGCCGATCAGCATGATGACCAGGCTCAGGACGGTGGCGAACACCGGCCGGCGGATGCAGATCTCGGAGATCATCGGTGGACCAGCGTCATGTCATGCCATGGCGCGTCACGCCTGTCTCCGGCCGCGCCGCAGCGGCCCGCGGCTTCGCCGACGGCGCATACCGGCGCGCCGTCGCGCAGCTTCAGCTGGCCGGCGGTCACCACCAGGTCGCCCGGCCGCCAGGCCTTCGCACGACTCTCGACCTGCGCGCCGCGGCGCACGCCGAGCCTGACCTTGACGCGCTGCGCCTTGCCGTCGACGACGCGGAACACGATACTGGTCCGAGCCCGACGGCACCATCGCCTCCTCGGGCACGATCAGCACGTCGCTTGCGCTGGCCGAAGATCAGGCGCACCCGCACGAACATGCCCGGCCGCAGCTTGCCGTCGGCATTGGCCAGGCGGGCGCGCAGCGCAATGGCGCGGCCGCTGCTGTCGATCAGCGGATCGATCGCATCGAGCGTCGCCTTGAAGGGCTCGCCCGGCAGCGCGTCGGTGCTGAGCTCGACGCTCCTGTCCCTTCTGCACGCGGCCGAGGTAGCGTTCCGGCAGCTTGAAATCGACCTTCAGGGTGCCGATGTCCTCCAGGTTGACCAGGTCCTGACCCTCCTTGACGTAGTCGCCGACGCGACACGTTGCGTATGCCGACGACGCCGGCGAACGGCGCCACGATGCGCGTCTTGTTGAAGCTGCGCCTCGGCCTGGGCCACGGCCGCCTCCTGCACCTTGAGATTGGCGGCCGCCTCGTCCTGCGCGCTGCGCGCTGACGAACTTCTTCTCGAACAGATCCTCGGTGCGCTTGTAGTTGGCCTGCGCCAGCGCCAGATTGGCCCTGGCCTGCTGCAAATCGGCGGCCTGGGTCGAGGCATCCAGCGCGACCAGCAGCGCGCCCTTGGCCACCGCCGCCGCCTTCCTTGAAGTTGATGCGCGTCGATGCGCCCGGCGATCTCCGGGACGCAGCACCACCGACTCGTTGGCACGCAGCGTGCCCACCGCAGTCACGTCGTCGGTGATCACGGTGCGTTCGACCTTGATCGCCTCGACACCGATGGCGAAACCGCCCGGCGGACCACCCGCGCCCGGCTTCGCTTCCGGCTTGCCGCCCATCCCGGACATGCCCTCCATGCCCGCCATGCGGGCCATCCCGGCCATGCCGGCGGGCGCGCCGCCTGCGCCCGGTTGAGCGCCCACCGGCGCAGACGCAGGGCGATTGGCGTAGTATGCGAACGCGCCCAAGCCGGCCAATCCGGTCACGGCAATTGCAATAACGAAGATCTTTGCTGGCGTTTGTCATCATTTCGTGGATGGAATACCCCATGGCAATCGGGACCCGGCCGTCGCGGCCATCCCTTTGCGACAGGCGGCGCGGCCGAAAGTTGCGGCGGCCCGCCGCGGCCCGGGCGGTGGCTCAGATCACGACCGAGCCCGGCTGATGGTCGGCGCGGCGTTCGATGGCGCCGATGCGATAGACCGTCTCGCCGGCCGCCGGCAAGCATGCGCCGCCACCTCGTCGGCCTCTCGGCGGCCACCACCACCACCATGCCGATGCCGCAGTTGAAGACGCGGTGCATCTCGGCTTCGGCCACGCCGCCCTGCTGCTGCAGCCAGTCGAACAGCCGCGGGCGCGGCCAGGCCGATTTCGCTGCAGCACCGCGCAGAGTTCGTCGGCGAGGATGCGCGGCACGTTTTCCAGCAGGCCGCCGCCGGTGATGTGGGCCAGCCCCTTGACCGCGCCCGGCATGCTGCTGCATCAGCGCCAGCAGCGGCTTGACGTAGATGCGCGTGGGCGCCATGCACGACGTCGCCCAGGCTGCGCCCGCCGTCGAAGCTCGGCGTTCAGATCGGGCGCGCGAGCGCTCGAGGATCTTGCGCACCAGCGAGTAGCCGTTGGAATGCGCGCCGCTGGAGGCCAGGCCGAGCACCGCGTCGCCGGGCCCGATGCGCTTGCCGTCGATGATGCGTCGATTTTTCCACGACACCGACCGCGAAGCCGGCCAGATCGTACTCGCCCGCCGGATACATGCCGGGCATCTCCGCCGTCTCGCCGCCGATCAGCGCACAGCCCGCCAGTTCGCAGCCGCGGGCGATGCCCTGGATCACGCTCGGCGGCGCGTGTCCACGTCGAGCTTGCCGCAGGCGAAATAGTCGAGGAAGAACAGCGGTTCGGCGCCCTGCACCAGGATGTCGTTGACGCTCATCGCCACCAGGTCGATGCCGACCGTGTCGTGACGGTTCAGCTCGAAGGCCAGCTTGAGCTTGGTGCCGACGCCGTCGGTGCCGGACACCAGCACCGGCTCGCGGTAGCTCTTGGCGATTTCGAACAGCGCGCCGAAGCCGCCGATGCCGGCCAGCACTTCGGGGCGCAGGGTGCGCTTGGCGTAGGGCTTGATGCGCTCGACCAGGGCATCGCCGGCATCGATGTCGACACCGGCGTCGCGGTAACTCAGGGAAGGATTCGCGGGAGTGCTCTTGACTGTCATGGGCGGCGGCCGCCGCGACGGCGGCGGAGAGGGAAAGTTGGTACACTTGCGGCTTTGCTTGCGCCGCGAAAACGCGCAGTGTACCGGAATTGAACGAGACCATGTCTCGCTGCCAGGAGGAAGGATGAAGCGGGCCAAAGCGGCCAGGTTCGCGCGCGCCGAGCGCCTGCCCTCACGGCGCTGTGCCGCAGCCGGCGATGCAGCAGCTGGTCCTCGACATCCGGCCGCTGCCGCGAACCCACCTTCGACGGCTTCGTCGCCGGCGCCAATGCGGAACTGGTATCGCGCCTGCGCAGCCTGGCGGCGCCGAGCGCCTTCGATGCGTCTACCTGTGGGGGCCGGCGGGCAGCGGCCGCAGCCACCTGCTGCGCGCCACCGGCCGCTGCGGCGCACGCACTGGGGCGGCCGGTATTTCGCCGATGCGACGGCGCGCCGGCGGCGGATGAACTGCCGCTGCCGCCGGACGGCCTGCTCATCGTCGACGACGTGCGAACGACTCGGCGCGGCCGGCCAGATCGCGCTGTTCCGCGCCTTCAACACGGCGCGACTGATCGGCTGGCGCTGCTGCGTCGCCGGCCATGCGCCGCCGGCTTGCAGCTCGGCTGCGCGAGGACCTGCGCACCCGCATCGGCGGCGTGCCTGATCTACGAGGTGCAGGCGCTCAGCGACGAGGAAAAGGGCGGACGCGCTGAGCGCGACACGCGGCGGGCCGCGGCCTGCGGCGTGGAGCACGAGCGTCATCGACTACCTGCTGCGCCACGGCGAGCGTGACCTGCCGTCGCTGATGGCCGTGCTGGACGCGCTCGACCGGGCTTCGCTGGAACAGAAGCGGCCGGTCACGTTGCCGCTGCTGCGCGAGTCACTGGGCAGCATGCACGGACTGACGGATGCGCCGCGCAACGGCCAACGCCACCGCGCACGGCGAACGAGACCCTGGATCTGGCGCTGTTCGATCTGGACAACACGCTGCTCGGCGGCGACTCCGATTTCGAGTGGGCGCAGTTCCTCATCGCCAAGGACGTGCTCGACCGCGAGGTGTATGAGGCGCGCAACGCCGAGTTCTACGAGCAGTACAAGGCCGGCACCCTGGACATCCGATGCCTTTCTCGACTTCCAGCTCGAAACCCCTGTCGCGCCACCCGCGCGTCGCAGCTCGACGCCTGGCATGACGAGTTCATGCGCACGCAGCATCCTGCCCATCGTGCTGCCGGCCGCGCGAGCCTGGTGCGGCGCCACCTCGCCGGACCGGCGCTGACGGCGATCGTGACCGCCACCAACAGCTTCGTCACCGGCGCCCGATCGCCGCGCGAATTCGGCGTCCGCACCTGATCGCCACCGAGCCGGAAGCGATCGACGGCGCAGTTCACCGGCGCGTCCGCGGCACGCCCGCTTCCGCGACGGCAAGATCACTCGCGTCGAACGCTGGCTGGCGGCACTCGGCCAGTGACTGGCGCAGCTTCGACCGCAGCTGGTTCTACAGCGACTCGCTGAACGATCTGCCGCTGCTGGCCAGGGTCACCGATCCGGTGGCGGTGGACCCCGACCCGACGCTGGACGCCCATGCCCGCGCCCAGCGGCTGGCCCGTAATCAGCCTGCGCGGCTGAGCCGTTGATTCGCGTCTATAATGCGGACACTCCACAGCGACAACAAACGCGAACCCAATTCATGATCCGCAAGCTCCTGCGCAAGGTCTTCCGGCGCGGCGAGCCTCCGGCCCACGAACCGGCGGTCATTCCCGCCACCCAGCACAGCATCCGGCGCGAATGCGATTTCGCCCGCCGCGTGCAGCGTCGTCACGCGCCTGCAGGAAGCCGGCTTCAGCGCCTTCCTGGTCGGCGGCGCGGTGCGCGACCTGCGATTGCCGGCATCACAGCCCAAGGACTTCGACGTCGCCACCAATGCCACGCCGGAGGAGGTGCGCGGCGCTGTTCCGGCGCTCGCGCATCATCGGCCGCCGCTTCCGCATCGTGCACGTGATGTCCGGCGCGGAGACCGATCGAGGTCTCCACCTTCGCGCCGGCGGCAGCGGAGGAGGCGGAGACCGACGAGCACGGCCGCGTGCTGCGCGACAACGTCTTCGGCAGCCAGGAGGAAGACGCGGCGCGGCGCGACTTCACCATCAACGCGCTGTACTACAACCCGACCGACGAGACGGTCGTCGACTACCACCACGGCGTCGCCGACCTGAAGCAGCAGACGCTGCGCATGATCGGCGACCCGCGCAAGCGCTTCCGCGAGGACCCGGTGCGCATGGTGCGCGCGGTGCGCTTCGCCGCCAAGCTCGGCCTGGCAATCGACCCGCGGCGCGGCAGCCGATCCGCGAGATGGCCGATCTGCTCGACAACGTGCCGCCGTCGCGCATGTTCGACGAGATGCTCAAGCTGCTGATGTCCGGCCACGCCGTGGAGTGCATCCGCCGCCTGCGCGACGAGGGCCTGCATCACGGCCTGCTGCCGCTGCTCGACGTGATTCTGGAACAGCCGCATGGGCGAGCGCTTCGTCATGCTGGCGCTGCGCAATACCGACGAGCGCGTCAAGGCGGGCAAGCCGGTGTCGCCCGGCTTCCTGTTCGCCACGCTGCTGTGGCACGAGGTGCTCGGCAAACTGGGACATGCCGCAAGGCGCGCCAGGAGACCGACCATCCCCGGCGCTGCATCGCCGCCATGGACGACGTGCTGGACGCTGCCAGGGCGAGAAACTCGCCATCACGCGCCGCATCGCCGGCGACATCAAGGACATCTGGGCGCTGCAGCCGCGCTTCGAGCAGCAACACCGGCAAGCGGCCGCTGCGCCTGATCGAGCAGCCGCGCTTCCGCGCCGGCTATGATTTCCTGCTGCTGCGCGCGGCAAGCGGCGAACTGCCGCAGGAACTGGGCGGACTGGTGGACGCGCTTCATCGAGCAGGACAGCGACGGGACGCATGGCGATGCTCACGCCGGAGAAGGCCGGTCCGCGCCGCGCAGGACCCGGCGCCGGAAGCCCGCCGCAGCGGCGGACGGCGGCCGGCCGGCGATGCCGCGGCGTCCTGAGGCAAAGGACGCAACTGCACGTCGTCTGGCGCGCTCGATCCGACTCCTGAGCCCGGAATTCAGGTAGGCTCGCAACCCGACCGCAGATCGTCCATTCGGGGGAAGCACGAAGCCATGCTGGATAAGGCACGGTACATCGTGGTCGAAGGGCCCATCGGCGTCGGCAAGACATCGTTCGCGCGCCGCCTCGGCGAAGCACCTGCGGGCGGAGTTGCTGCTGGAGCGGCCGGAGGACAATCCCGTTCCTGACGCGCTTCTATCAGGACATGGAACGCTATGCCCTGCCGACGCAACTGTTCTTCCTGTTCCAGCGCATGGACGAGACTGCGCACCCAGTCGCAGACGGACCTGTTCGACAAGCGCGTCGTCTCGGACTTCCTGCTGGAAAAGGATCCGCTGTTCGCCTCGCTCAATCTGACGGACCCCGAATTCGCGCTCTACCAGGAGATCTACACGCGGCTGAAGCCGCAGGCGCCCACGCCCGGATCTCGTGATCTATCTGCAGGCCGGCGCGGAGACGCTGCTGGAACGTATCCGCCGGCGCCACGTCGAATCCGAACGCAAGATCGGCGAGGCCTATCTGGCGCGCGTCGCCGACAGCTATGCACGCTTCTTCCACCAGTACGACCGGTCGCCGCTGTTCATCATCAATGCCGACTCGCTCAACCCGGTGGACGAGGACGAGGATTTCCGCCTGCTGCTGGATCGGCTGAACGCCATGCGCAGCTATCGCGAGTTTTTCGGCTACGCTGAGTAATTCGATTCGCAGATCATCGGTGGCGTGGTCAACTTCGCTTGCCGTGCTCCCGCACTGTCGGCGGCTGGTCGTCGCGCCACAAATGATCTGGAAATGAAATAGCGCATGTACTGATGTCAACCCGCGCTCGAGAGCCCGTGCGTAACCGTCCGCACGCCTAGGAGGGCGCCCGCCATGACCTACCTGCAAGAGCAGCACAAGAAGCCGGTCACCCTGACGGAACTCGCGCGCATGCGCGAGCAAGGCGAAAAGATCGCCGTGCTCACCTGCTACGACGCCAGCTTTGCCGCCGTGCTCGAGCGCTGCGGCGTGGACGTGATGCTGGTGGGCGACTCGCTGGGCAACGTCCTGCAGGGCCATGCCACGACCTTGCCGGTCACGCTGGAACACATGAGCTACCACACCGCCTGCGTGGCGCGCGGCCTGGGCAAGCAAGGCGGCCGTTCCTCGTCGCCGACATGCCGTGGGGCTCCTATCAGGAAGGCCGCGAGCAGGCCATGCGCAGCGCCGTGCAGTTGATGGCCGCCGGTGCGCAGATGGTCAAGCTGGAAGGCGGCGAATACATGGCGGAGACGGTGCGCTTCCTGGTGGAGCGCGGCGCGCCGGTATGCGCCCACATCGGGCTCACGCCGCAATCGGTGCACCAGCTCGGCGGCTACCGCGTCCAGGGCCGCAGCGAAGAAGACCGCCCAGCGCCTGCGCAGCGACGCCTGGGCGCTGCAGGAAGCCGGTGCCGCCCTGATCGTGCTGGAGATGGTGCCGGCCTACCTCGGCGCCGAAATCACCGGCACGCTCAAGTCGATGGCCACCATCGGCATCGGCGCCGGCAAGGATTGCCACGGCCAGGTGCTGGTGCTGCACGATATGCTGGGCGTCTATCCGGGCAAGAAGGCGCGCTTCGTCGGAACTTCATGGACGGCGCGGCGAGCATCGACGAGGCCGTGCAGCGCTATGTGGCCGCGGTGCGGGACGGCAGTTTTCCTTCGGCCGAACAGAGCTACTGAACGAAGCAGAGACTTCAGTCATGCCCGTCACGCTCGCGCAGCTCGCAGCTCTTCCTGCCGGCGGCCTTTCTGCTGAGCCTGGCGCCCGGGGCCGGACAACCTGACGGTGCTGTCGCTCGGCCTGTCGCGCGGACGCGCGGCCAGCTTCGGCTTCGCCATGGGCTGCGCGGCAGGCTGCCTGAACCATACGCTGCTGGCGGCGCTCGGCGTGTCGGCGCTGATCGCCGCGTCGCCGACCGGCTTCCGCCTGCTGCAATATGCCGGGGCCGCCTATCTGTGCTGGCTCGGCTGGCAGGCACTGAAAAGCCACGGCGCCCGCCTTGGCGCGCGCCGCGCGGACGGCCAGCCGCTGCCAGCGGCCGCGCGCTTCGGCAGCTATTTCCGCCGCGGCCTGATCGCCAACGCCATCAATCCCAAAGTCGGGCTCTTCTTCCTGGCGCTGTTGCCCCAATTCGTCGAAGCCGGCCGCCGCGCCGCCGGCGGCGCAGATCGCCGTACTCGGTATCGCTGTTCGCGCTGGTGGCGGCGCTGGTGTTCGGCGCCGTCGCCGTGGCAGCCGGCCGGCTCGGCGCCTGGCTGCAACGCCGTCCGGCGTTTACGCGCTGGCTGGATCGCGCCACCGGCCTGCTGTTCATCGGCCTGGGCCTACGCCTCGCGCTGGCCGATCTTCCGGCATCACACTGAGCGCGCCCGATGCCTCGCTCGATATAGACTACGGCCATGCAGATTCATCCGACCATCGCCGGCCTGCGCGCGGCACTCGATGCCGAGCGCCGCGCGGGACGCCGCATCGCCTTCGTCCCCACCATGGGCAACCTGCACGAGGGACACACGGCTCTGATGACGCCAGGCCCACGACCACGGCGAATGCGTCGTGACCAGCGTGTTCGTGAACCGGCTGCAGTTCGGCCCGAAGGAAGACTTCAACACCTATCCGCGCACCTTCGACGAGGACTGCGCCAAGATGCAGGCCGTCGGCGTGGCCCACGTGTTCGCTCCTGGCGAGGCGGAGCTCTATCCCACGCCGCAGAGCTATTTCGTGCTGCCCGATGCGGCCCAGGCCGACATCCTGGAGGGCGAGTTCCGACCGGGCTTTTTCCGCGGCGTGGCGACGGTGGTGGCGAAGCTGTTCAACATCGTCCAGCCCGATGCCGCGGTGTTCGGCAAGAAGGACTACCAGCAGTTCATGATCATCCGCAACATGGTGCGTGAACTGGCGCTGCCGATCCAGATCGTGGCGGGCGAGACGCGGCGCGCCGACGACGGACTGGCCCTGTCCTCGCGCAACGGCTACCTGTCGGCGCCGCCGAACGCAGCGAAGCGCCGCGGCTGCATCGCACGCTGGAATCACGCTCGCCGCCGCATCCTCGCCGGCGAGCGGGAACTACGCCCGCATCGAAGGCGACGCCATGGCCGAACTCCGCGCCCATGGCTGGATTGCGCAGTACGTTGCAGTTCGGCGACAAGCTGATCTACAATTCCCGTCCGCTCACGATTCCGGCTTGGTGATACTGGCTGCGGCGCTCCTGGGGAGCACGCGCCTGATCGACAATCTGGAAGTTTAGGGCGCCGCGATGCGCGTAAGCGGGCGGTGCGCCAGTAGCGAATGATGCGGAACCGATCTCCGCACCCTTTGCCCCATGACGTACCGATAAAGGAGCGAAACATGCAACGGACCATGCTCTTGTCCAAGCTGCATCGTGTCACTGTCACCCACGCCGAGCTGCACTACGAAGGTTCGTGCGCCATCGACGACGATCTGCTCGACGCCGCTGACATCCGCGAGTATCAGGCGGTCGACATTTACAACGTCACCAACGGCGAACGCTTTTCCACCTACGCCATTCGCGCCGAGCGCGGCAGCGGCGTGATCTCGGTCAACGGCGCCGCCGCGCGCAAGGCCGCCGTCGGCGACATGCTCATCATCGCCGCCTTCGCCCAGTACAACGAACTGGAATTGCAGCGCTACGAACCGAAGCTGGTCTACGTCGATGCGCGCAATCGTATCGTCAATCAACGCGCCCGCATCCCGGTGCAGCTCGCCGGCTGATTCAGAAATCCAAGTGCGTCCTGAAATTGGCCCGCTCCGGCGGGCCATTTTTTTGCCGGCGGGAAGGGTCGTCGCAACTGCCGCGCCACGCCGGCCGGCGCGCTGCGCCGCGCTCCTCAGTCGGGCGGCGAATACATCGGATACAACCTGTCCCGCTCGCGGCGGAAGCCATGCATGAGATCGTTGCTGATGGCGTCGCTCTGCAGCAGGTGCAACCGATAGACGTAGAGCCGCACGTCCTCCTTCAACAGGTGGTCCTGCAGCGCGATGCGGAAGCGTTCCACGCGCTTCTGGAGGCCCGGCAGGTCGCCGGCCCTGGAGGCCTGCCGAGCCTGCCGAATGGAGCCGATGATCCCCGGCAGCGGTCTGTGGTCATGCTTCGGCGCCTCGATAAATCCTGGATCTAACGGATCGACGTGCAGGGGGCCGTGGCAAAGCCACGGGATGGAGCAGGCGCCGGTAGCGGCGCCGCGGCGCCCTTTCAATGCCGGATGATTCGGACGGCAGGAATCGGCGTTGACCGAATCGCAGGACACCTGAATACTGTGCCCCAGGGTGGCGTTGTTGCGGCAGACGGTGCCGGAAACGGTCTCCTGCGGGTGCAATCGTGACAGTTCTGGCGAAGAATTGAGCGGCCGACTTAGGATGAGCGACGTCTTCATCAGCTATGCGAGCGCGGACCGGGACCGCGCCGCCGGCATCGCCGCCGCGCTGTCGATAGGGGGCTGGCGCGTCTGGTGGGACCGCCAGATACCGGCCGGGCGCGCCTACGATCAGGTGATCGAGCAGGCGATCGACGCCGCCCGCTGCGTCGTTGTGCTCTGGTCGGTCACCTCCACCGCCTCGGAATGGGTCAAGACGGAGGCGGCGGAAGGTGCCCGGCGCCAGATCCTGGTGCCGGTGCTGCTCGACGCGGTGAAACTGCCCCTCGAGTTTCGCCGCCTGCAGGCCGCCGATCTGACTTCCTGGGACGGCTCCCCGGACCACCCCGAATTCCGCAAGCTCGCCCAGGCGGTGACGTTGCTCGTCGCGCCCTCGGCGCAGTCCGGATCGGACGCGGCCGTTCCACCCGCCGCCGCAACTGCGTCGGACGCGGCGCCTCGAGTTCCACAGCCTGGTATCGGTCCTCGCGACCGACGGCGGGCGTGGCGCGCAATCTTGCTGGCCAGTCTGGCGGGAATCACGGCTGTCGCCGGCAGCGCATGGATCTACTGGCACTCCGGCGGCGTCGATGTGCCGGCGCTGGTCGGAAAGCCCGTGGCGGAGGCGACGGAGGTGCTCCGCGTCGGCGGACTGCAGACAGGCGCTGTGACCAGCGAACCCGCAGCCAGCACCGCGCCCGGGATCGTCCTGCAGCAGATTCCCGAGGCAGGGACCCGGGCGAGGAGCGGCTCTCGCGTCGATCTCGTGGTGGCGAGCGCGCACTTCCTCGCCGCGAAGCAGGTACCCGCCGTTCTCGGCATGCGACAGGACCAGGCGGTTGCCGCCTTGCGGCAGGCCGGCTTCGAACCGGGAAGAACGGACACGCGTCCCGTTGCGGCGAGGCAGGCCGGAACCGTGGTTGCCCAATCGCCCGAGGCCGGTTCGCAGCGGGAACAGGGCGCTGCCGTGGATCTCGTGGTAGGCGTGGCGAAGGAGATCCCGGTGCCCGATGTCACCGGGCGGTCGTCGGGCCGGGCACGCGAGGCTTTGAAGGATCTCGGTTTCGAGACGCGCCTCCAGGAACGAGTCAGCGACACCGCAAAACCGGGCAGCGTGCTGGAGCAGGATCCCGCCGCCGGCACGCCCCTGGCGCAAGGCAGTCGCGTCACGCTCACGGTGGCCAAGCGTGCCGGACCGGCGGCCGAGGATGTTCAGGCGCACGCCGCCGCCCTGCGCGAGGCGGAAGGGTGGCTTGCCAAGGCGGCGACGTCGGCTGCCGACGCCAGGAGCAGTGCCGGGGCCGCGTCCGAGGTCTTCAGGCAGACGCGGGAGTATGTCGATACGCTGGCGCCGGAGAACCGGTCGAAGACGTACTACTACGAGGTGCGTACGGCGGCGAATGCGGCGCTCCAAGTCACGCGGGACGCCGAGAAAGCCATCGCCGCTGTCCGCGACGCGACGGCCGGCGCCGGCGCCCCGGGCGCGGCGATCAATCCCGACACGGTGCGCGAAGCGCGCCGCATCGCCGGTGCGGCGAAGGATGCGGCAGGGACCGCGGCGGCGGCGGCGGCAAAGGCCCGTGAACACGCGGCGACCGCGCGCAACGCCTACTCCGGCCTGACCGCGCTCTCACCCCAACAGACGCGCACGGCTTACTGCAACGAGCGGGCGAAGCGCGGAAACCTGACGGGAGACGAGCGCAAGAAATTCATGGCCACCTGCCTGCGCCAGACGAGCGACGCGCACTGAGCAAGCAGCGCCCGGCCGGAGTCGCCGACCGGCGGCCGCATGCCGGGGCGCCTCAGCCGCCGCTGAGGGCGGCGACGATCAGGACTTCGCGCGGGGCGTCGAGCCGCGCCGCCAGCGAGGTGACGGGCGCGCCGTCGGCATAGATGCGGATGTGGGGACGGATGCGGTCCTGCTCGTCCACCATGCGAAAGCGCATGCCTGGGAAGCGCGCGTCGAGCGTGTCCAGAAGCCCGCCGAGGCTCGCCGCTTCGCATTCCATGCGCGAGCGTCCCTGCGTGTAGGAATGCAGGGGGCCGGGAATGACCACGATCATGGCGTCACCGTCACCGCCGCGACCGACAGGATGGGCGGAAGATGGCGCACGATCGGAGCCCAGTCGTCGCCCTCGTCGGGGCTCATCCAGACCTCGCCGCCGGCGGTGCCGAAGTAGACGCCGACCGGATCGCAGGCGTCGGCGCACAGGGCCTGGCGCTTGACGCTGAACCAGGCGTTCTGCGGCGGCAGTCCGCGGTCCTGGCGCCGCCATGTCGCGCCGCCGTCCGTCGAGCAATACACCGCCGGCCTCCCGCCGGGGCTGGTGCGCGGCCACACATCGGTGCCATCCATGGGGAACACCCACAGCGTGTCGGGGTCGCGCGGATGCAGGGCGAGGGCAAAGCCGATGTCGCCGATCTCCGCCGGCATGGTTCGGCCGATGCGCTGCCACGTGTCCGCCGGCCGGTCGAGGCGGTAGATGCCGCAATGGTTCTGCTGGTAGAGGCGGTCCGGACGCTGCGGGTGCAGCGCCAGGGCATGGGGATCGTGGCCGAATTCCGCATCCGGTTCGGGCAGGAAATACGCCTCAACGCCGCGGTTGAGGGCGCGCCAGGATGCGCCGCGGTCTGCGCTCTCGAAGACGCCGCCGGTGGACAGGGCGATATAGAGATGCGCAGCATCCCGCGGGTCCACGAGGACTGCGTGCAGGATCGACCCCTCCGGCACCTCCATCACCTTGTCGGCGATCTTCGGATAGAGTACGTCGTTGAAGCCGGCGACTCCGCTCCAGGTCGCGCCGCCGTCGTCGGAGCGAAACAGCCCCACCGGCGAGGTCCCCGCATACCAGACGCCCGGTTCGCCCGCATGTCCCGGGGCGAAGCAGAACACGTGGCCGACCGAGCGGCCGGACCCGCCCTCAGCCGCTTTGGGGAAGGCGGGCGGCCGTCCAGCCTCGGCCCAGCCGCCTTCACTCCAGCGACCGCGGTACACCGTCGGACCGAGATGGCCGGCCTTGGCGGCGAGCAGCAGTGTTTCCCCGTCGCGCGGGTCGAGCACAACCTGGTTCACCATCGAGCCCAGGAAGTGGGGGCCGTCGAGCCGCCACTCGCGGCGGCCCTCCCCGCCATGAAAAATAAAGGCGCCCTTGCGCGTACCCACCAGCAGGCTCACGCGCTGCGCGCCGCGGCTCGCTCCCGTAGTCTGCATGACGACCTCCGCATGGCTAGTGACGATTCATCATAGCTCCGGGTCGGCAAATGTCGCGCCCGGCGCGCCGCTTGTGCTTTGACGCCGGTACGCATGGGCGCGACGCGCCGTTTCGCGGGATTCCGGGTAACACGGCAAAATGCCCCCGGTTGCGCGTGCGCCGCTCGTGCCCTATGGTAGAAGGCATTTTGAAGGCTGCGCGCCGCGGCTCCAGGGTTGCGCCGCGGCCCGGATGCGAGGGGAGCGAGCATGACGAAACGGCCGGCGGTGGGTGGCGACGGCCCGGCGCGGACGGCTGCGCCGGGGACGGACGCGCCGACGCCCCTGGCCGAGAGCGCCCCGCGCCTGCTGCTGGCGTTGGAGGCGGCGCAGGTCGACGCCTTCTGTTGGGACCTGGTGGGCGATCGCGCGGACGGCGCCGGCGCGCTGAGCCGCGAGCACGGTCTGCCCGCGGGCGGGACCGTCGCCGCCTACCTGGATCGCGTCCATCCGATACGACCAGGAGCGGCTGTCGGGCACTCTGAGGCGGCTGTCCGCCGACGCGCCGCATTACGCAGCGGAGTATCGCGTGCGCGATGGGTCGGGGGCCTACCTGCAGGTGGCGGACTCGGGGCGGGCGCAATTCGACGACGCGGGCCGCCTGCTGCGGGTGCTCGGCACCCGCCGGCGCCTGGGCGAAGCCGAGCGCGTGGAGCAGGCTCTGCGCGAGGGCGAGGAGCGCTATCGGACACTGCTGCAGGCGGTGCCCAGCATGACCTTCGAGGGCGACACCGAGGGCGGCAACATCTTCGCCAGCGAGCAGTGGTGCGACTACACGGGGATGACGCCGGAGCAGACGGCGGGTTTCGGCTGGACCAAGGCCATGCATCCGGATGACCTGCCGGCCGCCGCCGAACGCTGGGCGCAGGCCGTTCGCGATGGCGAGCCGTGCGAAATGCGGAACCGTCTCCGCGCCGCCGACGGCTCCTATCGTTGGTTCCTGCTGCGCTCGCGGCCCCTGCGCGACGCCCGCGGCCGCATCGAGCGCTGGGTCGGCAGCCTGACCGACGTCGACGATCTGCTGCGGACCGAGCGCGCGCTGCGCGAGAGCGAGAGCCGCTACCGCGAACTGGTCCAGAACGCCAACAGCGCGATCATCCGCTGGCGCAAGGACGGCGCCCTGACGTTCTTCAACGAGTATGCCGAGCGGTTCTTCGGTTACCGCGCCGAACAAGTACTGGGCAGGCACGTCGGCATCCTGATCCCGGATCAGGATTCGGATGGGTCAGATCTGACGCGGCTGGCCGAGGAAATCGTGCGCCAACCCGATCGCTACCGCAACAACGTCAACGAGAACGTCTGTCGCGACGGCCGTCGCGTCTGGATGAGCTGGACGAACCGTCCCATCCTCGACGAAGGGGGCACGGTGAGCGAGATCCTCGCCATCGGCTCCGACATCACCGAGCGTGTGCACATCGAGCAGGCGCTGCGCTACCAGCTCCATCTCAACCAGAGCATCACCGACAAGGCGACGGACTCGATCATCGTCACCGACGCGCAGGGACGTGTCACCTTCATGAATCCGGAGGCGCAGAGGGTATTCGGCTATGTCACGGAGGAGCTGACGGGCCGGCTGCTGCACGACGCCATCCACCACCACCATGCGGACGGCCGACCCTTTCCCATGAGCGAATGCCCCCTGTGCCGGGTGTACGACTCGGGGGAGATGGTGCGGGACCACGAGGGCGTGTTCTTCCATCGGGACGGCTCCCAGATCATCGTCACCGCGTCCAACGCCGCCCTGGAATTCGATGGACGCCGGGTCGGCGCCGCGCTGGTCCTGCACGACGTCACCGAGCGCAAGAGGGCCGAGGCGGCGCTCCAGGAGCGGACCGAACGCTATGAGCTGGTCCTCGCCGGCGCGCAGGGTGCGATCTGGGACTGGGACGTGGAGCACCGGCGGGTGCATTTCTCTCCGCAGTGGAAGACGCTGCGCGGCTATGCCGAGGACGAGGTAAGCGACCGCGAAGAGGAATGGAGTTCCGGCATCCATCCGGATGACGCCCCCCGCGTGCTCGCGGCCGTGCAGGCCCATTTTGACCGTCGAACGTCCGTGTTCGCAGAGGAGTACCGGATTCGCTGCAAGGACGGATCGTGGAAATGGATCTCCGACCGCGGCATCGCCCAGTGCGACGCCAGTGGGCGGGTGGTGCGCATGGCCGGCTCCGAAAACGACATCACCGAGCGCAAGCGCGCCGAACAGCAGATCTCCGACACGAGCCAGCGACTCCAGGCGCTGATGCAGGCCCTGCCGGTTGGCGTCAGCTTCTCGGACGATATGAGCTGCCAGCGCGTAGCGGGTAACCCCATGCTGCTCGCGCAGTTCGAGATGACACCGCAGGACGACGTCTCCGCGTCCGCAGCGGAGGGCGACGCGGCAGGCCGCCTCGTGCGCTACTTCCACGAAGGGCGCGAACTGCGCGACGTCGAGCTTCCGCTGCAGCGCGCCGCGGCGGAAAACCGCGCGATCCCCCCGATGCAGATCGAGGTTCGGCTGCCCAGCGGCCGGACCTGGTTCGCCGAAGTCTCCGGGGCGCCGCTGCACGATGCGCGGGGCAACGTCATCGGCGGCCTCGCCGTCGTGGTGGACATCACCGCCCACGTCCGATCGGAACGCGCACTGCGCGAAAGCCAGGCAGATCTGGAGCGCGCCCAGGCCGTGGGCCACATCGGCAGCTGGCGGCTGGACGTGCAGCGCAACGCGCTGACCTTGTCAGCGGAGAACCATCGCATCCTCGGTATCCCCGAGGGTACGCCGATGGGCTACGAAACCTTCCTGTCTGCGGTGCACCCGGACGATCGGGACTTCGCGGACCGCATGTGGCAGGCAGGGCTGCGCGGCGCCCCCTACGATATCGAACTCAGGTTGCTGGTCGACGGCCAGGTGAAGTGGGTGCGGGACAGGGCCGAGCTGGAATTCGACGAGCAAGGCGGCTTGCTGGGCGGTTTCGGCACCACCCAGGACATCACCGACATCAAGCTCGCCGAGCAGGCGCTGCGCGACCTGAACGAGCGACTCAACACGCTGCTGGACGAGCGCACGCGCCTGACCGAAGCGCAGGCGGCACATCTGCGCGAGCTGGCAGGCGAGCTGACGCGGGCGGAACAGCGAGAGCGTGATCGGCTCTACGAACTGTTGCACGACCATGTGCAGCCGCTGCTGGTGGCGGCGCGGCTGAGCCTGAGCGGGAGCCACCCGGGCAGACCGGTCGACGCCTGGATGCGGGTCGCGGCGGACGCCCGTGCCCACATCACGGAGGCGCTCGACACCGCGCGCTCCCTCAGCGCAGAACTCAATCCGCCGCTGGTGCGCGAACAGGGACTGGGACCGGCGCTGGAGTGGCTGTGCCGCTGGGCGCTTAGCCGGCACCGCTTGGAGGTCAAGCTGCACGCGGAACCGCAGGCGGAACCGGCCGATGCCGCCACCCGTCTGCTGCTGTTCAAGGCCACGCGCGAGCTGCTGATGAACGTCGCCAAGCATGCCGCGGCATCCGAGGTGATGCTGGCCATGGAGCGCCTGCCCGGAGACATGGTGCAGATCACAGTGGCCGACCAGGGCGTGGGATTCGACGCCGCCGGGTTTCGCTCCGACATCGGCGCAGGAGATCGATCCGGTCTGTGGAACATCGAGCGCCGCCTGGGCATGATCGGCGGCCGCATCGAGATCGAGAGCGCGCCCGGCACGGGAACACGGGTGCGATTGCTGGCGCCGCTGCACGAATCGCCGCCCCGGCCGGCGCGGCGCCGGGCCGCGAACGCGGCGGGACAGCGCAGCTAGGCAGGCCGGGCAGAGCGCGGGTGCGCGCCGCGGTAGTGGTAGGGGAAGGCGAGGCTGAAGCCCGGGTCTTCCACGACGCACACCAGACTGCGCGTGCCGAACGAGGTAAGGGCGAGGCCGGCCTGCACGGTACGCGCCTCGTCCGCCGTTTCCATGTCGATGATGCAGGCGACGGCCTTCGGCCTGGAGCGCGGCAGCGGCAGGACATCGATGGAGCAGATCGTGCCGAAGCGCTCACAGCGAGGCCGGAGCAGTTCGCACATCGACTTCGGGTCGCTGGCCGCACGCAGGTCGCTGCGAATGTCGGCGCTCACGAGTGTCTCCCGTCGCGCAGGGAACCCAGCCGCAGTCGCTCCATCGTTGCTGCGCCTGTAGCGGGGCGCAGAAAGCGCTGGCCGATCTCTTCCCGCCACGTCGAATTCGGA
Organism: uncultured beta proteobacterium; assembly: GCA_963823455.1. Classification (GTDB taxonomy): domain Bacteria; phylum Pseudomonadota; class Gammaproteobacteria; order Burkholderiales; family Rhodocyclaceae; genus CAVPDA01. The sequence continues at coordinate 63,064 of CAWGLO010000003.1, forward strand.
AGACGTCATCGAGCCGGAAGCTCCGGCCGGTGACACTGCAACCAGGCGACGGCAGCATCGCGATCCAGGCGGAAGCAGACGTCCGTGCCGGCTTGGACCGCATAGCGGACCAGGATCTCCACCTCATCGTTCCGGGACTCGAAGAATCGCACCAGCATCGCCTTCGTGCCGCGACCACCCCAGCCCGCTCCGAGAAGGGCGTCGAACTCGGTCTGTTGGACCCGCCGCAGCCACGGCGCTGCGTCCAGCCTGGCCTTGAGCGCGAGGTTTTCCGACCACATCTCGAGCAGGATCGCTCCCTCCGGAAAGCTGTTCATTCTCTTGTACATCGTGACCTCGCGTTGACCCGTTTTCTTGTGGCGCGATCCAGCGGCGCGGCCGGAGTGCGTCTCAGGCAGCGCCGAATGCGGCGATTCCCGCAGGCTTGGGAAGGGCGGCGGACCGCCGCCGGCTCGACACCGGATCCAGCAGGCCGAGGGCGCGCGCACTGAGCGCGAGAAACCTGGCTTCCGTTGCGCTCGCGCACGGGCCGAAGTAGCGAACCCGGGCGTCGTACTGGTCTGACGCACACCGTCTCGGCCACAAGGCCAGGTAATAGCCGTCTTCCAATCGCCGCCCGCTCCAGGTCGTGTAGCGGCGTGTGTTTCCCGCCGCATCGACGACAAATTCGGGGCTGGCCGCCCGAACCACTTCTGCACGTCTCACTTGCATTGGCTCATCCCTCCACCGCATCGTTTCTGCTGCGGCGACCCGGTCGCCGCCCCTGCACTGCGCCTGCGGGAGGCTGCAGCTACCGTCGAAACATCCGGGCACCGGCCTCGACCATGAGACGGACCCTCGGTGCAGCTGCTTCCCGGCATACGCTATGGGGAAAGGATGAGTTGCCTCCTGGCTGTCATTCGCAGTTCTCCTTTGGTCTATCTATCTCTGCCTTCCGGCTTGCGGCCCCGGGGTGTTCTGCGGGAACCGCTCCGGTAAGACGCTTTATCTCTGGGGGTTGGGGATGCACGCATACCGATTTTGTTCAAGATCCGGCATTGCGAACTGATCCTATCCTGATCCCGCAGGAGAGAATATCGGCGGGCTTCCGGACCTGCGTCGGAAGCGCAGACGAACCGATGCCGGAGTTTTCCTACAGGAAACGGCCGGGTGATCGACCCCCGGATTGCCCCTCGGGCGCCGGCATCCGATTTCCGACGGCATGGACGCGCATGCCAGCGTCCCTGTCGGCGCGGACCTCGGCCTGGGGTAGACTTGCCGCCAACGCACTTTGCGTTCCGCTGCCATGACCGACGACCCATCCTTGCCTGACCTGCCGACCACCGGCCGCCGCGACCTGGACAAGGTTCATTGGCGCCTGGGCCGGAGCCTTGGCAGTCTCTGGCGCGCCCTCGACGGGGGTACCCGGGAAGAGGCCATCGCCTGCGCCATCGGTCTGCTGGACGGGCTACGCGCGGACTACGTGTACGAGGAATCATTGATGCGCCGCAGCGCATTTCCTGATCTCGACCGCCATGTGGAAGCCCATGCGTCACTGGAGGCCGGGTTCAACGGCATCGCGCGCCGCATCCGCGATGCCGCTCCGGATTTCGCGCCGGACCAGCGTTCCGCCTTGCGTCGGACGCTGTCCCGGGTGGCCGGCGAACTGGCGGCGCATGTGGTCACGGCCGACGTCGCACTGGCGCGTTTTCTCGACGCCGGCGGCGTCCCCGAGAGTCGCTAACGTGAAAGTCGCGCCAGCGACTCTCGAAGCTCCCCTCTCCCGCCGGGAGAGGGGCTGGGGGTGAGGGAAACGGTCATGGCGAGGCCTTTCACTATTTCGGAGTGGCTGGCGTTCCATGACCGTTAGACCTCGCCGGAGTCAATGCGCGAGCCGCCCCGCGCCCTCGTCCGCGATGCCCCAGGCGTAGGAGTCCATCGAAAGGACCCCGTAGCTGATGCCGCCCTCGATGACCTGCGCCACCTCGCCCTCGAGGCGGGCGCCCACGGCCACCAGCAGGGGCAGGAAGTGCTCCTCGCTGGGATGAGCGCGTTGCGCATGGGGCGCCAGCCGACGATAGGCCGCCAGATCGTCAACCTCGTTGCCGGTCACCGCCTTGCGCACCCAGTCGGAGAACTCGCGGGCGTAGGCGATCTCGCCGGAACCGGGCGGACGCAGGTCGTAAAGGTTGTGGGTCAGGCTGCCGGAGCCGACGATCATCACCCCCTGCTCGCGCAGCGGCGCCAGAGCCTGACCCAGCCGCAGGGCGCCGGCCGCATCGAGCGTGACCGGCATCGAAACCTGGAACACGGGGACCGTGGCGCCCGGCAGCAGATGCGACAGCGGCACCCAGGCACCGTGATCGAGGCCGCGCCGCTCGTCCAGGGACACGCCGTATCCGGCCGCGGTCAGCAGGCGACCGGTCTCCGCCGCGTACTGCGGGTGGCCGGGCGCCGGATAGTTCAGTTCGTAGAGTTCCCGCGGGAAACCGCCGAAGTCGTGCATCGTCGCCGGCGCCGTACCCGCCATGATCCTGAGATCGCGCGTCTGCCAGTGGGGCGACACCACCAGCACCGCCCGCAACCCGGACAGTTTCTCGCCCAGTGCCCGCAGGCGGGGTCCGAGAACGCCCGGTTCCAGGGCAAAGGTCGGGGCGCCGTGGGAGATGAACAGGACGGGGGCGGCGTTCATGATTTCCTCCAGGATCAATCGGGGGAGAAGGCGCGGCAAGGCGCGCGCTGCAGGGCTTCCAAACTCAGAGCTTGCGCATCCAGGTCGGCGCGATGCCCGTGCCGAGTCCTGCGCCGTAGCCGAGGTAGATGTTGAGTCCGGCCACCGGTTCCAGGTAGCGCGCGTTCTCGTGGCCGGCGCGGGTGAGTTGTTTGACGAAAGCCGAACCCATGTTGCCGGTGCCGATGACGGTGATGTTCATGATCTTTCCTCTTGCGTGAGATTGACATCGCCTGTTGTCAGGCGGTGCCGCGAGTTCGCGGTGCACAGGCCGAATCCTAGACTCTGGCAATCCCGAGATAAACAACCTATCCTGATACCCACTATTCCGGATATTGAGACAATGGACCGCTTCCTCGAAATGCAGACCTTCAGCGCGGTGGTGGACGCGGGCAGCTTCGTCAAGGCCGCCGAGGCGCTCGACTTGTCCAAGGCCGCGGTGTCACGTCATGTCGGCGACCTGGAGGCGCGCCTTGGGGTGCGGCTGCTGCACCGCACCACGCGGCGGCTGTCCCTGACCGAGGAGGGGCAGGTATTCTATGCGCGCTGCAAGGAAGTGCTGGCCGACATCGACGAAGCGGAGGCGGAGATCAGCTCGCGCAGCGGCGCCGCCAGCGGACTGCTGCGGGTGAATGCCCCGGTGACCTTCGGCATCCGTCATCTGGCCCCGCTGTGGGGCGAGTTCCGCGAGCGCCATCCCCAGGTCAGGCTCGATGTGACGCTGGCCGACCGCGTGGTGGATCTGGTTGAGGAAGGCTACGATCTGGCCATCCGCATCGCCACCCTGGCCAGTTCGACGCTGATCAGCAAACGCCTGGCGAGAACGCGCATGGTGCTGTGCGCCTCGCCTCGGTATCTTGCAGCGCATGGAGCACCGCGCCACCCCGCCGAACTGGCAGGCCACGCAGTGATCTCCTACAGCTATTGGTTCACCCGGGACGAGTGGCATTTCGACGGCCCCGCGGGCCGGGTCAGCGTCAAGACCGACCCGTGCATGCACACCAACAGCGGCGACACCTGCCGCGCCATGGCGCTGGCGCACCAGGGTGTGATCCTGCAGCCCAGCTTCCTGATTGCCGAGGATCTTGCGGCCGGCACGCTGGTGGAACTGATGCCCGAGTTCCGCTCCATCGAACTGGGAATCTACGCCGTCTATCCGACCCGCAAGCATGTGTCGCCCAAGGTGCGCGTGCTGATCGAATTCCTCGGCGAGCGCTTCTCGCGCACCGGCCCGGGCTGGTGATTGTCCCGGCAAGAGGAACGGCAAATCTGCGAGCACGGGGTTTATCCGCGCGGACTTGCCGAATAAACGGTGTCGCGAAGGGCCGAATGCGCCCCGACAGAGACAAGGAACAGCATTGCTCGTGCATGGACAATGGTCGCGGGATTGGCACCCGGTGCACAGCAGCGACGCGAACGGCCGCTTCATCCGCCTCAGCTCGGGCGGCCGCGCCACCGTGCCGGTGCTGTGGGACAAGCGCGGGCAGACCGTCGTATGCAACGAGTCCGCCGACATCCTGCAGATTCTGAGTCGCGGCTTCGGCGCCCTCGCCGATGACGCGGTGGATTTGCGGCCGGAGCCGCCGGAAGCGGAGATCGGACCGGTGAACCGCCGTCTGTATGACGATTTCAACAACGGCGTGTATCAGGCGGAATTCGCCGCCAGCCAGAACGCCTGCGAGGAAGCGGCGCACCGCGTGTTCTCCGCCCTCGACTGGCTGGCACTGCGGCTGGCGCACTCGCACTGGCCGGTGGGGGACCGCCTCACCGAAACCGACCTCCGCGCCTTCGTCACCCTGGTCCGCTTCGATCAGGCCTGGTACAGCCTGTTCACGTGCAACCTTCGGCCGCTCTCGTCCTGCCCTTGCATGCTCGCGTACCTGCGCCGCCCGCTCGCCCTGCCCGCCTTGGCGGCGCGCGTGAATGCGGAGCACAGCAAAACCGGGTACTGCGCGATCAAGTCGCTCAACCCGAGCGGCGTGGTGCCCGCCAAGCCGCAACTCGACTACCTCGGGGCCTTGGGCGATGGCTCGTCGGTGACCGACACGAGCAGCGAATCGGCGATTGCCTGCCAATCCGCCTGAGGGATGGCGCTGCGCTTCCGCGTCAGACGCGGAAGCCCTCGACGGCACCGTGCAATTCCGACGAACCCGGCCGCATCGCCAAGCTTCCGGTCTGAACTGCAGCCAGATTTCCCGCCGCCGAACCGCAAGCGGCGCAATGGATCGCGGTGGAGGTTGACAACGTCCACGTGGAACCGCCGCACACATCGCAGCCCCACGTTCGTTCCGCATCATCGCGCGCCCCGCTTCTTGCCTTGCCGTAGCGGTAGATCCTGAGGTTGAGGACGGTACCCATGGCTGCGCTCCCGTTCGATGAAAGCCACGGTTCCAGTGTCCCTCGCAGAGGTCACGGCAGCGTCACGAATGGATCATCTCTTCGGTGCGGACTCATGCCGACTCTGGCGGAGAGTCGGCCCCATTCACACCGGGGCGCGTCACATTTGGCCGTCGCCCGGAAAGCTGGTCACGATGTTCACATGCGTGGCGATGTCCAGTCCGGGCCTGACCGCAACTCCGCCGACCTCCGCACACGTGCCGGAACCGATCGCTGCGCCGCCTTCGTGGATGAAGCAGAAGGTGTTGACAGCGAACAGTTGCAGGAAGTAGCCGGCCTGGGGCGGATCTCCGGCCGCCGGGTGTTCGCTGCCGAGCCAATGAAAGTGCGCGAAGGCGCCCGGCTGCGGAATGCCGGAGCGATTGACCAGCCACACCGGATGATCTCCCTCGACGTGGTAGAGGAAGGTCCCGGCACCGGCCTTGCCGTTGAGGATCCACCCCACCTTGCAGTCGGGAACGGCGTTGCAGTCGGCGTGGGTCGCCACGGGAAAACCGTCCGCCGTCGTATCGCCGCTAAAGACGATGTAGAAGAACCCGAACAGGTCACCGTTTCGGCCTATGCGCGTCTGCTGGTGGGTGTCGATGTCGTTGCCGAACCTAAAGCCGAACGGTCGCGCATGGTCGGCCCAGGGAATGCCTGCGGCAGTTGCAGGGCTGGCGGTTAGCAGCACCAGCAATATCGCTATCAGTTGGCGCATCCATTTCATGATCTCATCCTCCATGTGCGCAAGGACGCCCGCCTCGAACAGGGGGTAATTTCTTGATAGACCACGTCATCACGGATCCCAAAGATTCGTCGATCGATTCGCCCTCAGTTCGCGACGCAGCGACGCCGCGTTAGGGTCTCGCCGGTCGCACCGGCGTTTCGGCTCTCGGCGGTGCGTGGGGCGCGGGGCGGCGTCTTGCTTGACGCTGGAAAGCGCAGCCACCCGGCCATCGGCAGGTCAGAGCAGGCGTCGGCATCCCGCGAACGGGCCACCGGCCGCGGCATCGGAGGAGCGGCGGAGGTCCGCCGGGGCTGGCGTCTCGGGCGCATCCGCTTGACATGGCACTGGCATTGATAATTGTCGTTCCTGCGACTGCCCACTCGGTGTAGCTTGTGGGCCTCTGGATCCCGCGCGCACACCCTGCGCGCACGGCCTGTCCGGACCCCGTGCGGCGTGGGCGGTGTGTGCGCGGTGCATCCAGGGTGTCGGCCAATGAGCCCGCAGCAGGGCAATCCCATCCATTCCGAATTGACCGGGCAGCCGATATAGAGCTGCTTCCGCATCGCCGCCGCCGCGGCTATGGGCGCTCTCTCCATGGACGCGCAAAACGCCGGGCCTTGCGACCGGCGGACATGCCTTCGCCAGCGACGGCGTGAGGAAACGAGGCCCGGGCGACGCCGCGCGGGGGAGTTGCGCAGTGCCGGGCCGACGCTATCGCGCCGGGACTCGTCAGCCCGGCAGCGATCGCGGGACCGCGCGCGATCTCTGGGCAATCATGCGCGGCCCCGGCGAAATTTCCAGGCTACGGCTTCGCGACATGCCACACGTTGTTGAAACCGTCGCCGGTCTTGTCGCCGGGCTTCTGGTCCTTGGCCCAGTAATAGAGCGGCTTGCCCTTGTAGGCCCACTGCTTGCCGCCGTCGTCGCGGCTGATGATGGTGTAGTCACTGGCGGGTTTGGCATCGGCGGTGGCCATCAGGGGCGGCCAGTTGGCGGCGCAGGGGCCGTTGCACATGCTCTTGCCTTTGCCGGCTTCGTCCTTGTCGAAGGTGTATAGGGTCATCCCCGCCGCATTGGTAATCATGCCGCCTTCGACCTTGGTCGGCGCCTGGGCGAACGCCAGGGCGGGAAGGACGATGGCGGCGGCGGGCAGGAGGGTGCGCAGGAGCTTCATCGATGCATTCCTTTCAAGAGTCCGAGAACGATACACCTGCACAAACAGGCGGACGCACCGGTTTATTCCTGCCACCGAACCTGCCGACGCGGCACGCGTCGCGGCAACGAGGCCGCGATGGCCCGGCGCGGCTTCGAACCATACCACGTGTAAGGGGTCAGTCGGCCCCTTTCGAGACCTGCCCTTGAGCGAACTAGCGGCCGAAAGCTGCGGCGAGAATGAGGCGCTTCGCCCGGCGCAGGTCGAATACCGGGAAGCGGGTCCGGTGTGCCGGTCGAAACGACCCGCGCATTACGCGATGGCAGACCGATTTCCAGTGGCGCCGGGCGGGGGGACGGATGAGTTCGCTGACCACCCGGTTTCGTCCAGTCAGTTTGGCCTGATAGAGCGCTTTGTCGGCCGCGGCAACGAGATTGCCGGCCAGGACGCTGTTGTCCCTTTCCGGCGACGGACCGGGCAGCGCCGCGATGCCGATGGACAGGGTGACCGCGAGTTCTTCGCCGGGCAAGGCTTCGAACGGCCGGGCGGCGACCGCGCCGCGAATGCGCTCCGCGATCTCGCCCGCGTGGCGGATAGCCGTATGCGGCAGGAGCACGACGAACTCTTCGCCGCCATAGCGGGCGAGGATGTCGCTGCCGCGCAGTTCCGACTTGATCAGTCTCGCCACCTTGCGCAGAACTTCGTCGCCTGCGAGATGCCCCAATGTGTCGTTGATGCGCTTGAATCGGTCGATGTCGAGGAACATGCAGGTGAGCGGCAGCGCGTGGCGATGGGCGTAGGTGATTTCCTCCAGGCAGCGGCGTTCGAAGTAACGCCGGTTGCTCACATTGGTGAGGGCGTCGGTGAGCCCTGCCAGCTTCAAGCGCTCGTGGTTCAGTGCGCTGTCGAGGCAGACCGCGACGATCGCGGCCAGGTGTGCCAGAAGATCGGTGCCGCTGTCGGCGGCGAAGCGCTGCGCTTCGCTGCTGCCCAGATTGAGGCTGCCGATCAGCTCCCCATGGCGCATCAGCGGCAGCAGGGCGACGGAGGCGATGCTGGAGGTCGCTGCACCGAACAGCGCGGCATGCGGACCGTGCTCGTAGGCTCCCAGGACTGGATTGGCGCTTCCTCGGTACAAGTTCTCCAGCACGACCGACGTATCGAGCAGTAACAGGCCGGCCATTGCGCCGTCGTCCCCGCTGTCTGCCTCCAGGATGCGCGCACTCTCGTACTGCGGGTCCACCAGCGCGAGCGTCACGGCATCGAGTTCAAAGGCAGCCCTGTAATCCACCAGGAGCAGCCCGACCAGTTCGACCAGGGAGCGCGTCCCGATCAGGCGTCGCTCCAACTGGTCGAAGCGGCGCATCTTCTCCTCGTTCCTGCGCGCCTGCAGCAGCAGCGCTTCGATCTGCCGGCGAAGAGACTCGTTTTCCAGTTGGAGGGCATCGCGCATTCACGCGATATCGGTGGCACAAGGCGATCCTTGAGGGGGCCATGGCGGCCAGCCGCGCTACGCCTCACGCGCAAAACGGTCCATGGCCATGCGCCCCGTCAGCGGCCACGCACGACATCGAGCGGAATCGGCGCCACGCGGTCCTGCTGGGACTGCGTGCGGGCGACGTACTGCGGCGGAATCAGGTCCGGCCGCGTGGATAGAATTTGGCCGAACTTGATCACCGCTGCCGCAGGGATATCGACAGGCATTCCACCCTCAAGCGGCACGCAGGGCGTTGACGATGTTCATGCGCGCGGCGCGGGCAGCGGGCAGGACGCCGCCGACCAGTCCCATGACCAGGGCAAAGCCCAGGCTCTTGGCCACGATCGCCGGCGTGAGCGTGAAGCTGAAGGCGAGTTCGGCGAAGGACTGCCAGTTCATGGTGGAGATGGTGTAGAGCTGCATGGTCGAAGCCAGCAGCACACCCAGGATGCCGCCGAGCAGGCTGAGGAACAGCGACTCGGCCAGGAACGCCGCCAGCACCGCGCTGCGGCGGAAGCCGATGCGCGCGCAGCGTGCCGATCTCTGCGGTGCGGTTGGCGACCGCGGCGTACATGGTGATCATGGCGCCGATGACGGCGCCGATGGAAAAGATCACCGACAGCGTGATTCCGAGGTAGGAGATGAATTTCGACAGGGCCTCCGACTGGTCGGCGTAGTACTGGCGTCTCGCGCTTGACGTCCAGCTTGACGCGCGGATCGTCCTCCACCGCCCGGTACAGGCCGTCGAAGCTGGCGGCATTCGCCAGCTTGAGCAGGATGGAGGAATACGACCGGCCGGCGAAAGGCCGGCATGAGCTGATCGACGTCGCCCCAGATCTCCGAATCGAAGCCGGTCCTGCCGGCGTCGAATACTCCCACCACCGTCCATGCGCGACCGCCGAAGCGCACCGTCTCGCCCAGCCCGGCGCCGCTGAAGCGATCGGCGATGGAACGTCCGGCGATCACCTCGTCGCTGCCGGGGCGGAACATGCGGCCCTGCGATCAGCTTCACCTGCGGCCGCAACGCCAGGCCCATGGGCGTGACGCCGCGAATCACGACGTTGGCCGGTTTCTCGGCGCTCCCGCCGCTCTGACGCTTGTTGAGCGAAATCAGCACCACGACTTCCTTCGACACCATGCGCTCGCCGCCCGGCCCCAGCGCCACCTGCGACTGGCTCTCGACGATGGCCGCCTGCAGCCGCTCCACGCCGCTCTGCACTTCGCTGCCGGAGCCCTTGCGGATCGATCACGACGTTGTCGTAGGAACCGGTCTCCACCAGCGTCTTCTTCAGCCCCTCGTCCAGCATCATGACGGCGGCGAAGACGAACACGACGAGCGCCATGCCGCCGGCGGTCAGCGCGGTGGTGAGCTTGCGCGTCCACAGGTTGCGCAGGTGTAGGCGAGAGGAATGCGCACTGTGGTTCAGCCGGCATCATCCGATGCTTCTCAGCCCATCCACGATGCTTCACCCGCGCCGCGCGCCAGCCGGGAAACAGCGCGGCGACGATGCCGACCAGCAGCGCGCAGGCAACCTGCAGCAGCACCGTTTCATTGCTCACCCGGAACACCGGAAACAGCGATCCCATCTGAGCGGCGAAGGCGCGCGCCACGGGAAACGTCAGCGCCACGCCGACCAGCCCGCCGACGAGAGCGATCGCCAGCGATTCGCCGGTGATCAGCCGCACCAGGAAACCCGGACCGAAGCCCAGCGCCTTCAGCGTCGCGTATTCGGACAGCCGCTCGCGCGCGGTCATCGCCATGGTGTTGGCCATGACCGCCATGATGATGAAGATCACGAGGAAGGACACGGCGCGGATCGCCACCACGATGGCCTCGGTCATGGAGACGAAGGAGAGCTGGAACGCCTTCTCGGTCTCGGTCAGCGTCTCGGCGATGGAATTCTTGAACAGCGCGTCCACCTCCCGGCTCACTTCCGCGGCGCGGCCGGGATCGGCCAGTTCGCAGAACGTAAACGCCGACAGTGTTGGCGCGGCGGGGGACGGTCTTCTTCAGCGTTTCGTTGAGGTAGTCCCAATGGAAAAAGAACTGCGAGGTGTCGGTCTTGGCGTCGCGGCCGTCGTAGATGGCGCGCATCACGAACTCCCAGTTGCCGGGAAAGATCGTGCCCTTGAGCGTCACGGTGTCGCCGACCTTGAAGCCGTAGGTGTGCGCCAGCTTGCGCCCGACGACCGCGCCCTTTCGATCGCGCAGGAAGGCCTTGATCTCGTCCTCGGCGATCACGTACTCCGGGTAGAGCTGGAAGTAGGTCGGCGCATCGACGGCGAACTGGGGGAAGAAATTCTTCGCCTCCTTGTAGATGCCGCCGAACCAGTTGGCGTTCGACACCTGACGCACGCCGTCCACCGAACGCAGCTTCTGGCGGTAGGTCAGCGGCAGGGGAAACACCAGCGAAATGGCGTTGCGCGTCACCAGCCGCGCCGACGACGCGCCCTCGGCGCCCGCGTACCAGGCGCCGACCACGGTCTGCAGCAGGCCGAACGCCACCACCGCCACGATCAGCCCGACCACCGTCAACAGCGTGCGCAGCTTGTGGCGCAGGGCATTCTTCAGGATCAGCTTGATCAGGTACATGGTGCAGGCGACCCCTTCGCCCTCGTGTCGCGCAATGGCGCAGCGGAAGCGGCGCGGCGCGGATTCCTCCGCTACCGCTGCGGGTTGCCCATCTCCTGGGCCAGGCGCTGTTCCATCAGTCGGGCCGTGTTGATCCCCATGTTCTTGAGCTTCTGATTGAGGGCCGCGATCTCCACCAGCGTGCCGACGCTGCGTCCCGGCTTGACCGGAATCGTCACGTGGGGCAGATCGACGTCGAGGATGCTCACCGTCGCCTCAGTCAGTCCGGTGCGGTCGTACTCGACGCTGTCCTCCCATTCCTCCAGCGTGATGACCATGCGGATGCGCGCGTCCGTGCGGATCGACATCGCGCCGAAGATGCGGCTGACGTCGATGATGCCCAGGCCCCGCGCCTCCATGTGGAAGGGCAGCAGCTTGGAACTGCGGCCGACGAGCAGCGAATCGTTCATGCAGCGGATCGTGACGTAGTCGTCCGCCACCAGTTGGAAGCCGCGCCGGATCAGTTCGAGGCCGCACTCGCTCTTGCCGACGCTGCTCTTGCCCTGGATCAGCACGCCGATCTCGTGCATCTCCATCAACACGCCGTGCAGCGTGGTCTCGGGCGCGAAGTCGGGCTCCAGGTGTTCCCACAGCCGCTTGTAGAGCTTGGTCGTGCTGTGCGGACAGGTCAGGATCGGCGTAGCCGCCGCCTGCGCCTGCTCGCACATCACGGCGGGCGGTTCGCGGCCGTTGGTGACGATGGCGCACGGCACGTTGCCGCCGAGCACCCGTTCCAGGATTTCGCGCAGCCCCGGGTCGTGGCCGTGCACCGTGACATATGAAACTTCGCCGTTGCCGAAGATCTGGATCCGCTCCGAGCGGTATTCCTGGAAGAAGCCGGTCAGCTCCAGTGCCGGCCGGTTGAGCTCCGCCGTGGTGATCGAGCGATCCAGGCCCTGCTCGCCGGCGGCGACACGAAGGCCCAGCATCGGATCCTGCAGGAGCTTGCGTACGGGAATTTCCATGATGGCCAGTCTCGATCCTTGCATGCGGACGTGCAATTTCACCGCCCAAGATACCAGCGCCGGCTCCCGGACGAAACCCGACAAGGTGCCGCGCGGCGCAAGTATATTCGCCCCGCCGGAGGTTTCGGGCACCGCAGTTCGTGAGGATCGCGCGCGGCAGGCGTAAGCTTGCGCCTGCCTCCACCATCAATGTCCTCGATCGTGCTGGAAAAACTCGGCCTGGACCGCACCCTGCTGCCCCTGCTGCGGTGGACGCAGCGCAAGCTGGTGCGCTACACCACGGTGCCGGCGGAAGCGGAAAAGATCGCCTTCGACCGCGACCAACCCGTCTGCTACGCCCTGCACGTGCGGCAGCTTTCCTCCCTCCTGGTGCTGGAGGAGGCGGCGGAGCAGCTCGGACTGCCGCGGCCGCTGGCCGCCGCTGGCGGTCGGCGATCCGGCCGAGCGCAGCTCCTTCTTCTTCCTCACCCGCAGCGGCCAGCCGTCGCCGCTGCGACCCAATCCCTACGAGTATTCGCAGCGCCTGCAGCGGCTCGTGGCCGCGGCGCGCGGCGACCCGACGCTCGAGCTCCAGATCGTTCCGGTGAGCATCTTCTGGGGCCGGGCGCCGCAGAAGCAGGAGTCGATCCTGCGCGCTCTGTTCGCCGACACCTGGGTCGTCCCGGGCACGTTCAAGCAACTGGTGCGGGTGGCCCTGCACGGCCGCGACACGCTGCTGAAGTTCGGCGCGCCGATCAGCCTGCGCACGGTGATGGCGGAGGCCACGGCCGAGGGCCTGGACGAGCGCACCAGCCTGCGACGCGTGGCACGGCTGCTGCGCGCCGAGTTTCGCCGCGAGCGCGAATTGGCGGTCGGCCCCAACCTGTCGCACCGCCAGACCCTGCTCAACGAGGTGATAGGCAGCGCGGAGGTACAGCGCGAGATCGCTCAGGAAGCGCGAGCGCAAGGGCATCCGCCTCGACCAGGCGGAACTGTCGGCGCGGCGCATCGCCTACGGCATCGCATCGGACTACTCCTATCCCTTCATCCGCGCCCTGGACATCGCCCTGACGCGCCTGTGGAACCGCATCTACGACGGCGTCGACGTGCACCGCTTCGAGGACGTGATCGCCGCCGGCAGCGGCGCCGAACTGATCTACGTGCCCTGCCACCGCAGCCACATCGACTATCTGCTGCTGTCCTACGTGATCTACCACCGCGGGCTGCAGCCGCCGCACATCGCCGCCGGGGACAATCTCAACCTGCCGCTGATCGGACCGATCCTGCGCCGCGGCGGCGCCTTCTTCCTGCGCCGCAGCTTCAAGGACGACCCGCTGTACGCCGCGGTGTTCGCCGAGTACCTGCACGTCATGCTCGTCCCGCGGCTTTCCCGATCGAGTACTTCGTCGAGGGTGGACGCAGCCGCACCGGGCGCATGCTCGCGCCCAAGGCCGGCATGCTGGCGATGACGCTCGACAGCTATCTGCGCGGCATCAAGCGTCCCCTGGTATTCGTGCCGGTCTATGTCGGCTACGAACAACTGCTCGAGGGCGAGAGCTACGCCGCGGAACTCGCCGGCAAGCCGAAGGAGAAGGAATCCGTGGCGGCGATGTTCGGCACGCTGAAGAAGCTGCGACGCCGCTTCGGCAAGGTTCATGTCAATGTCGGCGAGCCGATCCACCTCGAGCCCTTCCTCGATCGCGCATGGCCCGAGTGGCGGACGCGGGGGACATCGAGTCTTGAGGCACAAGACGACGACGCACGGCACCAGGCGGTGACGGCGTTGGCGACGACGATCGTCACCCGCATCAACGATGCCCTGGTGGTGAACCCGGTGAATCTGATCGCCGTCGCCATGCTCGGTGCGCCGCGCCGGGCGATGGACGCCGGCCACCTGGCGCTGCAGATCGATCTGCTCAAGCAACTGCTGACCGAGGTGCCCTACTCCGAGCGCCAGGTATTGACGGAAATGAACGGCGAAGCGGTGGTGGCCTACGGCGAGGGACTGGGCATCGTGCAGCGCATCGCCCACCCGCTGGGCGACATCATCCGCGTTCCGACCCAGCAGACGATCCTGCTCGGCTATTTCCGCAACAACGTGCTGCACGCCTTCGCCCTGCCGTCGCTGATCGCCTGCCTGGTGGCGCACAACGTGCGCATCGAACCGCACCGCCTGTTCGAAATCGCGCGCCGCCTGTTCCCCTTCCTGCGCTCGGAATTGTATCTGTCGTGGCCGGAGCAGGATCTGGAGCGTCGCCTGCAGAGCTACCTCGACGCCTTCCACCGGCTGCAACTGGTGCGCGACCGCGGCCCCCGGCTGGTGGCGCCGGCACCCGCCCAGCGCGAGTCCCTGGCGCTGCATTCCCTGGCCCAGGCCATGCGTCAGCCGCTGGAACGCTACTTCATCGTGGTCGCGACCCTGGTGCGCTTCGGGCCGGGTGTGCTGACGGCACGGCTGCTGGAGGACTGCTGCGTCCTGCTGGCCCAGCGCCTGGCCTATCTGCACGAGGCGGCTGGACCCGAGTTCTTCGACCGCTCCTCGTTCCGCGCCATCATCCGTACCCTTGCCGACATCGGGCTGGTCGGCGAGGAGCAGGACAAGCTGCACTTTCCGCCGCTGCTCGGACGCAGTGCCGACGACGCCGCCTACGTCCTGCCGCACGAGGCACGGCTCGCGATCTCCCACGTCACGCAATTGTCGGAGGACGACATCGTGCGCGCCGTGGCGACGCTGAATTCGCGGCACTGAGACATGGCGAGCCTGCGCACGGCCTGCCTCGTCGGTTTGCTGGCGACACTGCTGGGGGCGTGCGCGCCCACGCCGCAGCGCGCCGGCATCCCGACCGAATGGCGGCCGTCGCCCAACTTCAACGAGCGGCGCCCCAATCTGGTCATCCTGCATCACACCGGCAGCGACACGGCGGAGCGCGCCCTGCGCACGCTGAGCAGCCCGGCGCTGGCGGTGAGCGCCCACTACCTGGTGGGACGAGACGGCACCGCGTTCCAACTCGTGGACGAGCGCTCGCGCGCATGGCACGCCGGAGCCGCGCGCTGGGGGTCGATCACCGACCTCAATTCCTCGTCCCTCGGCATCGAACTCGTCAACGACGGCGAGGAGCCCTACACCGAGCCGCAGATCGCATCGCTGCTGGTGCTGCTCGCCGACATCCGGCAGCGCTACCGCATCCCGGCGGCGAACTTTATCGGCCACGCCGACGTCGCGCCCCGGCGCAAGGTGGATCCGGGTCGGAACTTCCCGTGGAAGCGGCTCGCCGAGCAGGGTTTCGGTCTGTGGTGCGAGGCGCCGCTGGCGCCGCCGCCCTCCCCCTTCGATGCCGTGACGGCCTTGCAGGCGCTGGGCTACGACACCGTCGATGCCGAGGCGGCAATCGGTGCCTTCAAGCTGCATTTCACGCCCGAACGGTCGGCGCCGCTGCTGGACGACGCCGACGCCGCCCTGCTCCAATGCTTGCTGCAGAAGCGGGCTGGGCAGGAGGCCCCGCGTGCGGCACGCGAGGCCCAGTCGGATTGAGTCCGATCCGCCGGCACGGCTGCGGCGTGCGATGATTCGTCCCACGCAATCTGGAGGATTCACCATGGCTTTGGACGAGCGCACCGCCGATCTGCGGATGGATGCCGCCAATCTGTACCGGGAGGAAATCGTCAGCGACCGTGGCGCCGGCACGATCCGCGTCATGACCCCCGTCACGCGCGATGGGGCCGTCGATCCGCGCCGCAAGACGCTGTACGTGGGCGAAGCGCAAATTCTTACCCCCGTGGGCGCGCTTCCGATCGCCTTCGAGATCGCCGCGGATTCGCTGGGCGAAGCGGCGGACAAGTTCGCGGCCGGCGCCCAGGTGGCGGTGGAGCAGGCAGTGAGCGAACTGCAGCAGATGCGCCGCGAAGCCGCCTCCGGCCTGGTGATCGCGGATCAGATGCCGGGCGGCGGCCGGATTCAGATGCCCTGAGCGCGCGCGACGGGGCGACTCCCGTAGGGCGCGCCGTGCGCGCCGAAGTCAGGCCATTCGACGACAGATTGACCGGGCGTCGCGCCACCGGCGCACAAGCTCACGATCCGGGCTGCGCCCGGGTGCCGATCTCCTGCAGGGCTTCCGCGGCGATCTCGCGCACCTCCGCGTCATCGTCGCTGCGGCAGGCTTCGAGGAAGGGAATCGTTTCCGGCGTGCCGATCAGCGACAGGTAGTGGCACGTATCCGCCCGCAGCCGCGCATCGCCGCCGCGCGTCAGGGCACCCAGTTCCTCGACCATGGGATGGGCGCCGGCGGATCCCTGCAGCGCCTCCAACACGGCTCCGATGCCCAGGCGCACCGCCATGCTCGCCGCCGGATCGCGCAGCAGATCCACCAGAGCGAGGCTGTTCCGGCTGTCGGCGCGGATCATCGCCTCGACGTGGCGACGGCGCCCGCTCCTGAGCATTTCCAGGATATAGGCCGCCATTCCGTTAGCATCGCCGGCGCGCTGCGCCCAGCGCCGCAGGTCCGCCGGCGCCATGACGCCGTCGAAGACCAAGGCGCCGATGCTGAACCAGGGCACGCTGCGGGCGCCGCGGCGCGACGCCTCCTCCGGATGGACGGCGACATTGACCACCTGCAGGCGGCCGACCACGCCCTCCTTCACCAGCGCTGCCAACCCTTCGAGCACCGCCCCGCAGTGCGCGCAGGACGGCGTCACCAGCAGCAGCGCATCGGGCGGCGCATCGAAACCGGAAATCTCGCCCAAGGAACTCGCAGTTTGCCCCGCCGCCGGCACGCCGTCACCCGTCACGCTCGACTCCCTCCCATCGGACGTTTACCCCTCGCATGATCATGCCCCTGCGATCCCGGCCGGCCCTCTTCAGGCCGCCAAACGCGGGGCATCCTCCGCGGACCGTCGGCCAGACGTTCATGCGCGCCGCAGGCGCGAGCCGAGGCTGATCAGCGCGAGCAGCAGCAGGGCCGCCGTCAGGTTGTGGGCGACCACCGCCGCCAGAGGCAGTTCGCCGACCACGGCAAGGACGCCCAGCGCCAGTTGCGCCGATAGCAGCGCCAGCACGACGGCGGCCGCAGCGCGTTGCCGTCGCCCTACGCGCCATGCGGCCGCGGCAAGGCCGCCCGCCACGCCCAGGACGATCACGGCGCCGAAGCGGTGGGCCATGTGCAGCGCCACTGCCTCCGCGCTGCCAGCCAACGGCGCGTGCCACGGGCTGAACGCCCGCCACGGCGTCGGTATCGGCCACCACACGCCGTGGCAGTCGGGAAGCGTCGGACAGGCGGTGGCGGTGAAACCGGCGCTGATGAGCCCGCCAAGCAGGATCTGCAGCGCCACCACCAGGAGCGACAGCCTCACCCACGGCAGCAGGTTAGCCGAATCCGGTCCATGGCCGACGTCTTCCGTCCTCAGGCGCAGCGACCATAGCAGCGCCAGCATGGCAAAGCCGCCGGTCAGATTGCCCAGGACCACCGCCGGCAGGCGCGAGCCCGCGGTCCAGCGCCCGAGCACGGCAAGGAAGATTGTCAATCCGATCAGCGCGACCGCCGTCCAGCCCTCGCGCCACCAGACAGGTCTGGCGAAGCACGTAAGGGCGATGGTCAGCACCAGCACGAGAGCCGCCAGAGCTGCGACGCGGTGGAGCAGGCGCGCCGCAATAATGGCCGGAGAGACGGCCGCAGGGTCTTTGGCTCCATCCCGCGCCGCGGCGCCGCCCGCCGTCACCTGGCCGTAGCATTGCGGCCAGTCCGCGCAGCCCAGTCCGGCATTGGAAAGCCGGATAAAAGCGCTGGCGGTGGTGACGATCAGCAGCAGCGCGACACCGAGGCCTGCGAGCCAACGCAGCACGCTGCGCCGCCGCTCGCCACCGGCGCCCTCAGCCATGACGCATTTGCGGCGCGGCGGGCACCCGCAACTCGTGGTTGACCCACAGCAGCACACCGAACAGCACCATGGAGCCGGCCTGGTGCGCCGCCGCCAGCGGCACCGGCACCTTGTGCAGCAGGGTGGCGATGCCCAGGGCGATCTGCACGCCCAGCACCGCCAGCGCAAAGGTGCACGCGAGCTGCGCACGGCCGCCTGTGCCGAGGACGCGGCAGCGCCACCACAGCCAGGGCACGAGGAAGGCGAGCAACCAGGCGATCAGCCGGTGATCGAACTGTACGGTGGCCATGTTGCTGAAGAAATTGAGCCACCACGGTTCGAGCAGCAGAATTTCTGGCGGCACCACGTGACCGTTCATCAGTGGAAAGGTGTTGTAGGACAGTCCGGCGCGGATCCCGGCGACCAGGCCGCCGGAGAGCACCATGACGAAGACCAGACCCGCCACACCGGCCGCGAATCGCTGCAGGGAGCGCAGCCGCGGCTCGGCCGCCGCCACGCGCTGCTCCAGCAGTCCGAGAGCAGTCCAGAACATCGCCCAGAATATGACAAAGGCGAGTCCCAGATGCGCCGTGAGACGGTACTGGCTGACGCGAGGATCGTCCACCAGGCCGCTCTTCACCATGTACCAACCCATTGCACCCTGCAGGCCGCCGAGAAGGAAGATACCCGCCAGCTTCGGCGCCAAGCCGCGTTCCAGGCGGCCACGCGCCAGAAAGTAGGCGAAGGGCAGTAGGAACACAAGACCGATGCCGCGGCCGAGCAGGCGATGCACGTACTCCCACCAGAAGATGGTCTTGAATTCCGACAGACCCATGCCGCGATTCACCTGCTGGTATTCGGGCGTCTGCTGGTACTTACCGAACACCTCCTGCCACTGCTCCGCGTTGAGCGGGGGCAGCGTTCCCACCAGGGGCTGCCACTCGACGATGGATAGTCCCGAGTGCGTGAGCCGCGTCACCCCGCCGACCACCAGCGTACCGAACACCATGGCACAGCAGACGAACAACCAGGTGACGACTTGCTTGCGGGCGAGGGCATCCATGCTGGGCGGTTGAAGCGGGTTTGGCCAAGGCGCGATTCTAAACGTTCCGGCAACCGCGGGCGGCAAATTCGCAGAGGCGCTCTTCTTGCGCAGCACAATGGCCCCAGCACCCGCCCGGACCCTGCGCGACCGGCCCGAAACCCGCGCCAGTACTGGGGTCTCGTGCTGCATCGCAGCAGAATGTACTTGACGCAGGTCAATTTTTTCCACGAATCCGATGCGTATAAAAACCCACCGTCGGCCGCGGGGGCGCCCGGCGCAACTACATCACACCAAGGGGGAAACGTCATGGGCAACACCACGCAGGCCTCGAATCTCGATCAAAATCAGGAAATCTTCGAAGAGCCGTTGCCTATGATGCAGCAACTCCTCGACAACCCGTTCCTCCTGTTGTTCGTCGGAGTAGCGATGCCGACGGTGCTCTACATCGTGTGGGGCGTCATGGAAATTCTGAGCATTCCGGTCGGCAAGTAAACTGCCGCCGAGGAGGAGGGAACGATGAGTGCAATTCTGCCGCCGTCAGAGCGGGTGTGGTGGAAGCAGCCGCTGGACCGGGTGGAGGGTCTGTGGATCGTCATCGCGTTCGTGTGGTGCATGGTCATGTTTTTCATGATGCCGTACTGGCACGTGTTCGGAAAGCAGAACCTCTCCAACGAGGCCTATCGCACCACGCCGGAGGCCTACACAAAGAAGGTCGAGGCGATGGTCGAGAAGTACAAGGTGCGGGAGGAGACCGACCAGAAGATTCCGGTGGTGCACCCGGCTCCGGGCGGCGACGCTTACATCATCGCCCGGCTCTGGCAGTGGTGGCCGATGCTCGAACTGGAAGCGGGCAAGAGCTACCGCATCCACCTCATGTCCATGGACTGGCTGCACGGTTTCTCGCTGCAACCCGAGAACATCAACATCGAGGTCCATCCGGGCTATGAGCACGTACTGACGGTGACGCCGACGGCGCCCGGCACATACTCGATCGTGTGCAACGAATACTGCGGCATCAACCATCACACGATGGCCAGCAAGCTCTACGTCAAATAAGGGGGAGGAACATGGCCGTCAATCGAATGTTTCGCACTTGCCCGACGACGGGCTTGCGCTTCCACGAACCGGCTGAGGCGCTGATGAAAATCAACGCGGTCGCCGGCGTCGTATTCCTGCTGGTGGGCGGTCTGCTCGCCATCGGCGTCACCCTGACACGCGTGGCAGGCGGTGCACCTGCTGCCCGCCGACTGGTTCTACCTGGTGCTCACCGCCCACGGGCTGGACATGCTGGTGTTCTGGATCATCTTCTTCGAGATCGCAGTGCTCTACTTCGCCGCTTCCACGCTGCTCGGATGCCGGCTGGCGACGCCCCGCGTGGCGTGGGCGGCTTTCGGGCTGATGGTTTTCGGCGCCGTGATGAACAACGTCGCCGTATTCCGCGGCGACTCCAGCGTGATGTTCACCTCCTATGCGCCGATGGGCGCCCACCCCACCTTCTACCTCGGGCTGATCCTGTTCGCGGTGGGTGCACTCATCGCCTGCTTCGTATTCCTCGGCACGCTGGTGGTGGGCAAGGCGGAGCGGACCTACAACGGTTCGGTGCCGCTGGTGACCTTCGGCGCAGTCACGGCGGCGATCATCGCGGTCTTCACCATCGCTTCCGGCGCCATTATCCTCATCCCGACCTTCCTCTGGTCGATCGGGCTGATCGACCACATCGACTCGCTCATGTACCGCACCGTGTGGTGGGGCTTCGGCCACTCCTCGCAGCAGATCAACGTCGCAGCCCACGTGTCCGTTTGGTATGCCATCGCCGCCATCTGCTTCGGCGCCAAGCCGATGTCTGAAAAGGTGAGCCGTACCGCGTTCCTGCTCTACATCTTCTTCCTCCAGTTGGCCAGCGCCCACCACCTGCTGACAGACCCGGGAGTCACTTCCAACTGGAAGATCTTCAACACCAGCTACGCCATGTACCTGGCGGTGCTCGCCAGCATGGTGCACGGCCTGACGGTGCCGGGCGCGATCGAAGTGGCGCAGCGCAAGAAAGGCTTCAACAAGGGCCTGTTCGAGTGGCTGCGCAAGGCGCCGTGGGGGAATCCTGTGTTCTCGGGGATGTTCATCTCCCTCATCGGATTCGGCTTCCTCGGCGGCATCTCGGGCGTGATGATGGGCACCGAGCAGCTCAACCTGATCATCCATAACACGATCTACGTGCCCGGCCACTTCCACGCCACGGTCGTGGTGGGTACCACGCTGGCCTTCATGTCGCTCACCTACTTCCTGATCCCGGTCCTGTTCCGCCGCGAGATGCTGTTCCCCAAGCTGGCCAAATGGCAGCCGTATCTCTTCGGCCTCGGCATGAGCTCCTTCGCCCTGTTCATGATGGGTGCCGGAACGTTGGGCGTGCCGCGGCGCCACTGGGACATGAGCTTCGCCAACGCCATCCTGCCCCACGAGTTTCCGGGAACCGCCTGGCTCATGATGGGGATGATGGGAGTGAGCGCGCTGGTGGCCTTCGTCGGCGGCGCGATCTACCTGCTGATCACCGTCGGCTCGGTGTTCTTCGGCAAGCGCATCGAGACGCCCGGATTCACGCTGGTGCGCGCCGCGCAGGGGGTGGCTCCGGCGCCCCAGCCGGTGGCGGCGGCAATCGCCCATCACCATCCGGGACTCGGCATGGCGGGCTTCGTGGCGCCGGGCACCTTCGTCCTGGCGATGGTGTTCCTGGTGTCGTTCATCCTCTACTACTTCGTCAATTGGAAGTACCTGTCCACGGTCTGGCCGCTCAGCTGACAGGATTCCGATAACGAGGCTGCGGCGGGCGCCAGGCAGCGCCCGCCGCAGAATAGATAGGGAGGCTTGCGATGACACTCGCCATGAAGTTGGTATTCAATCTGTTCAAGCTCAGGATCGGTTTGGTGATCTGCCTCACCGCGCTGGCGGGGCTGGCGGTGACTCCCGGCCCGAGCCTGTCTGCGGCGCAGATCGCCGTGCTGGCGCTGGCAGTGCTGCTGTCGTCGGCCAGCGCCGGGGCGTTCAATCAGTACGTCGAACGCGATCTCGATCGGCGCATGGCGCGCACCCGCGGCCGCCCGTTCGTCACCGGTGCGCTGACCCACCGCCCGGCGTGGCTGTGGTTGATCGGCCTGATGGTAGGCGGATCGGTGGTGGCGGCGGCGCTCGCCCTCAATCCGGTGGCGGCGCTATACGTGTTCCTCGGCGCGTTCTTCTACGCCGTCGTCTACACCGTGTGGCTGAAGCGGCGCACCTGGCTCAACATCGTCATCGGCGGACTCGCCGGCAGCTTCGCCGTGCTTGCCGGCTCGGCGGCCGTGACGCCGGCGCTGAGCCCGGAGGCGATCGCCCTGGCGGTGGTACTGTTCCTGTGGACGCCGCCCCACTTCTGGAGCTTGTCGATCGCCTACCACAAGGACTATGCGGCGGCCGGCGTGCCGATGCTGCCGGTGGTGGTGGGCGATGCGCGCGCTGCGCGCATCATCTTCGCCAGCACGGTAATGCTGGTGGCGGCAAGCATGGTCCCGGCCTTCTATAGCATGGGCTGGCTCTACCTGCTGGCGGCCTGCTCCGGCGGTGCGTACTTCCTGTGGACCAGCGCACGCCTGGTGCGCGAGCCGGGCCCCAAAGCCGCGATGCGCAACTTCCACGCATCCCTGCTCCAGCTCTCGCTGTTGATCCTGGCGGCCATGATCGAAGGCGCACTGCGTGGCTGAGCGCCGCAGCGACGCGTCGATCGCCACCGCCTGCCTGATTCTCTCCCTTTGCCTGACGGGACCGGCGAGCGCCACCACGCTCGCCGATATCACCCGCGGTCCCGCCCCAGCGCCCGGGCAGGAAAACTCCCCGCTCGAACTGCAGTCCGCGCTGCGCATGAGCCAATCGGTCATCGGGAAGCAGGTGGGCGAGTACACGCTGACGGACCGGGAAGGCGATCCGGTCAAGCTATCCGGCTACCGGGGCAAGCCGCTGCTGGTGAATTTCGTCTATACGGGCTGCTTCCAAGTGTGCCCGACCACGGTCAAATTCCTCTCGGACGCCGTGAAGGTCGCGCAGGATGCGCTCGGCCGGGACAAGTTCAACGTCGTCACCATCGGTTTCAATCTGCCCTTCGATTCACCAGGGGCGATGAAGCAGTTCGCCAAGCGGCAGGGCATCGCCCTTCCCAACTGGGAGTTCCTCACGCCCGAGGCGGGAACCGTGGAGAGTCTGACGCGCGATTTCGGCTTCAGTTACGTCGCCACGCCGGGCGGCTTCGACCACCTGACCCAGGTCACCATCGTCAACGCACGCGGAACCGTCTATCGCCAGGTCTATGGCGAGTCGTTCGAGCTGCCGGCGCTGGTGGCGCCCATCAAGGAGCTGCTCACCGACGAGCGTACGCCGACACCGGATCTGGCGGCCATGGTGGAGCGGGTGCGCCTGCTATGCACGGTGTACGATCCGGCATCCGGCAAGTACCGTATCAACTATGCGGTCGTGCTCGAACTTCTGATCGGCGCAAGCATCATCGTGGCGGTGACCGCATTTTTCGCCGTCGAATGGCGACGTAACCGCCGGGCGCGTGGAACTCAGGCGCAGGCGGATTCTTGACGGAGCCCGGGCACTTGACGCGAATCCCGAGCGCTTGATGCCCGTCAAGTCCCGGCGGCCTGCCGCCCCTTAGGATCGCCGGGATACGCGCTGCCGGCTCCGGGCGCCATCGTATTCAACAGGAGGTAGTCTTGCTGAAGCTGATTCAGCGCGCCCTGCAATGGGTCTTCGTGCGCACCGAAGGGATCTTCAATCTCGCCTTCGGCGACCGCCTGAACCCGCTCTACTACCTGGGGCCGATCAGCTACTTCATGTTCTGGATCGTGCTCGTCAGCGGGCTCTACCTCTACATCTTCTTCGAGACCAGCGTAAGCGGCGCCTACGCATCGGTGGAACGTCTCACCCACGGCCAGTGGTACCTCGGCGGCATCATGCGCAGCCTGCACCGCTACGCCTCCGACGGCATGGTGTTCACCATGGTGCTTCACCTCGTCCGCCACTTCGCCTTCGACCGCTACCGGGCGTTCCGCTGGTTTTCCTGGGTGAGCGGCGTCGTCGTGCTGTGGCTCGTCTATGTATCGGGCATCAATGGCTACATGCTGCCCTGGGACAAGATGGCGCAGTTCGTGACCGTGGCGACGACCGAGTGGATCGACTGGCTGCCGGTGTTCAACGGCACGCTGGTGCGCAACTTCATCTTCCCCGAAAACGTCAACGATCGGCTGTTCTCGCTGCTGTCGTTCCTGCACATCGGCATCCCGCTGGGCGTACTGGCGCTGCTTTGGGTGCATACGACCCGGGTACCGCAGGCCAGGAGTTCGCCCCCGCGACCGATCGCGGTGACGGTCTTCGTCGGCCTGGTCGCTTTGTCCCTGATCAAGCCGGCGCTGAGCCAGGATGCGGCCGATCTTTCCAAGGCAGTGACGACCATCGCTTTCGACTGGTTCTACCTGCCGGTGTTTGCGCTGCTCTACAGGACGAGCCCGGGCGAGGTGTGGGCAGTCGTGGGCGCGGCGACCCTCGTGTTCGTGCTCGCGCCGTGGCTGCCGCCCAAGCGGCGCCGCGGTCCCGCGGAGGGCTATCATGTACTGGTGCGGCCCGACAACCGCATCATCGCGATCCGCGAGGGCGAGGCCATCCTCGATGCCGGTCTGCGCGAAGATATCGCGCTGCCCTTCGAATGCCGCAACGGCGGCTGCGGCATGTGCAAGGCGACCATCGCCTACGGCAAGGTCGACCACGGCGTCTATCAGGAGGCCGTACTTTCCGAAGCCGAGAAACAGGCCGGCAAGGCGCTGCTGTGCTGTGCCACCGCCTTGTCCGATGTCGAGATCGAATACGTTCCGAGCGGCACCCTCGGCGGCATCCCGGTGCGCACCTACACGGCCCGGGTGGCAAGAATGCGCAAGCTTTCGCCCGACGTGATGCAGGTCATGCTCGAGCTGCCGGAAGGCGAGCGCATCAGGTTCTACGCCGGGCAGTACATCAATGTCCTTCTCGACAGCGGCGAGAAGCGCAGCTTCTCCTTCGCCACCGCCCCCCACGAGAACGCCCGCATCGAACTGCAGATCCGCCTCATCCCTGGCGGCAGGTTCACCACCCACGTCTTCACGACAATGAAGGAAGGCGACACGGTGCGCTTCGAGGGGCCGATCGGCTCCTTCTTCCTGCGCGAGGACAGCACCAAACCCATCATCTTCGTCGCCGGCTCCACCGGCTTCGCCCCCGTGAAGAGCATGGTGGAGCATGCCTTCCATGTCGGGATGAAGCGCCAGATGATCCTGTACTGGGGCGTGCGCCGCCTGCCCGACCTCTACGCCCCCGACCTGCCGCGCGAATGGCAGCGCGACCACGCCAATTTCACGTTCGTGCCGGTGCTCTCCGAGCCGGCGCCCGAGGACCACTGGCAGGGACGTACGGGCTTGGTGCACGAGGCCATCCTTCAGGATTTCCCGGATCTGTCCGGCCACCAGGTCTATGCCTGCGGCTCGGTAAAGATGGTGGAGGCCGCGCACCCGGCTTTCCTGGCCAAGGGCATGGCGCAGGACGACTGCTTCTCCGACGCCTTCAAGCTGGCGCCGCAGATCCGGTCCCGGGACGCCGATCTGGTCAAGCTGGGGGGGACGACATGAACGCCGTACGCTACGCCGCCCAGCTTCTGCTTTACCTGCCGCTGCTGACACTGATCGGCTATTTCTCCACCCAGCCGCCCTTTGTCGTCCTGCCCGACGACCAGGCTTTGGTTCTGCTTTCCTTCAGCCACGCCGGTATCCGCAAGGAGGAGTGCCGCCAGCGCACGCCGGAGGAACTCGCGAAGCTCGCGCCGAACATGCGCACCGCGCAAGATTGCCCGCGCGAGCGCATTGCCGTGACCGTGGAACTGGAAATCGATGGCCGCCTTCTCTACCACATCGAAGCGCCGCCCGCCGGCCTCAAGAAGGATGGCGCCTCAACGGTCTACCGGCGGTCGGCAATAGCCGCAGGCAAACACCGCGTCGTCGCCCGACTGCGCGACCAGGCCACCGGCGATTTCCCCTACGTCAAGGAAGAGTCGATCGACATCCCTGCAGGGGCATCGCTGGTGATCGACTTCCATGCCAGCCGGGGCGGTTTCCAGTTCCGGGTCTGAGGGCGAACGCCCGGCGGCCGCCCCGCTGCGTGCCCTGCAGGCGGTGGAGGCGCTGTTCGACCGGGCATTCGGCGGCGCCGGCAATCCCTGGCGGCACCTCGGCGCCCTCTCCTTCTATCTGTTCTGGATCATCGCTGCCAGCGGCATCTATGTCTACGTGGTCTTCGACACCAGCGTAGCCGGGGCCTATCGCTCGGTCGAGGCGATCACCCATCAGCAGTGGTATTTCGGCGGCATCATGCGCAGCCTGCACCGCTACGCCTCCGACGCCTTCGTCGTCACCATGCTGCTGCACCTGCTGAAGGAGTTCCTGGGAGGCCGCTACCGCGGCTTCCGCTGGTTCTCCTGGATCACCGGCGTGCCGCTGCTGTGGCTTGCCTATGCCTCAGGCATCGGCGGCTACTGGCTGGTGTGGGACCGGCTGGCCCAGTTTTCGCTCGTCGCGAGCATGGAATGGCTGGACGCGATACCGCTGTTCGGCGATCCGCTGGTGCGCAACTTCCTCGTTCCGGAGCGGGTGGACGACCGGCTGTTCTCGCTGCTGATCTTCCTGCACATCGGCATCCCGCTCGCCCTGCTTCTCGGCATGTGGGTGCACATCCAGCGCGTGAGCCGTGCCGATGTCATGCCGCCGCGCGCCCTCGGCTGGGGCACGCTGCTTGCCCTGGTCGCCGCTTCCCTGGCGCGCCCGGCCCTGAGCCACGCGCCGGCAGACCTGGCGACCGTGCCGCAGACGCTGCAGCTCGACTGGTTCTATCTCTTCGTGCATGCGCTGATGTACGCGACCTCCCCCGCCTCCCTGTGGGCCGCGGCGGGCGTGTTCACCGCCGCACTGCTGGTGCTGCCGCTGCTGCGCCGCGCCGCGCCGCAGCCGGTGGCCCAGGTGAGTCCGCCGAACTGCAACGGCTGCGGCCGCTGCTTTGCCGACTGCCCCTACTCCGCCGTCATCATGCAGCCGCATCCCGACAAGCCCGGCCATCAATTGGCACTGGTGCTGCCCGACCTGTGCGCAAGCTGCGGCATCTGTGCCGGCGCCTGCCCGTCATCGACGCCCTTTCGCAGCACGGAGGATCTGGTCACCGGCATCGACATGCCGCAGATGCCGATCGGCGCCGTGCGCGCCGAACTGGAGCAGGCTCTGGCGCGCCTGTCCGGCGAAATCAAGGTCGTCGTTTTCGGCTGCGACCACGGCGCTGCGGTGGGCGCCGTGGCGTCGCCGGACACGGCGGCGATCAGCCTGCTATGCGCCGGCATGCTGCCGCCGTCTTTCGTCGAGTACGCGATCCGCAACGGCGCCGACGGCGTCCTCGTCACCGGCTGCCGCCAGGGCGATTGCGTCTATCGCCTGGGCGAGCGCTGGGTCGAACAGCGCCTCGCCGGTGAGCGCGAGCCGCATCTGCGCGCCAACGTGCCGCGCGAGCGCGTGCGGGTCGCCTGGTACGGACGCGGCGACGCCGGCGGCCTGGCACGCGAGTTGGCGGAGCACCGCGCCGGGCTGCGCCTGCTGGATCGCGGCGAGGCCGCACGCCACGCCCGCGCCAAAAGGGTAACAATTCGTGGCTGACCCATCCCGCATTCGGACGGGCAGGCGCCTGGCCGCACAGGCGCTCGCATATGGATTGTTCGCCGGCGGCATCGTGTATTTTTCCGCGTCGCCGGCCTATCACCACCTGCCCGCCGGGCGGGCACTGCTGAGGCTCTCCATCAGCCACGCCGGACAACTCGTCGGCGAATGCCGCAAGCCGACGCCGGAGGAACTCGCCCGCCTGCCGCCGAACATGCGACAGCCGGAGATCTGTCCACGTCAGCGCTCTCCGCTGCGGGTCAGAGTGGAACTCGACGGCGCGCCGATCTATGACGAAGTGCTGGCGCCGAAGGGTTTCAGCCGGGACGGAACGGCGAGCGCCTACCGCACCTTCCCGATCGCCGCCGGCACCCACCGCATCCGCGCCCTGGTGCGTGACACGGTGCGCATCCAGGGATTCAATTACGAACGCGCCGCGTCCGTCGACCTGGCGCCGGGACAGGCGCTGACCATCGACTTCAGCGTCGCCAAAGGAGGAGTGCTGTTCCTGTGAAGGCGAGTCGCCAAGTCCCCGGTGGGGAGAGCGCGCTACATCGACCATGGCATCAAATGATGCTAATCTCGGTGCATGCTGCCGGAGACATCAGATGCGAACCACCGTAAATCTCGACGAAAACCTGCTGGCCAAGGCCATCAAGCTGACCGGGCCGCTCGACCGGTTGACGCTATTGCACGAGGGCCTGAAGGCGCTCATCGAACGTGAGAGCGCCAAACGTCTGGCGATGTTGGGCGGCAGCCAACCAAGACTGAAAGCCGCGCCACGCCGGCGCCAGGAGGTCGAATCTTGATTTTGGTCGATACGTCCGTATGGGTCGATCATCTTCGCAGGGGAGATGCCCGGCTTGTCGGATTGTTGGAGCACAACGCGGTAGTCATGCACCCGTTTGTGGTGGGTGAGCTTGCCTGCGGCAGCCTGGCAGATCGTGCCCAAACCCTGGAATTGCTCCAGCAGCTCCCGATGGCAGTCGTTGCAGAATTCGATGAAGTCCTTGGCTATGTCGAGCATCACAATCTCCATGGCAAAGGCATCGGATATGTCGACGTACACCTGCTGGCCTCGGCGGCGATCGGCGGCGTAGATCTCTGGACCCGTGACAGGAGACTACGGGCGGTTGCGCGGGAGATCGGTTGCGCAGCGCCTGAAGGCGGCGCGCATTGACCTGGAATCTACCAGTATGAAGCTCCGACCCAGTGCCACGTCCGCGGCGAGGCCGCCCGCCATGCGCGCGCCAAGAGGGTGGTGAATCGTGTCTGGCGCGTCGCTTGCCGGGACTTGCGGCCGGCTGGCGGGACAGGCGCGCCTATGGCTTGTTCGCCGGCGCCATCGCCTATCCGTCCGCCTGACCCGCCTATGAGCATCTGCCGCCCGGGCAGGTGCTGTCCTGCTTTGTCATGCAGCCATTCGCCCCGCCGCTTGGCGAGTACTACGAGAAGATCTACAAGCCCGCAATCGAAAAGGCGGGGCTGCGCCCAGTTCTTGCGGATGCGAAAATTTTCGCAACAGTAAAGATCTTGGACCAAGTGTGGCACGGAATTAGCACCGCTAAACGAAGCAGTGTTCAAGAGCGCCGTCTCAGGGGCATAGGCTGCGGGCGTCGCCCGCAGGAGCTTGACTTGCCTTCGCATGATGTTTAGACTCTGTTTATACATCACCGGAGAAACACATGGCCGAAGCGATCCTCGATCTCAAGCGGTGGGGCAACAACCTTGGCGTCCGCTTGCCGGCGGCCGTGGCGAAGGCTGCGCATCTGCACGCCGACCAACGGGTGCGCGTGTCGGTTGAGGAGGGTCGCGTGGTCATCGTCCCTGTCGGTAACGCGTCCTTGACCCTCGAGCAACGGCTGGCATTATTCGACCCGTCGCGGCATGGCGCAGAAACCATGGCCACCCCACCGCTCGGGGCCGAGCGTTGGTGAGCACGGCGCCGCGGGCGCAACGCTCGCGCGCGGGTTGGGTTCCAGACCGTCAGGACGTCATATGGATCGACTGCAATCCGCAAGCCGGGCGAGAGATGCGGGATGTGCATCCTTTCCTCGTCCTGTCACCGCGCGCGTTCAACGAGCGCACGTCTCTGGTGAGCGGACTTCCGATGACCACTGCCGACCACAATGTGGACAACCCTTTCGCCGTGTCGATCGGGCAGGCGAAGGGACGAAGCGCCGGGAAGACCAGCTATGTGCTCTGCCACCAGCCCAAGTCCTTCGACTGGCGCATGCGGGCCGCATCGCCCCATCCTGTGAAGAAGCTAGCCGACGCACAGTTCGCAGAAGTCTGTTCCATCTTGAATCAGATCATACAGCTCGTATAGCGAGGGGCAGTCCCTCCGGAAACAGCGGAAGTCACAGGGGGAAATGAGGGTCGCAGTCAGTTCTTTCTGGCAGGCTTCGAGTGCGACCCGGCTTCGAATCTCAACACAAGGGCGCGGCATCAACCACGAAAATCCGATACCCGTCCTATGAATCGACCAGCCGTTCTACCCGCCGCCGCGGTGCCGCAGCCGGAAGCACCGCGGGCCGCCGTCTACAGCCTACCCATGCCGACGGACCGGCGCCGCACGTTGGCGACCGGCTGGCTGATGCTGGGCCTCACCTCGCTCGTCCTGTCGGGCTTGTTCTCCGTGCTGCTGGTGCTGTCGCGCACGCCCTACCTGAACAAACTGTTTCCGGTGGCCGATTTCTTCCGCATCGCGCTGGTTGTTCACGTGGACCTGTCGGTGCTGGTGTGGTTCGTCGCGCTGGGCGGAATGCTGTGGAGCATCAACGGCACCGACCGCGGCCTGGGCTGGGGCCGGCTCGCCCTCGGCGTATGCGCGGCGGGTATGGCGCTGATGTCCGCCGCGCCCTTCGTCTCCGGCGGCGAGGCCATCATGAGCAACTACATCCCGGTATTGGACCAACCCGTATTCCTGCTCGGACTGACGGTGTTCGGACTCGGCGCCGTGGTGCTCGTGGTGCGCGCGCTGGCTGCCGTCTACCCGCTCGGCGTGCGTTTCGACGCCAGCGGAAGCCTGCGCTTCGGCCTGCATGCCGCTGCCGTCTCCGCCGCCGTGGCCGTGCTCGCCTTCGGCTGGTCCTACCTGGCGGTACCGCGCATGCTGGAGGCCAAGGCCTACTACGAACTGCTGTTCTGGGGCGGTGGGCACGCGCTGCAATTCACGTGGACGCTGCTCATGCTCGTGTCCTGGCTGTGGCTGACCGGCGCCTGCGGCGGCCGCGTGCCCCTGTCGCCGCGCATCACCGTGCTGATGTTCATGCTGGCGCTCGCCTGCGTCTTCGTCACGCCCCTGGCCTACCTCGCCTACGACATCGGCTCGGTCCAGCACCGCGACCTGCTCACCTGGGCCATGCGCTTCGGCGGCGGGCTGGCCATCCTGCCGATGAGCCTCGCCGTCCTGGTCGCGCTGCGCCCCTTGCAACAGCCGCTCGACCGGGCGCGACCGCTGCGTGCCGCCCTGATCGCTTCGGTTGTGCTGTTCGCCGCCGGCGGCCTGATCGGGCTTGCCATCAGCGGCAGCAACGTCAAGATTCCCGCCCACTACCACGGCTGCATCGTCGGCGTGACCTTGGCGCTGATGGGCGTCGTATACCACCTGCTGCCCCAGCTCGGCTACGGCGCGCCGCAGCCGCGCCTGGCGACGCTCCAGCCTTACCTGTACGGCGCCGGCCAGTTGATGCACATCACGGGGCTGGTCTGGTCCGGCGGCTACGGGGTTCAGCGCAAGGTCGCCGGCGCGGAGCAGGTGTTGAGGAGCGCCGGCGAGGTCGCGGGCATGGGTCTGATGGGCCTGGGCGGGCTCGTCGCCATCGCCGGCGGCCTATTGTTCGTAGTCGTCGTGATCCGGGCGATCCGCGCCGCGCCACACACTCCGCCGAAGCTCATCTGATCAGCGCGCCACATCCTCCCCCGCCGACAGTTCGCCCTTCTCCAGATGCATGATGGCGCGGGCATGGGATGCGGCGCGCGAATCATGGGTCACCATGATGATGGTCTTGTTCGACTTCCTCGTTGAGCTGGCACATCAACCCGAGAATGTCGGCAGCGGATTCGCGATCCAGATCCCCGGTGGGCTCGTCGGCGACGATCAAAGTAGGATCGGTCACCAGCGCCCGGGCGATGGCCACCCGCTGCTGCTGGCCGCCCGACAGCTCCCGCGGGTAGTGTTCCATGCGGTCGGCCAATCCGACCATGCTCAGCGCAAATTCCGCGCGCGCCCTTCGGCTGCGCCGACCGAGCGGTGCCAGCAGCAGCGGCAGTTCGACGTTTTCGAGGGCGGTGAGCACCGGCATGAGGTTGTAGAACTGAAAGATGAAGCCGATGTGCTGCGCGCGCCAGTCGGCCAGCGCCTGCTCTGGCAGCCGGCAGATGTCTTCGCCCGCGACGCGCAGTTCGCCCGAATCGGGGCGATCGATGCCGGCGATGAGGTTGAGCAGGGTGCTCTTGCCCGATCCGCTCGGCCCCATCAGCGCCAGGAATTCCCCCTCCGCGATGTCGAAGCTGATGCGCGTGAGCACCGGCACGATCTGCTGCCCGCGCCGATAGCTCTTGACGATGTCGCGCAGCACGACCAGCGGTTGGTCCGCATCACGCATTGTCGATCACCGGTTACGGCTTGCGCGCCAGCTTCACGGCGCTGCCGTCGCGCAGCCTGTCGTCCGGCTTGATCACCACGCGCTCGCCCGCCTTGACCCCGGATACGAGGATCGCATCGCCCAGCCTATCGCCGGCAGCGACCGGAATCTGCGACACCTTGCCGTCGGCAACGACGAACACGACCGCCTTGCCGTCTCGCATGACCACGGCATCCGGATTCACGACCGTGAGAGGCTTGCGCCGGTCGGCCGCGACCGCCTGAGAAAGGAATGCCACCTTGGCGCTCATCTCGGGCAGGATGCGCGCGTCGGGGTTCTCCTGGCGGTCGACGAAGCTCACCTTCGTCAGCACCGTCGCCTTGGTCCGATCCACCGTTGGCACCAGCCGACTCACCGTGCCGCGAAAACGCAGGTCGGGGAAGGCGTCGAGTTGGATCTCGCACGGCAGTCCGACGTGAATCTTCTGCAGGTTGGACTCGGAGACATCGGCTTCGACCTCGAGCGTCGACATGTCCGCCATCGTCACCACCGCCCCTTTGGCCTCGATGGCCGAGGAAAAGGCGGTCACGACATCGCCCACGTTGGCGCTCTTGGTCAGCACCACGCCGTCAAAGGGCGCCCGGATCAAGGTCTGGTCGACCGCGACCTCCGCCGCACGCGCGCTGGCTTGGGCGGCGCGCAGCGCGGCTTCGGCGCTGCCGAGCGCTGCACGGGCCTTATCGTAGCGCGCCTCGGCCGTATCCAGCGCCGATTGCGAGACGAAGTGCCGGCCGAGCAGATCCTGAGCGCGGCGGTAGGCGGCCTCAGCGTCGCGCAGTTCCGCCCGTGCCTGCCCGATGTTGGCCCGCGCCACGTCCGCGTTCGCCTTTGCCTGCTCTGCCAGGGCACGCACGTCCGCGCTCTCCAGCCGGGCGATGATTTCGTTCTCCTTGACGACGCTGCCTTCGCGTACGCCCAACCATTCCAGCCGACCCGTCGCCTTGGACGAAACCGCGGCCTTGCGCTGGGCGACGACATACCCGGTGGCACTAAGCAGCGTCACCGCCTGGTAGGGATAAGCGGCGGAAACGACGACCGTGTTGACGGAAAGGACGCGATTGCTGGTCCATGCCACCGTTCCCGCGACCACGAGCAATACCAGCCCGGCCACCACCAGCCAGAATCGGCGCGAGCCGCGGCGGCGGGTCGAGCCAGGCTGGCGATCGATCTGCAGTTGGGAGAGATCGGGTAGTGGCACGAAACGTGAAGGCAGAGGAAGGATGGGCGATTATAGCGATCACTGGCCGCCCCGAGCCCGGCCGGGCACCCCCACGCCGTTGCGTCGCACAAGAAAAACCAGGGCGCCGTGACCTCGCTGCACGTATGCACGCCCAAGGCGACCGACTTCAAAGCTGATAACGCACTACAGCGCGTTGAATACATTTGTTTTTCTAGTTTCAAAGGCGCGAACTTGACGCGCGTCAAAGAGTGGTGTGACCGGAATTCATTAGAGTTCGCTCACGCTGTATTGCAGCGACAACTCTTGGGGGCCTTTCCTATGAGCGGCACATTCACCACGTCGATGGCGCGCAACGTGTTCTACGGCGGGACTGTCTTCTTCTTCCTGCTGTTCCTGGCGCTGACCTTCGACACCACCAGCACCTTGCCCACGCGCGACAACCGCGCCAATCTCACACCTGCGGTCGTCGACGGCAAGAAGGTCTGGGAAACCCGCAACTGTATCGGCTGCCACACGCTGCTCGGCGAGGGCGCCTACTTCGCACCGGAACTCGGCAACGTTTACCCGCGCCGCGGGCCGGAGTTCATCAAGGGATGGATCAAGGCGCAGCCCACCGGCGCTCCCGGCCGACGCCAAATGCCGCAATTCAATCTCAGCGACAAGGAGTTGGACGATCTCGTCGCTTTCCTTAAATACACGTCCGAGATCAACACCGCCAAGTGGCCGCCCAACATCGAAGGGTGAGGCGGAGGGCGGAGCAGGGGCCCCGCACAGCGCGGATGCGACCACGGAGTCGAACGCCGTGCCCAGCGCGGCCCGCCCGATAGCGGAACGAAACATAAAGGAGCGACAGATGCAATACAAATCCCAAGCGGTTGCCAAGCCGTATTTCATTGCGGCGATCGGCCTGTTCGTCGGCCAGATCCTGTTCGGCCTGATCATGGGCCTGCAGTATGTCGTCGGCGATTTCCTGTTCCCCGAGATCCCGTTCAACATCGCACGGATGGTTCATACCAATCTGCTCATCGTGTGGCTGCTGTTCGGCTTCATGGGAGCGGCCTACTACCTCGTTCCTGAGGAATCCGAGACCGAGCTCGCCAGTCCCGGGCTAGCCATACTGATGTTCTGGATCTTCCTCGTGGCCGGCGCGCTGACCATCGTCGGCTACCTGGCCCTGCCCTACGCGACACTGGCAAAGCTGACCGGCAACGACATCCTCGAAACCATGGGACGCGAGTTCCTGGAGCAGCCCCTCATCACCAAGGTCGGCATCGTCATCGTCGCCCTGGCGTTCCTGTTCAACGTCACCATGACGGTACTGAAGGGCCGCAAGACCGCCATCAACACAGTGCTGCTGTTGGGCCTGTGGGGCCTCGCCGTGTTCTTCCTGTTCTCTTTCTACAACCCTTCCAACTTGGTGCTGGACAAGTTCTACTGGTGGTGGGTGGTGCACCTCTGGGTGGAAGGCGTGTGGGAACTGATCCTCGGCGCGATGCTGGCCTTCGTCCTGATCAAGGTGACGGGCGTCGATCGCGAAGTGATCGAGAAGTGGCTGTACGTCATCATCACCCTGACGCTGGTCACCGGCATCATCGGCACCGGCCACCACTACTACTGGATCGGCGCGCCGGAATACTGGCAATGGTGGGGCTCCATCTTCTCCGCCCTCGAGCCCATCCCGTTCTTCGCCATGACGGTGTTCGCCTTCAACATGGTGAACCGCCGCCGCCGCGAACATCCGAACAAGGCGGCGACGCTGTGGGCGCTGGGTACCGGCGTGATGGCCTTCCTCGGCGCCGGCGTATGGGGCTTCCTGCACACCCTGGCACCGGTGAACTACTACACCCACGGCACGCAGATCACCGCCGCCCACGGCCACATGGCGTTCTACGGCGCCTATGTGCTGGTGGTGCTGACCATGATCTCCTACGCCATGCCGATCCTGCGCGGCCGCGCCGCCAACTCGGAGAAGGCGCAGGTGCTGGAGATGTGGTCGTTCTGGCTGATGACGATTGCCATGGTGTTCATCACGCTCTTCCTCACCGCCGCCGGCATCCTGCAGGTGTGGCTGCAGCGCGTGTCCTCGACGCCCGTGCCGTTCATGTCGGCGCAGGACCAGGTGTCGCTGTTCTTCTGGATGCGCGAATGGACCGGCGTGGTGTTCCTGATCGGCCTGCTGGTCTACATCGCGAGCTTCTTCGTCAAGGGTGACGAGAGCACGGCGAAGGCATAGTCCGGACGTTTCCGGCGCAACAGGACGGGGGCCGCTGGCCCCCGTTTTCTCTTGGTGATCTTCGGATGCCCTGGAAACGCCTTGCCGGCAGGGGATTCACTTGCGCACAGGCGAGCACCGCGTCATGGCTACAGCATGCTACGGTTGGCAGACGATCAGCCCGTTCGTAAGGAACGCCACAGAGTCGTTAGTGTCGCAGCCCTGCGCCACGGTTCAGCGGACGGAGTGCCTGAGGCGTGCGCTGCAGTTGCGCCTCAGGCGTGCCGCCGCACATCGATACGCCTCCCGGCCGCGGATGCACCACCGGGTCGGCAGCGCACTCACTGGACGTTGACGACCACGTACTGGGTACCGGAGGGCTGGTAGTAGGTTGCGCCGCATTGATGCAGCGTGGTGCCTTCTATGACGACGACGGTGCAGGCAGGAGGCAGCGTAGCAACGTAAACGGAAGAGGCGACGATCATGCGCCGCGTCGTGCGCCGGGCCACCCCCGCGACGCTGACCGGCGTCAGCGGCCTGCCGACAATCGCCTGGGCCTCTTTGACCAGGAATCCTCCGTCGATGATACCGCCGCCTGGCAGAAGCTCACCACCGGCCATTGCACACCCAAGAGCCAGCATCAAAACAGTCGATCTCTTCATCACTTGCCCTCCTCAGACGGCGCAAATTCTCCCGTTTCGTCCACCGCAAGCCTTTGCAGCTTTTTCGCACCCTGTGGTACCGCAAACTTGAACCGGTCGGCCGCGATCGCCGGTTTGGTATTCCAGTTGCTCAGTTCGACGCTGTACTGCGGAGCCCCAGCCAACCACTTGGTGGTGATCACATACTTCATGGGCAGCGGCTCAGCGCCATCCTTCACCCAGATCTGCCAGTCGACCTTGGGCGTCCGAAACGCCAGGTGATGACACTGGACGCCTCCCACGTAGGCCATTCCGTGGTAGCCGCTGCCGGTAATCCCGGAGGCAAGAACCGCGTAGGGATTGGAGAGCAGCAGGTCCGCTCCCGGCATACTCAGTCCGGAATCGGTTTCCATCGCAGAGATCGCCTGGTCGATGGTTCCGGCGAGATCCTTCTGGATGTAGGCATTAGCAGTCTTGCCGTAGAGCGTCAGCTTGTTCCCATCGAAAATCAGTTCCGCGTCCGCAAATCTGCCCTTGCGGGTTACATGGAACCGCGACGGCCGCTCGACGAGAACGGTGGCATGGCTGTTCAGTTGCAGCTTCTGCGCATCGAGCGTGATGAACTCATTGCTGATGTCCGCGGTAACGCTGAAGGCCTTCGTCCCCGCGAGGAACTTGGACATCGATTGCAGGATCTCGTCGGCATGCGGATTGATGCCTTCGGCTGCAATCGCAGATCCGGCGAAAAGGCCGAAGCCGAGCGCGAGCGAGGCGGCCAGAACGCCGCGCTTGTTGCTCCGTCTTCCAACGGGTTGTTGCTTCATACGTTCTCCTTGCCTGTCAGGCGATTGACTACCAACTACTGCGAATGCTCAACTCGACTCTGCAAATTCGCCCGCCGCAGAACTGGCCGGGTGGCGTGTGATCGGATTGGCCTCGTGAGGCCCGCCGCTTCGGGTAAAGGTGCGAAGTGAACATTTCTTGGACGCGTCGAGCGGATTCCCATCCGCGCCCAGACGATGCGCCGGATACCTCGCCCTTGCTCGGGAAGCGTTACAAGTGCCCCACCAGACCACCGGGCATGCGGCAAAGGCGGCGGTACTTCCGGTGCTCCCGCTGTCGCCACCGGTCTTCGCACGCGGACATTGCCCTGCGCCCCTCGGCCGGCTTAACCTTGATCAAGTGCGGCGTGCCGCGTGCCGGCTATCATAGCACCGTGTTCTCGCCGCCGCTGCCCCATTGAAGTCTCCCGTTCTCCCCGATCCCGCATCCGCAGCACTGCCCCATTCGCATAACGCGGCAGCGGCCTCCCCGGAGGCGTCCCACGAAGGCGATCTGCCGGGCGACCTCGCCATCTGGATCTTCATCTTCGCCGAACTGCTGGCCTTCGGCGTGTTCTTCGTCAGCTACGCCTTCACCCGGTCGAAGAACGTCGCCCTGTTCAACGAGATGCAGCTCACCCTCGACCGCGAGGCGGGGGCGCTCAACACCGTCGTACTGCTCACTGCGAGCTATTTCGTGGCGCGCGCGGTGAATGCGATCAAGCGCGACCGGTCGCAGACTTCGGCGCGCTGGCTGGCAGCCGGCATTGCCTGCGGCGCCGGCTTCCTGGTGGTGAAGCTGTTCGAGTACCACGCCAAATTCTCGATCGGCATCAACCTGTCCACCAACACCTTCTACATGTTCTACATCTCGCTCACCTTCTTCCACTTCATGCACGTCATCCTGGGCATGGTCATCCTGGCCGCGGTCCTGCTCAAGACGCACCGCGGCGGCTATTCTTCCGCCGATCACCATGGCATGGAGACGGGGGCGAGCTACTGGCACATGGTGGATCTGGTGTGGCTGATCCTGTTCCCGCTGGTTTATGTGATGCGATGACGCGCTATTCGGCCATCTCCTGCCTCAACCGCACGCTGGTGGTGCTGATGCTGGCCACCGGTGTCTCCTATGCCATCGGCGAGATCGGCGGCGAAGGCTGGGCCGCCGTCGGCAGCGTCCTGATCCTGGCGTTCATCAAGTCGCACCTGGTCATCAACGAGTTCATGGGCCTGCGCTTCGTCCGGCTGCGCTGGAAGCTGCTCATGCTGGGCTGGCTGGTGGCCGTGCTCGGATTGATCGCGCTGGCCTACCGGGTCGGTGCCGGATAACTCTGCGGTGCTGTCGCCGCGGGCGCAGGTTACTTGTTGCCGGGCGCGGCGTCCTCGCTGCCCGCAGACCGTTCGGGGCAGGTCGAGCGGTAGGCCGGTTCGAACACCCGCTTCCACCCCAATTTCTGTCCTGCGTCGAAGGACACGTACTGCCGCCACTCCGCCTGGGTGAGATTGCGGTTGGCGACGGCGCAGGCCATCCGCTTCCAGTCCTCCGCATCCATGCTCCATTCCAGTACTCCGTCGGCGCCGACCGTCACCAGGGAGCGGCCGTCGGGAGAAAACCCGATCCGGGTCACCGCCCGACTGGCGAGTCCGCGCCGCAGCCAGTCCAGGCCGCCGCGGAACCAGATCGCCGGACCCCGGGTGGTGGCGGCGGCGAAGAGCGCTTCGGCCGGATCGAAGCCGACGGCCGGAACGGAGTACGAACCCTCGAAGGCCGGGCCCGGCCGCACCTTGAAGCCGTAGGCCTGCATCGGTGTCCGCCGCTGCCAGGCGCCGGTATCCCAGACCAGGATCTGACCGTCCACACCGCCGGTGGCGGCGCGCTTGCCGTCGGCGCTCAGGGCGGCGGCCTGGATTCCGAGCGAGCCGGTGCTTTGATGGGCATCGAGCGCCTGCCGCAACGGCTTGCCGTCGGCCGGATCGAGCACCAGCAGCCGGCCGTCGGCCAATCCGGCGGCGAGAAATGCGTCCGCCCTGCCGAACAGGAGCACGCGCGGTTCGCCGTCCAGGTCAACCGGACCGAACAGCAGTTTTCCGGACGGCAGATCCCACATCCACAGCGTCCTCCCGGCGGCGCCCGCCAGCCGTTTGCCGTCGCGCGAGATTGCCGTCGCCTGCACATAGGATGGAAGGGGAATCTCCAGCCGCGGGCCGGCCGGGTCGGTGCTGCGCACCAGCAGCCGGCTCTCGTTTCCGGCTGCCGGAACGTCCACGGCCAGCGCGATGCCCGCGTCGTTGTCGTAGGCGGGAAGGGTGGCGTCGGACAAGCCGAGCTGGCCGGCGTAAAGCGGCTTGCCGGCAGCCCACAGTCCCAGGAACTGACCCGCGCGCTCGGGCCCGACGATTTCCCGCGCCAGCCGCTGGCGGTCGCCTGTACGCCACTCGATCGTGTTGGACTCGATCAGGCTGCGCTCGCCCACCACCGCCAGTACCTCGCCGGGATCGGCGACGCCCGCTACCGGCGTCTTCAGGCGCGGCTGCACGGCGAGGTCCCAAAGCTTGGGCGGGCCGCCCTCGTGGAGGCTGGCGAGCGTCCTGCCGTCGGCGCTGAGCCCGAGAGCCAGCACCGGCAGCTCGTTGTCGGTGAAGGCGGGCTCCAT
Organism: uncultured beta proteobacterium; assembly: GCA_963823455.1. Taxonomy (GTDB): domain Bacteria; phylum Pseudomonadota; class Gammaproteobacteria; order Burkholderiales; family Rhodocyclaceae; genus CAVPDA01. The sequence goes on from CAWGLO010000003.1 coordinate 102,879, forward strand.
GCCGACTCCCGTTGTGACGTCCCACAGCAGGATCCTGCCGTCGTAACCGCCCGAGATCAGCAGCCGCCCGTCGGCAGAGAACAGTACGCTCATGACCGGCTGCTGGTGGCCGATGCGGGAGAAGGCGCCGCGCGTTCCGCCGGCGCCGGCGATGCGCACGTCGCCGCCGTAGCAGCCGTAGGCGGTGAGCTTGCCGTCCACGCTTGCGGCGGAGGACTCGGCACCGCCTTCGCAGCCGGATGATGCCGTGGCAGGGGCAGTCGCGGCGCCCTGGCCCGCACCCGGCCCTGGCAGGGCCGAAGAAGCGGAATCCCTGGCGTTCGAGATCGTTTCTGGTTGTCCCGTGCAACACGCGAATCAGATGCGGCTGGTCCAGCAGGGCGTCGAGCAGGCCGGCGCGGCTCTCGACCGAGTCCGCGATGTTCAGCGCCTCGACCGCCAGCAGCAGGCCGAGATCGGGCTGAACGCGCACCAGCCGCAGCGACTGGGCCGACAGTTGCCGCGACAGCGACTGCTGCGCCTGCTGCCGCGCCACCACCGCCATGACCGCAGCGGCGGCACCGAACAGCGCGATCGCGGTGACGCCGGCCCGCACCAGCAGGCGGAACATGCGGTTGCGCTTGACGTCCTCGTTGTCGAGCTGGTTCTTGGCGATGCCGCGGACCGGGGCCGCCAGATCCAGCATCGCGGAGCGAAACATCGGGTTCGCCAGCGACAGGTCCGCGCTGCTGCTTGATTTCGCGCAGGTCCACATAGCGCGGCTCGGACTGGAACGTGCCGCGCAGGCAATCGGGCAGCGCGTCGGTCGCGTTCCAGTCGAAGTCGCCCCGCTGCCGATCCCAGGCGATCTGGCCGTCCGTCAGCGCGATGAGAAGCCGATCCGTCCCCCGCTGGCCCACCCACCACGCCACCTCGTCGCCGCAATAGGCCGATCGGGCTGCGCTGCGGGAGGCGAAGAAGATCAACCAGCGCGACTGCGCCAGGTGCTTCTCCAGGGCGGGCGTCAATCCGGAACTCGCCGCGAGATCGCTTTCGTCGCGGAAGACTTCCATCGCCCGGATCGAGAACAGGGGTTTGGCCAGTTTCTCCAGACCTTTCTCGACAGCAGCAGCCAGCGCGAAGTCCGCGCGGTGGCTGTAGGATACAAAGGCGTCGCTGGGCATGTCCTCGGTATGGGGCGGCGTGGGCGGCGGGCGGCTCCGGCCCCATGGTAAGGGGAAACCGCTGCGTCCGCAGCGTGGCAACGTTCCGGGTGGCTTGTCCTGCGTCAAACACATTGCGACGTCCGCGGGCTAGCCTTCGCGCTTACACTTGAGACGATTGGACCGCCGCAGAGGACGATGACACAGATGGACATCCAGGTTCGAACGACCGCTGCCGAACTGCCCTATTACGAGGCGGCCGGCAACGAGGTCGAGGTCTTCGAGCGGGCCTGGCGCAACCGCCTGCCGCTGCTGATCAAAGGGCCCACCGGCTGCGGCAAGACGCGCTTCGTCTCCTTCATGGCGGCAAAACTCGGCCTGCCGCTGTACACCGTGGCCTGCCACGACGACCTCACCGCGGCGGATCTCGTCGGCCGCCACCTCATCGGCGATGGCGAGACCTTCTGGAGCGACGGGCCGCTCACCCGCGCCGTGCGCGAGGGCGGCATCTGCTATCTGGACGAGATCGTCGAGGCGCGCAAGGACACGACGGTGGTGCTGCACCCGCTGGCCGATGACCGGCGCGTCCTCCCCATCGACCGCACCGGGGAACTGCTGCACGCGCCCGACGGCTTCATGCTGGTGATCTCCTACAATCCCGGCTACCAGAATTTCCTCAAGGGGCTCAAGCCCTCCACGCGCCAGCGCTTCGTCGCGCTGCGCTTCGATTTCCCCGACGCCGCGCGCGAAGAGGCGATCCTCGCCGGCGAGACCGGCGTGGAGGCGATGGACGCGCGGCGACTGGTGTCCATCGCCCGCGCCTTCCGCGCCCTGAAGGATGTGGACCTCGAAGAAGTCGCAAGCACGCGCTTGCTGGTGTATGCCGCCACGCTGATCCGCGACGGCATGGACCCGCTGCAGGCCTGCCGCGTATCGCTGGTCGAAACCCTCAGCGACGATCCCGAGATCAATGTCGCGCTGATGGAAGTAATCCATGCCACCTTCGGCCGGTAACACGCCATTGCGCGCCGTGCCGGAGGGCCAGGATCTGGCCGTTACCGCCGAGGTTCTGTTCCTCGCCAACCTGATGCTGGCGCCGGGGCTCGCCTTTCTCGGCCTGCTCTGGCTCTGGCTGAAACGGCGCAAGGACGCGCCGCCGCTGGCGCGCTGCCACATCGAGCAGACCTTCGAGGCCAGCATCTGGGCCGGCATGCTGCTTGTCATCGCCAATGTCTCCGTCATCGTCCTGGGGGGCTTGCAGTCGGTGTGGACCTGGGTCGTCGTGATCCTGTGGTTCACCTGCGTGCATTCCACCCTGATTCTGCTCGGCGTGTGGGGACTGGTGAAGGCATTGAGCGGCAAGCTCTTCGTCTATCCGGTGGTGGGGAAGCCCTGTGACTGAACGCGCAACCGCCGCGGTAACGCAGGCCGGAGGGGCCCGCATCTCGAAGATCGAGTTCCACCCGCGCGCGGCGATCCCCGTGCGCGGCCCGGCCGCCCTCTCACAGCGCAAGCGTCTGTGGTGGCAGATGGGCTTTTTCATCCTGTTCGTCGTGGCTCCGCTGTTCGATCTGCTGCGCTACGACCTGACCCTGGGCCACGCCTATTTCCTCGGCATGCCGTGGCGCATCGGCCTCGACCAGTTTCTCGCCGGCAACATCGGGCCTGGGGAAGCCGCATTCAACCTCGTCACCCGCGTCTTCGTGCCGATCCTGCTGGCCGGCGCCGTCCTCATCTACACGGCATGGCGCTGGGGGCGGCTCTACTGCGGCTGGCTGTGCCCGCACTTTTCGGTGGTGGAAACCATCAATCGCATGATGCGCCGCGCCTCGGGCAAGCAGAGTATCTGGGACCGGAAGGCCGGCCCCAGCCGCAATCCGGACGGCAGTGAGACCGTGCCCGATGCGCGCTGGTGGCTGGTGGTACTGCCGCTGGCGGTGTCCTTCGCCTTCGTCTGGGCGGTCGTGCTGCTGACCTACCTGCTGCCGCCGTTCGAGATCTACGGCAATCTGCTCCGCCTTTCCCTGACGCGCAACCAGGCCCTGTTCATCGGCGTTGGCACCCTGCTGCTGAGCATCGAATTCCTCTTCGCGCGCCACCTCTTCTGCCGCTACGCCTGCGCCGTCGGGCTGTTCCAGAGTCTGGCCTGGATGGGCAATCGGGGCGGCATGGTGGTGGGATTCGAGCGCAAGCGCGCAGCGGACTGCGCAACGTGCTACTCGGCCTGCGATCATGTCTGCCCGATGCGGCTCAAGCCGCGCAACATCAAGCAGTTCATGTTCACCTGCACCCAGTGCGGCCAGTGCATCGACGCCTGCAGCACGGTGCAGCGCGACAACCCCGAAGGATCGCTGCTGCAGTGGGTGGAAGGCGAAGCCGCCAAGCGCAACGAAGCGGCGGTGAGCCTGACCGGCTGGCGGGAGCAGGACAAGCCGTAGATCCTCGCCCATGGAAGAATTCATCGGCGGCCTCTGGCACAAGATCATCACCCGCGCCGCGCAGCAGGAACATCCCGAGGCGGCGGTGCGCCTGGCCGACATCGAGAAGACCGCGGGCGTGCTGTTTCGCGCCTTCGGCGGCGAACCGGGATTGCGGGTGGCCGCGGCCGCATCCACCCAGCATGGCGCGCGACGGCGCCTGCTGCAGCGTATCGCCGGCAGCGGCGAACGCACGCCGCAGGCGACGCGCGACGAAGAGACGCTGCAGTTGCCGCCGCAGATCGCCTTGTTCTGCGATGCTGGTCTCAACCGCGACCTCTATCTGTGGCTGATCGCCCTCGCCGCCAGCGATCACGACTCCGAGGAGCCGTGGATCGTCCGCAACCAGCAGGCGACGGCGGCGGCGCTGGCGCGCTTTCCCGGGCTGGACTCGCGCTACCGGCGCCTGGTGGACGCGGCCCTGGCCCTGCGCATCGCCCCCGACCGACTCGGTGCCGACGAGGCCGCCGCCGAGGAGTCGATCCGCCGCGCGCTGACGGAGCCGGGCAGCGTCGATGCCCTGCCCCTGCCCGCCAACCGCAAGGCGCGTCCGCCGCAGCCGGTGCCGCTGTGGCTCTATCCGACGATGCGGGCGCTGGCGCTGGCCGAGCAGCGCGCCGCGGAGCAGGCGCTCGGCGAGGAGCAAGGGAGCAAGCCGGCGGCGGATGCCGCGCGCAAGCGCTTCCGCGCCAGGCGTGAGGAGGCGCCCGACGGCAAGAACGGGTTCCTCATGATCTTTCGCGCCGAGAGCCTGTTCTCCTGGGCGGAGTACATCAAGGTGAATCGGCCGCTGGACGACGACCCCGATCCCGATGCGGCGCAACGCGCGGAGGAGATGGACGAACTCGCCGTGACGCGCGATGGCGGCACGGCAGCCTCGCGCGTGAAGTTCGATCTCGACCTGCCCTCCGCCGCCCAGGACGATCTGCCGCTGGGCGAAGGGATCCTGCTGCCGGAGTGGGACTTCCGCAAGCGCCTGCTGCGGCCCGACTACTGCCGCGTGCAGCCGATGGTGGCACGTGACGCGCCGCCCTGCGCCCTGCCGGCCTACCTGCGGAAGGCGGCACAGCGCCTGCGCTGGCAGTTCTCGGCGCTGCAGCCGGTGCGGCGCTGGCTCAAGAGCCAGCCCGACGGCTCGGAACTGGACCTCGACGCCTGCGTCCGCGCCCATGCCGACCGCATCGCCGGAAGCCATGGCCGGGAGGCGGGAACCTATCTCGCGCAGCTGCCGTGCGAGCGCGACCTTGCCTGCCTGGTGCTGGCCGACCTGTCGCTGTCGACCGACGCGTGGGTCAGCGATCATGCGCGCGTCATCGACGTGGTCAAGGACAGCCTGACGCTGTTCGCCGAGGCGCTCACCGCCACCGGCGACGCCTTCGGGCTGTACGGCTTCTCGTCACTGAAGCGCAGCAACGTGCGCGTGCATCAGATCAAGACCTTCACGGAGAAGTACGACGCTGCCATCCGCGGCCGCATCGCCGCGCTCAAGCCCGGCTACTACACGCGTCTCGGCGCCGCCATCCGCCACGCGACGAGCCTGCTCGACGAGCATCCGGCGCAGGTGAAGCTGCTGCTCATCCTCACCGACGGCAAACCGAACGACACGGACCATTACGAGGGCCGCTACGGCATCGAGGACACGCGCGTCAGCGTCGTCGAGGCGCGCGAGCACGGCCTGCGCCCGTTCTGCGTCACCATCGATCGCGAGGGCGAGGCCTACCTGCCGCACCTGTTCGGCGCCGCCGGCTTCACCGTCATCCGCAAGCCGGAGGAACTGCCGGCACGGCTGCCGCAGCTCTATGCGCAACTGACCCACAGGTAGAGAACCGGCGCGCATACCCTCACCCCCGCCCCCTCTCCCGACAGGGAGCGGCGAGGCTCGATCCTCCTCTCCCCCTGCCGCGGGAGAGGCCGGGAGCGCGGGATCGGCGCCCTACGCGCCGCGATGAACCCCGTAGGGCGCGCCGTGCGCGCCGGTCGCCATTCAGGAATGGGCGCGCGCCAGTCCGCGCCGCACCACGGCGCTAACGCCGTTGACGATCATCACCAGCAGCAGCATGCCGATGATCACCGTGCTGGCCTGCTCCTGGTGGAACAGGGAAAGCTCGAAGTAAAGCATCTGGCCCAGTCCGCCGGCGCCGACGAAACCGAGGATCGCCGCCATGCGGATGTTCATCTCCCAGCGATAGAGGCTGTAGGCAACGAGCTGGGGCAGGATGGAGGGCAGCGTGCCATAGATGAAGGCCAGCGCCGGCGTGGCGCCGGAATCCACCAGCGCCCCGGCCGGTTCCGGCGGCGCATTCTCCAGAGTTTCCGCGAACAGCCGCCCGAGCACGCCGGCAGTGTGCAGCGCCAGCGCCAGCGTGCCGGCGAAGGGGCCTAGTCCGGCCGCCAGCACCATCAGCGCGCCCCACACCAGCTCCGGTACCGAGCGCAGCACGTTGAGCGCGAAGCGCGTGGCATTGCGCAGCGCCCAGCCGTAGCGGCCCGACGCCGGCAATGCCAAGAACATCGCCCCCAGCGCCGCCAGCAGCGTGCCCACGGCGGAGATCGCCAGCGTCTCCAGCGACCCCTTGCCCACCTTGAGCAGGTACTCGGCGGACAGGTCGGGCGGGAAGAAGGAAAGAAAGAAGCGCAGCATGTCCCAGCCCGCCTCGGCGGTGAACAGCCGGTCCAAGCCCAGCGAGAGGTAGGCGAAGCTGACGACGATCACCGCGACGACGGCGAGCAGCGTTAGGGTACAGGTGAGGCAGAATTTGGCCGCCTCGCCGGCGTCGTCCAGCCTCGTCGCGGAATCACATCCCCGCGCGCTCATGGGACCTTCCCCCCGACCCCCTTCCCGGGGGAGGGGGTGATAACGGTTCGCGGGCTGCGCCCTCTCCGGTCTGTTGGCTGCGCCATCCTTGGGACGGCCCGGCGGACGGCGCTCATGGGAGTACCTTCCCCCCATCCCCCTTCCCACGGAAGGGGGTGATTGCTGTTCGCGGGCCGTGCCCGCTCCATGTCGTTGGCTGCGCCATCCTTGGGACGGCCCGGCGGACGGCGCTCATGCGAGTTGCCGCCGCAGCGCGGCGCTGATGGCATCCGCCAGCAGTACCAGCAGCAGGAAGGTGAGGAGGATGGTTGCCGCCTCGCCGCCGTTGAGCATCTTCATCGACTGGTCCATCAACTGGCCCAGCCCGCCGGCGCCGACGAAGCCCATCACCACCGAGGCGCGGATCGCGCACTCCCAGCGGTAGACGGTGTAGGACGCCAGTTCCTGCGCGGCGCCGGGCATCAGGCCGTAGGCCAAAGCCATGACGCGCCCGCTGCCCGCTTCCAGCAGCGACGCGCGCCGGCCGTGTGTCGCCCGATTCGAGAATCTCCGCATAGACCTTGCCCAGCATGCCGCCGTAGGTGATGGCAAGCGCCAGCACGCCCGCCGCCGGGCCCAGCCCGAGGGCGCGCACGAACACCAGCGCCCAGACCAGTTCCGGGATGCCCCGCAGCAGCAGCAAGCGCGATGCGCACCAGGCCGCGCAGCGTTTCGCCGCGCCACGCGCCCGGGCCGGGGCCGATGCGCGACACCGACAGGCTGTGGGTCATCGCCATGCCCAGCGGCACCGCGATCAGCATCGCCAGGGCGATGCCGGCGGTGGCCATGGCCAGCGTCTCCAGCGTCGCCTTGACGAGCAAGCCGAGGAACTCCGTGACACGCTCCGGCGGCAGGAAGCCGCTGCAGGAAGTCGCCCATCACCTTCAGATTGCCGGGGATCGAACAGCGCCGCGGGCTTGAATTCGGCGAGCTGCAGCAGCGGCCACAGCAGCGATCAGCGCGCGCCGCGCCAAGCAGGCGCGCGCGACGCGAGCGCGCTGAGGGTCGCGGGCGGGCGGCGGCGCTCACCAGCATTGGCGCGCGGCGCGGTACCGCCTGCGCTCAGCGCCGGCGCTCGGGCAGCAGCAGCGGCTCCTGGTCCTGGGTCGGCAGGACGCTGCTCTCCGCAGGCGTAGAGATCGCGCAGCAGGGCGTCGATCGACCTTCGCCGGCGGCAGATCGAACAGCGATCTCGCCGCCCTTGAGTCCGACGATGCGCGGAAACCAGCGCAGCGCCAGGTCGACGGCATGCAGGCTCGCCACCAGCGTCACGCCGCGGGCGGTGGCCTCCTGGGCGAGCTGGGCGACGGTGAGATCGGCCAGCGCCGGATCGATCGCCGAAACCGGCTCGTCGGCCAGGATCAGATCCGGCGCTGGTACAGCACGCGCGCGACGCCGACGCGCTGCAGCTGGCCGCCGGAGAGCCGGTCGCAGCGCTCGAACAGGCGGTCGGCGAGGTCGAGCCGCGCCAGCTGCGCCCGCGCGCCGGCGATGTCGGCGGGATAGAGCAGCGAGAGCAGCGATTTCCACCACGGCCAGCGTCCGAGACGGCCGGCGAGGATGGCGGTGACGACGCGCTGGCGCGGCGGCATCGGCGGCGCCTGGTGCACCACGCCGATGCGGCTGCGCAGCCGGCGCAGCTCGCCGGCGCCGAGCTGCCAGGGGTTGTCGCCGAGCACGCTGACCCGGCCCTCGGTCGGCCGCAGCGAGGTGCCGAGCAGGCGCAGCAGCGAAGTCTTGCCGGCGCCCGACGGACCGATCACCGCGATGCGCTCGCCCGCCTGCGCCGCCAAGTGACAGTCGTGCAGCGCGCGATGGCCGTTGGCGTGGGCGAGGCCGGCGGCGTGGAGTTGGAAACTCATGATCGATTGCGAAGGTCTGCTCAAGCGCAGCGCAGCCGGCGTCCGGCGGGCGACCCGATGTCGGAGGCGCCGCTGCGCGACCTGATCCGACCGGCTCAGCATCCCGCTGCCGCGCGCAGCCTCGATGCCGTCGTAGTTCTCGGCCTTGGTCGGGATGAACTTCGGCTGGCGCGCTGCAGGTCCATCAATTTCCTTGTGCTCCGGGTTGTCCGGGTCGAGCTTGAGGAAGGCGTCGGTGAGTTTCTTGACCAGCGCCGGGTCGAGGTCGCCGCGCACCGTCCAGTTGTAGTCGAAGTAGGGCGGCGTGGTGGCGAAGACCTTGCACCTTGGCCGGGTCGACCTTCTTCTGTTCGACCAGCTTGTCCCACACCGACGCGTTGAGCACGCCGGCATCGGCCTTGCCCGACGGCGACGAAGGCGACCGTCGCGTCATGGGCGCCGGAGAAGGCGACGTTCTTGAAATCCTTGTCCGGATCGAGCCCGGCCTGCAGCAGGAAGAAGCGCGGCATCAGGTGCCCGGAGGTGGAGGACGGCGAACCGAAGGCGAAGGTCTTGCCCTTGAGGTCGGCGAAGCGACTTGATCGCTGTCGGTCGGCACTGATGAACTTGCTGGTGAACATCGCGTCCTCCTGCGCGCTGCACGATGGGGATGGCGGTGCCGTTGGTGCGCATCCTGGTCTGGACGAAGGTGAAGCCGCCCAGCCAGGCCATGTCGATCTTGCGCGTCGCCAGCGACTCGACGACGGCGGCATAGTCGGTGACCGGCGTGAATTCGACCTTCATGCCGGTCTCCTTCTCGAGATACTCGCCGAGCGGCTTGAACTTGCGCTGCAGCTCGGTGGGCGCCTCGTCGGGAATGGCAGACACTTTCAGTACGCCCTGGGCAATGGCGGCCTGGCCGAGGCCGAGCATCGCGGCGAGCACCAGGGCGCTGCGGGCGATCAGTCGTGGCAACGGATACATGGGTTCTCCTCGAGTAGATACGAACGGGTTGCGAAGCGGCCGCGCCGCCCGCATGGTGCTGAAAAGCCGCGCTGCTCAGGCCGCGACCTTTTTGCATTCCTTGAGACAGGCGGCGCAGGCATCGGCGCAGGCCTTGCACTGGGCATGCTTCTTCTCATGCTTGCGGCACTCCTTCTCGCAGTCGTCGCAGATCTGCCCCGCAAGGGCCGCCATCTTCGGCAGGTACTTCGAGTCCTGTGTGCCCAACCGTACCAGCCCATTGCAGGCCGCCAGCATCTGATTCACCGATTTGGCGCACGCGCCCAGTTCCTTGTCGCCGGTCGCCAGCAGATCGAGGCAGTGGTTCATGCACTCCTCGCCGATATGAATGCAGTCGGCTGCAGTATTCACCAGTGCCTTGTACTTGCCGCCGCCATGGTGCATGTGATGATCGTGCTCGTCGGCGCCGAATGCCGCAGTCGCCGCCGTTGCGGCAGCGAACGCCGCGGTGCCCACCAGAATTTCCCGTCTGTCCATTTCTTTCTCCTGTCTGTATGGCCGTGAATACGCCGCGCCATGATAGCCGAAGTGCGCTTTGCGCGAATGATTCGCATTGATTTCGTACCGGAAGGATCTCCGACGGCGATCCGTTGCACAGCATGACAGGGTACCAATGCCGCTGCGCTCTCCAGCCCTATGCAAGCAGGCTGACCTTACACGGGTTGACCTGCCGCAAGGCGTGCGATCGGGCGTCGCCTAGAATGCGCGTGATCAATGGTTCCCCCCAATAAGTTGTTGCACTTGCTCAGGGGGTGGAAGGGCGGCTTCGGCCGCCCTTCCTCTTTCCCGCCGGAGGAACGGGACCGCACGCGAAGGCGCGAGAGGTTAACCTGCCGCAAAGTCGTCGCAGCGGAGAGCCCTAGAATGGCGGCATTCAAAGGAGGACGCACTGGACCGCTGGCGGGGACGAGACAACCGGGGACGCGACTTCACCCGGACCGAGCCGGCAATACGATTAGTTACGAAGCACTTGCTCAGGGACGGAAAGGCGGCTACGGCCGCCTTTCTATTTTCGTGGGCTCTTCGGGCGCGGCGCAGGGCAGGAAGGGAAGCGATGCCGCTGCCATTGCAAATAGCGCGAGGCCTCCCAGGGCCAACCACAGGCCGGCTCCGACCCCCGACGTCACCAGCACACCCCCGGCGATCATCAGCGCAGCCCGCAGCGCGCTCCAGCGACCGAGGCGGGCTCGCGCCGCGGCGTGCCACGCCGTCTGCACGCCCGGGCGCAGCCACACCGGCAGCAGTTGGGTCGCGGCACCGCTCACCAGCGGCAGCAGGAAGGCCAGGATGAAGCCGAGGATCGCATCGCGCCCCGGCTGCAAGCCGAGGCCGTGGGCGCCCGCGGCCAGCAGCAGCAGGACCAGCCCGAGGAGCGCCAGCGACAGGGAAGGCGCGGCACCGTGGCGCTGCAGCAGCACGCTGCGAAAGTGGGCGATCCACGCAGCGGCCATCCGCAGCAACGGCGCGAGATAGAGAATCAATCCGGCATAACTCAGCGGCTTGAACCAGGCCGCGCCGGCCGCCACCAGCAGCGCACCCGCCACCGCCAAGGGCAGATCGCGCCGCAGCCGCTGGGCGACGCCGGGATCGGGACGCGCGGCGGCGGTGGGCAGGAGTACCTGCAGCGTACCGATCGCGGTGATGCCGACGAAGCCCAGCAGATTGAGATGCAGATGAAATAGCCGCAGCGCGGCCTTTTGCTGCGGCCACAGCTCCATCGCAATCGCCGCGAGCAGCGCCGCCGCCAGCAGTACCATTGCGGCGAGGTACCAGCGCAGCCCGGGATGCGGCGTCCCGAGGGCGGCGTGCCCGCGCCGCACGATCCACCCCAGCATCGAGATCGCCGCCAGCAGGGCGAGGGCGGCGGCGGCGAAGGCCGAGTGACCGAAGCTGCCCGGCCATGCCAGGGCCGCAATCAAGGCCGCAGCGGCCGCCACGGCCAGAACGGGCAGCAGTCGAATGGGAGGCGGCGGAGCGCCGCTGCGCGTCAGCACCGGGACGAAGTAGCCGATGGCGCCGAGAATCAGCGGCATGACTCCCATGGCAAAGGCGACATGCGCCCATGCCGCCGGTGCCATCACCTGCGACGCGGACAACAGCGCCGCCGCCGTAAAGCCGGCCAGGGCTACCACCACCAGAACCGGCAGCATGGCGCTGCGGCAGGCCGCTCAGTTCACGCGCGCTTGACGAAATCGATGACGATCTCGCCCGGCTCTCGCCTCAGATAATTGATCTCCACTCCATCACCATAGCGTGCCCGCATCTGCTCCAATAGCGGCAGGGGATCGTGGTCGTTCATGAAGCGCATCGTTTCCCCGGCGCGCAGTGCGTCGAGGGCGCCGAAGATCGCCGCGTGGCGGAAACGCTTGGCGATGCCGCGCGCGTCAAAGGGATAGATGGCTTCCGGTGTGACATGCAGATGGGGTTGAGACACGGTCGTCCTCCTGGTTGGTCGAAAGCGCGAATTCTCGCGTCCGGTCTCCGCGATTGCCTTGATTCATGTCAGTCGGCCCCTGGCCGTCGGGACAAGGCACACGCCGTGTCCTACAATGAGTACGCAAGCCGCGGCGACGTTCGACGCGGATTTCCTGGAACAACCTCACTCCCATCGTGTCCATCCGTTCTCGCATCCAACATCGTTTCGGGAAGACTTCCACGGGAACGGAACTCATCCTGCTTCCCTCCAGCCGTGGGCAGATCGCGCTCGTGGCGCGACGCTGCCGCAGCATGGTCAGGCAACGCGCCCTCGTTTCGGCAGGCGCCGTGCTGGTGCCCGTGCCGGGGCTGGACCTCGCCACCGACGTCGGTCTGCTCATCCGACTCGTCACCAGGATCAATCAGGAGTTCGGCCTCGCGCCCGCGCAGATCGAGCAACTCGACATGGACACGAAGGTGGTGGTCTACGCGTCCATCGTCGGCGCCGGCGCCAACATGATCGGCAAGCTCGTATCCGCCGACCTCGTCCTGCGCGCCCTGCAGGTGGTGGCGACCCGCATCACGGCGAAGCAGGCGGCCAAGTACCTTCCCGTCGCCGGGCAAGCCCTGTCCGCCGTCATGAGCTACACAGCGATGTGGTACGTGGGCGAGAAGCACATCCGGGATTGCATCCGCGTCGCGGAAGACGTGATCGAGCCGGGAACTTGGCCGACCGCCGAGAGGGTGGACTAGCGCCTGAGACGTCGTGGCCGCATTCAGGCAACGTACAGGAGTATGGCGACATAGTGCACGGCGCTGCCGGCGATCACGAACAGGTGCCAGATGCCATGCCAGTGCTTGAATTTCTCGTCGTAGAGATAGAAGGCGATGCCGAGAGTGTAGATCACCCCCCCGGCTGCGAGCCAGGCGAAGCCGGCCGGCGACAAGGCCTCGATCAGCGGAACCACGGCGACCAGCGCCACCCAGCCCATGAGGACGTAGATAACCAGGGATAGCGTTCTGGTCCTCTTGCCCAGCAGTGACTCCTGCAGCATGCCCACCGCAGCCAGGCCCCAGATCACTCCGAACAGCGTCCAGCCCCAGGGCCCGCGCAGGGTCACGAGGGTGAATGGCGTGTAGCTGCCGGCGATCAGCAGGTAGATGGCGTTGTGGTCGAGCTTCTGGAAGAGTCGCTTCGCGCCGCCGCGGGTGCTGTGATAGAGCGTGGAAAAACTGTAGAGCAGCACCAGGGACGCGCCGTAGATCGAGAAGCTCACGATCTTCCAGACGTCGCCCTGCAGCGCGCCGACCACGATCAGCACGACCGCGCCGGCAAGAGCGAGCAGCGCACCGATCAGGTGGCTATAGCTGTTGAATCGTTCACCGTCGTACATGATTTCCTGGTGCCGGCATCGGCGCGGACGCCGGCGGATCCATTGCGTCGGACCTCCGATTCCGGCACCGGATCCGATTTGGACGAAGTGGACGGACGAAACGGCCGACCCGCCGCTGGATCGGATGCGAAATGGCGCTTAGTGGCTGGTCCCGCTGGAGCGCGTGATCTTGTTGAAGAGATTGTACTTGCCGACCGGCTTGCGGGCCGGGATGCGCTTCACTTCCTTCAAGGTCGCGGCATCATAGACGATGATGGCGCCCTCGTTCTCCCACAGGCTGGCCAGGGCGTACTTGCCGTAGCGATCGAACTCGATGTGGGCCAGCGTCTTGCCCGGCTCGATTCTGACCTCGCCCGCCTTTTCCAATGTCTGCTTGTCGATCACCTGCAGCACGTTCTTGTTCTGCGGACTCATCATCGAATCGACCCAGGCATAGCGTGACTTCTCGTGGCTGCGCATGAAAAAGCCGGGCCCCAAGGTCGGAATCTGCTTCACGGTTTTCCAGTCCTTGAGGTCGATCACCGAAACCACACCCTCCTTCAGGTTGGGCGTGGCCATTACCGTGCGGCCCTGGTATTCCCAGGTGATGCCCGATCCCAGATGGGGCATGCCGGGCAGGTCCAGCGTTGCGATCTTCTTGCGCACGTCGAGATTGACCACTTGGCCCTTGCCCGCCTCGCGCGAGGCGCCGATCAGCTCGGTGTAGTCCTGGGTGAAGAAGAAGTCGTCCAGGACATCGGCGAGAAAGGTGCGGCGCGGATTGAGGAAGCCGGGGATGAACGCGCCCTCCTTGTACTGGAAGTCGTGGATCATGCCGGTCGGTATGTCCTCCGCCTTCGGGTCGTAGCTGATCTCCCACACCTCCGGCACGTCCTTGAGGGCGGCGACGAAACTGCGGCGCGGGCCGGCGTCATACACCGCGGAAACGCGCGAACTGCTCTTGCCCTCCTTGTCCCGCACCGCATGAACCTTGAGCAGGTTGAGGTCGGCATCGAGCAGGACCAGCGTGTGGGGCAGGTAGTTCGCGACCGCCACGTACTTGCCGTCGGACGACACGGCGACATTGCGCGTGTTGATGCCGGCACGGATCTCCGCCACCGTCTTCAGGTTCCAGATGTCGAACTTCGACACCCAGCCGTCGCGCGAGGCGAAGAACACGTAGCGCCCGTCGGGGGTGAATTTCGGCCCGCCGTGCAGCGCGTAGCGCGAGGGGAAGCGGTGGATGCGCTCCAGCTTGTCGCCGTCGAACACCGAGACGTGATGATCGCCCGCCTCGACCACGATGAAGAGATTCATCATGTCGGCGACGAAGGTGGGGGCGTCCTTGAGATCGCCCGGCTTCACCGGCACCACGCGCGAGGTGCGGATCTGCTCCTCGGTCCACACCGGACGCGGCGTGACCGGGGTGTAGATCCAATCGGCGACGCTCTGGATTTCCTCGGCCGTCATCTTGGCCGAGAAGCCTTCCATCTGGGTGGCGGGACGGCCTTCGCGGATCACCTTCGCCGCTTCGGGTTTCTTCAGCCGCTCCAGGTTTTCCGGCAACAGCGCCGGGCCGATCAGCCCGAGGCGATCGGGACCATGGCAGGCGGCGCAGTGCTGCGCATAGAGGCGCGACGGCTCGGCGGCCGCTGCCGCGGACGGCTGGGGCGCGACGATGCCGAGAACGACGGCAGCGGCGAGACCGACCGCCGTCGCCAGCAACCGCTTCGCCTCCCGGGTCGCAGTCGGAGCGCGGCTCACGGTGTCGCCCGGTCCACGGCAAGTCGATGCATGTTCCTCTTCAAAAGCCTGCCAGCGGCGCCGCCTGGGACACGAAGCTGGCCACCAGCACCAGGCCGATCAAGACGGTGACATGAATCAGGGTTTGCATCTCAGGCTCTCCTCTTCAGGGATACGTACGGTGTGACTTTCAGGCGTTCATTCGAGGCCACGACGCCGATCTCGTCGTCGCTCAGATAGCAGGCCGGATCTTCCGCCCACGGGTCGCCGGTGAGCTGCTGGGCGCGAACCCGCGTGTTGCCGTCGCAGACATCCAGATACCGGCAGGCGCCGCAACGGCCCTTGACCGGTCGGGGCTTCGCCTTGAGGCCGGCCATGAGCGGGTCGGACGTATCGCTCCAGATCTGCGAGAACGGACGCTCGCGCACGTTGCCCAGGCTGTAATGCCACCACATGGTATCCGGGTGAACGTTGCCCAGGTTGTCGATGTTGGCCACGTTAACGCCCGAACTGTTGCCGCCCCACTGCTCCAGCTTGGCACGGATGTGCGTCTTCGCGTTCGGGGAAACGGCGCCGCACCCAGTGCAGCAGATAGACGCCGTCGGCGTCGTTGTTGCCGGTGGTGAACTCCTTGTCGAGGCCGCGCTGCGCGTAGTCCCAGCAGGTATCGAACAGCAGATCCATCGCCCGGCGCGTCATCTGGTGATGGGCGTCGTCCTCGCGGTTCTTGTTGCCGCGGCCGGCGTAGTTGAGGTGCGAGAAGTAGAAGCGGTCGATGCCCTCGTCGTCGACCAGCCGGAGCAGGGCCGCGCAGGTCGTGGGCATTGTCCTGCGTCATGGTGTAGCGCACCCCGACCTTGAGGCCGAGATCGCGGCACAGCCGGATGCCGGCGAGCGACGCGTCGAAGGCGCCCGCCATGCGCCGGAAGCGGTCGTGGGTTGCTGCGATGCCATCGAGACTGACGCCCACGTAGTTGAAACCGACCTCGGCGATGCGCTCGATGTTGTCCGTGGTCGATCAGCGTGCCGTTCGACGACAGGCCGACATAGAATCCCATGCTCCTGGCCCGCCTGGCGATGTCGAAGATGTCGCGGCCGCAGCAGCGGCTCGCCGCCGGACAGGATCAGCACCGGCACGCGAAAGCGCTTCAGGTCGTCCATCGCCTCGAACACCTCGGCGGTGGACAATTCGCCGGGGAAGTCCTTGTCGGCGGAGATCGAGTAGCAGTGCTTGCAGGTGAGATTGCAGCGCCGGATCAGGTTCCAGATGACCACCGGACCGGGCGGATCGATCCTGCGCCCGAGCGGGGTCGGGTGCGGCGATCTCCTGCATGTACTGGGATATCCGGAACATCGGTCACAACCTGGATTCGCGGGAGCCGTCACGCTAATGCATCGGGCGGTGCTCGCGCGTTGATTTGCATCAATCAAGCGGGTCGTTGCCGGCGCAGGAAAACCTCAGGAAGATCAGGGAGATTCACTGCGGACGCCGGAAACTCCGGCGCCGCCTCAGGCGGCGATGCGCAGGCCGGTTTTCTTGAGGATGCGGCTGCTGTAGAGCACGTCGCGGCTGCGGCAGGCGGCGCCGAGGAGAGCGGCGATCGTCTCCAATTTGGCCGCCACCTCGTCGCGATTCCTGCCATGCACCATGGCGAACAGGTTGTACGGCCAATCGGGCAGCCGGCGCGGGCGGCGGTAGCAGTGCGTAACGAAATCGAGGGCGCCGACCTGCTGTCCCAGTTCATCGATGCGCGCGTCGTCCACGTCCCACACCGACATGCCGTTCGCCGCATAACCGATGGCGTAGTGGTTGGGCACGGCACCGATGCGGCGGATGACGCCGGAGTCCAGCATGCGCTGCAGGCGCGACATCACTTCCGCCGGCGCCATGCCGAGCCGATCGGCCAGTTCCTGGAAGGGGCGCGCGACCAGCGGCAGCCCCGCCTGGGTGGCGACGATGAGGCGGCGGTCGGCCGCGTCCAGGATAACGCCGGAGTCCTCAATCATGGCGGTCTGCTGCCGCGGCATGAAACGGACGTATCGGGTGAATTCGGCAGGCGGGCATGGATGTGCGGCGTGCCCGGATTCAGGCCGCGAGCTTCATTTCGACGAAGTACTCGCGCTCCTTCGGGAACGCGAACACCGGCAGACCGGTTTCCGCCTCGATGCGCGCGATGGCACGAGCCACTCCCTCGCGCGTCTCGGTGGCCAGCACGAACCACATGTTGAGGCGATGCTCGCGGCGATAGTTGTGCGCCACTTCCGGCAGCGCATTGACGATTTCCGCGATGCGGTCGAAGTGGGGCTCTGGCACGGCCAGCGCCGCCAGCACGAAGCTGCCGCCCATGCGTTCGACCTGGTACATCGGCCCGAAGCGCGTCAGTACCCGCTCCTGCAGCATGCGCTCGATGCGGGCGATGAGTTCGTCCGTCGTCCAGGCCGAGGGATTCCGCCACGGCGCGATAGGGTTCGTCGCACAGCGGAAAGCCGCCCTGCAGTGCGTTGATGATGCGGCGGTCGATGTCGTCAGACATGGGCCGAGGCTGCCTCCGGCACGTCGAAATAGCGCGCACCCTGCTGCTTGAAGCAGCGCCGGCTGAACAGCACCGTAGTGGGATAGGCATGGAGGGCGTGCCGGTCGCGCAGGGCGCCGATCGCCTGTTCGACCGCCAGCCGGTTCCTGCCGTGCACCATGCAGTACAGGTTGTAGCTCCACTGCGGCAGATGGCGTTCGCGACGATAGCACAGGGTCACCGCCGGCTCGGTGGCGAGTCTCGCGCCTACGGCGCGGACGTGCTCGTCGCCCACGTCCCACACCACCATGGCATTGGCATTGAAGCCGAGTTCGCGATGACGCACCACGACACCGAAGCGCTTGACGATGCCGGCGTCGAGCCAGCCGCGAATGATGGCAAGGGTCTCGTCCTCGCTGACGCCGGCCCTCATCGCGAGGCGGGCGAAGGGCCGCGGCACCAGATCCAGGCCCGCCTGCAATGCCGCCATCAGGCGGCGCTCCACCGGCGACGGCTGATAGCGGGCGGGATCGCCGCCGGCGCGCGGCGCGGCGCGCCGTCCGCCGCTGCCGAGGTCGAAGCCGAGATCGATGTGGAACTCCTCGCGCAGCGGCAGTGAAATCACGGCGCAGCCGGTTTGCGCCTCGATCCCCTGCAGCACCCGTGCCAGACGCTCGGCGTCCGCGGCGGTGACGACGAACCAAAGATTGAGCCGGTTCTCCCGCTCGTAGTTGTGATTGACCTCCGGGTGGGCGCTGACCAGGGCGGCCATGCGCGACAACTGGCTCGGCGGCGCTGCCAGCGCCGCCAGCGTGGATGCACCGATGCGCCGCGGAGCGAAGACGGCGCCGACACGGCTCACGCTGCCGCTCGCGGCCAGCCGACGCAAGGTGGCGAGCACCGCCGATTCCCCGCACCCGAGGGCGGCAGCGATCTCGCGGAACGGTTCCGCCACCAGCGGGAATCCGCGCTGATATTCGTTCAGCAACCTGAATTCGACATTTTCCGTACTGCAGTCGGACGCCGCCGCACCCTGCTCCAAAGCGGCGACGGTCGATTCACCGCGGCCTGTCTCGCTCATTCGATCAGCCCAGCCACAATTCAGAAGCCGATGCGCGCCGCGCGCGCGGCGAAGAAAATGCCTGAAGGCGAATCCGCCTTGAGTTCGGCGACCCGGGCGAAGCTCGCGGTGTCGTAGACCACCACGCGATGGTCGTCGCGTGCCGAGATCCACACCTGCTCGCCGCGCGGCGTGAACTCCAGGTGCAGCACTGCCTTGCCCGGCTCCAGGGTCTTCACCACCTTGCTTTCCAGGGTGTCGATCACCTGCACCCAGCCATTGTCGGGGAACGCGAAATTGACCCACACCTGGCGCCCGTCGGGGCGCGCCATGACGAACACCGGCTGTCCCTTGACTGGAATGCGGCCGGATTCCTGCCAGGTGACGGTATCGACCACCAGCACTTCATGCCGGCCCACCGCCGGCAGGTAGGCATGCCGTCCCGCCACCGACCAGCCCCGCAGGTGGGGCATCTTGAACACCGGCAGCTTTTCCTGGCCGCGGCCGTAGTTCGGCAGGATGCGCCGAACCCCCTGCTCCGGGCGCCACAGATCGAGCAGGGCGACGCCGTCTTCGCCGAACAGGCCGGCGAGGAAATAGCGGCCGTCGGGCGTCACCAAGCCGTCGTAGGGTTGGACGCCGATATTGGGAAATTTGGTGACCTTGGGCGCGCGCGGGTCGGCGAGGTCGGCGACCCAGATTTCGCCGGCATCGAACAACGCATAGACGAACTTGTTTCCCGGCGCATCCGCCAGGCCCACCACTTTGGAGCGCTTGCCTTCCGTTCCATAGGACGACGGCACGTCCGCCAGTTGCTCCAGCGTGTCCGCATCGAATACCTTGATGCCGCCGGGCTCGTAGTTCTGCGCCACCACCAGCCGGCCATCCTGCGAGATGGAACCGCCGATGGCATTGCCGGACTGCACCACGCGCCGGACGATCGTCTGCGTCAGCAGATCGACCTTGGTCAGGCCGCCGTCGCGACCGAAGATGTAGGCGTAGCGGCCGTCGCGGGAGAACACCGCGTGGGCATGGGACAGGTCGCCCAGTCCTTCGACCTGGCCGATGCGCTTACGGGCCGTGGTGTCCACCACCGAGACGCGTCCCGTGGCGCGCTCGATGACGATGCCCAGATCCCCCGTGCCGCGCAGCGCGGGCGCCGGCGCACTGGCGCAGCCGCACAGGCCGACGAAGGTGAACAGGCTGATGACGAATACAGACTTGCGCACGATGGCCTCCCAGCGCGGCAGTTTGCACGGCCGCGGAAAGCCCGCACACGATCTAGATCAAGAAATGCCCGCGCCTGGGAATCGTGCCGTACCGGCACGGGCGGACGGCGAAACAGACCGCTCCCCGCGCTTCAGGAGCCGACGAGACGCGCAGCCGAAAGGCCGACCGCCAGCAGCACGCCGTGCATCATGGCGGCGCCGATGGTGGCCTTGATGGCCGGCACCAGACCCTGCGGATTCGCCGCATGGCGCAGCAGTTCCCGCGCCGCCTTGAGCGCGGGAATCGCGGCAGCGAGCGCCAGCAGGGCCGGCCAGGGCAGCCAACCGGAAGCGACCGCGGCGATCAGCCACAGGTAGGCGCCCAGCACCACCAGGAGATAACCCCAGCGTGCCCGCTGCGGGCCGAGGCGAACCACCCAGTTGCGCTTGCCGGCCGCCGCATCCGCCCGGTAGTCGGGGAACTGGTTGATGTAGAGCACATTCGCCACATGCAGCGCATAGCTCACGCCTCCCAGCAGCGGGACAACGGAGAACGCTCCGCGCTGCACGAAATCGGCCCCGATCACCACCAGCAGCCAGCCGCAGGCGACGGCGAATTCGCCCAGACCACGGCTCATGAGTTTGAGCGGCGGAGCCGAGTAAGCCCAGCCGATGAACAGCCCGGCCAGTCCGATCCAGATCAGGCCTTGGGCCGAGTAGGCGGTGAGCCACAGTCCCGCCGGGATCACCGCCGCCAGCAGCGCGTAGCCGAAGATGCCGGTGGCCTGAAGGGGCAGCACGCCGTTCTGGATGAAGCGGCTGCCGCCGGTGAAGGGAAACTGGCGGTCGCCGTTCGCCTCGTCGGAACCGTTCAGGGCGTCGTAGTAGTCGTTCAGCACGTTCGCTCCGGCGTGCGCCACCAGGGCAAAGAACACGGTGAAGAACGCGGCCATCGGCCGCAGTGCGATGCCGTCGACGAACGCCGTCGCCAACCCCAGCAGGGCGGCGGCGAAGGTGACGGAGAGGAAAGCCGGCCGCGTGGCGGCGAAGTAACGCAACGCCGGGTTGGGAAACGCGGCCAGCGTCGGTTCTATCGGTGGGGGCATGAGCGGCTCGCCGTCGGGGTCGATGAATTCTCGTGCTTGTTCTTCAGGACACGGGGCGTCAGCGCGTCGCGCCAGTCGCCTTGAGCATGCCGTCGAGATCGGCCGTGGTCAGGATTCCCATCTTCGTGGCGACGACCTTACCGCCGGTGTCGATGGCGATGGTGAAGGGCAGGAAGCCCCGGTTGTTGCCGAGCGCGCGCATGAGGTCGAGGGACTTGTCCTTGCCCATCAGGACCAGGTACTCCATCTTGTAGGCGGCGGCGAATTCCTGCACGCTGGCCGTGTTCTCCTCGACCGCGACGCCCACCACCGTGAGCCCGTTCGCCTTGTGCTTGGCGTGAACGTCCACCAGTTCCGGGATCTCTTCACGACAGGGACCGCACCAGCGCGCCCAGAAGTTGACGAGGATCGGCTTGCCGCGCAGGCCTTCCATGGCCATCGGCTTGTCCTTGAGGTCGTCGAGCGTGGATGAGAAGAAAGCAGCCGAGGACGGCATTTCCTCCGCCGCAATGGACGCTCCCGAGACCAAACTCAGACCGAGACAAACCAGCAGAAGTTTCCTGAACATGTTCATTCCCCAATATGACACGCCCCGCGCGCGAGGCGGGGCGGAGCCGCGACCGGACCGGAATCGGGTCGCGTCAGGGCAGATCGCCGCGACGGAACAGAAGATAGCCAAGGCCGGCGCAGCCGGTGCCCAGTAATACCGGATAGGCTAACGCATAGACCTTGTAGCCGGCAACGCCGAACAGGTCGAGGATGACATAGGCGGACGGCCCGAGCACGATGAGCTGCGGATCGAACAACGCCAGCGCCGCGGTGCGGAACACCTGCAGCGGATTGGCGAGCGCGATGCCGACGGCGACTTCCGGCGCCACATGCCCCTGGATCATCACGCCCAGCAGGATCAGGTCGAGGAACAGCAGCAGCGTCAGCCACACCATGAAGGCCGTGCCCTGGGCCACATCCGTGCTGCGCGCCAGCGTGAACAGAGCATGCCCAGACCCAGAAAGCACCAGCCCATCGCCGCCAGCAGCGCCGTGTAGTAGCCGAACATGTTCCACGGGACTTCGATCTCCTTCACCAGGGCCCACAGCACCGCCCCCAGCATCGCCACGAACACGGGCAGAAAGATCACCACATAGCGGCCGACGATCTTGCCCCAGAACCAGGCGGAAAGGGACACCGGCAGCGACAGCAGGTACTCGAAAACGCCGGCCTCCCGGTCTCCGGCCACCGAGCGTACCGTCGTGATGAGGACGAAGATCGGCAGAATCGCCATTGTCAGTTGGATGTAGGTCACCAGCAGACGAGACAATCCGATGAAGCCGAGCACGCGCGATTCGGTCAGACCGAAGGCAAACAGGAAGACGACGATGGCGCCGAACACCAGGCTGTAGACGAGGAACCAGCGCGCCCGCAGCGATTCCACGATGTCGAGCTTGGCCGTCAGCCACAGGTTCCTCATGACCTCACTTCCCCTTCGCCAGGATCTGTTCGCGCATGGTGTCGAAGTCGAGCGCCCCCGCCGCCTTGTTGCGCACGGCGCCGAAGTTGTAGCCCATGGGCGAGGTCTTGCCCCCGACGTAGTACGCGGCGCGGGCGTCGAGCCAGCTCTGATCGCCGGCGTCGATCACCCAGATGCGGGTCGCCGGATCGTTGCCCCAGGACTGGCTCCCGAGCCAGAACATGACGCACCCGATGTCGTCGAACTTGAAGTTCTGCTGCTTCGGTCCGCCCTTCACCTGGGCGGCGAAACGCCGATCCGAGATCGCCATGGAGCAGCGCACGCAGGTATCGCGATCCCACTTGGTCTCGACCATGCCGTCGGGAAGATTGGACGACTTGCAGCCGGCCAGCGACACCGCCGCCGCGATCGGCGTCAGCGCGAATCCGGCCCCCGCCAGATCGCTCAGGAACCGGCGACGCGACGTACCCATTCCTGCTTCCCCTCCTGTTTCGTTCCCTGCTTCGCCCCGGCCTCGGTCTCGGTCAGCGAGATGTGCGTGGTCAGGGCGACGTAGCGCGACAGCATGCCCAGGAAGCGCAGCCGGTCGGGACCGGCGACGGTGCCCTCCCAGACCAGGGCGCCGCCGGCGTCGCGGAAATTCCAGGCGCCGATCGCCTGGATGAAGGCCGGCTCGGGACGCTTCACCTCGACGCGGCAGTCGAGCAGGCCCGACAGCGACACGTCGTCCGCCACCCGGTCGTCCAGGACCACCGGCCCTGTCCAGCTCGATGACCCGGTTGACCAGGGCCGCCACCTCGTCCAGGCGATGGCTGGAGATCAGCATGGCGGCGCCGTCCTGCCTCTCCGCCAGCAGTTCGAAGAAGACCCGGCGCGCCTCCGGGTCCAGGTTGGCCGCCGGCTCGTCCAGGACCAGGAGGTCGGCGTCGCGCCCCAGGGCGATGGCGATCAGGAGCTTCTGCTTCTGGCCGCCGGAGAGCTTGACGAAGGGCTGGCGGCGTGAAGCGTTCCGCGTCCAGGCCCAGGCGCTCGGCCACCTCCGCCATGCGCTCGCGGGTCCGCGTCGCACACGCCGCGCGGCGAAGCGCACCAACTGGCCCACCGGCATCTTGAGCGGCGGCGGCAACTGGGGGACGAAGCCGATCCGCGCCAGGACCTCCTGGCGGTTGGTGCGCGGCGCCAGCCCGTCGACCGTGACCTGCCCTCGTGCAGGTACTCCCCCAGCAGGCAGCGGATCAGGGTGGTCTTGCCGGCCCCGTTGGAGCCGACCAGGGCGACCCGATGGCCGCGCTCGATGTCCAGGTCGATCCCGTCGAGGACCTGGCGCGGGAGCGCTTGAAGACGTTCTGGAACTGATCATGTCGGAGTTGCAGGTCATCTTATGCACGTCGGTCACAGCAGCTCGCCCAGGCCCTTGACCTTGAAGTTCAGGACGCGGTCGGGCAGACATCGACACAGAGCCCGCAGCGGGTGCAGTCCGCCCCGATGTCGGCACTCCGCGTCCGGCGCCCGGCCCCTGATGGTCACGTCCAGCACATGGGGGACCAGGCACACCTTGCGGCAGTCGCCCTCGTGGTGACAGG
Source organism: uncultured beta proteobacterium (assembly GCA_963823455.1). Classification (GTDB taxonomy): domain Bacteria; phylum Pseudomonadota; class Gammaproteobacteria; order Burkholderiales; family Rhodocyclaceae; genus CAVPDA01. Next base: position 126,685 of record CAWGLO010000003.1, read on the forward strand.
CTCCAGACGTTGTACTGGACCCGCACCGGGGCGGCCACGCTGCCCACCAGCACCGTAGGTCAGCCCGATCGGACAGACGTAGCGGCACCAGGCGCGGCGGGAGACGAAGACCTCGAAGAGCAGCAGCAGGGCACCACCCACAGGAGCGCAGCCCCGGCGCCGTAGATCAGGGCGCGGCTCAGGATGCCGGTGGGCGAGATGGTCTCGAAGACCGTGTAGCCGGTGACGAAGGCCAGCATGCGAAGAGCACGAAGAAGACCGTGCGCACCCCGCGATGGAAGGTGAGGTCGCGCACCCAGCCGCGGGCGGCGAGCCGCAGGTGCAGCGCTCTCCGCCCACTCGGCGATCAGGTGATAGGGGCAGAGCCCAGGAGCAGAAGGTGCGCCCGCCGAGCAGCCACCACAGGATGAAGACCGTCGACGGTGCCGATCACCAGGTTCAGCACGATGTGCTTGTAGGCGAGCATCACCTGGAGGGCGGAGTTGAGGTCGGCCAGGTGGAAGCCGACGACCCGCGAGGCGGTGAGCGCCCCCTCCACCAGATCTGGACGTCGAGCTGGTAGGAGACGACGAACAGCAGGTTGACCAGGATCAGGGCGACCCAGCGGCGGTTGCGCCAGCTATGTCACCCGCGCGCGGTGGGCGCGCGCATGTTCCTTGAGCGCCTCGAAGTCCACCTTGTTGTTCTTCTTGTAGAGGTGGATGCGGGCCGCGCTTTCCGTGAGACGTCTCCGGCTTTCGTCGGCTCGCGGCCGAGCAGATCGCGCATCGAGTCGAGCAGGCGGCCTTCATGACTTCTTCCACTCCGCCTGCGGCGTCGACCACGATGGCGGCCGGCTCCACCGGGCAGATCATTTCGCACACCCCGCAGCCGACGCAGCCTTCCAGCACCTGGGCATCATGCGCTTGCCGCCACCCTCCGCCAGGGGCTCGAGCTTGATCGCGTCCTTGATCGGGCACTCGCGCACGCACAGGTCGCACAGCTCGAGGTCGTAGGGGTGATCCGCGATGCGGATCGGCTTCCAGCGGTCGACCTCCATGTAGCGCAGCAGGCCCTCGAAATCGCCGTCGCGCGCCACGCCCTTGAGCGCCTTGCCCTGCACCGCGAGGCAGGCGTCCGGCCGCGCCAGCCGCGCCACGCCGATGCGTCGCGAATCTCCAGGCGCGGATCGGCGTCCTTCTCCTTGGCTTTCAGAATGGGCTTGTCGGGCAGCTTCACCCCTTCGCGCATTTTGAGGAACGGCTCGCGCTTGTCGGAATAGACCAGCGCCCCGGTGGGACAGGCCAGCACGCACTGCACCGCGTCGCAGGAGAAGTCGCAGGCCTGCTCGCGGGCATCGATGTGCGGCACGCCGATGCCGAAGCCATCCACCAGATCGGCGAGCTTGATCGCCTCCACCGGGCACACCTGCACGCATTGGCCGCACTTGATGCAGGAGGCGAGGAAATCCGCTTCCTCGAGCGCTCCCGGAGGTCGCAGGCGCCTGCCTTTCGCGCTCACGACCGGAACATAGGCGAGCAGGGAGAAGCCCACCACCCCGGTGGCAAGCAAGGCCGAGCGGATGAAGCGGCGCCGGTTCTCGCGCCGCCTCGCTTCGGACAGCGGAGGCTTCTTGCCCGTGCCGCCCTTCGCCGCGCGTGGCAGCGGCGATCCGGTCGCCGACTCTGGTGCTGCGTCGGAGCTTCCCGCTGGTGCGGGCTTGTCAGCCTCGCTCATGGGTGTGCTTCCTGGGGTTGTCGAACTGCGGCGCATCGTCCTTCAACAGCAGTTCGGGCGAGGAGAACGGCGCCAGGCGCTCCAGAAAGTCCAGGGCCTCCATCGCCGGGGCGTTCAGGAAGAAGCGGGCGAAGGGAATTTCCATCCACAGGCGGTCGGCGAAGGCATACAGCTCGTAGGGCGTGTCGCCCACGCCGTCGCCGTTGCGGTCGAAGCCCTGATAGTCGTCCCAGTAGTTGCCGTGCCATTCGTTGCGCTCCACGGCAGCGCGCCCGCTGTAGGCGATCTGCGTGAGATTGCCCTCGAACACGTTGTTGGTCATGACGTTGCCGCCCAGCTCGCTGGTGAACTGGATGCCGATGCCATTGAACGCGAAGCGGTTGTTGCGCATCTCGATCTTGGTGTCGGGCTGGAACGGAGACAGGTCCGAGCCGGCGCCCACGGCGCAGTAGATGATCTCGTTGCCCTCGACGATGGCATCGGACGCTTCCTTGAAGCCGATGCCCATGCCGGCGGCGCCGGTGGCGTGGGAGATCACGTTGTTGCGCACATGCACGCCCTCGGTGTACATGAGGTAGATGCCGACCGCGTTGTCGTAGAAGCGGTTGCCGACGACCTCGTTGTTGTTGGCGAACATGAAGTGGATGGAATAGCGGCTGCGCCTGCCCACATTGTTGACGAACAGGTTGCCGTTCGAGTACCACGCCACCATGTCGCGCGAATCGACGATCTCGTTGCCGTCGATGCGGTTCTTCATGCTGTACCAGAGGCGGAGGCCGTCGCCGCGCACGCCCAGGTCGAAGGGCTTGGATCTGATGCGGTTGCCCTTGACGATGTTCTCGTTCGACTGCTTGAGGTCGATGCCGAACAGGCAGTCGTCGATGACCAGGTTCTCCAGCGTGTTGCGGTGGCCGCGCACGTTGAGACAGGCATCGTCCGTGTCATGGGAGTCGCCCGAGCCCTTGAGGTGCACGCCGCGAAGCGTTGCGCCATCCGCCTCCAGAACGAACACGGTGCCCTTGCCGCCGCCGTCGATGACGACCCCTCCACCGCCTTCGATAGTCAGCGGCTTGGTCAGCCGCACCGGACCGGCGTAGGCGCCGGCTTGCGGTTTCAGCACCGAACCCGCCGGCGCCGCGTCCACCAGCGCTTGAAACGGCGGCAGGCCGTGGATGCGGGAATCGCGCTCGCTCAGGGGAATCGCATCCTGGGGCTTGTCCACATCGGCGCGCACCGTCCCATGCTCGCCGCCCATTCCCGTGTCCGCCGTGTTGCCGACCGGAACGGCAACGCCTGCCACCAGGATCGTCCCGATGATCAGCGTCGAGATCAGGCGCGGCGCCATCGTGCCCGGCCTCAGGCTGCGGACTCTTCCCTGAGCTGCTTGCGGCGCAGCAGCAGCGCCAGCATCAAGAGCAGGAATACGGCGGCCAGAAGTCCGTAGCCGTAATGCGGATAGGAGTAGGTGGAGAACTGCGCCACCTTGCCCTCGCCGAATACCGTGGGCATGAACGGCTTGACGGTGAAGGCACCCCACGGGTGCAGGTTGTGGCCGAAGAACCAGAGCCAGCCCGCATAGTCGATGAGGAAGAACAGCGGCAGCAAACCCGGCACCAGGGCCAGCAGCAGCTCAAAGGACCGGATCTTCCAGACGCCGAGGACGACGATGACCATGGCCGCGATCAGACCCGCGACCACGACACCCGTTATCGTCTTCAGCATCACGCCCCAGTGGGCGATACGCTCCGGTTCGTTGAAGAAGCTTGCCGCCTGCACCATGTAATTCTTGATGAAGGGCTCCAGCGTGCCGACGACATAGAGATCGCCGACCATCCACGCCGCCACGGCCGCGAAACCCACGCCCAGCACGGCAAGCTGCAGCTTCTTCGAGCGCAGGGTGAACGCCAGCAGCATGACGGCGAAGAAGCCGAAGAAGAACTTGGCCAGCGGACGCTCCACCGGCGCGCCGGTCTCGATCGGATACATGCCCACATAGTGGTTGATGGTGTTCATCTCGTGCATGCAGTCGAGGCCCATCTGCTGCTTCTCCGCGCCCGGTTTTCCCGCCTCCTCGTCGCGGTGGGCGAGATCGTCCCCCAGGTCGCGCTGCTCGGTCTCCTGGGTGAGCTTGGTCTGCGGTATCGAGGTGCAGCCGTTGGCGACGCGGTCGAAGTGGAAGTGGATGCGGATGCCCTGGGGAAAGGCCTCCTTCGGATAGTTCGGCGCCGTCAGGGACACCCACCAGATGGGGCTGAAAAACGAGGCCACCATCAGGACCAGCGCCGCCAGGGTCAGCGCGGCGACGATGACATTCTTCTGCTTGCTCTCGGCTGGCATATTCGACTCACTGTAGCGCATCGCCGCGCCCGCAGCGATGCCCGCTACGCCGGATTGGAAGTTTCAAGACGCGCACCGTGGCCGGCCCGCAAGGCGAGCCCGGTGCCGCATCCCGCCGCCGGGCAGCGACGGGACGCGCGGAGGGAATTACTTCTTCTTGGCGGCGGTCTTGCACATGCTGCCGGGCATCGTGAGGCTCGATTGATAGGCAGAGATGGCCACCAGCTGCTGGTCGTTGTACTTCTTGATCACCTTCACCATGTCCGGATTGGCGTTGCGGCGCTTGCCGTCGCGAATCTCGGTCATCTGGCGCAGCAGGTACTTGTAGTGCTGGCCGGCGATCACGGGATAGAACTTGTCCTTGACGCCTTCGCCGTTCGCGCCATGGCACTCCTTGCACTCCTTCTCGTACAGCGCCTTGCCATCGGCCAGTTGCTTGCTGGCGTCGGCGCCTTCGTACTTGCCGTGGTCGGCGGGAATGCACAGTCCCTGGATATAGGCTGCGACGTCGGCCAGTTCCTGCGGATCGACCAGCGTGACGGCAAACGGGTACATGGTCGGGTTGTCGCGCAGGCCGGCGCGGATGTCCGCCATCTGCTTGATCAGGACCGTGGTGTGCTGGCCGGCGAGCTGCGGGAAGGTGCCGTCGGGGCGGCCGGCGCCGGACGGAAGGTGGCAGGCGCCGCAAACCTCATACGCTTCCTTGCCGTTCTTCACGTCGCCCTTCTTGTGCAGAGCTTCGATCTTCTCGCCTTCCTGGGCGTTCCACACGTAGCCCTTGCCTTCGATACCCTCCTGCTTGGGCGCGGGGGGCCCCGCAAGCACGGAAGTCAACGCGACAAAAGCGAAGGAAAGCGCAACTGCAAGTACCTTTTTCATGAGTAAACCCCTTGCTGATAGCCTGGAAAGAATAGGCGCATTCTGTTGATTCCCTGTCATCCACGCATTGACTTGGGTCAAGCGCCGCGCCGCCCGAGATCAAGCATCGGCGCGGGCTTTAGCCCTGCTGGCGTCAGGGTTTCAGCTTCGAGACGTAGTCGGCGATGGCGTCGATCTCGGCATCGGACACCAGGTGCATGACGCCCTTCATGGCGGCGCTGTTGCCGTTGGCGCGGGCGCCGCTCTTGATGTCCTTCATCTGCTTGGCGAGGTAGGCCTTGTTCTGGCCGGCGATCTTGGGATAGTCGGGCATCAGCGCCTTGTTGCCCTGGGGGCCATGGCAGGCATTGCAGGTTTTCTCGGCGTAGAGCTTGGCGCCATCCAGCGCCATCGCGCCGCTGCTGAACGAGGCCGCGGCAACCAGCGTTGCCAGCACAAATCATCATGCGCTTCATTTTTTGACTCCTGATCGATCGATCCTAGAAAAACGGGGAGCGTCGAACGCTCCCCGCGATTTCATGCCGGAACCGGCAGATTACTTGAGCTTCTTCGCACCCGCCTGCTCGAGGTAGGTCTTGGCGCGCAGCCCGAGGTCCGCCGCCTTGACCTGGTACTGCCACCACTGGTTGGCCCACAGCATGGCGTTCTGCCAGTCGCTCTTCGCCGCCGCTTCCTCAGACTTCGCCTTGGCCTCCTTGGCGAAGTCCGAGCTGGTCGGTGGCGTCTTCCACCAGCTGCCACAACGTCCGGATAGTCCTTGAAGTTGTACGCTGGTGATGAAGCCCACCACCTGGTCGATCACGGCCTGCGTATCGGCGATCTGGTCTTGACCTGCTTGTCGTAGTCGGCCTTGGTGTAGTCGGCCCTCCGCCATGGCGACCGTCTGGTCGCCTTCTAGCCCTTCGGCTTGACCAGCAGGTAGCCCTGCATCTCCAGGTGCAGCGCCGAGCAGAACTCGGTGCAGTAGTAGGGGTAGACGCCTTCCTTGTCGGCTTGGCCTTGACCGTGACGGTCTTGCCCGGCTCGATCGAGAGCTGGACGTTGTGGCCGTACATGGCGAAGCCGTGGGTCTCGTCCTGGGCGCGCTCGAGGTTGGTGAGGTGGATGGTCGACGTTGTCGCCCACTTCGGCCTCGATCGATCTCCGGCGTGATGTGGGAGCGGATCAGGGTGCCGAAGACCTCGACCTTGCATTGCCCTTCTTCACCGGTGCTTGTTCCTCGCCGGCCCGGACAGCGCCTTCGGACGGCTTCTCGTCGGTGCGGCTGTTCGAGCCGGACTTGTAGCGGACGCTCGGGCTTGAGCTTGTCGGCCTCGATGGCGACGACATAGTGCGGCTCGCCCAGCGGCAGCGGCATGTCGTAGAGCAGCTGCATCTTGTCGTTGCTGATGTCGATCAGCTGGTGGTTCTGCGGATGCAGCGGTCCGACCGGGTTGAAGCGGTCGATGGCCAGCTTGTTCAGCGCGACCAGGTACTTGCCCTCCGGCTTCACGGTGTCGCCTTCCATCGTCACCAGGTGGCCGATGTTGTAGTGGATCGACAGCTTGTCCAGCACCTTGCCTTCGCAGTAGTTCCACTTGGCGACCTGCGAGTCCACGTACAGCGACGTGTAGGCGACGCAGGGCTTGGAGTCGTACTGGGTGTGCAGCGGGCCGAGGCCGAGCTGGACCTGGGTATGCAGGGCATCCTTCATGGCGATGATCGGGGATGCCGTAGGGGTCCTTGCCCTCGAACTTGCCGGCCTTGATGGCGGCCTGGATCTTCTCGAAGCTGAAGACGGAGACGTGGGTGTCGAGCTTGCCGGCGACGATGATGTACTTGCCGTCCGGGGTGACATCGGCGCCGTGGGGGCTCTTCGGCTCGGGGACCAGGAACAGGAGGCCCTCGGCGATCGCCGTGCTCCATCGGGATCAGCACGTCGTGCCGTTGATCTTCTTCGACCTTGCCGGCCTTGACCAGCTCCTCGGCCTTCTTCCAGTTGATCACGTGCAGGATAGTCGGTGTCCTTGGCGGAGCAGCCGGCCTCGAACGGCGGACGGCCGCGCTCGATGCCGCCCACGTAGCGCTCGGAGCAGAAGGAGTTGGTGAAGCGACCAGCCGTCGGACGGGCCCTTGCCGGCGTCGGACAGGTCCTGGCTAGTAGGGCGGCAGCTCGAAGGAGAAGGACTTCTCCGGGATCGATGCGGCCCTTTCCTTGTCGAACTTCCAGTAGGTGACGCCGCCGCGGTACTTGTCGTTGAACTCCTCCAGCGGGACGAACTTCGTCCTCGAACGGCGCGGCATACTGCGTCGCCTCGATGACGTATTCGGTGTTGGGGGTGACGAAGGCGCCGCCGTGCTCGGACTTGAACAGGGGGTTGACGACGATCTGCTTGGTCTCGAAGTCGCTGCAGGTCGATCACCGCGATGCGGGGGTTGGACTTGTCGTTGATGAACAGGTAACTGGCCGTCGTAGTCGCCGTCGGTCTCGGAGATGGCCGGGTGGTGGGTGTCGCCGTAGGTGATGTCCTTGCCGTTGATGCGGCCCCTGGGCCAGGACCGCCTTGGACTCGTCGTCGAAGCCGTAGCCCTGCCAGGGCTCGGGCGTGAAGACGCCGATGTACTTGAGGATGCGCATGGACGGGATGCCGTAGACGATCACCTGTCCGCTCTGGCCGCCGGAGCTGAAGGCGAGGAACTCGTCGCGCTCGCCGGTCGGGATGTAGGTCTTGGCCGCCGCCAGGAGTCCTTCTCCGTCAGGCCGCGACGCTTCATGACGTCCTGCAAGGATTCGGCCGACCAGCTCGCCGCCGCTGCCAGGCCCAAGCCTGCCGCAAGCGCTACAGCCAGGGTCTGCTTGCCTTTACTCCTCATGGTGTATCTCCCTATGGTTCAAGAACAAAACGACCCTCCGCGGAATCGTCCTACTGTCAACGCCATGAATCGCCGGCTGGTGCGACAATATGTCGCGCTACTTTAGTCATGCCCGCCCCAATCTCCTTGACTTGAGTCAACCGACGAACCAGTGTCGACGACGGAACATCGGTGAAACCTGAAATGATCGGGCATCGTGTTTCTCCCCCACGCGCATCCGCCGCGCTGCTGTTCCGCCTTCCCGAGTGAGATCCGCATATGGACGCAACCAGCAAGAGTGTGCCCCGAAGCCGCCTGATCGATATCCTGATCCTGCTCGCCATCGCTCTGATCGGGGTGGTGACCTGGAAGCTGCAGCCCAAGTCCGACGTTGCCATACCGATGTCGACCTGCAATCTCAACCTGCAGAGTTGCGCCGCAAACCTGCCGGGCGGCGGCAGCATCGAGTTCTCCATCGAACCTCGTCCGATACCCGTGGTACGCCCGCTCGCCCTGCGCGTCGCGTTCAAGGGGATCGAGCCGGAGAAGGTCGAGGTGGATTTCGCCGGCACCGCCATGAACATGGGCTTCAACCGGCCCCAGTTGAAGCGTGCCGCCTCGGGCGGCTACGAGGGGCAAACCACGCTGCCGGTATGCGTCAGCGGCGCCATGGAGTGGCAGGCCACGGTTATCGTCACGGTCGGCGACAAGGTGATTGCCTTGCCGTTCCGGTTCGATTCCGGACACGCCTGAGAGGCTGACATCCAGGCAAGCCCTCGCGCCGGCCTCGCTTGCCAGCCATCGGACTATCGAATCACAAGGAGCGCACATGCAGAACAAGGTGCTGATGGTATTCGTCGCATTGATCGCCGGAGCGCTGGCGTGGGCCGTGTTCTTCTGGCAGCCCGGACAGAAGTCCCCGCAGCCGGCGCATGAGCCGCTGCCGCTCGCCAAACCGCCCACCGGCGGCGACTTCAACCTGGAGGGACCGCAGGGGCCGGTCGCGCTCAAGGACTACCGCGGCAAGGTAGTCCTGCTGTTCTTCGGTTACACGCACTGCCCCGACATCTGCCCGACCTCGCTTTCCGTCACCGCTCAGGCCCTGACGGCGCTGGACGAATCCGAACTCAAGCAGGTTCAGGCCCTGTTCGTCTCCGTCGACCCGGAGCGGGACACCATGGACAAGCTCAAGGACTATGCCGCCTATTTTCATCCGAAGATTCTCGGCATCACCGGCAAGGCGGAGGATCTCGCTGCCGCCGCGGCGCTCTACGGCGCCAGCTATGCCAGGCAGGAACCGGATGAAAAGGGCGCCTACGCGGTGGCGCACTCCGCGTACACCTATCTCATCGACCGCAACGGCAGGCTGGTGAGCAGCATCGACTACGGCACTCCGGCGCCGCAGGTGCTCGCCGAAGTCCGCAAGGTGCTGCTGCAAGACCTGCCTGCGCCACCCAGTCCGCCGACGTCCGCACCTGCAGCGCAAAAGTAAGGACGCACGGCAGGCGCTGCCGCACGTCGCCGCACCGGCTTCCTTCCAACGACAACGGGGGCTCGCGCCCCCGTTGCACATCCGAGCCGAACGCCGGGCTCAGTAGACGTCGTGCTGCGTGTTGTAGACGTTGAAGTGGCCGGTCGGCGTGATCAGCTTCGGATCCTTGATGACGGTCTTCAGCTTGCGCGTCTTGTCATCGACCACCACGATCGCCGACTCCTTGTCCTTCGCGCTCCACACCGAGAACCAGACCTCGTCGCCGGCCTTGTTGTATTCCGGCTGAACGACGCGTTTGGCGCCATCGCCCAAGCCGGCCCACTCGGCGATCGGCAGGACCTGGAATCCCTTGTCGAGGTTGTTGATGTCATACACCGCGATCGACTGGCTGATCTTCGTGTCCGGATTGAGCGGGGTATCGACCCACAGGTTCTTCGACTTCGGGTGCGACTTGATGAAGAGCGAACCCCCGCCCTGGCCCTTGAGCGAGGCGACCATCTTCCACGCTTCCTTCGGATGCTTCTGCGGGTCGGTGCCGATGAGCGCGATCGTCTCGTCGCCCAAGTGGCCGGTGGCACCAGACCGGGCCGAACTTCGGATGCACGAAGTTGGCGCCGCGGCCGGGGTGGGGAATCTTGCCCACGTCCACCAGACCGGCGAGCTTGCCTTCCTTGGCGTTGACCACGGCAATCTTGTTCGACTGGTTGGCCGCCACCAGGAAGTAGCGCTTGGACGCGTCCCAGCCGCCGTCGTGCAGGAAGCGGGCGGCGGGAATCTCGGTCATCGTCAGGTTGTTGATGTCCGCATAGTTGACCATCAGGATCTTGCCGGTCTCCTTGACGTTCACCACGAACTCGGGCTTGAAGTGCGAGGCCACGATGGACGCCACGCGCGGCTCGGGGTGGTACTCCTGGGTATCCACGGTCATGCCGCGGGTGGCGACGATCTTCATCGGTTCGAGGGTGTCGCCCTTCATGATCACGAACTGGGGCGGCCAGTACGAGCCGGCGATCGCCAGCTTGTCCTCGTAGCCCTTGTACTTGGAAGTGTCGACCGAACGCGCCTCGAGGCCGACACGGATCTCGGCGACGTTGCCCGGCTTCTCCATCCACAGGTCGATCATGTTGATCTTGGCATCGCGGCCGATCACGAACAGGTAGCGGCCGGAGGCGGATACGCGCGAGATGTGTACCGCGTAGCCGGTCTTGACGATATTGATGATTTTCTTGGTGTCGCCGTCGATCAACGCCACTTCCCCGGTGTCGCGCAGCGTCGTCGAGAAGATGTTGTCGAGGTTGTAGTTGTTCATCTTCTTCGTCGGGCGCTGCTCCGGCGGAACGATGACCTTCCACGTTGCCTTCATCTCCTTCATGCCGAACTCGGGCGGCGTAGGCGGCTCCTGCTGCACGTAGCGCGCCATGAGGTCAACCTGCTCATCGTTCAGTTCGCCCGAGGTACCCCAGTTCGGCATGCCGGCGGGCGAGCCGTACTTGATGAACACCTTCAGATACTCGGTGCCGTTGGGCATGGTCTTGTCCGGCGTCAGCGGCTTGCCGGTCGCACCCTTGCGCAGGACGCCATGGCAGCCGGCGCAGCGCTCGAAGTAGATCTGGCGCGCCTTGTCGAACTCCGCCTTGGTCATCGGCGGCGCCTTGGGGTCGATGTTCTGGTGCATGTCCTCCTTTGCCAGCGGCGAACCGCCCGCCTGATACTTGATCTCGGCCGGACTGACATCCTTGTGCTCCTGCTTCGGCTCGTCGGCGAGCGCCGTACCGATCGCCAGCGGCAAGACTGATAGCGCGAAGGCGCCAAAACACCACTTGTTACCCCTTTTCATCTGAATCCTCCCTGGTCGAATGAATCCACGAGCTGCCGTTCAATCCGGCTGGGCCGGAGTTTCGTCCTGCGTCCCCCGCAGCGTCCTTGACCGCTGCTCAATTTACAGCTATCTGCATCACGGCGGCTCAAATAAGTGGGTCACCCACCGCGCCGCTACTCCAAAGGAAAGCCGTCCTGCAACCGGGCCACGATCCACTCCGCCTCGGCCGGAGTGACGAATCGCTGCCACGGCGGCATCGGGGTGCCCGGGCGACCCATGAGCACCGTCGCCACGAGGGACGCCGCAGGTTTGTCGCGCAAGGCTTCCGGTGTCAGCGGCGGACCGAGTCCGCCTTTCAGCGTCATGCCGTGACAGGAGCCGCAGTCCTGCCGCACCAGCCGCACCAGTTCCCGCGCACGCTGTGCGTCGATACCCGTGTCGGCCCATGCCGCCGCCGACCGGCGCAAGGCTCAGCGCAAGCAGCGAGACGAAAACGCGACCCGCCGCCGCGTGCGGACCAGCCTTGGGCAGCAATGGTATTTTCACGCCACGCACTTTGCCGGCCGACCGCCGCCGTCACATTGACGCCGGTCAACCGCTGGGCCGACTGAAGCCGCTGCGGCGGGTGGCAGGGACCAGGCTCGCGGCCAGCGGCCCCTACTCGATGCTCGTCATCGCCGCCCCGCCAGGCGCACGGCCTGCGCTATTGCTTGACTGCGTTGATGTCGGCCTTGACGTTGTCCAGACCCAGCGTGTAGCCCAGCGACACATGGTGGAAACGGCCCGCCGCACTGTCGTCGTGAATGGCGAAGCCGAAGTTGTAGCTCTTGCCCGCCGCGATCGCGACGTCACCCTCGCCGCCGGTAAGCTTGCGCGTAAAGGTGACGGTCCAGGTGTCGCCGCTCTGCTTGCCGTTGGCCGACGACCAGAGCCTTGCCGCCTTCCATGACGCGCTTGTCCGCCACGTAGCCGTCCACCGGCTTGGCGCCCTTGCCGCTTTTCCACTGCAGCAGATCGTAGAACTTGCCGCCGGCGAGCGAGCCGCCGGTCACATGCTTGGTCTTCGTGTCGTCCTTGACGTCGGGCATGGTACGGTCGTCCTGATGGCAGGTGGCCCAGCAGCCGCTCAGGTTCGCCATCGGAACGTTGTTGTCCTCCAGCATGAAGGCGAGCTTAACCGGATTATCGGGATCCATCCTGGCGCCGCCGGACGCCGGCGGCTGCTTCCAGGTGAAGCGCAGGTAGATGTTGTCGTCATCATGCGCCGCCTGCACCGTGACCGGAATCGACCCCGCCTTGCCCTTGGGCGGCGTCGGCTCGATCTTCTGCCCGGTCACCATCTTCTTGCCCATCTCCGCGGCCTCCTCGTCGTGGCAGGAGGCGCAGCTTTCACCCTTCTTCAGCCCCTTGGCGCCGCCGTGCTCGGTGACCTTCATGATCCACTCCATCGGCGACACGCCGGGATAGAACACGGTGATCTTCTTCGCGGGCACCTTGCTCCAGTCCGCGGGCGCCGCGGCGAGGACATGTCCCGCGGCCAGTCCCAGCACCACGCTGACGGCCGAGGACGGGAACCAGTGATCTCTTCATTCAGTTCTCCTTGTGTATGAAATGCAATTCATGAACGCCTCCCTGGGGCGCGTCGATCCGGTCACGAAGCCTCATCCTCTTCGGTCATCCCCTGCGGCTTCTTGTGCGCGATGCCCTTGTGGCACTCGATGCAGGTCTGCTTGTCGCGCTGCGCCAGTTCGTGCTGCTTGCGCGCGCGCTGCTTCTGCAGTTCCGTGTTCATGCTCTCCAAGCTGTGGCAGTTGCGGCATTCCCGCGAATCGGATGCCTTCATGCGCTGCCATTCGTGGCGGGCCAGTTCCAGCCGCTTGGCTTCGAACTTCTCCGGCGTGCTGATGGTGCCCATCAACTTGCCGTACAACTCGTTGCGTGGCCTGGATCTTGCGCGCCATCTTGTGCACCCAGTCCTTCGGTACATGGCAATCGGAGCAGATGGCGCGCACCCCGGTACGGTTGGTGTAGTGAATCGTCTTCTTGTATTCCTGATACACGGTGTCGCGCATTTCGTGGCACGAGACGCAGAACTCCAGCGTGTTGGTCGCCTCCATGCCGGTGTTGAAGCCGCCCCAGAAGATGACGCCGGCAAAGAAGCCGACAGCTCAGCAGTCCCAGCAGGGAATACTTCGCGCTCGGTTTGCGCAGTGTCGCCCACAGGCCACCGCGTCCGTCCGATTCCTGGTCAGCCATTCGTTTCTTCCTCTTGGTGAATCCGCCGCACGCGGGGCCGGCGTTCCTGGCCCCCCGGACGCAGGTCCCGGAGCGATCAGCTCCTCGCAGGCGATCAGTAGATGTCGTGCTGCGTGTTGTAGACGTTGAACTTGCCCGGTCGGCGTGATCAGCTTTCGGATCGGTGATCACCTTCTTCAGCGCCAGCGTCGTTGATCGTCTAGGACCACGATCGCCGACTGGCTCGGTCTTGCCGCCCCACAGCGAGATCCACACTTCCGTCGCCGTCTGCGCTGTACTCCGGATGGACCGCGCGGTTGATCGCCTTGGTCTCTGGCAGGCCGGCGAGTCCTTGGCGACGTTGATGATCTTCTTGGGCCTTGGTCAGGTCGGTCATGGTCGCAGACCGCGATCGGACTCGGCGATGTCCTTGCTCCGGATTCTGCGGCGCGTCGGCCCAGAGGTTCTTCGACTTCGGGTGGGTCTTGACGAACAGGTTGCCCGCGCACGTGATCTTCAGCTCCTGCACGACCTTCCAGGCGTTGACTGCGCTTAGTTCTGGATCGTCCGGATCGGTGCCGATCAGCGTCACGACGTCGGCGCCCAGGTGACCCGTCGCCCAGACCGGGACCGAACTTCGGATGCAGCGAAGTTGGCGCCGCGGCCGGGATGCGGGATCTTCTTGGTATCGACCAGGGCGGCGAGCTTGCCCTTCCTTGGTATCGACCACCGCGATCTTGTTGGAGGCGTTGGCCGCGACCAGGAAGTAGCGCTTGGAGATATCCCAGCCGCCGTCGTGCAGGAACTTGGCCGACTCGATGGTGGTTGATCTTGAGGTTCTTGATGTCGGAATAATCGACCAGCAGGATCTGGCCGGTCTCCTTGATGTTGACCACCCACTCCGGCTTGATCGCGCGAGGACACGATCGAGGCCACGCGCGGCTCGGGATGGTATTCGCCGTCGACGGTCATGCCGCGGGTGGACACGATCTTCAGCGGCTTGAGGGTCTCGCCTTCCATGATCACGTACTGGGGCGGCCAGTAGGATCCGGCGATCGCGTACTTGTCATCGAAGCCCTTGAACTTGGAGGTATCGACCGAACGCGCGTCGAAGCCGATCTTGACCTCGGCGACGACGGCCGGCTTCTCCATCCACAGGTCGATCAGCGACAGGCGACCGTCGCGGCCGATGACGTACACGTAGCGGCCGGACGCCGACAGGCGCGAGATGTGGACCGCGTAGCCGGTCTTGACGATGCTGTCGATCTTCTTGGTGTCGCCGTCGATCAGCGCCACTTCGCCGGTGTCGCGCAGCGTCACCGAGAACATGTTCTGCGAGGTTGATCTTGTTCATCTGCTTGGTCGGACGCTTGTCGACCGGAACGATGACCTTCCACGACTCCATCATGTCCTTGAAGCTGAACTCGGGCGGAACATCCGGCGTGGTTCTGGATGTACTTGGTCATGAGCGCGATCTCTTCCTTGGTCAGGATGTCGTCGAAGTTGACCATGCCGCCGTCGGTGCCGTAGCCGATGATCTTCTCCAGGCGGTTCTGATCCCAGCTTGAGCGTACCGCCCTCGTGCACCGTGCCGTCCGGCAGTTTCTTGGTCCAGTGCGGCTCGAGGTTCTTGCCCGTGGCGCCCTTGCGCAGCACGCCGTGACAGCCGGCGCAGCGCTCGAAATAGATCTTCTTCGCCGTCGCCTTTTCTTCGGCGCTCATCTTCGGCGCTTCCTGGGAGCGCGTCTGAGCGGCCGCCTTCCCTCCTTGACGACTGTCAAGTTTTCCGCCCGGCCGCAGGCATAGATTGTGCGACCAACGACGGGTCACCGGTTTCGGGGAGCGAGGCGCATGAGCGAAATGGTATGGTTTCGGACAAAGTCGGCGCGGGCGGGGACTTCCGGCCGCAGCGCCAATCGCTGGCGGCAAGTCGGCGCCAGAGTCCTCGCCCTGCTGTTGCCGCCATCGTCGGGGCGCAGACGCGGCGGGCCGTTGCGTGCTGCCGCCGCGCTACGCGACCAATCCGCCGGCGATGCGACGCACACAGCGGTCAGTGCCGCGCGCGGCGCTGGCAAGGTGTTCCTGGTCGGCGGCGGCCCGGGTGATCCCGAGCTGCTGACCCTGCGGGCAGCGCGCCTGCTGGCGCAGGCGGACGCCATCGTCTACGACGCTCTCATCGGCCGCGGCATTCTCGAACTGGGTCGCGCGGAGGCGGAAAGGATCTACGTCGGCAAGCAGTCCGGACGGCATACGCTGCCGCAGGACGAGATCAATCGGCTGCTGGTGCGCCTGGCGCGGGAGGGCAAGCGCGTGGTGCGCCTCAAGGGGGGCGACCCGTTCATCTTCGGCCGCGGCGGCGAGGAGCTGGAGGAACTGTCCGCCGGCGGCATCGAATTCGAGGTGGTGCCCGGCATCACCGCTGCATCCGGCATGGCCGCCTATGCCGGAATTCCGCTCACCCACCGCGACCATGCCCGCACCTGCCTGTTCGCCACCGGCCATCTCAAGGACGGCTCCTGCAATCTCGATTGGCCGACCCTTTCCCGTCCCGATCAGACGGTGGTGATCTACATGGGGGTGGGCGCTCTGGCGGAAATCTGCCGCCAGCTCGTCGCCCATGGCCTGCCGCTCGAGACGCCCGCCGCCCTGGTGCAGAATGCGACCACGTCGGCCCAGCGCAGCGTCGCCGGCAGCCTCGGTTCCCTGCCCGAGTTGGCCACCGCCGCCGGCATCCACGCTCCGGCCCTGATCGTCATCGGTGAGGTGGTGCGCTTGCAGCCGAGGCTGCAGTGGTTCCATCCATCGCAACCGGAAGTCGCCGCCGGCGTCACCGAAACAGCCTGATCCGCCGCCGGACCTGGGCCAGGTCCGAAGCGGCCGGGTCGCGGGGATCCGACCCGCAGCGCGAGGCTCCAGGTCGGTCGCGACTGCATCAGCGGGGCGGACCGCCCATTCCCCCCATGCCGCCGCCCGGACCCATGCCGCCCATTCCCGGGCCCATGCCGCCGCCATAGCCATACCCGGGCGGCCCGTCGGGCAGGATGACGCCGCGTTCCCGCGCTCGCGCCTGCATGCGCGCATGATGCTCGGAGCGAATCTGCTCCCGCTCCTGCGCTGACTGCGCCGCCCACATGCGCGCCCGAAACTCGGTGCGCTCCTGCGGCGTCGTCAGTTGGCTGCCATAGACCTGCTGCCGGGCCGGGGGCTGCGCGGACGTCTGGGCATGGGCGGTCAGGACGACCGCCGACAGTGCCAGCATGGAACCGCTCAACAGCATCGCGAGTATGCGTCGAACCATCCTTCCCTCCACCGTTTCGGGATTGATCAAACGCTGGTGTGGCTGGGATTCAACGGCCGCCGCCACCACCGCCGCCACCACCACCGCCACCACCGCCACCGCCACCGCCACCGCCGACCACCGCCACTTCCACCACCGCCTGCTCCGCCCGACCCTGCGCCCGCAGCGCCGGCGCCTGCAGCGGCCGCCGCGCTCGCACCCTTACCGGACTGGGTCGTGGTCTGCTGCTGGGCACGGGTCTGCGTCTGCTCGCGCGACTGAACCTGCTGCGCCTCGGTCGCCTTCTTGGACTGTAGTTGATCCTTGGTCTGCAACTGGTCTTTCGTCTGGAGCTGGTCTTTCGTCTGGAGCTGGTCTTTCGTCTGGAGCTGGTCCTTCGTCTGGAGCTGGTCCTTCGTTTGAAGCTGGTCCTTCGTTTGAAGCTGGTCCTTCGTCTGCAGTTGATCCTTCGTCTGAAGCTGGTCTGCTGCAATTACGCCCTGCCCTGCCACCGCAAACGCGGCAGCGATCAGGGTGGCGAGAAGGTGTTGTCGTTTCATGACTTTCTCCTTTCGGATTGCAAGGTAAACGCCACCATATTGGACGCCATGCCCGTTACGGCAAGTCATGCCATAGCGTTTCAATTCGTTACGATCGGTTTCACCGGCGTCGCGCCCTCTGCCTCCGCGTCGTGATGCATATCCAGGGGCCATAACTGGTGGGCGTCCAGCAGCAGGCGATAGCGCGACTCGACGGCGTCGATCTGCGCCACCGTGGCGGCCAGGCGCCCTTCCAGCGCCTGGCGGCGCGCGTTCAGGACGTCGGTGATGCCGCCCTCGCCCAGCGCATAGGCTCGCGCCGTCAGATTGGCGCTGGCGTTCAACCCGCGCCGCGGCCGCCTGCAGATTTTGCCAATTGTCGTAGGAGGACTGGGCGACGGCGAAGGTGCCGGCGATCTCCGCCTCCAGCTTGCGCAGCACCCCGGCTTCGCGGCTCGCCGCCGCTTCCGCCCGCGCCTGCGCGCCGTCCGAAGCTGCCGCACGGGCCGAGCCGGGCAGAGGGATCGACACCGAAACGCCGACGATGCGCTCCCTGCCGCCAAATTCCGAGGCATAGTGAATTCCCGCCGTCGGATCGGGCAGCCGGTCCGCGCCGCTGCGGGCCGCCACCAGCCGCTCGCGCTGCACTTGGGCCCGCGCCAGCGCCAACTCGTGGCTGTGGGCCAGGATCTGTTCCTGCCAGTACGGTCGATCCTGCGTCAGCGGCTGCGGCTCGGCGATCACGGGTTGGGCCGGCAGGGGAACACGGGCGAACCGCACCGCGAGGTCGCTTGCGGCGACCCGTTCCCGTCCGCGCGACTGCGCCAGGGATGCCTCCGCCTGCGCCAGAGAAGCCTCCGCCAGCGACTTCTCCAGCCCCGATGCGTCGCCGGCGCGCACCCGTTTGGCGGCCACGGCCGCCTGTTCCTTGAGCACCTCGACCTGCGCCTGCCACTGGCGGGTCTGGGCGACCTCGCGCTGCCAGGCGAACCAGGCCTTGAGCAGCGTCCGGCCCGCCTCGTGCATGGCATCGCCATACACGATCTGCGCCTGCGACAGCTCCTGGTTTCCCAGTTGCTCGTCGAGGCGGGCCTTGCCCGGCAGCCGCAGCGGCCGCTCCAGGGCCACACCCCATTCGCTGTACGCCTGATCGGTCTCGCTCAAGGTGCGCCGCTGGCCCAGAATCCGCACGTTGGTCTCGTAGGTCCCTGCCACTTGGCGCGCGCGGTTGGCCTCGCCTTCGCGGATGCCCGCCCGGGCCGCGAGCACGGCCGGATAGTCGGCCAGCGCAGCCTCCACGGTGGACAGGGGCGGCAGATCGGGGAACTCGGCCGCCGTCGCCGCCTGGCCCGCAAGGCCGAGCAGCGCCGGAAAAATCCAGTACAAGGGCCTCATGCGAACCTCCCGAATTCCAGTATCGGGGAGACCCAGTAGGCCACCTCCGGATTGGGCAGCAGACTCCTTCAGCCGCGCGATCAGCGCATGGGCGTCCTCGCAGTCGAGGATGGTCTGAACCTGTACGCGGCGCGCCCGCCCCCGCACCTCCTCCACCACCCCCGAGAGGCGCACCGCCGTGCCCTTGCCTTCCACCTGGGAGATGGTGAAGCCTCTCACCCACTGCGGTTGCTCCAGCAGGTAATCGATCAGTTCCTCCTCCAGCGCCTTGGGAAAAACGATCGTCAGGCTGCACTCGAATGTCTTCATGAACGGGCCTCCGTGATCTCCGGCGCCGCCGCCGGCTTGACAGCGGGCGGCTCGATGCCGAAGCGGCGATAGAGGATCGGCAGCACGATGAGCGTGAGCGCGGTCGAGGTCACGAGGCCGCCGATGACGACGATCGCCAGCGGCTTCTGGATCTCGGAGCCGGGGCCGCTGGCGAACAGCAGCGGTACCAGGCCGAAAGCGGCGATGCTGGCGGTCATCAGCACCGGCCGCAGGCGCCGTTTCGCTCCCTCCACCACGACGTTCGTCACGCTCATGCCGCGCTCGTAGAGCTGGTTGAAGTAACTCACCATCACCACGCCATTGAGCACCGCGATGCCGAGCAGGGCGATGAATCCCACCGAGGCCGGCACCGACAGGTACTCGCCCGAGACCCAAAGGGCGAACACGCCGCCGATCATGGCGAACGGGATGTTGGCGAACACCAGCACCGCCTGCCGCACCGAACCGAAAGTGGCGAACAACAGAGCGAAGATCAGTCCCAGCGCCAGCGGCACCACGGTGGCGAGGCGCTGGGCGGCACGCTGCTGGTTCTCGAACTGGCCGCCCCAGACCGTGCGGTAGCCTTCGGGGAATTTGACCTGGGTACCGACCTTGGCCTTCGCCTCGTCCACGAAGCCGACCAGGTCGCGGCCGCGCACGCTGGCCTGCACCAGCACCATGCGCTGCGCATTTTCCCGGTCCACCTTCACCACCCCGTCCACACGCTCCAGGCGCGCCACGGTGGAAAGCGGCACGCTGCGGCCGTCCGCCAGTGTCAGCGTCAGGCCGGCGAACAGCGCCGGCGAATCGCGCACCGCCTCGTCGCCGCGCAGCAGCAGCGGCGTGCGCCTTCCCGGTTCCATGATCAGCCCGAGGATCTGACCTTCGATCTGCGTGCGCAGGGCGGTACCGATGTCATCGACATTGAGCCCCATGCGCCCGGCGGCGAGCCGGTCGATCGCCACGCGGTAGTACTGCACGCCCGTGTTCTTGAGCGTCAGCACGTCCTCGGCACCGCGTATGCCCTTCATTGCGCTCACCGTCTCCTCCGCCAGGGTGTTGAGGGCGGCCAGATCGGGACCGAAGATCCGGATCACGACGTCGCCGCGGGCGCCGGTCAGCATCTCCGACACCCTCATGTCGATCGGCTGGGTGAAGCTGAAGGCCACCCCTGGAAAGTCCGCCATCACGCCCCGCAACTCGTCGATCAGCCAGGTTTTTTCCGGCTGGCGCCATTCGGCCATCGGTTTCAGCACCATGAAGGTGTCGGTCTGGTTCAGCCCCATCGGGTCGAGCCCCAGCTCGTCGGAACCGGCGCGGGCGACGATGCGCTTCACCTCCGGCACGCGCTCCAGAATCGCGCGCTGCACCTGCATGTCGGTGACGGCGGTCTGGGCCAGACTGATGGAGGGCAGCTTTTCGAGCTGCATGATGATGTCTCCCTCGTCCATCGTCGGCATGAAGGTCTTGCCGATCAGGGTGTAGAACGCCCGCCGTCACCGCCAGCGCTGCGAGCGCCGCGGCGATCACGCTGCGCGTATGTGCGAGCGACCAGGCCAGCGCCGGTTCGTACAGCCGCAGGGCCTGCCGCACCAGCCAGGGATCGTCGTGCCCGACCTTGCGCAGCAGGAAGGAGGCAAGCACCGGCACCACGGTGAGCGAAAGCACCAGCGAGGCCGACAGGGCGAACACGATGGTCAGGGCCACCGGCACGAACAGCTTGCCCTCCAGCCCCTGCAGCGTGAGCAGGGGGAGGAACACCAGGATGATGATGGCGATGCCGGAGCCCACCGGCAGCGTCACCTCCGCCACCGAGCGATAGATCACGTGCAGCCGCGGCAGGACCGCCGCATCGCGGTGTCGCGCCTCGGCGAGATGGGTGACGATGTTCTCCACCACCACCACCGCAGCGTCCACCAGCATGCCGATCGCGATCGCCAGCCCGCCCAGGCTCATCAGGTTGGCCGACATGTTGAACCAGCGCATCAGGATGAAAGTGGCAAGCGCCGACAGCGGCAGGATCAGCGCCACCACCAGGGCGGCGCGCAGGTTGCC
This sequence comes from uncultured beta proteobacterium, assembly GCA_963823455.1. GTDB lineage: Bacteria > Pseudomonadota > Gammaproteobacteria > Burkholderiales > Rhodocyclaceae > CAVPDA01. The sequence goes on from CAWGLO010000003.1 coordinate 147,570, forward strand.
GAGGAACAGTACCAGCAGCACCAGCACCAGCGCGATGGCCTCTGCCAACGCCTTCGACACGGTGCCCACGGCGCGCTCCACCAGGCTGCCCCGGTCGTAGAAGACGCTGGTCGTAACACCCTTGGGCAATACGCTCTGCAGTTCCTTTAGCTTGCCGCGCACACCTTCCACCACCTGCCGCGCGTTGGCGCCGCGCAGGCCGAGCACCAGCCCCTGCACCGCCTCGCCCTTGCCGTCCTGGGTCACGGTGCCGTAGCGCGTGAGGCTGCCGATGCGCACCTCCGCCACGTCGCCCATGCGCGTGACCTGGCCGTCGCGGCTGGCGACAACGATGGCGCGCAGATCGTCGAGCGTTTTCACCGCACCCTCGGCCCGCACCACCAGGGCTTCTTCGCCGGCATTGAGGCGGCCGGCGCCCTCGTTCCGGTTGTTCATTTCCAGCGCCTGCTGCAACTGACCGATGGTGACGCCGCGCGCCGCCAGCGCCGCGTTGTTCGCCACCACTTCGAAGGTGCGCACCAGTCCGCCGAGGGAATTGACGTCTGCGACGCCGGGCAGGGTGCGCAGCGCCGGGCGGACCACCCAGTCGAGCAGCGCGCGCCGTTCGGCCAGCGGCAGGTCCCCCTCGACCGTGAACATGAACATCTCGCCCAGCGGCGTGGTGATCGGCGCCAGGCCGCCCGTGCTGCCCGACGGCAGGTCGCGCGCGATGCCGGAAAGGCGTTCGGCCACCTGGCTGCGCGCCCAGTAGATGTCGGTGCCGTCCTCGAAGTCGATGGTGATGTCGGCAATGGCGTACTTGGAGGTGGAGCGCAGGATGCGCTGCTTCGGGATGCCCAGCATCTCCAGCTCGATGGGCGTGGCGATGCGCGCCTCGACTTCCTCCGGCGTCATGCCCGGCGCCTTCATGATGATCTTCACCTGGGTGGTGGAGACGTCGGGGAAGGCGTCGATCGGCAGCAGGCGGAAGGAGTAGATCCCGGCCGCCGTCAGCAGCAGGGTGAGGCCGAGGATCAGCACGCGCTGCGTCAGCGCGAATTGCACCAGGCGCGGCAGCATCATTCGCCTCCGATGCCGGAGAGCGCCGCCTTGAGCGCCGCCACGCCGCGCACCGCGATGCGCTCGTCACCCTTGAGTTCGCCGCCGACCAGGCTGTCCGCCGCACCTTCGCTCACCAGCGTCACCTGCTGCGCGCGGAAGCCCTGGACCGTCTGCACGAACAGCAGCAGCGCACCTTCCGTGCGCACCAGGGCCGCGTTGGGCACGCTCCAGCGCTTCGCCCCGGCGGACGACGCCGCCACGCTCGCTTCGACGAACTGGCCCGGACGCAGCTTGTCCGCGCCGGTTGCGATTTCGGCGCGCACCGCCACCGTCTGGTTGGCGCCGACGCTGCGGCCGATGGAAATGACGCGCCCCGCCGCACCGTAGGCGGGCACCTTGACCGCCGCGCCTTGCGCCACTTCGTTCAGCCGCGCCACCGGCAGTTGCACCTCGAGCCACAGGGGATCGAGCTGCCCCAGCCTGAACAGCGGCGCTGCCGCCTCGACGCGCTGGCCGGGCGTGGCCATCTGCTCCAGAACCACGCCGGCGGCCGGCGCAACGATCTCGACCCCGTCGCCCGTGCCGCGGCCCGATTGCAGCCTGGCGATCGCCGCCTCCGACAGGCCGGCAAGCCGCAGCGCCTGGCGGCGCTCGGCGTAGGCGGCGGCGGCCTCCGCGTGCTGGCTCCTGGTCGCGCGCTGCCGGCTCGCGGCGATGATGCCTTCCTTGAGCAATTCATCGTCGCGCTCCAGATTGTCCTTGGCCAGTTGCAACTGGGTCGCCGCCTGCAGCAGCCCGCGCTGGATCTCCGCCAACTGCGGGCTCTGCAGCCGCGCCAGCAGCTCGCCCTTCTTCACCGTCGCATTCGCCGCCACCGCAACGTGCTCGACCAATCCCGCCAGCGGCGCCGCTACCACATGAAGCTGCCGGTTCGGTACCGTGACCTCCGCCGGCAGACCCTGGATCTCGCCGGCCTGGCGCGCGACGAGCGCAACGGTCTCGATGCCGAGCGCCTTGCCCTGCTCGGGCGTGAGCCGGACGAGATCGGCGGCCGCAGCGACGCCGCCGGCGAGGACCAGGGCAGCGAAGGCCGCCATGCGGGCCGACCGGCCCACTGCGTTTTGGGGTGCGTGGTACTTCATCGATGCTCCCTGCGGCCCGCGCATCTGTGGCTGCGGGCGGCGAAATTCCAGGTGGTCGAAATGCGACGGGGTGCCGCGTTCGATTCGTGGTGCGGGCGAGGTGCCCGGATCAGGCGCGGGCCGGCGGTGCCTGTGGCCAGGGAAGTACGAAGGAGGACGGTATGTCCGCTCCAGCCGACGCGATCAGGGGCGGCATCGCCGCAGGCGCCTCTTCGGAGATGGGTGGCTTCTTCAGCGCCACCGCAGCGTCCGCGACGACGAGGACGTCGCTCGGGCGGTGTTCGTCGGCCATGCCGATCACTGGCGCCGCGTCGCGCTGGGAGGCATCGGCCTGCCGCTCCGCGGGATAGGTGTGATCGGCTGCCAGCAGGGTATGGGTATGGATCGCCTGGCCCTGGCCGCCGTGGCCCGCATGGGCATGCAGCAGCGGCGCGAGGCCCTGCAGGAGCGCCAGCCAAAGGATGAGGACGAATGTGGTGGTGCGTTTCATGGCAATGCAATAGATTGGGCCGACGCCGCTCGGTTTTCAAATCAGAACACGCCCCGTTTGATGCAGATCAACCCTGCGCGGTACCCGACCGGCAGCGACCACAGGCGGTCCACCGCCCGCCGTGGCGTGTCCTTCAGAGGGCCGGCGGTAGGAGTCAGGCGATGCTTCCTTTCGGAGGCGACGTCTTAGCGCACCACGAGCACCGCCGCCGCCAGGATCATGGCGCCGCCGACCATCTGCAGCGGCAGCAAGGCCTCCCCCAGAAAGGCCGCGGCAAGGACGATGGTCACCACCGGCTCCAGCGTCGACAGGACCGCCGCGCGGCTCGCTCCGACACGCTTGAGTCCGGCGAAGAAGGCGAAGATCGCGACCACGGTGGATACGACGGCGATGGCAACCAGGGCGGCCCATCCGCCCGCGCTGCCCGGGAAGCGCGGCGGCGAATACCCCGCGATCACGCTGAGCACCGCGGCCGCGCTCAGGCACACCACGGCGCTGCTGCCGATGGCGTCGCTGCCGTGGAGAAAGCGGCTGCCGGCCGTGATGTAGATGGAATAGATCACGGCGGCCGAGATGCCCAGCGCGATGCCGAGCGGCGTGCCGGCGCCCGAACCGATGGTGAGGGCGGTGCCGGCGAAGGAAAGCGCCAGCAGCGCCGCCTTGCGCCAGGTCATCCGGTCGCCCAGGAACAGTGCGGCCAATACGCTTACCAGCATCGGATAGAGATAGAGCAGCAGCGCCACGAGACCGGCGGAGGCATGTTCGAGCGCCGAGAAGTAGGCCATGGCTTGGCCGACGTAACCGATACCCCCCATGGCGGCGGCGACCGCCAGTTGCCGCCCGCGCGGGAAGCGGTGACCCGTCGCCAGCGTGGCGACGAGAAGAATCAGCCCGGCCAGGACAAAGCGCACCCAGAGGATGCCAACGATGTCGGCGCCGCTGGCGTAGGCGGAACGGGCGAAGATCGCCATGGCACCGAACGAGGCGGCCGACACGGCGATCAGCGCGACGCCGACGAAGGTAGGGTTGCTCTTCAAGGCCGGGACGGCCCGCCCGCGCGGCCGCTTCGAATTTTCACGTTAGCAATTGTCCAACATTCTGCTAACCTCCTCGCCTTTGAAACAAGCGGTCGCCTTGATCGGCCCGGCCGATCCGAGGAAGGAGAGGAAAATGTTTCAGGTCAGGATTCATGGCCGCGGCGGCCAGGGAGTGGTGACCGCGGCGGAGATGTTGTCGGTCGCCGCGTTTCTCGAAGGGCGCAATGCCCAGGCCTTTCCGAGTTTCGGTTCCGAGCGCATGGGCGCGCCGGTGGTCGCCTTCTGCCGCATCGACGACAAGGAGATCCGGCTGCGGGAGCCGGTGATGCAGCCCGATGCGCTGATCATTCAGGACCCGACGCTGCTGCACCAGGTCGATGTCTTTTCGGGCCTCAAGAGGGACGGCTACATTCTGATCAACACCAACAAGAGCTTCGACGAACTCGGCCTCGGCGACTTCGTGAAAGACTTCCGCCACGAGCGCCTGATGACCGTGCCGGGGACCGAATTCGCACTGAAGCATGTCGGCCGCCCGTTACCGAACGCGGCGCTGTTGGGTGGATTCGCGGCAATCAGCGGAATAATCACGATCGATTCCGTGGCGGACGCGATCCGGCAGAAGTTTTCCGGCAAGCTCGCCGACATGAACATTGCCGCGGCCAAGGAAGCCTACAACTTCGTGCTGGAAGAGGAGAAGGAGGCCGCATCCCATGCTTAAGCAGATCGAAGGCTCGCACGGCGTCGCCGAAGCCGTCGCCCTTTGCCGACCGGAAGTCATCTGTGCCTATCCGATTTCGCCGCAGACCCACATCGTCGAGGGTCTCGGCGAACTGGTGAAGTCCGGCGAGCTGACCAACTGCGAGTTCATCAACGTGGAGAGCGAATTCGCCGCGATGTCGGTGGCGATCGGTGCCTCGGCCGCGGGCGCGCGCGCCTACACCGCGACTGCGAGCCAGGGACTGCTTTACATGGCCGAGGCGGTCTACAACGCTTCCGGGCTCGGCCTGCCGATCGTGATGACGGTCGCCAACCGCGCGATCGGCGCCCCGATCAACATCTGGAACGACCACAGCGACAGCATGTCGATGCGCGACGCCGGCTGGATCCAGGTCTTCGCCGAGAACAACCAGGAGGCGCTCGACCTGCACATCCAGGCGTTCAAGCTCGGCGAGGAGCTGTCGCTGCCGGTGATGGTGTGCATGGACGGCTTCATCCTCACCCACGCCTACGAACGGGTGGACGTGCCGACCCAGGAGCAGGTCGACGCCTTTCTGCCGCGTTACGAGCCGCGCCAGGTGCTCGACCCGAGCGAGCCGGTGTCGATCGGCGCCATGGTCGGGCCGGAAGCCTTCACCGAGGTGCGCTACCTGGCGCATGCCAAGCAGATGCAGGCGCTGGAACTGATTCCGCACATCGCCGCCGAATTCAAGCAGACCTTCGGCCGGGACTCCGGCGGCCTGGTCAAGCCCTACCGCACCGAGGACGCCGAGACCGTGGTGGTGGCGCTCGGCTCGCTGCTCGGCACGATCAAGGACACGGTGGACGAACTGCGCGACGAGGGGCACAAGATCGGCGTGCTCGGCATTTCCTCCTTCCGCCCCTTCCCGATTCCCGACATCCGCGACGCGCTCGCCGAGGCGCAGCGCATCGTCGTCATCGAGAAATGCTTCGCCGTGGGGATAGGCGGCATCGTTTCGCGCGACGTGCGCATGGCGCTGCGCAACCGGCCGCAGCCGGTATTCACCGTGGTCGCCGGACTCGGCGGGCGTGCAGTCACCAAGGTCTCGCTCGAGCGATTGCTGCGCGACGCGGTCGCCGACAAGATCGAGCAGCTCACTTTCCTCGACCTCGACTGGAACATCGTCAACAAGCAGCTCGAACGCGACAAGGCGAAGCGGCGTTCGGGGCCGATTGCCGAGAGCGTGCTGCGCGACATCGGCGTCGTGGCGGCGAAGATGGTCTGAGGAGCGCGAAGCCATGGAACAACTCGTCAAGTTCTACCAGACCGGCACCTTCACCGTCGGCAACCGCCTGCTGGCCGAGAACCAGCGCAGCGTCCAGGCGAACATGCAGCGCACCAACTCGCTGAACTCCGGCCACCGCGCCTGTCAGGGCTGCGGCGAGGCGCTGGGTGCGCGCTACGCGATCGATGCCGCGATGCATGCCACGGACAACCAGCTGATCGCCGCGAACGCGACCGGCTGCCTGGAGGTTTTCTCCACGCCCTATCCGGAGACCTCCTGGCAGATTCCGTGGATCCACTCGCTGTTCGGCAACACCGCGGCGGTGGCCACCGGAATCGCGGCGGCGATGCGGGTCAAGGGCCGCAAAGACGTGCGGGTGATCGCCCAGGGCGGCGACGGCGGCACGACCGACATCGGCTTCGGCTGCCTCTCCGGTATGTTCGAGCGCAACGACGACGTGCTCTACATCTGCTACGACAACGAGGCCTACATGAATACCGGCGTGCAGCGCTCCTCGGCCACGCCGCCGGCGGCGCGCACCGCCACCACGATGCCGGTCGGCCCCGAGCCGGGCAACGTCTTCGGCCAGGGCAAGAACCTGCCGCGCATTGCGATGGCGCACGGCATCCCCTACGTGGCGACCGCGACCGTGGCCGAACTGCGCGATCTGGAATACAAGGTCAAGCGCGCGATGAGCTTCCGCGGCGCACGCTACATCCACATTTACGTGCCCTGCCCGCTGGGCTGGGGCACGGCCTCGAACGAGACCATCAAGATGGCGCGCCTGGTCAAGGACACCGGCCTGTTCCCGGTGTACGAGGCGGAGCACGGCGAGATCGTCAGCGTATCGAAGATCCGCAGGCAGCTCCCGGTGGAGGAGTACCTGAAGCCCGCAGAAGCGCTTCGCCCACCTGTTCGGCAAGCAACCCCGCTACGAGGTGATCGCCCGCATCCAGGAGATGGCGGATCGCAACATCCGCAAGTTCGGCCTGTTGGACAACGAATGAAACGCCGAAGCGCGCAGTGACGGAGGCGGCTCAGAGGAGTTTCGGCAATTCTGCGCGAGTCGTACTCCGGGCCTGCGTGCCTCTGCATTGGATATTGAGGATGCTCTGATGGAAAAGCCGTTTGCGATCACGCTCGATGTAGGTTCCTCGCTCGCCAATCGCACGGGCTCGTGGCGCACCGCGCGGCCGGTCTATCTCGACCGGCTGCCTCCCTGTAACAATGCCTGCCCGGCGGGCGAGAACATCCAGGGCTGGCTGTTCCACGCCGAATCGGGCGCCTATGAGCAGGCCTGGCGCAGCCTGACCCTGGACAACCCGCTGCCGGCGGTGATGGGCCGGGTCTGCTACCACCCCTGCGAGGGGGCCTGCAATCGCGGCCAGATCGACGCGGCGGTGGGCATCAACTCGGTCGAGCGCTTTCTCGGCGACGAGGCGATCAAGCGCGGCTGGAATTTCGATCCGCCGGCGCAGGAGACCGGCAAGCGCGTGCTGATCGTGGGCGCCGGGCCGTCCGGCCTGTCGGCGGCCTATCACCTGCGGCGCATGGGTCACGCTGTGTCGATCTACGAGGCGGGTCCGATGGCCGGCGGCATGATGCGTTTCGGCATCCCGAAGTACCGCCTGCCGCGCGACGTGCTGGACGCCGAGATCCAGCGCATCGTCGACCTGGGCGTCGAGATCCGGCTCGACACCAAGGTAAGCGACCTGCTGTACACGATGAGCGAAGGCCGCTTCGATGCCGCCTTCCTCGCGGTCGGCGCGCACATCGGCAAGCGCACCTTCATCCCGGCCGGCAGCGCCTCGAAGATCCTCGACGCGGTGTCGGTGCTGCGCGAGATGGAGGGCGCGGACAAGCCGATGCTCGGCCGCCGCGTCGTCGTCTATGGCGGCGGCAACACCGCGATGGACGTCGCGCGCACCGCCAAGCGGCTCGGCGCCGAGGAGGCGATCGTGGTCTATCGGCGCACCCGCGAGAAGATGCCGGCGCACGACTCCGAGGTACAGGAGGCGTTGCAGGAGGGCGTGATGATCAAGTGGCTGTCGACCATCCGCCAGGCGGGCGACGCGACGATCACGGTGGAGAAGATGGAACTGGACGAGAAGGGCTTCCCGCAGCCCACCGGCGAACTCGAGACGCTCGAGGCGGACTCGCTGGTGCTCGCGCTCGGACAGGACGTTGACCTCTCGCTGCTCAACGGCGTGCCGGGACTGGCCATCCGCGACGGGGTGGTACAGGTCGGCGCCGACCTGATGACCGGCTACCCGGGCCTGTTCGCCGGCGGCGACATGGTGCCCTCCGAGCGCACCGTCACGGTGGGAATCGGGCACGGCAAGAAGGCGGCCCGCAACATCGATGCCTGGCTGCGCGGCACCCGCTACGCGCCGCCGCCGAAGCACGAACTGGCCACGATCGAGCGGATCAATACCTGGTACTACTCGGACGCGCCGAAGACCGTGCGCCCGATGCTGGATGTCATCCGCCGCCAGTCCACCTTCGAGGAGGTGCAGGGCGGCCTGGACGATCACAACGCGCTGTACGAGGCACGCCGCTGCCTGTCCTGCGGCAACTGCTTCGAGTGCGACAACTGCTACGGCGTGTGCCCGGACAATGCGGTGATCAAGCTCGGCCCGGGCAAGCGCTTCGAGTTCAACTACGACTATTGCAAGGGCTGCGGCATCTGCGTCGCCGAATGCCCCTGCGGCGCGATCAAGATGGTGGCCGAAGCCATCTGAGGTAGCGCTCCGGAGCCAGAGAGCGCATCGCGTCCCTCCGGGACAGGCCCGCGCTCGAGCTCCCTCGATCGCCTGGCCGCCGCGCGGCCCCCCCCGGATCGCCGGCACGGTGCCGGCTCCCTTACTTTGTCTTGGCGGCATTTCGTTCTATGCTTAGCACCTTGCTAGGAACCGTTCGCGGACAACAACCCAACAACCCCGGCCGGATTCCCCCTAAATATCCAACTCTGACGGAGGGTCAAGAGTGAGACAGCCTTCTATGGTCTCGGAGGCGGTGCATGGCGACAGCCAGCCCGCCCCGAACACGGTCACGACAGTTTCGCAGGCGAAGTTCCCGGGCATTCCCGACCGTCATCCACGGCAACGGCGCAGTCGCCCATGTCATGGGCCATGTCTGCGGCGGCGTGATCGGCTATCCGATCACGCCGTCCACCGAGATTTCGGAGATCTACGAGGCGTTCCGCGCCGAGCGGCGGCTGCAATGTCTGGGGCAAGCACCCGTTCTTCTTCGAGCCGGAAGGCGAGCACTCGGCGCAGAGCGGCGCGCTCGGCGCGGCGCTGACCGGCGGCAAGTTCATTTCCAACGCCTCGTCGAGCCAGGGCATCCTCTACGGCCTGGAATCGCACTACGTGACCGTCGGCAAGAAGGTCGGCGGCTTCGTGCTGCAGGTCGCGGCGCGCGTCGTGTCCAAGCACTCGCTCAACGTCATGGCCGGCCATGACGACGTCTATGCGCTGCTGTCGTCCGGCTACACGATCCTGTTCGGCGCCAATCCGCAGGAAGCGGCCGACCTGGCGGCGATCTCCTACAAGGTCGCCGCGCTGTCGCTGATCCCGGTCGCCAATGCCATGGACGGCTTCGCCACCAGCCACATGCTGAGCGAAGCCGCTGATGCCCGAGCCCGAACTGCTGCAAGGAATTCCTCGGCGATCCCGACCGGCCGCATCAAGTGCCCGACCGTGGCGCAGGAGATGCTGTTCGGCGCCAAGGGCCGCGTGTTCCAGCTCGAAGCAGTACCTCGCGCAGCACCAGCGACGACATCAGCGCCGGCGAACCTGAAGCAGCTCGAACGGCTATCTCGACAGCCAGCGCCGAGGCCGTCGAGCAGGACAACGAGGGCGCGCTGATCGCGCGACACGCTCGACTGGATTCCCGAAGAACTGCACGGCCAGTGGCGGCGCCAGTGGCTCAACGCCCACGAGAAGGGCACGCGCCAGCGCGTCCCGGCGCTGGTCGACGTGAACAACCCCGGCCTCACCGGCGGCGTGCAGAACCAGCCCGACTTCCAGGCCGGCGCGGTCGACCACCGCACCCATTTCGCCAGCGAGGTGCCGCGCTTCGTCGCGCGAGGCGATGCGCGAGTACACGCGAGCTGACCGGCCGCGACTACGCGCCCGATCAAGACCTTCATGTGCGACGACGCCGAGACCGTGATGGTCGGCCTCGGCTCGGTCACCGACGACGCCGAGGCGGTCGCCACCTATCTGCGCGGCCAGGGCAAGAAGGTCGGCGTGCGTCTCGATCAAGCTGCTGCAGCCCTTCCCGGAAGCCGAGCTGGTCGCCGCGCTGAACGGGCAAGAAGGCGGTCACCGTGCTGGAGCGCTCCGACGTCGACCGCGCTGACCAGCTTGGTGACGCAGGCGCTGTTCAAGGCGCGCGAGAACGCCGACGGCGTGCGCCACCCGGGCATTCCGGCGATCGACGCAGCTGCCGAACATCACCACCGCGATCTTCGGCCTCGGCGCCCACGACCTGCAGCCGCGCCACCTGATCGCCGCGTTCAAGAACATGGAGACGGCCGGCAGGCGCCGCTTCGTCTATCTCGGCTCGCAGTTCTTCACCAAGAACCCCTCGCCGCGCGTCGCCGAGCTGCAGGCCAGGCTGAAGGCCGCCTATCCCGAGACCGAGCTGATGGCGCTCGAGACCGAGCGACCAACCCGCACCTGCTGCCGCAGACGGCGTTCCGCGTCCGCTTCCACTCGGTGGGCGGCTACGGCACCATCGCCACCGGCAAGCTGCTGACCGACATCCTCGCCGGCGTGCTCGACCTGCACTCGAAGTCGGCGCCGAAGTACGGCTCGGAGAAGAGCGGCGCGCCGACCAACTACTACATCACGCTCAGCCCCGAGCCGGTCAAGATCACCAACGCCGAGCTCGAAGACGTCGAGATCGTCATCTCGCCCGACCACAAGGTGTTCAGCCACACCAATCCGCTGCGCGGCCTGGTGGACGGCGGCACCTTCATGATGCAGTCGCAACCTCTCCGCCACTCGAGGTCTGGAAGGAACTGCCGCGCGCAGGCGCGCAAGACCATCCGCGACAAGAAGATCAACTTCTTCGTCGTCGACGCCTTCGCGCGTGGCCAAGAAGCATGCGCCGACGCCGGATCTGGAAACCCGCATGATGGGCATCGCCTTCATCGGCGCGGTCTGCGGCCATGTGGACCGCGTGTCGCGCCGAGCGCCTGCCGACGTGCATCCTGGAGAAGATCCGCCAGCAGATCTCCAAGAAGTTCGGCGGCAAGGGCGGCGCCGTCGTCGAAGGCAACATGGCGGTGATCCGCGAAGGCCTCGAGGCGACGCAGCAAGGTGGACTACGACGATGCCGGCCTTCGCCGAGGCGGAACAAGCACCGTCAGCGCCAGCAGCCGCGGCGTCGCGATCTCGGCGGCGATGTGCCGCGCCAGCGGCGCGCGCCGAGCGCCGGCTTCCTCGACCGCGACTACTACGACGACATGGTCGCCAGCCGCTTCCGCGACGGCACGATCGCCGAGGCGCCGGTGCTGCCGGGCACCGGCATGTTCATGCCGGCCGGCAGCGCCGCGTGGAAGGACAAGGGCCTGTTCCGCCGCGACGTGCCGGAGTTCAACGCCGACCTGTGCACCGGCTGCATGGAATGCGCGCTGGTCTGCCCGGACGCCGCGATCCCGAACACGGTGCACGACATCCACGACCTGCTGCTCGACGGCCATCCAGCAAGCTCGACGTCGCCGAAGCCGCAGCAGCGAGGCGATGCGCGGCGCAGGTCTACGCGCTGACCGACGCGGTGCGCGAGATCTATCGCGCAGGCCAAGGAGCCGCAAGCCGCTCCACGAGATGGTCGCCGAGGCGGCGGCAGCACGCTGGACACCGACAAGCGCCGTGCTGCGGCGCAATTTCGGCAAGCTCGCCGAGATGCTGTCGCGTCTATCCCGGTCGCCAAGACGCGGCCGTTCTTCGACGCCATGGAGAAGACCATGCCCGGCAGCGGCGGCCTCTATTCGGTCGCCATCGACCCGTGGAAGTGCACCGGCTGCCTCGAGTGCGTCGACGTCTGCGGCCCGGGCGCGCTGGTCGCGCGTGCAGCAGGATGCCGGTCATGCTCGAAACCTGCAGGCGCGCTTCGAGTTCCTCAGCCAGCACTGCCGAACACGCCGGCGCGCTTCGTCGACGGCGCCACCAAGCCCGACGGCGACACCAAGCGCCTGATGCTCGATCGCAACAATTACTACGCCACCACCGGCGGCCACGGCGCCTGCCGCGGCTGCGGCGAGGTGACGGCGATCCGCCTGGTCATGGCGACCAACCACGCCATCCACGACCGAGCGGCGCCAGGAGCACATCCGCGAGCTCGAAGGCCTGATCGAGCGCCTGAACGCCAAGCCGTCGACGGTGCAGCACCGACGAGCAGGACCCGAGCGGCGCGAGCGCATCGCGCAGCGCGCTCGAGACGCTGGAGAAGCGGCTCTACCTGCTTCGAGAGCGGCCCGACCGGCAACGGCCCGGCGAGCGCGGTGATCGCCAACGCGACCGGCTGCAGCAGCGTGTATGCCTCGACCTTCCCGTTCAACCCCTACAACGATCCGTGGGTGAACAGCCTGTTCCAGGACACCCCGGCGCTCGCCAAGGGCATCTTCGAGGGCCTGACCGCCGGCGCGGTCGACGACATCCGCGCGCTGCGCATCGCCAAGCTCGAACTGGACGACGCCTACGATCCGGAGATCCACGACAAGTTCTTCAAGACTTTCGACTGGAACCAGTTCACCGCCGGAGGAGCTGGCGCTGCTGCCGACGGTGATCAGCATGGGCGGCGACGGCGCCACCTACGACATCGGCTTCGGCGCGCTGTCGCGCCTGCTGTGCGACCGACACGCCGATCAAGGTCGTGGTGCTCAACACCGGCGCCTATTCGAACACCGGCGGCCAGGCCTCGACGGCGAGCTTCACCGGCCAGGACTCCGACCTCAGCGCGCTTCGGCACCGCCCACAGCGGCAAGCAGGAGGACCGCAAGGAACTCGGCCTGATCGCCGCCTTCCATCCGAACGTGTTCGTGGTGCAGACCACGCACGGCGCTGCAGGGGCACTTCCTGAAGAACGTCATGGAGTTCCTGAACTACAACGACGTCGCCGGCGGTGCTCGACGTCTACACGCCCTGCCAGGCCGAGCACGGCATCGCCGACGACGCCGCCAGCCGGCACGCGCGGCTGGCGGTGGAGAGCCGCATGAACCCGGTGTTCGTGCACGATCCGCGCCGCGGCGCGACGCTGCACGAGCGCTTCTCGCTCGACGGCAACCCGGACCTCGACAAGGACTGGAGCGACGACGACGCTCGAGTATGTCGAGGACGGCACGACCAAGCTGCCTGGACGTGCCGCTGACGCCGGCCGACTTCGCCCTGCAGCGAGACCCGCTTCAAGAAGCAGTTCCGCAAGCTCACCGGCGACGCCGAACGCGCGTGCCGGTGCACGAGTACGTCGACCTGAGTCCGGCGGACCGCGACGGCAAGACGCCGTTCGTCTGGTCGACCGACGACGACAAGCAGCCTGATCAAGCTGGAGGTCTCGCAGCGCGATCGTCCATCTGGTCGAGGAGCGGCGCAAGTACTGGCGCACGCTGCAGTACCTCGGCGGCCTCCACGTCGAGCAGCTGCGACGCCGAGCCACCGCGCCGAGCTCGAGAGCCTGCAGCGCGCAGTACCAGGAGTCGGTGAAGCGAGCGCGAGTCCTCGCTCGACACCATCGCCCGCGCGCATGTCCGAGCTGGCGGCGTCGTCCGAGCGCGCCGGCCGGGCCGGCGTTCGCCGCCGTGCCGGTGCTCGGCGCTCGGCGCACCGACGGCTGCGCCGGCAGCGCCGCCCGCTGCGGCAGTCGAGCGGCGCGGGCCGCTGGTCGACGATCGCCGAGGAGGACCTGGCCAAGTGCACCAACTGCAAGACCTGCTACCAGGACGTCAGCGAGCTGTTCGAGAAGACCACGATCGTCGTCGACGGCGAGACCAAGGAAGTCGGCCAGCGTGATTCCGGGCGTCGCTCGACACGCGTCAAGCGTCACGCCGGAGCTGAAGCGCCGGATCACGCGCGTCGCCGCCAACTGCGATGCGGAGATCATTCGATGAGCACTGCCGACCGTCCAACGCGGGTCCAGCGACGACCTGCGAGCGCTACCGGCAGGCCACCACGCGCGCTCGAGACGCACGCCGAGCCGAGCTCGAGGCGCTCGAGCAGAGCGAGGCGGTCGAGCGTGTTCCAGAAGCAGCTCGACGCTGTTGCAGCGGCGGCTGCTGAGCGATCCGCAGTCGCTTCCGCGACGTGTTCATCGCCGACGGCATGCAGGCGATCGTCTGGGAGTTCCAGCAGGAGGAACTCGGCGCCGACATTCACCACGGACGCTCTGGAACCTGCTGCTGCGCGACGACGACATGAGCACGGTGCTGCTGCGCTTCATCTGGGACGTGCCGCTCAAGTTCAAGCGCAAGTTCATCCACGCGATCGACGTGCATCTGTCCGACCGCTACCCGATGTTCAAGGGGCTGTCGGAGGGCTGGCCGGGCCAGAACAGCATTCCGCCCTACATCCGTCCGGCCGAGGAGCGCGCGCAGCGACTTCGACCTGGTGAACCAGGGCTATCTCGGCTACATGAGCCAGGGCTACAGCCCGCGCGAGGTCGAGCTGTTCGTCTGGCTCGAGGTGCTGCGCGACAAGCAGTGCGAGGACCGGCCCGTGCGAGATCGGCGTGCATGTCGACGGCAAGGCCGAGACCAAGGGCGGCTGCCCGGTGAAGATCCACATCCCGGAGATGCTGCGACCTGCTGGGCCAGGGCAAGTTCCGCGAGGCGCTCGAGCTGATCGAGAGCTGCAATCCGCTGCCCAACGTCACCGGCCGCGTCTGCCCGCAGGAGCTGCAGTGCCAGGGCGTCTGCACCCACACCGGCCGGCCGATCGAGATCGGCCAGCTCGAGTGGTACCTGCCGCAGCGCGACAAGCTGATCAACGCCGAAGGCGTCGCCCGAACCGCAGCAGGTCGGCTTCGTCAATCCCTGGGCCAAGGCCGACAAGCCGCCGATCGCGGTCGTCGGCTCCGGCCCGGCCGGCCTGATCAACGCCTATCTGTTGTCGGCGGAAGGCTTCCCGGTCACCGTGTTCGAGGCCTTCCACGAGCTCGGCGGCGTGCTGCGCTACGGCATTCCCGGAGTTCCGCCTGCCGAACGAGCTGATCGACGACGTGGTCGGCAAGATCGACGGCGCTCGGCGGCAAGTTCGTCACGCAACTTCGTCGTCGGCAAGACCGCCACGCTCGAGGACCTCAAGGACGCCGGCTTCTGGAAGATCTTCGTCGGCACCGGCGCCGGCCTGCCGCGCTTCATGAACGTGCCGGGCGAGCACCTGCTCGGCGTGATGTCGGCCAACGAATTCCTCACCCGCGTCAATCTGATGCAGGGCGCATCGACGAAGGCTACGAGACACCGCTGCCGGAGACGCAAGGGCAAGCAGGTCATCGTCATCGGCGGCGGCAACACCGCCATGGACGCGGCGCGCACGGCGCGGCGCCTCGGCGGCAACGTCACCATCGTCTATCGCCGCACCCAGAGCGAGATGCCGGTGCGCGTCGAGGAACTGCACCACGCGCTCGAGGAAGGCATCGAGCTCAAGGTGCTGCGCGCGCCGCGCGAGTTCATCGGCGACGAGCAAGACCCACTTCGTCACGCCACGCCGTGCTCGACGTCATCGAGCTCGGCGCCGCCGGACGCCTCGGGCCGGCGCAGCCCGGTCGCCACCGGCAAGACCGAGACGATGGCGGTCGATCTGGCGATCATGGCGCTCGGCAACACCGCCAATCCGATCATCAAGGACGCCGAGCCCGACCTGAAGACCACCAAGTGGGGCACGATCGAAGTCGAGCAGGGCTCGCAGGAGACCTCGATCGAGGACGTCTACTCCGGCGGCGACGCCGCGCGCGGCGGCTCGACCGCCATCCGTGCGGCCGGCGACGGCCAGGCGGCGGCGCGCAGATCGTCGGCGAGATCCCATTCACGCCGAGCGAGATCAAGGCGCTGGTCGCCAACGCCGAGCGCTACACCGAGCTCGGCCAGACCCGCGCCACGATCGTCGAGAAGATCGAACTGGCCGACGGCATCGTCGAGTTCGTGGTGCAGCGCGCCGCTGGTCGCCAAGGCGGCCCAGGCGGGACAGTTCGTGCGCGTGCTGGCCTGGGACAAGGGCGAACTGATCCCGCTGACGCTGGCCGACTGGGACGCGGAGACGGGCACCATCGACCTGGTCGATCCAGGGCATGGGCACCAGCACCATCGCTCATGAACAAGATGAAGGTCGGCGAGGCCTTCGCCGGCATCGCCGGTCCGCTCGGCCAGCCCAGCGAGCTGCACCGCTACGCCGGCCGACGAGACGGTGGTGTTCACCGCCGGCGGCGTCGGCCTGCCGCCGGTCTATCCGATCATGCGCGAGCATCTGCGCCTGGGCAACCACGTGACGCTGATCTCCGGCTTCCGCACGCCAGGACCTGCTGTTCTGGACCGGCGAGGACGAGCGCGTCGGGCAGCTGCAGGCGGAGTTCGGCGACCAGCTCGACGTGATCTACACCACCAACGACGGCAGCTTCGGCGTCAAGGGCTTCGTCACCGGCGCCGCTGGAGGACGATGCTGAAGAAGGCGCAGGCCGGCGAAGGGCCGCAAGATCGCGCGAGGTCGTCACCATCGGCCCGCCGCTGATGATGCGGGCGGTCAGCGACCTGACCAAGCCCTACGGCGTGCGCACCGTCGCCAGCCTGAACTCGATCATGGTGGACGCCACCGGCATGTGCGGCGCCTGCATGGTGCCGGTGACGATCGACGGCAAGCTGGTGCGCAAGCACGCCTGCATCGACGGCCCGGAGATCGACGCCCACATCATCGACTGGGACAAGTTCCTGCCGCGCTTCAACCAGTTCAGGTCGCAGGAACAACACAGCAAAGCCGAGCACGGCTTGACTTGATTGCGCATGCCGGCGCGAGGCCGGTTTGCGCCATGTGAAGACGCCATCATCGTCCACCGCCGCACGCGCGAAACAAGGTTGATGCGTCGATGATGGCGACCTGCCCGGCATCTTCGCCGGCGGCGACATGGTTCCGTCGGAGCGCACCGCCAGCGTCGCCATCGGCCACGGCAAGCAGGCGGCAAAGCACGTTGACGCCTGGCTGCGCGGCACGAAGCACGTGCCGCCGGAGTCCCACGAACTCGCCAGCATCGACAAGATCAACACCTGGTGCTGCTGAGATGCGCCGAAGTTGGTGCAGCCGGCGCTGGACGTGGTGCGCCGGCAGTCCAGTTTCGAGGAGGCGGTGGGCGGGCCGGACGAATCGAACGCCCTGTTCGAGGCGCGCCGCTGCTCCTGCGGCAACTCCTTCGAGGGCGACAACTGCTGCGGCGTCTGCCCCGACAATGCCGTGATAAGGCGCGGCCCGGGCAAGCGCTTCGAGTTCAACTACGACTGCTGCAAAGGCTGCGGCATCTGCGGCGCCGAGTGTCCGTGCCGCACCATCAAGTTGGTGCCAGAGATCACCTGACGCAGCCGTTGCAGCGCAGCGCGCCGCGTCCATCCCGGCGCGGTGGCGTACCGACAGCAGGTTTGACCGAGGACAGCCCTATGGCAGAGAGACAGGAAGTGGTGGTCACCGACATCAGGATGAGCTTCTGGTCCATGGTCGTGTTCATGGTCAAGTGGGCCCTGGCGTCGATCCCCGCATTGTTCATTCTGGTGGTGATCTTCTACGTCGCCGCCATGCTGCTACACACGGTACCGCGCATGCACGCCTGAGCAGCGGATCCGCGCCTCAGGCCGCGACCCGTTCGGTGGAATTCCGCTCGACGCGTTCCAGCACCGTCCGCTTCCCCTTCTCCTGCTTGCCGGCAGTATAGCCGTGCGTGCGCAGGATGCGCTTTGCCAGCGCGCGCAATTGCGCCCGCACCTGATCGCGCACCGTCCTGTCGACCGTCACATTGGCCCGACAGTCTTGACCTGTTCCCGAGTGACGCCGAGGGGGCGAAAGGATCGACCAATTACCCGATCAGCATTGGCGCATCGTGAGGGACGCAGCCGTACATTCAACCGCGTTGCAAGTAAGAACCTGAACCCAGTTACAGGAGGCTACCAATCTTTCGCGCGACCCAAGCGGCGTAGGGTTGCGGACGGCGGAAACAAAAAACGGCGTCAAACCAGCGGGGGGGAAGGGGAAGGGATCGCTGGCCTGACGCACGGGGAAGGAATGGTAAGAACCGCGCAACCGCTATTGCAGTTGCTGAATACCGGCCAGGAGCCACCCGCCCTTGCCGCTGCGGGGTTTGACCAGATGCCAGATCTCGTCGATGGCTTCGACGGGGCCGTTGTCTTCCCGGATCTGGCCACTGAACCGCACACTCACCACGTAGCGGTTTTCCTCTTCGACCACCTCGATGACATCGGCCTCGATGGCGACAACGTCGGTTTCCTGAGCCACGTCGCCTCGCTCGCTGAAAGTCATCTTCAATTCGGCGAACATTTCGGGCGTGGTGAACTCGCGGATGTCTTCCAGGTTACGGGCATCGTTCGCTGCCTGCAGGCGGATGAAGTGAACCTTGGCGTTGCGCACGAAGCCAGCCACATCGAAATCGGCGGGAATGCTGGAGCCGGTGGCAGCTGCGCCGGCACTGGAGCCAGGCAGCGCAACGTCGTAGCTTCGCGACGCGGGCGCGGCCGGCTCAGCACCGCCGGCGGAATATTGAAGGCCGTGAGCCCCGGCGAGGGCTGGCTGCCGCGCGGCCGCGCGTTTGCGCATGAAGAAGCCGATGGCGACCATCACGGCCAATCCAATCAGGGCCATCATCAGGAAGGACGCGAGTTCTTCCCCGAAACCGAAATGCGAGGCCAGGGCGGCGAGGCCCAGACCGGCGGCCAGGCCGGCGATCGGACCCATCCAGGAGCGGCCGGCCTGGGCTTGCGGGGCGGCGGGTGCCTTGGCGGAAGCGGCCGCCGCCGGGGCCGGCGCGGCATCGGGCGCCTTGGCCGGCGGCGTCATCTGGCGCTGCATGCCGGTGGACTTGCCGGAGCCCAGTCGCTTGGCGGCTTCGGCATCGCCGGTGGTAAGCGTCAGGCCCAACGTCAGCACAACGGCCAGTACAGAAAGAAATTTCATCGATGTCTCCTGTCGGTATGGGGGCGACGCGACGAAGAGTAGCCGTTCGCGAATCAAAAGAAAAACAGAATTATCTTAGCCAACACATCGATCAAGGCTGATTATCTGTAGTCGGTGTCTCCAGTGGCTCCCCTTTCATCAGGCATAAGGCGATGCGGATCCCGATGACCACGTTCGCAATGGCAAAGCCTGCCAGTACCAAGGCGACCAAAGCCGGCAGCTCGTAGGTACGCAGGATGAACGAGATGGCGGACGACAGAAGATTGAGGACGATCAGCAGCCAGAACTGCGGATTGCGCGGCTGGTACAGTCTGGAGAGTCTCACGGGGAGTCTTTTTCCCTCTGGCCCAGTGCCGGGCCAAATTGGATGGTGGGCAAGTCAGAAGCCATCAACTGTGAGAGCCCCCTGACATCCATCCCTCGTGCAAAGGTTGCTTGCGATTTGTTGCAGATCTCTCTCTGGACGTGTCCCCCCAGTGCCCCAAGGCAATGCTTCGAGCGTTGCCGCCGGTCGGCGATTGTCTGTAATTACCTGATTTATCTTGGTGCCGGGAGGGGGAGTCGAACCCCCACAGTGTTACCACCGGCGGATTTTGAGTCCGCTGCGTCTACCAATTCCGCCATCCCGGCTCCGATCGCGGATGCGCGGCTGCCCTACACCGCCGCGCCGTCCGATCGAAGAGAGCGCGCATTATGGCGCAAGCACCTGCCCCGTTCAACCGATGGCGCGGACCCAAACAGAAGCCGGATTCGCTGGCCTATCGTCCCGTCCTCAATGGGCCGGTCTATTTTGGCCTTCGGGTGGTGGCGCCGGCGTCTTCGCTGCCTCGTCCCTGTAGATGATCGAACAGCGCCCGCTGCGACAATGGGGCGCGTACAGCCTCACGCCGCGATATTCCTCGACCGACATGTCGCGAAACGACCAGTCGTCGGGGGAGGCCCGCTCACGCGGTTTTCCGTGTTTCTGCTCCAGCTCCGCCGCGAGGCGCTGGGTGTGGTCGCACTTCGACTTCTTCCCCGGATCCGCGTAAGTGCCGGTAATCGAGTAGATGAGCCCGCACCGCGATCTCCTCCACAGTACAAGGCGGACCTTAATCAGCAAACGCTGATTTAATTGATAAGCAGACGCTTATTTAGCAGAAGGAGGGCAAAGACCGATTGCGAATTCGCAATCGTGTAGGACAATTTCTGACATTTTCATGAGAATATCAGGAAGATCAGATAGTTTTTGCTGTGCGGCAAGTTGTCGCAGCCTGCTGAAAGAGGATCTCTTTCCCCCGGCAAATCCCGACCTCCGGGCGCAACACAGCGTGACCTGCCAGGGGCCGGGATGGGGACGCATGGGTAGGGAACCCGTGAGGCGTCGAAGCAGACGAAGTTGTTGCCCCCGGCGCCACCGGACCGGCGTTGGCAGTCGGGCTGTCGGGCTCGCGCTGTCAGCGGCGGGGCTCCTATAATCAGGACAGTCATTGCCCTCCGAACGAGGACGACCAGATGAATCCGAGGAAGAAATTCGACGACGCAGTCGCAGTTCGCCTGACGCCGACGGATCGGCCAGGCAGTGGCACGACGCTCAGCGACGATGCCGTGAAGTTTGGCGGATTCGATCCGGGGACGGCGAATTCCCGTCGGCCCGCCACGGCCCGACGGCAGCGCCGGGGAGGAGAACAAGGATGACCGCGGACCAGCATAGGCTGCATTCTCTTCTTGGAGCGCACGCCGGGAAGTTTCCCCACCACACCGCGCAGCGCTTTCCCCATGTCGTGGATCGGCTGGCGGATCTGTGGGGGACGCCGGCGATCGACGGTTATTTCAGCGAACTCATGGTGGCCGACGATCGGCGCAAGCAGGGGTTCCCGCCGGAGGTGGCGCGCGAGATCTTTGCCCTGAGCATGCTGCACGACTCGCTGTTTCCCAGCGTTGTCGCACGCCGTGATGCCTGGGTGGAGGCACTGGAGCGAGAAGGTTCGGCCCGTACCAAGAGCAACTCGAAACCGGATCCGGCCAAGGGATAGCAGGCGATTCGCCGCTCTGGTTTCGGCGGCCTCCTGACACGGAACCAGCACGCCGTATCGCCAGAGTTCGAATCGTTTCAGGCGGCCGCGGCCCAGCCCTCGGATGAGCAGTTCGGCCTGCTCCAGCACCGTCTGCGTCGCCTTCTCCTGCTTGTCCGGCGGATAGCCGTACTTGCGCAGGATGCGCTTCACCAGCACGCGCAGCTGCGCGCGCACGTTCTCGCGCAGCGTCCAGTCGATGGTGACGTTGGCGCGCACGGTCTCGACCAGCTCCCGCGCGATGGTCGCGCAGCGTCTCGTCGCCCAGCACCTTGACCGCGCTGTCGTTGGTCTCCAGCGCGTCGTAGAAGGCCAGCTCGTCCTCGGACAGCCCAGAGCTCTCGCCGCGCGCGTGCGGCCTCGCGCATCTCCTTCGCCAGCCCGATCAGCTCCTCGATCACCTGCGCCGCCTCGATGGCGCGGTTCTGGTAGCGGCGGATCGTCTGCTCCAGCATCTCGGCGAAGGAGCGCGCCTGGACGACGTTCTTGCGCCGGCGGGTCGCCGATCTCGCCCTTGAGCAGCTTCTGCAGCAGCTCGACGGCGAGGTTGCGCTGCGGCATCCCGCGCACCTCGGCCAGGAACTCGTCGGAGAGGATCGAGATGTCGGGCTTCTCGAGCCCGGCCGCGGCGAAGATGTCGATCACGCCCTCGGGCGCGACGGCCCGCGAGATGATCTGCCGGACGGCGTGGTCGATGTCCTCCTCGGGCCGCGCGTCGCCGGGCGCGCGCTTGGCGAGCACCGCCCGCACCGCCTGGAAGAACGCCACGTCGTCGCGGATGCGCAGCGCCTCGTCGTGCGGCACCGCCAGCGCGAAGGCCTGCGACAGCTCGCGCACCGCGCCGCACGCAGCGCTCCTTGCCGTCCTCCTGCGCCAGGATGTGCTCCTGCGCCGCCGGCAGCAGGCCCAGCCGCTCCGGCGGCGTGCCGGTCGTCCACTTCGACCAGTCGAAGCCGTGGAAGAGGCCGCAGCAGACCTCGTACTTCTCCAGCATCACCGCGACCGCCTCGTCCTGGTCGAGCGCCGTCCGCCCGGTGCCGCCGCTCTCGGTGTAGGTGGCCAGCGCCTGCTTCAGCTCCTGCGCCAGGCCCGAGGTAGTCCACCACCAGCCCGCCGGGCTTGTCCTTGAACACGCGGTTGACGCGCGCGATCGCCTGCATCAGCCCGTGCCCGCGCATCGGCTTGTCGACGTACATCGTGTGCAGGCTCGGCGCGTCGAAGCCGGTGAGCCACATGTCGCGCACGATGACGAGCTTGAACGGGTCCTTCGGGTCGCGGAAGCGCTTGGCCAGCGCCTCGCGCCGCGGCTTGTTGCGGATGTGCGGCTGCCAGTCGGCCGGGTCGGACGCCGAGCCGGTCATCACGACCTTGATCGCGCCGTGCTCGTCGTCGTCGCCGTCCCAGTCCGGCCGCAGCTTCGACGATCTCGCGGTACAGCTCGACGCAGATGCGCCGGCTCATGCAGACGATCATCGCCTTGCCGTCCATCGCCTCGAGCCGCTTCTCGAAGTGCTCGACGATGTCCCGGGCGACCAGCTCGAGCCGCTTCTCGGCGCCGACCACCGCCTCGAGCTGCGCCCACTTGGTCTTGAGCTTCTCCTTGCGCTCGACCTCCTCGCCCTCGGTCGCCTCCTCGAACTCCGGGTCGATCTTCGGCCGCTCGGCCTCGTCGAGCGCCAGCTTGGCCAGCCGGCTCTCGTAGTAGATCGGCACCGTGGCGCCGTCCTGCACGGCGCGCTGGATGTCGTAGACGCTGATGTAGTCGCCGAACACCGCGCGCGTGTTGGCGTCGGCCAGCTCGATCGGCGTGCCGGTGAAGCCGATGAACGAGGCGTGCGGCAGCGCGTCGCGCATGTGGCGCGCGAAGCCGTCGATGAAGTCGTACTGGCTGCGGTGCGCCTCGTCGGCGATGACGACGATGTTGCGCCGGTCGGAGAGCATCGGGTGCCGGTCGCCCTTCTCCTCGGGGAAGAACTTGTGGATGGTGGTGAACACCACGCCGCCCGCCGCCACGCTGAGCAGCTCGCGCAGGTGCGCGCGGCTCTCGGCCTGCACCGGCGGCTGGCGCAGCAGGTCGCGGCAGCGCGCGAAGGTGCCGAAGAGCTGGTCGTCGAGGTCGTTGCGGTCGGTGAGCACGACGAGGGTCGGGTTCTCCATCGCCGGCTCGCGGATGACGCGGCCGGCGTAGAACGCCATCGTCAGGCTCTTGCCCGAGCCCTGCGTGTGCCAGACCACGCCGACGCGCCGGTCGCCGGGCTCGCCGCCCGGCTTGCGGCCCGCCTCGTACCGGCCCGGCGGCTCGCGCCACCCGATCCGCGCGCGCCAGCTCGGCCGCGCGCAGCGTCTCGCCCACCGCCACCTGCACCGCGTGGAACTGGTGGTAGCCGGCCATCTTCTTGACGATGCGGCCGCCGTCGTCCTCGAACACGATGAAGTCGCGCAGCAGGTCGAGGAAGCGCCGCGGCTCGCACACGCCCTCGAGCACCACCTGCAGCTCCGGCAGGTGCGCGTCGGCCAGCGTCTCGCCCGCGATGGTGCGCCAGGGCTTGAACCACTCGCGCCCGGCGCCGAGCGTGCCGACGCGCGCCTCCACGCCGTCGGAGACGACGAGCAGCGCGTTCGGCGCGAACAGCGCCGGCACCTCCGCCTGGTAGGTCTGGAGCTGCTGGAAGGCGCTCCAGATCGTGGCGTTCTCGTCGGCGGCGTTCTTCAGCTCGATCACCGCCAGCGGCAGGCCATTGACGAACAGCACCACGTCCGGCCGCCGCGTGTGCTTGTTCTCGACGACGGTGAACTGGTTGACCGCCAGCCAGTCGTTGCCCGCCGGGTCGTCGAAGTCGATCACCCGCGCCTGCGCGCCGCGGATGCTGCCGTCGGCGTCGCGGTACTCGACCGTCACGCCATCCACCAGCAGCCGGTGCAGCGCGCGGTTGCGCACGATGAGGTCGGCGCCTTCGGGCCGCGTCAGCTTGCGGAAGGCGTCGTCCAGCGCCTCGGCGGGCAGCGCCGGGTTGAGCCGCGCGAGCGCATCGCGCAGCCGCTGCGCCAGGACCACCTGCCCGTAGTCGTCGCGCTCGGCCGCGGGCTCGCCGGGGGCGATCTCGGCGCCGTTGCGGACCTGCCAGCCGGCGCTCTCGAGCCAGGCGAGGGCGGCCTCCTCGACGACGGATTCGGTGAATCGCGCTCACGCGGCCGGCTCCGCGAGCATGTTCATCACCAGCCGGATCATCACCTCCTTGTCCTTCGGCGCCGACTCGGCCACCAGCAGCGCGAGCGCGGCCAGCCCGACATCGTTGATCACGGCCTCGCCATTGCGGATCAGCCGCCCGTTGCGATGCAGGAACTCGACGAACAGGAACGAGCCGATGCGCTTGTTGCCGTCGGCGAACGGGTGGTTCTTGATGACGAAGTACAGCAGGTGCGCGGCCTTCGATTCGATCGTCGGGTAGGCCGGCTCGCCGAACACGCTCTGGTCGAGGTTGCCGAGCAAGGCGGCCAGCCCCTCTTCGCGCTCGCGTCCGAACAGATCGGTCGCCTCGCCGCGCGCGAGCAGGTCGTGCTTGAGGCGCGCGATGGCGGCGCGCGCCTCGCCCACAGGCGGCAGCACGCCGCCAGCGATGCCCTTCGGCTCGACCAGCAAGCCCTCGTCGTAGCGCTGCAGGAGCAGGAAGGTCTGCGTGTAGCGGGCGATGACATCGACCAGCCCGCGTCCCTGATCCGTGCGTCAGCGCCTCGCCGGCGGCGGCCTTGCGCACCAGCGCCAGCGCAGCTTCCAGCTCGCGCGCGTTGTGCTCGAAGCGCTGCTGGTTGATCGTGTAGCCGCGCACCAGGTGCTCGCGCAGCGTGCGGGTCGCCCATTGGCGGAAGCGAACGCCGCGGCGGGAATTGACGCGATAGCCCACCGAGATGATTGCGTCCAGGTTGTAGTGCTTGAGCTGCCGCTGCACCTGCCGCTTGCCTTCCAAGCGAACTGCTAAGAAATCCTTAGCAGTTGCCGGCTCGTCCAGCTCACCGTCGGCATAGATGTTCTTCAGGTGCATCAGCACGTTCTCGGGCGTTGTCTCGAACAGCTCAGACATCTGCCGCTGGGTCAGCCAGACCGTGTCGCGGTCGAGCCTGACGTCCACCCGCACGCCGCCGTCGGGCGCCTCGTAGACGAGGACTTCGCCGCCGGGTGCAGCCTGCGCCATCACGCGGCCCTCGCGACGAGCTTCTCGGCGTCCTTCACCCGCAGTTCGCCGGAGATGAGCTTGGGCAGCAGCGTGTCGCGCAGGGCGGCGAGGGTGCGGCGACTCGCAGATGCGCTTCAACGACGCGCTGCAAACAGCGGCGCCGCACGCGCGCTCGAACGCCTGCAGCACGGCTGCGGCGGGAGGACGACGCGCGACGATGCGAAAGTGCTCGTCGTGATGGTGTCGAAGACACGAGCCGTGGCGCCGCATGTACCAGTCGCATCGATCTCGCTCGCGACAGTCGGCAGTAGCAGCGCGAAGCGAGCATCTCGCGTGGTCGTCGCGAGCGCGATAGACATGTCTGATTCATCGCCATGTCGCGACCCGAACAGCACCATGCGACCGGTCGTCGACGCCGCGGGCGACCACGACTCGAGCAGAGCGCGGAATCACCTGCGTAGCGCTCGTCGTCGAGGCCCGCTCAGTGATCGTCCGCTCGGTCTCGACCAGGAACGATCCGTCGACTGCGAGACGTCCTTCGCACTGGCCCATGCGGATCGCGCCGTCCCAGTACTCGGGCTCGATCGGTCTTCGGCGTTCCGCCGCTCAACAGCCGCGCGTCGGTCGAGCGATCGGCCGACCTCCCACCCCTCCGGAATCTCGCCGAGTTCGGAGTCGACGAGGCGGTCGGGGAAGAGGTCGGCGAGGGGCTTGGGGAGGCCGGGGTCGCGGCCTTCGGCCTTGGCGCGGACGGGGTCGAAGTCCACGAACCACGACTTGAAGAGCGCCCGCGCCATCGCCTCCAGCGTCTCGTTCATCCGCCGGTTCAGCTCGATCTTGTCGTCCAGCGTGCCGAGGATGTGGGCGATGGCGCGTTGTTCGGCGAGCGGCGGAAGCGGCATCGGAATCGCTCGAGTCGATCGAGCGCTGATGTGCCGGAGTGCCGCTGTGCCGCGTGCTCGCAGTGCTGCGCACGTAGTCGGCTGAACGCAGTGCCGATGAAGCAGTAGATCGAAGAAGCCGTGATCGCAGTCGCTTGCATCGAGCTCGCGAATGACGTGCGACTGCTGACCGATCGCGGCACGATCGGCTGTCCGATGCGACGCAGCACTGGCGACCTGCTCGCCAAGGATCACGATGCATCGCACGAGTATCGTCGCCTTCCTCGGAGCCGAGTACGATGTCGCCAGTCGCTGCGGCGTCGTCCGATACGTTGATGCCAGCGCATCGACGGCACGCCGTCGGTGACGTAGATGTCGGCCTCATGCGAGACCGCGAACGGTCCGATCGTGCGTGGCTCGCTCGACGCGATCGCCGTCTCGAGCGTCGGTGACAGTTCGCCAAGTGGCACGTCGCGCCACTCACCCGCCATACCCAAGCTCCTTCAGGTTGGCGGCGATGGCGGCATCCAGCTTCGCGGCCTCGGCCTGCTGCTCGCGCAGCGTCGCGGTGAGCCGCCGCATCTTCTCCTCGAACGGCTCGCCGTCGTCCTCCTGCGCCTCGGCGCCGACGTAGCGGCCGGGCGTGAGCACGTGGCCGTGCTTGCGCACCTCGTCCAGCGGCGCGCTCTTGCAGAAGCCGGGCACGTCCGCGTACGCCTGCACCCCGGCTCTCGCGCGGAATCGGTCTCGCCGCGCCAGGCGTGGTAGGTGTCGGCGATGCGGGCGATGTCCTCGTCGGTCAGCTCGCGGTGGGTGCGGTCCACCAGCGGCCCGAGCTTGCGGGCGTCGATGAAGAGCACCTGCGCCGCGGCGGTCGCGCCCGCACCCTGCCGTCTCGCGCGGGCGAGGGGTCGCTTCTTGTCGCGGCGAGGAACCACAGGCACGCGGGGATCTGCGTCGAGTAGAAGAGCTGGCCCGGCAGCGCGACCATGCAGTCCACGAGGTCGGCCTCGATCAGGCTCTTGCGGATCTCGCCCTCGCCGGACTGGTTGGACGACATCGAGCCGTTGGCGAGCACGAAGCCGGCCACGCCCGCGGGCGCGAGGTGGTGGACGATGTGCTGCACCCAGGCGAAGTTGGCGTTGCCCGCCGGCGGCGCGCCGTACTGCCAGCGCTTGTCGTCGCGCAGGCGCTCGCCGCCCCAGTCGGAGATGTTGAAGGGCGGGTTGGCGAGGATGAAGTCGGCCTTGAGGTCCGGGTGGCGGTCGTTGTGGAAGGTGTCGCCCTGCGCGATCTGGCCGGTCGATGCCGCGGATGGCGAGGTTCATGCGCGCCAGGCGCCAGGTGGTGTAGTTCGACTCCTGGCCGTAGATCGAGATGTCGGCCTTGGCCTTGCCGCCGTTGCCGTTGCCCTTGGCGTGCGCGCGGATGAACTCCACCGACTGCACGAACATGCCCGACGAGCCGCAGCAGGGGTCGTAGACCCGGCCGCGGTAGGGCTCGAGCATCTCGACCAGCAGCTTGACCACGCAGCGCGGCGTGTAGAACTCGCCGCCCTTCTTGCCCTCGGCGCTGGCGAACTGCGAGAGGAAGTACTCGTAGACGCGGCCGAGCACGTCCTTCGGCGCGGCTCGGCCTCGTCGCCGACCTTGATGTTGCTGATCAGGTCGATCAGCTGGCCGAGGCGCTGCTTGTCGAGCGCGGGGCGGGCGTAGTCCTTGGGCAGCACGCCCTTGAGCGCCGGGTTGTCGCGCTCGATGCCGGCCATGGCGTCGTCGACGAGCTGGCCGATGGTGCGCTGGCGGGCCTGCGCCTTCAGGTGCGGCCAGCGCGCCTCGGGCGGCACCCAGAAGATGCTCTGGGCGCGGTACTCGTCGGGGTCTTCCGGGTCGGCGCCGTGCGCCTTCTCGGCCAGCAGCGCGGCGTGCTTCTCCTCGAAGGCGTCGGAGATGTACTTCAGGAACAGCAGGCCGAGGCAGACGTGCTTGTACTCGGCGGCGTCCATGCTGCCGCGCAGCGCGTCGGCCATCTGCCAGAGCTGGGCTTCGTAGCCGACGGTGGCGGCGGAATTGCGCACGTCGGATTTCCGGCTTCTTGGTGCGGGCATGCGAAGTGTGGAACTTTCGGAATCTGACGCGATTATGCGGGATGGCCGCCCATCGGAAGGAAATTCCGCGGCGCCGATCAGCGCCGCGCGGAACCGAGCCGAGACCAGTCGGGGGAGATCGGACCGTCCCTGACTACTTCGGTCGGGTTCGTGGTGCGGGAGGGGGACTCGAACCCCCACAGTATCGCCACCGGCGGATTTTGGCTACGGCCGCGCTACGCGCGTCTACGAATGGCCGCTCGCTCGAAACTCGCCAGGAAGAAGAAAGTTCCCCGGCTCGTTTTCCGCCATCCCGGCTCCGGTCGGAGATGCGGGTTGCGCTACACTTGCGCGCCTTCCGATCGCAAAGAGTGCGTATCACGGCGCAAGCACCTGCCCCGTTCAACCGATGGCGCTGACCCTCGACGACTTCGACTACGACCTGCCGCCCGAACTGATCGCCCAGACGCCGCTGCCCGAGCGCGCCGCCAGCCGCCTGCTGGTGCTGCGCGGGCAAGGCGCTTGAGGATCGCGGGTTCCGCGATCTGCCGCAGTTGCTGAAGCCGGGCGACCTGCTGGTGTTCAACGACACGCGGGTGATCAAGGCGCGCCTGCTCGGGCGCAAGGACACCGGCGGGCAGGTCGAGGTGCTGGTCGAGCGCATGCTGGCCGACCACGAGGCGCTGGCCCAGGTGCGCGCCAGCCACGCGCCCAAAGCCGGCAGCGCGGCTGCGTGCTCGAGGACGCGCTGCGACGTCGAGGTGCTGGGCGCGCGAGGGCGAGTTCTACCGCCTGCGCTTTCCGCCGGCGACGATCTGCTGGACGCTGCTCGAGCGCCACGGCCAGCTGCCGCTGCCGCCCTACATCGAGCGCGCGGCGACGGACGCGACGACGAGGCGCGCTACCAGACGGTCTATGCGCGCGACAACCGGGCGCGGTCGCGGCGCCCACCGCCGGCCTGCATTTCGACGACGCCGCTGCTGGCCGCCTTGCGCGACGCGCGGCGTCGACGTCGCCTACGTGACGCTGCACGTCGGCGCCGGCACCTTCCAGCCGGTGCGCGTGCAGGATCTCGCGCGAGCACCGCATGCACCGCGAGCGCTACGACATCGCCGCAGGCGACGGTGCGATGCCGATCGCGCGACCCGCGCCGCGCGGCGGGCGCGTGGTCGCGGTCGGCACCACCAGCCTGCGCGCGCTGGAATCGGCGGCGCGCGGACGGCGACGCTGCAGGCCGGGCAGCGGCGAGACCGACCTCTTCATCACGCCCGGCTATCGACTTCCGCGTCGTCGACCGCCTGCTCACCAATTTCCACCTGCCGAAGTCGACGCTGCTGATGCTGGTGTCGCGCCTTCGGCGGCATCGACGACGATCCGCGCGCGCCTACCGCCACGCCATCGCGCAGCGCTACCGCTTCTTCAGCTACGGCGACGCCATGCTGATCGAGCGCAGCCGCACCATGAAATTCGAACTCGCTCGCCACCGACGGCGCCGCGCGCCGCGGCACGCCTCGACCCTGCGCCCACGGCGCCGTCGAGACGCCGGCCTTCATGCCGGTCGGCACCTACGGCACGGTCAAGGCGATGGCGCCCGACGGAACTGCGCGACATCGGCGCGCAGATCGTGCTCGGCAACACCTTCCACCTGTGGCTGCGGCCGGGGCTGGACGTGATCGCGCGCCCACGGCGGCCTGCACCGCTTCATGGGCTGGGACGGGCCGATCCTCACCGACTCCGGCGGCTTCCAGGTGTTCAGCCTCGGCGAGCTGCGCAAGATCACCGAGGAGGGCGTGAAGTTCCAGTCGCCGGTCAACGGCGACCGCCTGTTCCTGACGCCGGAGGAATCGATGCGCATCCAGCGCGTGCTGAACTCCGACATCGTGATGATCTTCGACGAATGCACGCCCTACCCGGCCGACCGCGAGCCGAGGCGCGCGGACTCGATGCGCCTGTCGCTGCGCTGGGCGCGCGCGCAGCACGAGCGCGCGCACGACGGCAACCCGAACGCGCTGTTCGGCATCGTCCAGGGCGGCATGTACGAGGACCTGCGCGACGAGTCGCTGGCCGGACTGACGCGACATCGGCTTCGACGGCTACGCCATCGGCGGCCTGTCGGTGGGCGAGCCGAAGGAGGACATGCTGCGCATCCTCGCCCACACCGCGCCGCGCCTGCCGGCGGACCAGCCGCGCTACCTGATGGGCGTCGGCACGCCGGAGGACATCGTCGATGCCGTCGCGCCGGGCATCGACATGTTCGACTGCGTGCTGCCGACCCGCAATGCCCGCAACGGCTGGCTGTTCACCCGCCACGGCGACGATCAAGCATCACGAACGCCCGCTACACGCGACGACACCGGCCCGCTGGACGCGGACTGCGGCTGCTACTACCTGCCGCAATTTCACGCCGCGCCTACCTGCACCACCTGCACCGGGTCGAACGAAATCCTCGGCGCGCGGCTCAATACCATCCACAACCTGCACTACTACCAGGAGCTGATGGCGGAGCTGCGCGGCGGCGATCGCTGACCGGGCCGCCTTCGCCGCCCACGTCGCCGCGAATTCCACGCGGAACGCGGCGCCCTGGCGGGCCGGTATAATGCGCGCGTTTTGCCTGTCAGTCCTACTGGAGTAGTCAACGTGCTGATTTCCAACGCTTACGCCGCAGGCGCGCGCCCGCTGCCGCCAGACCCGACCGGCGGCCTCGATGGGCATGCTGCCCATCATCCTGATGTTCGTCGTGCTGTACTTCCTGATGATCCGGCCGCAGATGAAGAACGCCAAGGAGCACAAGACGATGGTCGAAGCGCCTGCAGAAGGGCGACGAAGTCGTCACCCCGGGCGGCATCGTCGGCCGCATCACCAAGGTCGGCGAGAACTACATCAGCCGTCGAAATCGCCGGCACGAAGGCGTCGAAATCACGGTGCAGAAGGCGGCCGTCGGCGACCGTGCTGCCCAAGGGCACGCTGAAGATCCTCTGAGTAAGCCGATGCGTGGCGCGGACGCTGCCCGCGCCGCGCTTCGCCGCTCCGCCAACGCCTCATACCTCGCTGACAATGAATCGCTATCCGCTCTGGAAATACGCGATCGTCGTCATCGCGCTCGTCCTCGGCCTGCTCTACACCCTGCCGAATTTCTTCGGCGAAGTGCCGGCGGTGCAGGTCTCGCAGCGTCAAGGCCACGCGTCAAGGTCGACACCGCGCTGCTGCACGCGCGTCGAGGACGCGCTGAAGACGGCCGGCATCGCCGCACAAGGGCATGTTCACCGACCTCGAACAGCATCCGCGTGCGCTTCGCCGACACCGATACCCAGCTCAAGGCCAAGGACGCGATCGAGAAGGCGCTCAATCCCGATCCGGCCGACGCCACCTACTCGTGGCGCTCAACCTGCTGTCCGGCCTCGCCGCAGCTGGCTGACCGGCGATCGACGCGCTGCCGATGTACCTCGGCCTGGACCTGCGCGGCGGCGTGCACTTCCTGCTGCAGGTGGACATGAAGGCCGCGCTCACCAAGCGCCTCGACGCGACCGGCGCCGACCTCCGCAGCCTGCTGCGCGACAAGAACATCCGCCACGCCGGCATCAGCCGCGAAGGCAGAACGTCGTGGTCCGAGTTCCGCGACGCGGCGACGCGCGACAAGGCGCAGGCGACGTCATCGCCAGCGCACCAGCCCGACCTGCGTGCTGACCGACAGCCAGGACGGCGCGCGACTTCAAGCTCACCGGCACGCTCAAGCCGGAGGCGCAGAAGCGCACCCAGGAATTCGCCCTCAAGCAGAACATCACCACCCTGCACAACCGCGTCAACGAACTCGGCGTCGCCGAGCCGATCATCCAGCAGCAGGGCGCCGACCGCGTCGTGGTGCAGCTGCCCGGCGTGCAGGACACGGCCAAGGCCAAGGACATCCTCGGCCGCACCGCGACGCTGGAAGTGCGCATGGTGGACGAAGAGCGCCGACCCGGCGCGCTGGAGGCGGCCGCTGCAGGGCCAGGTGCCGTTCGGCACCGAGCTCTACATCGAGCGCGGCGGCGCGCCGTTGCTGGTGAAGAAGCAGGTGGTGCTGACCGGCGACCGCCTCACCGACGCCCAGCCCGGCTTCGACAACCAGACCCAGGAGCCGGCGGTGCACCGTCACCTCGACGCCGCCGGCGCGCGCATCTTCAAGCGACGTGACGCGCGAGAACGTCGGCAAGCGCATGGCCATCCTGCTGATCGAGAAGGGCAAGGGCGAGGTGGTCACCGCGCCGGTGATCCGCACCGAGATCGGCGGCGGCCGCGTGCAGATCACCGGCCGCATGATCAGCACCGAGGAGGCCAACGACGCTCGCGCTGCTGCTGCGCGCCGGCGCGCTGGCCGCGCCGATGGAGATCATCGAGGAGCGCACCGTCGGCCCCAGCCTCGGCGCCGAGAACATCGAGAAGGGCTTCAATTCGACGCTGTACGGCTTCGCCGCGATCGCGCGTGTTCATGATCGTCTACTACCTGCTGTTCGGCTTCATCTCGGTGCTCGCGCTGGCGCGCCAACCTGCTGTTCCTGGTCGCCCTGCTGTCGATGCTGCAGGCGACGCTGACCCTGCCGGGCATCGCCGCCATCGCGCTGACGCTGGGCATGGCGATCGACGCCAACGTGCTGATCAACGAGCGCATCCGCGAGGAACTGCGCAACGGCAACACGCCGCAGGCGGCGATCCACGCCGGCTACGAGCGCGCCTTGGGCACCATTCTCGACTCCAACATCACCACGCTGATCGCCGGCCTCGCGCTGTTGATCTTCGGTTCCGGCCCGGTGCGCGGCTTCGCCGTGGTGCATCTGCCTGGGCATCCTGACTTCGATGTTCAGCGCGGTGGTGGTGTCGCGCGCCATGGTCAACCTGATCTACGGCCGCCGCGCGCAAGCTCGACCACGTGTCGATCGGGCAGATCTGGAAACCGGGCTCGGAAGCCTATTGATCCAGCGAACCGACGCTCGAAAGGAATAGCACATGGAATTCTTCCGCATCCGCAAAGACATCCCCTTCATGCGCCATGCGCTGATGTTCAACGTCATTTCGTTGGTCACCTTCCTGCTCGCCGTGTTCTTCCTCGCCACCAAGGGCCTGCATTTCGGTCGAGTTCACCGGCGGCACGGTGATGGAGGTGACCTACGCAGCAGCCGCCGGACCTCGACAAGATCCGGCATGCACTTGGAGAAGGACGGCTTCGCCGACACCCAGGTGCAGAATTTCGGCACCTCGCGCGACGTGCTGATCCGCCTGCCGGCGAGCAAGGATCCGGATTCGGCCACGCGTCAGCGAGAAGGTCATGGCCGCCCTGTCAACGCCGGAGCGAACAAGCCGCAACTGCGGCGCGTCGAGTTCGTCGGCCCGCAGGTCGGCAAGGAACTGGCTCGAGACGGCGCGCTGGCGCTGCTGCTGGTCGTGCATCGGCATCATGGTCTATCTGGCGCTGCGCTTCGAGTGGCACTTCGCCGTGTCGGCCATCATCGCCAACCTGCACGACGTGGTGATCATCCTCGGCTTCTTCGCCTTCTTCCAGTGGGAGTTCTCGCTGCCGGTGCTGGCGGCGGTGCTGGCCGTGCTCGGCTACTCGGTGAACGAGTCGGTGGTGGTGTTCGACCGGATCCGCGAGAACTTCCGCAAGATGCGCAAGGCCGACGGTGCCGGAGGTCATCGACAACGCCATCACCCGCACCATGTCGCGCACCATCATCACCCACGGCAGCACGCAGATGATGGTGCTGCGATGCTGCTCTTCGGCGGCGCGTCGCTGTACTACTTCGCGCTGGCGCTGACCATCGGCATCCTGTTCGGCATCTATTCCTCGGTGCTGGTGGCGAGCCCGCTGGTGATGTGGCTGGGCGTGTCGCGCGAGCAGTTCATCAAGCCGAAGAAGGAAAAGGAGGAAGCGGTGGTCTGAGCGCAGCGTCGGGTCCGTCCTTCAGCGCCCCCACCCCCGTCGCCTCTCCGACTCCCGCGATGTACAGGCCATCCGAACAGCAGGCGATTCCCGTGTGGGATCTGCCGACCCGCTTGTTCCATTGGTCGCTGGTGCTGCTGGTGGCCTTCAGCGGCATCTCCGGGGAACTCGCCGAAGATCTCGGCTCCACCTTCATGGACTGGCACAAGTGGTCGGGCTACGCGATCCTGGCGCTGCTCCTCTTCCGCTTGGCATGGGGGTTTCTCGGCGGCACCTATGCCCGCTTCGCCAATTTCGTGCGCGGCCCGGGCGCCGTCCTCGGTTATCTCGCGGATCTGGCGGCGAAGCTCGGCGGACCGCCGCACGTCGGCCACAACCCCCTCGGCGGCTGGTCGGTGATCCTCCTGCTGGCCTGCCTCGCCGTACAGGTCGGGACCGGGCTCTTCATCTCGGACGAGGATCTCGGCGTCGAGGGCCCGCTGGCAAAGCTCGTCAGCAACGGCACCTCCGACATGCTCGCCGACGTGCACGAGGGCGCTTTCGCAGTGCTCCTCACCCTCATCGGCATCCACCTCGCGGCGATCGCCTTCTACCTGCTTCGTCAAGGACGAGAACTCTGGTGCGCCCCATGGTCACGGGCAAGAAGCACCTGCCGGCGAGCATGGCCGCCGCCGCTGCGCGCGGCGGGCATGTTCTGCTGGGCGCCGTGGTGCTGGCCATCGCCGTCGCCGCCGTCTGGTATCTCGTGAACAAGGTCTGAACCGCCGGCCCGCACAGACGGAAAAGCCGCCCGCAGGCGGCTTTTCGTTGCGCTCCTGCGCGACTCAGTTGCGGAACTCCTTGAGCCGGAAGTCATCGTGGCAGCCCTTGCAGGCCTTGCCCACTTCGCCCACCTGCGCCTTGAGGGTCGCCTCGACGCCGGCAGCCGCGGGAAGCTTCTTCACCTCGCCCACCATCTTGTCATAGGCGGTCTTGAACTTTTCGCCCTCGCTCCAGACTTTCATGTCGGCCTTGGTGGGCGCGCCCTTTCCGTGCCGGCACCGAAGGCGGGCCGGCAGACCGCTCATCATCTCGACGATGGCGGCGTTCTTGGCGGCGGCGTCCTTGTTGTAGGGTGCCTCGCCCTTGGCCATGGCATTCAGGGCGCCGAAGCTGCGGCCCATGACGTTCATGACGGACTGGCGGTGCGGATCTGGTCCTCGGGCTTGACCTGGGCCAGGACTCCGGAAGCGACGCCCATGGCGACGACGGCGAATGCAAGATTCTTCAGTTTCATGCTTACCCCTTGTTGGATGACGAAATGACTGCCATCGGACCGGCAGGGCGCAAACAGCCCGGCCCGCCGATTGATTCCGGGCGGGTCAATCGCAGCGGATGTCGAGCGCGCGGCGCTCGAAGGCAACCAGTTCGCGCTGCTCGCCGCCGCACAGATACAGCACGCGCAGGTACTTGCGGCTTCCCGGCGCAGGATCGCCGCAGAGGCGGTTGCCCACTTCGATCGTTCCGGAGCGCTTGCCGTTGAGGCGGGCAGCAACGCGGGCGGTGGCATCGCAGTTGCGCCCGCCGCTGCCGTAATCCGCCTGGATCACGAGGATGTTGCGCGGCTCCGGCGGCGGCACGGGCAGCGGCGGCGGCCGGCGCGGCGGTCCCTCGGGCCGCACAGCGGGTCCGGCGCGCCCCGCTTCCACGCCCTGCCGGTAGCCGTCCTGGAAGCCGTGGCGATAACCTTCGTCATAGCCGCCGCCCTTCTCGGCCGCTGCCGCGGCCGACGCGAGGCATAGTGCGAGGGCGGCGACCCGCTCGAATCGTCTGCTCATGTTCCTCCTCCGCCCGTCCGGTGCCACGACAGGCTGTCAGATGCGGCGCGCCAACTCGGCCGCCTTGCCCACGTAGCTCGACGGAGTCATGGCGAGCAGGCGCTGCCGTTCCGCCTCCGGAATCGCCAGGTTGCGCACGAACTGGTGCAGGCTGTCGCGGGAAATGGCGCGGCCGCGGGTCAGGTCCTTCAATTGCTCGTAGGGGTTGGGCACGCCATAGCGGCGCATCACCGTCTGGATCGGCTCGGCCAGCACCTCCCAGGCGTCGTCCAGATCCTCGGCCAGGCGCTTGGGATCGGCCTCCAGCTTGGCCAGGCCCTTGAGGCAGGAGTCGCAGGCCAGCAGCGCGTGACCGAAGGCCACCCCCATGTTGCGCAGCACGGTGGAGTCGGACAGGTCGCGCTGCAGCCGCGACACCGGCAGCTTGTCGGAAAGATGACGCAGCAGGGCATTGGCCAGGCCGAGGTTGCCCTCGGCATTCTCGAAGTCGATCGGATTCACCTTGTGCGGCATGGTGGACGATCCGACCTCGCCCGCTTTCGTTCTCTGCCGGAAATAGCCCAGGGAAATATAGAGCCAGCAGTCGCGGCACAGGTCGAGCAGGATGGTGTTGGCCCGTGCCACGGCGTCGAACAGCTCGGCCATGGCGTCGTGCGGCTCGATCTGGATGGTGTAGGGATTGAATTCCAGGCCGAAGGACTCGATGAAGCGGCGGTTGAAACCTTCCCAGTCGAAATCCGGATAGGCCGCCAGGTGCGCGTTGTAGTTGCCCACGGCGCCGTTGAACTTGGCGGTCAGGCTCACCGCCGCGACGCGGTCGCAGGCGCGCGCCAGACGAGCGCAGACGTTCGCCATTTCCTTGCCCAGCGTGGAGGGCGTCGCCGGCTGGCCGTGGGTGCGGGCGAGCAGCGGCAGATCGGCGAACTGGTGCGCCAGTTCGCGCAGCCGCGCCACCACCTGGCGCAGCGCCGGCAGCAGCGCGGCATCGCGCGCCTCCTGCAGCATCAAGGCGTGCGAAACGTTGTTGATGTCCTCGGAAGTGCAGGCGAAGTGGATGAACTCGGAGGCCTGCTGCACCTGCGCGTTGGCGGCGAGGCGCTGCTTGAGCCAGTACTCCATGGCCTTCACATCGTGATTGGTGCGCGCCTCGATCTGCTTCACCTGCTCCGCGTCGCCGGCGGAGAACGACTCCACCACCGTATCGAGTTCCGCCAGCGTGGCCGGCGAGAAGGGCCGGATTTCGGCGATCGCGGGCTCGGCGGCGAGGGCCTTGAGCCAGGCAATCTCGACCCGCACGCGGTTGCGGATCAGTCCGTACTCGGAAAAGTGGGGCCGCAGGTCCGCGACCTTGTCGGCATAGCGGCCGTCGAGCGGGGAAAGAGCGGAAATCGAAGCGAAGTTCATGGTGCGGGGAGAGAGCGGATCAGGCGTGGATTTTATCACGCGCCCCAGACGCGTCGGCCGCCGGCGCGGACCGCGGCGAAGGCCGATGCTATAATCGGGCGAACCACACGGCGGATCCCAGATGAAACTGATCGGTTCCCTCACCAGCCCCTACGCCCGCAAGGCGCGCATCGTTCTCGCCGAAAAGAAGATCGAGTACGAATTCATCGTCGACTCCCCCTGGGCTCCCGACACCCAGGTGGCGAAATACAATCCCCTGGGCAAGATCCCGGTACTGGTGCTGGACGACGGCAACACGCTGTTCGATTCGCGCGTCATCGTCGAGTACCTGGACTCGGTTTCCCCCAACAATCGCATCTTTCCGCAAACCAACCGCGAGCGCATCCAGGTCAAGCGCTGGGAGGCCCTGGCCGACGGCGTTTGCGACGCCGCAGCCGCGGTATTTCTCGAAGCCAAGCGCCCGGACGGCGAGCGCAGCCCATCGTGGATCGAGCGCCAGCGCGAAAAAATCGCGCTCGGGCTGAAGGCGATGGCGGCGGATCTGGGCGAGGGACCGTGGTGCCAGGGCAACGCTCTGACCCTGTCGGACATCGCCTGCGGCTGCGCCCTCGGCTACCTCGTGTTCCGCTTCGCGGACATCGACTGGCGCACCCCCTACCCCAACCTCGCCCGCCTCTACGACAAGCTGATGCAGCGGCCGTCGTTCGTCAACACCGTGCCGGTGGCTTGACAAGAAAAAACCCCACCGGGGGTCCAGTCCGGTGGGGTAGGCAGCCGCCGCTGGCTCCCGCTGCGGTCGGCTTGCGGAGGGAGGGTAGAACTGGGAGATGTCTGGGTCGTATGCGTCCTCACTGTTGATGTAATCGATCCTGCGTGCGCAGCTCGTCGCGCGTGCGCAGCCTGTCCTGATCCTGGTCGAAACCTGCGCCCTGGCCGTTGCGGGAGTCAACGCGTTCGCGGTGCTGGAATTGCGACTGCACTTCCCGCCGCTCCATGTTCATCACTCGTTCGCGGTTCATGGCGCGATCTGCGGCACCTAAACCGCCGCCGAACCCACCCGCGCTGCCGCCGGGTCCGCCCCGTGCGACCGCCACGCTGCTGACCAATGCCAGCGCGACGATTCCTGCAATCCTGGTTAGCTCTCTCACCTTGGTGCTCCTATAACGTGGATTCGGTTGTCACCGGATTCAGCGACCGCCACGCCCGGCCCGTTCGACGCCCGGACGCT
This sequence comes from uncultured beta proteobacterium, assembly GCA_963823455.1. Lineage (GTDB taxonomy): Bacteria > Pseudomonadota > Gammaproteobacteria > Burkholderiales > Rhodocyclaceae > CAVPDA01. Next base: position 185,966 of record CAWGLO010000003.1, read on the forward strand.
CGACGCGCTCCACGCGATCGATCCGCACCGGCCTTTCGATCCGCTCCGGCGCCTCGACCCGCTCCGGCCGTTCGATGCGCTCGGCTCGTTGAACGCGGCTCTCCGCATCCAGGTCCTCGGACGGCATACTCTTGCGCGCCTCGTATCCGGTACCATACGGCGCCTGCGCCGGCGGCACCTGCATCTGCTGACGCTGCCGGATACGCTGGTGCATCCGCTCCGCCTCGGTTGCGGCGTCGTTCTGTGCGACATCCGTCGCAGCGAGCAGCAGCCGGGCATTCGCCGGCATTCCTCCGTTCCCGGCCCATGCCGCAGCCGGACCGAGGAGGGCAACGACGGCGACGACAAGGTGGGTACTGCACGTTTTCATGGTCGGCTGCTGTCTCACTGCGTTCGGTGCGTTTGCGCTTGATGGCATCTTCCCTTCCCCTCGTTGCCCGGGCATTTCCCGATTCCAACAGTTGGTTACAGTGTGTTACCGACATTTCGGCAAATGCACATCCGGGCACTTGTTTTGTATAGTCCGGCCATGGATGCGAGCAAACCGGACATTCTAGTGGTGGATGACGACGCCGGCCTGCGGGACTTGCTGCGCGACTACCTGGGCGCCAACGGTCTTGCGGTGCGGGAAGCAGGGGACGGCGACACCATGCGGCAGCGGCTCGGCGAGGGACAGCCGGACCTGATCATCCTCGACCTCATGCTGCCGGGAGAGGACGGTCTGTCGCTGGCGCGCTGGCTGCGCGGCCAGGGCGCGACACCCATCATCATGCTGTCGGCCCGCGGCGAGGAGATCGACCGCGTCGTCGGTCTCGAAGTGGGAGCCGACGACTATCTGGCCAAGCCCTTCAGTCCGCGCGAACTGCTGGCGCGCATCCGCGCCGTGCTGCGGCGCCGCGACGGCACGGCGGCTGCGGCCACGTCCCAGGACACTTACGCTTTCGGTCCCTACAAACTCGACCTCGCCGCGCACCGCCTCACCCGCGGCGGTGCCGAGGTCGGCGTGACCACGGCCGATTTCGCGCTGCTGCGGGTCTTCGCCGAGCATCCGAATCGCGTACTGTCGCGCGACACCCTCATGGATTTGCTCAAGGGTTACGAGCGGGCGCCCTTCGACCGCAGCATCGACGTTCGCATCACGCGCCTGCGGCGCAAGATCGAGGACGATCCCGCAGCGCCCGCCTATATCCGAACCGTGCGCGGCGAAGGCTATCTGTTCTCGCCCAAGGGCACGGCGCCGTGAATTCCGCGCGCGGGCGCGTCAGGCTCGCCGCGCAGACGGCACGCACCCTCGCCATCGCCTTCGCCGTCTTCATCGTCATCGCCCTCACGGCGGTCGCCTGGTTCCTGCTGGTGCCGATGGCCCGCCACTCGGCCGAGGATCTGGCGGCCCTGATGACGCTCTCCGTCCAGACCTGGACCGAACTGCCGCCGGACACGCGCTCGGCCTTCGAGGACGAACTGGTGGACAAGCACAACCTCTGGCTGCAGGCGGACATGAGCGAACCGCTGCCGGTGCATGCCCACCATTACCCGTATATCCGGTTGCTGGAAGGCGCCCTCAGCCGCCGCACCGGTCAGAAGATCCACGTCAAGATCACCGACTGGGAAGAGAACTGGTTCTGGGCCGAACTGCCGGCGGGTGGTCGCACTATCCGCATCGGCTTTCCCCAGAGCCGCATCAGCGTGCAGCTGCCGTTGGCAGGAGCGGTGGTGCTGCTGGCGGGCATCGTCTTGATCTGGCTCACGGCACACCTGCTGGCGCGGCGCATCACGGGCCCGCTGGCGCAATTGGCGCAGGCTACCGCGAGCGTCGGCCAGAGCGAGGCGTCCGGACTGCTGCCCGAAACCGGTCCCCAGGAACTGGCGGATCTCGCCCGCAGCTTCAACCGCATGGCGCAGGAGGTGCGCGAGCTCCTCGCCAACCGTACCACCCTCCTCGCCGGCGTCTCCCACGACCTGCGCTCGCCGCTGGCCCGCATGCGCGTCGCCGTCGAGATGCTGCCGGCGGACACCGACGCCAAGCTGAGCGCGCGCCTGCAGAGCGATCTCGAGGAAATGAACCGGCTCATCGGTTCCTTCCTGGAACTGGCGCGCGGTCTGCAGCGGGAGGAAGCGCAGGACGTGGACCTGCAGCAGATGATCGAGCGGCTGGCGCCGGACGTCGGCGCCGGCGGGGCGCAGATCGAAATTCGCGACTGCCGCTGCCATGTCCGCGCCGGCGCCATGGCACTGCGGCGCGTGCTCTGCAACCTGATCGAGAATGCCGTGCGCTATGGCGAAGGCAAGGCCGTCGAGATCCAATGCAGGGAAACGCCGGATGCGGTCTGCATCGCGGTGCTGGACCGCGGACCGGGCATTCCCGACGACCAGATGGAAGCGGTGTTCCGTCCCTTCCACCGCCTCGAAGGCTCGCGCAGCAAGGCCACCGGCGGCAGCGGCCTGGGGCTGGCGATCGCGCGCCAACTGGCGCATGCCAACGGCTGGCGCCTGAGCCTGCACCGGCGCCAGGGCGGCGGGCTGGAGGCGAGACTGGAGCTGCCGCACCCGGCGCCGTGATGGCCGCGACGAGACGCGGCTACGCGATGATGCCGCCGCCGAGGCAGACCCGGGACTCGTACACCACCACCGACTGTCCGGGCGTCGCCGCCCACTGCGGCGCGGCGAAGGCGATCTCGCAGCGCTGCGCATCCACCGCTTCGATCTCGCACGCCGCATCCGGCTGCCGGTAGCGCGTCTTGGCGGTGTACACCCAGTGCGTGTGCGGCAGGCGGCCGCTCACCCAGGACAGGTCGGCGGCGACGATGCGCTCGGTCAGCAGCGCCGGATGGTCGTGGCCCTGCACCACATAGAGCACGTTCGCCGGCATGTCCTTGCGCACGACGTACCAGGCGTCGTGCTCGCCCGCGGCATCCTCGCCGCCGGCCACGCCGCCTATGCCCAGGCCCTTGCGCTGGCCGAGGGTGTAGTACATCAGGCCCTGATGCCGCCCCAGCACCTTGCCCTCCAGGGTGCGGATCTCGCCCGGCTGCGGCGGCAGATAGCGCGACAGGAAATCGCGGAACGGCCGCTCGCCGATGAAACAGATGCCGGTGGAATCCTTCTTGGCGTGATTCGGCAGCCGCGCGTGCTGCGCGATCTTGCGCACGTCGCGCTTGTAGATCTGCCCCAGCGGAAACAGGACCTTCGACAGTTGCTGCTGGTTGAGCCGGTAGAGGAAATAGCTCTGGTCCTTGGTGCCGTCCTCGGCCTTGAGCAACTGGAACTCGCCGTCGACCTCCCGCACCTGGGCATAGTGGCCGGTGGCGATGCGCTGCGCGCCCAGATCCAGCGCATGATCGAGGAAGGCCTTGAACTTGATTTCGGCGTTGCACAGCACGTCCGGGTTGGGCGTGCGGCCGGCCCGGTATTCGCGCAGGAACTCGCTGAACACGCGCTCCTTGTAGGCGGCGGAGAAATTCACCACCTCCAGCTCGATGCCCAGGATGTCGGCCACGGCGGCGACGTCGATCAGGTCCTGGCGCGACGAGCAGTACTCGTCGTCGTCGTCGTCCTCCCAGTTCTTCATGAACAGGCCGACCACATGCCAGCCCTGCTCCTTCAGCAGCATGGCGGCGACCGACGAATCGACGCCGCCCGACATGCCCACCACCACCGTCCGCTTCTCAGACATCGGGTCCCGCTCCCTCCAGCCATTGATCCAGCGGCAGCACCACCGCCGCCATGCCGTTATCGTAGTACCACGAATCGACCACGAAGCGTGCCCGCGGGCCGGCGGACAGATTCGCTGCCGGCGGCATTGCAACGGCAAGCGGCGCAGGGGCGGCGGGCAGCGCACTCGCCGGCGCTTCGATCTCCTCCACCACCGCGGAGAAGTGCTGGTCGAGCACGAAGCGCGAGCGCCGCACCACCTCCTGCACGCGATGGAAGCGCAGCCAGCCGCGCGTCTCCAGCAGGCGCAGCAGGCGCGTGGTGGACTCGGCGTGATCGATGCAGTCCATGCGGCCGTACACGGCGTCGTCCGCATAGTCGCCGCCGCGATCGTTGCGGATGGCGGACTGCTCCCCGGCCCAGCCGTAAAGCTGGCCGATCACCAGCGCCAGCAGTGCGCGCTCGCGCGCCGCATCCTCGACACCCGCCAGCAGCCGCCCCACCGCTTCGAGCTGGGGATCGGTGTAGCGGATGCGCGCCTCGGCCTGGCAGCCGTAGTTGAAGCAGATGTCAACGTCCGCGCCGGCCTGCGCCAGGGGCGCGAGCCCGGACAGAAGCAGCAGCATGAGGCGCGGGCTCATGCGTAGTGGGTGACCAGTTCCAGCGGGTAGCGGCGGCCGGCACGATAGTCGGCGATGCATTGCGCCACCAGCGGACTGCGGTGCAGCGCGCGCTGGGTATCCAATTCCTGCGGCGTCAGCCACAGCGCGCGCAGGATCCCGGCGTCCAGCGGCTGCTCGGGTTCGTGCCCGGTTACTTCGCCGCCGAAAGCGAAGCGCAGGTAGGTGATGTCGCCGGCCGGGCGGCGCCACTGATACACGCCGACCAGGAAGCGCGGCACGAAGTCGTAGGCGGTCTCCTCCCGCGTCTCGCGCACGACGGCGTCCACCAGCGACTCGCCTTCGTCGAGGTGGCCGGCCGGCTGGTTGAAGCGTATGCCGTCGCCGGTTTCCTCCTCCACCAGCAGGAATCGTCCGTCACGCTCGATAACCGCCGCGACGGTGACATTGGGTTTCCAGATCATGTTCGCATAACGCAGGTTCAGGGATACCGCCGATCACGCCAGACACCGAAGCGGAAAAGCCGCGACTCCGGAACCGGCCCAGGCGCCATTTTACCGCGCCCGCGGCGCCGCTTCGGCCGCTTCGCCGAATTGCGCTAGAATCCGCCCTTTCCCACTGGAATCTTCCGGAGAAACACCATGTCGATGGCGGATCGCGACGGCTTCATCTGGTACGACGGCAAGCTCGTACCCTGGCGCGAAGCCAACACCCACGTGCTCACCCATTCGCTGCACTACGGCCTCTCCGTATTCGAAGGCCTGCGCGCGTACAAGACGGACAAGGGCACCGCCATCTTCCGTCTCAAGGAGCACACCGACCGCCTGTACAACTCGGCCCATATCTACATGATGCAGATCCCTTACGACCGGGCGACGCTCATGGAAGCGCAGAAGGAAGTGGTGCGCGCCAACAAGCTGGACTCGTGCTACGTGCGGCCGATCGCCTTCTACGGTTCGGAGAAGATGGGCGTGTCGCCCATCGGCGCCCGGGTGCATGTGGCAATCGCGGCCTGGCCGTGGGGCGCCTATCTCGGCGCGGACGGGCTGGAAAAGGGCATCCGCGTGAAGACGGCATCGTTCGCGCGCCATCACGTGAATGTCACCATGGCGCGCGCCAAGGTGGCGACCACCTATGCCAATTCCATCCTCGCCAACCTGGAAGCCACCCACGACGGCTACGACGAGGCGCTGCTGCTGGACACCGAGGGATTCGTCGCCGAAGGCGCCGGCGAGAACCTGTTCATCGTGCGCGACGGCGCCATCTACGAGCCGGAAATCGCCTCGGCCCTCACCGGCATCACCCGCTCCACCGTCATCGCCCTGGCGCGGGAACTCGGCTACCAGGTCATTTCCAAGCGGCTCACCCGCGACGACGTCTATATCGCCGACGAAGCGTTCTTCACCGGCACGGCGGCGGAAGTGACGCCGATCCGCGAACTCGACAACCGGGTCATCGGCGAAGGCCGGCGCGGCCCGGTCACCACGCGCATCCAGTCCCTGTTCTTCGACCTGGTGAACGGCAGGCTGCCGGCCCACGAAGACTGGCTGGCGTACGTTTGATCAGGCGAGGCCCGAGTCATGAGCGAAGCCAATCAGATAGACAAGTCCCGCATCGTCGAAGTCGCGGCCAAGGACCTGCCGCTGCACTGCCCGCTGCCCGGCTCGCCGCTCTGGGCGCGCCACCCGCGGGTATTCCTCGACGTGCTGAAGAGCGGCGAAGCGTCCTGTCCGTACTGCGGCACACACTACCTGTTCAAGGGCGAGCGGCCCAAGGGTCACCACTGACCGGGCGGTGAAGGCCACGGCGCCGGCTGCAAGCGGCGAGGGGCATCCCCGCCTGCCCCTCGCGCCAGCGTGCACCCGATGAAAATCCTCGTCGTCGCGCCGTCCTGGATCGGCGACACGGTCGCCGCCCAACCGCTGTTCGTGCGCCTGCACCGGAAGCACCCCGGCCTGGCGCTGGACGTGATGGCGCCGTCCTGGGTGGCGCCGGTGCTCCGGCGCATGCCGGAAGTGCGGCGCGTCATCGACAATCCGTTCGCCCACGGCGAATTCGCCCTCGCGGCACGGCTGCGGCTCGGGACTACGCTGCGCGCCGATCGCTACGACGAAGCGATCGTCCTGCCCAATTCCTGGAAGTCGGCGCTGGTGCCGTTCTTCGCCCGCATCCCCAAGCGCACCGGCTACACGGGCGAGGCGCGCTATGGCCTGCTGAACAACCGCCACGGCCTCGACGAAGCGGCGCTGCCGAAGATCGTGCAGCGCTATGCGGCGCTGGCCGACCCGGCCGGCCCGGGTCTGCGCGAGGCGCCGCCGCAACCGCGCCTCGCCGCGCGACGAAGCCCGGCACAAGGCGACCCTGGCGGCCCTGGGGCTGGTGGACGACCCAGCGCCGGTGGCCTTCTGCCCCGGCGCCGAGTACGGCCCGGCCAAGCGCTGGCCGAGCGCCTATTTCGCCGAACTGGCGCGCGCCCTGTCCGCCCGCGGCCATGCCGTATGGCTCATCGGATCGGGCAAGGACAAGGCGGTCGGCGCCGAGATCGCCACCCTCGCCCCCGGCGCCTGCCGCAATCTGTGCGGCGCCACCAGCCTCGACCAGGCTATCGACCTGCTGGCAGCGGCCCGCTTCGTGGTCACCAACGACTCCGGCCTGATGCACGTGGCGGCGGCGCTGGATCGGCCGCTGCTGGCGTTGTTCGGCTCGTCCAGCCCGCGCTTCACGCCGCCCCTGTCGCCGGCGGCGGACGTGCTGTGGCTCGAGATCGAATGCAGCCCCTGCTTCAAGCGCGAGTGCCCGCTGGGACACTTCCGCTGTATGCTGGAACTCAGACCGGAGCAGGTGCTGGCGCGCATCGATGCGCGGCTCGCGCGGACGGCCGCCGCGCAGCCCTCGGGTTCATGACAAATGGAACGCAAGAAACCATTCTACGCAACGCCCCAGGACGCCGAGGCCGCCTTCTACGAAGCGCTGGAACGGACCGACCTCGATGCCATGATGTCGGTCTGGGCCGAAGACGAGGAGATCGTCTGCGTGCATCCGACCGGGCCGCGCCTGTCGGGCTACGCCATGGTGCAGGAAAGCTGGCGCCGGATCTTCGGCGGCGGCACCCGGATGAAGGTGCAGATTTCGAACACCGTGGCGCTGCAGGGCATGCTGCTGTCGGTGCACAGCGTGCATGAGAACATCACCCTGGCCGGCGAGGACAATCCGCGCCCGCCGGTGGTGGCGACCAATGTCTATCTGCGCGGGCCGCTGGGCTGGCGCATGCTGGTGCATCACGCCTCGCCGGCACCGCCCGAGGTGATGCCCGACATGCCGAAGATCCTGCATTGAAGCCGCCCCGGTCGCGATCCGCGCCCTACCGCGCACCGACCTGGCTGCTCGGCGCTCATGCCCAGACCATCTATCCGCTGCTCATCAAGAGCCCGGCGCCGGCCTATCGCCGCGAGCGCTGGGACACGCCGGACGGCGATTTCATCGACCTCGACTGGATCGACGGCCCGCCCGGCGCACCCCTGGTAGTCCTGTTCCACGGTCTCGAGGGCAGCTCGCACAGCCACTACGCGCGCGAGGTGATGCAGGCGGTCGCGGCGCACGGCCTGTGCGGCGTGGTGCCCCACTTCCGCGGCTGTTCGGGCGAGGCCAACCGCATGCCGCGCGCCTATCATTCCGGCGATTACCTCGAAATCGACTGGATCCTGCGCCGCCTGCAGGTCCTCCACCCGCAGCGCCCGCGCTTCGCCGCCGGCGTCTCGCTGGGCGGCAATGCACTGCTCAAATGGCTGGGGAAATCGGGCGCGGACGCGGTGGCGGTGGTGGACGCGGCCGCCGCCGTCTGCGCGCCCCTCGATCTCACCGCCGCCGGCGAGTCCCTCGGCCGCGGCTTCAACCGCCTGGTGTACGCTCAGAATTTTCTGCAGACCCTGAAGCGCAATGCGCTGGCCAAACTCGTCCGCCACCCCGGCCTGCTGGACCGGGAACGGGTGCTGGCAGCGCGCACGCTGTACGACTTCGACGACGCGGTGACGGCGCCGCTGCACGGCTTTCGCAGTGCCTCCGACTACTGGGTGCGCGCCAGCAGCAAGCCCTGGCTGCGGCGCATCCGCGTTCCGACCCTCATCGTCAATGCGCGCAATGACCCGTTCCTGCCCGCCGCCGCGTTGCCGACCGAAACCCAGGTCTCCAAGTACGTGACGCTGGAATACCCGGCCCAGGGCGGCCATGTGGGCTTCGTCAGCGGGCCGCCGCCGGGCCGCCTGCACTGGCTGCCCGAGCGCGTTCTCGGCTTCTTCGGCGTGTGAGCGCGCGGCTCGCGGCGGCCGCGAGCGATGAGATAATTCGGCCTTCGACATCGAGCCCCCGGGACGAACCATGAACCTACCTGCAGCGGAGATCTTCAAGGCCTATGACATTCGCGGCATCGTCGGCAGGACCCTGACGGCGGAATCGGTCCGCGCCATCGGCCGCGCCATCGGCTCCGAAGCGCGGGCGCGCAACCAAACCGCGATCGCCATCGGCCGCGACGGCCGGCTGTCCGGCCCGGAGCTGGCGCAGGCGCTGGCGCAGGGCATCTGCGCCGCGGGCGTGAATGTGGTGGATATCGGCATGGTGCCGACGCCGCTCAGCTATTTCGCCGCCTTCCAGCTCGGCACCGGCAGCGCCATCAGCGTCACCGGCAGCCACAACCCGCCCGACTACAACGGCCTAAAGATGGTGCTGGACGGCGAGACCCTGGCCGGAGCGAAGATCCAGGACCTGCGCCGCCGCATCGAGCGCGGCGACCTGGCAAGCGGCAGCGGCACGATGTCTCGTGCCGACATCCGCCAGGCCTACATCGAGCGCATCGCCGGCGACGTCAAGCTCGCGCGCAGGATGAAGATCGTCATGGATTGCGGCAACGGCGTGGCCGGCGACGTGGCGCCGAGACTGTTCCGCGCCCTGGGCTGCGAGGTGGACGAACTGTTCTGCGAAGTGGACGGCACCTTCCCCAACCATCACCCGGATCCGTCCAAGCCGGAGAACCTGCAGGACGTGATCCGGCGGCTGGGCGAGACCGACGCCGAACTCGGCCTGGCCTTCGACGGCGACGGCGACCGCCTCGGCGTCGTAACCAAGGACGGCCATATCATCTACCCCGACCGCCAGTTGATGCTGTTCGCCGAAGACGTGCTCCAGCGCAACCCGGGCGCGCAGATCGTGTATGACGTGAAATGCACGCGCAACCTCGCCGGCTGGATCCGTGCCCGCGGCGGCGAGCCGCTGATGTGGCTGACCGGGCATTCGCACATCAAGGCCAAGCTTCGGGAAACCGGTGCGCCGCTGGCCGGCGAGATGAGCGGGCACGTCTTCTTCAAGGAGCGCTGGTACGGCTTCGACGACGGCCTCTACGCCGGCTGCCGGTTGCTGGAGATCCTGTCGCGCAGCGCGGACTCGAATGCCGTGCTGAAGGCGCTGCCCGACTCCGCCAGCACACCAGAGATCAACCTCAAGATGAAGGAAGGCGAGCCCTTCGTGCTGGTGGACGAACTGAAACGCGGCGCCGGCTTCCAGGGCGCCCGCGAGATCATCACCATCGACGGGGTGCGCGTCGAATATGCCGATGGCTTCGGCTTGGCGCGGCCGTCGAACACGACGCCGGTGGTGGTGCTGCGCTTCGAGGCCGACGACGAGGCAGCGCTGGAACGTATCAAGGCGGACTTCCGCAGCGCCATCCGCAACGCCCGGCCGGGCATCGATCTGCCTTTCTGACGCGGTGCTGGGCTCGCTTCCCGCCGCCGGCGGCGGGAAGCGCCACGGCGGGGCGCTGCGCGGACGCAAACTCTTCGGCCGCAAGGGGTGGCCGGAGATTGCACGCCTTCGTGATGCATCTCACGGCACCCGGGGCGGGTGCGGACATATGATCCTGCCAGCACGAAAGAAAAAAGCAGCGCGTACCGAGGAGGTCAACCTAGTAACAGAAAGCAAGCTGGCTCCCCTACCAAGAACAACAAGCACGCAATAACGAAATCACGCCGCAGCCTCCACTGCGGCGTTCTTTTTTGGCCTGCGGGACCGCGCTACAGGCGCTGCTCGGCCCAGCCCCGAACCGAAGTCAAGGCCTGCACGAGATGTTCCGGCCGGGTGCCGCCGGCCTGCGCCATGTCGGCGCGTCCGCCGCCCTTGCCGCCCACCTGCTGGGCGACGAAATTCACCAGTTCTCCCGCCTTCACCTTCCCCGTCAGATCGGCCGTGACGCCCGCGATGAGGGAGACCTTGCCGTCGACGGCGGAGCCGAGCACGATGACTGCGGACTTGAGCTTGTCCTTGAGCTTGTCCAGGGTCTCGCGCAGCGCCTTGGCGTCCGCCCCTTCCAGCGCCGACGGCCAGCACCTTGGTGCCCTTCACTTCAGCCGCCTGGTCCGCCAGATCCTCGCCCTGGGTCGCTGCCAGCTTCGACTTGAGCCGTGCCAACTCCTTTTCCAGGGCGCGCACATTGTCCAGGATGTGCTGCACGCGCGCCGCCGCTTCCTGCGGCTGGGCCTTCACGTGCGCCGCGACCTCGGCCAGTTGCGCCTCGCTCGCCTGGACGTGGGCGAGCGCGCCTTCGCCGGTCACCGCCTCGACGCGGCGGATGCCGGCCGCGATGCCGGTCTCGGCCACGATCTTGAAGAAGCCGATGTCACCGGTGCGGCGGACGTGGGTGCCGCCGCACAGTTCCGTGGAATATTCGCCCATGCCGACGACCCGCACCTCGTCCCCGTACTTCTCGCCGAAAAGCGCCATCGCGCCGCTGCGGATGGCCTCGTCATAGTTCATGATGCGCGCCGTGACTTCGAGGTTGCGCTGGATCTCGCGGTTGACCAGCGCCTCGACCTCGGGCGATCTCCGCCGCCGTCATCGGCTGCGGATGGGAGAAGTCGAAGCGCGTGCGAGTGGCGTCCACCAGCGAGCCCTTCTGCTGCACATGCGGGCCGAGCACCTCGCGCAGCGCGGAATGCATGAGATGGGTGGCGGAGTGGTTCCAGGCGGCACGCGCGCGGGCGGTGCGGTCCACCAGCGCCGTGACCGTGTCGCCGACGCTTCAGGGTGCCGCTCGCGATCTCGCCCTGGTGGCCGAAGACATCGGCCTGGATCTTCTGCGTGTCGGCGACATTGAACGCGCGCGCCGGCAGCTGTCGCAATTCGCCCGCGGTCGCCCACCTGGCCGCCGGACTCGGCATAGAACGGCGTGCGGTCCAGCACCACGACACCCGACTCGGCCGGCGCCGAGCTCCGTCACCGGCGAACCTTCGTGGTAGAGAGCGAGCACTACGGCATTCGGTCTCCAGCGTGTCGTAGCCCTGAAACTCGGTGGTCCGGCCCTCGTACTCGAGCGTGCCCTTCATCCTGAACTGGGAAGCGGCGCGCGCCTGTTCGCGCTGGCGCTCCATGGCCGCCTCGAAGCCGGCGTGGTCCACCTGTACGCCGCGCTCGCGGCAGATGTCGGCCGTCAGGTCGAGCGGGAAGCCGAAGGTGTCGTAGAGCCGGAAGGCGGTCTCGCCGTCGAGCGTGCGCATCGCCCGATGCGAGGGCGGTTTCCAGGATCTGCATGCCGTTCTCGATGGTCTCGGCGAAGCGCTCCTCCTCCTGGCGCAGCACCGCGGCGACGCGCTCTTGCGCCTGCGCCAGTTCGGGATAGGCCTCGCCCATTGCCATGCTCAAGTCATGCACCAGCTTGTGGAAGAAGGGCTGCTTCTGGCCGAGCTTGTAGCCGTGGCGGATGGCGCGGCGGACGATGCGGCGCAGGACATAGCCGCGGCCGTCGGAACCGGGTATGACGCCGTCGACGATGAGGAAGGAGCAGGCGCGAATGTGGTCGGCGATGACCTTGAGCGAACTGTTGGCCAGATCGTTGGTATGCGTCTCGCGCGCGGCGGCCCGGATCAGGTCCTGGAACAGGTCGATCTCGTAGTTCGAATGCACGTTCTGCAGCACGGCGGCGATGCGCTCCAGCCCCATGCCGGTGTCCACGCTGGGTTTGGGCAGCGCATGCAGCACGCCGGACTCGTCGCGGTTGAACTGCATGAACACCAGGTTCCAGACCTCGATGTAGCGGTCACCATCGGCCTCGGGCGAGCCGGGCGGTCCGCCCCACACCTCGGGGCCGTGATCGTAGAAGATCTCGCTGCAGGGGCCGCAGGGACCGGTATCGGCCATCTGCCAGAAGTTGTCCGATTGGTACGGCTGCCCGCCCGGCTTGTCGCCGATGCGCACGCAGCGCTCGGCCGGCACGCCGATGTCCTTGGTCCACAGGTCATAGGCCTCGTCGTCGTCCTTGTACACCGTGGTCCACAGCTTCCCGGCGGGAATGCCATAGACTTCGGTCAGCAGTTCCCAGCCGAAGCGGATGGCGTCGCGCTTGAAGTAGTCGCCGAAGCTGAAATTGCCCAGCATCTCGAAGAAGGTATGGTGACGCGCGGTATAGCCGACGTTTTCCAGATCGTTGTGCTTGCCGCCGGCGCGCACGCAGCGCTGCGACGTCGTGGCGCGCGAGTAGGGACGCTTGTCCTTGCCGAGGAACACATCCTTGAATTGCACCATGCCCGAGTTGGTGAACAGCAGCGTCGGGTCGTTGCCCGGGACCAGCGAACTGGAGGGAAGGATGCTGTGGCCCTTGGACTGGAAATATTCGAGGAACTGGCGTCGGATCTCGGCACTTTTCATGAAGACGAACCTGTAGGCATCGGCGGAAAGCCGCACCGGATCAGGGGATCCGGGCGAATGACAACGCTTCGTATTGTATCATCCGGGCGGCGCCGCTTTGCTCGGCGCCGCCCGCCACGAGACAGAACATGAGTCACGTCCTCGCCCTCGACCAGGGCACCACCAGTTCCCGCGCCATGGTGTTCGACGCCGACGGTCGCATGTGCGCCATGGCGCAGAAGGAACTCGCCCAGATCTATCCGCAACCGGGGTGGGTGGAACACGATCCGGCGGGCATCTGGCAGGACCAGATCGAAGTCGCGCGCGAGGCCCTCGCCCGCGCCGGGCTGCACGCCGCCGACCTCGACGGGATCGGCATCACCAACCAGCGCGAGACGACGGTGTTGTGGGAGCGCGCCAGCGGTCGGCCGCTGGCGAACGCCATCGTGTGGCAGGACCGGCGCACCGCCGATCGCTGCGCCCAACTCCGGCGCGACGGGCACGAGCCGCTGATCCGAGCGCGCACGGGCCTCGTGCTCGACCCCTACTTTTCCGCGACCAAGCTGGAGTGGCTGCTCGATCACGTGCCAGGGGCGCGGGAACGCGCGCTGCGCGGCGAACTCGCCTGCGGCACGGTGGATTCGTGGCTGGTCTGGAACCTGTCGGGCGGCCGGCTGCACCTCACCGATGTCAGCAACGCCTCGCGCACCATGCTGCTGGACATCCACCGCGGCGACTGGGACGACGAACTCCTCGCCCTGTTCGGCGTGCCGCGCGCCGTGCTGCCAACGGTGGTTCGGTCGAGCGCCGTCTATGGCGCGAGCGACACGGCGGTATTCGGCGCGCCGGTTCTCATCGCCGGCATCGCCGGCGACCAGCAGGCGGCCCTGTTCGGCCAGGCCTGCCAGCACGGCGGCGAAGCCAAGAATACCTACGGCACCGGCTGCTTCCTGCTGCTTCATACCGGGGCGCAGCCGGTGTTCTCGACCCACGGCCTCGTCACCACCTGCGCCGCCCGGACGGGAGACGCGATCGAGTATGCCCTGGAGGGCAGCGTGTTCATCGCCGGTGCCGCCGTGCAATGGCTGCGCGACGGCCTGGGCATCATCGGCTCTGCCGCGGAGGTCGAGGCGCTGGCCGCGAGCGTTCCCGATGCTGCCGGCGTGGTCTTCGTGCCCGCCTTCGCCGGCCTCGGTGCCCCCTACTGGGATGCCGGCGCGCGCGGCACCATCGTCGGCCTCACCCGCGGCATCACGCGCGCCCACATTGCTCGTGCCGCGCTGGACGCAATCGCCTTCCAGACCGCCGAATTGATCGAAGCGATGGCCGGCGACGGCAGCCGACTGACCGAACTGCGCGTGGACGGCGGTGCCACGGGCAACGACCTGCTGATGCAGATTCAGGCCGATCTTCTGGGGGTGCCGGTGGTGCGGCCGCGGGAGCGCGAGACCACGGCCCTGGGCGCCGCCTATCTGGCCGGACTGGCGACCGGCCTGTGGCCCGACCTGGCGACGATACGCGAGCACTGGCGGATCGAACGCGTGTTCGAGCCACGCTCGGCAAGGGATACCGCGCAGGCTCGGCTCGCCGTATGGCAGGCGGCCGTAGCCAGCGCGCAGACCTGGTCTGCCGCCACCGGATAGCCGCCTGCGTCTATGACGAAGCCATCTGTCCGCGCAGTTCCGCCGCGTACTGATCGGCGTTGAGACCGACCACCAGATGCAAGGTGCGGTTGGCCAGCCGCATGACGCCGCTCACGCCCGCCGCCCGCAGCGCCGCCTCGTCCACCGGAGCGTCGTCGCCGACCACCAGCCGCAGCCGGGTCTCGGCGCAGGCGTCCACGCGCTGGATGTTGCCCGCTGCCGCCCAGCGCGGCGATGATGTCCCGCGCCTTGCCGGCGGCCTCGGGATCGCGCAGCCTGGAAACGATGCCGGCGGGAACCGGCGCGACCACCGGCGAGGGTTCCTCCACCGCGTCCGCCTCCGGCCCCGCGGTCTTCAGGTACTCCTCCATGTCGGTCTTCAGGTTCTCGGAGCGCGTGCCGAAGATCGCCTGCAGGCCGTTGCCGACCGACCACGACGCCGGCCGCGCCCAGCGCCTTGAGCTTGTCCGGGCTGGCCTTGCTCATGTCGTCCAGCTCCACCCGCAGCCGGGTGATGCAGGCGTCCAGGCTCTTGATGTTGCCGCGTCCGCCGAAGGCCAGCACCAGTTGCCTGCGCGAAGCCGGTGGCGACGTCGGCCTGCGCATCGGCGCGCGATGACTCTCCTCGACTTCGCGGCCCGGCGTCTTGAGGTCGAACTTGAGGATGACGATGCGGAAGATCGTGTAGTAGAGCAGCGCCCACAGCGGACCGATCACCAGCAGCCACCAGCCACGGGTGGACTTCGGCGAACAGCACGACGTAGTCGATCACCCCGTGCGAGAAGGTCATGCCGTGCTTGACGCCGAGTTCGATGCAGAGGAAGTAGGCGACGCCGACCAGCAGGGCGTGGATGACGTAGAGCACCGGGGCGACGAACAGGAAGGCGAACTCGATCGGCTCGGTGATGCCGGTGAGGAAGGCGGTCAGCGCCGCCGAGATCATGATGCCGCCGACCTTGGCGCGGTTCTCCGGGCGGGCGCAGTGCCAGATCGCGATCGCCGCCGCCGGCAGGCCCCACATCTTGAACAGGTAGCCGCCGGCCATGTTGCCCGCGGTCGGATCGCCGGCGATGAAGCGCTGGATCTCGCCGGTGATCAGCTTGCCGGTGGTCGGATCCAGCGTAGCTGCCGACCTCGAAGAAGAACGGCACGTTCCAGATGTGGTGCAGGCCGAAGGGAATCAGCAGCGCGTTCGACGACGCCGTAGATGGTGAAGGCCAGCGCCGGATTGCTTTCCGCCGCCCAGTGCGAGAAGCCCTTGATGCCGGCGCCGATCGGCGGCCAGACGAAGCTGAGCACGATCCCGGCGGCGATGGCGGCGAAGGCGGTCACGATCGGCACGAAGCGCTTGCCGGCGAAGAAGCCGAGATAGGGCGGCAGCTGGATGCGGTAATAGCGGTTGAACAGGGCGGCCGCGATGCCGCCGATGAGGATGCCGCCGAAGACGCCGGTGTCGATGGACACGATGCCCATGATCTCCTTGCTCTCGACGCCCAGCACCTTGGCCATCACGCCCAGCGTCGCCAGCAGCACGACGTAGCCGACCACCGCGGCCAGCGCCGACACGCCGTCGTTGTTGGTCAGGCCGAGCGCCACGCCGATGGCGAACATGAGTGGCCATGATGCCGAAGATGGCGCCGCCGGACTGGGCCATGACGTTGGAGACCACGTCCGGCAGCACGGCGAAATGGGCGCTGCCGACGCCGAGCAGGATGCCGGCGACCGGCAGCACCGACACCGGCAGCATCAGCGCCTTGCCGATCTTCTGCAGACCGCGAATGCCTGTTGCCACATGGCAGGCGTCTCCGGTTGGTCAGGTCGCGGATGAACGGATCGGGACAGCAACGCGCGCACCTCGGCGGCGGTTTCCAGGGCCAGCGCCCGCTGCGCCAGATCCTGGCATTCGTGCAGCCACAGGGTGCGGATCTGCGCCTTGATGCTGGGGATGGTCGGCAGGCTGACGCTGAGTTCGTCCACGCCCAGACCGACCAGCATCGGCACCGCCTGCGGGTCGCTGGCGATGCCGCCGCAGACGCCGACCCACTTGCCCTGGGCGTGGGCGGCCTCGACCGTCCAGGCGATCAGCCGCAACACGCTGGGATTGAGGCCGTCGACCTTGGGCGCCAGCTTGGGATGGCCGCGATCCATCGCCAGCGTGTACTGGGTCAGGTCGTTGGTGCCGATGGAGAAGAAGTCGGCCTCGCGGGCGAACTGCGCGGCCATGATCGCCGCCGCCGGGATCTCCACCATGATGCCGGTTTCGATCGGCGCGACGCCCAGCCGCTGCCGCTCTTCCTCCAGCATGGCCTTGGCGTCGCGCAGCTCGGACAGCAGTGCCGACCATCGGGAACATGACGCGCACCTTGCCGAACGCCGCGGCGCGCAGGATCGCCCGCAGCTGGGTGCGCAGGATTTCCGGGCGGTCCAGGCCGATGCGCAGCCCGCGCTCGCCGAGGAACGGGTTTTCCTCCTTCGGAATGGGCAGGTAAGCGCAGCGGCTTGTCGCCGCCGACGTCGAGCGTGCGGATGATCAGCGGCCGCTCCGGTCCCAGCGCCTCGGCGATGGCCTTGTAGGTCTCGAACTGCTCGTCTTCGCTGGGGGCGGTGGCGCGCTCCAGGAACAGGAACTCGGAGCGCAGCAGGCCGACGCCCTCGCCGCCCAGACCGGGAACCTGCTCGGCTTCCGCCAGGCCGCCGATGTTGCCGACCACCTCCATGCGGTGGCCGTCCAGGGTGACCGCCGGCTCGTGCGCCACGCGCCATGTCCGCCTGCCGGCGCACGGCCAGCCGCTCCTGCGTCTGCGCGGATGCGGGCGATCTCCTCCGGCGTCGGGTTCAGCCGCAGCGTGCCCTTGCCGCCGTCGAGAATCACCGGCGTGCCGTTGGCCAGTTCCAGCGCCCGCGGCTCGATGCCGGCCACCGCCGGAATGTCCAGCGAGCGGGCGAGGATGGCGACGTGCGAGGTCGCGCCGCCCAGCGTGGTGCAGAAGCCCCGCACCCGGGTGCGGTCGAGACTGGCGGTGTCGGACGGCGTGAGTTCCTCGGCCACCAGAATGGCGTTCGCCGGCGGCTCCGGCCGCTCCGGTTCGCGCGCCGGTCAGCAGCGTGAGCACGCGCCGGCCCACGTCGCGCAGGTCGTTGGCGCGGGCCGCCAGCAGCTCGGTTGCGCAGGCTGGCCAGCCGGTCGGCATGGGTGGTGAAGGCCCGCGTGCCAGGCGAAGTCGGCGCTCTTGCCCTTGGCCAGCGCCGATTGGGCGATGTCCAGCAGGTCGGGATCGTCGAGCAGTTCCTGGTGGGCGGCGAAGATGGCGGCCTTGTCGGCGGCCCGCTCGTCCTGCAGCCGCGCCTGCAGGGCTTCCAGCTGGACTCTGCGCGGCTGATCGATGGCGTCGTCCAGGCGGTTGCGTTCCTGCTGCGGGTTGCCCTCGGCGGCTTCGACGACCTGAATCTCCTGGTGCCGGACCTGAAACACTTCGCCGACCGCCAGACCCGGCGAGGCGGCAACGCCGATCAGCAGGTTCGGGTCCTCCGAGCGCGGCCGCGGGGCGCGGCGCGGCGTTGGCCGAAACCTCGACGCTGGCCGGGGCCGGCGCGGGTTGGCAGCCCTCGTCGCCCAAGCCCTTCCCGCAGCAGCGGCGTCAGCGTCTCGATCGCCGCGTCGGCGTCGTCGCCCTTGGCGACCAGGGTCACCTTGTCGCCGTAGCCGATTTCCAGCCCCATGATGGCGACCACGCTCTTGGCGTTGGCCTGATCGATCACCCTTCTGCAGGCGCAGATCCGGACTTGAACTTCTTGGCCAGATTGGCCAGCACCGCCGCCGGGCGGGCGTGCAGGCCGGTGGGGTTGGGGATCAGGATCGCCTCGGAGGTGACGGATCTGGCCGCCTCGGCCACGGCTTCCGCCTGGGCGTCCCCGGCCAGGATCAGCTCCAGGATCACGTCCCGGCCGGCGGTGACGTTGCCGGAGCGCGGAACGAAGCCGCCACGCGCTCGCTGTTGGTGACGACGATCTGCGTCAGCAGGCTCTTGGCGTGGGTGGCGACGTAATCGGCGTCGAAGTCGATCAGGGCGTCGCCGGTCTTCACCGCGTCGCCCACCTTGACCGCGTGGCGTGAACCCGCTGCCCTTCAGCCCGACGGTGTCGAGACCGATATGCATCAGCACTTCGATGCCTTGCGCGGTGGCAGGGTGACGGCATGGCCGGCCGCATGCAACTGAACGATCTTGCCATCGCAGGGCGCGCGCAGGCACTGGTCGAGGGGATCGATCGAGATGCCGTCGCCGACCATCTTCTGGGCGAACACCGGGTCGGGGATGCGTTCGATCGGCACCAGCGGTCCGGACAGCGGCGCGGTGAGCATGATGCGGCGGGATGTCGCTGCGCGGTCGACGGCGTTGTTCATCGGATCATGGCTCCGCGTTCGTTTTTTCGAAGGGCAATACCGCGAGCGGTCGCACCGCCGCCGCGCGCAAGTCACCAAACTGTCGGCGCTCCGGCGCCAGATCGTGCCGGAGAACGGCTGCTGGCCGCTGAATTGAGTATATGCAATTCAGCGGCATCGAACCGAGTGTATCGGTTCTGCGGACGCCCGTCAGCCCGCGTGCGGCGCCCACGTCCTCCCGGGCGCCGGCTCGCGAATCGGTTGGCTACGGCATGGGCAGCGCGATAGCATCGCTTCCTGCACCGGGAGAACGAGATGATGCATCGGCCGCCTGAGCGCCTGACGCTGCAGGAAACTGCCCTGTTTCTGGACTTCGATGGCACGCTCGTGCGCTTCGATCGCCCGGATCGCTCGGTGCCCGTCGTGGACGCCGGACTGAGGTCGTTGGTGGTCGAGCTGCTGGGCGCCCTGGACGGCGCGCTCGCCATCATCAGCGGCAGGGCACTGGACACGCTCGACGACCTGTTCGCCCCGCTGCGCCTCGCCGCCGCCGGAGAACACGGCTCGGCGTGGAGGATCGCGCCCGATGCGCCGCAGCAGTCGATCGACGTCGGCGCCGACCTGCGCGCCCTGCCGGCGGCCTGCCGCGCTTTGCTGGCTCGCTTCCCCGGAGTCGGGCTCGAGGTCAAACCGAACTCCCTCGTGCTCCATCTTCACGGCCAGCCGGGTGTGCGCGACGAACTCGCCCGGGCAGTCGCACAGCTTTGCCTGGGGCGCGGCGGGATGACGCTTCTTCATGCCCGCGGCATGCTGGAGATCAAGTCCGCCGCAGCCGACAAGGGGGCCGCCATACGGCGCTTCATGGACCACGTCCCGTTCGCCGGAAGAACGCCGGCATTCGTCGGCGATGACGTCACCGACGAGGACGCCTTTGTCGCCATCAATGCCCTGGGCGGGATTTCGGTGAAGGTGGGCGCGGGGCCGTCCCATGCCCGCTTCCGGTTGGAAGACGACGGCGCGGTGCGCGACTGGCTGGAAGGATTGCTGCGCGCCTGATCCGGATTGCGCCGTGCCGCCAGCGCTCGAAACGGCTCAGAGCCGCACCAATCCCCTCTCGATGGCGTAGGCGGTAAGGCTGGCGGCGTTGTGCAGACCCAGCTTGCGCATCAGGTTGGAGCGGTGCTTCTCCACGGTCTTGATCGAGAGGCTGAGGTAATTGGCGATGTGCTTGTTGCCATGCCCTTCCGCCACCAGCTTGAGCACCTCGCGTTCACGCTGGGTCAGCCGCTCCCAGGCAGTGCTGGCGCCAGTCGTTGGCTTGCCGACGGAGAGGTAGCCGTGAATGACGGTGTCGGAAACGTCCGGACTGAGGTAGCTCCTGCCGCTGAGGACGCTGCGGATGGCGGAGCGCAATTCGTCCTGGCTCGAATCCTTGAGGACGTACCCTTCGGCGCCGGCGCGCAATGCCTCCTGAATGTACTCTTCGGTCCTGTGGATGGTCAGCACCAGGATGCGCGTTTCCGGGAAGCGCTTCTTGATCTCGGCGATGGCATCCATGCCGTTCGTGCCCGGCATGGTGAGATCCATCAGCACCAGGTCCGGGTGCAACCGGCCCACCGCAAGGATCGCGTCCTTGCCGTTATCCGCCTCGCCCACGACCTCGAGATCCGGCTCCTGCGACAGCATGATGCGCAGTCCGGTCCGCAGCAGGGTGTGGTCTTCGGCAATCAGGATCTTCTTCTTGTTGCTCATTGCATCCTCGTTGGAGCTGAATCATCGCGTCGTCTGCGGAACGCCGCCGACCGACTGCTGCGCACTTGCGCCCGGCTGCAGCGGACTTGGCGGTTGCACTATGCTGCCGGGTTGGGGTGTCGTCTGCGGAGACTGCAGGCCGCCCGGCTGGGTCCCGGCCTGCGGCGTCTGAAGGCCGCCGGGCGGGATGGCGGGGCCGCGGGGCTGGTCGAAAAACACCCATTCGGAGTACTTCGTCTTGCCTTCGAAGTCCTTTTGCGAGGCGGGAAAGTTGGATTGCTTGATGGGTTCCTTCTCCGACTTGCTATGCACGCCGACGATGCCGCCGCCCTCGGGGGGGCGCACCACTGCCCAGTCGGTGCTGTTGGTCATGGGATCCACATAGATCTTGCGCAGGAAGCGCCGCACGCCCGGAAAGCGCGGGTCCTTGACCAGGTCCTCGAGTTGATTGGGATATCGATCCGCCGTGCTGGTGCCGAACTTGGCATAGCCGGCCAGCGCCCGCTGAAATTCGCCGCCGATGAACAGCAGTTCCGCCTCCTTGTCGCGCCGGCTCGCCACCTCCCACACCGGTGCCACGATCGCCAGCGCACTGGTCATGAGCGCGACCGTGATGAGCAGGCCGACGTAGGTGAAGCCGCACTGCGCTGCACCGCAGCGGCGTCCGTCGGCCCGGACAGCGGCGCGAGGACGGTGCATGTGCAATCCGCTGGGCACGGCGCTACAACTCCTTGTAGGGCACACCGTCGGAGGTGCTTCCCTCCGCTCCGCTGCGGACATCGAACACGCCGCCCTTCTCCGGCTGGTCGGGCGGCACGCTGACCCAAGTGGTGGCGCTTTCGGTCATCGGGTTCACCGGCATGCTGCGCAGATACTTCTTCTCCACCAGCACCTCCAGCGTATCGGGATACTTGCCGGTGTCGCTGTAGAACTTGTCGAGGGCGTCGCGCATCGCGGCAAGGTTCGAGCGCAGTACCGTCTCCTTCGACCGCTCCAAGCTACTAAAGTAACGCG
Source organism: uncultured beta proteobacterium (assembly GCA_963823455.1). Classification (GTDB taxonomy): domain Bacteria; phylum Pseudomonadota; class Gammaproteobacteria; order Burkholderiales; family Rhodocyclaceae; genus CAVPDA01. The sequence continues at coordinate 207,691 of CAWGLO010000003.1, forward strand.
GCGCCGCCAGCGTCAGCAGCAGCGCGATGATCGCCATCACGATCACCAGTTCGATCAGCGTGAAGCCGCGCGCACGCTTGCGTTTGTCGAGCCAGTCCGAATTCATCTGCGTACGGTCACCATTGGCGGTAGGGAATCCCGTTCAGTCCCACGCCTGTTGAGCGGGTGTAGACGTCGAACACGTCGTCCCCCTCCTGCGGCTCGTCCGGGCTGCTGGCATAGCTGCGTTTGCCCCAGGTCTCCTCCGCCGCTACGGAGGAATCGGTCGCCATGGGATCACGCGGCATCCGCCGCAGGAAAAAGATCTTCGCACCCTCGACCGCGCTGGTCGCGTCCGGCACACCTTCGACCAGGATCTTCAGGTTGGGCGGATAGCCGGACTTGTTGACCGCAGCAGGGCCGAACTTGCCGTCGCTCGCGGCCTGCTTGTAGGCGTCGATCGCGTGGCGGATCTCGAACAATGCGGCGCGCAGCTTCTGCTCCTGGCTGCGCGTGGCGGCCACCTCCGCCATGGGAAACGCCACCGTGGCGAGGAGCGCGATCACCATGACCGTGATGATGAGTTCCAGCAGGGTGAATCCCGCGCTGTACGCCTTCGGCGCGAGGGCCGGCGCCACATGCGCGCGCGCCGAAGGACGCGCCACACCCGTCATCGCCGGCCATTTCCGGAACCCAGGTTCCATACCCCGCTTGCGCAAGCAATTCTCGCCATCGCAGACACTGAACTGCGGATATTAGCGCATCTGAGATGCCGCCGATCGCTCAACGACGGCCGCCGGCAGCGTGGGAAGCCGGAGCCGTCCCTCTTCGAACGAGGGAAGGACCGAACCCGCCGCGGTGGCAGCAGGTCCGCAACGGCATCGAGGACTAGGATCCGGCCGCGTCGCGCAGCGGCCATCTGGCCTGCAAGCGCGTGCCGGCCCCGGGACGGGAAGTCAGGGAGAATGTGCCGCCGGACATCTCTACGCGTTCCCGCATGGTGTTCAGTCCGAAACCGCGCATGCTGCCCTCGCCCCCCGGCAGGACTGCGGCGGGATCGAAACCGCACCCGCGATCCTCCAGCACCAGTTCGATCTCGCGACCACGACGCTTGAGCCGAAGGCGCAGTTCATCCGACCCGGCATGCTTGACGACGTTATTCACGCCCTCCTGCACGACGCGGAAGATGACGGTCTTCAGGGACGGAGCGACTTCCGCCTCCCGCACATCCACGTCCTTCACGACGCGCAGGTGCGGATGGATGACGCCGAATTCGCGGAAAAACCAGGACAAGGTGGCGATCAGCCCCAGATCGTCCAGCGATGCCGGGCGCAGATCCATGGAGATGCGACGCACCTCGCCCATGGTGTCCTTCATCATCTGCACCAGCGAACGCAACATCGTGCGACTCTGCTCGAATTCGCGGGCGGGCATGGATTGGATTGCCTGCTCCAGTCCGAACTTGATGCCGGAAAGCGACGCCCCGATACTGTCATGCAGCTCGGACGCGATGCGCTTGCGTTCCATTTCCTGGGCGGCGAGAAGCTGCGAGGAAAGCAGATGCAACTCCGATTCCGACTGGCGCAATGCCGCTTCGGTGCGCTTGATGGCGGAAACATCGTCGACGGTCACCACGGCGAATTCCCCGATCTCCCGCGCTTGCGTCTGCTCGCGGGACACGAGGGCCGGCAGCACCACAATCTCCAGCGGAAGCTGCAGGACCGGGTCCTCCACCTGACAGCGGCTGCGCCTGCCGCGCTTGGCGCTCGTCATCGCCTCCGGCATCAACGTCTTGAGATAGCAGGAGGTGTCGTCGCAATGGCCGTGGAGCAGTTCGTCCAGCGTCAAGCCGCGCACCTCGCTCACGTTGGCAAGATGCCAGCGCTCCACGGTGCGGTTGGCACGAACGACATAGCCCTGCCGATCGAGAACGCAGACCAGTTGGGGCAGGGAATCCACGGTGATTTCCCATTCCTGCTTCGCGCGCTCGATCGAGTCGCCGAGATCGAGTTTGCGGGCGAGGTCGTCCATGCGGCGATCGATTTTCGCGTCATCCGCCCGATCTGCCGCAACCGCCCCGCCGTGCGCAGTGAGGGATCTGTTCCTGCCGTCCGGCGTCGAACTCGCCGCCGGATCTCTTCGCGTTTTCATTTGCCTTACCCGCTGAACATGCCGTTGCCGCTGGACCAGCGCCCTGAGGCGCAGGAACGGGCAATCTCGTCTGATCGTTTGTTTCGCAACCACCGGTTCTTGGACCAGCGTCCTAACCTCCGCAAGCAAGAATCGCGCTGAATCAATTATTGAGATCGTGAATGTTTCGACTATATCGCCGACATCACCACGCTACGGCATCGGGCATCGCCGGCAGGGTTCGCCAATACGCCGAGCCGCGCCCGCTTCGAGGCCTTGGACGTTTGCAGAGATTCTCGGGGGCCGGCTGGGCGAGGCGCGAGGAACTAATACTCGGCGCCTTCATCGGCCAAGCGGCAGGGGGCGGGAACGGCAGAAACTGCGTTTCTGAACCCACTTATGGGGATTTTTCCCCATAAGTGGGGTTTCATCCCCACAGACTACCGGAGAGCGGGGCAGCCTGAGCGCGGCTCCGATTCCGCGATGGTCCGGTCATGGACGGCAGGGGACAGTGAACGACTCAACGATCTCCGGTCGGAGCACGCGGCAACGGTCCGCTCTCTTGCCGCGCTCGAAGCCATCTGGGGTGGCGTCATCGCCGGGCACCGCACCTGCGTCGCCCCGCCCTGGATTTTCCCGCACCAGGACAGGGCGCCCCGGTCGATTACTTCGCGGCGACGAGGCTACGGTATTCCTTTACGATGTCGTCGGGCGTGGCGAAGCCGTCCATGCGCACCCACGGCTTGCCGGGCGCGCTGCGCACCAGCGTCAAGGGCAGATGGTTCATCTTGTCGCCGCGGTAGGCATCGAACGCCTTCTGCACCGCGATGCTCGCCTCCAGCGTACCGGTGTAGAACTGCCACTGCGACCCGGCGTTGTAGCGTTTCGCATATTCGGCAAGGCGCGGCGGCGTGTCCTCCTCGGGATCGATGGAGATGGAAACCATGCGCACCTTGCCTTTGTCATCGCCCAGACGTTTTTGCACTTCGGCGAAGATCTGGGTCATCACCGGGCAGATGGCGGTGCAGGTGGTGTAGATGAAATTCAGGATCACCGGCTTGCCGCCGTCCAGTTCCTTCTGAAAGTTCACCTTCGCGCCGTCCGCGCGCACCATCGTTACCGACGGCAGCTTGTATTCGGTGCTGCTCTTGACCCATGCCGCCTTGGGCGGCATCGGATGCATGTGGTGGGCGTGGGGATCCTGCTGTTCGGCTGCTGCAACGGCAGGACCCGACAGGCACAGCGCCACCGCCGTGGCGCAGGCAGCGAGCCGGAGCATGCGCTGTACCCTCAGGTCCGAAAGAGTCGGCATATTCATGATGGCCTCAAGACAAGGTTGGATTGGTGACCGGCATTATCTGCTGATCGTCGGCCGTTCCCCGCCGCATTTGTCACACCGCAGGCAATGGCCGGCATGCCGGGATCGTTCACTATTTCGAGGTGGCTGACGTTCCATGACCGTTAGTGTATGACCCATTCGCTTCGTTGCAGCAGGGGGGGATCGGCACCCGGGCCGAGCTGGATGATGTAGCAGCCCTTCGACACGTAGCGCTGTCCGGGACCGAAGCTGAAGCGTTCATAGTCCCGCACCGTCAGGTCCATCTGCAGGCTCATGACGTCGAGCAGATGATCGCGGTACAGGTTGTCGTAGATGCGATTCAAGCCTTGCAGGGTCGCCTGCTGGAGCATCGCTATGCTCCGCGATGCGATCCTGCGGTCGCCAAAATCTTTGGCGCTGGTCAGGATCGGAACCTTGGCGTCAAAACCGCCGGTCTTCGGACCGACATAGGGTGTCAGGCGGTAGGGGAAGGTGATGTAAACCTTGTCGCGAACCGATTCCGGAAGGGTTGCCGTCTTCTTGCCCAGATACCCGGAAGATACGAACACCATTCCCGGTGACGGGAGTTTGGCGATAAGGGGCGGCAGGTTCGGCAGGATTTCTGCATCGGCCCAGAGCAGCAGCACTCCGGGCTTGTGTTTCGCAAGGAGCCTGCCCAGCGCAACCTGATCGAGAAGCCGGTCTGACTGTGAGCGTCAGGCTCTTCACGGCCGGACGTCCGAGTTCCTTCCAGGTAGTCTGAAATCCGGCGGCCAGCGCCCTGCCGGCGGGGGAATCCTGAACGATCTGGAGAATGGATGTTGCAGGTGGAACATTCTCCAGGCGGTTGAGATAGCGGGCAACCGCTTCTCCCTCCTGGGCGTATCCCTTGTTGAAGTAAAAGGTGTACCAGCCGGTTTCGGAAACCACCGGAAAATCGGTGATCGGAAAGAGGCAGGGCAGGCGCTGCGCTTCACAGAAATCGTGAACAGGGCGCCAGTCGCTGTTGGATATCCCCCCCAGTACGGCGAAGACCGGCTTCTTTGCATAATAAGCGGCAAGCTGGCCTTGCCAGGTTTCGGGCGGCCCTTTCAGTTCCCAGACGTCCAGAGATGCCTGGCGAAAGGAGAATTTCATGTCGATGGTGGGCGCGTAACCGAAGTTCTTGAAATCCTTATACATTGCCTGCTGCTGGTTCTTCTGGGCAATGAACGCCTGCAACGGCGCGAGCAGCGCCTGCCGGTCCTCCTGGCTGACGTCGTCGGCAACGATGGTCGCAAAACTGAACTCCTCGGCGCTGGCCCCGGGCGAGGGTTCCGAAGAGAGCATCTCCAGGTAGCTGATCAGGATCGACAGGTCACGGTCCGAGAGCCGATAGCGCGGCATGACCTGGTTGAATACCTGACCGGCAGGATCGGTGCCGGACCGAATGGCAACGGCCAGGCTTTCGCGGGTGTACGCCGGCCGCTCCTGAACGGTCTCGGCATACTTGATCCGTCCGGCATGCTCCGGCAGGTCTTCACGGGAAGGTGGGCGGCGGTACGGTTTGTAGAGTTTGTTTCCTGTCACGGGAGGAGTAACGATACCCCCCTCGACAGACCCCAGTCCGGCCCGCAGATGGCAGTTGGAACAGGAAAAGGCGCTGCTGTCCACTTCCACATCGCCACGGATGAAGCCGACCATGACCTTGCCGGAGGGAAGAATCCCCTCCCGGTACATCCGTCTCGCCCAGCCTCATGATCTCGGCTTTGGTGAGGTCGGCAGGAGGCTCCAGCGCAGCCATGGACGATGTCGCGGCGAGGAAGACCAAGAGTCCCGCCGCTTTCACCATTCCAGAAAACGCCGCCATTGCGGCCACGAGACACCGCTTCATCGTCAATGCCTTCCGACTTTCCCGGTCGCTGACTCAGGCCGCTGCGTGCCGGCGGCCGGTCCGCAGGGCATCGCATGAGTTGCTCCCTCTCCCCCGCCATCGGGGGAGAGGGCCGGGGTGAGGGGGTGTCGCCTTGCCCGGATCAGCCTTATCGCTACCGCCGACGCCCCTCACCCTGCCCCTCTCCCCGCAAGCGGGGCGAGGGAATCGTTCCGCGACCTTCATGCGTTTAGCCTGAGCCGGTCAGGACTATCCCTATTTCTCGCCGGTGCCTGCCGGTTTGGCGGGAGCCGGGGGAGCAACGGCGGCCTTGGGCTCGGGGCCCGGCTTGAAGTCCACCAGTTCGACTTCGAAAGCAAGGGTGGCGCCCGGAAGGATCTGGTCACCCGCACCTGTGTCGCCATAGGCCAGGTTCGGAGGACAGACCAGCTTCGCCTTGCCGCCGGGCTTCATCTTCTGCACCCCTTCGGTCCAGCACTTGATGACGTTGTCCAGCTTGAACTCGAGCGGCTTGCCCCGCTTGTACGAACTGTCGAACTCCTTGCCGTCGATCGAGGTGCCGCGGTAATTCACCGTGACGATGTCGCTGGCCTTGGGCGAGCCGCCCTTGCCGTCCGCCACGGAAAGATAAACCATGCCCGACTCGGTCTTGACCGCGCCCTCTTCCTTGGCGGCCTTCTCCAGATACTCCTTCCCGCCTGCCGCCAGCCTTTCTCCCGCCGCCTTGCGCCGGGCCTTCGCAAGTTCCTGAACCTTCTGCGTGTAGGCAGTCGGGTTGACCTCGGACTTCTTTCCGGCGTAGGCGTCTGACAGGCCCTGTTTCACGATCTCGAACTCCGCGGGCGTCAGGTCGAAAACGGCGAGCGAGCGCATCACCGTATGGCCGATTGAGTAGAGGGTCTTCTGTTCCTCCGTCTGGAGCGAACTTTCGGCATATGCCGAAGAAGCGAACAGGGCCAGCAACAGGATCGAATGCAGCAATTTCATTGGTCTTGCCTCCAGGGTGAGTCTGTGCAGAAACGAATGTAGCAAAGTGGGAATGACAAGAAAACAGGGAGGGTGGATTGCTCCACCCTCCCTGATCCACAAGGACCAATCAGGTTACGGGGTAATCAAGGGGAACGGTGTTGCATTCACCCATGCGGACGAACCGAGCTGATTGTTTGCCCTGACCCGGAACCAGTACCTCGTACCACGCGACAGGTTTCCTGTCGTGAATGTGGTTACGTTGGCCGCTACGTTGCTAGTGACCAGTTGGTTGGTAAACGTTGCGTTTCTGGCCCTCTGAATCGTGAAGCCGGTTTCGTTGCTGGCATTGTCGGTCCAGTTCAAGGTTGCCCTGGCATTGTTGTTGTTGACCACCGCACCCGACAGCCACTACGCCGGAAGGAGCCGCCGGCACCGTGAAGAGCACGGTGACTGTGTTCGACGGCACCGACGTACCTGCTATGGCAGCGGTACGCACGGCGGTGACGAAGTAGGCGTAGGTGTTGCCCGCTGTCAGACCCGTGTTGGCGAAGGTAACGTTGCCGCCGGTCGCCGTACTCTGGGCATTGGTACGGGTAACCGTTCCGACCTGGGTGGGTGCAGCGCCGTTGACGGAACGCCAGACCGCGAAGCTGTTCTCGTTGCTGGAGCTGTCTGTCCAGGACAGGTTGATCCGGGTCGCGGAGGCAATCGTTGCCGACAGGTTCGTCGGCGCTGCGATCAACCACGTGCTGGTGCGCACACGGTAATGCTCAAAGCCTGTGTATGCGCTACGCCCGCCGATGTCGGTTACCGTTACCGTGAAAGCTGAATGTCCCTGCGACACTGGGCGTGCCGCTGATGACACCGGTGGCGGCATTCAGAGTAAGGGACGTCGGCAGTACTCCAGCCGACGACACTCCAGGTGAATGGCGCGAGGCCATCCGTTACTGTCAGCGCCTGGTTGTAGGCAACGGCTACCTGTCCGCCAGGAAGCGTTGTAGTGGCAATGACCGGAGGCTGTGCATTGATGACGGTAACCGTGTTCGACACCGTGCTGCCGGATGCGTTGTAGGCGACGACGCGGTACTGGTACATCGAGTTTGCTGCAACCGGTGATCGCGTTGAAAAGCGGTCACGTTAGCCAGAGTTGAACCGATCCTGAACAAAACCACCGCCGTTGGTGGCAGCCTCAACCTGGAAGCCGATTTCGGCCCGCCGCATCACCAAAACCGACTTGCGTTACGTAGTCCACCGGAGTGGCATCGGTCCAGGCAGGGTCAACACGCCCGTCACCGCGGCGGCGGCGGTCAGAACCGGCGCAACCGGCAGAGCAGTCGGCACGTTCAGCACGATCGGCCGCATCATGTCCATCTCTTCATGGCTCAGGATGTGGCAGTGCCAGACGTACTCCCAGCCGAAGTCGTACAGCTGATTGGTGACGGCCGGGACTCGGGCCTGTCCGGTCTGCCAGTCAACGCTGTTGAAACCCTCGGTGGAACCGATCGGGATCGCCGGGTTGAGCGGACGCAGGCTGTTGGGAATGCCGAAGGGCAGCGCCGGAGCGCGCGGCCGCACGGCGACGATGGTGTCCATCAGCGGGCTGATCTTGACGGTGTCCTTCCAGCCGAGTTCGTTCGGCTTCGGGAAGCGCGATCTGGCCGTCCCAGCCGACGCGGTTGATCAACTGCACGTCGAAGATGTGGAAGTGGATCGGGTGCGTATCGACGCCGTTGTGCGAGATCTTCCAGATCTGGGTGCCGTCGGTCACGTGCCAGGGGATGAGGGTCCGGGTCAGCCTGCCAGCACCTGGACATTCACCGTGCGGGGAGTTGTTGACGGTCTCGGTCGGGATGATCGGAGAAGCCGTACAGGACCAGCAGCGCGTTGAGGGTGGTCGGGTTGGGCAGTTGCATGGCGAGGTTGCCGCTCATGCGACCGTAGACCGGGTCGAAGGAGGCGCCCATCTCGTCGTGAATCCCTTTCGGTTCCGTCGGCATCTGTACCGGCTGACCGGCCAGGGTCACGAACTTGAGGAAATGATCGTTGATCTGATTCACACCTTCCCAGGGGAAGTTGGGCGGGAAGTACGAATCGGGATAGGTCGCGCTGTAGGCAGCCTGACCGACGATGATCGGCTCCTGTGCCCGCTCGAACAGGGTCTTCGGTGACGGGATCGGCCGGGATTTATCGCGGGTTGACCGGCTGCTGGCCGCCAGCTGAACTCTGCTTCCAGATGCCGCCTGGTTGAAGGTATAGGCAGGATCGGTACCGGCAGTTGGCCGAACGATGACCTGCATGACGGTGCGGGTGTTCGGGGCATAGCCGACGGCAGTGGGCCGGTGCCGCCTACCCAGGTGCCGGTGATCGGATCCAAGGTGCCGCCGGTGCCATAGCCGCCGGAATCACGCATGTCCGGGGCGCCGGTGTAGTAGTCATAGCCGGGCACCCTGGCCGGCCAGGCAGCCGGAGCATCGTTGTAGAGGATCAGGGTCTTGCCGGCATATGCGCTGAAATCGACGATGACGTCGGCACGTTCGGCCGGGCCGAGCGCCAGGCCGGTCTTGTCGACGACGCCCACCCAGAAGGCGGTCGGATCGGTGATGTAGGTTACCGGCTGGGGTGCGCGCACGGTCGGTTGCGGCAGGAAGCCGCCTTCGGTGCCGATCTGCAGGAAGCTCGGTCCCAGATTGGGGCAGTTCACTCCGCCCGGACCTGACAGAGACCGGGGTCAGGTACGCCGCCGTCGCGACCGTCTACCGGCCAGTCTGCCGGCCAGTTGTTCGCTGCTGCAGTGTCAGCCGATGCCGGCACCATCTTGACTTCGGTCAGGTTGGTGACGCCGGGTCCGGCTGGTCAGGGCTGACTGTTTGCAGCTGGAGTCGGCCACATAGAACGACAGGTTCTGGAAGCGGTCGCTGGCGGCATTCAGGATGCGGAAGCGATAGGCCCGCGGATCGACAGTCAGAGTCGGGAAGACGGTGCCATTGACCACGACGCTGTCCTGGAAGGCTTCCATACCCATGGAGACGTTGGGTGTTCCCGGGATCTGCGGCGGCTGGCCGGGGGTAGTGCACTTGGCATAGACTGCCGGGAACGGACTGCTGCAATCCGGATCGTAATACGGGTTGGCTACCGGCCCTTGGATGACGGTGGTGGCCGGGTAGAACCAGGGGCCGTACATCCAGCGGCCGAAGGGGTTGACGCCGCCGGACCCGGCAAGGGGATTCTGGGCCGGCATGTAGACATGCGGCAGCCAGAGGTCGCCGGTCACCGGAGGCACAACGCCGCCGACAGGAGCCAGCGCTGCCCCCAGTTCCAGAGCGGATCGGTTTCGCGGACCTTGGGACACCGTGATCGGCGTATCGAACAGGCCGGTACGGCTGTTGTAGATGAACTTGGTCGTCGGCGTCGCATCGACGAAGGTCTTGTCCTGGATGATCAGCGGAATCTGGTCGGCCGGGATGCAGATCCGCGGGTGATCAGGTCCTGCTCATACTGGTCGGTGATCACGTAGCCGGCGGCTTCGCCGGCATAGACGTTGAGCCGGGTGATGCCGAAGGCGTGGTCATGGTAGAACATCAGACGAGCGCTCTGCTCGTTGGTGTAGTAATAGGTGGTCGAGCCGTCGCCCGGATCGGGCATGTCGGGGACATTCTGCAGGCTGACACCCTTGGTGAAGGGGGTGACTTCTTCAACCGGGGTGATCCACTGGTGGGGGGTACCGTCGCTGATCCAGGGGGTGCGGCCGCCATGCAGGTGGATGGCAGCGCGGTTCTGGGTGAACTTGGCGCAGGTGTTCGGCTCGACGGTATTGTCGCAGGGAGTCCGCCTGCCACGGACGGCGTCCGGCATTGCCGGACCGGTGCCGGCTCCCATGACCGAGGTGTCGACCGGGATGAAGAGGTCGCCGGCTGGGCCAGCGGGAAGCTTGTTGGTGAACTTGATGCGCACCGGGCGGTCGCGCTGGGCGACGATGATCGGGCCGAGGTAATGAATCGGTGCGACGGCGACACCGGCGGCATCGACCTGAACATAACCGCGCAGCTTGGTCGGGTTGAGGTCGCTGTGCATCTTTTCGAAGTACTCGCGCAGCTCGATGATGTAGTAGTCCGAACCCGGGTACGTGGTGGTATCCGGCACGGCTACCGGAAGGTCTGTCCCAGATTGTTTGGCGCATTGAGACGCGGGAGGGTGTTGACGAACTTGGCCAGCGGCGGGCTGTTGGCCCAGTTGGCGGTCGTGTAGTAATCCGGGGTGCCATTGACAGCGTCAAGCGGACCGGTCGGAATCGGCGGTGCGGTTCCCGCTCCGGCAAGGTGCGGGATGCTGCAGAGGCAGAGCAGGGCCAGCATCTGCCCGAACCGTCCGCATATCCATACTTTGTTCGAGTGTTCATACTTCCTCCGTTTCAATCATGCGGTCTATTTGTTGTGACCCGGATTCGACTTGAGAGCGGCCTGCTTGGCGTTGTAAATCTTCACTCTTTCTGCCTTGAGCCAATCCGCAGCTGCCTTGCGCTCTGCGGGCGTGACCTGCTGCTCCTTCTGCTTGCGGACCATCTCCTTCTTCGCGGCCAGCTCCGGCTTCATGGGGGCGGCAAAGGCGAGATTCCCTGCCAGCGACAGCAGTGCTGTCATGATCACTGACATTGCGCTGATGCTGAGTTTCCGGTACTTCATGCTGCTCTCCTCTGGTGATTCCGTTGTCTGATGCCGGTCGTCGCGAGCATCACCGCGTATGCCATCGTGTTCAATCTGGAAGTCCTGCGCTTGCGCATTCGGAAGCCCCTTTTCGATCCTGTGTGCCTACTCCCATCCGCAGAACCGTGCCGCTTTTCACCCCGACCGCGTTCTGCCCCCCCGCGCCGCGAACAAACTTCTGCCGCCTGCACAGACCAGTCGCATTGTTACTGCTGCGTCAAATCGCCGCACTTGGGTAAAACCCGCAATCGCAGCAGGGAAAACCCTACCGGTGCGGTAGGGTTGTGACCTGCGTCACGCTGCGTGGGGTTGGACGGACGGTCGGGCGCGACGCGCCATCGGGATGGGACAAGGTCCGGCGGGAACGGAAAAGGGAACCCGCTCCGCGAAAATCGGAGAGTGTCACCCGTGGTGGAACCTGCCGCAGACTGCGGCGGAGGCTCAGCTGTCGAGCTTGAGCGAGCCGAGCTGCTTGTAGAAGGCGAGAACCTTCGGCACGTAGGCCGTGGTTTCGCGATAGGGCGGGATCTTGCTGCCGTGACGCACCACCGCGTTCTCGCCGGCGTTGTAGGCGGCGAGCGCGAGTTGCATGTCGTTGTTGAACATCTTCAGCAGGTCGCGCAGGTACTGGGCGCCGGCACGGATGTTCTGCAGCGGGTCGAAGATGTCGGCCACGCCGTAGCGCTTCGCCGTCTCGGGCATGAGCTGCATCAGCCCGGAGGCGCCCTTCTTCGACACCGCCTTCACGTTGTAGCGCGATTCGACCGAGATCACGGCATGCAGCAGCGCGGGCTCGACCTCGTAGGTGCGCGCCGCCTCGGCCACCATCGGGTGATAGCGCTTGCGCACTGCTGCCAGCGGCTCGATGCGGCCGGATGCGGGGGAGGCAGCCGGCGCGTCTTCCTTCTCGGCGCTCTTGGGCGCCTTCGCCCATACCTCGAAGCCCCCTTCGGTCGGATGGTTCGCGAGATGCACCTCGCCGTCATCGTCCACCAAGCCATAGATATCCGCACGCGCCGTGCCCCAGGCGGCGAAGCCTGCGGCGAGCAGAAGTACGGCGCAAAATCTGGACATCGGCGTCATCGGTGTCGGATGATGAACGAACTACGGCGCGGGAAGCGCGAACTATACTGCAGTCTCGCGCGGGAAAGAAGCGGGGAATACCCCAAATCGGGGCTGTGCCCGCCCCCAGCGTGACGCGCGTCACACCCCGCTGTCGCCTGCAGGCGACTCAGGTAAACACCTACTTTTGGGGGAGGGTTGGAGGAATCGCCGCAGCATGGGTCTAGAATCCGCGGCTCGACAAGGCATGGGCCGGAAAGACAATAGATCATGGTATCCCCCCCTCGATCCGACGGCATTCTGGGACTCGCCGCGTGGCTCGGCCTTGCCGGGAACGCGCGCCCAGTTGCGGCGGCCTCCGGGCGCATGAACGCGGAGTTCCCCGCAGCACGCGCAAACCGGACGGCACCGCACGCCATGTTCCGCATCATCCGCTATTTCTCCATCGCCAGTTTCGTCTGCATCGTCATCGCGGGTACCGCGCTCACGGCGGGTTTCCGCCATATCGCGATCCGCGAGATCGTCGAGATCGGCGAAGCGAACGGCGTCGCGCTCGCCGAGGCGGCGTTGACCTCGGTGAGGAGCGATCTGCTCCAGTTCCTGGCCAATGCCGACCAGCGTGGACCCGGCAAATCTGTCCGAGATGCCCTTGTCGCCGGCGCTGGCGCACGAGATCGACGACGTGATGCGCGTCCGGTCGGTCGCCCGCATCAAGATCTACGACGACAGGGGACGCGTCGTCCATGCCACGCCCCGGGCGTCGATGGGAACGAATCAGGCGGACAATCCGGGCGTGATCGCCGCCCTCGCCGGCAATGTCGCGAGCAAGCTCGTCTACCGCGACTCCTTCAACGCCTTTGACCGGCAAACGGGGGAGGACAACCTGATCCAGACCTACGTCCCGATCGTCGATGCGGAGGGCCAACCTGCGCGTGGGGTGTTCGAGATCTATACCGACGTCAATCCCATGGTGAAGCATACGGAGCAGGCGCAGTTGCAGTTGATCGGCGGCGGCGCACTGATCATGGCACTGCTCTACCTGGCGCTGCTGGCGGTGGTGCGCTATGCGGAGCGGATCATCACGCGGCAGCAGGACGAGATCCGCGAGCATACGGCGACGCTGGAACGGCTGTCCGCCAGCATGCTCCACAATCAGGAGGACGAGAAGAAAAGGATCGCCTTCGACCTGCACGAGGGCGTGGCGCAGACCCTGTCCGCAGTGAAGATGAGCGTGGAAAATGCGGCCCGGCAGCAGGCTCTCGCCGGCAAAGGCGACGCGGCGGCTCTGCAGCCGATGGTGCAGGCGGTGAAGGAGGCGATCAACGAGGTGCGCGCGGTGGCGCTCCATCTGCGCCCGTCCAGCCTGGACGGTCTCGGACTGATCGCGACCATCCGCTGGTTGTGCCGCGAGTTCACGAAGCAGCATCCGGAGATCGACGCCGAACACGCCATCGGCCTCGCCGAGGAAGATGTGCCGGCTCCCCTCAAGATCATCGTTTACCGGGTGCTGGAAGATCTCTGCCGCGCCATCGGCAGGCAGGCCGATGTCACCCGCGTACACGTCGCGCTCGGTGCCGCCGACGCCACGATTGACCTCAGCATCGAATACGAGGCGAGCCACGAACTCACCGGCATCGACGGCGCCGATTCCGATCTGGCCAATGCCCGCGAGCGCACCCTTCTGTCCGGCGGGTCATTCGCCGTCAGCGGCAACGCGTCGGGCGGACGCACCGTGCAGGCGAGTTGGCTGCGCTGACGTCGGAAGTCCGGGGATTGCCGCCGCGATCGAGGCAGCAATTCCGCCGTCGGGACGAGCGGCGTAGCGCTGTCCCGCCGCCGCTCAGTCGAAGTCCATCAGGTCCACGCGGTCGCTCACCACGGCGCAGACCCCCGCGCCCAGCAGTCCGGCGGCACGTTCCCTGTCATTGACCGTATAGCACAGCAGCGGCACGCCGCGCCGCGCGATGGCGGCGATGCAAGTCAGATCATTGCGCGCGGCATCGCAGTGCAGGGAAAAGCAGCCGAGGCCCGTCATCCGCTCGAACCAATCGTCGGGAATGGTCTCCACCAGCAGGCCGAGGGGAAGTCCCATCCCGGCCTGCCGCGCGGCGCTCAGGGCAACGGCGGAAAACGAGGACAACAGCGGCGAAAGCGCGTCGCCCTGCCACAAGCGCGCGGCGGCGAGCGCTACGGCACGGCCGGTTGCCGCCTCGTGTCCGGCAGCCGGCTTGATCTCCACGTTCGCCGCCAGGCCGAGTTCGCGGCACAGCCGTGCCGCCTGCTCGAAGGTGGGCACCGGTTCGCCCGCGAACGCCGGTCCGAACCAGGAGCCGGCATCCAGGCGCCCGACCGCTTCGTCCGGTGTTTGCGCCACGCGGCCCGTTCCATCGGTGGTTCGGTCCCAGGTTTCGTCGTGAATCAGCAGCGGCGTGCCGCTGCCGCTGAGCATGACGTCGAACTCGACGCCGCGGCATCCCGCGCGCGCCGCCGCGCGCAGGCCGGCGAGCGTGTTCTCCGGCGCCAGCGTACCGCCGCAGCGGTGGGCGAGCAGGTTCGGATAGGGCCACGCCACCGGCTTGCCCGCCGGTCTCACGGGGAAAAACCTCTACTTCAAGTCGCGGGAACGCGCTACCGCGGCGTCGAGCGCCGCCTTGGCCGGCTTGCGATTGGCCCACATGTCACTCAGTTCCTCATTCACGATCTGGCGCACATCGCCGCGATGGGCAAAGCGGCTTGCGCGCGAGGTGCCGGTGGCCGGCTTGCCGACGAGCTGCTCGACCGCGGCGCGCACGTTGACGAGATCGCTCGCCAGCAATTCGCTGGTGGAAGCCAGCAGGGCGGTACGATTGAGCGGCAGATAGCCGGCGTTGCGCTGCCATTCGAGCTGAGACTCCGGCGTCAGCAGGAAGCGCACGAACTTCGCTACTCGCCTTGTACTCGTCCGGGTTCTTGCCGGCGGCGACCCACAGAGCCGGCCCGTCGGCCACCGTGTTCTGGGGCGCGCCCGGGATGTCATCGTGATAAGGCAGCCGCGCCACGCCGATATCGAACTTGGCAAAGCGCGTCAAGGTCGGATAACTGGAGGAAGGTGCGGTCAGCACCGCGCATTCACCGATGGCGAACTTCGCCTCCGCTTCGTCGCGCTGGCCGAAGATGTGCAGATAGCGGCTCTTGTGCCAGCTCGTCATCATGGCCAGGTGTTTGACCATGACCATGTTGTTGATCAGGAGCGGCCCTTCGCGCTTGCCGCTGTCCGCCGCCACCGGCTCGTTGTGCCAGGCGCTGGTGTTTTCGACATGCACCGACGCCGGATACGACGTGGTGTAGGGGCAGGTCGTGCCGCCGTCATAGAGCTTGCCGAGCGCCTGCTGCAGGTCCCACCAGGTTTTCGGCGGCTGGCTCGGATCCAGGCCGGCCTTCTTGAAGGCGTCGCGGTTGTAATACATGATCGGCGTGGCCAGTCCCACCGGCAGGCCGATGATCTGCCCTTTCGCGTCCAGCGGCGCCGGGCTCATCACGCCCTGGCGCTCCTTGAACGTCTGCAGCGGCTCGCCGGTCTCCTTCATCAACTGGTACAGAGGCTTGTAGCGCGGCTTGCCGGCGAGGAAGTGCGCTTCGCCGTCCTCGGCCAGGATCATCATATGGGGCAGATCCCCCTGCTGCCAGTCGCGCTCGCTCACCACGATCTTCTGCCCGGAGGCGGCATTGAAGCGTTCCACCAGCTGCTTGAGCTGCGCGCCCTTGTCGCTGCCCAGTTGATGCACCAGTTCGATCTCGCCGGCGGCAACAGCCGCTGCCGGGGCCGGCACCGGCTTCGCGGCGGCTCGTTTTGCTGGAGCCTTCTTCGTGGCCTTCGGTTTCTTCGGTTCCGCCGCCTGAACGGTGGCGGTACCGAGGAAGCTGGCGGCGACGATGAGGGCGGTGAGTGCCTGGATCAGTTTCATCGGCGGGTCCTCGCTGGAGAAAATCGGGCTGCCTCGGCTGCCGGCAGCGGGAAGCGCCGCATTATAGGGGAACGGCCGGCGCTTCTGTCATGGCGCGTGCAGACCCTCGAGGGATTCGTCGCCCAGACGCGGGAAAACGACCGTGGCCCGGAGCCCGCTGCCGGCCGGCACCGGGTCGAGCGTCATGGCCGCGCCGTGGAGATCGCAGATGCGCCGCACGATGGAAAGGCCGAGGCCGCTGCCGCTCTCTTCGCTGCCGAGCACGCGGTAGAAGCGCTGCCCCACCTTGGCTCGTTCGTCGGGCGCGATGCCGGGACCGTTGTCGGTCACCACGATCCGCGCCTGCGACCCCTGCGCCTCGATGGCCACGCCCACCTCGCCACCGCGCTGCGTGTAGCGAACCGCATTGTCCACCAGGTTGCGCAACAGCACCGCCAGCATCACGGCATCGCCTTTGACCGCCACCACCGGCCCGTCCGCCAGGCTGAGATCGATGTCCTTCGCCAGCGCGGCCGGGGCGATGTCGGCCACTACTTCGGCCGCGATGTTTCGCAGATCGACCGCGGCATGACGCGCTGCCGCCGACTGTGGATCGAGCCGCGCCAGCGTCAATAACTGCTCCACCAGATGGGATGCGCGGTCGCAGCCGGTCAGCACCTGACCCAGCGCATGGCGGCGGGTGATGTCATCCTGCGCGCGCGCGTGCCACCTGTGCCTGCGTCTTGAGCGCCGCCAGCGGCGTGCGCAGCTCGTGGGCGGCATCGGCGGTGAAGCGGCGCTCCTTGTCCAGCGCCGCGCGCATGCGCGCCAGCAGATCGTTGAGCGTGTCGATCAGCGGCTGCACTTCCCTCGGCGCCCGCCCGCCGTCGAGGGGATCGAGACGCTCCGGCGCGCGCTGCGCCAGTTGCAGATTCACCCGTCGCAGCGGCCGCAAACCCTGTCCGACGCCGATCCAGATCAGCAGGGACAGCGCCGGCAGGGCCACCCAGAGCGGGTCGAGCAGGTTGCCGGAGATCCGTTTCGCCAGATCATCGCGGAATTCGTAGCGCTCGCCCACCTGCACCAGAAACTCGTGCGACTCGTCCCAGCGGCTGAACACGCGCCAGGCCTTGTCCTCCAGGCGCACATCGCTGAACCCCTCCTCGTCCTGCGCCAGCCGGGTGCGCGGCGCGCTGGCCGAGCGCAGCCGCAGGCGCTTACCGTGCTCCCAGATCTGGAAGGCGACCTTGCGTTCGTAGCGGTGGGCCGGAGCCACGATGCCGACCTCGCGCTTGTCGTCGTCCTCCTCGAATACCTCGTGACCGCTCTGCGCGATCAGCAGGGCGGCGGACTGGGCCAGATGGGCGTCCAGCATTTCCCGGATCTCGTGGCGGGCATCGCGATAGCTGAAGGTGACGACGCCGATCCAGGCCGCGCTCATGCTGGCGAGCAGCAGCGTCAGCAGCCGGCCGCGCAGGGAGAAGGTTCGCCCGGTCTTCATGCCTTCTCCGAGGGCCGCGGCATGGTGTATCCGACCCCGCGCACGGTGCGGATCAACTCGGGCGCGAGCTTGCGCCGCAGGTGATGGATATGGACTTCGATGGCGTTGCTCTCGACCTCCTCGCCCCAGCCGTAGAGCGACTGCTCCAGGCGCTCGCGGGACAGCACGCGTCCGGCATTGAGCGCGAGCGCCTGCAGAACGGCGAACTCGCGCGCCGACAACTCGACCGGCTGCCCTTTGAAGCGGGCGGCGTGCGCCGCCGGATCGAGTTCGAGATCGCCCACGTTCAGCACCGCCGCCGTCTGGCCGTGGCTGCGCCGCACCAGGGCGCGCAGCCGCGCCGCCAGTTCGTCCAGGTCGAAGGGCTTGACCATGTAGTCGTCGGCGCCGGCATCGAGTCCGGCGACGCGGTCCGGCACCGCGTCGCGGGCGGTCAGGATCAGCACCGGAACGGCATTGCCCGCCACGCGCAGCTTGCGCAGCAGTTCGAGTCCCGACACCCGCGGCAGCCCGAGGTCGAGGACCACCGCAGCGTACTCCTCCACCGCCAGAGCGGTGTCGGCGGCGGCGCCGTCGCGCACCCAGTCGGCCGAATAGCCGGCCTGTCGCAGCCCGGCCTGGATGCCGTCGCCGAGCAGACTGTCGTCTTCCACAACAAGTATGCGCATGGGGCAATGGTACGTGAGCGGACCCGTTTTATCTGCGATGCGGAGTTCCTTTTTGGAGCGTAGCGGGCCGTGCTTAACCGCTGCTTAAGGCAGATAGTGAGTTTTTTGTATTTTCATTCCTCAATATTCGCACAGTGCTATCATCGCTACGATGGGAAGAGGCAGAAGGGCGTGAAGATCGCATGCATCGGCGGTGGACCGGCGGGCCTTTACTTCTCGATTCTGATGAAGAAGGCGGACCCGCGCCACGACATCTCGGTCTTCGAGAAGAACCGGTGCGACGACACCTTCGGCTGGGGCGTCGTGTTTTCCGATGCCACGCTCGCCCAGTTGGCGCAGGCGGACGCGCCGACCCACGCTGACATCGAGGCCAGCTTTCAGCGCTGGGAGCGCATCGACATCCATTTCAAGGGCACGACGATCGCCTGCGGCGGTCACGGCTTTGCCGGCATCGGCCGCCGGCGTCTGCTCGCCATCCTGCAGGCGCGCGCCGCGCAACTGGGCGTCAAGCTCGCCTTCGAGCGCAGCGCCGACGACACGGACTTCGCCGACGCGGACCTGATCGTCGGTGCCGACGGCGTTCATTCGCGCACGCGCGAGAAGTACGCCGCGCACTTCGAGCCCCTCCTCGACGTGCGGCGCAATCGCTACCTCTGGCTCGGCACGCAGCGGCGGCTGGACGCCTTCACCTTCGCCTTCGAGGAGACCGAGTGGGGCTGGTTCCAGCTCCACGCCTACCGCTTCGACCGCGACACCAGCACCTTCATCGTCGAAACCCGCGAGGAGACATGGCGCGCCGCCGGCCTCGACCGCGCCACCAGCGAGGAGTCCCTCGCCCTTCTGTGAGCGACTTTTTGCCCGTCAGCTCGACGGCCATCGGCTGATGATCAACGCCGGGCACCAGCGCGGCTCCGCCTGGCTCAACTTCACGCGCGTGCTGTGCAAGCGCTGGCATCATCGAAACGTCGTGCTGATCGGCGATGCCGCGCACACCGCCCACTTCTCCATCGGTTCCGGCACGCGCCTGGCGATGGAGGACGCCATCGCCCTCGCCCGGCACCTGTCCGCCGATGGCAGTGTTGCCGACGCCCTCGATGCCTACCAGAGGCAGCGGGAAGGCGAGGCTCGGCGGCTGCAGAGCGCGGCGCGCAACCGCATGGAATGGTTCGAGAACGTCGCCCGCTACGCGCGCCTGGAACCGCTGCAGTTCTCCTATTCCCTGCTCACCGGCAGCCAGCGCATCGGCCACGAGAACCTGCGCCGGCGCGACCCGGGCTATGTCGCCGCGGTCGAATCCTGGGTCGCCGCGCGCAGCGGTCTGGAGACCACGCCCGTGCCGCCGATGTTCACGCCTTTCCGCCTGCGCGGCATGACACTGAAGAACCGGGTCGTCGTTTCCCCCATGGCGATGTACTCCTGCCGCGACGGCCTGCCCTCCGATTTCCATCTGGTGCATCTCGGCAGCCGCGCCCTGGGCGGAGCCGCCCTGGTGTTCACCGAAATGACGTGCATCGCACCCGAGGCGCGCATCACCCCGGGCTGCGCCGGCATCTGGAACGAGGAGCAGGCCGCTGCCTGGCGCCGCATCGTCGATTTCGTCCATGCCGAGAGCGCGGCCCGCGTCGGCATGCAGATCGGGCATGCCGGACCCAAGGGCTCGACCAGGATCGGCTGGGAAGGCATGGACGAACCCCTGCCGGCCGACGGCGCCGATGCCAACTGGCCGCTGATCGCCGCCTCCGCCCTGCCCTACGGCCCCAGCAACCAGACGCCGCGCGCCATGACCCGGGAGGACATGGATCGCGTGCGCGATCAGTTCGTGGCAGCGGCGCGGCGCGCGGCGGCAGCCGGTTTCGACATGCTGGAGCTGCACTGCGCCCACGGCTACCTCCTGTCCAGCTTCCTCTCGCCTCTCACCAACCGCCGCGACGACGAATACGGCGGCTCGCTCGAAAACCGCTGCCGCTTTCCCCTGGAAGTGCTGCGTGCGATCCGTAGCGCATGGCCCGAGGCAAGGCCGATCGCGGTGCGCATCTCGGCCCACGACTGGGCACCCGGCGGCAACACCGACGACGATGCCGTCATCATCGGACGGCTGTTGCGCGACGCCGGCGCCGACGCCATCGACGTGTCCTCCGGGCAGACCACGCGCGCGGCACAGCCGGTGTACGGACGCATGTACCAGACGCCGTTCGCCGACCGCATCCGCAATGAAGCCGGTATTCCCGCCATCGCGGTCGGCAACATCACCGAGCCCGACCAGGTGAATGCCATCATCGCCGCCGGCCGCGCCGACCTCTGCGCACTGGCGCGGCCCCACCTCGCCGATCCGGCGTGGACCCTGCGCGCGGCGGTGCAGACCGGCTACGCCCAGGCCGACTGGCCCAAGCCCTATCTCGCCGCCAAGGAGCAGTTCGAACGTACGATGACCCAACCCGCAACGACACAGACATGAACACGACCCCAGACCCGCAACAGCGCCCGCTTCACGACCTGCACGCCGTCGTGACCGGCGGCGGCCGCGGCATCGGCGCCGCCATCGCGCTGCGCCTGATCGACTGCGGCGCCCGCGTCACGCTCATCGGCCGCAGCCTCGCCAACCTGCAGCAGCAGATGAGGAAGCTCGCCGCCCTCGGCCAAGTGCAGTCCTTCACCGCCGAGGTCGCCGACAAAGCTTCCGTCAACGAAGCGTTCTCGCGCGCCCGCAGCACGTTCGGGGAGGTCTCGATCCTGGTGAATAATGCCGGCCAGACGGAAAGCGCGCCGTTTCTCAAGACCGACGAGGCTCTGTGGCAGCGCATGCTGGCGGTAAACCTCACCGGCACGTTCCTGTGCACCTATGCGGCGCTGCCCGACATGCTGCACCGCGGGCACGGCCGCATCGTGAACATCGCCAGCACCGCCGGCCTCACCGGCTATCCCTACGTTGCCGCCTACTGTGCCGCCAAGCACGGCGTCGTCGGCCTCACCCGCGCGCTGGCCATCGAACTGGCGGCGCGCAGCATCACGGTCAATGCCGTATGTCCCGGCTACACCGAAACGGACCTCGTGACCCGCACGGTGCGCAACATCGTCGCGCGCACCGGCCGCTCGGAACTGGAGGCACGCGCCGCTCTGACGCGCTTCAATCCGCAGCACCGGCTGATCCAGCCGGAGGAAGTGGCGAACACCGTCGCCTGGCTGTGCCTGCCGGGATCGGAATCGATCACCGGCCAATCCATCGCCGTCGCCGGCGGGGAGGTCATGACATGAAAGTGAAACCGCGCTTGCCGTCGGACCACGAGACGCGCGCCGTTGACAGCGACCACCAGTCGCTGCGTCTGTGGCTGCGACTGCTGACCTGCACCAATCTCATCGAGGGGCTGATCCGCAGCCACCTGCGTACCGAATTCGACACCACGCTGCCGCGCTTCGATCTGATGGCGCAGCTGGAACGGCATCCGGAAGGTCTCAAGATGGGGGAGCTCTCCAAGCGCATGATGGTCACCGGCGGCAATGTCACGGGTATCACCGACCAGCTGGTGGAGGAAGGGCTGGTGGTGCGCGAGGACAACCCGCGCGACCGCCGCGCCTACATCGTCAAGCTGACCGACAAGGGGCGCGACACCTTCGACGGCATGGCGCGCGCCCACGAGGAATGGGTGGTCGGCTTCTTCGACGGCCTGCAGGAAGGCGACAAACAGGCGCTCTACGGTCTGTTGGCGCAGCTCAAGCAGCATGTGGCCGGGCAGATGCTGGAGTCGGCGCATTGAGCGCCGGCGACGGTAGCGACGGGCCGCGGAGCTGGGATGCGCGCCGATGCCTGATACGGCACACGTAGACACCTTTGCCCGCGACCGGCTGCCGCCGCGCGGGCAGTGGCCGCAACTGCTGTTCGGCCTGCCCGAGCTGCGCTACCCGGAGCGCATGAACTGCGGCGCCGAACTGCTGGACAGGGCCGTGCTGGCCGGCGCCGGCGCGCGCGTCGCCATCCGTTCGCCGCGCGCCACCTGGAGCTACGCCGAGCTGCTGGCGAACGCCAACCGCGTCGCCCGGGTGTTCGACGGAAGACCTGGGGCTGGTTCCGGGCAATCGCGTGCTGCTGCGCGGCGCCAACACGCCGATGATGGCCGCATGCTGGTTCGCCGTCGTCAAGGCCGGCGGCATTGTCGTCACCACCATGCCTTTGCTGCGCGCCAAGGAGCTCACCGACATCGTCACCAAGGCGCAGATCAGCCACGCCCTGTGCGACCGCGCACTGGCGGCCGAGCTGGAAACCGCACAGCCGTCCTGCCCCAGCCTCGGTCATATTCTCCATTTCCATGACGCAGCGGGCCTGGAGGCGCGCGTGCGCTCCAAGCCTGCGGACTTCCGCAATGCGGACACTTCGGCGGAGGACATCTGCCTCATCGCCTTCACGTCCGGCACCACCGGCCAACCCAAGGGCACAATGCATTTCCATCGCGACGCGATGGCGATCTGCGACTGCTTCCCGCGCTCGATCCTCAAGCCCGCCGCCGCGGACATTTTCTGCGGCACACCGCCGCTCGGCTTCACCTTCGGTCTCGGCGGCCTGCTGCTGTTCCCGCTGCGCTTCGGCGCCAGCACCGTCCTCGTGGAAAACCCCACCCCGGAAGCCGTGTTGCGGACGATCGAGGAGCATCGGGCGACCATCCTTTTCACGGCGCCGACGGTCTACCGCATGATGGCCGGACAGGTTCACGCCCATGACCTGCGCTCGCTGAAGACATGCGTTTCGGCGGGAGAAATGCTGCCGGCCGCCACGCGCCGGCAGTGGCAGGACGCCACCGGGATCCGCATCATCGACGGCATCGGCTCCACCGAGATGCTGCACATCTTCATCTCCGCCGCCGGCGACGACATCCGTCCCGGTGCCACCGGCAAGCCGATTCCGGGCTATCGGGCGGCGATTCTGGACGAAGCGGGCTGCCCGCTGCCGCCCGGAACGATCGGCCGGCTCGCCGTGCAGGGCCCGACCGGCTGCCGCTATCTCGACGACGAGCGCCAGAAGAGTTATGTCGTGAACGGCTGGAACGTCACCGGCGACGCCTATGTCATGGATGGCGACGGGTATTACTGGTACCAGGCGCGCCTCGACGAGCTCATCATCTCGGCCGGCCACAACGTCTGCGGCGCAGAAGTGGAAGAGGCGCTGCTCGCGCATCCGCGCGTCGCGGAGTGCGGCGTGGTGGGCGTGGCGGACGAAGCGCGCGGCCGTATCGTCAAAGCATTCGTGGTACTGCGTCCGGACAACGAACCGTCGCCGGATCTGGTGAGGGAGTTGCAGGAATGGGTCAAGAGTCGCATCGCACCGTACAAGTACCCGCGCGCCATCGAGTTCGTGAACACGCTGCCGCGCACCGAAACCGGCAAGCTGCAACGCTTTCGCCTGGGGCAGACACCGGGGACACGGTCATGAGCTGGCTGCTCCAGCCCGTCGACTGGCAGGAATCGCGGGGCTTCGCCCACGGCGTCGTGGCCCGCGGGCGGCTGGTGTTCACCGCCGGCCAGATCGGGTGGGACGAGCGCAACCGCATCCACAGCCGAAACCTGGTGGGCCAGGTGCGCCAGGCACTGCGCAACGTCCTGGCCATCGTCGCCGAAGCCGGCGGCGGACCGGAGCACATCGTGCGCCTGACCTGGTTCATCACCGACAAGTCGGAGTACAACGAGCATCAGAAGGAGATCGGTGAGGTCTATCGCGAGGTCATGGGCTACCACTATCCGGCCATGTCCGTGCTGGTGGTGGCGGCACTGATCGAGGACGATGCCAAGGTGGAAATCGAGGCGACCGCCGTGGTTCCGGACGAGGAATGACATGAGCAAGGCCGCATTCCAGTGGCAGGATCCGCTGCTGCTCGAGGCGCAACTGACGCCGGAAGAGCGCATGGTCCGCGACGCGGCGCGCGACTACGCCCAGCGCCGGCTCATGCCGCGGGTGGTGGAGGCATTCCGCCACGAGCGCTGCGATGCGCAGATCCTGCGCGAGATGGGCGAGCTTGGACTCCTGGGACCGACGATCGCAGGGTACGGCTGTTCCGCCGTGAATCAGGTTTCCTACGGCCTGATCGCGCGCGAGATCGAGCGTGTCGATTCGGGCTACCGCTCGATGATGAGCGTGCAGTCATCCCTCGTCATGCTGCCGATCCATGTCTTCGGCACTCCGGCGCAGAAGGAGAAATACCTGCCGCGGCTGGCGCGGGGCGAACTGATCGGCTGCTTCGGCCTCACCGAGCCCAACCACGGTTCCGATCCGGGGGCGATGGAAACGCGCGCGCGCCGCGTGCCGGGCGGATTCGTGCTTCACGGCAGCAAGATGTGGATCACGAATTCCCCGATCGCCGACATCTTCGTCGTGTGGGCCCGCGACGGCGGCGGCGGCACGGTGCGCGGTTTCATCCTGGAGCGCGGCATGAAGGGGCTGTCCACACCGGAGATCCAGGGCAAGATGGGGCTGCGCACCTCCGTCACCGGCGAGATCGTGATCGACGAAGTCTTCGTACCGGAGGAAAACCGTCTCGAGGTCGAGGGGATGAAGGGGCCCCTCACCTGCCTCAACTCGGCGCGCTACGGCATCGCCTGGGGTGTGCTCGGCGCGGCGGAGTTTTGCTGGCATGCGGCGCGCCAGTATGTGCTAGATCGGACTCAGTTCGGCCGGCCCCTCGCCGCGAATCAGCTGATCCAGAAGAAGCTCGCCGACATGCAGACCGAGATCACGATCGCCCTGCACGCCTGCCTGCGCCTCGGCCGCCTCAAGGACGAGGGCCAGGACACGCCGGAGATGACGTCGATGCTCAAGCGCAATTCCTGCGGCAAGGCGCTGGACATCGCGCGTTTGGCGCGCGACATGCACGGCGGCAACGGCATCTGCGACGAATACCACGTGGTGCGCCACATGCTCAACCTGGAAGTGGTGAATACCTACGAGGGCACCCACGACATCCATGCCCTGACGCTGGGACGCGCCCAGACGGGCATCCAGGCGTTTTCCGCCTAGCGGCCACCCGCCTGCCGCCCGGCGTCGCTCAAGGTTCGGCCGGCACCGACGATATCAGCGTCAGCGCTCGCAGCCGACGCACAACCATGACCGATCGGGTTCGCCTCCACCTCTTGCTGATCCTCGCCGCAACGTTCCGCGCCGCGGGCTGCGAGCGGCTCGGCGTCCAGGATCCGGCCAAGGTGGCGGCCGAGCTGGAGGCGGAGGGCAAGGCTATCGGAGCCGGCTGCCGCCACGCCGGCCGTTCGATCGAGGACTGCTTTTCGCTCAACGATCGCGCCCTCAAGGCCGCCGTGTTCAACGGCTGGAAGGAAATGAACGACTACATGGCGTCGAACAAGATCGACGTCGCCCCGTCCCAGCTCGCCCAGGCACCGGCCGCCGTCGAAACCCAACCAGCCCCCGTCCCCCAGGCCAAGGCCGAGTCCGGCAAGTCCAAGGCCGCAACAGCCGACCCGCCGGCCGCTGCCCCGCCCGGGGCGGCCAAGCACTGACGCGCAGCGCCGGTCACGGCGCCGGGTTGGTGTAGCGCAGGTGAATCCGCTCGATCTCCTCCTGCACCTGCGGTGACAGGCTCACCGCGGCGGCCGCCACGTTCTCCCGCAACTGCTCCAGGGTGGTCGCGCCGACGATGGTGCTGCTGACGAACCAGCGGCCGATGACGTAGGCCAGGGCCAGGGTCGCCGGCGACAGCCCGTTGTCGCGCGCCAGCTCCGCGTAGGCGCGGGTCGCCGGAACGACGTTCTCCTTCGTGTAGCGTTGGCCGAAGCCCGGGAACAGGGTGATGCGTCCGCTGGCACCGGGGTCGTCCAAATATTTCCCGCTGAGATGGCCGAAGGCAAGCGGCGAGTATGCGACCAGGGAAACGTGCGTGCGGTAGCAGAATTCCGCGAAACCATACTCGAACACGCGGTTGAGCAGATTGTAGGCATTCTGTACCGACACCACGCGCGGCAGACCGTAGTGATCCGCCAGGCGGATGAAGCGCCCCACGCCCCACGGATGTTCATTCGACAGTCCGACGTAGCGCACCTTGCCCTCCTCGATCAGCTCCGCGAATGCCGTGAGCTGATCGTCGATCGGCGTTCCGGCGCGCTCCTTCGCAGGATCGAAGGCGTACGCGCCGAACATCGGCTGATTCCGTTCCGGCCAGTGCAGTTGATAGAGATCGATGTAATCGGTCTGCAGCCGCTTCAGGCTGCCCTCGACGGCGGCGCGGATGTTCGCCCGGTCCAGGGTGCGCGGACCGTTGCGGATCCACTCGAGGCTGCGCGCCGGACCCGCCACCTTGGTGGCCAGCACGATCCGGTCGCGCGGCTTGTTCCTGAGCCAGTCGCCGATGATGGTCTCGGTTGCGCCATAGGTTTCGGCGCGCGGCGGCACCGGGTACATCTCCGCGGCGTCGATGAAATTGATGCCCTGATCGAAGGCATAATCCAGTTGGGCATGCGCACTCGCCCCGTCATTCTGCTGGCCGAAGGTCATGGTGCCCAGGCACACTTCCGAAACCAGCAGGTCGCTTTCGCCCAGTCTTTTCAGGTTCATTTCCGTCCTCTTCTATGCGCCCTCCGACCTCGCTATTCTATTCCGGCCTGCTCCTTCTCCCCGTGGGAGGCCGGAGCGAACAATCATGACCGACCTGACAGCCGAAGAGGCCGACCGCCAATACAACGCCCGCGCCGCCATACCCGAGCACCCGCAGATCTTCGAGCGCTGGCGCGCCCGCTCCGACGCAGCGCGCAGCCGGCTGCGCTGCGATCCCGATTACTACTACGGGCCGTCGCCGGCGGAAACCCTGGACATCTTTCCCACCGAGGCCGGGCGCGCACCGTTGCTCCTTTTCCTCCACGGTGGCTATTGGCGCTCCCTCGACAAGCGGGATTTCGCCTTTCTGGCGCCGGCGTTCGTCGATGCCGGCGTTTCGGTCGCCCTCGTCAATTATGGCCTGGCACCGCAGGTCACGCTCCCGGACATCGTGCGCCAGACGCTGCGCGCCTGCGCCTGGGCGTGGCGCAATTGCATGGGATTCGGCGTCGATCCGGATCGCATCTATGCCGCCGGCCACTCCGCCGGCGCCCAACTGGCCGCGATGATGCTCGCCGCCGAGTGGCCGACCTACGCCCACGACCTGCCGCCGGATCTGCTGCGCGGCGCGCTGCTGGTCAGCGGCATCTATGACCTGGAGCCGCTTGTCACCGCCCCGTTTCTCAAGGACGACCTGCGGCTCGATGCGGAGGGCGCGCGCCAGGTCAGCCCGCTGCGCTATCGGCCGCGCCGCGCGGCCCGGTTCTTCACGGCGGTCGGCGAACGGGAGAGCGACGAGTTCAAGCGCCAGAACCGGCTCATCGCCGCAGCCTGGCCGGAATGCTTCGTGCGCGATGTGCCGCTCCCCGGTTGCAATCACCTGACGGCGATCGAGCAACTGGGCGCCCGGGGCAGTCCCCTGTTCGAAGCCGCACTGGAGATGGTGCACGCCGCCTGATGCGCTCCCAGTCCGATATCCGCATCCCCCTCGTGCTTGGCTATTGCCGCGCAGGATTCGAGGGCGAGTGCGCTGCCGAGATCGCAGTGCGGTCCGCCGCACACGGCTTTTCCGGCCACGTCGCCGCCGCCGCGCAGGAGGCCTGCGCCGTCTTTCGCTTCGATCCGCCGGCACCCCTAGCCGCCGTCGATCGCGCGCTGTGCTTGCGCGACCTGGCGTTCGCGCGGCAACTCGTCTTCGGCGCGCGGCATCTCGACAATCTTCCTGCGGGAAACCGCATCGCACCCATTGCCCAGGCCGCCGCGCAGCTCCGAATGCCCTTTTCCGAAGTCTTGCTGGAGACGGCCGACACCAACGAGGGAAAGGCCTTGTCCACCCTGTGCCGCCGCCTCGCCGGCCGCCTGAACGCGGCACTGAACGAGGCTGGGTTGCTGCTCCCGGACAGCGGGAACGCCCCCAGCCTGCATGTCTTCTTCGCCGCCTCCCGCGATGCCCACGTCGGCATATCGCTGCCCGGAAACCGTTCCGGCTGGCCGATGGGCATCCCGCGGCTGAGAATGCCGCGCGACGCGCCCAGCCGCTCCACCCTGAAACTGGCGGAAGCCCTGCTCATCCTGCTCGAGGACGACGAGCGCACGGCCTTGCTGCGGCCCGGCATGCGCGCCGTCGACCTCGGGGCCGCGCCCGGCGGCTGGACCTGGCAACTGGCGAGCCGCGGCCTCCATGTCACCGCCATCGACAACGGCAGCATCGCACCGAGCGTGATGGCCACCGGCATGGTGGAACACCTGCGCAGCGACGGCTTCACCTGGCGGCCGCGCCGGCCGGTGGATTGGCTGCTGTGCGACATGGCGGCCCAGCCCGCGCGCATCGCCGTGCTGGTGGCCGACTGGCTGGCCCGGGGGCAGGCACGACATGCCCTCTTCAATCTCAAGCTGCCGATGAAGAAGCGGCTGGAGGAAGTCGATCGCTGCCGCGGCCTCATCGAACAGCGGCTGCACGTCGCCGGTCAGCGCGCGATTCTGCGCATCAAGCAGCTCTATCACGACCGCGAGGAAGTCACCGTCTATGCCAGACGCCAGGCGTGACGATTCACGATGGCGCCGGATTTTCCTGCCGGCGCGGTATAATCGGTGCCATTGCAGCCGCCCCGCCGGTTAGCGTTGCATGCCTCATCGGCCCGTCCGGGCCGTGGAACCCCCAAACGCTTTCGCTGCCTGAACCGGTACTGCGCACTGCGCAGCAGGCCGAACCAGGAGTCTCTTGCATGTCCTTCGCCGACCTCGGGCTGATGCCCGAATTGTTGAAAGCCGTTACAGACGCCGGCTACACCGAACCCACCCCCATCCAGACCCAGGCCATCCCCATCATCCTCGCCGGCAAGGACGTGATGGGCGGCGCCCAGACCGGCACCGGCAAGACCGCCGGCTTCACCCTTCCGCTGCTGCAGCGCCTGTCGCGCCACGCCAACACCAGCCCGTCCCCGGCGCGCCATCCGGTCCGTGCCCTGATCCTCACGCCGACGCGCGAACTGGCGATGCAGGTGCACGAGAGCGTGGTCACCTACAGCAAGCACCTGGCGCTGCGCAGCGTCGTGATCTATGGCGGCGTGGACATGAGAGCCCAGATGGAGCAGCTGCGCCTCGGGCGAGAGATCGTGGTGGCGACGCCGGGACGGCTGCTGGACCATGTCGAGCAGAAGACGGTGAACTTCGGCGCCGTGGAGGTCCTGGTGCTGGACGAGGCGGACCGCATGCTGGACATGGGATTCATCCCCGACGTCAAGCGCATCCTCGCCCTGCTGCCCAAGGAACGGCAGAGCCTGCTGTTTTCTGCCACTTTCTCCGAAGAGATCAAGCGGCTGGCCGACAGCATGCTGCGCAATCCGCAGTTGATCGAGGTGGCGCGGCGCAATGCGGCGGCGGACAACATCACCCACCGCATGCATCCGGTGGCGCAGGATCTCAAGCGCCAACTCCTGGCGCATCTGATCAAGAGCCAGAACCTGGGCCAGGTCCTGGTGTTCGTCGCCACCAAGTTCGGCGCCAGCCGCCTGGCCCACTATCTGGCGCGGCTGGGCATCGCGGCCGACGCCATTCACGGTGACAAGAGCCAGCAGCAGCGTACCGAGGCGTTGGAGGCGTTCAAGGCCGGCCGGGTGAGCGTGTTGGTCGCGACCGATGTCGCGGCCCGCGGACTGGATGTCGAGGACCTGCCCCACGTCATCAATTTCGAACTGCCGCACACCCCCGAGGACTACATTCACCGCATCGGCCGCACCGGCCGCGCCGGCAAGAGCGGCACCGCCGTATCCCTGGTCTGCGCGGAGGAGCGAGGCCGGCTGGCGGAGATCGAAAAACTGCTCAAGCGCCCCCTCGATCAGGTGAAGCTGGAAGGCTTCGAGGCCGGCGCCGAATTCCAGCAGCCGCTGGAACGGGGCAAGCGCGGCCGTTCGGACAGACACGGCAGCACGCCGCCCGTGCCGGCCCCGCGCGGCGCCAAGCCCGGCCGCGAACCCCGTCGCGGTCCGCCGCCGGCCGCCGCTCGTTCCACCCCGGCCCGTCCCGGTGCGACGCCGGATTTCGATTGGCGCAAGCCCTACGAGCCCGCGCCGGACAGCTTCATCGAGCCGCCACTGCCGATCCCGCCCAGACCGGGGCACAAACCGCGGCGGCAGATTGCCGCGCTGCTGGGCGGGCTGCCGAAGAAGAGCGAGTGATCCGGTCGCCGGGCATCGAGCCGCCGCGCGCGTGCCGCAGCTTAATGTTCGGGCGGGAACCGCCGATAACTCGCCTTGACAGGCCATTCCGCCTGTGCAAAGCCCTGACTTCATGAGCCACGAGAGTCCGCGGCCGGTCCGGCGGACGGACGCCAGCGGCGAAAACCCATCCTCCGCGTCTCCCACGGCATCGCCCCCGAAGGCGGCACCGCTTGCTCCGGCGCTGTCTCGCGCACTGTTCGACGCCCTCCCCGACGCCATCGTCCTATTGGGCGACGATGATGTGATTGCGGAAGCCAACGCCGCTGCCTGCGCCATCGTCGGCCTGCCCCGCGACGATGTGGTGGGGACCCGCGTCGCCGATTTCCTGCAACCCGGTCTGGACTACGACCGCGCGCGCGCGGCACTGCTGCGCGACGGCCGCACCCGAGGCAAGGGGGCCGTCCTGCGCGGTGCCAAGCCGGTGCCGGTGGCGTTCTCGCTGTCCAGTTTCGGCGACCCCAGCCGCGTCCTGCTGACGCTGCACGAAAGCGAGGAGGGACGGCCGGAGAACCCGGGCGACGGCGCCGATATCCGGTTCCGCCGCGCCTTCGAGTCCAGCCCTTCCCCGGCCCTGGTCTGCGAGCGGAACTCGCTGCGAATCATCGCGGTGAACGACGCCGCGATCGAGGAATACGGCTATGGCCGGGACGAGTTCGAAGGCATGACATTGGCCGACCTGCGACCCGCCGACCGCCAGCCCGATGTCACGGCACGCCATCCGCAACTCGCCGAAAGTCGTCCCGACCGCAGGACGAAGCAGCCGGCACCGAAGGAGCACGAGCAGGGCGGGCTGTGGCGGCACCGGCGCAAGGACGGCTCGACCATTGAGGTGGAGGTCACGAGCCGGCTTCTGACCAGCGACGACGACCGGACCGAACTGCTGCTGGTCCACGACCCGCACGTCAAACAGATGACGGCGCACCATTTCAGCCTGTCAGCCGAACTGTTCGAAGCGAGCAACCAGGCCATCGCCGTCACCGACGCCGAAGGTCACATCGTCGCGGTAAATCCGGCATTCACGCGCATCACAGGATATGGTCGCGATGAAGTCATCGGCAAGAATCCCCGCCTCCTGTCCTCGGGCCGCCATGATCGGGCGTTCTTCGAGGCGATGTGGGGCGGGATCCGCAACCAGGGCCACTGGCAGGGCGAGATCTGGAACCGGCGCAAGAACGGCGAAGTGTATCCCGAATGGCTCACCGTGAGCGCGGTGAAGAACAGCCGCGGTGAAATCGTCCAATACGTCGGCATGTTCAGCGACATCTCCGAGCGCAAGGCGGCGGAAGCGCGCATCGAGTATCTGGCGCATTACGATCCACTGACCGGCCTGCCCAACCGCACGCTGCTGCAGGACCGCTTCACGCTGGCGATCGCCCAGGCCAAGCGCAGCCATCGCCGCGTCGGCGTGCTGTTCCTCGATCTCGACCGCTTCAAGAAGGTGAATGACACGCTCGGCCATTCCGCCGGCGACTCCGTCCTGCAGCAGACCGCGCATCGCCTGCGCGGCTGCCTGCGCCAGGCGGATTTCGTCGCGCGTCAGGGGGGCGACGAATTCATCGCCATCATCAGCGACCTGGACATGATCCATGACGCCGCCCACGTGGCGCAGAAGATCATCAAGGCGATGGCGCGGGCGATGGAGGTGCATGGGCACGAGATCCACATGAGTCCGAGCATCGGCATCAGCATCTACCCGGACGACGGCAACAACATCGAGGCGCTGCTCAAGAATGCCGACATCGCCATGTATCAGGCGAAGAATGCCGGACGCAACAACTACCAGTTCTTCGCCCAGGAGATGAACGAATCGGCGTTCGAGCACCTCGCCTTCGAAACCAGCCTGCGGCGGGCGCTGGATAACCAGGAGTTCGTGCTCCACTACCAGCCGCAGATCGACATCGCAAGCGGCCGCATTACGGGCGCCGAAGCGCTGATCCGCTGGCGCCATCCCGATCTGGGAATGGTCAGTCCGGCCCAGTTCATTCCGGTTGCCGAGGAATCGGGGCTGATCGTTCCCATCAGCACCTGGGTGCTGCAACAGGCCTGCGCCCAGGCCGCTACCTGGCGCGAAGTGCTGAGCGCACCGTTGCGCGTGGCGATCAACGTGTCGGCGCTGCAGTTTCGCCACCGTGACTTCGTAGAACTCGTCACCGACACGATCGATCAGACAGGCATCGAACCGAGCTCGCTGGAACTGGAACTCACCGAGTCGGTGGTGATGCATGATGCCGACGCCGTCATCGCCAAGCTGCTCGCCGTGCATGAGGTGGGGGTCGGACTGGCGATCGACGATTTCGGCACCGGTTACTCGTCGCTGTCCTACCTCAAGCGCTTCCCCATCGACCGCCTCAAGATCGATCAATCCTTCGTGCGCGACATCGGCAGCAACTCCGACTCGGAAGCGATCATCCAGGCCATCATCAGCATGGCCCACAGCCTGCGCCTGCAAACCCTCGCCGAAGGTGTGGAGACGGTGGAACAGTTCAAGTTCCTGCGCGAGCACGGCGGCGAGGAAGTGCAAGGCTACCTGTTCAGCCGGCCGGTCCCCCCCGACGATCTGCACGACCTGATCCGCAGCGGCAAACAGTTCGCCCTGTAAGCGGCAGTCCGTTCATTCCCGAGCCCGGGACGCGGGCGCGCGGCATCGGAACCTCTACCCCGGGAGAGGGTCGTATCCACAGTATCTTTTGCGGAATGACGCGATGGCGCAGCAATGGACCGAAGGCCGAGTGCTCGGCAAAGTCGCCTGGACCGACAAGCTGTTCTCGCTGCGCATTGCCGCTGGCATCGAGCCGTTCCAGGCCGGACAGTTCACCAAGCTGGGACTGGAAATCGACGGCGAGGTGGTCGGGCGTCCTTATTCGCTGGTGAATTCCCCCGACGAACAACCCCTCGATTTCACCTTCGTCGTCGTTCCCGGCGGTCCGCTGAGTGCGCAGCTCGCCTCACTGGAACCCGATGCGCGCATCTGGGTGGCGCCGCGCGCCAACGGCTTCCTCGTTCTGCGCGAGGTGCCGGACGCGGCCCATCTGTGGCTCATGGCGACGGGCACCGGCATCGGGCCTTTCCTGTCCATCCTCAAGACGGCGCTGCCCTGGGATCGCTTCGAGCGGGTGGTGCTGGTCCACGCCGTGCGTTACGCGCGGGAACTGATCTACCCGGAAACGGTGCGCGAGATCGGGCAGGCTCATCCCGACCGCTTCGTTTATGTGCCCTTCGTCAGCCGCGAGGAGACAGACGGCACCTTGAGCGGACGAATTCCCCAGGCCATCGACGACGGTCGTCTCGAGGCGCGCGCTGGCATCGATCTGCGGCCTGAGTCAAGCCAAGTCATGTTGTGCGGCAATCCGCAGATGGTGGAGGACACCACCGGTGCCCTGCTTGCCCGAGGTCTGAAGAAGCATCGCCGGCGCGAGCCCGGCCAGATCAGCGTGGAGAACTACTGGTAGCAGCGGGGGCGAGCCCGCTGCCCGGCCCCTCGGTCAGCGCAGAAGGGCGGAGGCCTGGCGCTGTTACAAGTCGGCCGTCACTCCGCCATCGACTTGATGTTCTGAATCACCTGGCTGATCGCCTGCTGCGCGCTGCCGTAGAGCATGCGCGTGTTCTCGCCGTAGAACAGTGCGTTCTCGATGCCGGAGTAGCCGGCGCCCTTGCCGCGCTTGATGCAGATGACGTTGTGCGCATGGTCGGCGTTGAGGATGGGCATGCCGTAGATCGGACTCGACTTGTCGGTGCGCGCCACCGGATTCACCACGTCGTTGGCGCCGATCACCAGCGCGACGTCGGCCTGGTCGAACTCGGCGTTGATCTCTTCCAGGTCGAAGATCTTGTCATACGGCACGCCGGCTTCCGCCAGCAGCACGTTCATGTGGCCCGGCATGCGGCCCGCCACCGGGTGGATCGCGAACTTGACTTCCACGCCCGCGGCCTCCAGCAGTTCCGCCATCTCCCACACCTTGTGCTGCGCCTGGGCCACCGCCATGCCATAGCCGGGCACGATGAAGACTTTCTGCGCATACAGCATCATCGAGGCGACATCGAGGGCGGAGGCTTCCTTCATGCTGCCGGCGATCTGGGCGCCGCCCTCCTGCACCTCGCCGGTGATGGGTGTGAACAAGATGTTGGTGATCGGCCGGTTCATCGCCTTGGCCATCAACTGGGTCAGCAGCGTGCCGGCGGCGCCGACTACGATGCCGGCGATGATGAGCGCCGGATTGCCCAGCACGAAGCCTTCGAACCCGACCGCCAGGCCGGTCATGGCGTTCAGCAGCGAGATCACCACCGGCATGTCGGCGCCGCCGATGGGCATGGTGATGATGGCGCCCAGCACCAGCGACAGGATGAAGAAGGTGACCACCTGCGCCGGCGTCGGATGGCCCGACACCACCATGCTGACGCCGATCAGGATCGCCGCACCGGCGAGGATGACGTTGACCCCGTTCTGCATCGGCAGACGGAAGGTCTTCTTCATGATGCCCTGCAGTTTGGCGAAGGCGACGCAGGAACCGGAGAAGGCGATCGAGCCGATCAGCGCGCCGAGCGTGGCGAGCGCGGCCACCACCGGACTGTGGATCTCGCCGCGGGCGAACTCGACCGCGGCGATGGCCGCCGCGGCGCCGCCGCCCATGCCGTTGTAGATGGCGACCATCTGCGGCATGTCGGTCATCTTCACCACCTTGCCGCCCCACCAGGCGACGCCGCCGCCGATGACCATGGCGACGATCATGAGGGTGAAATTGCCCATGCCGGGCCAGAGAAAGGTGACGGCGGTGGCGACCACCATGCCGATGCCGGCCCAGATGATGCCGCGCCGCGCCGTCACCGGCGAGGACATGCTCTTCAGGCCGAGGATGAACAGGATCGCGACGACGAAGTAGGCCGCGTCGATCAGGAATTTTTCTTTCATTGTTTCTTCCCGCCCTTCTGGTCTTTCCCGCTCTTGAACATCGCCAGCATGCGCTCGGTCACGACATAGCCGCCGGCGGCATTGGCCGCCCCCAGCAGCACCGCGATGAACCCGATCACCTGCTGCAGGGGCGTCGTGGCCTGGCCCAGCGTCACCATGGCGCCCACCAGCACCACGCCGTGCACGAAATTGGAGCCGGACATGAGGGGCGTGTGCAGGATCACCGGCACGCGCGCAATCACCTCGTAGCCGGTGAATGCGGCCAGCATGAATATGTAGAGAGCGGCGAAGCCTTCCATTTTGGTTTTTCCTCTAGAGTCCGAGAGCCTTCTTCACACCTTCGTGACGCACCTGGCCGTCGTGGGTAAGGGCACTGCCGGCGATGATTTCGTCACTCCAGTCGAGAGCGAGGTTTCCGTCCTTGATGCAGGGCGACAGGAAATTGAACAGGTTCTTGGCATACATCTCGGAGGCGTGGATGGGCATGCGGCTGGGCAGATTGGCCGGGCCGATGATGGTCACCGTTCCCGCCACCTCGACCGACGCTCCGGCGACCGATCCCGCCACGTTGCCCCCGGATTCGGCGGCCATGTCCACCACCACCGACCCCGGCTTCATGCCGCGCACCATCTGCTCCGTGATGATCAGCGGCGCACGCCGGCCCGGGATCGCCGCCGTGGTGATCAGCGCGTCCACCTGCGACACCGCCTTGGCCAGCTTGTCCGCCTGCTGTTTCTTTTCCTCTTCCGTCAGCTCCCGCGCGTAGCCGCCGCTTCCCGCCGCGGACACGCCGGTATCGACGAACTTGGCGCCGAGGGATTCGATCTGCTCCTTGGTCTCTGGGCGCACGTCATAGGCGGTGACGATGGCGCCGAGGCGCTTCGCGGTGGCGATCGCCTGCAGTCCCGCGACGCCGGCGCCGATCACCATCACCTGGGCCGGGCGCAGGGTGCCGGCGGCATAGGTCATCATGGGGAAGAACTTGGGGCAGGCTTCCGCCGCCAGCAGCACGCACAGATAGCCCGAGACCGCGGCCTGGGAGGAAAGGGCGTCCATGCTCTGGGCGCGGGAGATGCGCGGAATCAACTCGACGGCGAAGCTGGTGATCTTCTTCTCCGCCAGCAGCTTCGCCCGGTCGGCGTCCTGGTAGGGCTGCAGGAAGCCCAGCACCACGGCGCCGGGCTGCATGGCGCCGATCTCGTCCGCCGTCGGCGGGCGCACCTTGAGCAGCACGTTGGCCTTGGCAAGGATGTCCTGGGCGCTTGCCGCGCTGGCGCCGGCGAAATCCTCGTCGCGGAAGAAGGCGCCGGCGCCGGCGCCGGACTCGATCAGGATGTCTGCGCCCTGCGCCTTCAACTTCTTGACCACGTCGGGAACGACCGCCAGCCGTCGCTCGCCGGCCACGGTTTCCCTGAGCACTCCGATCACCACGGGCATGTGATGGCTCCCTGTTCTCGTTCTTGATGGGACGGGCCGAGAACCGCGGCCCGCCTTGACACGAAGCGGCAATGATACTTAAATCTTGCGACTATTCAAAGCAATAGACCCATCGGTGGCGCTTTCCGCGCTTCGCGTCGCAACGATTGTGGCGCTGCATCAAAGGCTTCCGGAGTGTTTCCATGAAAAGATTTGCGGCGAAGCGACGCCCGGCGCCGACGCGCAAGACCGGCCTGCCGCCGGGATCGCTCGTGCATGTGGGCGAGGTCAAGACCGCCCGGCCGGAAATCACGCTGATGGAGTTCGACGCCGGCGACGTCCTGGAGCGGCGCTTCACCTCCATCGCGGAATCGCGCCAGCATCAGCCGAGCAAGGCAACCGTCTGGCTCAACGTCTATGGTCTGCACGAGCCGGAAGTGATGGCCGAAATCGGCCGCCGCTTCGATCTGCACCCCCTGGTGCTGGAGGACATCCTCAACACCAACCAGCGGCCGAAGATCGACGATTACGACGACTACCTCTATCTCGTCACCCACTTTTTCGACTACGACGCCCAAGCCATGCGCGTCAGCTCCGATCAGGTGAGCATGGTGGTCGGGCGCAACTTCGTGCTCACCTTCCAGGAGCGGCCCACCGGCTGCTTCGATCCGGTTCGCGAGCGGCTGCGCGGCAACAAGGGGCAGATCCGCAAGCTGGGCGCCGACTATCTCGCCTACTCGCTGCTGGATGCCGTCGTCGATCGCTACTTCGTCGTGCTCGACCAGCTTTCGGACGGAGTGGAGCGCCTGGAGGACGAACTGCTGGAACGCGTGACGCCGGAAGTCATGCACGCCATCCACCATTTCAAGCGCGAGTCGCTGACCCTGCGCCGCGCCGTGTGGCCGCTGCGCGAGGTGCTCAACACCCTGCAGCGCGGCGAGGCGAGCTTCTTCCAGCCGGAGACACTGATCTACCTGCGCGACGTCTATGACCACACGGTGCACATCATCGAGTCGCTGGATGCGATGCGCGACCTGATGGCGGGCATGCTGGACATGTATCTGTCCAGCGTATCGAACCGGCTCAACCAGGAGGTGCGTATCCTCACGGTGATCACGACGCTGTTCATGCCGGCGACGCTGATCTCCGGCATCTTCGGCATGAATTTCCGGGTGATGCCCTGGCTCGAAGCACCGGACGGCTTCCTCTTCGCCCTCGGCCTGATGGCGCTGGTGGCCACTGCGATGGCAATGATATTCTGGCGCCGCCGGTGGATGACCTGAGGCGTCGCGACTCTTTCGATCAAACCAGACGTAGGGTGCGCCGTGCGCACCGTCCGGCGTGCATCGGTGGTTGCAATGAGTTCACTCTTCGATCTCCCCGTAATCGCCATTCGTTTCCAGCGCGCCGCCCGCCCAGTCAGGCGGGTAGATGCCGAGGCGCACATCGCGATGAAAGGTGGAACAGGGCCAGTCCGCCAAACGCGCGACGAGGTCGTGTTTGACCGGGTTGTAATGCACGTAGTCCACGTGTCGCGCATAGTCCGCATCGTCGCGGATCCGGTGCTCCCAGAAGCGGCGCTGCCAGAAGCCGATCTCGCGCCGCCTCACGCGCGACGGCGTCTGCGCATCCCCGACGAGGTGCCGCGCCGCCTGCGCCACCTGCCGCTTGATCAGTCCCAGGCGCGCCGGGAAATCGTCGTCGTCGGGCGGCAGGGTCAGCACCGCGTGGAGGTGGTCGGGGAGCACGACAAACGCGTCCAGATGGAACGGTAGCCGCGCCTTGACGGCGCGGGTCGCGTCGCGCAGCGCCTGCAATGCGTCGGGGTGGGTGAGAATGCGCTGGCGCCGATAGGTGGCAACGGTGAAGAAGTATGTCGCCCCCGCAGTGCGGTCGCGGCGGTATCGGGACATGGCCGCAGCATATCACCGCAGCCCGCGCACACCCAAGACCGCACGGGCCGTGGCGGGCCGCACCAGGATTTGTAGGGTGCGCCGTGCGCACCATCCCCGGGGGCGAATCGGTGCGCACAGCGCACCCTACGCGCTGTAGCCCTGCGGGCCGTGGCGGGCGCGACCGAGGGCGACCAGGGTTTCGAGGAGTTGGGGCAGGCGCTTCTTCCAGGTACCGCGGCCGGTGTAGCGGGCGGCGACGGCATCGGCATCGAGGGGCACGGGCGATTCCGCCAGCAGGCGGGCGACGGCGGCGACCTGTTCCGGCAGGGCGGCGGGCCAGGGCAATTTCTCCCCTCGCCCTTTGGCAGAGGGGCCGGGGGTGAGGGCCGCCGCGCCTGCCTCGCCCTCCACCTCGATCGCCTGCTGCCGCGGTGCCGCCTGCGGATTCTGGAATTCCGGCCGCAGCCAGCGCACCAGGCCGCGTGCCTCCTCGGCGGCGCGCTCGGCGTTGAGCGCCACCAGCCGTTCCAGCAGCGCCGCGTCGAGGGCGCGCATCGCCTCGTCGCGGCTCGCCTGCCCGGCGCTCTCGGGCCGCGCGTTGCCGTTGGCGATTTCCAGCAGCGGCGCCAGATCGCTCCAGCCGTAGGCGTCGAGCACGGCGCGGTCCAGTTCGTCGTGCAGGCTCTTCAGCACCGACACCAGCCCCTGCTCGTGGATGGTCTTGTCCTTCGTGGTCAGGGGTTCGCCGGCCTTCAGTTTCTCCAGCACGTTGTACAGGCCGGTGAGGGTGAGTTCCGGATGCGCCGCCTGCTGCCGCTTGCGGTGGACGTCCAGTTGTTCGGCCAGATCGCGGATGCGGCATTGCTGGTCGGGGGTGGCGGCGGGAAAGGGGAAGGGATTGAACGCAGATTGTGTTGGTACCGCGGCCGGTCCTCCAGCGTTCCGCCGGTCCTGCCGAAGCGCCCATCTGAGATGCAGTTGGCTCGACAGGACACCAAGGACGAACGCATCATCGGACGCAACCGCCACAACCGATGTATCGGGAACGGTATCGGATGGAACGAACTGGAAGCTGAACCACTTTGCAGTTCGAGGAACCGATGACCAAGCGTCTCAAACCAGAACGGGCTTCGCGGAATGCAGGCACCGCCTCGCCAAACAGCCACCAGTTCACGCGACGACTATCGCGCGGGTTGTGGTCACGCTCCGGCTTGACTCGATCGAGCACCCATTGAAAAGGCTGGGAACTCGGCACGGGCTTCGTCGGCGGATCTGGGATAGAAAGTCAATGACGCGGGCGCTTCTGGTTCCTTGCGTGAGGTCTCGCGCAGTGACGAACGGCTTCACAACAAGGTTCGTGGCAGCGTCCGACCCGGCAGCCTGCAAAATCTGCTGGGGAAGCAGCACGAAGCCTTGACCGAGTGGGTACATCCCGGTGAAGGCGATGCCGCGATTTGAGCGTAGCGGCTGTGCTGCTACAACGTCTGCACCCACCGTCAGATCTGCGTGGATCGCACCGCTGCGTTCGGCGAGGCGCACCGCCACCGCGTCGTCCCCGCCGGTATCCAGTTCCTCCTCCACCGTGATCAGCCGTCCGGGGCCGTCGCCTGCGGCGGCCACCGTCATCGCCACCCGCACCGCGGCGCCGTCGGCACTGTCGACCCACGGGTGGTCGGGGATGGCGAAGGCCAAACGTAGGGCGGGCCATGCCCGCCGTTCGTTGGCAGCGGCGGGCACGGCCCGCCCTACGCCCGACAGGTGCGGCTCGATGACGCGCCGGTTGAAGGTCTGGCGCAGGCTGTTGGTGGTGATGAGGCCGAAGCGCTGCAGCCTGCCTTCGCGGGTGAGTTGCGCCGCGTGCTGCCACCAGTACATGACGAAATCGGCGGTCTCGGGCACTTCCGGCCAGGCGGCGCGCAGGGCTTCGGTGTAACCGTCGCCCAATGCGATGCGCATGCGCTTGTTGCCGATGAAGGGCGGATTGCCCACCACGAAATCGGCGGCCGGCCACTCGGCCTTTCTGGCGCCGACGTAGCGCTCCAGGGGCACGCGGGCATTCTCGTCGGGCACGTCCTCGCCGGTGACGGGGTGCTGTTTCATGCTGCGGCCGTCCCAGCGGCTGACGGGGTATGCCGCGCTCGTCGAGCACGTATTCCGCTTTGTCATAGGCGAGGACGGCGTCGCGGCATTCGATGTTGCGGAAGTCGCGCAGCACCGGCACCGGCGGGCGGCCGCTGCCGCGGGTGCGGAAATGCCATTGCAGGTAGCCGATCCACAGCACCAGTTCGGCGATGGCGGCGGCGCGGGGATTGAGTTCGAGGCCGAGGAACTGGTGCGGATCGACGCTGAGCCCTTCGGTTTCGAGCGACAGGCTGGCGCCCAGCGCCTCCATCTGGTTGAGCACTTCGCCTTCGAGGCGCTTCATGTGCTCCATGGCGACGTAGAGGAAGTTGCCGGAGCCGCAGGCCGGGTCGAGCACCTTCGTCTCGCACAGCCGGTGGTGGAAGGCGCGCACCGTGGTCCGCGCCTCTTCGAACTTTCCCTCGCCGGCGAGCAGCAGGGCGGCAGCCTGGACGTTGGCCCAGTCCTCGCCGCAGCGGCTCGATGACCGCGGGCATCACCAGCCGTTCGACATAGGCGCGCGGCGTGTAGTGGGCGCCCAGGGCGTGGCGTTCGACGGGGTCGAGCGCCCGCTCCAGCAGGGTGCCGAAGATGGCGGGTTCGACCTGGGTCCATTCGGCGCGGGCGGCTTCGAGCAGGGCGCCGATCTGCTCCCGGTCCAGGGGCAGCACGCGTGGGCTGCTTGAACAGCTTGCCGTTGAAGCGCAGCAGTTCGGCGCGCACCGCCACCGAGAAGCGGCCCGGCGTCCATCGCCTGCCACAGTTCGCCCACCAGGGGCACGAACTGGCCGGTGGCCTGGGCAGTGGTCTCCAGCAGGTCGCTGAAGGCGCGCGGCGGCAGCAGGCCGACGTCCTCGGCGAAGAGGGTGAACAGGCAGCGGGTGAGGAAGCCGGCCACGGTCTCGGGGGAATGGCCCTGCTGCTCCAGGGACTTCGCCAGCCCGGCGAGGTGGCCGGCGATCTCGCGCGTGACCTTGCCGGCGATGAGGGCCGGGTCCAGTGATACGGGGTCGAGCCAGAGGGCGCGCAGGCGCTCGCGCACGGCCGCCTCGCGCAGTTGTGCGAGAGCGATGCGATGCGAGCGCGGATCGGGAAAGGGGGTGTAGGTGGCGCCGGAACGGGTGAATTCGGCATAGAGCTCGATGCTGCGGCCGACGTCCACCACCACGAGGAAGGGCGGGCGGCCCTCCCAGGCCGGCAGGGCGCGGGCGTAGTTCTCGGCCTGGGCGCGGGCGCGCAGCATGGCGCTGTCGTAGGCGGGAGCGGCGCCGGCGGCGCGCACCTTCTTCGCCTCCAGCACGAAGGCGGCGCGGCGGTAGCAGTCGATGCGGCCCGCCGACACGCTGCCGTCGCCGTGGCGGAACTCGACGCGGCGCTCGAAGACGTAGGCGTTGTCCCGCGTGTCCTCGCGGGCGGGGTCGGGGCGCGGCAGGTCGAGCAGCTCGCACAGTTCGGTGACGAAGAGCTGGTAGTTGGCGAGTTCGCTGCCGTCGGCGGCCTG
This sequence comes from uncultured beta proteobacterium, assembly GCA_963823455.1. Taxonomy (GTDB): domain Bacteria; phylum Pseudomonadota; class Gammaproteobacteria; order Burkholderiales; family Rhodocyclaceae; genus CAVPDA01. Next base: position 249,893 of record CAWGLO010000003.1, read on the forward strand.
CCAGCGGGCGATGAAGCGTGCCAGTCCGTCAGGCGTTGTGTCGTTCATGGCCGGTGTTCGAGGACGCGATGGGAGGCGGCTGCCCGATCTGGGGCGCAACATAGCATCGATCCGGCAGCGGCGAAATGAGGCAGCGGGCGCGCCGGCCCGGGCAGCGGCAGTCGAGGGACCGCGAGCGAAACGACGGAACGGTTCAGGTGCGGCAGTGTGCCACGGCTGCCTTGCGGTTCGGTTCCAGCGCCGGCAGCACGGCCGGCTTGGCCTTTTCCCGTGTCAGCTTGATGATGGCGATCGAGACGTTGTCGCCCTGGCCGGCGGCGCGATCGCGCGCGCGCTCGATCAGGATTTCCGCCGCCTCGCGCGGGCTATAGACGGCGAGTACGCCGCCCAGTTCCGCGTCGCTGAAGTAGCCCCACAGCCCGTCGGAGCAGAGCAGGAGGGTGTCGTCGTCGCCCAGCGGGGTCGCCTCGCCGAAGTCGACCCGCGGCTGGCGATCGGCGCCGAGGCAGTGCATCAGGACGCTGCGCTGCGGATGGTGCAGCGCCTGGTGCTCGTTGATCTTGCCCCGGCGCACCAGTTCGGCGACGTACGAATGGTCCGTGCTGCGCGCCGCCAGCCGGTCGCCGCGGAAATGGTAGATGCGCGTATCGCCGCAGTACGCCCAGTCGATGCGGCCCGGCTGCAGCATCAGGACCGCGGCGGTGGTATGCGGATCCTGCTCGCTGGTGAAGCGCGACAGCTTGATCATGAGGTGGGATTCGTCGATCACCGAACGCAGCAGATTGCGCGCCGGATCGCCGTTCGGTGCGTAGTCGCCGAACAGCTCCTTGGCCTTGTGCACCACCTGTTCCGCGGCGATCGCCCCGCCGCTGTGTCCGCCCATGCCGTCGGCCACCACCGCCATCAGCATGCCGCGGCACCGGGGGTGCGGAAACAGCGCGATGCGATCCTGCTGCTCGTGGCGATCGCCGACGTGCTGGGCAACACAGGTTTCGATCTTGAGGGGCATGGCCGGGATTTCCTAACGTGGAAAAGATAGCACGGCCCCTCCGGCCTCGAAGGGTAATGGATCACAGAGGCGGCGAGAAAGGGCGCCTGAGAGCTGCCGGCTCGGTCGTGCCGTACAGGATCGTGCATACGTCACAGTCGGACCCGCGGCGCCATTCCACGTGCGCCGGGCGCGAACCGACTATGCCAATCGGGTCAGCGTGTGCAGGTAGGACGGCGCTCGTCATGCTGAATGGTGGATCTGTCTCGCACGGGAGCACGACCGGCTCGGGGGAGGTGAAATGAAAATCGGCGCAATTGCAGGGGTGAGTCGGATGCAGGGCCGTACGGCCGCGTCATCGACACGGCCGGCACCCCCGCATAACGGCCGGCGGACCGGAATACCTGAGGGTCGGTTGGGGGCGACCGCCGGCAGTACCGCCCGGAAGACGGCGCCCCCCGCCGTCAAGACCCCGTGGTCACAGTCGCTGGTCGAGCAATTCGATCCAGTGCCTGACCGGCAGCGCGGTGCCGCCCTGCAGATGGGTCAGGCAGCCGATGTTGGCGGTGGCGATCGCCTGCGGCATGCCGGCTGCAGAGCGCCGCGAGCTTGTTGTCGCGCAGCCGGGTCGACGAGCTCCGGCTGCAGGATCGAGTAGGTGCCGGCCGAGCCGCAGCACAGGTGGGCGTCGGCAACCGGCGTCAGGTCGAAGCCGGCGGCGCAGCAGTTCCTCGACCACGCCGCGGATCTGCTGGCCGTGCTGCAGCGTGCAGGGCGCATGGAAGGCGATCTTGCTGCGCGGCCGCGGCGCTGGCCCTGGCCAGCAGTTGCAGCAGCCGCGCGCTTCTCGGCGGCGATCACTTCGCTCACGTCCCGCGTCAGTGCGGCGATGCGCGCGCCTTGTCGCGCATAGTCGGGATCGTCGCGCAGCAGGTGGCCGTATTCGCTCACGATCACGCCGCAGCCGCGACGCGGTCATGACGATGGCCTCGACGCCCTGCTCGACGTGCGGCCACCAGGCGTCGATCAGTGCGCCGCGCATCGGCGCGGCCGCCCTCCTGGTCGTTGAGGTGAAAGCGCACCGCGCCGCAGCAGCCGGCTGCGCCGTGCCGCGACGAGTGAGATGCCGAGACGGTCGAGCACGCGCGCCGCGGCGCGCGTTGATGTCCGGCGCCAGCGCCGGCTGCACGCAGCCCTCCAGCACCAGCATGCGCCGGGCATGCCGCGCCGGCGGGCAGGACGCCGCGCGCGCGCCGTCGCCGGCACCTTGGCCGCCAGGCTTCGACGGCAGCAGCGGCCGAACCACTGCCCCAGCTGCAGCAGCCGGCGCGAACAGCCAGGGGCGCGGCAGCGCCTCCTTCAGCGCCAGGCGCTGCAGCGTGTCGGCAGCGGCGCGCGGCACGCGCTGCTTCCACGACGGCGCGGCCGATGTCGAGCAGGCGGCCGTACTGCACGCCGGACGGGCAGGTGGTTTCGCAGGCGCGGCAGGTCAGGCAGCGGTCGAGATGCAGCTGCGTCTTGGCGGTGGCCGGCTCGCCTTCCAGCACCTGCTTGATCAGGTAGATGCGGCCGCGCGGACCGTCGAGCTCGTCGCCGAGCAACTGGTAGGTCGGACAGGTGGCGGTGCAGAAGCCGCAGTGCACGCATTTGCGCAGGATGGCGTCGGCTTCGCGGCCTTGCGGCGTGTCCTTGATGAAGTCGGCGAGATTGGTCTGCATCGTTTCAGTCGGATTCCGGGGGAAGACGCGAGGTGTGCGGGTCAGCGCCTGCAACGTGCGCCGTCCCTCGCGGCGCCTCAGCCGTCCGGGTACAGGCGGCCCGGATTGAGGATGCCGCCGGGTCGAACGCCTGCTTCAGGTTGCGGTGGAGCTCCAGCAGCGCCGGCGGCAACGGGTGGAACACGCCGGCGCGCCGGTCGCCGCCGCGGAACAGCGTGGCATGGCCGCCCGCCGCCTGCGACCGCCTCGCGTACCACGCGCGGGCTCGGCGTCGCTCTTCAGCCAGCGCAGGCGCCGCCCCATTCGATCGAGCTGGGCACCGGGCAGTTCGAGCGCGCCGGCGCGTCGACGGCAGCGACAACCGCCACAGCCGGTCGCTGCATCGCGGAAAAAGCCGAGCCGCTGTTCGCGCACTGCCGTCCAGAATTCGTGCGCCTTCGGCGACCGCCTCGCCGCCCAGTTGCTGCGCGCGCCGCCTCGACCGCGGCCTGCGCGCCGGACAGGCGCACCATCAGCTCGTCGTCGTGCCAGCAGGTGGCGGAGATCGGCAGCGGCTGGCCGGCCCAGCGTTCATCGTCGCAAGCGCCCGCGCCTGGGGCATCTCGAACAGCAGCGTCGCCTCCGCCGCGGGCCAGCGGCAGCACCTTGAGCGATACCTCCAGGATCAACGCCCAGCGTGCCCAGCGCACCCGCCATCAGGCGCGAGACGTCGTAGCCGGCGACGTTCTTCATCACCTGGCCGCCGAAGCGTCAGCACTCGGCCGCGGCCGTCGAGGATCCTCACGCCGAGCACGAAGTCGCGCACCGCGCCGGCGCTGGCGCGGCGCGGGCCGGACAGTCCCGCGGCGACGCAGCCGCCGACCGTCGCCGCCTGCGCCGAAATGCGGCGGCTCGAAGGCCAGCATCTGGCCGCCTGCGCAGCGAGCGCCGCTTCGATCTCGGCGAGCGGCGTGCCGCAGCGCGCGGTGATCACCAGTTCGGTCGGCTCGTAGTCGACGATGCCGGCATAGGCGCGGGTATCGAGCGATCTCCCCCGCCGGCTCGCGGCCGTAGAAGTCCTTGCTGCCGCCGCCGCGGATGCGCAGCGGCCTGCTTGCGCGCCGCGCGCGTATGCGCTCGGATCATCGCCTGAATTGCTGTCGAACGCACGGTCGCATCATGCGGCGCAGCTCAGAAGCGCGGCAGTTCGGGAAACTTCATCTGCGCCGCCATGCACATGCATGCGGCCGAACTCGGCGCAGCGGTGCAGCGTCGGCACCGCCTTGCCGGGATTGAGCAGGCCGTCCGGCGTCGAAGGCCTCCTTCACGCGATGGAAGGCCTCCAGTTCCGCGGTCGCGAACTGCACGCACATCTGGTTGATCTTCTCGATGCCGACGCCGTGCTCGCCGGTGATGGTGCCGCCGACTGCGACGCACAGCTCCAGGATCTCGGCGCCGAAGGCCTCCGTCGCTCCAGCTCGCCCGGCTCGTTGGCGTCGTACAGGATCAGCGGATGCAGGTTGCCGTCGCCGGCGTGGAACACGTTGCAGCAGCGCAGGCCGTACTTCTGTCTCCATGCCGGCGATGGCCGCAGCACCTCGCGCCAGGCGCTTGCGCGGGATGGTGCCGTCCATGCAGTAGTAGTCGGGCGAGATGCGGCCCACCGCCGGGAACGCGGCCTTGCGCCCCGACCAGAAGCGCAGGCGCTCGGCCTCGTCGCGCGACACGCGGATCTCGGTGGCGCCGCTGCTGCTCCATCACCTGCCGCATGCGCGCGATCTCCTCGGCGACCTCTTCCGGCGTGCCGTCGGATTCGCACAGCAGGATCGCTGCGGCGTCCAGCGGATAGCCGGCGTGGACGAAGGGCTCGACGGCCGCGCGTCGCCGGCTTGTCCATCATCTCCAGGCCGGCCGGGATGATGCCGGCGGCGATGACGTCGGCCACCGCGTTGCCCGCCTTGCCGACGTCATCGAACGCGGCCAGCACGCACTGCGCCAGCTGCGGCTTCGGCAGCAGCTTGACGGTGACTTCGGTGATCACCGCCAGCATGCCCTCGGAGCCGATCATCAGCGCCAGCAGGTCGTAGCCCGGCGCGTCGAGCGCCTCGCCGCCGAGCTCGACGACCTCGCCCTCGATGGTGACGGCGCGCACGCGCAGCACGTTGTGCACCGTCAGGCCGTACTTCAGGCAATGCACGCCGCCGGAGTTCTCGGCGACGTTGCCGCCGATGGTGCAGGCGATCTGCGAGGACGGGTCCGGCGCGTAGTAGAGACCGAAGGGCGCCGCGGCCTCGGAGATGGCCAGGTTGCGCACGCCCGGCTGCACCACGCGCGATGCGCGCCATCGGGTCGAGCTCGAGGATGCGCTTGAACCGCGCCAGCGACAGCAGCACGCCGTCCGCGTGCGGCAGCGCGCCGCCGGAGAGCCCGGTGCCGGCGCCGCGCGCCACCACCGGCACGCTGAGCGCCTGGCAGGTCTTGAGGATCGCGATCACCTGTGCCTCGGTCTCCGGCAGCGCCACCACCAGCGGCAGCTGGCGGTAGGCCGACAGCCCGTCGCACTCGTAGGGCCGCAGATCCTCCTGCTCGCTGCAGCAGCGCACCCTGCGGCAGGATGCGCGTCAGTTCGGCGACCAGCCGCGCCCGGTCGACACCGGCGAAGCGCTCTGCCTCGCGCTGCGCCTCGATTTCTTCGAAACCACCCATGTTCGTTCTCCGTTTACCCCGATGCAAGCCGCAATGCTTCGGTGCGGCACCGTGCGCACCGAAAACCGCTCAAGCGCCTGGGCCGCCGAGTTCGAAATTCTGCCAGCGTCTCCACCGCCTTCACCATCGCCGAGTGGTCCCACTTCAGCGCCGCCGCGCGCCACGCAGGCGTTGAACAGTTCCTGCGCCGTGGCCGTGTTGGGCAGGCTGACCCCCAGTTCCCGCGCCACCGCCAGGGCGATGTTCAGGTCCTTCTGGTGCAGGCCGATGCGGAACCCCGGCTCGAACGTGCGCTTGATCATGCGCTCGCCGTGCACCTCCAGGATGCGCGAAGCGGCGAATCCGCCCATCAGCGCCTGGCGCACCTTGGCTGGATCGGCGCCGGCCTTGGCCGGCGAACACGCAGCGCCTCGGCCACCGCCTCGATGTTGAGCGCCACGACGATGTTGTTGGCGAGCTTGCGTGATCTGGCCGGTGCCGTTGGCGCCGATGAGGGTGATCGACTTGCCCATCAGTTCGAACACCGGCTTGACGCGGTGGAATGCCGTATCGGGCCCGCCGACCATGATGGTGAGCGTAGCGTTCTTCGCGCCCACCTCGCCACCGGAAACCGGCGCGTCCAGATACTCGCAGTTGTGGGCGGCGATGCGCGGGCGAATTCCTTCGTCGCCACCGGCGAGATGGTGCTCATGTCCACGACCACCTTGCCGCCGCTCAGCCCCTGCTCCACCCCGTGCTCGCCGAACAGCACCTTGTCCACGTCGGGCGTGTCGGGCACCATGGTGATGATGATATCGGCATGCTGCGCCACCTCCTTCGGCGATGGCGCAGGCGATGCCGCCGGCCGCGGTGAGTTCCTGCGGCACGCCGCTGCGGCTCATCAGATACACCGTGTGCCCGCCCTTGATCAGGTGGCCGGCCATGGGCTTGCCCATGATGCCCAGACCGATGAATCCGATTTTCATTCGTATCTCCAGTTCTTTGCAATGGGACAGTGGCCGGTCCGCCCTTGCGGCGATCCCCGTGCGACGCCGCCGGCATCATCGTCGTGCCCCCGCCAATGCGCCGGCCGGCTGCTCGCGGATCGGCAGATTGGCGAGCAGCGCGATCACCCCGAGGGCGATGGAGATCATCCAGATCACGTTGTAGGAGCCGGTGGTGTCGAACAGATAGCCGCCCAGCCAGGAGCCGATGAAGGCGCCGATCTGATGGAAGAAGAACACGAAACCGGACAGCATCGACAGATGGCGCACGCCGAACATGGTCGCCACCGTGCCGTTGGTGAGCGGCACCGTCGACAGCCACAGGAAGCCCATCGCGGCGGCGAACAGATAGGTGCTCCAGGCGGTGACCGGGAACAGCAGGTAGAGCACGATCACCACGCTGCGCAGGCCGTAGATGGCGCCCAGCAGCGGCGGCTTGCGCCAGATGCCGCCGAGATAGCCGGCGAGATAGGAGCCGAAGATGTTGAACAGCCCGATCAGCGCCAGGGCGGTGGCGCCCACCCGTGCCGGCAGACCGGCGTCGAGCAGGAACACCGGCAGGTGGATGGCGATGAACACCACCTGGAAGCCGCAGACGAAAAAGCCGAAGCTGAGCAGCCAGAAATCGCGCTCGCCCAGGGCGTCCAACAGTGTCTGGCGTGCGCTGGTGCTGGCGCCGTGGACCACGCGCGCCCCCGGCTCCTCCACCATGCCGATCGCAAGAGGCAGGATCGCCAGCGTCGTCGCCCCCAGAACCAGCAGGGCGTTGTGCCAGCCGAGGGAGGAGATCAGCACCTCGGAGAACGGCAGCAGCGCGAACTGGCCGAAGCTGCCGGCCGCGCCGGAGATGCCCAGCGCCAGGCTGCGTTTCTCCGCAGGGAAGGCGCGGCCGAGGACGCCGGAGATGACGCTGAAGGTGCAGAAGGACAGGGCGGTGCCGATGATGACGCCGGTGCCGATGCTGAGGACCAAAGGCGAGGCGGCGTGGGCCATCACGTACATCCCCAGCGCATAGAGAATGGCGCCGGCCACCAGCGTGCGGCCGGCGCCATGGCGGTCGGCGAAGGCGCCGACGAAGGGCTGGGTGGCGCCCCACACCAGGTTCTGCAGCGCCAGCGCAAAGGCGAAGGCCTCGCGCCCCCAGCCCAGATCCAGGCTCATCGGCCGCAGGAACAGGCCGAAGCCGTGGCGCACGCCCATGGCCACGGTCAGGATGATGCTGCCGCACACCAGTACCGCGACTGGCGTTCTCCAGTTCTTGTTCGTGCTCGTCTCCGCCGGGGGTCGGGTTCAACTCGCTGGGATGATAGTGCGAACGGCGCCCGAACGCACCCCGACCGCACGAGGGGCTGCCGCCGAATGTCAGGAAAAGAAATACAGGATTTGCTAATATTTCTCTCGCCCGCCTCCTACCCCCGTCCCCCGTCATGATCGCGTCGACCTGGCTGCATCGCGTCTTTCCGTTCCTGCGCTGGTGGCCGCACGTGGATCGCACCACCCTGCGCGCCGACCTGATCGCCGGTCTCATCGGGGCCGTCATCGTGCTGCCCCAGGGCGTGGCCTTCGCCACCCTCGCCGGCATGCCGCCGGAGTACGGCCTGTACGCCGCCATGGTGCCGGCGGTGATCGGCGCGCTGTGGGGTTCGAGCTGGCACCTGGTGTCCGGCCCCACCAACGCCATCTCGCTGGTGGTGCTGGCCTCCATCTCGCCGCTGGCGGAGCCCGGCAGTGCTCAGTACGTCGGCCTGGTGCTGACCCTCACCTTCATGGTCGGCGTGATGCAACTGGCGATGGGCGCGGCGCGCCTGGGCACCCTGGTGAACTTCATTTCCCACACCGTAGTCGTCGGTTTCACCGCCGGCGCCGCCATGCTCATCATGGCGAGCCAGATCCGGAATTTCTTCGGCCTCTCCATTCCGCGCGGCGTCAGTTTCTTCGAGACGCTGCACCAGTTCGCCCTGCAGGCCGGGAACATCAAGCCCTATGTCGTCGCCGTCGGCCTGACCACCCTGCTCTGCGGCGTGGCGGCGAGGAAGTGGCTGCCGAAGGTGCCCTACATGATCGTCGCCATGCTCGCGGGAAGCCTGGTCGCGCTGGCACTGAACGAGTCGCTGGGGGTGCAGGTCACCGGCATCAGGACCATCGGCGCCCTGCCCGGCGCGCTGCCCCGCATTGTCGCACCCGCAGTTCGGTCTCGACACCCTGAAGCACCTGATGACCGCCGCCGCGGCCGTGACGGTGCTGGGATTGACGGAAGCGGTTTCGATCGCGCGCTCGATGGCGGTGAAATCGGGCCAGCGCATCGACGGCAACCAGGAGTTCATCGGCCAGGGGCTGTCCAACATCGTCGGCAGTTTCTTCTCCGCCTATCCCTCCTCCGGTTCCTTCAACCGTTCCGGCGTCAACTACGAGGCCGGAGCGAGGACGCCGCTGGCGGCGGTGTTTTCCGCGCTTGCCCTGATCCTGGTGCTGCTGGTGGTGGCGCCGCTCGCCGCCTACCTGCCCAACGCGGCCATGGCCGGCATCCTGTTCCTGGTGGCCTGGGGACTGATCGACTTCCACCACATTTCGGTCATCGCGCGCGCCAGCCGCAGCGAGGCGGCGGTGCTGGCGGTGACCTTCGGCGCCACGCTGGTGATGCATCTGGAATTCGCGATCCTGGTCGGCATCGTGCTGTCCCTCGTGCTCTACCTGAACCGCACCTCGCGCCCGACCATACGCTCGCTGCTGCCGGACGCGGCCGATCCGAAGCGCCCCTTCGTCGAGCGCCGCGCCGGCCAGCCGGAATGTCCGCAGCTCAAGATCGTGCGCATCGAAGGCTCGCTCTACTTCGGCGCCGTGAATCATGTCGGCGAGTACTTCCACGACATCGCGGAACGCCAGCCGCAGAAGACGCACCTGCTGCTGATGAGCCGCAGCATCAATTTCGTGGACGTCGCCGGCGCCGAACTGTTGGCGCAGGAGGCGCGCAACCGCCGCGCCCGCGGCGGCCGGCTCTATCTGCACAGCCTGCGCGAGGCGGCCTGCCGCATGCTGTGCAAACCGCCCTACGCCGCCGACATCGGCGCCGATGCCCTGTTCACGAAGAAGCGTCAGGCCGTCGCCACCATCTTCGACCGCCTCGATCCGGAAATCTGCGCCACCTGCAAGGCGCGCGTCTTCGAGGAATGTGCGACGCGGCCGCTGCGGGATGTGGCCCCGGCGGAACAAACCACGTGAGCCGCCCGAGCCGAAAGCAAACCGGTTTGCCCATGACCTGCGGCCGCAAAACCTGCCATGTACGAACAAGGGGAGATTCCCCTTGGATATCCCCCGACTTGGAACAAGGGGGCACGCCCCCTTGTAGATCCCCCAAACGCGCGGTCCGGCCAATAATTCTTGGGCAGAATGCATCCGTAAGCGGCTAACCGCCGCCGGCTCCGTCGCCGTCAGGCGGGCAGGATACCCGGGGCAGTCTGTGCGCCGCGCAGCCGGATGGAACCGAAGCGCAGGTACAGCGCCGGCACCACGATCATGTTCAGCGCCGTCGAGGTGAGCAGCCCGAACAGGATGACGATGGCCATCGGCGCCTGAATCTCGCTGCCCGGCTGCCCGCCGGCGAGCGCCAGCGGGACCAGGGCCAGGCCGGCCGCCAGCGCCGTCATCAGGATCGGGATCAGCCGCTCCTCGCGCCGCGCGCGCACCGCCTCCAGGGGATCGCGTCACGCCCTCGTGCTCCACCAGATGATGGATGTGGGCGATCAGCATGACGCCGTTGCGGGTGGCGATGCCGAACAGGGTGATGAAGCCGATGATCGACGCCACCGACAGGACGCCGCCGGAGACGAAGACGCCGATCACGCCGCCGATCAGCGCCAGCGGCAGGTTGAGCATCACCAGCAGGGCGTCGCGCACCGAGCGGAACGCCACGAACAGCAGCAGGAAGATGCCCACCGTCACCGCCGCGCCCGAGCAGCAGCAGGGTGCGGGACGCCTCCTCGGCGCTCTCGAACTGGCCGCCGTACTCGACGTGGTAGCCCTGGGGCAGCGTCACCGCGTCGCCGATGCGGCCGCGGATGTCCTCGACCACGCCGTGCAGGTCGCGCCCGGCGACGTTGGCCATCACCACGATCTTGCGCTGCACGTTCTCGCGGCTGATGATGTTGGGGCCGCGGTCCTTGCGGATGTCGGCCAGCGCGGCCAGCGGCAGCCGCGCCCCGCCGGGCGTGGTGACGAGAGTGGCGCGCAGGGCTTCGAGGTCTGTCGCGCACCGACCGGGTCGTAGCGCACGACCAGGTCGAAGGTCGTCTGGCCCTCGCAGCACCTGGGAGACGGCCACGCCCGGCGAAGGCGGTCTCGATCGCCTCGCGACATCGCGTCACGCGCAGGCCGTGACGGGCGAGGCCTCGCGCCGGTAGCTGAACGGTGAGGAAGGGGATGTCGTCTGCTGCTCCGGCGGGCACGTCCACCACGCCCGGCACGCCGCTCCATCACGTCCTCGACCTGCTGCGGCGATGCGCCGCAGCTCGTAGAGGTCGGCGCCGAAGATCTTCACCGCGATGTTGGCGCGGGTGCCGGACAGCATGTGGTCGATGCGGTGCGAGATCGGCTGGCCGATGACGATGTTCATGCCCGGCACCGCCGCGAGGTCGCGGCGCAGCGCGGCCAGGAACTCCTCCTTGCTGCGCTCCTTCATCGCCAGGCTCACCTCGATCTCCGACGCGTGGACGTCCTGGGCGTGCTCGTCGAGTTCGGCGAGCGGCCGGTGCGCCGCGCCGTGGCCGACCACCTCGGGATGGCTGCAGCAGGATCTCCTCGACCATGCGGCCGAGGCGGTCGGACTCCTGCCAGCGAGGTGCCGGGCAGGGTCACGGCGCTGATGGTGAGCGTGCCCTCGTTGAAGTCCGGCAGGAAGGACTGGCCGGCCGACCAGAGGACGGCCAGCGCCGCGGCGAACACCGCCAGGCTCGCCGCGGCGATGCGCTTCCAGCGCGCCACGCGTGGCCTGCAGCGACTTGCGGTAGATGGCCTTCAGCCAGCGCACGAAGCGCGGTTCGGCGGCATCGCCGCACCGCCCGCGAGCGCGGCAGCAGCAGCAGCACAGCACCGGCGTGACGGTGATCGCCACCAGCAGCGAGGCCGCCAGCGACACGACGTAGGCGAAGCCGAGCGGCACCAGCAGCCGCCCCTCGACGCCGGAGAGGAAGAACAGCGGCAGGAACACCAGCATGATGATCAGGGTGGCGAAGACGATGGAGCCCTGGATCTCCCGCGTCGCCTCGAAGACCACGTGACCGGCGGCGAGCCGCTGGGCGACCGGGCTTGCGGTCGTTCTCGCGCAGGCGGCGCACGATGTTCTCGACCACGATGATGGCGTCGTCGACCAGGGCGCCGAGCGCGATGGCCATGCCGCCCAGGGTCATGGTGTTGATGGTGGCGCCGAGCGCCTTCATGGACGAGCATGGCGGTCACCAGCGAGAGCGGGATGGCGAGCAGGGTGATCAGGGTCGCGCGCAGCGCTGAGCAGGAAGGCGAAGACGATGACGATGACCAGCATGGCGCCGTCGCGCAGCGCCGCCACCAGGTTGTCGATGGCGATGCGGATGAAGTCCGCCTGGCGAAAGATGTGGCTCTCGATCAGCATCCCTGCGGGCAGCGTGGCCTGGATCTCCGCCAGCGTCCGCGTCGAGGCGCCGGTCAGCTCCAGGGTGTTGGCGCCCGGCTGCTTCTGGATGCCGAGCACCACCGCCGGCTTGCCGTCGTGCGGAGCCGTTGCCGCGCTCGCGGCGCCGCGCCGATGCCGACCTCCGCCACGCTGGCGCACCAGCACCGGCTCGCTCGTCGCGCAGCGCGACGACGGTCTCGCCGATGTCCTCCGGGCGCGCGACGCGGCCGATGCCGTGGATCAGGTACTCCTGACCGCCCTCGACGTAGAAGCCGGCCGAGACGTTCTCGTTGCCCTCGCCCACGGCCGTCACCACCTCGTCGAGGGCGAGGCCGTAGGCGGCCAGGCGCTCCGGCTGGAGCGGTCACCTGGATACTGCTTCGTGTCGCCGCCGATGGGGATGCACCTCGCGCCACGCCGGGCACCGCCAGCAGGCGCCGGCGCAGCACCGAGTCGGCGGTGGTCCGGAGCTCCATCGGCGGCATGCCGGTCGGAGGTCAGGGCGATGAACATGATCTCGCCCATGATCGAGGCAGCGGGCGCCAGGACGGGCGCCGCGACCTCCGGCGGCAGCGCGGCACGGGCGAGCTGGAGCTTCTCCGCCACGATCTGGCGCGCCTGGTAGATGTCCGTGCCCCAGTCGAATTCCACGCTGATCGACCGACGATGCCGACCCCGGTGGAGGAGCGCACCCGGCGCACGCCCGGCGCGCCGTTGAGCGCGGTCTCGATGGGGAAGGTGACCAGGGTCTCGACCTCGGCGGGCGCCATGCCGTGGGCCTCGGTCACCACCGTCACGGTCGGCGCGGTGAGGTCGGGAAAGACGTCGACCGGGGTGTGCGCCGCCTGCCGGCCGCCCCAGAACAGGAGCAGCAGGGCACCGGCCACGACGAACAGCTTGTTGCGCAGGGACCACTGGATGATGTGGGCGATCATGACGGCCGGCCGCTTTCCGCGCCGATGGCGCGCACCGAACTCCCCTCTCCCCGCGCGGGAGAGGGTCCGGAGGAGAGGGAGCGATGAGCCGTCCGCCCTTTCACCGCGGCCTCAGTGCGCATGGCCATGGCCGACGGCTTCGCTGCGCGTGGCGGCGAGCTTGATCAGGTAGGCGCCGCGCGTCACCACGCGTTCGCCGGCCCGCACCCCGCCCTTGACCTCGATCCAGTCGCCGTCGCGCACGCCGGCTTCGATCTGGCGTCGCTCGAACGACTCGCCGCCGCTCTGCACGTACACCGTGGCGATGCCGTTTTCATCGAGCACGGCGGACGCCGGCACCGTCAGCGCCTCGCCCGCCTTGCCGGCGAACACCTGGACCTGGACCGCCATGCCGACCTTTAGCACCGGTTCGGGCTTGATGACCTCGAAGATGAGCGGCACGGTGCGGCTCGCTGCGTCTACGACCGCACCGGTGGCCACCAGCCGGCTGTTGCCGGAGTCGAGTTCCCAGGCGCGCTCCGAGCCGGGAATGCGGAAGGCGGCCCCGTCCGGTGCCTGCAACCGGCCGAGATCGCTTTCCGCCACCCGCACCTCCAGCCAGATCCGCTTGGCATCGACGATGTGCAATACGGGAGCGCCCTCCGCCAGGAATGCGCCCGGCGCCGTCTTGACCTCGGCGACCACACCCTCGATGGGTGCCGCCAGCGCCAGGCCATCGCGCTGGCTGCGGCCCTGGGGCGCGCTGCTGTAGTGGGAACGGCGCGCCTGGGCGGCGGCCAGTTCCGCCCGCGCCACCTCTTCCTCACTGCGCGCGGCCTGCAGGCGCTTCTCCGCCACCGCCTCCTGCGCGTACAGGGTCTCGACGCGTTCCCGCTCCTGCATTGCCCGCGTGTGGTGGGTACGTGCCCTGCTCACGTCCAGATCCAGCGTGGCGAGATCGCTGCCGGAGCCCAGGTGCGGTACCAGCCGCGCCAGCACCTGGCCTTTTCGGACGCGCATGCCGACGCTGGGAAAGCCGTCGCCGGTGGCGAGCAGATGGCCGGTGCTGGGCGCGTGCAGGAACGCCTCGCCGTCCGCCGGCGCGCGCAGCGTGCCGGTGGCGGCGACCGATTCGCGCACCCGGCGCTTCGCCGCCGGCGCCGTCGCGAAATCTACCTTCCACTGCTGCTCCTTGAGAAAGGTGATGCCGGCTTCGCTGTGGTCGCTGGGATCGCCGTGCAGCACCGCGTGGGCTGCCTCCTTGTCGGCGTAGACCATCACTTTCCCCAGCTCGTGGGTGACGGAAAACTCCGGGGTTTCGACCCGGACCGCCAGGTTGCGCTGGCCGGCCGCGGCCGGAGTCGCCAACGGACGGAAGATCCCCGGCGCGCTCGGCGCGTCCACGCCGAACTGCTGCGCCCCCGTTTCGCCGCCGCCAAGCACGACGGTGACCCGCCCCCGCTGCAACGGCTTGAAGTTGTCCAGGCGCGTCAGGTGGACGGCGAAGGCGCTCTCCTGGCCCACGATGAGTGGCGGAAACTCGACGAACAGTTCGGACTTGGCGCTGAAATGCGTAAGCTGGGTACCGCCCTCGCCGTGGGCGTGGTCGCCGCTATCCTTCGCTGCGCCGGCGGCGGCGTGCGGGGCATCCCGGTCCATGCCGCAGGCGGCCAGCAATGTACCCAACAGCGTACCCAACAGCGCGGCCCGCAGTGCCGCGAAAACGAGTCGCATCACGGGGTGGTCCCTCCGCTGATCTGATCCAGTTCGATGCGCGCCAGGCGCACGCTTTCTTCCTCCGTCAGCAGCCGCTCTGCGGCCGCGGGCGGCGCGGCGGCCAGGGCCGCCCAAACCACGAATGAAACCGCCGATCTCATGGAAATTCTCCGCACATTCAAGGGGATCGACGGAACGCGAACCACTGCCTGCCGTCCGGTGGCAGACCAATCAGCGGTTCAGAACGGGACGCTCCGCCGGCTCAAGCGGCGGAAGCGAGCGGCGGGCGGTAGGGAGTAGGCGGGAAAATCGAGCGGAAGTTCTCGGCAAACGCCGTATCCGGGGGCGCCGCCTTCACCGGCCGCACATCGCGACCGGCGCCGTACATCGCCTTGAGCAGCGACAGGTGGCAGAAGCCGCAATCCGGATCCAGATCCGATCCCGCGCTTCCGCCCAGGTCCAGGGAGGCGTCGTGCTGGTGCGGATGATGGCCGAAGTGGCCGGCCAAGGGCGACTCGCGGGCGTGATCGCAATAGCCTGCGGCGGCGGCGAACGCCGCCTGCAAAGGCAGCAGAAGCAGCAACAGGATGGCGAGCGCGCGTCTCATGGCAGATCGGAGTCTAGCAGCCGGTCCGCGGCCTGTCATCGAAAACCGTTCGCATTCTTTTCAGGATTCCTCCGGCGGTTTCACCTTGCGAAAAGCGGCATAGAGCAGGGCGTCGTAGGCGATCTTCATGCCGGCACCGATCAGCAGCGGCGTCGCCAGCGCCACGCGCCTGCATCAGCACGCCGGCGAAGCCGGGCGCCGATCGCCCAGCCGCCGAGCCGCACCAGGTGCGTGACGCCGGAGGCGAAGGTGCGCTCCTCGCGGCCGCACCACCGCCATGACGTAGGACTGGCGCGTCGGCACGTCCATCTCCACCAGCCCCTCGCGCAGCAGGAACAGGATGCGCCGCCATCCGGAAATCGGGCGCGAAGGCCACCGTCACCAGCAGCAGGCTCGACGGGATGTGGGTGAACACCATGGTGTTGACCAGGCCGATGCGCTCGGCCAGCCACGCCGCCGCCAGGTGCGAGACGGCGTTCAGGCAGCGTGCGCCGAAGAACAGCGCGCCGATCACCGCCGCCGAGACACCGAAGCGCTCGAAGAAGAAGTAGGACAGCAGCGAGCCGGCCAGGAAACCGCCGGCCAGCGCGTCGAGGCCGAACAGCGCCGAGATGCGCCAGAGGATGCGGCGGCTCTGCGGCGAGCGATGCGACTGCGCCGCTCCGTCCCGCGGCGCCTCGCGCCGCCGCCGACAGGCCGGCGTAGAGCGGCAGGCCGAGCCGCCAGCAGCAGCGCGTAGAAGCACGAAGGCAGCGCGGAAGCGCGCTCGTCTCGCCGCAGTCCGCCCAGCGCCTGCAGCAGCTGCCGGCAGCACGGCGAGCAGCGCGCCCAGCGCGTGGCCGATGTCCATCAGCAGGTTGTACCAGGCGAAGGCGCCGGTCCGCTCCGCGCTCGTGCCGGGCGCCCGGCAGGATCGCCTGCTCCAGCACCAGCGCCGCGCCGCGGTCGCGGCCCATGCCGTTCACCATGCCGAGCGACGCGCAGCGAGCACGAGTTCGAGCGGCGCCGTCGAAGGCGACCAGCACGCCGCCCGCCCAGCGCCGAGCAGCGACAAGCGCCAGCAGGCAGCGGCGGCGGCCGAGACGATCGCCCCACCAGGGTCGCCACGAACAGCGCCGACACCGCGCCCCCGCCAGGCCGGCGCTGATGGTCAGGCCGATCGCCGCCGCCGACAAGCCCGAGCTTCGCCAGGTGCAGGCCGAGCAGCACGCCCGCCATGCCGGTGGCCAGCGCGCGCAAACCCGCCGCGGCGAATATCCGCTTCGCGTCGGACGACTGAACGGAAAAGCCGGCACCCATGGCCGCACTGTAACCCGGCGTGCGACGCCCGTGGCGTCGCCACGGCCCGACGCGCGGCCCGCCGCGTATTGGTATTGGGCGCGGGCAGCGATACACTCCGGCCTTCCCTCGCCGGGTCGCCGCCGGCGACGACCCGCCACCGCGGGAAACGCGGAACAGCACGACGTGCCGCAACGATCCCGCGGCAAGCGGGGACCACGAGACCAACGATTCCATGCGAGACAAGTACAAGCCCTGCCCTGCGCCAGCAGCGAGAACGGTCTGCGCCGTGCTGGCTGCGCTGGCGCTGAGTGTTGGCTGCGCACCGCAAGGCAGCGTCAGGCCGGAGACGGCAGAGCAGCCGTCGACACCCGCGCCGTCGCCCCAGGAGCAGCCCGCGGAGCCGTTCACGCCGCGGCGCGAGGAACTGAAAGCGACGCCGGAGACTGTCCGTCGATCCCGAGCGCATACCGGTCCTGAGCGTGTTCTTCGACTTCCAGAGCGAGCGCATCGATCCCCGCTTCCTGGATTCGCTGCGCGGCCTGGCCGACCAGGCCAAGGCCGACGACGATCTGTGGATCATCCTCGAGGGCCACACCGACTCGCGCGGCAGCCGCGAATTCAACATGGCGCTGGCACAGCGCCGCGCCAGCGCAGGTGCAGAAGCACCTCGTCGAACTCGGCGTCAAGGCGACCCGCATCCGGGTCCATACCTACGGCGAGGAACGCAGCAGCGACGAGACCGGCAGCGCACGCCGCGTCGAACGTCCTGCTGCGCCGCTCGCAGCGCTAGACCCCACTCGGCGCCCGCGGCCTGGACATGGGCCGGAACGCGATGCTATGATGTAATAGTTATAACGTTTATGTACTGACTATTACATGATTTCCGCAGCGGATGCCTGGCTCGCCCTGGTGCTCAGCCTGCCCACCTCCAATGCCACGGCGCGCATGCGCATCTGGCGCGCCCTCAAGACGCTGGGATGCGGCGCCCTGCGCGACGGCGTCTATCTGCTGCCCGACGGCGCAGCGGCGCTACAGGCGCTGGCAGAACTCGCTCGCACTGCACAGCAGTCGGGAGGCGAAGCACAGGTACTGCGTGTCAGCAGCGTCGATGCGCAGCAGGACGCGGCCCTGCGCGCGCTGTTCGACCGCAGCGAGCAGTACCGCGAACTGGTCGCGGCGGCAAAGACTGCGGCCGGCGATGCGGCGCACCGGCGAAGGCGCTGCGCACCCTCCGGCGCGACTTCGACGCCATCGCCGCCATCGATTTCTTCCCCGGCGAGGCGCGAGCCCAGGCGCGCCGAGGCGCTTGCCGATCTCGAGGCGGCGCTTTCGCCGGCGGCGAGCCGCGCGCGGCGACCGGCCGCATCCGCCGCCTCGACAGCGGCTGATTATCAGGGACGCACCTGGGCGACGCGCCAGCACCTGTGGGTGGACCGCATGGCGAGCGCCTGGCTGATCCGCCGCTTCATCGACCGCAAGGCGCAGCTTCCTCTGGCTCGACAATCCGAAGAACTGCCCGCAGGCGGCGCTGGGCTTCGACTTCGACGGCGCCGCCTTCACCCACGTCGGCGGCCGCGTCACCTTCGAGGTGCTGGCGGCGAGCTTCGGCCTCGACGCCGACCCCGCGCTCGCGCGCATCGGCGAGCATCGTGCACTACCTCGATGTCGGCGGCGTGCCGGTGGCCGAGGCGGCGGGCGTCGAGGCGGTGCTGGCCGGGCTGCGCGCCGCCGCGCCGCCGACGACGACGCGCTGCTGGCCGACGCCGAGCCGCGTCTTCGACTGCCTCTACCGCGCCTACTCCAAGGAGCACGACAGATGACTGAGCAACACCCGTGCACCGCCCGCGCCCGGTCTCGGCGAAGCCTTCAGCTACTGGCTCAAGCTCGGCTTCATCAGCTTCGGCGGCCCGGCCGGGCAGATCTCGATGATGCACCAGGATCTGGTGGAGAAGCGCCGCTGGATCTCCGAGCACCGCTTCCTGCATGCGCTCAACTACTGCATGCTGCTGCCGGGGCCGGAGGCGCAGCAGCTCGCCACCTACATCGGCTGGCTGATGCACGGCGCCGTGGGCGGCATCATCGCCGGCGTGCTGTTCGTGCTGCCGTCGCTCGTTCATCCTGATCGCCGCTGACCTGGGTCTATCTCGCCTACGGCGACGTGCCGGTGGTGGCCGGCATCCTCTACGGCATCAAGCCGGCGGTGACCGCCATCGTGGTCTTCGCCGCCTGGCGCATCGGCTCGCGGGCGCTGCAAGAACGGCGTGCTGTGGGCCATCGCCGCGGCGGCCTTCGTCGGCCATCTTCGCCTTCGAATATCCCCTTCCCCTGCATCGTGCTGGCGGCGGCGCATCATCGGCGCCATCGGCGGGCGCATCGCCCCGGACAAGTTCAAGACCGGCGGCGGCCACGGCGCCTCGAACAAGCAGCTATGGCCCGGCGCTGATCGACGACGACACGCCGACACCGGCGCACGCGCGCTTCTCCTGGCCGCGGCACCCTGGTCTACAGCGCGGTCGGGCTCGCCGTCTGGGCCCTCGCGCTCGGGCTGCTCTGCCTCAGCTTCGGCTGGCAGGGCGCGCTGACGCAGATGGGCTGGTTCTTCACCAAGGCGGCGCTGCTCACCTTCGGCGGCGCCTACGCGGTGCTGCCCTATGTCTATCAGGGCGGCGTGGAGACACTACGGCTGGCTCACCGGCGCCGCAGATGATCGACGGCCTGGCCCTGGGCGAGACCACGCCCGGACCGCTGATCATGGTGGTCGCCTTCGTCGGCTTCGTCGGCGGCTGGACCAAGGAGATGTTCGGCCCCGACGCCCTGTTCCTGGCCGGCATCGCCGGGGCGACGGTGGCGACCTTCTTCACCTTCCTGCCGTCCTTCCTGTTCATCCTGGTCGGCGGCCCGATGGTCGAGGCGACCACGGCAGACCTCAAGTTCACCGCGCCGCTCACCGGCATCACCGCCGCCGTGGTCGGCGTGATCGTCAACCTGGCGGTGTTCTTCGCCTGGCATGTGTTGTGGCCGCAGGCGACCGACGGCGGCGCCCTTCGCCGGGCCCTTCGAGTGGTTCTCGCTGCTGCATCACCGTCGCCGCCTTCGTCGCCCTGTGGCGCTACAAGGTCGGCATCATGCCGGTGATCGGCGCCTGCGCCGCCGTGGGATTGGCCTACCGGCTCATCGCCTGAACCCGGATGTGAAGGATCGATCATGAAGTGGATCACCCGCGAACGCCCGAAGATCGACCGCATCGCCTGCCCCTGGCTGATCGCGCGGTTCATCGATCCGGCCCCCGAGTTCCTCTATGTTCCGGCCGCCGACGTCCTGCGCATCGCGGCGCAGAGCGGCGCCACCCCCTACGACGTGCCGGGCGTGGAGTTCGGCCACCACGGCGAGCACTGCAGCTTCGACGCCTTCGTCGAGCGCTATCGGCTCGACGACCCGGCGCTGGTGAAGCTTGCCCGGATCGTGCGCGCCGCCGACTGCGACCGGCTCGACCTGGCACCCGAGGCGATCGGATCTGCTGGCAGTGTCGACGGGGCTGTCGCGCAATTTCCCGGACGACCACCAGATGCTGCGCCACGGCATGGTGCTCTACGACGCGCTGTATGCGTGGTGCGGCGGGCGTCCGGCCGAGGCGGCCGCCCGCTTGCGGGAATCCGCCTAGCGCTCCACACTCGCGCCGGAACCCACAGTCCAGGAGAATCGACCCATGGCTATCCACGGCAGGCCGATCGAGGAACGCATAGCCTGGGTGTTCGACCTGGCCCGCCGCCATTCGGCGGATTACTGCAGCCCGGAAACCTGGCTCGCGCGCGAGCGCTATCTGGCGCAGCACCCCACCGCCATCGCCGTCATGAAATGCATGGACGGGCGCATCAACCTGCCGGTGGCGACCGGCACGCCGCCCGGCATCGTCCAGCCTTTCCGCAATCTGGGGGGAATGTTCGACCTGGGCTGGCCCCACCTCGGCGAGGTGCTGGCGAGCCACGTGCAGTCGCATGGTGGCGGAAGGGCGGCGCGTGCTGATGCTGATCACCTACCACTTCTCGAAGGGCGACCCGCAGCGCGGCTGTGCCGGCTTCGGCTACGACACCGCGGCGGCCATCTCCCACACCTATGCCATCCAGCGCCAGGTGGAGTTCACCTTCGGCGGCGGCCACGGCACCGTCTATCCGGTGGTGTGCGGCTTCGAAACCGACGAGGATGCCCTCGTCGTGCACGGCGCCGATGACAAACGCCTCGACCTTGCGCAGTTGCCGCTGCAGGAGCGATCGACGCTGGCGCCGCGCCTGGCCGCCCTGCTGCCGGACATGCCGGCCCAGGTGCGCGAGGATCTGCTGCCCCTGCTTCACGGCAACCTCGATCACATCGCGGAGGTGCGCGGCACGGTGCGGCATCTGGATATCGAGCACCGCGAGTGGATGATCTGCCTGGGCCGCGGTTTCGACTTCCTGCACACGCCCAACCTGGCGCTCATCATCGGCCCCTACAGCCCCAACCTGGACGACCCGATCCGCAAGGCCGCCGGCATCATCCTCGGCAACATGCATGCCGGCCGCATTCCGGACGACGGCTTCCTGCTGCTGAGTTCGGCGCCCTACGACGAGATCGGCATGGATCGCGCCCGCGCCGAACTGAAGTCGCGCTTCCTGTCGCGCTTCGCCGCGGACGTCATCCGCAGCGAGTTCCCCGATCTGGCGGACAGGATGTACGTGCGTGCCGCCGTCCTCGACTGGCGCTCGCGCGCCTTGCAAAGCATCGGCGACGAATAGGCGAGCGCGACGGCGGCCGGGCGGTCAGAGCAGGCGCGCCACCCAGGCCTCGGCCGCGGGCCGGATCAAGTCCAGCACCGGCGCCGGATACAGGCCGACCGCGAGCAGCAGCAGCGCAAACACCACGGCGACCAGCAACTCGCGCGGCCGCAGATCCTGCGCGGCAGCGATTTCCGGCCGCGTCACGGGACCGAAGAAGGCACGGCGGTAGAGGCCGAGGAAATAGGCCGCACCCACGATCGCTCCGAACAGCGCCGCGATCGCCGCACCGGTGTGCGTCTCGAAGGCGGACAGCAGGATCAGCAATTCGGCGGGAAAGCCGCTGGTGCCGGGCAGACCCATGCCGGCCAATCCATACAGCAGGAAGAAGCTCGCCAGCAGCGGCATGGTGCGCGCCGCCCCGCCCAGATGCAGCAGATCGGTGGAGCCGATGCGGTGATGCAGGGCACTCACCAGCAGGAACAGACCACCCGCGGCGAGCGTGAAGTTCAGCAACTGCAGCACCGCGCCCTGCACGCCCTGCAGGTTGAAGGAGGCGATCCCCAGCACCACCAGCCCGACGTGGGACAGGCTGGAGTAGGCCAGCATGCGCCGCAGGTTGGTCTGCGCCAGCGCGGCAACGGCGCCGTAGAGGATGCCTACGGTGCCCAGCCCCGCCAGCAGCCAGTGCAGTTCCCGCGCCGCGTCCGGCGCCAGCGGCACGGCGAAACGGATCAGTCCGTAGGCGCCGAGCTTCAGGCCGGTGAGCAGGGCGGTGACGGCGACCGGACCTTCCATCGCCACCACCGGCAGCCAGGTGTGCAGCGGGAATAGCGGCACCTTGACGCCGAAGCCGAGCAGCAGCAGCAGGAACACGACGTATTCGGTGGTCCTGGGCAACGGCAAGGCCAGCAGCGCGCGCAAGTCGAAGGCCAGCCCCGCCGGCACGCCGGCGCCATTGCCCGCCGCACTGGCGAACGCCAGAACGAGCAGGCCGAACAGCAGCGGCACGCCGCCCGCCAGCATGACCAGGGTGTACTTCGTCGCCGCATGGCGCCGGTTGGGTCCGACGCCCCACAGGCTCACCAGGAAATAGAGCGGGACCAGGGTCAACTCCCAGAACAGGAAGAAGAGCACCGTGTCCAGCGCGCAGAAGACGCCCGAGCGTCGCCGCCTGCAGCAGCAGCAGCAGGCTGTAGTAGAGCCGCGGCAGGCTGTGCACGCTGGTCCAGGAGGCCAGGATGACGCCGACGAAGAGCAGCACGGTGACCGGCAGGAACAACACGCGAGATGCCGTCCACGCCGACCAGGTAGTGGATGTTCAGGCTGGGGATCCAGGGCGCCGCTCGACCAGTTGGAAGCCCGGCGTTGGCGGAGTCGAAGGCGAGCGAGCACGGCCAGCGCGATGGCCAGATCCAGCAGCGCTGCGGACCAGCGCGACCACGCGCGCCCAGCTCGGGCCGCGGCAGCAGCCAGATCAGCGCCGCCGCCGGCAGGTACGGTGCAGGAACAGCAGGCTCAGGCAGAGGGATAGTCGGCCATCGGCTCATGATGTCCACGAAGCGGGCCGCCAGCGCGCTGCAGCGGCCGCATCGGTCAGCTCGCAGCCAGGGCTCGGAGTAGAAGCCGACGACCAGCAGCACCAGTCACCGCCATGCCGCCGACGAGGTACTCCATCGCGCCGGTGCGCTCGATCGTTGACGCGCGCCCCGTCCGGCGCGGGCGCCAGAAAGGCGCGCTGGAAGGCCCACAGCAGGAAACCCGCCGCCAGCCACGTTGCCCAGCGCCGCGGCGATGGTCAGCAGGGCGCCGAAGCGCTCGATGGCCGCCTCGAGCACCAGGTGGGCGGCATCGAAGCCCGGGGTGCCGGGCATGCCGACGATGGACAGGCCGCCGACGAGGAAGGCGACCGCGCGATGAAGGGAATGCGGTCGAACAGGCCGCCCAGCTCGGTCGAGGTCGGTGGTGCGGGTGCGGCGGAAGACGAAGCCGACCATGAACAGCATGACCGTCGACCGCCAGACCGAAGTTGACCGACAGCATGATGCGCGCCCTGAAGGCCGCAGTCTCGTGCAGGCGTGAACAGTCCGATGACGATCAGGCTGGTGTGGCTGACCACGGCGAAGGCCAGCAGGCGCCGCAGGTTGGTCTGCAGGAAGGCCAGCATGGCGGCGTAGAAGACGCCCGGCCATGGCGAAGGCCACCACATAGCCCTGCCAGGCGATCGACCGCCTCCGGCAGCAGCGGGAAGACGAAGCGCACCATGCCGTAGATGCCGACCTTGATGCCCGAGCAGCAAGGCCGGGGCGACCGCCACCATGCCGTGCTGCGCCACGTGGGGCAGCCAGCCGTGCAGGGGGAACAGGGGCGTGCGGATCGCCAGCCCGTAGAACAGCAGGAAGAAGGCCGCCGACTGGAACTTGCCCTGGGCGGAGACTGCGACCAGATCGAGCAGGTCGAAGCTCCAGCGCCCGCCGGCGGCGTCGGCATGGCTCCAGCCCAGGACCACGGCACCAGCGAGGAACAGGGCCCAGCCGACGCCCTGGAACTGCAGGAAGCGGGTCATGGCCAGGGCGCGGTTCTCCTCCGTCGACGTGGCCCAGCGGCCGATGCAGGTAGCCCACCAGCGCCAGTTCGACGGCGGAAGCCAGGGCGAACCAGAGCAGGTTGACCGTGGTGAGCATCGACATCAGCGCCGCCTCGGCCGCCAGGATGACCGCGGCAAGCCGGCCGGCGCGAGGCGAGTCCCCGCACCAGGCCGTAGAAGCTCAGCAGGAAGGTGATGAGCGCCGTCAGCAGGACGAACAGCACCGTCACGCCGTCGGCCGCGGCGTGGTAGCCGAGCGAAGCCGATGCGCTCGGCGAACTGCAGGGCCGGCGAGGCGGCATCCAGCCAGCGATAGAGCGCGATCGCGAGCAGCCAGTTCGGCCACGGCGAAGGCGCGGCCAAGCACCACCGCCACCGGCCGCTCGCGCAGGCAAAGCACCAGCGCCGCACCGAGCAGCGGCAGCAGTTGCAGCGCCGCAAGGATGGGGAAGGCAGCCTGCCGGGTCCAGTCCAGTTCGGCGGGCATCACAGGATCACCACGAAGGTGGCCATGACCAGCAGCAGCAGGTAGCGCGGCCGCTCCAGCAGGGTCTCGATCGACGCAGGAAATAGGCCGCCGGCGCGGCGCATGAGATCGGCCGCCGTGCCGCCGCTGCCGCGCAGCAGCAGCCGGTCCTCGAAGCGATGCAGGCGGTCCGGCCGTCCACGCCAGCATGCGCCCCGCCAGCCCGCGGCCGCGGATCGACTTCATCGTCCTCCTCCGTGCGCTGCCTGGCCGCGGTTCCGGCGGCGACGTCCTGCGGCATGCCCACCAGATGGCTCAGCACGTTGTCGTCGAAGGCTGCGCATGTCGCGCCCCAGTGCCTGGCGTCGGGCGCACCAGCAGGCCGTCGGCCAGATGCTCGAGCCAGAAGCGCTGCAGCGCCGCGGTGTACAGCCAGCAGCCGTCGCGCCAGCCAGGGCGGCGCGGGTGCGCGCGGCGGCATCGATCAGGTGCATGTAGGACGGCGCCATGCAGGAACTGGTAGGCGCGCCAGGCGGCGTGCAGGCCGAGGTGCCAGGCGGCCAGCTCGAACCAGCCCAGGCCGCAGGCGAGGAACATCAGCCCGACCTGGGTCGTGGTGGCGAAGATCAGCGCGCTCTTGACGTCGGTCTGCGCCAGCCCGCACAGCCAGCCGTAGAGCGCGGTGGCCACACCGAGCGACGGCGAGGAGCACCATCGACGTCCGGCACCTGCCAGCAACAGCGGCTCCAGACGGATCAGCAGATAGACGCCGGCATGGACCATCAGCGCGCCGTAGAAGATCGCCGATGACGGCGTCGGCCCCTCCAGCGCGCGGGCGATCCAGGGCGCGAACGGCAATTGCGCCGACTTGGCCAGGGCCGCGAGCACGAAGCCGACGCCAGCAGGCGCGCCGGTCAGCAGCGTGACCGGCGCGCCGCCCGGCGCCGATCGCCGGCCATTCGACCGTCCCGAGCCAGCAGCAGCGCCAGCGACGATGCCGAGCAGGAAGCCGGCGTCGCCGATGCGGTTGGTGACGAAGGCGCGAGCGGCGTTGCCGGTCGCGGTCGGCCGCTCGTAGGCATAGCCGATCAGCAGGTAGGAACTGACGCCCGCCAGTTCCCAGCCGACGAAGGCGAGCACGGCGTTGCCGGCCAGCACGATCAGCAGCATGCCGGCGACGAACAGGCTCATGACCAGGAAGAAGCGGTGAAAGCCGGCCTCGCGATGCAGGTAGTTGCGCCGAGAAGCGCAGGGTCAGGACCAGGCGATCAGGGCCACCAGCGTGGCCAGCGCCAGGCTCAGCGGGTCGAGCGTGAAGGAGAGCGGGACTGCGAATCTCGCCGCTGGCGAACCAGGTGCCGAGGTGCACCTGGCCCGGGCAGCCGCCGCGCAAGCGGCCGCCGCATCCAGCGCCAGCAGCAGGAGCAGCGCCAGCGGCAGGCGCCGCCGGCGATGCGCGCGGTCGGCGGCTCGGCCGCATCGCCGGCGGCGCGGCCGGTGAGAATGCGCAGGCGCGATGCCGCGCCGCCGCCAGCAGCGGCAGCAGCGGGACCAGCACCGACGAAGTCGAAGGCACGTGGCGAGGCTCATGGCGTCACTCTCCAGCGGCGCGGTCAGCAGGGCCGGCGGCCAGCGGTTCGCGCTGCCCGAGCGAACCAGTCGGCGGAGCGCTCCACCGTGCGGCGATGGCTGCGCCTGCCCCTGCCAGGGTAGCCAGCCCGCGGCCCGGGTCGAAGAGGTGGATGGCGCGCCGACTCCGGATCCTTGGCGGCGAGATGACCCAGCCGTTGCCGACCAGTTCCTGCAGCGGCGGCTGGCGCTGGTAGATGGCGGTGAGGACCTCGGTCGTCTGCTCGACGACCACCAGCAGGCGCATCGCCTCGTGGATCTCGATCATCTGCCGCGGCAGCCCGGTGCGCAGGTCGGAGCTCGGCGCCCTCCATCACCCCGAAGCAGGCCGGCGACGTTGTGCGTGATCTTGGTGCCGCAGCCGTAGCGCTCGTTGTTGACGGTGGAGAAGTAGTACTCCAGGCTGATGCCGGCGCCCACCGGCGCCGTTGACCAGCAGGTGCCTTCCAGGACCGTGCCTGTCGGGTCCTGGGTCGGGTCGTAGGAGATCAGGAAGGCGCGGCGGTCGAAGAAGGCGCCGCGGCTCATGGCGCGCCGGCCGAAGAAGGCGCAGGCGTTGGTGGCGTGGCCGAGTTCCGGCCGCGCCTGGGAGAAGTCGCGCGGCGCGCCAGCACATGGCGCAGCGCCTGCTCCGGCGTCGGGCGGGCGGGCGCCGAGGCGAAGCGCCGGCAGCGCTCCTGGGCGTGGAGCGCGGCACGCCTCGGCCAGAGCTCGGCGTCGAGCTTGGCGAAGGCCGCGCGCCAGCGGCGCCGGGACGTCCTCGACGTCGTACCAGGTCGATCGCGTCGTCGCAGGTGTTGTGCTCGCCGCCGAGGAACCAGGTGCCGTCGGGGATGTCGATGCCGCGCTCGGCGCAGCAGGGCGCGCACCTCGGGGCGGTTGGCCATGGCGGCGAACAGGCGGGCGTTCGGTCCGCCGTGGCGGCCGGAGCAGGCGCCGCAGTCGTAGGCCGCCAGGTGCGGATTGTTCTGGCTGCTCGAGCCGTGGCCGAGGATCACGACCAGCGGCGCGAAATCGCGCGGTCAGGCCGATGCTGCTCAGGAAGGCCGGCGACCCGATCGGCCTGCTCGTCGTCGGTGAAGCCCAGGCGCGGGCGCCTGCGGGCGTGGCCGGCGGGCTGTCGGGCGCGGCGGTGAGGGCGATGCGGGTCGGCACCGCGCGCTCGAAGGCGCGGCGCAGCCGGGCGTTCGCCGCCGCCGAGGCGCGCCGGAAGCAGCGACTTGCGCCACCAGTCGCCGCCAGGGCGAAGGGCGGCGCCGCGCCGCCGTCAGCAGCGGCGCCGGCGAGCAGGCCGCGGCGGCTGCCCTGATGCAGCCGTTCCTGCCAGCAACCGGCGCAGTCATGGCGGCGCCGATGCACGGCCATGGTCTGCTCGGCGCCGGGACGCGGGACCTCGCGCACCTCGTGGGCCGGGATCACCACCACCGGCACCACCGGGCACAGCGGCGTCACCTCCCGTGTCGTCCAAGGCCGCGCCAGTTCTGGAATACGCCGAAGTGGGCGGCGCCGCCGAGGGTCTCCAGCCGCGGGTTGATCTCCTCCAGATGGCGGCGCATGCCCTCCTCGCGGTCGTCCATGCAGAACACGAGCTGCGCCTCGGGCGTCGTCGGCGTGGCCCTGCCAGCGGCCGTGGTTGGCGGTGAGGGCGGCGAAGATCTGTTCGCGGTAGTGGCGCTCGTAGGCGTGGAGCCAGACGAAGCCCGCCGCGCTCCTCGTCCAGCTGCCGCAGGCAGGCGAGCAGCGCGTCGGCGCCCGGCCGGCCGCAGGCGCGCAGATCGCCGCCGCCCAGTCCCAGGTGCTGGGCGGCAGGAACAGGGGCCAGGCGCTGCGGCCGGCCGTCGGTCGATCGCCGGTCGCCGGCGTTTCGCGCCACGCCTTGAGCCGCAGCGCCAGCCATTCCCAGGCGGCAGCATCGGGCGCGCTCGCCGCATCGCCGTCGCGCTCGATCTGTCCCTCGATCAGGTTGGACAGGTATTCCGGCAGATCCCGCTGCTGCAGGGCGTGACGCACCACCAGCTCGGCCGGATGGCGGCGGAAGTGGTCCCTCAACTCGGACAGGCGCAGCGCCACGCCCCAGCGCCGCTGCACCAGCCTGCTCGGCAAACAGGCGCTCCAGCACCAGGCGCACGGCGAGGTAGTCCATCATGCCGACCGGCACCTCGCGCAGGCCGGCATAGTCGGGGTGCAGGTGCCGCCACAGGAACATGCCGGACCAGCCGGGCAGCTCCAGCGCCAGACGCTCCAGGTAGGGCTCCCAGCGCTCCTCGTCCAGGCCGAGGCGGGTCAGCTCGCGCATCACCGCATCCAGCGCGTCCTGCGGCAGTTGCACCGATTTCCCGCCGCAGATCGGGCAGCTCGCTCAGCAGCCAGGCCAGATCGTCGCGCGCGCTGCCGCGCCAGGCGGCGTAGAAGCCGCGTTCCCGCAACGGGTTGTGCCACGCCGCCAGACCATGGTCGAGATGGGCCGCCAGGTGGCGGACGAGGTAGGGGCGCAGGACATCGAGCACATCCTCCCCGGTCAGGGCGCGTACCAGGGAGCGCGCGCTCCAGTCCCGGCCCAGCCGGTCGCACAGGGTGTCCAACAGGTGCGCCGCCTCTTCCTCCAGGGCGCGCGCGCCTTCGGCGTAGGCATCCTCGTCTCGCGCCTCGGGCGAGGCTTCCAGCAGTTCCTCGGGGTGGCGCAGGTCGAGGTCGAGGCCCAGCACCTCGATACAGGCGGACCACAGATCGGCGATGGCCTGCTCCTCTTTCGCGCCACCGTCGCCCGCTGCCGCCCGCAGCAGGCGCTGGCGCGCCTGCTCGCCGACAGCGGGCTGGAAGCGCGTCAGCGCGCCCAGTTCCTCGGTCTGCCACTTGAGCTGGGCCGGCGTGATCGGATCGACGGCATGCAGCAGGGCGACGAGCTGGACATCGAGGCGGCGCGAGCGAACCCCATGAGGCCTGCAGGATCACCTCCGCCGCCGCCGGCCCGGTCGCCGCGCGCAGCGCCGCTTCCAGATCGGAGCGGTCGATGCGGCC
Organism: uncultured beta proteobacterium; assembly: GCA_963823455.1. GTDB lineage: Bacteria > Pseudomonadota > Gammaproteobacteria > Burkholderiales > Rhodocyclaceae > CAVPDA01. The sequence goes on from CAWGLO010000003.1 coordinate 278,877, forward strand.
CTCGGCGTAGAAGCTCGCGAAAGCGCTCCGCGGGCAGGTAGCCGCGGGCACCGGTGAGATGGCGCGCCGCCTCCAGGGCCTCGGGGAAGGGCAGGTGCTGGAAGCCGTGCAGCGTGTTGTGATGGACGAAGTCGCGGATCGGCGCCTGGCCCGGCAGCACATGCTCCAGGTGTGCGACGCCACTGCGTCAGGCGGCTGCGCACGTCGTTGGCTACGGTAGGGTCGGCGCCGCTCATGGCTCAGACTCCGAACAGCCGGCTGATATTGCCGCACCGACACCGCCGACCAGCGCCAGCGCCGGCGCCGGAAAGAAGCCGATGGCGACGATCCCCGCCGACAGCACGCCGGCCGCCGCCATCTCGGCGCGGGTCAGGTCCGGCACGTCGCGCATGTGCTGGCCGCACCGGGCCGGTGAACAGGCGCCCCACGGTGCGCACCGCATAGGCGGCGCTGATCAGCACGCTCAGGCGACAGCAGGGCGACCCAGCCGCCCCAGCGCCCGAAGCCGCCGATCAGGGCGTGCAGTTCGGCGACGAAGCCGGCGGTGCCGGGCAGGCCGACCGCTGCGACGAAGGCCAGGACGGTGAAGAAGGCAAAGCGCGGCATGACGCGCACCAGCGAGCTGTAGTCGCGCGATGTCGCGGGTGTGGGTGCGCTCGTAGAGCAGGCCGATCAGCAGAAACAGCGCGCCCGCCACCAGTCCGTGGGCCACCATCTGCATCACGGCGCCGGTGAGGCCGGCGACATTGAGGGTGGCGATGCCCAGCAGCACCACGCCCATGTGCGACGACCGAGGAATAGGCCACCATGGCCTTGAGGTCGCGCTGGCGCCAGGCGAGGACGCCGCCGTAGAGCAGGCTGACGAAGGCCAGTGCCGCCAGCCAGTCCTGCATCGCCAGCACCGCCGCCGGGCAGCGGTCTCGACCGCGCGGATCAGGCCGTAGGAGCCCATCTTGAGCAGGATGCCGGAGAGCAGGATGGACACCGGGCTGGGCGCCTCGACGTGGGCCAGGGGCAGCCAGCCGTGGAGCGGGAAGATCGGCATCTTGACGCCGAAGCCGATCAGCAGCCCGAGAAAGATCAGCAGCTGGATCTGCGGCGGCAGGCCGCGCGCGCCCTCGGCCATGGCCGCTCATGCCGAAGCTGTGGCCGGGCGCGGCATCGTACAGGAACAGCAGCGCGATCAGCATGAACACCGATCCGCCCATCGTGTAGAGCACGAAGTTGAGCGCGGCGCGGCTGCGGTTGGCGCCGCCCAGGCGGTCGATGAGGAAGAACAGCGGGATCAGGGTCAGCTCCCAGAAGACATAGAACAGCGACCAGTCGCGCGCCATGAAGACGCCCGAGCATCGCCGCCTCCAGCACCAGGATCAGCAGGTAGTAGAGCTTGGCGCCGCGCCGGATCGAGCCGGAGGCGAGCACGGCCACCAGCGTGAGCAGGGTGGCGAGCAGCACCATGGGGAAGGAGATGCCGTCCACGCCGAGGGCAAAGCTGGAGCCGAGGCGCGGGTTCCAGACGTGGGTCTCGAACAACTGGATGCCCGGCGCCGCCGTGTCGAAGCGCCCGAGCAGCGACCAGGCGTAAGCCAGCGTGAGCGCGGCGGCGAGGAAGGCCACCGCCCGGATCCATTCCACGCGCCGCGCCGGCAGCAGGCCGACCAGTGCCGCCGCCGCCAGCGGCATCAGCAGCAGGATCGTCAGCACCATCGGCTTCCGCGGCGACGGCCGGCAGCCGGAAACGGGCTCGGGGATCTCACGGCCAGGGACACCGCCGCCTCACTTCTGCGGCAGCAGGGCCTGGTCGACATCCTTGCCGGCGGCGGCAGCGGATGCGTAGATCGCGTCGAGCGCCATGTCGGCGGTGGCGAAAAGACTGCCCTCCCCCAGGTGATCGAGCAGCCCGGTGGCGCGCATGACGTCGATGACCTGTTTCTTGAGGCCGGCGAAGAACAACTGTCACGCCATTGCTGCGCAGCCGGTCGACCAGGTGATGGATCACTTCCTCGCCCGAGGCGTCCAGCTCGTTGATGCCATCGCCCACCACCAGCAGGTAGCTCGCCTTGGGGTTGTTCGCCACCGCTTCCAGGATCGCATCCTCGAAGTAGGCGACATTGGCGAAATAGAGGCGGCCGTCGAAGCGCACGGCGGTCACCACGTCGGAGGCCGGCAGGTTGTGCACCTGCGCATCGCGCAGGGTGCCGTCGGTATAGCGGCCGAGGATCGCGACGCGCGGCTTCATGGTGCGCAGCAGGTAGAGCAGGATCGCCAGGCCGGCGCCCACCAGAATGCCGTTGTCGAGATGAGGGGCGAAGGCCAGGGTGGCGACGAAGGTGACGATGGCGGCGATGCCGTCATGCCGGCTTGCCTGCCAGGCATGCTTGACGGCCTCGAAGTTGACCAGCCCGATCACCGCCATGATGATCACCGCCGCCAGCACCGCCTGCGGCAGGTGGTAGAGCAGCGGCGTCAGGAACAGCAGCGTCAGCAGCACGAACAGGCCGGTGAACACCGAGGACATCCCGGTCATGGCGCCGGCGTTGAGGTTGACCGCGGAACGCGAGAAGGAACCGGACACGGGGAAGGACTGGCTCAGCGCGCCCACCACGTTGGCCAAGCCCTGGCCCAGCAGTTCCTGGTTGGGGTCGATCTTCTGCTTGGTCTTGGCGGCCATGGCCTTGGCGATGGAGATGGCCTCCATGAAGCCCACCAGGGAAATCACGATGGCGGTGGACAACAGCGTGCCCAGCATGTCCCAGGACATCTTCGGCAGCGAGAACGACGGCAGCCCCTCGGGAATCTTGCCCACGACTTCGCCGCCGCCCACCATCTTCAATTCGCCCTTGCTCGCCCGGGCGATGCGCCAGCGATGTCCGTCCGCCTGGACGCCGGCGGGCACCCTGCCCTCGGCGTAGAAGGCCCCGGGCGCGCCCTCGGCGCCCGCCACCCGCTCGAAGACGAAGCTGCGGATGGTGCGGTTGCGCTTGCGGTTCTCGCTCTCCCGGTCGCGCAACTGCAGCCGGAGCAGTTCCAGCTCGTAATTGGTGGTCACGATCTCGTGACTCAATTCGCCGCTCTCCTTCTGCACCTGCTTCAAGGTGCCGGCCGTCGCCGCGATCTGGGCGTTGAGTTCTTCGATGCGGCCCTCGGTGCGGGCGAACTCCGACAGCAGCGCCTGCGCCTCCGGGTCCATGATCGCCTCTAATCCGGCCTTGCTGTTGCGCTCGAAGCCGATGGCCCAGCTCACCACCGTGGTCAGCACCACCGCGATCAGCACGCCGGGAAGCTTGGGCGCCTTCTTGCGGATCACCCACATGATGGCGATCGCGGCCGCACCCATGGCCAGCGTCGGCAGATGAGTGTCGCCGACCTGCTTCACCACGCCCCAGATGTCGTTGATGAAATGCTCGGAGCGGCCCATGGGAACGCCGATCAGCTTGTTGATCTGGGACAGGCCGATGATCAGCGCGGCGGCATTGGTGAAGCCGACGATGACCGGATGGGACAGGAAATTGACGACCACGCCGAGCTTGAATGCGCCGAGCGCGAGCTGCACCACGCCCACCAGCAGCGCCAGCATCACCGCCAGAACCACGAACTGTTCGGAACCCGGCGCCGCCAGGGGCGTGAGACTGGACGCCGTGAGCAACGACACCACCGCCACCGGCCCTGTACCCAACTGGTTCGACGATCCCCACAGCGCCGCCACCACCACCGGCAGGAACGCGGCATAGAGACCGTAGTACGGCGGCAGCCCGGCCAGCTGGGCATAGGCCATGGACTGGGGCACCAGCACGAGGGCGACGGTCAGCCCGGCGAGGAAATCGGCGCGCAGGGAAACGCCGGAGTACGGCCACCAGCGCAGGAAGGGCAGCAGGCGTTGCAGCAGCGGGTTGGATGTCATTTGGCGCGGGCTCGGGGCATGGGTCGGCAACGGTCGGCGGGATTGCGCCGCCGGCACGATCGGATAGCAGGCTATCCGACCCTCCAAAAATCCCACAATATTAACAGGGGCTTATATTATTTCCCAGACAAATTTCTTATTCTCGAATCAGGGTTGTATATTGCCGGCCTGACATCCGCCCTGACACTGATCGAAATGGGACACCGCCTCTCCAAGATCTACACCCGCACCGGCGACCAGGGCACCACCGGTCTCGGCGACGGCTCGCGCGTCGCCAAGGACAGCCTGCGCATCGCCGCCTTGGGCGACGTCGACGAACTGAACTCCTGCGTCGGCCTGCTGCTGACGGAGGAACTGCCCGAGGATCTGCAGGAATTGCTGACCGGCATCCAGCATGAGCTGTTCGACCTCGGCGGCGAGATGTCCATTCCGGGCATGAACCTGCTCGCCGCCTCCCAGGTGGTTCGGCTGGAGCAGGCGATCGACGCCTACAACGCGAATCTGGAACCGCTCAAGGAATTCATCCTGCCCGGCGGCAGCCGCGCTGCCGCGCTGGCACATCTGTGCCGTACGGTGTGCAGGCGCGCCGAGCGTGCGGTGGTGGCGCTGGCGGCGCAGGAGAAGGTATCGGAAGCCGGACGCCAGTATCTGAACCGGCTGTCGGATCTGCTGTTCGTGCTGGGACGGATCCTCAACCGCGCCGCGGGGCGCGGCGACGTGCTGTGGCAGAAGGACAGGAACCGCTGACCGGCTTGCCGCGCGCCGGTCGCTGACCGCGGCGGAGGGGAACGGCCGCGCTGCGCCGGCGCGGCCGTAGCGAAGCGCTACTCGACGCCGATGGCTTCTTCGAGCATTTCGTGCTGCCGGCGATGCTCGCGCATGCCGCTGACCAGCGCCTTGAGCACGATGCCGGCGCCCAGCACCAGGGCGAGGATCATGATGCCGAAGCTCACGTTCTTCAGCACTGCGACGGTGGTCTCTCCCAGCGGCACGATCAGCCCCAACTGGGACAGATACACCGGCACCACGAAGGCCCGCGATACCAGTACGGTGACCATGATGACGCCCATCACCACCTTGATCATGTAGGGCTTGACGTAGGTGGTGCCGATGGCGCCGAGCTGGATGCCGAACAGCGACCCGGCGAGGATGATCATGGCCAGCCGGATGTCCACGTAGCCGCTCCAGGCAAACTTGATGGTGCCGCCCAGCCCCATGACGAAGGCGATCACCAGCTCGGTGGCGGAGGCCATCATGGACGGGACGCCCAGCACGTACATCATGGAGGGCACGCCGATGAAGCCGCCCACCGCGATCGTGGCGGCCAGCATGCCGGTGGCGAAGCCCAGCGGCAGCGTGAACAGGACGGACACCCGCGCCTTGATGCTCGGGAAATACACCATGGTGCCGGGGATGTGGATCGACTGGACCCAGCGAGCCAGCGCCCCGACCTTCTCCTCCGCGTGCTGGTCGCCCGCGCGGTGGATGCGGATCGCATCGCGCAGCACGAAGCCGCCGACGATCGCCAGCACGATGACGAAGGCGACGCTGACGTAGAGGTTGGAGCCGGCGTCGCCGAAGGCTGCGCTTGATCACTTCCTGCACATGGGCCCCGCACCAGCACCCCCGCTTCCGCCGAGGCGCCCATGACCAGGCCGAGCTTGACGTCGACCTGGCCGTACTTGGCGCGCTTGATCGCGCCCACCAGCGCCTTGGGGAACTTGTGGCACATGTTGCGAGGCCACGGCGACGATGCCGGGCACGCCCATGCTCATCATCGCCGGCGTCAGCACGAAGGCGCCGCCGGAGCCGATGAAGCCGCTCACCAAGCCGCCGACGAAGCCGACCAGAAACAGGTAGACCATGCCCGCGGCGTCGAGCGGGATGAAACCGAGGCTCGCGTCCATGGACCTAGCCTTTCCGACCGCTGGCTTTGATGCCGAGCGCGTCCCAGAAACGGCCGGTGAAGGCGCCATGCACGAAGGAAAAGAGGAAGGCGATGGCGATCGGGACCAGGAAATACCAGTGGCCGCGGGCGGAAACGTCCAGGATCGCGGCCTCGTAGGAAAACAACAGCCAGTACAGGACCAGGGCCGCCAATCCCAGCGCCACGGTCTTCATGATCTGTCCTGCACCCTCTTCAGCAGTAGGTTCTGCCATCGATCGCTCCCTTGGATTCATGCGAAGAACTTGAACATTGCCGCCAACCAGCCGCCGCCCCCCCGACGCCGCGGCACGGCGGCCCCGGCATCGGCCCGCTCGAGCAGGTGCACGAGCGTCGACCTGCCGGCCCGCTCCAGGGCGCCCGCGACGCTGGGATGTCGAGCCTCGCGCGCATCGACGACCACCACGTCCGGCCGCCAGCGCGCGACGAGATCCGCCAGCGCGGCGTTGGTGTCGCCGCAAAGCACGGCCGATTCCGCCCACGCCGCATTGTTCCGCGCCAGCAGCAGTTCCAGCCGCCGCGCCGCGGCCGGAGTGCGCCGGGAAAACCGCTCCGAGGCGAGGAAATACCCGCAAGGCCCGTCCGATTCAAAGACGACACGGCTGTCGATGACATGCACCGCCAGCAGATCGGCGTGGCTGTCCACGGCGATGTCCCGGGCGCGGCCGACCACCGCCTCGCCGCGCGCGGCGAGGTCGATCACGGCGAGCACGCGCCGCACGCCGTCCGGCCGGAAAGGCGGGGCTTCCGCCCCGCAGGCCGGGTCCTTCGGCACGCCGGGCACAGCGCCCAACGCGCCAGGGGAGAAGTATGTGTTGTCCGCAGCCATATGCCAGATCCGGCACGGTATGCGCGTGCCGTGACTCACCTGGATGAATTCGATGGGGCCGAGACTAGCGGATGGCGCGTTAGGAAAACGTTAAGAGCCGGCGGCGCAGCTCAGCGAAACATCACGGTCACCGAGGTACCCTGGTTCTCCCGGCTGTCGAGGTGGATGCGCCAACCGTAGCGGTCACAGATGCGCTTCACGAGAAACAGCCCGATGCCGGCTCCGTCGCTGGCCACGCTCTTGAAATGGCGCAGGAAGACGTGGTCCACCGCATCGCCCGGAATGCCGCGGCCGGTGTCGGAGATGACGATCTGCCGCTCGTCCTGAAGGATGCGGACGGTCCCTGCATCGGTGTAGGAAAAGGCGTTGCGGATGAGGTTGCTGACCAGGATGTAGAACAGGCTGCGGTCCACCTGCAGTTCGAGCGCCGGATCGGTGTGCAGGTCGATCGCCACGTGCTTGTTGCGCAGCAGGTAGCGGTGCTTTTCCACCGCCTCGTCGAGCACCGCGGCCACGACGCAGCCGCTGCCGCCGGCGAATGCGCTCTCCTCCCGCGCCATCAGCATCAGCGCCGTGCCCAGCTCCGCCATGTCGCGCGATGCGCGATCGATGCGGGCGACGCGGTTGCGCTGCTTCTGGGTCAGGGTCTCGTCCGACAGCAGCATCTCGGAAGCGCTCAGGATCACGGCCAGGGAAGTGCGCAGCTCGTGGCTCATGTCGGCGGTGAAGGCACGCTCGCGCTCGATGAAGGCACGCATGCGCTCCATCTGGCGGTCGAACACGCGCGCCAGTTCGCCCACCTCGTCGCGCGCGAAGTCGTCGGCCAGCGGATTGAGCCAGTCGTCCTGGCCGCGCGTCCTTACCGCCAGCGCCAGCTTCGCCACCGGTGCGATCACGCCGCGTGCCAGCCAGAAGCCGCCGAGCGCGGAAAGCAGAGTCGCCGCCAGCACGATGACCCCCAGCAGCAGGGCGAAGCGTTGCTCGCGCCGGTGCTGCAGCGAGGTGTCGTAGAGCAGGTAGTAGCGCGCCCCCTGGCGGTCGGCCACCGCCACCCGATAGGGCAGATCGCCCACCCGCAGGTCGTGGCGCCCCGGCTGCAGGTCGCGCAGATAGGCCGGCAGGATGTCCCGATCCTCCCCCTGCTGCACATAGCCGTGCAGCACCACGGTTGCCGGCGGCAGCGACCTGGGATTGCGCTCGCGGCGCGCGATGTAGTCGTCGAGTTCGGTGGTCAGGGTCTCGTCGATCAGGCGCTGGCTCAGGTCGTGGGCGGCAACCAGCACCACGACAGCGAGCAGCAGGCTGATGACGGCACCGAAGCCGGCGAAGAACACCGCGACCCGGTAGCGCAGGCTAGGCGGGTTCATCGCCCTTCTCCGCCAGGCTGTATCCGATGCCGCGGACGGTGCGCAGCAACGGCGGCAGCCCCGGCGGGTCGATCGCCGTGCGCAGGGTATGGATATGGACCCGCAGCGCGTCGCTGTCCGGCGGTGTATCCCCCCACACCGCCTGCTCGATCTCGCGCCGCCACACCACCTGCGGCGAGCGCTTCATCAACAACTCCAGGATGCGCAGCGCGATCGCCGGGAGATCAATGTTCCGGTCATCGCGCCGGACCCGCAGCGTGGCGAGGTCGAATTCGAGACCTCCAACCGTCAGCTTCTGCAGTCCTCCGCCGCTGCGCGCGCGCCGCGCCAGCGCCTGCAGGCGCAGTTCCAATTCCCGCAGTTCGAAGGGTTTGACCACGTAATCGTCGGCGCCGCAGTCGAAGCCCGCAACCTTGTCATCGAGCGTGCCGCGGGCGGTGAGGATCAGCACCGGCGTCGGCCGCACTGCTTCGCGGCGCAGGCGGCGGCATAACGTCAGACCGTCCATGCGCGGCAGCATCAGGTCGAGCACGATGACATCGAAATCGCCGCCGGCCGCCAGGCGCAGGCCGGTCACGCCGTCCGCCGCCGCATCTACGGTGTGGCCGCGCTCCTCCAGGTAATCGACGATGTTGGCGGCGAGGTCGGGGTTGTCCTCGACGACGAGGATGTTGAGGGTGGATGGGGATTTCACGGCGGCTGCCGGCTCATGCCGCGGCCTTGTGGCACGATCCGGCGCGACACGCTGCCTATCGTCGTAGCGGCGCGCACGGGTTGAAGGGGAACGCCCGCTACACCGCCAGGGCTTCGGCCAGCCGGCGGGATGCCACCCGCAGCTTGCCCGAGAGGTGCTGCACCAGTTCGACCAGCACCTTGATGCCGAGCCGCGGATCGTCGGCGATGATGACAGTCAGTTCCTCGCGATCGAGCACCGCAAATTCCGCTTCCTCGTCCACGATGCAACTGGCGGCCCGGGGCTGGCCGTCGATCATCGACATCTCGCCCAGCGTGTCGCCCGGGCCGATCTCGCCGATGCGCTTGCTCTGGCCTGCGGCGTCGCGCTTGACCACGCCGACCCGGCCGCGCAGGACCAGCAGGCCGAAATCGCCGTCGTGTCCTTCGCCGACGAGCACCGTTCCCCGCGGCGCGCGGTAGCAGGGCATGTGCTGCGCCAGCCGCCGGACCTCGTCGTACTCGAAATCCTCGAACAATCGGACGCGGTCGGTGATGTTGGCGAAGAGATCGATGAACTGGACCGCGTCGCCGAGATGAATGAGTCCGGGGAAATAGTCGCGCATGGGGAGCTGGAACGAGCGGAACGACAATGATGAAGGATTATACGCGCCTAGCCCGCGCCGCCGCGCAGCAGCCAGAGCGTGGTCGCGAGCCAGCCCGCCATGGCCGCCAGAAGGTGCGCATCGGTGACGATCTCCAGCGCCGGATCGCCGCCGCCGCCGCGCCGGTGCAGCAGGAACAGGTAGCGGAACATGCCGTAGAGCACGAAGGGGACGGTGTAGATCAGACGGCTCGTGCCATGCAGGGCGATGGTTTCCGGCGCCACCGTGTACAGGCTGTAGGCCACCAGCACGCCGGCGCTCGCTACCGTGATCATCTGATCCAGCAGTTCGGCGGAGTAGTGCTCGAGCACCGCCCGGTGCCCGCTGGAATCATCGGCCAGGGCGTTCAGCTCGGCGCGGCGCTTGGCGAAGCCGAGGAACAGGGTCAGCAGCAGGCCGCACAGCAGCAGCCAGTGGGAGGGCGCGATGCCGATGCCGGTGGTGCCGGCGAGGATGCGCAGCATGAAGCCGGCGGCGATGAGGAACACGTCGAGAATGACGACGTGCTTGAGTCCCAGGGTGTAGGCCACGTTCAGCGCCAGGTAGCCGACGAAGATCAGCGGCTGCCGGCCGCCGTGCAGGTAACCGATGGCGAGCCCGCCGGCGGCGCACAGCAGCATCAGCGCCAGCGCCGCCGGTACGCCCACGCTGCCGCTGGCCAGCGGGCGCCCGGCCTTGCGCGGATGCAGCCGGTCCTGCTCGCGGTCGATCAGATCGTTGAAGACATAGACCGCACTGGAGACGAGGCAGAAGGCGGCGAACGCCCCCAGCGCCAGCTTCACTTTCGCCGGGTCGTTCCAGGCGTGGGCGAACAGCAGCCCGAGAAAAACGAAGCCGTTCTTGATCCACTGGTGCGGGCGGAGCAGTTTGAGGAGCGGCGGCATGTACCGGTTTCCGGCAACGGGCTGCACGGATTGTCGCGGATTATCCTGCGCTGTCCAAATCGGCGTTCATCTTCCCACGCTCACCTGGGACAGGGCGCAGGGTGCGCCGCGCACACCGCTCGGCGGCGTGTGAATCGGTGCGCATGGCGCACCCTGCACGACTGCACCGGCTCACTTGCGGCAGAGCCGGTCGGGAAAATAGCGCTCGCAGAAATAGCAGCCGCTCTGCGGCAGCCAGGCGGGAATCGCGTAATAGCGCTCGCGCACCCGTTCCAGGATCCCATCGCGATAGGCGGCGTAGTTGAAGTGGCGGCCGAGAACCAGGTGGTAGGTGGCGCCGCGCAGCTCGAAACTGCGGTACTCCACTTCGCGGAAATAGGGCCGATAGTCGGCGTCCTGCGGCGGGCTCTTGCGCAACACCAGGATGTTGCGTCCGTCCAGGTTGCGGAAGTCGGTCACTATGTCGTCATGGCGGGCGTGGCTCGACCCCTCGCCGAAGACAAAGAAGTAACGCCGGGCGTTGTAGGACAGGGTCACCGCCGGCGAATAGCCGTCCGCGGCGAATTCATAGTCGTTGGCGTAGGGCCCGAGCCGCTCCAGCAGTTCCTGCGACTTCACCGTCATGACGATGCCGTCGTAGAGCCGGGTGCGCTGCCAGGTCTCCACCGGCAGCGCGGCGATGAGCGCAATCACCGCCACGTGCAGCGCGGCGAAGCCGAGAAAGAAGCGGCGCAGCTTCTGCGCCGTCGCGTCGTCGGCGGCGAGAACCGCTGCCATCAGGGCGAAGGGCAGGAAGGACAGCACCCAGTGCATGCCGATCGTCTTCACCAGCGACAGCACGGCGAACAGTGCCAGCGGCAGGAAGCCGACCCACAGCAGCGCCCGCCCTTCGCCCTGCCGCGCCAATTCCACCAGCCGGCCACGGCTGCGCGCCAGCGCCCAGACCGCCAGCGGCGTCAGCACATAAAGCATCATCACGGCGTAGAGCGGCGGCGTCTTCCACGACCATCCCGCGTTGCCGTGACGGTTGTAGACGTTGAACATGATGTTGGCCCAGCAGTGGCCCATGTTCCACCAGACGTTGAGCAGCGGCCCGGGCAGCGCGCCCAGCACCAGCAGCAGCAGGCCGAGGAACTTGTGCCGGTTCGGCCGGTACAGGAAGTGGGCGCCATAGGCGAATCCCAGCAGGACCGCGAAATACTTGGACAGGAACGCCCCGCCCAGCAGCACCCCGGCGAGCAGGTAGAAACGCGGATCGTCGTCGCGGGCAGCGCGGATGTAGGCGAGCGCGGAGAAGAAGGAGAAGTAGATGAGCGGCGTATCGGTGGTGATGAACACGCCCCACACGTTCACCGGCGCCAGCAGCACCAACGTCGCCGCCAGCCAGGCCCGCGCGGCGTCGTGGCGGCGCAGGAAGGCGGCAGTCGCGAGCGACAAAATCGCCGGCTGAATCACGATGGGCAGGCGCAGCCACCACTCGGCGTCGTGGAACTTCAGCAGCAGCGCCAGCCACCAGCCGATCATGGGCGGATGGTCGTAGAAGCCCCAGTCCGGCCAGCGGCCCCAGTAGATGAAATAGGCCTCGTCGCCGGTGATCGGCGTCACCTGCGCCAGCCACAGGCGAAACGCCAGCGTCGCGAAAAGCAGGAAAAAGAAGCCGCGGCGCAGGATGTCCGCCTCGGAGCGCTCGACTTTCTTTCTTGGTTGCGGCGTATAGGCCGGTGCGAACAGAACTTCTGTAGGGCGGGCCATGCCCGCCATTCGTGCACCGGCGGGCATGGCCCGCCCTACCAGACCCGGCACGTCACTCGGGTTCCGCCAGCGCCAGCCGCCGCTCGCGCACCGCCTGCGCCAGGATGTCCAGCACCACCACCGTGTCCTCCCAGCCGAGGCAGGCGTCGGTGATGCTCTTGCCGTACTCCAGCGGCTTGCCGGGCACCAGGTCCTGCCGCCCCTCCTTGAGATGGGATTCCACCATGACGCCGAAGACGCGGTCGTCCCCGCCCGCGACCTGGCCGGCCACCGTGCGCGCAACTTCGACCTGCAGCTTGAACTGCTTGCGGCTGTTGGCGTGGGAGAAGTCGATCATCACCCGCGCCGCCAGGCCGGCGCTGCCCAGTTCCTTGCAGGCGCGCTCGATGCTGTCGCGGTCGAAGTTGGGCTCCTTGCCGCCGCGCAGGATGATGTGGCAGTCCTCGTTGCCGTTGGTGGACACGATGGCGGAGTGGCCGCCCTTGGTCACCGACAGGAAGTGGTGCGGATGCTGCGCGGTGCGGATGGCGTCCACCGCAATCTTGAAGTTGCCGTCCGTGCCGTTCTTGAACCCGACCGGGCAGGACAGGCCCGACGCCAGTTCGCGATGCACCTGCGACTCCGTGGTGCGGGCGCCGATCGCGCCCCAGCTCACGAGGTCGGCGATGTACTGCGGCGTGATCATGTCGAGGAATTCGGTCGCCGCCGGCAGCCCCATCTCGTTGAGGTCCACCAGCAGATGGCGGGCGATGCGCAGCCCCTCGTTGATGCGGAAGCTGCCGTCCATGCGCGGATCGTTGATCAGCCCCTTCCATCCCACCGTGGTGCGCGGCTTCTCGAAGTAGACGCGCATCACGATCAGCAGGTCCTCCGCCAGGCGCTCGCGCTCCGCCTTGAGCCGCGACGCGTACTCGATCGCCGCATCGAAGTCGTGGATCGAGCAGGGACCGACGATCACCAGCAGGCGGTCGTCCGCCCCGTGCAGGATGCGGTGGATCGCCTGGCGCGTGTTGTAGGTCGTCTCCACCGCGGTGGACGTGGCGGGGTACTCGCGCAGCAGGTGGGCGGGCGGCGCCACCTCGGAGATGTCCTTGATGCGGACGTCATCGGTGGCGAGCTTCAGCGGGGCGTTCATCATGCGGTCGGCGTGGCGGCGCCAGCGGCCGGCGCCAAAGTCCATCAGGAACAGCATTTTAACGGAACGGCCGGGCGCCGTCAGGGAATGGCGTTGCACCGCAACGGGCGGCGCGGGAGAATCGCCGCAATCATGGACGATATCGACTCCCCGCCCGACGACACGCTTGCGGCCCGGCCGCGCCGCGGCCGCGGCGCCGTCGGCAATCCCGACGTGCGCTTCGAGGCGTGGACGCGCGGCCGCATCGACGACGGCTGGGGTGGCGCGAACAACGAGGCCGAGCCGCTCGCCACCGCCCTCATCGTCGATCAGGCGAAGAGCATCCTCTGCCGCAACGATTCGCCGGACGTGCCGTTCGAGCAGTCCATCAACCCCTATCGCGGCTGCGAGCACGGCTGCTGCTACTGCTTCGCGCGGCCGACCCACGCTTACCTGGGCCTTTCGCCCGGCCTCGATTTCGAGACCAAGATACTCTACAAGCCCGATGCCGCCGCTCTGCTCCGCACCGAGCTCGCCCGACCCGGCTACCGCGCCAGCCCCATCGCGCTGGGCATCAACACCGACGCCTACCAGCCGGTCGAGCGCAGGCTCGGCATCACCCGCGGCCTGCTCGAAGTGCTCGCGGCCTGCCGCCATCCGGTTTCCATCGTCACCAAGTCAGCCCTGATCGAGCGCGACACCGAACTGCTGGCCGACATGGCGCGGGACGACCTGGTGCAGGTGATGTTCTCGGTCACGACCCTGGACCCGGGCCTGGCGCGGCGCATGGAACCGCGCGCGGCGCAGCCGCAGCGGCGCATCGAGGCGATGCGCCATTTGCATGCGGCCGGAATCCCGGTGGGAGTGCTGTTCGCGCCGCTGATTCCCGGCCTCAACGATCACGAACTGGAGGCCGTGCTCTCCGCCGCCGCGCAGGCCGGCGCCGACAGCGCCGGCTATGTCCTGCTGCGCCTGCCGCACGAGTTGAAGCAGATGTTTCCCGACTGGCTGGCGCACCACGAGCCGGGGAAGGCCGGGCGCGTGATGAGCCTGATGCGCCAACTGCACGGCGGCAGGGAATACACCTCGCAATTCGGCGCCCGCATGCGCGGCAGCGGCGAGTTCGCGGACGTCATCGCTCAGCGCCACCGCCTCGTCACGCGCAGGCTCGGGCTGAACCAGGGCAGGCGCGAACTGGACTGCAACCGCTTCGTGCCGCCGCGCCCCGCTTCGCCGCAGTTGACGCTGCTGTAGTCTCCTGCGACCGGAATCATGGCCATTCCGGCGCCGAGCCGGCTCGGCCGAATTCAGGCTTGCAGAAGAAGGCTCGGACCCGCTCTCAAGGTACCCTGCTCACCATCGACATCACCAGGAACAACAGGGCGCCGATGAGAATGTTCTTGGTCAGGACGTAGAACGCCATTTGCACGCTTGTGGCGGGACGGCGCATGCGACTGAGGAGCGGGCCCTGCCTGACCCAAGGCTTGCACTTGAGCCGCACCACCAGTTCGAACACGCTCCAGGCGGTCCACCAGCCGATCACTACCGCCGGACGCAGATGGCCGAGGATTCCCAGCACCCAGACTACGGTCACGGCGAAGGCGAAGGCGATGCTGGCAGCCTGGGCCGCGCGCGCGCGCTGGGCGAACTTGCGCCCCCAGGGAAGGACATGATCCCGCGCTTCGTCCCAGATCAGGTCGAAGGATTCCAGTTCGCTCTTGGCGGGGACGCCCTCGCGCCGGCGAACTTCGCTCTCTGACATCTTCCAGCCCTCACGCCGAGCTTCCCTCAGCGGCAGCGCCGCAGTACGGGTTCCCCGACTTTCTCCGCGCTGGATTATGATCGCATCGCAATGTTGCGTCCATTCGCCCGTTTTCCTCCCACCGACCAGCCATAACGCCTGCCGCCATGCCGACGAAAATCGCCAGCCTGTCCGTCGATCAGGCGCTCAGCAGCGTGGCCAGTTCGGCAGCCGGCCTGAGCGCACGGGAAGCCGCGCGCCGCTTGCGCGAATTCGGCCCCAACCGCATCGAGAAGATCCGCGGCACGCCGCTGCTGCTGCGCTTCGCCCAGTCTTTCACCCATTTCTTCGCCGTCATCCTGTGGATCGCCGGCGGGCTGGCGTTCTTCGCCGAAAGTCAGAATCCCGAGCAGGGCATGGCGGAACTCGGGTTCGCCATCGTCGGCGTCATCCTCATCAATGGCATCTTCTCCTTCTGGCAGGAATACCGCGCCGAGCGCGCGCTGGCCGCCCTGCGCCGGTTGTTGCCACGGCGCGTCAAGACTCGGCGCGACGGGCAGGTGAAGGAAATCAACGCCGAGCAGCTCGTTCCCGGCGACGTGGTACTACTGGAGGCCGGCGACGCGGTGCCCGCCGACTGCCGCATGATCCACACCTCCTCGGTGCGGGTGAACCTGGCCACGCTCACCGGCGAGGCGCGGGCGGTGGCGCGCGACGCCGAGGCCCATGCCGACGCGGCGCCGCTGGCGGCGCGAAATCTGGCGCTGGCGGGCACGACGCTGATGTCGGGCGAGGCGCGCGCCGTGGTCTATGCGACCGGGATGAAGACGGAATTCGGCCGCATCGCCCATCTGACGCAGACCGTGCGTGAGGCGGATTCGCCGCTGCAGCGGGAGATCCGGCGCCTGTCGCGCGTCGTCGCCGTGTTCGCCACGGTGCTCGGCCTCGCCTTCTTCGCCGTCGGCCAGGCCATGGGAATGCCGTTCTGGGGCAATCTGATGTTTGCCATCGGCATCATCGTCGCCAACGTTCCGGAGGGACTGCTGCCGACCATGACCCTGGCGCTGGCACTGGCGACCCAGCGCATGGCCAGGCGCAACGCCCTGGTGCGCCACCTGCCGGCGGTGGAGGCGCTCGGCTCCACCACCGTCATCCTCACCGACAAGACCGGCACGCTCACCCGCAATCGCATGACGGTGCGCCGCCTGTACGCCTCCGGCATGCATTCGGCGCCGGAGCAATGGTCCCTGGACGATTCGCTGCCGCTGCGCCATGCCGCTCTCCTGCAGTCCATGCTGATCTGCCACAACGTCGTGCCCTGCCAGCGCCAGGATCGCGTCGAATGGGTCGGCGATCCGATGGAGACCGCGCTGCTGGAATTCGCCCGACACTTCGCCGAGCCGGACGGCGGGCCGCGGCGCATCGCCGAGATCGCCTTCGACAGCGACCGCCGGCGCATGTCCGTGGTGTCCCAGGACGACGACCAGATGATCCTCCACTGCAAGGGGGCGCTCGAATCGGTGCTGGCGGTGTCGGATACCCTGCACGACGGCGTGCGGCTGCGTCCGCTGGACGATACCGTGCGGCGCGAACTGCTGCGCGCCCAGGACCGCATGGCGCGCGACGGCCTGCGCGTGCTCGCCTTCGCCTACCGCTGCGTGGGGAGCGTGGAGGAAGCGCGCGAATCCGGGCTTACCCTGTGCGGCCTGGCCGGCATCGAGGACCCGCCGCGCCCCGAGGTCGCTCCGGCGATCGCGCGCTGCCACGAGGCCGGCATCCGCGTCATCATGGTTACCGGGGACCACCCCAGCACGGCGCTCGCCATCGGCCGCGAGATCGGCCTCGTCCGCGGCAAGACGCCGGCGGTGATCCGCGGCGAACAGATGGCGGGCATGTCCCACACCGAGCTGCAGCTCGCCCTGGACGCGCCGGAGATCCTGTTCGCCCGCGTCAGCGCCGAGCAGAAGATGCAGATCGTCAAGGCGCTGCAGGCCAAGGGGCACGTCGTCGCCGCCACCGGCGACGGCGTCAACGACGGGCCGGCGCTGAAGAGCGCGGACATCGGCATCGCCATGGGCATCGCCGGCACCGACGTGGCGCGGGAGGCCGCCGACATGGTGCTGCTGGACGACAACTTCGCCAGCATCGTGGCGGCGGTGGAGGAAGGGCGCGCGGTATTCGAGAACATCCGCAAGTTCCTCACCTACATCCTCACCTCCAACGTCCCGGAGATGGTGCCCTTCCTGGCGTTCGCCCTGCTCAAGATCCCGCTGCCGCTGACGGTGATCCAGGTGCTCATCGTGGACCTCGGCACCGACATGCTTCCGGCATTGGCGCTGGGAGCCGAGCGGCCCCATCCCGGACTGATGCGGCAGCCGCCGCGCAAGCGCGGCGAGCGCCTGCTGTCGTGGGGACTGCTGGCGCGGGCCTACCTCTGGCTGGGCGTCATGGAAGCGGTCGTCGCCATGCTGGCGTTCACCCATGTGCTGGCCCGCGCCGGCATGTGCTACGGCGACACCCTGGCCGGCACCGACCCGCTCTATCTGCAGGCCACCACCGCCACCCTGGCGGGGATCGTGGTGGCGCAGGTGGTGAACGTATTCAACTGTCGGCACCCGCGCGAATCGGCCTTCAGCTTCAGCCTGTTCGGCAACCGCTGGCTGCTGTTCGGCATCGCCGTCGAGATCGCGCTCATCCTCACGGTTTCCTACGCGCCCTGGGCCAACCAGTTGTTCCACACCGCACCGCTGGAGCCCGAGCCCTGGCTCGTGATGGCGGCGCTGGCGCTGGCGATGCTGCTGATCGAGGAACTGCGCAAACTGTTCGTGCGGCTGGGCAGCGGCGGCCGCAAGGCCGCCAAGCCGCTGAACACGGCGCAGCCGCGAACCCAGTCGTAGCCCGGCCCGCGCCGCCGCTTCGCGCTTCGGAGCGCCATGGCGGTTCGCTGCGCGAGAACTTGCGGTGTCGGCAGGAACTCACAGGACGGGCGCCCCGATCCCCGCCCGAACGCAGACGTTGCCGAGGACCGGACGAGCCCGCTCCGATGAATCCCGACCAAGCCGAATGACATGCCCCACGAAATCAGCCTGATCACCACCATCGCCGCCGCGCTGGGGCTGGCGCTGATCCTCGGCCTCCTCGTCTCGCGCCTGAAGATGCCGCCCCTGGTCGGCTACCTGTTGGCCGGTATAGCCATCGGTCCGGCCACTCCCGGTTTCGTCGCCGATGTCCACCTCGCCGGCCAGCTCGCCGAGATCGGCGTGATGCTGCTGATGTTCGGCGTCGGACTGCATTTCTCGGTCGATGACCTGCTTTCCGTGCGCCGCATCGCGATCCCCGGGGCCATCGTGCAGATCGCCGTGGCCACCGCCCTGGGCATGATGACGGCTGCTCTCTGGGGCTGGAACCTCGGCGCGGCGCTCGTCTTCGGTCTCGCCCTGTCCGTGGCCAGCACGGTGGTGCTGCTGCGGGCGCTGGAGTCGCGCGGCGTCCTGCAATCGGGCAACGGCCGCATCGCCGTGGGCTGGCTGGTGGTCGAGGATCTGGTCATGGTGCTGGTGCTGGTGCTGCTGCCTCCCCTGGCCGGCCTGCTCGCCGGCAAGCCGGGAGCCGGTGACGAGGGCGACAGTCTCTGGACGACCCTGGCACTCACGCTGGCCAAGGTCGCGGCGTTCATCGCCCTCATGCTGCTGGTGGGGCGACGCGCCTTTCCGCGGCTGCTGTGGCTGGTGGCGCGCACCGGATCGCGCGAGCTGTTCACCCTGTGTGTCGTTGCCGCCGCCGTGGGCGTCGCCTATGGCTCGGCCATGCTGTTCGACGTGTCCTTCGCCCTGGGTGCCTTCTTCGCCGGCATGATGATGCGCGAATCCGAGTTCAGTCACCGCGCCGCCGAGGAATCCCTGCCCCTGCGCGATGCCTTCTCGGTGCTGTTCTTCGTCTCGGTCGGCATGTTGTTCGACCCGGTGGTGCTGGTCCAGCAGCCCCTCAAGGTGGTGGCGGTGGTGGCCATCATCATGCTCGGCAAGACGCTGGCGGCCATCGTCCTGGTGCTGGTCCTGCGCTACCCGCTGAACACCGCCCTCATCGTCGGGGCGAGCCTGGCCCAGATCGGCGAATTCTCGTTCATCCTCGCCGGACTCGGCGTCGCGCTCGGCCTGCTGCCGGCCGCCGGACAGGACTTGATCCTGGCCGGAGCCCTGGTGTCGATCGCCTTCAACCCGCTGCTGTTCGCCGCGGTCGAACCGGCGCGGGCGTGGGCCCGGTCCCGGTCCTCGCTCGCCCGGCGCCTGGAGCAGCGCAACGATCCGCTGGCCGAACTACCGATGTCCATGGACCAGTCCCGGCTCACGGGCCAGGTCGTGCTGGTGGGCCACGGACGCGTCGGACGGCGCATCGCCGGCGCGCTTGCCGAACAGCGGATCCCCTATGTGGTGGCAGAACAGAACCGGGACCTGGTCCGGGAACTGCGGGAAAGCGACATCGCGGCCGTGTCGGGAGACGCGTCCGATCCGGCGGTGCTGATTCAGGCACACATCGCCCGTGCCGCAATGCTGGTCATCGCCGTGCCCGATACCCTCAAGGCACGCGAAATGGTGAAGATCGCGCGCACCCTCAATCCGGCGATCGAAGTGGTCCTGCGCACCCACAACGAGGACGAAGCCGACCTGCTGCGCCGGGAGAGCATCGGTGCAGTCTTCCTCGGTGAGGACGAACTGGCGCACGGCATGGCAAGGCACGTGTCGGCACGCATGCGCGGCGAGCAGGCGGTTTCCGAACACACCACCGTGTGAGAGCCGACTGATCGCTACCATCGACCCGGGCGACCCGGCGCTGCGGCCCTTCAGCACTTCGATCTTCGGAGCGACAGGCCGGGCTCTGTGAAATATGGCGGTTTCGCGATTCGGCAAGGTGCGGCACAATCTGCATGCGATAAGGAATGCCTCGTCCAAGTCCCGGAGAAACCCGTGTTGCAAATGCCTGACCGCCGCCTCGCCGCCTCCGTCCTGCTCGTCGCCACCTGGCTGGGCGGCGCCGCGCCAGCCCTGGCCCAGGCCCAGGCCGATGCGGACACGCTGCGCGGCATCGTCGCCGCCGCCCATCATCCGGGTTTGAAGCAGCCTGGCTTCCCCGACTTCCAGGCGAGCGCGGAGCGCTTCTACGATCCGACCGGCTATGCGCTCGCCTGGTTGGACGGACCGCAGCCCAGGCGTCAGTCCTTCCAGGTTGTCGAGGTGCTTCGCGCCGCCGGCAGCCACGGCCTGGACCCCGAGGACTACGACGTGCAGTGGATCGCCGCGCGGCTCGAAGCCGCCGCCGTCCTGACGCCGCAGGAGCGGGCGGAACTGGACGCGGCGATTTCGGTTTCGCTGTTCCGCTACCTTTCCGACGTGCGCATGGGGCGGGTCGATCCGCGCAACCTGCAGTTCAAGTTCGATCTGGCATTGAAGAAGTACGACTTGGCGACTCTGGTGCGCGATGCATTGGCGGCGGACAATCTGCCCCAGGCCGCCGCCGCGGCGGCGCCTCAGGTGCCGATGTACGAGATCCTGCGGCGTGCGCTGCCGCATTACCGGCGGCTGGCGGCGGACACCTCGCTCAAACCGCTGCCGGTGGTGCCGAAGCTGGAGCCGGGCATGCCCTATTCCGGCAGCGCCGCGCTGCAGCGCCTGCTGGTGGCGGTGGGCGACATGCAGCCCGCGGCCAAGGCGCCGCCGCGCTACGACGGCCAATTGGTGGAGGCGGTGAAGCGCTTCCAGTCCCGCCACGGACTCACCGCCGACGGCGTCGTCGGCAAGGGCACCTTCGCCGCGCTGAACACGCCGATGTCCTGGCGCGTGCGGCAGATCGTGCTGTCTATGGAGCGCATGCGCTGGCTGCCGCCCTTCGACGCGAAGCGGCTGATCGGCGTGAATATCCCGGAGTTCGCCCTGCGGGCCTTCGACCTCGGCCCCGACGGCATGCGGACCCGCTTCCGCATGAAGGTCATCGTCGGCAAGGCGGTGGATACCACCCGCACCCCGGTGTTCGTCGAGGACATGCGCCACATCGAGTTCAGCCCGTTCTGGAACGTGCCGCCGTCGATTGCCGGGGAGGAGGTCCTTCCCAAGCTGCGGCGCGACCCGGGCTACCTGGCCAAGGAAGGCATGGAGTTCGTCTCCACCAACGGCAGCCGGACCATCTCGACGGATGTGACGCCGGAGAACCTGGCGGCCGTGTCCCGCGGCCAGATGCGCATCCGGCAGCGGCCGGGCAACCGCAATCCGCTGGGCGACATCAAGTTCGTCCTGCCCAACAACATGAACATCTACCTGCACCATACTTCATCGGTCAGGCTGTTCCAGCGCCCGCGGCGGGACTTCAGCCACGGCTGCATACGAGTGGAGGATCCGGTGCGGCTGGCCCGCTTTGTCCTGGAGGATCAGCCGGATTGGACCGAAGAGCGAATTCGCAAGGCGATGGAGGGGGACAAGATGCGCAGCCTGCGGCTCGCGACCCCGGTGCCGGTGATGATCTTCTATTTGACGGTGACAGCGGAGGACGACGGCCGCGTACTGTTCCTGCCGGACATCTACGATCACGACAGGACGCTGGATCAGGTGCTGCGCTCCGGCCATCCGCGCCCCGTCTGACAGCCGCCCCACGCCAGCGCGACCGGCGTCAGATAACCTTCCCTCCCTGCCAGAAGCGCACGTCGCCGGTGTCCACATGGACGAACTCGCGCGACGGATAGTAGCCGACGCCGCCGCGCTTCAGATCCCGCACGGCGTCCCGCAGATCGCCCAGCTTCATCCCCGGCAGGCGGATGTCGACGGCGCGGCCTGCCATGTGCAGGCTCTTCCGGGCCACGCCCCGGCTGCGGCGGCGCAGCTTGCGGTTGGTGGCCGGACAGCGGTAGCCGGAGATGACTTGGAACGGCTCGTCCACGCCGCATTCCTGCTTCAGGTCATAGAGCAGATCCAGCAGTTCCGGATCCATCCTGCCCACGCGGCCGGTATAGTGGTCCCGCAGGAAGCGATTGACCTCTTTCAGCGACGCGGGAACGTAATCCTCGCCCACCGAGTAGGTGATGGACAGCTTCTCGCCGGTGTGGGTATGCTCGAACGCCAGCGTCTTGGCATTCTTCAGTTCGGCCAAGTCGCGTGACGAGGCGGTCTTGGCCAGGCTGCCCTGGGCCACCGCCAGCAGCGGCGCGGCGGCAATGACGCGGACCAGTCCCTTGATGAACGAACGGCGGGAAAAGCAGGCATCCATGGGAGCCATCCGGAAGTCCTCTATAACAGTCAGCGTCGAATTCTGCCTGTCCCGGGACCGTTTGAAAACCCCGAACAGAGGCGGTTTTCACCCGCACGGCAGCGCCGGGACGCCGAATCCAACGGCGCGCGCGGTGTAACCTCTACCGTTTCCCGCTCGGCCCGCCGTCGAACGCGTGGTGATGGGCCGGGTCTGCAAGACGCTTACCTTGCCGTCGGCGATGCCGAACTCGATATCCTGGGACAGGGCATAGTGCTCCTCCAGGGCCATGGCGATGTTGGCCCGGATGTCCTCCTCCTTCAAACAGGGGATGTCACGCAACTCGTTGTCGACCGGTACGATCGATGTTCCCCTGCCGGAGGGATGCTGCTTGACCATGAAGGCCTTCTTCCCGACATGGACGCTGGTCACGGCGCCGTCGAACTTGTCCACATAGTAGCGGTCGACGTCGATCAGTCCCGACACCACCCCTTCGCCGAGCCCATACCCGGCTTCGATGACGATCACGTCCCGTCCGCTGACCGGGTCCGTCGTAAACATGATGCCGGACACCTGGGAATCGAACATCTTCTGCACCACGACCGCCAGCTTGACCGGCCCCTGCCGCACGATTCGGCTGCCCCGGTAGAGGATTCCCCGCGTCAGCCAGAACGACGTCCATACCTTCTTGATCCAGTCCAGGAGCTCTGCCGGATTGACGCACAGATACGTCTCCGCGGCGCCGGCGAATGCCGCCTCTTCGGTGTCTTCCTGAAGGCCCGAAGAGCGCACGCTGAGGCAGGTTTTTCGCAACTCGTAGGCTTCGACCGCCGCCATGATCTCCCGGCCCACGCCCGCCGCAGCGTCCAATCTGCCCCCGAGTATCAAGTCTCGAATCTGCTCCGACGTGTCGAGGATCTGCCTGCGCTTGTCCTCGTCCGACAGTTGCCGCGAGCCGAGAATTGCGTCGATGGCGGCGGTCATGCCTGCATAGGCTTCGCCGATGTTATTCTCCTCGAGAAACCGCTCGAAGGCGAAAGTCGTCACCATCAATGCCGGAGGGACCTGGCCGCCGTGGCGTTTGACAATCTGCGCAATCTCCCCGAGGTTGGCGCCTTTTCCGCCCACGAGCTCGACGGAATCGGCATCGACCTCCTCCAGCGGCACGACGGTACGCCGGGATTTGGCGATCCGCTTTCTCTTCGTTCTCGTCAGTTCATCCGCCCTCGCCTGCAGATGGGCGACCATTGCCTTGGCCAGGATACCCTCGGCCCGCATGCGTCTGAACGCTCCCGTCAGAGCCTGTTGGACTTCCCGCTTCATCCGGTAATAGGCGTCTCCCAGTTGGCCGGCGGGATCATCGATGTCGCCGAGTTCCCGCACCTTGCCGTAACGGCTGAGCATGAACACCCGGTCGGCGGCGTGCGGATAGGCGCCGCTCACCCACTGTACGTGGGAGTGTTCCATCGCCAGAATGAGATCGGCATCGCGAACATCGGCTTCCGCAATCCTTCTGCTGCGGTGCTTTGCTGCACTGATTCCATCTTCGGATAGGAGCAGCGCCTGGCCGGTGTCGGACATGGGTCTGTTCTCGAAGGCGGCCACGCCACGGGACATTACTTCGACGCCGTGGATACCCTCCTCGGCGAGCATCTTCTTCAACAGAAACTCGGCCATCGGACTGCGGTCCACGTTGGCCGTGCAGACCAGGAGGATTTTCTGGGGTTTCGTCCCGCTCATGCCGTGGCCGAGACGACGCAGCGCCTTGCGCACCGCCGGCAGGTCGGCTTCGTTCACCTCCCGTCCGGACAAGGACTCCACTTCATGAAGCGCGGATGTCCTGAGCAAGGCGATGCGGGGATGGCGCCGCAATAGGCCGATGCGCTTTTCGAAGCCGTGCAGCGCTGGAGCGCCGAGATCCAGGCTGACGGCCACTTCCCTGACGTGCGCCCACAGGCGCTCGACCAAGGCGACGATGTTGAGCGCGCGCCACAGCTCCGTCACGGTGGAGATGTTGTGCTCGACCTCGGACAACAGTCGTTCCAGTTCCGCGAAGACGTTTTGCGAAACGGCATCAACCAGGGCATTGATGCATGAGGCGCTCTTCTCCGGCAGCCTCAGCGTCCGGCCGTCCAGGCGAATCCCGGTACGTGCGCGCTGGACGAGCTCGATCAACTGCCTGCGAACGGGAGGATCGATTCGCTTGTCCCACAATGCCTCGGCCAACACCAGGGCGATGGTATCGGAAATGACCTGCTGGGGGGGCGCCTCCACGGCCAGCTGCAAGTTCGCCAGCCACAGTTCGAGATCGGCAGGGAGCTTCTCGCCGGACATGACTTGGCGGATCAGTTCGTGGGCATGTTCCAGATGCCGTCCGGCCATGGGTATCACGGAGACGATGCCCTGCGACGCCCAGACCAGGACGATGTCTCCCTCGCGCACGGTTACCGTTTCCGATTCCATCGAGTCGCTGACCCAGAACCCTTCGTCCGTTTTCCTCGTCTTTCCCGGATGCCTTTCTTCGAGGCGGACCGCTACTCCGTCCGCGGATTGCACCCACTCGGCATTGCGGAAGAATCAGGGCGGGGATGGCGAATTCCCGCGTCGTGACTCCAGCGTGGCTCAGCAGGCCGCCGCTGGTCACCAGAACGGCTTCCGCGGCCCGGATTGCCTCGATGTCCTCGGGCGTCGTGAACGGGACCAGCAGGACGCGGCCGTCGCGAGTCCGCGGATCGAAGCAGTAGCTGCGGTCGAACGTGACGCGCCCGATGCGCACGGACCCGTCGCCGACGGAAGCCAGCAGCCCGCGCACCGATGTGCCGATGAACCTGCTGCGCGCGCGCGGTTGTTCGACCAGCAAGCGGTGCGAAACAAGCTTGCGGAATGCCGGAACCTGAACCTTCGCGGGTACCGCATACCCGGCCTTGCGCAGTATTTTCCTGAGGCCCGCTCTGGAAAGCCATTCCCCGTTCCTCTGCGACGTCAGGTGGCGACCGAACGCGAACAGGATTGCGCGATTTGCATCGTCGGCCAGCCCGTATATGACCAGCCATTCATTGGGCGCGATCTCCTGCTGGGCCCGCACCAGCGTGAGCTGGTCGATGCTGCCGATGGTGCGGAAGTCCAGATGCAGGTCGGTCATCTTGAGCAGAACGGCAGTGCGCAGTGCTTCGTTCTCCTGGCTGACGACCGTCCTGATGATCTCCTTCAGCGGTTGATAGTCAGGATTCCTTTCGATCACCCCACGCGCATCGAGCCGCAGTTCGCCGCGGCCGAGAGCGTGGCGCAGCGGCCTGTTGAAGCACTTGTCGATCACCTCCTGCCCCACGCCGCCCCGGCCAGACTCCATGACCGGCAGATCGAAGCCACGCAGCAGGGCATTCAGCGTGAAATACAGGCGATAGCGAACCATCTGTCGCTCATCGGAGACATAGGCCCTGAATTCGCGCAGGGCCCTGGGGCCGCTGTACTCGCAATAGGTATCGAACGGCATGCCCTCGCCGCGATAGGAGAACGGAAGGGTTCCCTCGACGAGAAACATGCGCGCAATCAATGAGGCGAAGTTGTCGATCTGGCCGGCCGTTACCTTGTCGGCGCCAGCGCCCGGTAGAACCTCCCGCGAAAAAAGGTACGCCATGGCGTAGTCCAGATCGCGCAGAGACCAGATCAGGCGCAAGACCAGGATCAGTGCCTGTTCGATCTGGAAATCGGTCCGTGCACCGTGGTCCTTGTCGAGGACTCCAATCAGCAGTGCATCCACCAGCCCGTCCTGGTCGCACGTGACCGTCATCCCCCCGTCTTTCAGGACTTTCGCGACGAATGACGCTCGCAATTGCTGGCCGAGCTCGACCCCGCCCTGATAGCACTGCAGCCGGATGAATCCCTCGTTGTCCGGGCGCTCGATATTGGCGGACAGCTCTACCCGATGTTCCCCCAGCCTTACGCTGTAGGTGACGTGATTGCCGATCAGGACGAAGGTGCCGGGAATGGGAGCCCGCAGCCACTGCGCGGCGCGCACGATCGCCGCAGCCGCGCGATGGCGGATCAGGCCGTTGGCGATGATCGGTCCATCGTCCAGTCTGGCGACCTGGATGTCCTCGACCCGCTCCCCGCCGATGCGACCGACGCTGATGGTCGCGTCCGCGCGCGCGGCGGTCATCTGCCTTTCCAGCGCCCGGTTTCCCCTTTCATGCAGGAAGCGTATCAGCGAGTGAACGCTGTCCATCTCGGCGAGGGGCGATTCCGCTCAAGCGCGTAATCCTGTCTCGTACGGGAACCGGCAACTCGTCGTGCTGCGTCAGGTCATTCCAGAGGCTGTCGAGTTCCTGCGCCAGCGCGTCGTAGCGGTCGCGCGCCGAATCGCCCTCCGCACGGGTCGCAACTCGCCGATACGCCTCGACCATCTGGCCGGTCAGCGAAACGATGGTCTGCGCCGTCAGCTTGGTCATCTTGTCGCAATGGGCGACGATTAACCGCAGGGCGTCGTAGTTGGGTTTGATCAGCGTGTTCTGGTATTCGAGGTATTGCGCGCGCAGCCTGTCCCTGGCTCCGTCTTCAGGGCGGGCGTCGCTGACGAAATCGGACAGCAACAGGTAGGTTCCGAGGTCGCCGGATCCCTCGACCTTCAATT
This sequence comes from uncultured beta proteobacterium, assembly GCA_963823455.1. Lineage (GTDB taxonomy): Bacteria > Pseudomonadota > Gammaproteobacteria > Burkholderiales > Rhodocyclaceae > CAVPDA01. The sequence continues at coordinate 305,607 of CAWGLO010000003.1, forward strand.
CCCCCGCACTGGTGTTCTCCATCCACGGCGGCATCGTGGCGCCGGAATATTGGGCGGGATATGCCAGATGATAGCCGCCGAGATAGACGCCGCCGGCATGCAGGTCGGCGACCGCCACCAGTCGCACCTTGGCCAGCGCATCCCAGGATCCGGTGATGCGTGCTGAAATGCTGTTGCCCCAGTGCGTCGCGGGCGATGCCGAGGTTCTCGATCAGCGCCGTCAATGCCTGGCGATTCTGGGTCGGGGATTGGGAGAATCCCCGGCTGCTCATCCGCCTCAATTCGATGATGCGGTTGAGTCTGGCGGTAATCCGGCATCCATAAAGCGGCGGCAAGGAAGCCGTATGCCGTGGGATAACGCGCCTCGAGTTCTTCTTCGACGACCTTGGCGACGAGCCTGTCGGTTCCGGTCTGAAGCGCAGCGACCAGATCGCGCGTCGTCACCGGCTCGGCCTCTGCCTGGGCGGATACGGTGGCGGGAAGCCCCAGAAGCGTGCGAAGAACGCGGTTGCCCTCGCTGGCCAAGCCCGCAATGCGGGCGGCGCGGGTGCCGTCGTCGGGGAGCTGCCTCGCCGCGACGATCCTGTTCTGCTGCCGGTGCCACAACTCCTTCAGCAATACCGGATCGTCCTCTGCGATGGCGCTCGGCCAGTGATGCGTACGGAAATGTTCATCGATGTCGCAGATGCATCGGTGAATGAATTCCTGACCGTCGGCACCCGGATCCCGCGCCAAGGCATGCTGGAGCGCGGATCTCGCCCGGGCCAGATCGTACGCCTGCAGGACGATCCGTTCCTTGTCCGCCTCGTTCCAATAGATCAGCTTGACCTTGTTCTGCCGGATATTGGCAATGAGATCCGCTGCGCAGGCCCTGGACATGCCGCGCTTCTCCAGCGCGTCGGTCAATTGCAGAACGTCATCGTCCGGGTCGGCCATGTCAGCTGTCATGCCTGCGGCACATCGACGGCGCGGTATCCGCAGCGCGGGGCTGACAGCGGCGGGCAGGCCCGGACCGCGCCCGCCGGCGACCGGTCAGCACCGGAAAACCCTGGATCGTGCGCTTCGTGCCGCCGGATTCGAGGCAATCTGCCCCGGCGTCCCGGCGGTGCGGCGTCGTCGCCTGCCCTCGATTCCCGCGTGTGTTCGGGCACGACCGGTCGCGCAGAGCTCCCCTACGCGGCGTCGGCGATGCTCCACACCTCCGGCGCCGTCTGTGCGCGCTGCGCGAAGGCCTGCCGCTGCTGTTCGAGATCCGGCGGCAGTTGCGCCCCGAACTTGGCGAAGAAGTCCTTGATCTCGTCGATCTCGCTCAACAGGCCGGAGCGGTTGATGTCCATGATCTGCTGGTACTGCAGCTTGGAGAAATTCAGCCCGCCCCAGTCCAGATCCTCGTAGCGCGGCATCAGCCCGAACGGGCTCTGCACCGCGCCGACTTGGCCGGTGACGCGGTCCACGATCCATTTGATGACCCGCATGTTCTGCCCGTAACCCGGCCAGACGAACTTCCCGTTTTCGTCCTTGCGGAACCAGTTGGTGCGGAAAATCTTGGGCAGCTTGAGGTCGGACCTCTTGCCCATGTTCAGCCAGTGACCCCAATAGTCGGCCATGTTGTAGCCGGCAAACGGCAGCATGGCGAACGGATCGCGGCGGATGGCCGCCTGGCCGATGGCCGCGGCCGTGGCCTCCGAGCCCATCGTGGCCGCCATGAACACGCCGTGGTTCCAGTCGAAGGACTCGTACACCAGGGGAAAGGTCTTGGACAGCCGGCCGCCGAAGATGAAGGCCGAGATCGGCACGCCCGCGGGATCCTCCCAGGCGGGGTCGATGGTGGGGCACTGCGACGCGGGGGCGGTGAAACGGGCGTTCGGGTGCGCGCCCGCCCTCCCGGCGTCCGGCGTCCAATCGTTGCCCTGCCAGTCGATGCCGTGGGCCGGCGGTCCAGGCCCATGCCTTCCCACCACACGTCGCCATCGTCGGTGAGCACCACGTTGGTGAAGATGGCGTTGGCCTTGATCGCCTCCATCGCCATGGGATTGGAATCGTAGGAGGTTCCCGGTGCCACACCGAAGAAACCGGCCTCGGGGTTGATGGCGCGCAGCGTGCCGTCGGCAGCCGGCTTGATCCAGGCGATGTCGTCACCCACGGTGAGGGGCTTCCAGTTATCGAAGCCCTTGGGCGGGACGATCATGGCCAGGTTGGTCTTGCCGCAGGCGCTGGGGAAGGCCGCTGCGACATAGGTCTTGTCGCCCTTCGGCGATTCTAGCCCGAGGATGAGCATGTGCTCGGCCAGCCATCCTTCGTCGCGCGCCATCACCGAGGCGATGCGCAGGGCCAGGCACTTCTTGCCGAGCAGGGCGTTGCCGCCGTAGCCCGACCCGTAGGACCAGATTTCCCGGGTCTCGGGGAAATGTACGATGTGCTTGCGGCTGATATCCGGTTCGCACGGCCACGGGACGTCCTTCTGGCCCGCTGCCAGGGGTGCGCCCACCGAATGCACGCACGGGATGAAAAAGCCGTCGCTGCCCAGGGCATCGATGACCTTGCGCCCCATGCGCGTCATGATCTTCATATTGGTGACGACGTAGGGCGAGTCGGTGATCTCGATGCCGATCTGGGCGATCGGGCTGCCGATGGGTCCCATGCTGAAAGGAATCACGTACATCGTCCGCCCGCGCATGCAGCCGGCGAACAGATCCTTGAGCGTGGCGCGCATTTCCTCGGGCGGCGCCCAATTGTTGGTCGGGTCCGGCATCCTCCTTTTTCTCGGAACAGATGTAGGTGCGGTCTTCGACCCGGGCGACATCGGAGGGATGGGACCGCGCGAGGTAGGAATCCGGACGCTTGGCCGGATTGAGTCGGATAAAGGTACCCGATGCGACCATCTCGTCGCACAGGCGCCGGTATTCCTCCGCCGAGCCGTCGCACCAATGCACATCCTTGGGCAGCGTCAGGGAGGCAATCTCGGCCACCCAGGCTTTGAGCCCGGCATGGCGTACGTAAGCGGGGGCCGCGAGGGCGACGGTTTCAGAGATGGCTTGACTCATGGAATGGGAGCTCCTGGAATGGCTGGTTCGCCAAGATTATTGAGCGATTTCGGAAATCGCTCAATAGTCGGCGCCGAATATTCGAACGGCAGTCTCGCGCAATAGCCTAGTGTAGTGCGGGCGACACGATAGTCAACCATGGCTCGGGCGATGCCGGCCGCATGACATGCTCCCCGCCTGCCGTTCTCTGCCGTGCCGCAACGTCGTCGCGACCGCGGCCCCGGCGCGCCCCGAGCGCGGGATGCGGCAGTCACTCGCGGGGCCGAGCCGGGCGGTGCAAGAGGGTTCGTGTCCGCGAATGTGCAAGCTGCACCGCTGGGGGCGGCTGCCCGTGTCATTCGTGCCGGCCCGACTCGACGCATCCGGTACGCCGGGAACGGGGCCGAGACGCCCGGCGCTACGCTGTGCCGCCCACGGTCAGGCCGTCGATGCGCAGCGTCGGCTGGCCGACGCCGACCGGCACGCTCTGGCCTTCCTTGCCGCAGGTGCCGACGCCCGGATCGAGCGCCATGTCGTTGCCGATCATCGAGACGCGCGTCAGCACGTCGGGGCCGTTGCCGATCAGCGTGGCGCCCTTGACCGGGCTGGTGATCTTGCCGTTCTCGATCAGGTAGGCCTCGGCGGCGGAGAACACGAACTTGCCGCTGGTGATGTCCACCTGGCCGCCGCCGAAGTTGGCGGCGTAGAGGCCCTTCTTCACCGAGGCGATGATCTCCTGCGGGTCGCGCTCGCCTCGCCGTTCAGCATGTAGGTGTTGGTCATGCGCGGCAGCGGCAGGTGGGCGAAGGATTCGCGCCGGCCGTTGCCGGTCGGCGGCACGCCCATCAGGCGGGCGTTGAGCGTGTCCTGCATGTAGCCGACCAGGATGCCGTCCTCGATCAGCACGGTGCGCTGCGTCGGGTTGCCCTCGTCGTCGATGGACAGCGAACCGCGCCGGTTCGGCAGGGTGCCGTCGTCGACCACGGTGACGCCCTTGGCCGCCACGCGCTGGCCGATGCGGCCGGAGAAGGCCGAACTGCCCTTGCGGTTGAAGTCGCCTTCCAGGCCGTGGCCGATCGCTTCGTGCAGCAGGATGCCGGGCCAGCCGGAGCCGAGCACGACGGTCATGGTGCCCGCCGGCGCCGGCTTGGCGGCGAGGTTGACGCGCGCCTGATGCACTGCCTTGCTGCGCGTAGTCCTTGCAGCACCTCGTCGCTGAAATAGGCGTAGTCGAAGCGCCCGCCGCCGCCGCGCCGAACCCTGTTCGCGCCGGCCCGTTCTCCTCCATGATGACGGTGATCGAAACCCGCACCAGCGGCCGCACGTCGGCCGCCAGATGGCCGTCGGAGCGCGCCACCAGCACCACCTCGTAGGTGCCGGCGAGGTGCGCCATCACCTGCGTCGACGCGCGGTGTCCTCGGCGCGGGCGAAGCGCTCCAGCCGCTCCAGCAGGCGCACCTTGGCGGCGTCGGCGAGCGAGGCGAGCGGATCGTGCGGCACATAGAGCCGGGCCGGCACTGCGCTGGCCGCGCAGCATCGGCATCAGCCGTTCCGAGCCCGTCGGCGGCGATGGCGCGCGTCGCCTGCGCCGCCGCCTGCAGGGCCGGCAGGCTGATCTCGTCGGAATAGGCGAAGGCGGTCTTCTCGCCGGAGATGGCGCGCACGCCGACGCCCTGCTCGATGTTGAAGCTGCCCGACTTGACGATGCCCTCCTCCAGGCTCCAGGCCTCGGAACGGGCGTACTGGAAGTAGAGGTCGGCGTAGTCGATGCGATGGCCGAACAGCGTGCCGAACACGCTGCTCCAGCTTGCGCGGCGTCAGATCGTAGGGCGCCAGCAGGCAGCGTTCGGCTTCGACCATCGGGTCGGCGGTCATGGTCATGGATTGCTTCAGATCGTTCGCGATGTTCATGTCGGTTCAGGAGCCCTCGCGCCGCCGCGGCGGCGCAGAAAACGTGCTCTTCAGATCAGGATGCGATGCCGCAGCGCCGGCAGGCTGGCGCGTATGGACTTCGATCCGGTCGAGATCGACTTCCGCGCGTCACCACGCCCTCTCCCTTCGCCAGGCGCGCCAGCACCACGCCCCAGGGATCGACGATCATGCTGTCGCCGTAGGTCATGCGACCGCTCGGCATGCGTGCCGCCCTGCGCCGCCGCCACCACATAGCACTGGTTCTCCACCGCGCGCGCGCGCAGCAGCAGTTCCCAATGGCCTCGCCCGGTGGTCTCGGTGAAGGCTGCCGGCAGCGCAGATCAGGTTCACCTCGCCCATCGCGCGATACAGCTCGGGGAAGCGCAGGTCGTAGCAGATCGACAGCCCGACCCGGCCCCAGGGCGAGTCGAAGGTCACCACCTGCGCGCCCGCCTCGATGGTGGCGGACTCGTCGTAGCGCTCGCTGCCGCGCTCGAAGCCGAACAGGTGGATCTTGTCGTAGCGCGCCACGCGCCGGCCCGCGTCGTCGTAGACCAGGCAGGAATTGCGCACCTTGTCCGGATCGCTCGCCTCCAGCGGAACGGAGCCGCCGACCAGCCAGATGCCGTGTTGCGCGCCGCCATGCGCGCAGGAAGTCCTGGATCGGCCCGGCGCCGTCCTGCTCGCGCACCGCGATCTTGTCGCGCTCGTTCATGCCGACCAGGGGAAAGTACTCCGGCAGCACGACCAGCATGCGCGCCCCGCGCGGCCGCCTCGGCGATGAGGCGCTCCGCCGTGGCGCAGGTTGGCCGCCACGTCCGGCGCCGACACCATCTGCACCGCGGCGATGCGCAACTGCCTTTCGCCTGATGCGCTGCCGTTCGCTCATGCCACCTCTCCTACTGCAACATGGGCGCGTTCGCGCAGGAATCAACTTCCGCCGGAGCTCATTGATTCGGATTGGCCTGCGCCGGTGTCCGCACGCGAGCTTCTCCACCTTGGGATCGGCCCAGGTGCCCGTCACCCCGTACTCGTAGGCGAACATCTGTTCGATCGGATCTCTCAGCACCTTCTGCGCCACGTAGGCCGCCAGACCCACCACCGGATTGACGACCGCGGCGCCGATGGCGACCGATCTCCGACAGGGTCGGCTGCACGCGAACCTTCAGGTTCTGCGTCTCGCTCGACGAGGTTGACGTCACCGGTCATCAACACCTTGGCCGACGGTCCCTGGATCGAGCAGATTCTGCGTTTCCATCACACCGCGCCGCAGGCCGATGCTGCCGTGATGCTGTCGAAGGCGAAACCTTCGCTGAACACGTCGCGGAAGTCCAAGCGAGATGCGCCGCGGCAGCGACTGCAGGCTGAGCGATCCCCAGCAGCCGGCCGACGCCGGGTTCGAGCTTGGCGAACTGGCCGCGGCTGCGCCTCCAGCGTCATGCTGCCGTCCAGGCTGGGATAGTCGATGCGCGCTCGGCGTGCCGCCCAGGCGACCTTGCCCTGCCAGCTTGGCGCTGCCGCGCTTGACGCGCATTGCCGTAACCGAGCCGCTCCAGAAGCTTGACCGACATCGCGCGCATCGAGCCGGAAATTGAGCTGGGTGGCACCCGGAGCCCTTGCCGGCGCGCCACTGACCGTCGGCATCCAGGGTGCCGTCCGGGTTGCTGAATGGCGAGGCGTCCGATGCGCCAGGTGTTGCCGCGGTTGACGGCCTGCAGTTCGAGCCGGCCGAGCGCCTTGCCGCGCAGACTGAAGGCCTCCGCCACCACGTCGAGACCCGGCAGTTCCTTGATTTCCTCGGCTTCACCGGCGCCGACTCGGCCGCCGGCGCCCGGCTTGATCTCGGCCACCGCACAGATGCGCCAGCCGCGCCCGCAGACGTCCCTTGCCCTGGCTGCTGCCAGGTCAGATCGCCGGCCAGCTCGCGGCTCTCCACCTGCGCCGCCAGCCGCCGTCTCGCGAGAGCGCCGCTGCATCCCGAAATCCGTCAGACGCTGGCCGAAGGCGAACAGCTCGTCGGCGCTGCAGATTCACGCACGGTCACCGGCAGCGGCGGCACGCCCTTCGCCGCCGCCCGCCAGGCGACGCCACGCATCCAGGTCCAGATAACGCAGCGTGGCGCCGGCACAGCACGCCGCGCTGCGGTGCTGGTTCGCGGCGTTTGGTTGATGCCGACCATGCCGCGCTCGACGACGCCTGCCGCCTTCGCGTGCGCCGCGACAGGGTGGCGCTGACAACGTTCGCCGAGGGTGACTGCGGATCAGCTCGCGCGACGCCGTTTCGCGCGCCATGACCGCCGTCTCGTGCAGCGCGCTGCGCTCGATATGCAGCGGCAGAACTTCGCCCGCCGACTTGTTGAACGGCTCCGGCAGGCTCGATACTCACGCCGCGCAGATTCGGACTCGATACGCAGCGCCACCTTGTGCCGGACGCACGTCGATGCTGCCGCGCCACGAAGCCGCGCCGCTCAGGTGATCGAGCAATGCCACGTCGAACTGCGGCGCAGGCCGGCGATGCCGATGCTGCCCTGCATCGAAACGCCACGCCGCCGTCGCGCGTTTCGGCGGAGAGCGATGCCGGCGAGCCGAGCAGCGGGCGTCACGCCGCGCATGGCCGGTCGGTTCGCGAAAGACTGCACGTGCCCGCTGGCGGCGGAAAGGGGCGGCAGCCCCGGGCTCGACCTCGATCCGGTTGTTGGCGAAATCGAACTCGCCCTTCACCTGGCTCTTCGCCATGCGCGCCAGCGGAATCTGCAGCGCGAGCTGCAGCGTGCCATTGCCGCTGGCGCTCGCATGGCGTCGGTGAAGTGGTCGATCCAGTCCGCCACCGGACTGACGGCGACGTAACGCAGGAACTCGGCGGTCGGCCCGGCGGCGCGGCCCTTGATCGACAGCATCGGATCGCTGCTGCCGAGATCGGCGATTTCCGCCGTCACTCCAGCCACGCCGCGCCATACACCGCGCCCTGGTTCGCCGTGATCAGCATGCGCTTGCCTTGGAACAGCAGTTCGCCGTCGATGCTCGGTAGTCTCCGGCCAGTCCGGCGCGATAGCGCAGCGTGGCGCCGGAAAAGCGTCCGCTCACCCGGAAAATGCCCAGTTTGGAGTCGACGAACGGGAAAATGCCTCAAGATCGCCCGTAGCTGCAGCCGGGCGTCTCGGCGCGGCCGCCGACGATGCTGTGCTTGCAGCCAGTCGCGCACCTCGGGCGCCGACCACGCGGGGCAGGTAGCGCCACACGCCGCGGCATCTGCCGCGCGTCAGCCGCGCCGTGAGATCGATGCGGCCGGGACCCTCGGCATCGTCGTACGTAGCGGCCGAAGGCGCTGCCGGCGGCGTCGCTGGTTCTCGAACGACGAGGCTTTTCAAGTGGAAATCGACGCCCGCCGTCGGCTCTTGGTCCATCTCGCCTGGGCAGTTCAGCCGCTCCAGATCGAGGCGCGGCTCGGCGAATACCGCTTCCGGCAGCATCAGCGCGGCGCCTTACGGCCGCCGACCGCCACCCTGCCGCCCTTCTCGTCGGCGCTGCCGGCGCCCGAAAGTGCCGGAAAAACCCGGCAGCCTAGCGTGCGGGCTCATGCCCAGACTTGTCGAAGCGTGCATCGATGCCGTAGCTCACCGCCGCGTCGCCCGGTCCGCTCCAGCGCGGCTTAGGTCGAACAGCTTGCCGCGGGCGCATGAGTTCGGCCAGACGCCGGCGCGTGCCGTCGTCGAGGGGCAGATAGGCGGACGAGCTTCGCCAGCGCATCGAGATCCAGGCCGTCGGCAGTGAGTTCCCGCCGCCGCTTGCGCCTTTGCGCGGCCGCGGAATAGCGCAGGCGAAATCGGTCGGCGCGACGCGCATGCCGTCATGGGTGACCAGCGCTAGCTGCTTGCCGCCGACCTCGAACCCGCTCCCGCGGCAGGCGCCGTCAGGCGACCGGCGAGGGCAGCGCAGGTCCAGCATCGGCAGTGCGGCGTCGAGACGCAGCTTGCACGTTGTCCGCCGCCACGTCGGCGGTCGGACGTCGGCGATCTTCTGTCGCCGACTTCGAGCCACAGACGCAGCGCGCCGTGCCCCTGCGGCAGTTCCAGCGGATAGTCGATCCACGGGCGCCAGACGGCGAGATCGGCGTAGCCCAGGTCGGCATAGGCTTCACCTTGCCCACTCTTCCAGGCGATCGAGATTGCGGCCGCGGAAATCGCCGCGCACGTCGAGTCGCGCCGCCATCGCCGCCGGCGGCTGCGCCGTCAGACCGAAACGGTGGTGTGACCGACGTTGTCGAGGCGCAGGTGGACGTGCTGCAGTTCGAGCGGCGGCGCACCGCGCTGCACGTCGTGCCACTGCACGGTGGCATTGCGAACGACGATGCGGCCCTGCTTCAGGATCCAGTGCGGAGAGGTCGCCCTGTCTCGGCCTCGGTGTCACGCGGATGCCCGCCACGTAGAGCGCGCCGTCGGCTTCGCGCCGCATCGCCAGCATCGGCGCCGTTGATCTCCAGCCGTTCGAGGCGCAGCGCCAGCAGCGGAAACGAGGTCCATGACACCACGGCGCTGAACCTGCTCGAAGGACAGCGCCGGACGCCCCGCCGCGTCGAAGCACGCTGCAGTGCCGTGCAGCGCCAGCCGTGGATTGAGCCCCTGCCAGTCGGCATCGATGGCGTGATCGTCACCTTCAGCCCGAGGGAAGTCGGTGAGCATGCGCTCGAGGTCGCCGCGGTAGCTGTCGATGTTCGGCAGCACACCGTAGCGCAGTACCAGCAATGAGGATGGCGAAGCCGAAATAGGCCGCGCCCGCCAGCGCCAGCAGCGTACGCCACACCACGGGAGGAACGGCCGCGACGACGCGGCGCCAGGCCGGGGCGCGCGCCGGGGCATCGGGCAGGCGCGCAGACGCCTGGTCCGGCCGGGTGTCCGCAGGGAGGGGGATGTCAGTTGGGCATCGCTGGACCGACCGGCCAAGAGCATTGCGCACCGGCCCGAAGCGGGCGTAGTCGCTAGAATCTCCGGTTTTCCGGTCGAGCCGGAATTCTAACTCTTATCGACTCGATCCATGCCGCCGCCTTCCCCCGCCGTCGCCGTCCCCTCCGCCCTGGAGCGGGCGCTCGCCTGCTCGCGCTACCTGCGGCGCCTGCTCGAGAGCCGTCCGCAACTGCGGGAGGAGGTCGCGGCGACGCTGCATGCGCCGTTCGGGGCGGAGCGACATCGCGCCTTCCTGTCGCGCCAACCGCTCACGGACGACACTTTGAAGAGCGGCCTGCGGCGGCTGCGCGCCCGGGTCTTCGCCCATGTCGCCACGCGCGACCTGGCGCGGTCTGGCGGACCTGGCGGAAGTGACGGAAACCATGACCCTGCTCGCCGAACCGCGGTGGACCACCGCGCTCGACCTGCTGCGGACGACGCGCTGGTGGCGCGCCATGGCGAACCCGGCAGCGCTGAGGGCGGCAAGGCGCAGGAGCTGATCGTCGTCGGCATGGGCAAGCTGGGCGGGCGCGAACTCAATGTCTCGTCCGACATCGACCTGATCTTCGTCTATCCCGAGGATGGCGACACGGCCGGCGCGGCGCAGCATCATCGCAACTTCGAGTTCTTCACGCGCCTGGGCGGCGCCTGATCGACGCCACTGGCCGACATCACCGGCGACGGCCAGGTGTTCCGCGTGGACATGCGGCTGCGGCCCAACGGCGATTCCGGGCCGCTGGTCTGCAGCTTCGACATGCTGGAGAACTACTTCGTCACCCAGGGCCGCGAATGGGAGCGCTATGCCTGGATCAAGGCGCGGCCGCTGACCGGCGACCGCGCTCGACGGAACTCGAAGCGATCCGCCGGCCCTTCGTCTTCCGCAAGTACCTCGACTTCGGCGCCATCAACGCCATGCGCGATCTGCACGCGCAGATCCGCCGCGAGGTGGCGACGGCGCGACATGGCCGAACAACGTCAAGCTCGGCCCCGGCGGCATCCGCGAGATCGAGTTCATCGCCCAGGTGTTCCAGCTCATCCGCGGCGGCCGCGACCGCGCGCTGCAGATCAAGCCGACGCTGCAAGGTGCTGAAGCTGCTGGTCGAGCGCGGCCAGTCTCGACGCCGCGACGCGGCGGCGAACTGGCCGCCGCCTACGATTTCCTGCGCCGGCTCGAACACCGCCTGCAATACCTCGACGACGCGCAGACCCACAGCCTGCCGGACAAGCCGAGGACCAGGCCCTGATCGCCGCAGGCCATGGGCTTCGGCCGACTTCGAGGCGCTGCTGATGGAACTGGACGACCACCGCGCCGACGGTCAGCCGCCACTTCGAGGCGGTGTTCGCCGACCCCGAACCGCGACGGCCACGACCTCGACGCCGCTGTGGAACGGCGCCGGCGACGGCGACGCCACCGCGGCGGAACTGGCCGCGGCTCGGCTTCGACGACCCGGCGGCGGCGGCGGCGCGCCTGGCCGCCATCCGCGCCGGCAACCGCTACCGGCAGATGCCGGACACAGATCCGCAGCCGCTTCGACGCCCTGGTGCCGCGCCTGATCGAAACCGCCGGCGCCACGCCCGAACCCCGACGCGACGCTGTCGCGCGTCCTCGACCTGCTGGAAGCGGTCAGCCGCCGCGGCGCCTATCTCGCGCTGCTGCAGCAGTATCCGCAGGCGCTGGACAAGGTGGCGCACATGGTGGCAGCTTCGACCTGGGCCGCCGACTATCTGACCCGCCACCCGGTGCTGCTCGACGAACTGCTCGATCCGCGCCTGCTGGACGCGGCGCCGGACTGGACAGGCCTTCCGCGCCGCAGCTGACGGCAGACGCTGGACGAGCTCGAGCCGGACACCGAGCGGCAGATGGACCTGCATGCGCGAGGCGCATCACGCCCAGGTCTTCCGCCTGCTGACCCAGGATCTGGCCGGCCTGCTCACGGTCGAAAGACCTGGCCGACCATCTGTCCGAACTGGCCGACATCATGGTCGACCTCACGCTGCGCCTCGCCTGGCGCAAGCTGCGCCAGCGCCACCGCGACGAACCGCACTTCGCCGTCATCAGCTACGGCAAGCTGGGCGGCAAGGAACTGGGCTACGCCTCCGACCTCGACATCGTGTTCCTGTTCGACGACGACGCGCCGGAGGCGGCGGAAATCTATGCGCGCCTGGCGCAGCGCCTCAACACCTGGCTCTCCAGCCGCACCGCGGCCGGCATGCTGTTCGAGACCGACCTGCGCCTGCGCCCGAACGGCGATGCCGGACTGCTGGTGAGTTCGATGGCGGCCTTCCGCAAGTACCAGATGGAATCGGCCTGGGTGTGGGAGCACCAGGCCCTCACCCGCGCCCGCTACTCGCGCGGGCGATGCCGAGGTCGGCGCGCAGTTCGAGGCCATCCGCAGCGACGTGCTGTGCCAGCGGCGCGACCTGGCCAAGCTGCGCGCGAGGTGCTGGCGATGCGCCAGAAGATGCGCGACGCCCACGCCAACAAGAGCGAGCTGTTCGACCTCAAGCACGACCGCCGGCGGCCTGATCGACGTCGAGTTCATCGTCCAGTACCTGGTGCTGGGCTATGCCCATCGGCATCCGCGGCTGACCGGCAACCTGGGCAACATCGCGCTGCTGAAGCATCGCCGCCGAACTGCGGCCTGATCCCGGCCGAACTCGCGGAGCAGGTGCGCGACGCCTACCGCGAATACCGCCGCACTGCAGCACGGCCTGCGCCTCAACACTGCCGCGTCACGGGTGGACCCGGAAGCGGTGGCGACGCAGCGGGAAGCGGTGCGCCGGCTGTGGACTTTCGTGTTCGAGTCGTCCTGACGCGCTGTTGCGCGCTACTCCGGACCGGCGGGGTTCAGCTCGATATAGAAGGGCGAAGGATTCTCGTCCGCCCGTGCTTCCAGATGGGGCTGGCTGCGCCGCAGCACCGCCTCCACCAGCGCGGCCTGGATCGTGTGCCGGTCCATCGTTTCCGGGTAGAGGCGATGCTGGTCGTAGATCGCCAGCGCCTGCCGGCGGGCGCGCTGCTCGATGGCGCGGCGCGTGGCGGCGTCCAGGTGGGACAGAACCAGCAGCCAGGGCGCCTGCCAGGTATGGAAATCCTCGATCAACTGGCGATGCAGGTCGTCGTGACCGAAGGCGGCCAGCAGCAGGGGCGGAAAAGCGTCCGGCGTCAGGGTGCGGCCTTCCCCTGCCGCCGCTCCGATGCACTGCAGGCCGCGCCCAGAGCCGTCGGCCTGGCGTGCGAACCACTGCGCGGCGGGTGGATCGCCGGCGCGGGCATTGACACAGGCTGCAAGGTAGTCTGCCGCACTCGTGAACCGGGCATCGACGCCGAGCAGCCGCCCCATGGCGGGGCTGGAGAAGCGTTCCCGTGCCGCGAGACCGGCGCGCCACGCGAGGGGCGGTTCGGGCGCGACATCCCGTTCCTCGACCACGCTGTGCAGCAGGGCGAGCGGCGCGCCCGCCGTGTCGAGCAGCCACAGCTCGAAGCGATCCAGGAACGGGAAGGGAATCTCACGATGGGCGCGCAGCAGATGTTGGTAGACGGTGGCTCCCATCTCCTCCAGCTGTCGGAAATCGTCGGACGGGTAGAGCGGTCCGCGCTTGAGACCTTTGTCCGCCGACCAGCTGCCGTAGCGGATATCGCTGATCTGGACCCGCGGAATGCCATACAGACCGTCCAGCAGATCCTCCATCGCGACATAGATGTCCCAGTGCACGCCGTCGGTGGTCACCGCCTCGGCGGCGCCGAACTCGACGACGTGCATGGCGCCGCGGAACGGATTGAGCAGGCGCTGGGCGTAGCAGCGGACGCTCATCGCTGCCCCGGGAGGCGGCGCAGGCGTCTGCCCGCCTCCGCCAGCGTCTCCTCGGACTTGGCGAAACAGAAGCGCACCACCCGGTGATCCACCGGCTCCCGGTAGAACGGCGACACGGGGATCGCCGCCACGCCCGCCTCGCGCGTCAGGCGCTGCGCGAAGGCGACGTCGGGCTCGTCGCTGATCGCCCCATAGCGTGCCAACTGGAAATAGGTCCCGCCGCAGGGCAGGAGATCGAATGCCGAGCCGGCCAGTTGTGCGCGGAAGAAATCGCGCTTCGACTGATAGAAGGCGGCGAGTCCCAGATGGCGCGCGGCATCTTCCATGTACTCGGCCAGCGCCAGCTGCACCGGATGATTTACGGCGAACACGACGTACTGGTGCGCCTTGCGGAATTCGGCCGTCAGTTCGCGCGGCGCCGCCACATAGCCCACCTTCCAGCCGGTGATGTGATAGGTCTTGCCGAAGGAGGAGACGATGAAGCTGCGCTCGGCCAGTGCGGCATGGCGCGCGGCACTCTCGTGCCGGACCGAGTCGAAGAGGATGTGTTCATAGACCTCGTCGGCGACGATCACGATGCCGGTGCCGCGGACGACCGCCGCCAGTTCCTGCAGGTCCTGCGCCGACCACACGCTGCCGGACGGATTGTGGGGCGTGTTGATGATGATCATCCGGGTGCGCGCGCTCACCAGGGCGCGCACCTGCGGCCAGTCGGGGCGGTAGTCGGGAAAGCCGAGCCGGGCGAACACGGCGGTGCCTCCGTTCAGCTCGATCGACGGCACGTAGGAGTCATACACCGGCTCGAACACGATCACCTCGTCGCCCGGCCGCACCATGCACGCCACGGCGGTGAAAATGGCCTGGGTGGCGCCGGCGGTGATGGTGATCTCCTCTTCCGGATCGTAGGCGGAGCCGTAGAGGGCCTCGATCTTGCGCGCGATCGCCTGGCGCAGCGGCGCCGCGCCGGCCATGGGCGCATACTGGTTGCGTCCCGCCCCCATGTGCTTCGCCACCAGGTCGAACAGGCGCGCGTCAGCGGAAAAATCGGGAAAGCCCTGGGACAGGTTGATCGCGCCGCACTCCTGGGCGAGGCGTGACATGACGGTGAAAATGGTCGTGCCGACGCGGGGCAGGCGCGAGTCGAGGGCGGCGGAAAACGCTGGCATGACTGATCCGTGAAACCGATTGCCTGCCATTCTGTCAGACCAGGCCAACTGCCATCAATGGAGGAAATCTTGTCGAACCGGTCCCGTAACCTCGCGGCGATGCTGTCGGCCGCAGCGCTGACGGCTTTGTCCGGCACCGCTACCCTGGCCGCGGGCCCTGCAGCCACGCCGGCGCAGCCCAAAGGTCCGTTCTATCCCCTGCAGCCGCCGGCCGAACAGGACGCCGATCTCGCCGCCGTCGCGGGCAAGCAGGCGCGCGGCGAGCCGATCGTGGTCACGGGCCGCATCCTGCGCCGCGACGGCACGCCGGTGGGGAATGCCCAGGTCGAAATCTGGCAGACCAATGCGTACGGCCGCTATCACCACGAGCACGACGATTCGCCCGCACCCTACGATCCCGGTTTCCAGGGCTGGGGCGCCGCCCGAACCGACGCCGCGGGCCAGTACCGCTTCCGCAGCGTCAAGCCGATCGCCTACAGCGGGCGCGCACCCCATATCCACTTCGCCGTCACCGCCCCCGGCGGCCGCACTTTCTACACCCAGCTCTATCTGGCGGATGCCGCCGAGAACGGGCGCGACTTTCTGTACACCCGGCTGTCGCAGGCCGAGCAGGCGCAGCTTGCAGTGCGCCTCGAATCCGCGGCTGCAGGCCAAGCCACGGCGCGCTTCGATATCGTCCTGCCGTAGGGCCGGCCGGTGCGTGCCCGCCTGCGCTAGAATTACGGTCTGTTCCAGCGCAGGCACCCAAAGGCGATGCAGGTCCTTTCCGATCTGCGACCGATCCGCGCCGAACGCGAATCGGTCGTGATCCTCGACCAGACGGCCTTACCCTATCGGATCGAGATGCGCCGCCTCGCCACGGCGCAAGATGCCGCCCATGCCATTCGCAGCATGCAGGTGCGCGGTGCGCCGCTGATCGGCGCCACCGCCGCCTTCGGTCTCGCCCTGGGCATGCTGCGCGATGCTTCCGACCGCGCCCTGGACGAGACCGCCGGCATGCTGGCGGCGACGCGGCCCACCGCCGTCAATCTGCAGTGGGCGCTGCAGCGGATGCAGGCGCAGCTGGCGCCCCTGCCGCCCGCCGAGCGGCCCGCCGCCGCCTGGATCGAAGCCCGGCGCATCGCCGACGAGGACGCCGCCACCAACCGCGCCATCGGCGAGCATGGCGTGGCAATCCTGCGCGGCCTGGCGCAGCGGCACGGCCGCGTCGTCAACGTCATGACCCACTGCAATGCCGGCTGGCTCGCCACCGTCGCCCACGGCACGGCGCTGGCACCGGTTTATGCCGCCCATGCCGCGGGCATGGCGATTCACGTCTTCGTGAGCGAAACGCGGCCGCGCAACCAGGGCCTGCTCACCGCCTGGGAACTGCGGCAGAGCGCAGTGCCGCATACTTTGATCGCAGACAACGCTGCCGGCCATCTGCTGCAGCAGGGCCGCGTCGACCTCGTCGTCGTCGGGGCCGACCGCATCGCCGCCAACGGCGACGTGGCGAACAAGATCGGCACCTACCTCAAGGCGCTCGCGGCGCGGGAAGCCGGCGTGCCGTTTCATGTCGCGGCGCCCGGGTCGACGATCGACTGGGCCTGCGCCTCGGGTTCGCAGATCCCGATCGAGGAGCGCAGCGGCGAGGAAGTGCGCGTGGTCCGCGGGGAGGTCTGCGACGCCCGCATCGCCGGCGACGATACCGCCGTGAGCAACCCGGCGTTCGATGTCACGCCGGCCCGACTCGTCGCCGGCATCATCACCGAGCGCGGCATTGCCGCTCCCGCGCGCCTGGCGGCGGTTTTCGCAGGCGCCGCCAGACAGGAGTTCCCCAGCGCGAGCCAGGCCGGGAGCGGAGGCGGCGCCATGAAATCATGCTAAGGTCGCACCCATTCCAGGTTCACCATCACTCGCAGTCAACCCACAAGGAGGTACATCATGGGACTGTTTGCATTCATCAAGGAAGCCGGTGAGAAGCTGTTCGGCGGCGGCGAAGCCAAGGCCGCCCAGGACGCGGCAAAGGAGAATCCGTCGGAGGACAACGTGAAACGCGCCAACGATGCCGCCGGCGATGCGATCAAGGTCTACATCGAGTCCCTGGGATTGACCGCCACCGGACTCACCGTGACCTTCGCCGACGCCCATGCCACGGTCTATGGCATAGCGCCCAACCAGCAGACGAAGGAGAAGATCATTCTCGCCGCCGGCAACGTCGAGGGCGTGGCCGGCGTGCACGACCAGATGACGGTGGAGGTGACGGAGCCGGCGGCCGTGTTCTATACGGTGGTCAAGGGCGACAACCTGTCCAAGATCGCCAAGGCACACTACGGCGACCCGAACAAGTACCCGGCGATCTTCGAGGCCAACAAGCCGATGCTGAAGCACCCCGACAAGATCTACCCGGGGCAGGTTCTGCGCATCCCGCCGCTGTGACGCCGCGGCACCGGCCCCCGACGGCGGTCGCGGCAGCCGATCGGTCGCCGTCTTGAGCGGGATACCCGCCTTCCACCCACTGCCGCGCGCCGTCCTGGACACCGCGCGCGGCATGGCTGCAGCCGGCCTCAACCGCGGCACCGCCGGCAATGTCAGCGCCCGCTGGCAGGATGGCTTCCTTATCACTCCCAGCGGCCTTCCCTGCGAGGAAACCACCGCAGACGACATCGTGGCGATGAAACTCGACGGCACCTGGAGCGGCCGGCGCAAGCCCTCGTCCGAGTGGCGCTTCCACCGCGACATCTACGCCGCGCGCCCCGAGGCCGGCGCCATCCTGCACTGCCACTCGCCCTTCGCCACCGCGCTCGCCTGCCAGGGTGCGGGCGTTCCGCCGTTCCATTACATGATCGCGCGCTTCGGCGGCAGTACGGTGCGCTGCGCCGCCTACGCCACCTTCGGCACCCAGGAACTGTCGGACCACGCCCTCGCCGCCCTGGACGGACGCTGCGCCTGCCTGCTCGCCAACCACGGCATGATCGTGTTCGGCCGCGACCTGCACCACGCTCTCGATCTCGCCATCGAATTCGAGACCTTGTGCGAGCAGTATTGGCGCACCTTGCAGATCGGCCGGCCGCAGGTTCTCTCCGCAGCCGAAATGGGCACTGTGCTGGAAAAGTTCAGGACCTACGGCCAGCAGGACGGGCAGTAGCCGCGGCCCCATTTGCGCTCCGGCCCGAGTCCGTAGACGAAAAGGGACCCCGGCAACTCAGGTACCGCCGGGCGAGCCGCGCTGCTCGCCCGGCAGCCGCGGCAGGCGCAGTTCCCCTTTCGATTCGAAGGGAACGCTGCCGAAATCGCCCGTCGCGAGCCGGCCGTGTATGCGGTAGTCGATGCCTTCCCGCCCGCCCTTGCTCAACTCGGTGATCTGGCGCAGCACGCTGGCCAGGTTGCTCACCGCGTCGACGGCGAGCACTGCTTCGCCGAAACGCGGCACCGTCACGGTCTGGCCGCTCACGCCCTTGGCGAAGGTCTGACCGTTGACCTCCACCTGGAAGCTGAGTCCCGTGATCGTGATGCCGGCGTCGTTGGGGTTCTGCAGCCGCAGCTTCATGGCGAAGCGCTGCTCCAGCAGACCCGCCTCGACGATGTCGATGCCTGCCAGCGTGACCTCGGGCGGATGGGTGCTCAGCGCGGCGCATCCCCAGAGCAGCGACGCCCCCAGCAGTGCAAGTACGAATCGGTTCAAGGCAGTTCCCCCCAGACTCAAGAGCGCGCCGCAGGCCGCGACTGCATCTCCAGCACCCGCAGCAGGCTGGACGTGTCGTCCCCACCCCAACCCAGGGCCATGAGGCTGACCAGCTGCTGCCTCACCTGGGCCATCAAGGGCAGCGGAACGTTGAGAGCGGCTGCCTCCTGCATCAGATTTCCGAAGTCTTTGTGATGCAGCCTGGCCTCGACGCCAGCGGCAAAATTTCGCTGCAGCATGCGCTCGCCGAATAGATCGAGGACGCGGCTGCCGGCAGCGCCACCCTGCAGCGCAGCGCGTACCCGGCCCGGATCGACGCCCGCCGCCTGTGCCAGCAGCAGGGCTTCGGCGCACCCCTCGATGGCCGCCACCATGACCATCTGATTGCACGCCTTCGCCACTTGCCCGGCTCCGTTCGGTCCGATGTGGGTGATGGCCTTGCCCAGCACCTCCAGCAGCGGACGCACGCGCGCCAGAACCTCCGGCTTGCCGCCGACCATGATCGCCAGCGTGGCTCCGGCGGCACCCTGCGGACCGCCTGAAACGGGCGCGTCCAGCGTGTCCACTTCCCGTTGCGCCAAACGCGCTGCGATGTGCCGGGCCGTAGCCGCCGCGATCGTGCTCATGTCCACCACCACCGATCCCGGCGCCGCACCTTCGATCACGCCGTCCCGGCCGAGGACGACCTCGGTCACATCCGCGTCCGACGTCACCATGGTGAACACGACTTCGGCCCGGCTCGCCGCTTCCCGAGGACTGCCGCAGGCAGTGGCTCCGGCGGATACCAGGGGTGCCAGCGCCTCGGGCCGGCGCGCGAAAACGGCCAGTTCGTGCCCCGCGTGCAACAGGTTGAGGCTCATGGGCCGCCCCATGGTGCCGAGACCGATGAATCCGAGCTTCACGCGGGAGTCCTTCCAGGAACGGAACCGGCGGACGAGGGGAACAGCAAGCCCGGTCGGGGTGCGCGGCGCGGGGATGGCATGGTTTCAGGAGTCTCCACTCATGCGCTCCAGCAGCTTGAGCATGGCGACCGAGTCCTCTTCGCCCAGACCGCTGCCGACCATGGCATTGAACATCTGCGCCGTCGCTGCCGCGCCGGGCAAGGCGAGGCCCAACTCATGCGCCGACTCCATGACGATGCGCAGATCCTTCTGATGCATCCACGACTTGAAGCCCGGCGTGAAATTACGCTCGAGCATGCGCCCACCGTGGTTGTCGAGGATCCGGCTGGAGGCGAAACCGCCGAGCAGCGCCTGGCGCACGGGGGCCGGGGCGACGCCGGCCTTGCGCGCGAAATTCATAGCTTCGGCAACCGCCGCCACCGCCATGCCGGTGATGATCTGGTTGCACGCCTTCGCCACCTGTCCGGCACCACTCGCTCCCACCAGGGTGATCGCCCTGCCCATGCGGTCGAACAGCGGCCGCACGCGCGCGAAGGTCTCTGCGCGACCGCCGACCATGATGGAGAGCGTGCCGTCGATCGCGCCCACCTCTCCGCCCGACACCGGTGCATCCAGCATGTCCACGCCGCGCTGCGCCAGCCGCGCGGCGATCGACCGGGCGGCGGCGGGGGCGATGGTGCTCATGTCGACGAACACCAGGCCGTCGTGGGCGCCGTCGGCCACGCCGTTCAGCCCGAGCGCGACCTGTTCCACGTCGGGGGCATCGGCCACCATGCTGACGACGACCGCCGACGCCCGCGCCACGCTGGCGGCACTGTCGTGCCCCGTGGCCCCGGCTTCCAGCAGCGGCCCCATGGACTGGGGGCGGCGCGTCCACACATGGAGGGCATGCCCGGCCCGGACCAGGTTGAGCGCCATGGGCCGTCCCATGATGCCGAGTCCGATGAAACCGACCTCCACGCTCCGTCTCCTGCCCTGAATCGGGCTCTGCGTTAAACGCGACCTTGCGTTTAATCCGGATTGATTGTACTAAATCCCCCGAGCGCGAAGTTCGTGCGTTGGCTGCAGGCAAGGGGATGGGGTCGGCGCGAGGAGAGCCTGTGGCACGTTTCAAGCGCCGCCGTCCAAACGCCGATATCCCACAAACATTCAGAATGTTATAGGCTGTGCGAATAAACTTGAAAGCGCATGTCGATGATCCTGGATCACCCGCCTCGGAAAGCCTCCGCCAAGTGAGCGTTACGCCGGCAATCCAGCAGCAGGCTCCGGCTTCCGGGCATTCGCCTGGGAATCCGGCGCCGGACCAGGCATTCGAGAGCGAAGTCCGGGCCGAGCTGGTGGCCCTGGTCTACCGCCAGACGCCCTTCACGCTGGCGATGGCTGTAGTGTTTTCGACGGCCCTTTGGGCGGTGCTGGCACCGTTCACGGACCCCGTCCTGGCCATCGGCTGGTTCGTCGCCAACAACTTGGTCTCGCTCGGCCGCTACGCGCTGATCCTTGCCTACCGGCGCGCTGCACCGAGCCCCGACGCACTCACGCCCTGGATTCACCGTTTCGTCTTCGGCACCCTGCTGGCTGGGATCGTTTGGGGATTGCTGGGAACAGTCCTGTTTCCTCCCCACGGAAACCCGTACCAGCCGGTTATCATCACCGGCATCGTCGGCATCGCCGCCGTCGGTCTGTTCTCCCTCAGCGGCATGTTCCCGGCCTACCTCGCCCTGTCCGTGCCCCTGATCGTGCCGGGCGCGATCCACTTGGCGACGTCCGGCATCGCGGACCAGGAGGTGGCTGCCACCACCGTAATGCTGTTCCTGTTGATCGCCGTCGCCAACGCTTGGCGCAACCAGAAGAACACCACGGAAATGCTGCGCCTGCGCTTCCGCCTTGCCCATGCGGTCGAGGAGAGCGAACGCGCCAAAGAGGTGGCGGAGGCGGCCAGCCGCGCCAAATCCGAATTCCTGGCAACCATGAGCCACGAGATCCGGACCCCGATGAACGGCGTATTGGGCATGACCCAGTTGCTGCGCGATACGGTTTTCGATACACGGCAGCGGCATTACCTGGATACGATCTACAAGTCCGGTCAGCATCTGCTGGCCCTGATCAACGACATTCTGGATTTTTCCAAGATCGAGGCCGGCCGGTTCGAGCTGGATCGCCACGATTTCGACCTCTCCCGGGTCGTCAGCGAAGTGACCGACCTGCTCGGCGAACGGGCGCAGCAGAAGGGCCTGACCTTCACCGTGGAAATCGACGAGGCGGTTCCGCGACTGGTCCGAGGCGACTCCGGACGTCTCAAGCAGGTCCTCACCAACCTGATCGGCAATGCCATCAAGTTCACGCAGAAAGGTTCCATCCGGGTGCGGCTCCGCCCCGTCGCCGACGAAGGGGATGTGAGCGCAGCGGCGGCGGTGCCGGGGAGCCCGAAAGGGACGAGCCTGCGTTTCGACATCGCCGATACCGGCATCGGTATCGCTCCTGCCGACCAGGAGCGAATTTTCGAAGCCTTCTCCCAGGCCGACAGCTCCCATGCCCGCAAGTACGGCGGAACCGGACTCGGGCTGCCGATCTCGCGCCAGTTGGTCGATCTGATGGGCGGCACCCTCACGCTGGAAAGCGACCCGGGGCGCGGGTTTACGTTCTCGTTCGTCGTGCGCTTCGACGCCGCCCGCGGCGAGCCTGCCACCGGGTCGTCGCGCCCGGATGCAGCGGACTTGCCGCGCCTGCAGGGCCAAGTGCTGCTGGTCGAAGACAATCCCATCAATCTGGTGGTGGCCCGCGCCATGCTCAAAGTCCTTCGGCCTGCAGACGATCGAGGCACACGACGGTGAGGAAGCGATGCGCAAGATGGCGCACGGTCATTTCGATCTCATTCTCATGGACTGTCAGTTGCCGGGCGTGGACGGGTACGAGGCCACGCGCCGCATTCGCCAGGGGGAGACGGCGGCGAACGACGCGTCCCACGTTCCCATCGTCGCTCTCACCGCCAACGCCATCCAGGGCGACCGCGAGCGCTGCATTGCCGCCGGCATGGACGACTACCTGGCGAAGCCGTTCCGCAAAGAGGACCTCCACGCCGTCGTCGCACGCTGGCTGCCGTAGCACTCCCTCCTGTCCCGGGTCCGTATGGCGGTATGCGTCGTTTTCGGGTAATATAAGCGTTTGCTTCTGGAGCCCGACCATGCGACGCATCCTCGTTCTGATCGCCCTGCTGTCTGCCTTTGCCACCACCCGCGCCCAGGCTGATGTCGCCATCCTGGTGCATGGCTATCTGGGCGACGCGTACGGGTGGGAGACCAGCGGCATCAACGCCGAACTGGCGGCGCGCGGCTGGCAGCGCGCCGGCATCATCTTTCCCGGTTATCAGGGTCCCGTCCTGCCCCCCGCCGCTGCAGGGGCGCCGAACAAGGTTTACTGCCATCGAATTGCCGTCCACCGCCCCGCTGGGCGTGCAGTCCGATCTGCTGACCCAGGCGCTGCGCGCCGTCGAGGCGCGCCATCCGGGCGAATCTGTGACGCTGATCGGTCACTCGGCCGGTGGCGTGGTGGCTCGCATGAGCGTGGTGCGGGGCGGCGTGGGCCAAGTCACGCGCCTGATCACGATCGCCGCGCCCAACCTGGGGACCGAGCGTGCCCTGCAGGCGCTCGACGTCACCCACGCCGGCGGACCGCTCAACATCGTCAAGGACATCTTCGGCGGCCGCACCTACCGGGCCGTCAAGCGTTCGTGGCCGGTGCTGCTCGATCTTGCCCCGGCGCAGCCCGGCAGCACCCTGCACTGGCTCAACGTGCAGGTCCATCCGGACATCGAGTACGTCTCCATCGTGCGCGGCGAGTCCTACGGCCTGGGCGACGTCCTGGTGCCCGGCTTCAGCCAGGACTTGAACAACGTGCCGCGACTGCGCGGCAAGTCCAGGACCTACGTGGTCGGCACCGAGCACGCCCTGAGCTTCCAGGATGGCCGGGTGCTGAGCGGACTGCTGCGGTAGGCGCCCGCGCCCGGCGCAGGTCCTTTCCGGAGAAAACTCCGACCGTATCCCAATTTGAGGCACTCGGGGTCTGCGGCGCACCAGCTTGATGCGCCGCAGCATGTGCCCGTCGTGAAATCGTGCCTGTTCACCGGGTCTAGCCCATGGCATGCCGCTTGCTCGCTCGACGCACAAGGGAGTCGGCATGGCGGAAACGAAATCCAACTGTTGCTACTGTGGCGTCGGCTGCGGCGTCCTCATCGAACACGACGGCGCGCGCATCATCGGCGTGCGCGGCGATCCCTCGCATCCGGCGAATTTCGGACGCCTGTGCACCAAGGGATCGACGCTCCACCTGACGGCGCAACGCAATACCCGCGCCCTCTATCCCGAGTTGCGCCTGGACCGGAGCCAGCCACGTTCGCGCGCGACCTGGGGCCAGGGGCTCGATCACGCCGCGCAGCAGTTCGCACGCGTTATCCGCGAGCACGGACCGGACGCCGTCGGCTTCTACGTCTCCGGCCAGTTGCTGACGGAGGACTATTACGTCTTCAACAAGCTGGCCAAGGGACTGGTCGGCACCAACAACATCGACACCAATTCCCGCCTGTGCATGTCCTCGGCGGTGGCCGCCTACAAGCTCACCCTCGGTGTCGATGCCCCGCCCTGCTCCTACGCCGACATCGGCCATGCCGACTGCATTGTCATCGCCGGCTCCAACACCGCCTACGCCCACCCCATCGTCTTTCGCCGCATCGAGGATGCGAAGGCGGCCAATCCAGATCTGAAGATCGTGGTCGTCGATCCTCGCCGCACCGATACCGCGACCTGCGCCGACCTCCATCTCGCCATCCTGCCCGGCACCGACATCGTGCTGTTCAATGCCATGCTGCATGTGCTGCTGTGGGACGGCCTCATAGACAAACGCTACATCCGCGACCACACCGAAGGTTTCGACGCCCTGCGCGATGCCGTACGCGAGGTCACCCCGGCCGCGGCGGCGCAGATCTGCGGCGTCGCCGCCCAGGACATCGTCACCGCCGCGCGCTGGTTCGGCCAGGCCCGGGCCGCGTTGTCGCTGTGGTGCCAAGGACTCAACCAGTCCCAGCACGGGACGCACAACGGCGCCGCGTTGATCCACCTGCATCTGGCTACCGGCCAGATCGGCAAGCCGGGCGCCGGGCCGTTTTCCCTCACCGGACAACCGAACGCGATGGGAGGCCGGGAAGTAGGTGGCATGGCCAACCTGCTTCCCGCCCATCGCGACCTGACGAACCCGGAGCACCGGGCCGAGGTGGCGCGGATGTGGGGTGTGGACTCGGTCCCGGAAAAGCCGGGCAATACCGCGGTGGAAATGTTCGAGGCGGTGCGCCGCGGTGAAATCAAGGCACTGTGGATCGCCTGCACCAACCCCGCCCAGTCCCTGCCCGATCAGGCGCGGGTACGCGAGGCGCTGGAGCGGTGCGAGTTCGTGGTGGTACAGGAGGCCTATCGCAACACCGAGACCGCAGACTACGCCGACCTGCTGCTGCCCGCCGCCACCTGGGGCGAAAAGGAAGGCACGGTGACCAATTCGGAGCGGCGCATCAGCCATGTGCACCGGGCCGTGCCGCCGCCGGGCGAGGCGCTGCCGGACTGGCAGATCGCACGCGATTTCGCGCTGCGCCTGGGCAAGTTGCTGGGGCGCGACGCCGGCCGCCTCTTCCCCTACTTCCATCCGGAGCAGATCTTCGTCGAACACGCGGATACCACCCGCGGCCGCGATCTGGACATCACGGGCCTGAACTACGGCGTGCTCGACAGGCGTGGCCCCCAGCAGTGGCCCTGCCCCGCCGGGGCGGCCAGCGGCAAGGAACGGCTGTACGAGAACGGCCGCTACCCGACGCCGAGCGGACGCGCCCGCTTCGTCCCGCTCGCGCACAGCATCACCGCCGAACCGACCAACGCGCGCATGCCGCTGCATCTTTCGACCGGCAGGGTGCGCGACCAGTGGCACGGCATGAGCCGCACCGGCAAGCTGGCCCGGCTCTTCAATCACGTGGCGGAACCGCGCCTCGACCTTCATGCGGAAGACATGGCCAGGCGCGGGCTGGCGGACGGCGAATTCGCCATGGTGTCGAGCCGCCGCGGCGCCGTGGTGCTGCGGGTGGCCGCCTCGCGCGAGGTACGGGTCGGCCAGAGTTTCCTGCCCATGCACTGGGGCCGGCGCTACCTCAATTCGGCCGGCGCCAACGAGCTCACCCTGGCCGCCCTCGATCCCCATTCGCAGCAGCCCGAACTCAAGCATGCCGCGATCCAGGTGGAGAAGATCGCGCTGCCGTGGCAGGTGCTGGCCCTGCGCATGGCGCACGGGGCGGACGCGGAGGGCCGGGCGCTGACGTGGCTCGAAGCGCTGCAGCCGTTGCTGGCGCGCTTCCGCTATGCCAGCCTGGGACTCGCCGGCCGCGAAGAGCCGCTGCTGGTGCTGCGTGCCGCCCACGACGAACCGATCCCCCAAAGCTGGCTGGATACGATCGACGCCCTGATCGATCTGCCGGACTGGAAATGCCTGTCCTATGCCGATGCTCGGCGCAGCATCTCCAAGCGCGCGCTGATCGAAGACGACCGGCTCACGGGGCTGCGGCTCACCGGGGAAACCGCGGCCGGGGCCTGGCTCCAGGACGCCATGATCGAGCAGACCAGCGCCGATGAGCTGCGGCGCTGGCTGTTCGCGCCGCTGGCGGCGGCACCGCTGGCCGGACGCAGCCGCGGGCGCGTGGTCTGCAACTGTTTCAATGTCGGGGAGAGCGAGATCACGCAGGAGATCGCCGCCGGCGCCAACTTGACGAGCCTTCAGGAAAAGCTGCGCTGCGGCACTTCCTGCGGCTCCTGCATGCCGGAACTCAAGCGCATGATCGCGAGCGGCAAGGCCGCAGCCTGAGCCGCGCGACGACGATCGCGGCGCCGTGCGCGCGGCACAGGCCGCTTGCGCGGGACCGCCCTTGGCGCAGGGCGCGCCGATGCGGATTTCAATCCGCGGGGTAGAATCCGGGCACACGAGTTCCCCCCATGCCGGACATGCTCCTCGACCGACTCTCGCCGCGCCTCGTTTTCGCCGCCGTCTTCCTGGCGTGCGCCGCGCTCATGGGCTTCGGCCTGGTGCTGCAGCATGTGCAGAACCTGGAGCCCTGCCCGATGTGCATCATGCAGCGGGTGGCCTTCATCGTTTGCGGAGCGGTGGCACTGATCGCCGCCCTGCACCATCCGCAGGGCGTCGGCGTGCGCGTCTATGGCTTGCTGGTGGCGGCCACCGCGCTCACCGGCGCATCCGTCGCGGCACGCCAGTCCTGGCTGCAGCATTTCCCGCCCAAGATCGTCGATTGCGGCCCCGACCTGGAGTTCATGCTCGATTCCTTCCCGCTGGTGCAGGCCCTGCCGCTCATCTTCCGCGGCACCGGCGACTGCTCCAAGGTGCAATGGACCTTCCTCGGACTGTCGATCGCCGAATGGTCGCTGGTGTGGTTCGTGGCGATCGCCGTGGTGGGAATCTATCTGCTGCTGCGCCGTCAACGAGCGTAGGGCGGGCCGCGCCCGCCGTTCCACGCCCGGCGGGCATGGCCCGCCCTACAGGTTGCAGGTTGCGTCGCGCGCACCCTACGGCAGGTCGAGCATCACCTCGCCGGCGTCCACCCGCACCGGCAGGCGCCGGGTGCAGCCCTGGTCCGGAGCGCAGGCCTCGCCGGACTCCAGGCCGACGATCCAGCCGTGCAGCGGGCAGGTGACGCTGTGACCGAAGACGATGCCCTGGGACAGGGGGCCGCCCTTGTGGGGGCACTTGTCCTCGACGGCGAACACCGCGTCGTCGGCGGTGCGAAACACCGCGATGTCGCCCGCCGCGGTCTCGACCACCCTCGCGCCGAGCTGCGGAATCTCCTCAAGCCGGCACACTTTGATCCATTCGCTCACCACGCTTCACCTCGTCCCTGTTCATGAATCTGATCGGCTCGAACTCGTGCCTCGCGGCGCCCTGGGCGCGCTCCTGCCACGGGTCCCGGTAATCCTGCAGCGCGAACAGCAGCCGCTCGCGCAGCGCCTTGCGGCTGGCCGCATCGTCCACCACGCGCTGCCTCACGTAGTCGAGTCCCACCCGCTGCACCCAATGCACGGTGCGGTCGAGGTAGCGCGCCTCCTCGCGGTAGAGCTGGAGGAAGGCGCCGGTGACTTCCTTCACCTCCTCGGCACTCGCCACCTTGCACAGGAACTGCGCCACCTCGGTCTTGATGCCGCCGTTGCCGGCGATGTAGATCTCCCAGCCGGAATCGACGCCGATGACGCCGACATCCTTGATGCCGGCCTCGGCGCAGTTGCGCGGGCAGCCCGATACCGCCAGCTTCACCTTGTGGGGCGAGCCCATGCCGAAGAGCATCTTCTCCAGGTCGATCCCCATCTGCGTCGAGTTCTGGGTGCCGAAGCGGCAGAACTCGGCTCCGACGCAGGTCTTGACGGTGCGGATAGCCTTGCCGTAGGCATGGCCCGAGGGCATGCCGAGGTCGGCCCACATGCCGGGCAGATCCGACTTGTTCACGCCCAACAGGTCGATGCGCTGGCCGCCGGTGACCTTGACCATCGGCACCTTGTACTTCTCGGCGACGTCGGCGATGCGCCGCAGTTCCGCCGGACTGGTGATGCCGCCCCACATGCGCGGCACCACGGAGAACGTGCCGTCCTTCTGGATGTTGGCGTGGGCACGCTCGTTGATGAAGCGCGACTGGGGATCGTCCCGCGCCTCGTGGGGCCAGGTGGAGATCAGGTAGTAGTTCAGCGCCGGCCGGCACGAGGCGCAGCCGTTCGGTGTGCGCCATTCCAGGAAGCGCATGGCATGCGGGAATCGTCAGCAGCTTGTGTTCGCGGATCGCGGCGCGCACCTCCTCGTGGGTGCGGTCGGTGCAGCCGCACATCGGCTTGGTCTTGGTGTCCGCCGGCTCGTAGGCCCCGCCCACGGTCGAGGCCAGGATCTGCTCCACCAGGCCGGTGCAGGAGCCGCAGGAGGACGAGGCCTTGGTGTGCTTGCGCACCTCCTCCAGCGTGAACAGACCCTGCTCCTTGATCGCCTGGACGATCGTGCCCTTGCACACGCCGTTGCAGCCGCAGATCTCCGCCGTGTCCGGCAGCGCCGCCGCATGGCTCTGGCCCTTGTGGCCGGCGTCGCCGAGATGGGTGTTGGCGAAGGATCTGCCGAACATCAGGTGGTCGCGCATCGCAGCGACGTCCTGGCGGTCCTTGATCAACTGGAAATACCAGGCGCCGTCCACCGTGTCGCCGTAGAGCACCGCCCCCACCAGGCGCTCGTCCTTCAGCACCAGCTTCTTGTACACGCCGCCCAGGCGGTCCGAGAGCACGATCTCGTCCGCGCCCTCGCCGCCCATGAAATCGCCGGCGGAGAACAGGTCGACGCCGGTGACCTTGAGCTTGGTCGAGGTCACCGAGCCGGTGTAGCGGCCGATGCCGAGCTGGGCCAGGTGGTTGGCGCAGACCTTGGCCTGCTCGAACAGCGGCGCCACCAGGCCGTAGGCGATGCCGCGGTGGGCGGCGCATTCGCCGACGGCGTAGATGCGAGGGTCATAGGTCTGCAGGGTGTCGTTCACCACGATGCCGCGGCTGCAGTGCAGGCCGGCGGACTCGGCCAGCGCCGTGTTGGGCCGGATGCCCGCGGCCATCACGACCAGGTCGGCCGGAACGCTGTCGCCGTCCTTGAACCTCACCGCGCAGACGCGGCCCGATTCGCCGCGCACCAGTTCGGCGGTCTGCTTCTCCAGCATGAACCTGAGGCCCTTGGCCTCGAGCGAGGCCTGGAGCATGCCGGCGGCGGTCCGGTCGAGCTGCCGTTCCATCAGCCAGGGCATGAGATGCACCACCGTCACCTCCATGCCGCGCAGCCGCAGGCCGTTGGCCGCCTCCAGCCCGAGCAGGCCGCCGCCGATCACCACCGCGTGTTTGTGGCTCGCGGCGGCATCGATCATGGCCTGGGTGTCGGCGATGTCGCGGTAGCCGATCACCCCCGGCAGGTCCTTGCCGGGAACCGGCAGGATGAAGGGGTTGGAGCCGGTGGCGAGCAGCAGCCGGTCGTACGCCGCCTCGGTGCCATCCTCGGCGACGACGCGGCGGCCAATGCGGTCGATCCGCGCCACCTTCCTCCCGGCATGCAGCGTGATGCCATTGTCCCGGTACCAGTCGAGATCGTTGAGCATGATCTCCGGCAGCGTCATCTCCCCGGCCAGCACCGGAGAGAGCAGGATGCGGTTGTAGTTGCCGTGAGGCTCGGCGCCGAACACCGTGATGTCGTAGAGCTCGGGGGCGAGCTTCAGCAGTTCCTCCAGCGTGCGGCAGCCCGCCATGCCGTTGCCCACCATCACCAGCTTGAGTTTTTTCATCGATGCATCCATCCCATTGTCAGGGCCGCAGGGTGCGCCATGCGCTCCGGTTCAAACACGGCCGAACGGTGCGCCAGCCCTCTCTCCCGGCCTCTCCCCCGGAACGGGAAGAGGGGTCGGGGGCGAGGGAATGCGCACCCTGCATGTCACGCGGCCTTGCGCAACTGTTTCTGGTAGAGGAACTCCAGCAGCGCGGCGCGGTAGTCGACGAACTTCGGATCGTGGGCCAGCTTGAGGCGCTCCCGCGGCCAGGCCAGATCGACCTTCAGGATCTCGCCGATGGTCGCGGCCGGGCCGTTGGTCATCATGACGACGCGATCCGACAGCAGCACCGCCTCGTCCACGTCGTGGGTCACCATCACCACGGTCGCGCCGGTTTCCTCCATTACGTTCATCAACTCGTCCTGGAGGCTGGCGCGGGTGAGCGCGTCGAGCGCGCCGAAGGGCTCGTCCATGAGCAGGATCTTCGGCTCCATGGCGAAGGCGCGGGCGATGCCGACGCGCTGCTTCATGCCGCCGGAAATCTCGTTGGGATACTTGTGCTCGGCGTGGTCCATATGCACCAGGGCCAGCGCCGCCTTGGTGCGCGACTTGAGCTTGGCCTTGCCTTCCTTCCTGCCGAACACCCGCTCCACCGCCAGATAGACGTTGTCGAAGCAGGTCAGCCAGGGCAGCAGCGAATGGTTCTGGAACACCACCGCCCGCTCCGGACCGGGACCGGCGATCTCGCGCCCGTTGCACAGCAGCACGCCCTCCGTGGGCTGGTTCAGGCCGGCGATCAGGTTGAGCAGCGTGGACTTGCCGCAGCCGGAGTGGCCGATCAGCGATACCACCTCGCCCTCCTCCACCGTCAGGTTGATGTCGCGCAGGGCGACGAAGGGGCCGTTCCTGGTGTCGAAGCTGACACCAACGTTCTCGATCTGAACCATCTTTGCCATTTCTGTCTCCTTCCCCGGCCCTTCTATTGGTAGTTGAATCGCTTCGCCAGCAGCAGCAGCGCCTGTTCCAGCAGCAGGCCGACGATGCCGATGACGAAGATGGCGATGACGATGGACTCGACTTTGAGGTTGTTCCACTCGTCCCATACCCAGAAGCCGATGCCCACGCCGCCGGTCAGCATTTCGGCGGCGACGATCACCAGCCAGGCCGTACTGATCGACAGGCGGATGCCGGTGAGCATGTAGGGCAGCACCGCCGGGAACAGGATGCGGGTCACGATCTTCCACTCCGACAAGGCGAGCACCCGCGCCACGTTCATGTAGTCCTGCGGTACGCGCTGCACCCCGACCGCGGTGTTGATGATCATGGGCCAGATGGAGCAGATGAAGATGGTCCAGGTGGCTGCCGGATCCGCCTTCTGGAAGGCCAGCAGGCCGATCGGCAGCCAGGCCAGCGGCGACACCGGCCGCAGCAGGCTGATGATCGGTTCCACCATGCGGTTGAGAAAGTCGAAGCGGCCGATCAGGAAGCCCAGCGGGATGCCCACCATCGCCGCGAAGCCGAAGCCGATGCCGACGCGCTTGAGCGAGGACAGCACGTTCCAGCCGATGCCCTGGTCGTTGGGTCCGTTCTGGTAGAAGGGGTCGGAGAACAGCTTCAGCGCCTCGGCCCACACCTTGTCCGGGCCCGGCAGGCTGGTGCTCTTCAATGTTGCCAGGGCCCAGATGCCGATCAGCAGGGCCACGCCCAGCAGCGGCGGAAGAACGGCCCTGAGGAAAGGCTCCAAACGGCGGCTGAGGGGCGCTCGCGGCACCGCCGCGGGCGCCGACTCCGCCGGGACGGCGGCAACCCGCGCCGGCGCCTTGCGTGGCGCCGCCGCGGGCGGCGCTTCCAGCTTCTCGCTCGTGATCACTGCTGCAGTCATTTCAGTCTCCAGTCGGGTTTCGCTTTGGCGTGGTGACTCAGGCCTGTCACCTTGAAGCCGCCGGCATACTTCTTCGGGTCCCTGCCGTCCCACACCACGCCGTCGATCAGCTTGGAAGTGCGCATGTCGCTCTTCGGCACGGCCGCACCGAGCTGCGGCCGCGGCCTGCTTGTAGATGTCGATGCGGTTCACCTTCTTCGCCACCGCCAGGTAGTCCGGGTCCTCCTTGAGCAGGCCCCAGCGCCGGTGCTGGGTCAGGAACCACATGCCGTCCGAATAGGTAGGGAAAATTCACCGCGCCCTCGTTGAAGAACTTCATCGCGTTCCTGTCGTCCCACTTCCTGCCCAGGCCGTTCTCGTAGCGGCCGAGCATGCGCGCCAGGATGACGTCGGTATCGGTATTGACGTAGGCCTTCTGGGCGATGGTCTCGGCGGTCTTCTGGCGGTTGGCGAGCGAGGCATCGATCCAGCGCCCCGCCTCCAGGATCGCCGCCGTCATGGCCCGCGCCGTGTTCGGGATATTTGCCGACGAACTCGGCCGTGGTGCCCAGCACCTTCTCCGGATGATCGACCCAGATGTCCTGGGTCGTCACCGCGGTGAAGCCGATCTTGTCCACGATGGCGCGGTTGTTCCAGGGCTCGCCGACGCAGTAGCCGTCCATGTTGCCCACGCGCATGTTGGCCACCATCTGCGGCGGCGGCACGGTGATGGTCTTGACGTCCTTCAGCGGGTTGATGTCGTTGGCCGCCAGCCAGTAGTACAGCCACATGGCATGGGTGCCGGTGGGAAAGGTTTGGGCAAAGGTGTATTCGCCGGGCTTCGCGGTGATCAGCTTCTTCAGGCTGGCGCCGTCGGTGACGCCCTGGTCCTTGAGCTTGTTGGCGAGCGTGATGGCCTGGCCGTTGTTGTTGAGCGTCATCAGGTTGGCCATGTCCTTCTTCGGCCCGCCGACGCCCATCTGCACGCCGTAGATCAGGCCGTAGAGCACATGGGCGGCGTCGATCTCGCCGTTCACCAGCTTGTCGCGCACCGCGGCCCAGGACGCCTCCTTGGTCGGCATGATCTTGATGCCGTACTTCTCGTCGAACTTCATCACCGAGGCCATCACCACGGAGGCGCAGTCGGTGAGCGGAATGAAGCCGATCCTGACTTCCTTCTTCTCCGGCGCGTCGGAGCCCGCGGCCCAGGCCGCGCCGCGCACGCCCGGCGGCAGCGCGCTCATGAGTGCCGCACCCGCGCCGAAACCGGCCGTCGCCCGGAGGAAATCGCGCCTGCCGGGGGCGCGTTTCGTGTCGTCCATGTCGATCTCCCGTTCATCCGAAAATCCAAAAAAAGAGGGCGTTCACCCGCGAGAGGGAGGAGGAACTCCCGCGGATGGACGCCCTTGTCCATTGACCGATTCAGCCCACCAGACCGCCGTTGATCCGGTGCTTGAGCATTACTTAGCAGGGGTCGTGCCACGCTGCCGGCATCTTGGCCGAGAGCCGCGCCAGCACTGGCTTTCCGCTGCGCCGCGGGGGTTGGCGGGCGGATTCAGCGGTCGGCCGTGATGCACTGTTGCTGTGCAACATCAGCAAACGCTGCACTACTTGGGGGAGGAGGTCGTCGTCGGGCGGGTACTGCCCGCCGGGGGGGTGGCCTACATCGTCGAGCGGCGGGCACGGCCCGCCCTACCCCTGCTGCGTCGTGCGGACGTCAGAGCAGCAGCTGCGCCATGTCGATCACATTGCGCGAGACGCCGGCCACCGTAATGCCGCGCTCCATCGCCAGCTTGCGCAGGGCGTGATAGGCCTCTTCCTCGCCCATGGCGCGGGTGCGCATGAGGATGCCCTTGGCTCGGTCGATCAGCTTGCGCTCGGACAGCTTGCGCGAGGTGTCGTCCAGTTCGCGCCGCAGCGCCTGATATTCGTCGAAGCGTGCCAGCGCCACCTCGATCACCGGCTTGATGCGTGCGGGATCGAGACCGTCCACCACGTAGGCGGACACGCCGGCGCGCATCGCTGCGCGGATCACCCCGGCCTCGCCTTCCTGGGCAAAAATCACCACCGGCCGAGGCGCATCGCGGTTCATCGCGCTCAGGTGCTCGAGCGTGTCGCGCGATGGTGAGGCGGTTTCGATGAGGATCACGTCCGGCTTGATCGTCTCCACCTGGGCAGCCAGATCCCAGGACGAGGGCAGGACGGCAGCGACCTGATGGCCGGCGAGGGCCAGCCCGGCACAGATGCCGGCGGCACGTTGACGCGACTCGTCGATGACCAGAACTCGCAGCATTGCGGAATGCAGGGATGACTGAAACGACTACTTTCCAGCAAGAGTCGTTCCAGCGACGGTCCGGTGGGGCGATCATTCCATCGCCGCCGCCGGAGTAGAGCAGCAGAACCTGCGGATCAGACCTGGTGAGCTTCCTTGACGCCCAGTTTCTTCAGGATGTTCACCAGCGGACAGAACTGGGTGAAGCCGCTCTGGAACAGGTTGATGCCGACGAAGGCGGTGAACCAGAGCCAGGACAGCTTGGACAGGTCGGCCTGGCCGGTGGCGTGGGCAAGGACCAGCGACAGCATGATGAAGGCGCCGGCGATGATGCGGACATAGCGATTCAACGTTCATTGCGATTCTCCTGGGTAGTGTGGTCGAAATCGTGCAGTAAAAACAATCTCATGAAGATCGGGCCCGCTCAGGGGGGCGGGAGTATTACGAGAGTGCGTGTCTTCACCCCTCGCTCGGAGCGGCCATGCGCCCGCGCATGGCCGCGTAGTAGAGCACCGGAATCACCACCAGCGTCAGCAAGGTAGACACGAATATGCCAAAAATCAAGCT
The DNA here is from genome assembly GCA_963823455.1 of uncultured beta proteobacterium. Lineage (GTDB taxonomy): Bacteria > Pseudomonadota > Gammaproteobacteria > Burkholderiales > Rhodocyclaceae > CAVPDA01. Next base: position 340,087 of record CAWGLO010000003.1, read on the forward strand.
GATCGCGAGGCCCTGGAAGATCGGGTCGTCGAGGATGAAAAGGGCGCCGAGCATCGCGGCCAGTCCGGTGAGGGCGATCGGCTTGGCGCGGATCGCCGCCGATTCCACCACCGCCTGGGCGAAGGGCATGCCGGTAGCCACCTGGGCATTGATGAAATCCACGAGCAGAATGGAGTTGCGCACGATGATGCCGGCGAGCGCGATCATGCCGATCATCGACGTCGCGGTGAACTGCGCGCCGAACAACGCATGGCCGGGCATTACGCCGATGACGGTGAGCGGGATCGGCGCCATGATGATGAGCGGCACCAGATAGCTCTTGAACTGCGCCACCACCAGCAGGTAGATCAGGAGCAGTCCGACGGCATAGGCGATGCCCATGTCGCGGAAGGTTTCGTAGGTAACCTGCCATTCGCCGTCCCACTTGAGGGAATAGCCGGCGTAGGGATCCCGGGGCTGGCGGATGAAGTATTCGCCCAGCGTCCCGCCCTGCTCCAAGGCCATGTCCCTGACCCGGGAACGGATGTCGAACATGCCGTAGAGCGGCGAATCGATGTGGCCGCCCATGTCGCCGACGACATACACCACCGGCAGCAGGTCCTTGTGGTAGATCACCTGCTCGCGCTGCACGTCGCGTGCCTCCACCAGTTCCGAGATCTGGATCAGCTGACCGTCCCGGGCGCGCACCCGCATCTTCAGCAACTGGTCGAGGGAGCTTTGCTTCTCGGCGGGCAGGGTCACGCGCACCGGCATCTCGTACTTGCTTTCGCCGGTATGGGCCGGCGTCACATTCTCGCCGGCCAGACCGAGCCGCACCACGTCGACGATGTCCTTCTGCGCCACGCCCAGCAGCGCCGCCTTGCTCTGGTTGACGCGCAGCAGGATCTTGGGCGCCGCCTCGTCCACCGAATCGTCGACGCTGATGATGTCGTCGGTGGCACGGAATTTTTCCGCCACCGTCTTGGCCACCGCCTGCTGGCCGGGGTAGTCCGGGCCGTAGATTTCCGCAACGATGGGCGAGAGCACCGGCGGCCCCGGCGGCACTTCGACCACCTTGGCATTGCCGCCGTGCTTCTGCGCGATGCGGGTGACGCCATCGCGCACTCCTGCGGCGATTTCGTGGCTCTTGCGGTCGCGCTGGTGCTTATCCACCAGATTGACCTGGATGTCGCCCAGTTCCGGCGACGCGCGCAGGTAATACTGCCGCACCAGGCCGTTGAAGTTGATGGGCGCCGCGGTACCGGCGTACGCCTGGTAATCGGTCACCTCCGGCACGGTGGCGACGTACGCGCTGATCTCGCGCAGCACCTTGGCCGTCTCTTCCAGCGGCGTGCCCACCGGCATGTCGAGCACGATCTGGAACTCGCTCTTGTTGTCGAAGGGCAGCATCTTCAACACCACCAGCTTGAAGACCGGCCAGCGACACCGAGGCCAGGATCGCGGCCAGGATGCGCGAGCCACAGCTTGCGCCGCGCGCGCTTGCCCGTCCGCTCGTCGATGAAAGGCGTCATGAGGCGCTGCGCACCACTGCTGCAGGCGCTGGGTCAGCTTGTCCGACTCGTGGGCCGTGCCACCGGCGTGGTGCCGGCCCATCATCACCAGCGACAGCCACGGCGTGATGACGAAGGCGATGGCGAGCGAGATCGACATGCCCATCGAGGCGTTGATCGGGATCGGGCTCATGTACGGGCCCATGAGGCCCGAGACGAAGGCCATCGGCAGCAGCGCCGCGATCACCGTGAAGGTGGCCAGGATGGTCGGACCGCCGACCTCGTCCACGGCGCGGGGAATGATCTCGCCACAGCGGCTCGCTCCGGCTCCAGCGCCTGCCAGCGGTGGATGTTCTCGACCACGACAATGGCGTCGTCCACCAGGATGCCGATGGAGAAGATGAGGGCGAACAGCGAGACGCGGTTGAGGGTGAAGCCCCATGCCCAGGAGGCGAACAGCGTCGCCGCCAGCGTCAGCGTCACCGCCGCGCCGACGATCACCGCCTCGCGCTTGCCCAGCGCAAGCAGCACCAGCAGCACGACGAAGGCGGTGGCGAAGACGAGCTTGCCGATCAGCTTCTGCGCCTTGTCGGTCGCGGTCTCGCCGTAGTTGCGGGTGACGCGTGAATTCGACGCCGTCCGGGATCACCGTGCCCTTGAGGCTTTCGGCGCGGCGGATCACGGCTTCGGCCACGTCGGCCGCGTTGACGCCCGGCTTCTTGGAGATCGACAGCGTCACCGCCGGGAACTCGCCGAGATCCTTCGGCCGCCTTGTCGCTGCGGTCGCAGCGGCGCGAGCCGCTCCGGTGCCGTGCCAGACGTAGCGGCTCGGCTGGTCGGCGCCGTCGACGATCTGCGCCACGTCGGCCATGAACACCGGCTTGTTGTCGCTAACGCCCACCACCAGCTTCTTCACGTCGGCCGCGGTCTCGATGTAGGTGCCGGTCTGCACCAGCAGTTCCTGGTTGCCCGACACCAGGCTGCCGGCCGGCTGCGAGGCGTTCGAGACCTGGAGCGCGGCCTCGAGGTCCTGCGCCGTGACGCCGTAGGCATTCATGCGGTCGGCATCCATGACGACGCGGATCACGTGGCCGGGCCCGCCGATGGTCGCCACGTCGCGCGTGCCCTTGATGCGCTTGAGTTCGATCTCGACGGCGCGCGCCACCTGCTGCATCTCGAAGCCGGCTGGCTCCGGATCGGCGCTCCAGAAGCGTCAGCGTGACGATCGGCACGTCGTCGATGCCCTTGGGCTTGATGATCGGCTCGCCGACGCCGAGATTGGGCGACAGCCAGTCCCGGTGCGAGTTGATGGTGTCGTAGAGCCGCACCAGCGCCTGGATCGGATCCTCGCCGACCTCGTACTGCACGGTGATGACGGCCATGCCCGGCCGCGACACGGAATAGACGTGCTCGATGCCGGCGATGCGCGACAGCACCTGCTCGGCAGGCCGCGCCACCAGCGCCTCGACGTCCTTGGCCGAGGCGCCGGGAAACGGCACGAAGACGTTGGCCATGGTGACGTTGATCTGCGGCTCTTCTTCGCGCGGCGTGATCAGCACGGCGAAGAGGCCGAGCAGACAGCGCGATCAGCGCGATCAGCGGCGTCATCTGCGAACGCTGAAAGGCTGCCGCGATTCTCCCCGAGATTCCCATATTAGACAACACTGATATTCAGGAACAACAAAAACCGCAAAGAACGCCGGTCGCTCGCGCCCCGGCGGCCTTTGCGGCCACGGATCTGCGCCTACTTGCCCTTCAGTTTCATGATGCCAAGTGCATTCATGACGATCTTCTCGTATATCGGCTCCGAGGTGCCGCGCTTCATCTTAGACATGAAGTACTTCTCGTAGGCAATCTTGGCCAGGTGCACCCACTTGCCTTCGGAAAACCAGTTGACGTTGCGCGGCGGTATCTGGGGCAGCGCCACGAAAGCGGCGCCGGAATCGCCGAAGTCCGCCAGGCACACCGCGTTCCAGGTCGCCTTCTCCACCGGCTCCTTGCCGTCGAGCACGGCGCGGACGTTGTGGGCGGTGGCGGTCACCATGGACTCGATCATGTAGCCGGTCTTGGGCGCACCGGTGGGCACCGGGCTCGCTTCCACCGGCGGGATCGCCACGCACACGCCCACAGAATAGATGTTGTTGTACTTCGGGTTGCGCTGGTACTCGTCGATCAGGATAAAGCCGCGCGGATTGGTCAGCCCTTCGATGCCGAACACCGCATCCACGCCCTTGAATGCCGGAAGCATCATGGAGTACTTGAACGGCGAGTTCGTGCTCCTTCTTCGGCTTGCCGTCCTCGTCGTGCTCGGTGACGTACATCTTGCCGGCCTCGACCTTGGTGACCTTGGCGTTGCAGATCCACTTGATGTGGCGGTCGCGCATCGCCGATTCCAGCAGGCCCTTGGAGTCGCCCACGCCGCCGAGGCCGAGGTGCCCGACATAGGGCTCCGCGGTGACGAAGGTCATCGGCACCTTGTCGCGGATCTTGCGCCGGCGCAGGTCGGTGTCCATGATCATGGCGAACTCGTAGGCGGGACCGAAACAGGATGCCATCTGCACGGCGCCCACCACGATATGGCCGGGATCCTTGACGAACTCGTCCCATACCTTGGCGGCCTTCACGGCGTGGTCGACATGGCACACCGACTGCGTATGGCCGTTGGGTCCGAGGCCCTCCACTTCCTCGAATGCCAACTTCGGTCCGGTGGCGATGATGAGAAAGTCGTAGTCGACCATTCTGCCGTCGGCCAGCTCGATCTGGTTCCTTTCCGGGTGCACCCGCTTGACCGTTGCCGCGATGAAGTCGATCTTCTTGCGCGCCAGGGCTGGGCCGATGTCGATCTCGATGTCGTCGCGCTTGCGCCAATTCACGGCAAGCCACGGGTTGGACGGCACGAAGTGGAACTTCGGGTCGCTCGAAACGACGGTGACCTTGTCCTGCGGGCGGGCGCTCTCGCGCATTTCGTAGGCCATCGGCATGCCGCCGATGCCTGCTCCCATAATAACGATGTGTGCCACGTTTCCCTCCTTGGTTGCAATAAAGAGCCGCGAAGCCGGAATCCGGTCTTGTTCTTCGACTCGATATTTTAGCGCTTTGCGGCTGTTTGCTTGAGGGAAATTCCGGCTTTCACCGGGTCGAGGGCGACCCGTTCGCCGGCCGCGGCACCGGCCAGCACTTCCACCGCTCCGTCCGCCACCGGCTCGCCCAGGCGCACCTGGCGCAACTGCGGCAGACCCCGCTCGTCGACGACATAGACGGCGGTCACTTCGCCGCGGTGCAGCACCGACTGGGCCGGCACCAGCAGCTTCTTCGCCCGACCGGTGACGAAATGGGCGCGGGCGAACATTCCCGGCACCACTCCGGCGATGTTGTCGGGCAGGTCAACCCGCACCCGGACCGTGTGGGTGCGGGCATCCACGGTCGGCAGCACCGTGACCGAGACAGCATCGACCCAGCGCCTGGACTCGGGGAACTCCACCTTGGCGCGCAGCGTCTGCTTCACCTCCGCGAGCTTGTACTGGGGAACGCTCGCCACCACGCGCAGATCACCCGGTTCGAATATGGTGAACAGCGTCTTGCCCGGCGCGGCCATCTCGCCCTTTTCCGTGTGGCGCTGGGCAACGACCCCAGTCAAGGGCGAAGTGATGGTGGTGAAACTCTTCGCCGTGCCGGCCTGGCCGCGCCCGGCCTGGGTGACCTTCAATTGGGCCTCCGCCGCCCGCCACGCCGATTCCGCCTGGTCCAGCGCGGCCTGACTGACGAACTTCTGGGCGAAGAGGTTGCGGGTGCGCTCATGGGTCGCCTTGGCGTTGGCCAAATTCGCCTCGGCCTGGGCCACGCCGGCGTCGGCGCTGGCCACCCCTTGCACCGCCTCGCGCTCGTCGATGCGCATCAGCAGGTCGCCCTGCTTGACGCGGTCGCCGGCGTCGGCGCGCACCTCCATCACCCGACCCTGCACCTGGGCGGCGACGGTGGCCTGCTTGACGGCCTCCACCACGGCCTCGGCCGGATAGGTCAGTTCGATCTCACGGTAGTCGACCGTCGCCGTCGCCAGACCCGGAGTCTGAGCCAAAGCCAGTGACGCCCAAAGGACCGACGAAAAGACCACCGACTGGGAGAGTATTGATCGCATGGCAGCAAGTATATATTAGAAGATACTAATATACAACCCACATTTGGGCCACGCCTCCCGTTTCAGGAGTCGTCTGCGCGTTCCGGCGGGACAGTAGGTGAGTGCTCGCTTGCCCCGATGAAACGCTCAGCCAGGTATGGCCTCGCCCATTACGAGCGTCGGCTGGAGGGCATAGCGCGCGATGGCGCTCACCACGTCGGGGGCCTCGCCGATCGGAACCGCCAGTTTGATGTCGAGTTGGGGATGGCGCTCCCAGGCCGCCGCCAGCAATGCGGGAAGGTCGCGCTTGGTATGGCCGCTCTGCGCCATGAAAATCGGCACGATGATCAATTCACGGTAGCCCTCGCCGGCGACGGTGTCGATCGCGTCCGGCAGCGCCGGCGTCAGGAACTCCAGATAGGCGACTTCGACGCGGCGACCGGGTTCGGCGACGATCATCGCATCGCGGATCGCTTCCAGCGGCTTGCGCCATTCGGGGTTGCGCGCGCCGTGGGCGAACAGGATGGTGGCGGATTCGGACATGATTTGATTTGCAGCCTATGGGCGTTGTCTCGCCGATCCGCGCCCCGGGTGGACACGCGGATATCGAAACCGGGTTTCAAATACCGGGCATCGACACGAAGCCCGGCTGTTTCTTCACGCGTTCGACCCACTTGCGCACGGCGGCATAAGGTTCGAGGGAAATTTCGCCTTCCGGCGCCAGGGCGACATACGGGAAGCAGCCAACGTCGGCGATCGTGAAACGATCCAACGCCAGCCAGTCGTGATTCGACAGGCGCCCCTCCAACACGTTCAGTCCGCGACGACCCAGGGTCTGCGCTTCCTCCAGGGACCCCGGGAACTTGAACTTGACGATCACCCGGGCCTTGCCCAGGCCGTAGAGGGTCTCGTTCTCCATCAGCGCCAGCCATTGCATGACCTCTGCCAGGTCTTTCGCCTCGCTCGGCAGCCAGCGCTCACCGCCGTATTTGCGCGCCAGATAGACCAGGATCGCCAGCGAGTCCCAGATTACGCTGCCGTCGTCGTCCAGCACCGGTACCTGGCCGCGCGGGTTGAGCTTGAGGAACCACTCCTGGCGCTGCTCGCCCTGCATCAGGTTGACGCTATGCAACTCCGCCTTGAGGCCCAGCAGCGAGAGCATGAGACGGATGCGGTAGGCGTTGCCCGAAAGTTCCAGATCGTAGAGCTTCATGGCTCGTTCCCCTCCAATGTCGGATCAATCCCTGCAATTCGCAGCTTTTCGCACCGGCCGCGGCGATTGCACGCCCAGGGAATCAGCGCTTCCCGGGCATCAGGTGGATGCCCTCCGCCAGCAGCGACACCCGGACCTCTACGCCCGGCGCCAAGCCATTGCGCCGCGCCGCATGGGCGGGGACGCTGAACGCGAGCGACGCGTCGACATCGCCGTCCACATCGATGCTCACCAGCGCATTGTCGCCGAGCATGGTGCATTCCGTACACACTCCGCCCACCGGATTCTCGTGCTCGCCGCGCGAGGGCTTGTCGCGCCGGTGCAGAATGACGAAGCGTGACGGCACCACCCAATCCACCCGTTCGCCGGGATGGAAGACGCCGTCACTGCGCACCTCCAGCGTATAGCCGCGCCACCTCAGGTGCAGCGTGCCGTCGGCCGCGGGCGCGCTCACCGTGCCCTGGAATACGTTCGGCAGGTCCACCAGCCGCGCCACCTCGCCGCTGCAGGGCCGCAGCAGCACCTGGTCCGGCGTGCCGCTCTGCAGCGTGGTGCCGCGATGGATGATGACGATGCGGTCCGCCAGCAGCCGCGCCTCATCGAGATCGTGGGTCACCAGCACGACGGGAATCCTCAGGCGCTCGCGCAACCGCGCCAGTTCGCGCTGCAGTTTGCCACGCGTGACCTGATCCACCGCCGAAAACGGCTCGTCCAGCAGCAGAACCGCCGGATCGCGCGCCAGGGCGCGGGCCACGGCGACGCGCTGCTGCTGGCCGCCGGACAGCTCGTCGGGGCGTCGCCCTTCCAATCCGGAAAGATGTACCTGCTCCAGCAAGGCGCAGGCCCGCTCGCCGCGCTGGTCCGGCGGCACATGGCTCAGCGCCGCCGTCACGTTGTCGAGGGCAGACAGATGGGGAAACAGGGCGTAGCTCTGAAACACCAGTCCGACGCGCCGGCGCTGGGGCGAGAGGTCGATGCCCTCCCGGGCATCGAACCAGGTGTGGCCGGCGCAGCGCACATGGCCCTGCTGCGGACGGTCGAGACCGGCGATCACGCGCAGCAGGGTGGTCTTGCCGCTGCCCGAGGGCCCGACCAGCGCCGTCAGTTCGCCGGGCGCGCACTCCAGCGCTGCATCGAGGGCAATCGGCGCCCGCTGCTGCACCGCCAGGTCGAGGCCGCGTGCCGCGTCAGACACGAACGCGGCTCCGGCGGCCGGTGAGTCCGTGGATGACCACGATTGCCGCAAACGAAATCAGCACCAGGGTCGCCGACATGAGCGCCGCGCCGGAATCGTCGAAGGCCTGTACCCGGTCGTAGATGGCGATGGCGATGGTCTTGGTCTGGCCCGGCAGGTTGCCGCCCACCATCAGCACCACGCCGAACTCGCCCAGCGTATGGGCGAAGGTCAGCACCGCCGCCGACAGCACGCCGGGAAAGGCCAGGGGCAACTCGACGCGGCGAAACGCCTGCCACCTGCTCAATCCGGAACACCACGCGGCTTCGCGCAGTTCCGGCGCGATCCCGGCGAAGGCTCGCTGCATGGGCTGGATGGCGAACGGCAGGTTGAATACGAGGGAGGCGAGCAGCAGTCCCTCGAACGAGAAGGCGAGAGGTGTGCCGAACAGTGCCTGATAGCCGCGTCCGAAGGCGGAGGCGCCGCCGAAGGCTACCAGCAGGTAGTAGCCCAACACCGTGGGAGGCAGCACCAGTGGCAGCGCCACCAGCGCCTCCACCGCGGCGCGGCCGCGAAACCGACGCCAGGCAAGCACCCGCGCCAGCAGAATGCCGGATGGGATCAGGATCACCGTGGTCCAGGCGCCGAGCCGCAGCGAAAGGGTCAGCGCCTCCCAATCCATCACGGCGCCTCGTCGGCAGGAACCGCAAATCCGTAGCGCGTGAGGACGGCGCGCGCCCGCGGCTGCTGCATGTAATCGTAGAAGCGCCGCGCCGCCTCGCCGGCACCCTTGAGCAGCACCACGCGCTGGCGCAGCGGCTGGTGCCAGTCTTGCGCGATCAGGGCATGGCTGCCGGCCGCTGCCAGCGCCGGCGCCAGCGCAACGGAAAGGGGAATGATGCCGCCTTCGGCCGCGCCGCTGGAGGCGAACTGCGCCGCCTGGGAAGCGTTTTCGCCCAGCACCAGCCTGCTCTGCAGGACATCCCAGAGTCCGGCGTGCTGCAGCGCTTCGCGCGCGGCACGGCCATAGGGCGCATGCTCGGGATTGGCAATGGCGAAGCGCGTGACGACACCGGCAGCGGCTGCCGCGGCCAGGCCTTTCATCTGCGCGTCCGGCTTGAGCGGCGAGCCGCGGGGCGCGTAGAGCACGATGCGGCCGATGCCGTAGAGCGCGCCGCGATCCAGCGCCTGGCCCGACCCGACGAGGCCCAGCGCGTACTGCTCGTCGGCCGAGAAAAACAGCTCGAACGGTGCGCCCTGCGTGATCTGGCGGGCGAAGTTGCCGGACGAACCGAAGCTCAGCCTGACCTGCCTCCCGGTTTCCTTCGCAAAATTCTCGGCGATCTCGGACAGCGCGAACTTTAGGTCCGCCGCTGCCGCCACGAACGGCACCTCCGCCGCAAGACAAGCTGAGGGCGTCGCCAGGAACACCAGCAGGATCAGCCGCGCCAGGGCGGCCGCGCGGTCCATCAGGCTGAGCAGCGGGCGCATGGCAGGCAATGATAATCAAACGGGGCCGGAATCGCCCGGGTCCCGGCGCACAACGGAATGAAATCCCGGATAAAGTTGTATACATTGCGGGCAGCCGGCCTGCGCGGCAGGCAACGACCAACCAGAACCCCACACCAACGGAGTAATTCAGCATGCGAATCGTCCGCAGCGCCATCGCAGCAACCCTGATCGCCGCATCCGGCGCCGCCCTGGCCGCCGATCCCGCGCCCAACGGCATCACCCTTCCCGAGGGCTACAAGAACTGGCGCATGATCGCCTCGTCCCAGCGCACCGACAACAACACCATGCGCGTCATTCTCGGCAACGACAAGGCAGTCGAGGCGGCCCGCGCCGGCAAGACCAATCCCTGGCCGGACGGCGCGATCTTGGCCAAGCTGGTATGGAAGAACAAGACCCTGGACAAGTGGGCGCAGGCGATCGTCCCGGGCGATTTCGTCCATGCCGAGTTCATGGTCAAGGACGCCAAGAAGTACGAAGCCACCGGCGGCTGGGGCTTCGCCCGCTGGCTCGGCAAGGACCAGAAGCCCTACGGCAAGGACGCCAACTTCGTCCAGGAATGCTTCGGCTGCCACCAGCCGGTGAAGGATCGCGACTGGGTGTTTACGGAGCCGGCCCCGCTGCCCTGATGCCGCAGAGGGAGTGGGGCTGCCACCGGCGGCCTCAGAAATCCAGATCCGCCTGGATCGCAGCGATGCCGGCCTTGGCGCACACCTCGTCGCGGTCGCCCCCCGGCGCGCCCGATACGCCGATGCCGCCGTACAAGCTGCCGCCGCCTTCGATCATCAGTCCGCCGCCGATCATGACCGTTCGCGGCAGGTGACGGATGCCCGACGACGGTTTGCCGGGCTGGGTTTCCGCCGCCATGTCCGTGGTGTTGGTGCGGAAGCTGACCGCAGTCCACGCCTTGCCGGTTGCGGTGTCCGGGGTATGGGCGCCGGCGAAACGGTCGCGCAGCAACACCTGCACCGTACCGCTGCGGTCGACCACTGACACCGCGACCTGAAAGCCGTCGGCGCGGCATTTCTTGAGGGCGGCCTGCGCCGCCTTGAGGGCGGTCTCGGGCGTCAGGCTGCGCAGTGTGAAGGTCGCGTCCTCGGCTGCGACGGCGGCACCGGAGAAGGCGAGGGCCAGCAGCGAAGTCGTCAGAATCGGGTGTTTCATTTTCATCCTTTCATCGAAAGCACGAGGATTTGCGGGCCGATCATCCGGCCCGGCGGGTTCCCGCGTCGGGACGGCGGCGCGGCGGAGCCGATTATCGCGCTTTCGCCGGCCGCTACGGACCGGGGACGATGGTCTTCGCCTCGCGGCTCAACGTCAGCAGCGCCTCCAATCCGCCTTCCGCGCGGTTGCGCAGCACCAGGTCACCGCCATGGGAGCGGGCGATGTTGCGGGCGATGCCGAGCCCCAGCCCGCTGCCGCCGGTGCTTCGATTGCGCGATTCCTCCACGCGATAGAAGGGCTCGAAGACGCGCTCCAGGTCCGACTCGGGAATGCCGGGGCCGTCGTCCAGGACGCGGATACGCAGCCATGCCGCATCGTCCTCGACCACCAGCCGCGCGGCGGTGGCGTAGCGAAACGCATTGTCCAGCAGATTCGTCAGGCAGCGCTTCAGTTGCTGCGGCTTGCCGACATAGGGCGCGGCGGCGCTGCCTTCGATGCGCACCGCGTGGCCCATCTCCTGAGCGTCCGCCTGCAGGCTCTCCAGCAGCGCCATGACGTCGATCGGCCGGGACGCTTCGTCGCTGCCGCCGCCGCGCATGAACTCCAGCGTCTGCGTCACCATGGACTCCATCTCGCCCAGGTCCTTTTCGAAGCGGGCGCGGGTATTCTCGTCCTCGAGCAGCTCGGCGCGCAGACGCATGCGCGTGATGGGCGTCTTCAGGTCGTGGGAGATGGCCGTCAGGATGCGCACGCGGTCATCGATGTAGCTGCGCAGCCGCGCCTGCATGGTGTTGAACGCCTGGGCCGCGCGCCGCACTTCGGTCGGTCCCTTCTCCGCCAGGGGCGGACGATGGATGTCGCGGCCCAGGTCCTCGGCGGCCGCGGCAAGCAGATGCAGCGGCCGCGTCACCCAGCGCACCGCGATCAGCGACAGGGCGATCACTGCCACCAGCAGGATGAGCAGGGTCAGCAGCAGCCGCTGGGGAAGATCCGCGGCATCCTGCGGCAGGTAGGAATCGAAGGTCACCCAGGTACCGTCCGCAAACTGCACCTGCGCCACCACGGCCATGCCGCCGCCGGGGCCCTGCCCCATGCCGCGCAGGTGCGGCCCGCCCCGGCCGCTTCGCTCCGCGCCCGCCATCATGGCGCGGCGGGCGAACCCGCCCTCGGACCGTACGATGCGTACCGGCCGCTCGCCGAGCGATGCCCGCAGCATGGCGCTGAACATCGCGGCGTGCGTCTCCCCGTCCACCGCGGGCTGCGCTTCGCTTTGCAGCGGCAGGTCGAGGCTCACCCGCAGCGGCGGCGCATTGAGCACGGCGACGATGCGGCGCCGCTCCGCCGCGCTCAGCGGCTCCAGCAGTTCCACGATGTCGGCGATGCGCTGCGCCGTGCGCATGCCGCCGGCACGAAAGATGAGTCGGTCGCGTTCCGCCAGATTGAGGGCCGCGCTCAGAAGCTGGGCCACGAGCAAACCGCCGATCAGGATCAGCACCAGCCGTCCGAACAGCGATTGCGGCAGAATCTTCAGGCGAAGCGCCATCAGCAATTGTGAAGAAATCGTCGCGAGCGGGCCGAGGGCAAGGCGCACGGAGCGCAGCGACGAGACATATCAGATAGATAGGCGAGGAGCGAGCACCGAATTGTCACGAGAACGCAGCCATCGGGACGCGCAGTAGATTTATTCACAATCGCTCAGTCCTCCCGCTCCACCTCGGACGCCAGCACGTATCCTTCGCCCCGCACCGTCTTGATGAGCGTCGGCTCCTTCGGGTCGTCGCCGAGCCGGTGGCGCAACCGGCTCACCTGCACGTCGATGCTGCGGTCGAAGGGATCGGCCTCGCGCCCGCGCGTGAGGTCGAGCAACTGATCGCGGCTGAGCACGCGATTGGGATGACCCAGAAAGACCCGCAGCAGGCGGAACTCGGCGCCGCTCAACGCCACCACCACGCCGGCCGGCGACAGCAGGTTGCGCGCGGCGGTATCCAGCACCCAGCCGGAGAAACGCAGGCGCCGGGCCGCGTCGGGCTGCAGGTTGCGCGGCAGACTGCGGGCGCGTCGCAGCACGCCCTTGATGCGCGCCAGCAGTTCGCGCGGGCTGAACGGTTTCGGCACGTAGTCGTCGGCGCCCATCTCCAGCCCGACGATGCGATCGGTTTCCTCGCCCCGGGCCGTCAGCATGATTACCGGCAATTCCGAGCGCGCCCGCAAGTTGCGGCACAGGGTGAGTCCGTCATCCCCCGGCAGCATCAGGTCGAGCACGACGAGGTCGATGCGCTCCGTCTCCAGCGCCGCCCACATCGCCTTGCCGTCGGCCACCGCCGTCGCCCGCAGACCGTTGCGGCGCAGATAATCTCCCAGCAGGCCGCGTATATCCGCATCGTCGTCGACGATCAGGACATGGTCTCCGTTTTCCATGCTTGCCTTATAACGCCTGGATTCCTGAGGCGGCAGGAATTTTGTAACCCAGTGTATCAACCGCCATGATCGACAACCTGGGTTACAAAACGGCTGCGCCCTGACACAGGCGGCTTACATCGAGGTGATGAAATGGTCTCCGTCAACACCCGACCAACCACTCAATGGAGATCGATCATGAAAGTTACACGAAAGATTTTAGCCGCTACCGTCACCGCCCTGGCCCTGGGTCTGAGCATGGCGCCGGTGCAGGCGCGACCCGGCGGCATGGGCATGGGTCCATGCGGACAAGGCATGATGGGCGGCACGGGCCCCGGCATGGGCAGCGGCAACATGGCGGCCAACGTCGATGCCAGACTGAACGACGTCAAGTCGCAACTCAAGCTTGCCCCGGAGCAGGAAGGGGCCTGGCAAGCCTATGCCGACAAGGTGAAGGAACAGGCGCAGCGCATGCAGACGCTGCGCGAGACCCGGCCCGGCGCCACCATGAACGGCCCGGACCGCCAGGCGTTTCGTGCCAGCATGATGAGACAGCGCGCCGACGAGATGGACGCCATCGCGCAGGCGTCGCGCGGGCTCTACGCCACGCTCACGCCGGAGCAGAAAGCCGCCTTCGATGCCGGCACGGGCCCGATGGCAGGCCGGGGCATGCGCGGGCGGGGATGGTAGGCCCCTGACCGATGGCAGGGTGGGCGGGAAAGGCGCACGCAGCGGGCGGCGCTCTCCAACGCCTGCCCGAAGCGCTTCCCGCGTGCCGGACCGATACCCGGTTTCATGCGAGGCCGGGTCTGAACCCCCAGGAGTGGGCCAGGATCCGACAATTCCACCCCCACATCCAGGGAATTGGCATAATGCGTGACGGTTCAAGTTGAGCCGAAAAAAGCGCAAAGACCGCAATCCATCGGGGGTATGCCAGACGCGCCCGGCTCCCCGTACACCATTTTCCGTGGCCAGCTCCAGTAGTCAAGAGCTGGGCTCGGCCCATTCTCGCGCAATCGGTGCCGGCTGAAGCGTCGGCCCCGCACATTAACCCGGCGTCATCGGGGCAGTCGCTGGAGCCGTTGCTTCCACGCCGCCCGACAGGGGCGATTCGGCCCTGTGGTTCGACACCCCGGGGCGGGGCGACGACGCAGCGATTGCGGATTTCCCCAAGATTGGTGGGGGATATCCCCCGCCCCGCCCCCCCCAATCGCCCGGCCAGCGCACCTGTTTTCCCTGCAGGACAACGTCCTCCGAGCAAGGCATGCCCCTTGCTTAGGATCACCGCATCCTACCCAAAACTAACAAGACAATTCTGCGCCCTATGCATCCCTTAGCCGGAACGACAGTGAAGCAACCGACCATGGACTTACTCGGCGCCGACCCCTTGCTTACTCTCCTCGCTGCAATAGTCGTCGTCGCAGTGATCATCGCCGGCAACGAGATCTACTTCTGGCGTCTGCGCCGCCGCCACGATCTTCCCGTGCGCCCGCGCAGCAAAGCCGGCGATTGAGCCGCCGACCGCGGCAGGGTGCGCGTGTCGAGGGAAGTCCGGTGAAGGGGAAAGCGCTGCCCGGCCTTCAGTCCCAGCCCTGCAGCGCCATGCGCCGACGCAGGAAAGCGATCTGGGTGGCGAGGGAGAGATTCTTGGGACAGACGTCGTGGCAGCCGAGCAGGGACATGCAGCCGAACACGCCGTCATCGTCCCCGATCAGCTCGTAGTAGTCGGCGTCGCTGCGCGTGTCCCGCGGATCGAGGCGGAAGCGCGCGATCTTGTTCAACCCCACGGCGCCGACGAAGTCCTCGCGCATGCGCGCCGTGCCACAGCCAGCGACGCAGCAACCGCATTCGATGCAGCGGTCGAGCTCGTAAATGTCCTGGGCGAGGTCCGGATCCATCGCCTGTTCCATGCGGCACAGGTCGATCTCCTGCTCCTTGCCATGCACCCAGGTCTGCAGGCGCTCGCTCATGGCGCGCATCCACTTGCCGGTATTCACCGACAGATCCGCGATGAGCTCGAACACCGGCAGCGGCGCCAGGGTGATCTCGGTGCCGAGGTTGTGGGTCAGGGTGCGGCAGGCCAGCCCCGGCCGGCCGTTGATCAGCATGCCGCAGCTGCCGCAGATGCCGGCACGGCAGACGAAGTCGAACTGCAGCGAAGCGTCCTGCTTCTCGCGGATCTCGTTCAACGCGATGAACAGCGTCATGCCATCCGCTTCCTCGACGGTATAGGTCTGCAGGCGCGGCACGCTGCCCGGTTGCTGCGGGTTGTGGCGCAGCGCCGTGATGCGCAACTGGCGCCGCGGGTGGGCCTTCAGCGTGGTCATGGCAGTTTCTCGTCGATGCGTTCGTTGCGGCAGCGCAGGCGCTGCGGCAGCAGGTGTTCGTACGGCATGATCCGGGCCTGCACCTGGTGGCGGTCCGCTGCGCCCGCCGCCTCCCGGATCGCCTCGATCTGCGCCTGGCGCTGTGCCGTGGCCGGATGCTCGATGTAATCCTTGGCGCCGTAGCCGCGCCAGCCCGGCGCCAGCTCCATGCCGTTCACATCGAGCGCCTCGTAATTCAAGGTCGGCAGGGAGTCGCCCTCGTTGCGCCAGATTGCCAGGGTGCGCTTCAGCCAGTCGCGATCGTTGCGCTGCGGATGGTCTTCGCGGTAGTGGGCGCCGCGGCTCTCGACGCGCGCCAGCGCGCCGTAGGCCGTGCACAGCGCCAGCTTGAGCATTTTCTGCAGTCGGTAGGCAGCCACCAGTTCCGGGTTCGCACCCGCGCTCTTGTAGCGCACGCACAGGTTGCGGCTGCGCTCCTGCAATTGCTGCAGTCCTTCCACGGCGGCCTGCAGGTCTGCGCCGGTGCGGAAGATGCCGACGCGCGCCGTCATGATCTCCTGCATCTGCACCCGCAGGTCATTGGCGTTTTCGGTTCCGTTGCAGGCGAGCAGGGCGTTCAGCTTGCCCTGCTCGCGTTCGAGGAAATCGCGCACCAGCCCGGTCGAAATGTCGATGTCGTTGTCCGATCGTTCGCAGAAATCGGCGATGAATTCCCCCACGATCATGCCCGCCACCACGGTTTCGGCCACCGAGTTGCCGCCCAGCCGGTTGAAGCCGTGCAGATCCCAGCAGGCGGCCTCGCCCGCCGCGAACAGCCCCTTCAGGGTCGGGCTTTCGCCGCGGTGGTCGGTGCGCACGCCGCCCATGGTGTAGTGCTGGGCCGGCCGCACCGGGATCCACTCATCCACCGGATCGATGCCGAGAAAATACTGGCAGATCTCCTTCACCTCGCGCAGATTGCGCTCGATGTGGGCGCGCCCGAGCAGGGTGATGTCGAGCCAGAGGTGCTCGCCGAAGCGCGTATGCGCCCCCTGGCCGCGGCGGATGTGCTCCTCCATGCGGCGCGACACCACGTCGCGCGAGGCAAGCTCCTTCTTCTCCGGCTCGTAGTCCGGCATGAAGCGCTGGCCGTCCCTGTCGCGCAGCAGGCCGCCGTCGCCGCGGCAGCCTTCCGTCACGAGGATGCCGGCGGGAAAGATGCCGGTGGGATGGAACTGGACCGCCTCCATGTTGCCGAGGGCGGCGACGCCGGTTTCCAGCGCGATGGCGGAACCGATGCCTTCGGAGATCACGGCGTTGGTGGTCACGCGGTAGATGACGCCCGGCGCCGCCGGTGGCGATGCAGGTCGCCTTGGCGACGTAGGCGCTGAGGCTGCCGCTGATCAGGTCGCGCACGATCGCGCCGTAGCAGCGGCCGCCGTCGTGGATCAAGGCCAGCGCCTCGGTGCGCTCGTGCACCGGGATGCCCTGGGCGATCGCCCGGTCGCCGATGGCATAGAGCATGGCGTGGCCGGTGCCGTCGGAGACGTAGCAGGTACGCCATTTCTTGGTGCCGCCGAAGTCGCGCTGCGCCAGCAGACCGTGGGCCTCGTCGCGCTCGGTGAGGACGACCTTCTGGCCGTTGATCACCACCTCGCGCTCGCCGCGGCGCACCCGGCTCCAGGGCACGCCCCACGCCGCCAGCTCCCGCACCGCCTTCGGCGCCGTGTCCACGAACATGCGCACCACGCGCTGGTCGGCGCCCCAGTCGCTGCCGCGCACCGTGTCCTCGAAATGCACGTCCTCGCTGTCGCCCCGCCCCCGGATGACGTTGGCAAGGCTGGCCTGCATGCCGCCCTGCGCCGCCGCCGAGTGGGAGCGCTTGGGGGGCACCAGCGAGAGGATGACGGCATCGTGGCCGCGGCGGCGCGCGGCGATGGCTGCGCGCAGGCCCGCCAGTCCGCCGCCGATCACCAGCACGTCGGTGTAGACGATCTTCATCGCGCACCGCCTTGCGCCGCGGGCGCCACCCATCCCGGAACATAGGGCTCGCCGTAGTACGCCTGGTGGTCGATGCCGATGCGGATGTAGGCGGCCAGGGTGACGAAGCCGAGGACGAGGAAGAACGCCGTGATGCCCCACTTCAGCCGCTTCAGGCGGCGGCGCGTCACGTCGGGACGATCGCCGGCGAGCCAGCCCCACTTCACGGCGAGGCGGTAGAGGCCGATGCCGCCGTGCAGCTCCACCGCCAGCAGCAGCAGGATGTAGAGGGTCCAGAAATGGTCGCTCCATACGCGGTCGGCCGACTCGTAGGGGCCGATGCGTTCCGGGCGCGTCAGCATGATGTACAGATGTACCGAGGCGAGGAAGAACAGGGCGAAGCCGGTGAATACCTGCCAGAACCAGAGGCTGGTGTCTTCGTGGTGCATCCCCTTCATGTGGCTGCGGAAGCTGCGGTACTGGCGGTAGCTGTTGGGAAACTTGCGCAGCGCGAGCAGGGCGTGGCCGACGACGAGCGCGATCACGCCCGCCACCACCAGCGACACGATCCCGGGATAGGCACGGTCGAGGAAGAAATAGCCCTCGAAGAAGCGCGCCACCGTCCACATCGCGTCCTTGCCGAGGAGGATGGACGCCACGAAGAACATGTGGCCCCACATGAAGAGCGCGAGGAGCAGGCCGCTGCCGCTCTGCAGGACGTCCAGGCGCGCCGGCCACCGGCTCTTGCGGGTGCCGCCCGCCGCCACGGCGCCGGCGGCGATCTCGTCAGGGGTATGCATTCCGGCCATTTCTTGTATTGCGCCCGCAATGAGCCGCGGCGCGGAATTTTCGGTCGCACAATTTGAGCCGACAGGCGGGAAAGCCCGTTGACCCAGATCAAATGCCTCGGATTGACCGGCGGCCGCTAGGCGGTATCGGGACCGGCCGCCCCGCTCTCGGAAGCGGCCGCGCCGCTGCCCGCGTTCGAGCTCACCAGTACCCGGTCCACGCGGTGTCGGTCCATGTCCACCACTTCGAAGCGCCAGGCTTCCCAGACAAAATTCTCGGACACCTTGGGGATACGTCCGAGTTGGGCCATGACAAAGCCGGCGATCGTATGATAGCCGCCGTCCGCCTCGCCGGGGAAAGGCTCGTCCGTGGCGAGGACCTCGTGCAGGCGGTCGGTGGACACCGACCCGTCGATCAACCACGAGCCGTCGTCGCGCCGCACCACGTCCTCCGCTCCTTCCTCGCCCAGCGCAGGCAGGTCGCCCACCAGGGCCTGCAGCACGTCGGCGAGCGTGACCACGCCCTCGACCTCGCCGAACTCATCCACCACCAGCGCCAGTTCCGCCTTGTTGGCCTTGAAGTGCTCGAGCAGGTCCATGATCGTCACGGTCTCGGGCACATACAGGGCGGGGCGCAGCAGGGCCGCGAGATCGACCTGTGCGCCGCGCAGCATCCGCTCCAGCAGTTCGGTGGCATCGAGGATGCCGCTGATTTCGTGCAGCCCTCCGCGGCAGACCGGATAGCGGGTAAACCGCGTATCGGCGATGCGCTCCAGATTCGCCTGCAGCCCATCCTCCAGATCCAGATAGGTCATGTCCATGCGCGGCGTCATGATGGCCGGGATTCTCTGCTCGTCGAGGCGGAAGATGCGCGACACCAGGGCGTGCTCCTCCTTCTCGAACACGCCGGCCTCCAGTCCCTGTTTCATCAAGCCCTGGATCTCCTCCTCGGTCACCGGCGGATCGTCCTTGGCGCGCATGCGCAGCAGCTTCAGCACGACTTCGGTGGACCAGCTCAGAAACCTCACGAATGGAAGGCTGACGCGGGACAGCAGGGCCATCGGGCGCGCGATCAGGGAGGCGATCGACTCCGGGCGGTGCAGCGCGATGCGCTTGGGCACCAGCTCGCCCAGGATGAGCGAGGCGAAGGTGATGCCGATCACCACCGCCGCCAGCGCAAGTTCGTCGGCCGCCTCATCGACGCCCGGAATGTCCGCCAGCACGGGCGCCAGCTTCGACACCAGCGACGCCTCGCCGTAGGCGCCGCTGAAGATGCCGATGGTCGTGATGCCGACCTGGATGGTGGACAAGAAGTGGCTCGGGTTCTCCGCCAGATCGAGCGCGGCGCGGGCGCCGGCACGCCCGACCTGGGCCATCTGCTGGAGACGGATCTTGCGCGACGACACCACCGCCATCTCCGACATGGCGAACAGGCCGTTCAAGAGAATCAGGGCGAGGAGGATCAGGATTTCCATGGCATGTTGAGGCACAGGTCTGGGCCGGATCGACCGGCGGAACAGCGAAAGCATAGCCCGAAATGCACCCGCCCTGCCCCGGCCCGCACGCCGACGGCCGCGGCAGTCGCGACCCGAAGCCGGGCTAGAATCACGCGTCTGGCGCCGGCCGGCAGGACCGCCGCGCCTCCGGAAACAGGACGGGAGGAAGATGAACTCGAAGGATTTGCCGCAGGACGGTCCCGCCGCGCCCGGGCCGAACCGCTACGACCGCATGGAGTGGGCCGGCGCCTTCGGCGATCTCGGCACGCTGGTACCGTTCCTCCTGGCATATGTCAGCCTCGTCAAGGTCGACCCGTTCGGCGTGCTGTTCGCCTTCGGCGTCGCCAAGATCGTCGCCGGGCTCTACTACCGGACGCCGTTTCCGGTGCAGCCGATGAAGGCGGTCGGCGTCATCGCCACGACTCAGGCAGTGCAGTCCGTCGTCATCGCTCCCGCCGCGGTGGTCGCCGCCAGCCTGGCAACCGGCCTGTTCTGGCTGCTGCTGGGGCTGACCGGCGCCTCGCGCCGCGTCGTCAAACTGATCACACGGCCGGTGGCCGTCGGCATCATCCTCGGCCTGGGTTTCGGCTTCATGCTCGACGGCATGCGCATGATGGCCAGCGACTGGCTGCTGGGCGGCGTCGGGCTGGCAGGCACCGTGCTGCTGCTGTCCAGTCGGCGGGTGCCCGCGATGCTGCTGTTGCTGCTGTTCGGGGTGGCCGCCGCGGCGTGGCAGGATCCGCGTCTGCTGCAGGAGCTGGCCGACATCCGACCGGAATTGCGCCTGCCCGGTTTCGCGCTGGCCGGGCTGCGCTGGGCCGACGTGGGCATAGGCGTGTTCTTCCTCGCGCTGCCGCAACTGCCGCTAACCCTCGGCAATGCCATCATCGCCGTCACGCACGAGAACAACCGGGAGTTCCCGCAGCACCCGGTGACGGAGCGCCAGGTCTCGATCTCCACCGGCCTCATGAACCTCTTGGGCGCGACGGTGGGCGGCGTGCCCATGTGTCACGGCGCCGGCGGCATGGCGGGCCACGTGCGCTTCGGCGCGCGCACCGGCGGCGCGCTCGTCATACTCGGCAGCCTCATCCTTGTCGTCGCCCTGTTCTTCAGCGGCTCGGTGGTGACGATCTTCAAGGTGTTTCCGCAGGCCGTGCTCGGCGTGACGCTGTTCCTTGCCGGCGTCCAGCTCGCCCTTGGCGCCGCGGACTTCGGCAAGGACAGGAGCGAGCACTTCGTGGTGCTGGCCACCGCCGGCTGCGCCGCCTGGAACGTAGGCATCGCCTTCGTCGCCGGGCTCGGCCTCCACTACGCAATCCGGCGCGGCTGGATGCGCATCTAGCGGCGGCGGCCGCGGACCGGCTCTGCCGGCCGAATGTAGGGCGGGCCGTGCCCGCCGATCGATGGTGACGGCGACGCGTACGACGGGGGTTGCCCGCCAGGTGTGGTCCGGCGGCCGCAGGCCGCCCTACGACCTCATGGCAATCGCGCCGCCGGGCGGGCCGTGCCCGCCGATCCTCGGTGCTCCAACGAGAAGCCCGCGACCGTCGGCCGCGGGCTCCCGTCGAGGCTGCCGGCCCTCAGGCCAATCGCATCCAGAACGCGGCCACTCCGGCGACCACGCCCGCCCCCAGCAGCCAGTGGGTGCGCCGGATCCCGAGCACCGGTTCCCCGTTCTTGTAGCCGGTGATCATGGCTTTCACCAGATTCTCGCCGTGCAACAGGCTGCTCACCAGCACACCCGCGATGTGCACCAGGATCACCGCCAGCATGAAGTTGGCCGCGCCTTCGTGCAGTTCCTCGAACACCTCGCCGCCGAAATCGTTATACACCGCGTAGCCGCTGGCCCCGGCGAGCACGCCCAGCAGCAGGATCAGCCAGATCGCCCAGCTCCCCGCCGGGTTGTGGCCGACGTAGTGCTGCGGATGCAGGGTCAGCAGCGACTTGACATAGGCCC
Source organism: uncultured beta proteobacterium (assembly GCA_963823455.1). Taxonomy (GTDB): domain Bacteria; phylum Pseudomonadota; class Gammaproteobacteria; order Burkholderiales; family Rhodocyclaceae; genus CAVPDA01. The sequence continues at coordinate 361,675 of CAWGLO010000003.1, forward strand.
AGACCGAGGCCGGTCCATAGAGAAAGGAGCGGAAGCGGGCATAGCGCGTTCCGATCAGTCCCCACACCAGGCGGAAACCGATGAGGCCGAGCATGGTGTAGCCGAGCATGACGTGGATGTCGCGGAAGCGCTCCGACTCCGCCGTCACGAAGGCGCCGGCGAAGGAAAGCGCCAGCAGCCAATGGAAGGCCCGCGTCGGCAGGTCCCACACCAGTATGCGTTTCATGGTTGTCCCCTTTCAGCGCGGAACGCGGATCGAGCGTTCGCTGTAATCGCCCTCGGCCGCCTGCAGGTGGCAGGCCTCGCAGTTGGCCGGGCTCTTCACTTTCGGATTCTTCCACACCGCAGGGGAAAGCTCTTCCCCATGCTCGCGCTTGAACCAGGACGTCTCGCTGATGCGCAGGGTGCCGCTCTCCGCCACGACTTTCTTCTTGACGCCGGCATTAGCACGGAGGAAGTCGCCGATTTCCTTCTCTGTCTTGGCGTCGACGCTGGCGTCGGAACCGAAGTGCTTGTCGAGCGTGGTCATCAGCTTGTTCCAGGACTGGGCCGGCAGCAGTGCGGGCGGATAGGCGACGTGGCAGGAGCCGCACTCGCCGCGGTATTTCGCATTGCTCAGGTTGTAGACATGGTCGCCGCCCCAGGCCGCTGTGGATACCACTGCCACGCCGGCCATCAGGGCGCCGCCTCGCAGCACCCGGAATATGTTGTTGAGATCAGTCATCGCGCATTCCTCATTTCTTGATGGTCATGACGTAGGCCAGGACATCGCCCTTCTCCTGGGCGGAGCAGGCACGGCCGACCACGTCGTTGCAGTTGCGCTTGAACCATTTCTCCACTTTCTCGGGGCTGGAGAAGCGCTCCGGGTTGGCGGCCGGCGCCAGGGGTGCCACTTCCTTGCCGGTCTTGGCATGCTTGCCGACGGCAGCCGGATTCTGCGTATGGCAGGACGAACAGCTCCACTCCATGCCGTGGGTGGTCTTGAAGAACTGCTCGCCGCGCTGGGCGGAGAATCCGCCAAAGCGGGCGTCGTTCTGACGCGCCGCGGTCTCGAACTGTTTCAGGAAATCGGCGGGTGTCTCGGCGCGCGCGGCGTTGGCCGCCAGCAGCGCGCCGAAAATCAGTGCAGCGGTGAGGGTGTTCTTGCGCATCGTGTCCTCCCAGGAACGTTGTCGATGCGCGAACGATAGGCGGCGAAGCTTAAGACCGTCTTAACGGCCGGCTCCGCGGCGACGGCGACGCGGCTGTCAGCGCGTGATGACGACCTTCTGGTACAGGCCGCCGAAATAGGTCTGCTTGCGCATGCCGGAAGCGCCGGCGTCGGCGGGGAGATAGTGATCGAGATCGTGCTGCCAGAGATCGAGGGCATAGGGTTCGAGCCGCCGCAACACGCCGGCCATCACAGGGTGCAGCGGATTCCAGCGCCGCGGCCGATGGTAATCGACGAGGATCACCTTCCCTCCCGGCTTCACGACTCGCAACGCCTCCGCCACGGTGCGACGGCGCACGCTTTCGGGCTGTTCGTGCAGCAGGAAGAAGATCAATACGCGGTCGAAGCTGCCATCCGCATAACCGAGCGCCGTCGAATCGCGCAGCACCAGCGATATCCGCGAATCCGGCGGCAGTTTGCGCCGCAGATTCCGAAGCTGGATCGGCAGGACGTCGACCACGTCCAGCGTGCCGTCGTCGGCCAGCCGCTGCCGGAGACGGGGGGTCAGATCGCCATAGACGCAGGCCACCTGCAGCGTCCTGCCGCCCGCCTGCGATCCGATCTCGTCCAGCGCCGCATCCCGCAGCCGCGCGTAGTTCCCGAACAGGATCAGATTGACCAGCCATTCGCGCTCGAAGATCTGCACCGCCCTGGGGTGCACATAGGCCCACCAGTAGTTCTCTTCGAGGTAGGGGGGGATCGCGGAGGAACGGGTGTCGGCGTCGTTCTTTTTGCTCAGGGGAAGGATTTGTTGTTCTGGGGTCACGATGGAGTACCGGTGTATCGCCGCGCGGGTCTGCAACTGGGCGCCGCAGGGGTCCAAGAGGATATGGCAGGACCCGGGATTTGCCGCGCCTCGCACGCGCACTATCATCCTACACTTGCCGGCCGAGCATGCGGGAATTCAGAAATTGAATGGGCCCATTCGCCGCGCGCCGATCCACGCGCTCCGGCGCAGGCCTCGATCGGCATGGTTCGTCGGCACGCAGCGGCAAGCGCCTTGCCACTGCTCCGGAGGCGTCAGCCGCCCTGGCTCGTCACCCGCGCACCGTCCTTGAGCGCGTTCGACGGATGCCTCACCACGATCTCCCCTTCGCGCAGGCCGGCGCGGATCTGCGCTTCGCGGTCGTTGCGCTGCCCCACTTCGACCCGCCGCGCACGCGCGCGCTCGCCCTCGACGACGAACACGCTCCATTTCTCGCCGTCGCGGAACAGGGCGCTGACCGGCACCTTGAGGACGCCGTCGGTGCTCCAGATCACCACCCGCGCCTCCACCCGATAGCCGTCACCGAGAACGCCGGGCGGGTCAACGAAATCGGCTATGACGTTAACACGCTGCTCCTCGACGCCGAGCGCCGAAACTTTGGTGAACGCGAAGGGCTCCACCGTGCGCACCTGCGCCCGCAGCGTCGTTCCGCCGCCCCAGCCTTCGATCCGCACCGGCATGCCGGCCTTGATCTTGACCGCATCCTGGGACAGGACGTCCACCGCCACCTCCAACCGGGAAGGATCGCCCACCGTCATCAGCGGCGCGCCCGCCGCCACCACGCGCTCGCTGCGTTCGTTGATGCGCAGCACGCGCCCTGCCACCGGCGAGCGCAGCGCCACCGAAGCGCCGCGCTTCGCCGCGTCGATCGCCAGCAGCGCCGCCCGCGCCGACTGCAGATCGGCTTCGGCCGCGCGCACGCGGGCCTGTTCCGTCTGCAGGTCCTGCGCCGAAATGTCCTCCGCCACCCGCGCCTGTTCTGCCGCCTGCGGCGAAAGGAAGCGGTTCTTCACCAGGTCTTCGGTGCGGGCTCGCTCGCGCCGCTTCTGCTCATGGTCGGCGCGGGCGCGCTGGGCGCTGCTTTGCGCTGCGCGCAGCGTGGCCTCCACCGCGGCGATGTGCGCCGTCTGCTCCTCGCGCTCGCGCGCCGACAGGGGCAGGGGCCAGATCTCGGCCACCGGCTGATTCGCCGTAACGGCGTCGCCGTCCCGCAGGTCGATGCGCGCCACCCTTCCTGCCACCGGCGCCGCGATCAGGAAGCGGTCGCGGGCGCGCGTCTCGCCGTCCTCGTCCACCGTCACCAGCAGCGGTCCCGAGACTGCCGCAGCGCTCTCCACCTTCACCGGGTCCGGCGACAGGGCGAGCACGACGAGGGCGATCAGCGCGATCGCGATCACCCCGTAGAACACGCGTTTCCAGGTCTTGTTCATGGCCTATTCTCTTGTCTTGAGCACCGCCACCAGGTCGAGCCGGCGCAGCCGGCCCCACACCATCATGCCCGACAGCACCGAGGCGGCGGTGACCACCAGGAAAGCGAAGGCGAAGGTGTGCGTGGTCAATACCAGGGGCATGCGGAAGGTCTCCTGCGTGGCATTGATCGCCGCCGCCACCGCGGCGCAGATGCCGAAGCCGATGAGGAAGCCGAGCGGGATCGCCGCCAGGGTCAGCAGCGCCTGTTCGCCCAGCAGCATGACGGCGATCTCGCGCTGCGTGAAGCCCAGCACGCGCAGCGACGCGAGTTCGTGGCCGCGCTCCGAAAGCGCGATGCGCACCGAGTTGTACACCACGCCGAAGGCGATGATCGAGGCGAACAGGATGTTCATCATGGTCTGCACCTGCAGGCTGCGGGCGATCACGTCACGGAAGTTGGCGAGCATCGCCTCCTTGACGCTGGTGCCGCGGATCGTCGGCGTCGCCTTGACTTCGGCATAGAAGGCATCGCGCTGCGCGGCGTCGACGCTGACGAAGGCCCCGGAGAAGGCTCCGCCTTCGCGCAGCAGACGGTTGAGGCCGGGCAGCGCCATATAGACGCTCACGCCGACGAGATCGTCCACCACCCCCGCCACCGCCACCTCGGCCTTGATGCGCCGGCCCTCCAGCACTTCGACTTCCACCCGGTCGCCGGGCGCCGCCCCCAGGCTCTTCGCCAGCTTGGCCGAAAGCAGCAGCCCGTCGGCCGGCGGCTCGAACTGGCGGTAATCCAGATCCACGATGGCGCGCAACTGGCCGTCGGGCTGCAGGCCGAGAATGCCGACGCGCCGCTCGCGGTGGCCGTAGCGCAGCTTGACCGGAACGTAGCGGAACGGCTCGGCCGCCGTGACTCCCGGCAGGTGGCGCACCGCATGGCGCACATCGGCCGAGCGCGGCTCGGAGAATTCGAGCATCGCGTCCTCGCGCTGGGCGGCGCGGAACTGGATGTCGATGATGTAGTCGAGGGCGTCCACGCCGAAGCGACCCGCCACCAGGATCGCCACCGCCAGGGCGATGCCGGTGATCGACAGCAGCGCCTTCCACGGCCGGCGCTCCACGTTGCGCACGATCATGCGCTCGGACGATGGAGAGCCAGTGCTGGAAACCGAGGCGCTCGATGACGGTGGGTCGAAATCGCCCCGGCGGCTCGGGGCGCATGGCCTCGGCCGGCGGCAGCCGCACCGCGCGCCGCACCGCGCCCCAGGCGCCGATGGCGGCGGCGGCCAGGCTCACGCCGATGCCGACGGCGAGCCCGAAGGGGCTCACCGACCATTCGAAGTGCGGAAAGTAGAAGAAGTCGCGGTAGATGCCGGCGAGTCCGCCGCCGAGCCAGGCGCCGAGCGCGACGCCGAGCGCCGCGCCGATGAAGCACGGCGGCCAGCGCCAGCTTCAGGTAGTGCCAGCCGACTGCCCGGTTGCCGTAGCCGAAGGCCTTCAGCACGGCCGATCTGGTCGCGCTGGGTGGCCATCAGCCGCGTCAGCACGATGTGATGAGGAAGGCCGCGACGCTGAGAAAGATGCCCGGGACGCACGAAGCCGTAGACGCGGTCCTGCGTTGATCTCGTCCGAGATGCACCTGGTGCGACAGCTGATCGTCGCGGCCGTAGGCGCCCAGGGCGCCGTAGCGCGCGAGCAGGCGATCGAGGGCGGCGATGACGTCGCGCTCCGAGGCGCCGCGGCCGAGCGCGACCGACCACGTCGTTGAAGGCGCCGTCCATGTCGTAGGCAGCGGCCACGGCTTCGCGTCCCATCCACAGGACGCCGTAGCGCTTGTCGTCGGGGAAGGCCGCTGGCCGGCCGCGATCACGTAGATGTACTCCGGCGAGATGCGCGATGCCGACGATCGTGCAGCCGCTGCCAGCGGCCGTTGATCACCGCGCCGATGCGCGAGTCGCCGGCTCCAGCCTGTTGGCCTTGGCGAACGCCTCGCTGACCAGCACCTCGTCGCGTGCCCCGGACTCGATGTAGCGGCCGCGCGCGGACATGCAGGTCGTTGAGCTGCGGCCGGCCGCGATCGGGGACGGAGATCAGCAGCCCGGTCGCCGGCTCCGCGAGCCCGGGCACGTCGAGCGTCACTTCGAGGGACGATGCCGGTTCGCACCGTCTGCGACACCGGGCATCGCCGCGATGCGCGCCGCCACGCCTCGCGGCGCGCGCTTCAGCTGCGCGAAGACGTCGGCGAACCGGTACTGGGCGGTAGTAGTCCGCGCGCTCGCCGCACCAGCGACTCGTACGTGCCGCGCATGGTGAGGAACGCGGCGACGCCGCACGCCACCACCAGCGCCACGGCGATCACCTGCCCGCGCAGGTGCCACAGGTCGCGCAGCAGCTTGCGGTTGAGTGCGCGCAGCGCCTCTCACCAGTGACAGCTCCGCCGGCGAGAGCTTGCGTTTCGTTGCAGAGGATCTCGGCGATCTGCGCCGCTGCTGATGTGGATGACGCGGTCGGCCATGGCGGCGATCGCGGCGTTGTGGGTGATGACCGCGGTGGTCGTGCCGAGCTCGCGGTTGACCCGCGCCAGCACCTCGAGCACCACCTTGCCGCGTGGCGTAGTCGAGCGCCCCGGTCGGCTCGTCGCACAGCAGCACGTCGGGCCGCTTGGCGACCGCGCGCGCGATCGCCACCCGCTGCTGCTCGCCGCCCGAGAGCTGCGCCGGGAAATGATCGACCCGATCGCCCAGCCCGACCAGTTCGAGCGCCTCGCGCCGGGTCCAGCGGATCGCTCGGCGATCTCGGTGACCAGAGCGCGACGTTCTCCAGCGCGGTGAGGCTCGGGATCAGGTTGTAGAACTGGAACACGAAGCCCACGTGCTCGCGGCGAAAGCGCGTCAGTCCCTCGTCGCCGGCGGCCGTCAGATCATGGTCGAGGTAGAACACCTCGCCGCTGGTGGGCGTGTCGAGCCCGCCGAGGATGTTGAGCAGGGTGGACTTGCCGCTGCCGGAGGCACCCAGCAGCACCACCAGTTCGCCGGCGTAGAGATCGAGGTCGACACCGCGCAGGGCATGAACCTCCACCTCGCCCATGCGATAGACCTTGGACACGCGGCGCGCGTGAAACACCGCCTGGCGACTGCCGCTCGTTTCGGGCGCAGGCGCATTGGGGGAATCGGGCGCAGCGGCGAAGGCGGACATCCTGGCTTCGGCTCCTGAGACGATCTACCGGCACGCGCCCTGCGGCCGGCGCACCGCCATTCTAGGCGCCGTCCCGGCGCGGCAGGTTGCGCCGGCGCAAACCGCCCGTGCTTCAGCCGCGCGCCGGCTCGAAGCTGGCGTCCAGATTCAGGGCGTCGCAGTGGTCCAGAAAGTCGCCGCGCAGGGTCGGAATGTGGGTGGCTGCGGGAATGCCGACGGTGATGCGCACGCTGATCATGGGCGTGCCGGAATGGGGCGCGGGGTAGGTATCGGTGTCCAGTTGCTCGATGTTGATACCGCGCTGGGCGAAGAAACCCGAAAGGGCATTGACGATTCCCGGCTGGTCCACCGACACCGATTCGACGTAATAGGGAATCACGGGCTGGCCGCGCTCGCGTTCCCGCGTGCGCCGATAAATGAGGGCGAGGCCCAGTTGCTCGCCGAGATCGGACAACTGCCCTTCCAGCTTGGCGATCGCATCCCAGCGCCCCGAGAGCAGCATGATGAGGGCAAAATGACCGCCCAGCATGGCCATGCGGCTTTCCTCGATGTTGCAGCCGGCGTCCACGATGTGCCGGGTGAAATCGTCCACCAGACCGACCCGGTCTTCGCCGGTGGCGGTGATTACGAGGCTGTCCTGAACGTTGGGCATGGCGGGCACGGGGCTGTCGAGGCGACGCCGGGATCGTACCACGCTGCCGCCGCACCCGGCGCGGATTGGTCCGGCCGCGGCTGCCCGCTGCGGCGGGGGAGCGCCGCAGCGGGCCGGTCAGGCCAGGATGGCGCTCACTTGTAGAGGTAATTCGGCAGCCACAGCCCGATCTCCGGGAAAACGTAGAGGAGAACGAGCGCCACCACCTGGATGCCCATGAAAGGCAGCATGCCGCCGAAGATCTGGTTCAGCGTGACGTGAGGCGGTGCCACGCCCTTGAGATAGAACGCCGCCATCGCCACCGGCGGCGACAGGAATGCCGTCTGCAGGTTGAGCGCCACCAGCAGGCCGAAGAACAGAGGGTCGATGTTGAAGTGGCCGAGCAGCGGGATGAAGATCGGCATGAAGATGACGATGATTTCGGTCCATTCCAGCGGCCAGCCGAGCAGGAAGATGATGACCTGGGAGAGCACCATGAACTGGATCGGCGTCATGTCCAGGGACAGCACCCAGCGTTCGATCAGTTCCTGGCCGCCGAGCAGGGCGAAGGAGGCGGAGAAGATGCTGGAGCCGACGAACAGCCAGCACACCATGGCCGAGGTGCGGGAGGTGAGGAAGACGGATTCCTTCATCCGCTCCCAAGTGAGTTGTCGATAGGAAAGCGCCAGCAGGATGCCGCCGAGAGCACCGACCGCTGCCGCCTCGCTCGGCGTGGCCAGGCCGAAGACGATGGTGCCGAGCACCGCCAGGATCAGGACGGCGAGCGGAAAAAAGGACGTCAGCAACATCCAGCCGACTTCCAGCCGCTTCCAGTCCAGGCGCCGGTAGAACCACACCAGCACCAGCGCCATCACAGCGCCGATCACCAGCATCGGCATCTGCCAGCCGGCGTGGGACGGCACCTGCAGCTTGCCTTGCGCGGCAGCGGGCGGCTCCTGCACCCCGCCAGTGTCGAGCTGCTCCGGCGCCGCGCCCTCGCCCTTCCCGCTCAGTTCCTCGGGTCTGGCCTCCGCGCCCTGCGCGGACGGCTCCTGAGCGCCGCCGAGCGGCTGCGGCTGCTCCTCGGCGGAGGGTTCCTGCGCGCCGCCGAGCGCCGGCGGCTCCTGTTCGGCGGGCGGCTCCTGCACCCCGCCCAGCGTTTGAGTGCCCGACGGCGCAGCCGGCGGCTCCTGCACGCCTCCGGCCGTGGTGCCGATCGCGCTCAGCTCGGGAATATCCGGCTCGGCGTCGAGAGTGGTCGCCTGCCGTGCGAAGCCCCAGTAGGTCATGGCGAGCACCAGCGCCGCCGTCAGCGGCGGCAGGATCGCCACCGCCAGCTTCTGCCATACCTGCGCGCGCGGCGCCTGGGGATAGCGCGCGGAGCCGAACGCCGCCGCGGTCAGACCGCCGAGCAGCGAGCGCCGGCCGCCGCCGGTGATCGATTCGACCCAGGCCGGAGCCGGCACCTTCTTCTCTTCCTCGGTCAACGACGGGGCGAGCCGGGGACGCAGCGTCGCGAGCACGATCACGTAGAGGATGTAGAGTCCGGTCAGCATCAGGCCGGGAAAGAAGGCGCCGGCGTAGAGCTTGACCACCGACACGCCGGCGGTCGCGCCATAGACGATGAGCATGATCGAGGGCGGAATCAGGATACCCAGGCAGCCGCCGGCGGTGATCGCACCGGCGGAAAGCTTGACGTCGTAGCCGTGGCGCAGCATCGCCGGAAAGGCGAGCAGCCCCATCAGCGTCACCACCGCGCCGACGATGCCGGTGGCGGTGGCGAAGATGGCGCAGGTCAGCAGAGTAGCCACCGCCAGGGACCCGGGCAGTTCCGACAAGGCCATGTGCAGGCTCTTGAACAGCTTGTCGATGATGTTGGCGCGCTCGACGATATAGCCCATGAAAACGAACAGCGGGATCGAGATCAGCACGTCGTTGGTCATCACCGAGAAGGTGCGCTGCACCATCAGGTCGAGAATCTTCGCGGTGTCGAAATCGAAGGCCAGCCAGCCGAAGAACATGCCCATGCCCATGAGCGTGAAGGCGGTGGGAAAGCCGAGCATGATCGCCGCCACCACCAGGCCGAGCATGAGCAGTCCCAGATGGCCGTGCGTCATCTGCGACGGCGCCGGCAGCACGATCACCACCGCCAGGATCAGCAGCGCCATGAAGGAGAGGCCGAAGTAGAGGCTCTTGTTCATCGGGTTTGACCCTTCTTCTCCAGCAGCGCGCGCTCGGCCAACTCGATCTCCTTGTCGTCGAAGTGCACCATCTTCTTCAGTTCGTCCACGTCCACCTCCTCGACGTCGCGCTCGCGCGAGGGCCACTCGCCATTCTTCAGGCACACCGCGCAGCGCACGATCTCCACCACCCCCTGCAGCAGCAGCAGCGCGCCCGCGAACGGAATCAGGGCCTTGAAGGGGTAGAGCGGCAGTCCGGCGGCGGTCACCGAGGAGTGCTCACGGATGCCCCAGGAGTAGTCGGTGGCGCTGGTCCCGGCCCAGATCAGGGCGACGATGCCGGGAATGAAGAACAGCAGGTAGAGCAGCAGGTCCAGCCCCGCCTGCAGCCGGGGCGGAAAGAAGCCGTAGAGGACGTCGCCGCGCACATGGCCGTTGCGCGACAGGGTGTACGCCCCGGCCATCATGAACAGCGCGCCGTACATCATGTAGGTCGCGTCGAACATCCAGTCGTGGGGCGTGCCCAGGACGTAGCGCGAGAACACCTCCCAACTGATGGCCAGGGTCAGGATCAGGATGAGCCAGGCGAAAGCCTTGCCGACCCAGGCGCTCACCTGGTTGACGAAGAGAAGGGCGCGTTGCATGCGGGGAGCCTCCGTGCCGCCCGCCGATACGGCGGGCGGCGCAAACAAAAAATCCACCTCCGGGAGAGCCGGAGATGGATTTCAGTTCATGATCGCGACCGACTACTTCTTGCCGAACCAGTGGCTGTAGGCCATGCGCGGATCGACGATCGTGTCCAGGCTCCAGCCCACCGCCCGCTGTGCGAAGCTCTTCTGCGACTCGAGCACCTTGGCGAAGAAAGGGTTCTCCTGCGCTTTGCGTGCCGCCACCGCCGACCACGCCTTGAGCTGGGCCTGCAGGATGTCGTTCGGCGTCTTGTAGAACTTCACGCCCAGCTTTTCGCGCATCTCGATGTAGTCCTGGGAGTAGCGGTCGATCGCCTTCCAGGACATATCGGCGCTGGCGGCCTGCGCGGCATACTTGATGATCGCCTTGAACTCGGCCGGAAGCGTGTCGTACTTCTTCTTGTTGAACAGGATCTCGAAGCATTCGCCGGCCTGATGGTAGCTCTGCAGCATGCATACCTTGGACACGTCCGGAAAGCCGAGCAGCTTGTCGCTGGAGGCGTTGTTGAACTCGGCCGCCTCGATCAGGCCGCGGTCCAGCGCCGGCACGATCTCGGCGCCGGGCAGGGCATTCACGGACGCCCCCATTTCCTTGAACACATCGATCGACAGACCGACGGTACGATACTTGAGGCCCTTGAAATCGGAGGCCTTGCTGACGGGCTTCTTGAACCAGCCCAGCGGCTGGGTCGGCATCGGCCCGTAGAGGAAGCCCTGCACGTCCAGGCCCAGCACCTTCTGCACCAGTTCGTCGTACAGTGCCTGGCCGCCGCCGTACTCGAACCAGGCCAGTGTCGTGTTGGCGTCCATGCCGGTGGCCGGTCCGGTGCCGAACAGGGAGAACGCCGAATTCTTGCCATACCAGTAGGCCGTGACGCCGTGGCCGCCGTCCAGAGTGCCTTTGTGCACGGCGTCGATGAGATCGAAGGCCTTGACCACCGCCCCGGCCGGCAGCACCTCGATCTTGAGCTTGCCGCCGGACATCTCATTCACCTTCTTGGCATAGTCCAGGGCATATTCATGGAAGATGTCCTTCGCCGGCCAGGTGCTCTGCCAGCGCAGGCTGATCGGAGTCTGCGCCCTGGCGATCATGGGGAAACCGAGGGTCGCGGCGCCCGCGGCCCCTGCGGTTGCACCACTGAGAAAGCGGCGCCGGGTAACCTGGGTTTGGGGTTGTTGCCGATCCGGGATTATGGGTTTGTTGCTCACTTTCGTCTCCTCCTCGCGATTGGATGTTGATGTTCTTGGGTACGACCACTCGATGCCGTTGTGTGCGGTTCCACGTTCCACAGACAGCCGCCGTGGAACTGCGTTCCGCTTTTCCGGCGATCCTAGTCCGGGCGCACTGCACAAATCAACCTTACGAAACGCGTTTTGCCGGCCTCGACGCAGAAATCGTGGTCGCCCGACCCGGCGTTCGGAAAAACGCAGCGAGCCCGTGGCCCAAGCCATTGACGGTTGTCATTGCGGGTGCAGGCACGAGGGCGTAATTAATTCTACTGTTTACAGCCGGTCTTGAACCGATGCCACGAGGAGAACGAGAATGAAGAGCCTGCATCTGACGATTGCCTTCCTGGGGGCAGTATTGATGGCCGTGCCAGTCGGCGCCTTGGCCGGCGGAAAGATCGACTTGGGCAAGCGTGAATACGACGCGAACTGCGCGCTATGCCACGGTGCCAGCGGCAAGGCAGAGGGAACGTATGCGGAACTCCTGAAGGCCCGCATTCCGGACCTGACCATCCTGTCGAAGGGAAACAACGGCGTCTTCCCGTTCGCGCGGGTCTATGAAACCATTGACGGCACCATCGAGATCAAGGCCCACGGCAAGCGGGAAATGCCGATCTGGGGTCAGCAGTACCGAACAGCGGCCGCCGAGTACTACATGGACGTTCCCTATGACGAGCAGGCGTTCGTGCGCAGTCGCATCCTGGCCTTGACCGAGTACATCTACCGCTTGCAGGCCAAGTAGCGGCGGGAGTTGCCCCGGGGCTCCCCTGCGCCCCGATCATCGATTCGTTAAGAAAGCGCCTTTGCCGCAGACGACTGCTGCTCGCACCCCGGCGGCAGAGTCTGAGGCGAGTCCTCCGCGGCACGGTATGAGGTGCGTGCCTGCCGGGAGCCCCCTGATCAGGGCTCCTGGCGGTAAAGCCGGCCGGCCCGCACCAGCACTTTCTCGATCTCGACGGCGAAGAACACGAGGGTCGAGAGCAATAGACAGGCGCCGAGTTCGCCGAGCGACAGGGGCGCGGTGTGAAAGATGCCGTTCAGCGCCGGCACGTAGATCACGGCCAGTTGCAGCGCCAGGGTGAGCAGCACCGCCCCCAGCAGCGGCCGGTTGCTGAGCAGGCCTTGCAGGAACAGGGAATCCCGCTCCGAGCGCACCGCCAGGGCGTGGCCGAGTTGCGACAGGGTTAGCACGGTGAACACCATGGTCTGCCAATGCGCCTGGCCGGTGCCATAGGCCCAGGCCTGGGTGGCGATGCACACGCCGCCCATGAGCAGTCCGACCCACACGATGTGCTGCCACATGCCGCGGGCGAATACGCTCTCCTTGGGCGGACGGGGCGGGCGCTGCATGACGCCGCGCTCCTGGGGTTCGACCGCCAGGGCCAGACCCGGCAGGCCGTCGGTGACGAGGTTGATCCACAGGATGTGGATCGGCAGCAGGGGAATCGGCAGACCCAGGAAGGGGGCGAGGAAGATGGTCCAGATCTCGCCCGAGTTGCTCGTCATCGTATATTTGATGAACTTGCGGATGTTGTCGTAGATGCGCCGCCCCTCGCGCACCGCGGCGACGATGGTGGCGAAGTTGTCGTCGAGCAGCACCAGGCTGGAGGCCTCGCGCGCCACGTCGGTGCCGCCCTTGCCCATCGCTATCCCGATGTCCGCCCGCTTCAGCGCCGGCGCGTCGTTTACGCCGTCGCCGGTCATGGCGACGATCTCGCCGCGCCCCTGCAGCGCCTCGACGATGCGGATCTTCTGCTCCGGATCGACCCGGGCATAGACCCGCACCGCACCGGCCCGCTCCTCGAGCGCCGTCGGGGAGAGCGCCTTGAGCGCCGCGCCGTCGATCACGGCGTCGCCGTCGTCGGCGATGCCGAGGCGGCGCGCAATGGCGCGCGCCGTCACCGGATGGTCGCCCGTGATCATCACCGGCGTGATGCCGGCGGACATGCATTCCGCCACCGCCGCGCCGGCCTCCTCCCGCGGCGGGTCGAGCAGGCCCACCAGTCCCAGCAGCACCAGGTCGTGTTCGATGACGTCGGGGTCGGGCGCGGCCGGCCTCTGCGGCCAGCGCCGGAAGGCGACCGCCAGCACGCGCAGCCCCTCCGCCGCCATGCGATCGGCGACGGCGGTCCACTGCCCGGCGTCGATCAGGGATTCGGATTGCCCGCGGGCGACGCCGGCGCAGTGCGCCAGCACCGCCTCCGGCGCGCCCTTGGTGAACGCGAGCAGACCGTCCGGGCCGGCGTGGAAAGTGGTCATGCGCTTGCGCTCGGAATCGAAGGGCAGTTCCAGGACGCGCGGGTAGTCGCCGGCGAGCAGTGCCTTGTCGAAACCTGCTTCCCGCGCCGCGGCGTAGAGCGCGACTTCGGTGGGATCGCCCTTCATCTCGCCCGAGCCATCCGCCTGCGCATCGTTGGACAGGGCCAGCGCGCGCAGCAGCAGCGGCCAGGGCCCGCTGCGGGGCGCGTCCTGCACCGTTTCGACGGTCGCGCCGTCGGCATGCAGCGCGGCGACGCTCATCCGGTTCTGGGTCAGGGTACCGGTCTTGTCGGAGCAGATGAAGGTGACGGAACCGAGGGTTTCCACCGCCGGCAGCCGCCGCACCAGGGCATTGCGGCTCGCCATCCTGCCCGCCCCCAGCGCCAGCGCCACCGTCACCACGGCGGGCAGCGCCTCGGGAATCGCGGCCACCGCCAAGCTCACCGCGGTGAGGAACATCAGGACCAGGGCTTCGCCGCGCAGCAACCCGGCGACGAACACGATGACGCAGATGCCCAGCGCGGCCAGGGCCAGGCGCTTGCCGAACTGGGCGAGACGCCGCTGCAGCGGCGTCTGCTGGTCGCCGGCCGCTTCCAGCAGGGTGGCGATGCGGCCCAGTTCGGTGGCCATCCCCGTGCCCACCGCCAGGCCGCGGCCCCGGCCATAGGTGACGACGGTACCCTTGTAGGCCATGTTGCGGCGGTCGCCCAACGGCAGGTCGCCCTGCTCCAACAGCGCCGTCTGCTTGTCCACGGCTTGGGACTCGCCCGTCAACGCCGCCTCCTGCACCTTGAGTTGGGCCGATTCCGATGAGGCGCAGGTCGGCCGGCACGATGTTTCCCGCTTCCAGCAGCACCGCATCACCCGGCACCAGATCCCGGGCCGCGATGTCTGCCACCTGCCCGTCGCGCACCACCCGCGCATGGGGCGAACCGAGCTTGCGCAGCGCCTGCATGGAGCGCTCGGCGCGGAACTCCTGGAAGAAGCCGACGAAGGCGTTGAGCACGACGATGACCACGATGGCAATGGCATCCTGGGGCTCGCCCACCACGCCGGCGACGACGGCGGCGCCGATCAGGACCAGGATCATGAAGTCCGTGAACTGGGCCGCCAGCATCTGCCATGGGGAGCGGCGGTGAGCCGCGCGCAGTTCGTTGGGCCCGCCCTGCTCCAGCCGGCGCGCCGCCTCGGAGGCACTCAGCCCCTGCTGCAGATCGGTGTTCAGGGCGCGCGCGACATCGCCCGCATCGAGGCCGTGCCAGACCGGCGGCGCCGGGGCAGGCGTGTTGTTTCCGTCACTCGTCATGGAGGAACAGAACGTAGGAATTGAGAAGGTAGAGGGTCAGCAGGAACAGGCTGGTCCAGCCCACCGTGCGGGACGGCCGCGCGAGGCAGGCGCCGGCCCCGGCGTCACCTCACCAACGTGACTGGAATTTCGGTAAGGTGGATGACCTTGGTGGCGATGGAACCGAGCATCAGATTGGCCAGCGGAGTCATGCCGCGCGTGCCCATGATGATCTTGTCGGCGCCGATCTCGTGGGCATAGCGGGCGATGGACTCGGCCACGTCGCCGATCAGCACCTGCGCCGTGAAGGGAACGGCGGCCTCTTCCAGCAGCATCCTGGCAGCCTGCAGCGCATCGCCGCCGGCGGACACCTGCATCGCCTCGATCTCTTCCGGCTTGAAGCAGCGCCTCACTTCCCAGGCGTCGATGGGTTCCTGCACGTTGAGGATATGCACATCCATCGGCTCCCGTCCCTGCACCAGGGTAATCAGATGCTTCACCGCGCGCAGCGAGTTCTCGGAGCCGTCCACCGGCAGCAGCGCTTTCAGCATGGCTTCATCCTCCAGATCGGAACGCTGCGATCAGGCTATACCGTGCCTGCTCGCCTCCTGTTGTCCGAAATCAATCACCGCGCCGCGGCGGCGACGTGGCTCGCGCCCTGAGCGTGAGCCGGCAGCGGCGCATCCTTGTGCGGCGCATGGGGCTCCCACCCCGCCACCGCCAACATCACGAAGAAGCCAATCACATAGGCGATCGCGATGAACCAGCCGTGGCGCAGCCAGCGCCCCACCGACTTGGCCTCGGGGAACAGGTTGGACAGGGCGACGCCGGCGGACGAGCCGAACCAGATCATCGAGCCGCCGAAGCCCACCGCATAGGCCAGGAATCCCCAGTCGTAGCCGCCCTGCTTGAGCGCCAGCGCGGTGAGCGGAATGTTGTCGAACACCGAGGAAACGAAGCCCAGGCCGAGCGCGGTCTGCCAGGAGGCGAGCGGCAGTTTCTCCACCGGCATCATGGAAGCGCACAGGACCAGGGAGAGCAGGAAGACCGAGCCCTTGAAGGCCTCGGGCAGCAGGCTCCACTCCGGCTTGCGGATCGCCGCCGTGGCGAGCAGCGCCACCCACACGGCGGCGCCGAGGAAGGGGAAGCGGTCCGAGATCTCGGGGAACTTGACGTTCACCGTGACGTTGACGCTGATGGCCGCGATCAGGATCACGGCCACGATGCCCACCCGCGTCCAGTCGATATGGATCGCCCACCGGGGCGTCCTTGACGATGGGCGAATGCTTGTGCTGCTGCAGCGCTGCCGGAATGCCGAAGATCACCAGGGCGACGGCGGCGGCGACATAGGCGTGCAGCACGTCGCGCGGATCGACGCCGTCGATCCACATCATGGTGGTGGTGGTGTCGCCCACCACGCTGCCGGAGCCGCCGGCGTTGGAGGCGGCGACGATGGCGGCGAGATAGCCGATATGCACCTTGTGGCGGAAGACGATGCGGGCGACGGTGCCGCCGATCAGCGCGGCGGCGATGTTGTCGAGAAAGCTGGAGAGCACGAAGATCATCGCCAGCAGCACGAAGCCGCCTTTCCAGTCGTCCGGCAGGTAGCGCGGAAGCGCCTCCGGCACGTGGCTTTCCTCGAAATGGCGCGACAGCAGTGCGAAGCCCAGCAGCAGGCCGAGCAGATTGACCAGCATCACCCATTCGTGGCCCATGTGCGCGCCGAAGCCGGCGATACCGGCGCCGTGCTTGAAGCCGGTGAAGACGAGCTTGTAGGTCGTGATGGTGGCCAGCCCCGTGAGCGCCACCTGCAGCGTGTAGTGGTGGAACAGGGCGACGCCCAGCAGCGTCAGGCCGAACAGGATGAAATCGACGGGGATGCCGAGCAGCGCCGGACCGTCGCCGGCCGCAAACGCCGGCAGGGCATTGCCGCACAGGAGCGCGGCAATGATCAAGCGTCTTGCGGAGCGCAGCCCGCCGCGAATCGGCGGCACTGGGTCTCGGCTCGGGTTGGTGTTGTTCATCGATCGGGCCTCGTAGAAGTGCCGCGGATTCTAACACCGGGCGCAGGGCCGGACCGAGTGCGCGAAGGCATGGACAGCACAAAGGCCCATCCCCTTGCGGGAATGGGCCCCTGATGGACGAACGACCTTTCTAGTTGCGCGCTGTCACCGTCGCCGATTCCGGCGCCATCGGGTTGCCTCGGGTGTGGCAGGTCGTGCATGCCACCTGCTGTCCCGCGTTGATGGTGATCTGACGGCCGCCGAAGCGGATCAGGGTGCGATCCTGGCGCATGACGGAGAGCACCGTGCCCTGGCCTTCCACGCCGTGGCACACGCCGCAGCGGTCGATCTTGGTCTGCAGCGACGCGTCCTCCCCGAGCACGTTGCGGTGGTTGTTCACCCACCACTGGGAGTAACCGGTGCTGTCCTTGCCGCCCACCGGGTGCATGCCGTGCGGCCCGCCGAGGCCGTTCTGCACGGTGAAGTCGCCCTTGTGGCAGGTGTCGCACTCGATGATGGTGCCGGTGTGACCCTGCAACTGCCCGGCGGTGACGTTGTCGTTGCCGACGAAGCTGCCCTCGGGCGGTGGCCAGACACCTGCCGGTGTATTGGGCGTCACCGGCCACTCGGCGTGGGTGCTGCCGTGGCAGGCCTGGCAGAACACGCCCCGGTGGCCGGTGAAGGCAGGCTGGCCGTTGGCCAGGGTGATGGCACGTCCGCCCTTGCTGAAGCGGAACAGCACCCGCTTGCCGTCGATCTGGTCTTCGGCGAAGCGCGAGTTGGGCGAGGAGATCGGGCGCGCCAGCGTGCTGGCGGGCTGGAACTGGAGTTCCGTCGATGACGACGGGGGGAACGCTCACCGGCGTCCAGGCCTGAAGCAGGCGGATGCCGTCGTCGGCATAGATGAAGTCCGGTCTTGTCGTCCGGCTGATTCACCGCGTCGCCCAGATGGCAGGACTGGCAACCCGGCTCGTCGGCCCAGGGGATGCGCAGGCCCTGCCCCGGCGGCGGCGGCCTCCGGCGAACCGAACGGGAAGGCCGTGGAGAAGGCGACCGAGAAGTCGTTGCCCACCTGCTCCATGTCGCCGTGGCAGTCCTGGCAGAAGGTGCCGGACCCGCCCATCGCACCGCGCAGGCACTTGGTGAACGTGCCCGGATGGCACTGGTAGCAGGTCTGCTCCACGGCGCACTGGGCCACGGTCAGTCCGCGCGCCGCACATTCGTCGCACCGCGCGGCGGCAAAGCTGCCGGCAGTCGGTGCCACGACCGTCCCGTGGTCGGGTTGAACACGCAGGCCTGGGCGGTCACCACCTGATTGCGGAGATCCGGCAGGTTCGGCGGCGGCATCTCGAAGGGCGAAAAGCGGCCGTTGGTGCCGTGGGCGCGGCGATGGATCGCCCGCGACATGGTCGGCTTGTTGCGCTGCGCTCTGCCGTTGGCATTGGTCAGGCCGCTGGTGTCGCTGAACTGGAGCGAGCCGCCCAGGGGACCGACCTGCGCCAGGTCCAGCGCCGGGGTGTAGTGACAGGCCTGACAGACCACCGGCTTGCCCTGCACCAGCGCCTGGTTGATGAGGCAGTTCTCGTTGCCGTTGGGGTTGGTGGCATCGATCACGCAGGGGATCGGGTTGCCTGCGGTGTCGGTGTAGTTGTTGCTGTTGGCCTGCGTCCGGTTGCGGTCGTGGAACCTCAGGATGTTGAGGTCCTGGGCATACTCGACGCTCACCGCCAGCGGCACCTTGCCGAATTGCGGATCGTCGAACGCGGTCGCCACCGGCAGTCCGCCGCCGGGTCCGACGATGGCGCCGCCCAGGTCGCCGTTGGAGGCATCGTTGTTGGTATGGCAGTTGCGGCAGTCGGCCTCGCCGGAGATGGGCATCACCGTGTCCACGGTGGCGAGCACCCGCCGGTTGCGATTGTCGAACGCGGCGACGCGCATCAGCGGATAGGGGTTGACCGCGCCCGAAGTCGTCGAAGGTGGTGATCGGCACGCCGTCGGCCGAGAACCAGTTGAGATTGGTCAGGGAGTAACCGAAGGGGAAGCTCGCGAAGAACGGGAGATCGGTCTCGAAACGGGCGAATCTCTCCGCGTCGTTCTGGACGTAGGGGACGCGGATGCCCGGCATGGCCTGCTGCGCCACCACCAGGGACGGCAGCTCAGCCGGGTCGGGCACGATCAGGCCGAGATCGAGCGGAATCGGTGGCGGCACGATGTCGAACGGGTAGAACGGGTTGTACGCACCGGCATTGACCGAGTCCCAGAAGTTCGTCTTGAACACCCCGGCGAAAGGCGCACCTCCGCCCACGATGTCGAAGCCGGGAGGCTGCGGATTGGTCCGGGTCGAACACGGTGTCGAACCGGCTCGAAGCTGCCGAGAAGGAGACGCCGACCGCATCGTCCTTCAGGATGGTCGGCCGCGGGCCTTTGCGGATGACCTGGGCGTGAAGCACGTTGTAGGGCGGCAGGATGCTCAGCAATCCGGGTGTCCAGGTCGCCGCAGTGCATGCCGAGGTCGTTGATGCCGATCACGGTGAAGTTCCGGATTGCGAACGATCGCATTCTCGCGAACGGCCCTCCTTGGCTTCCGGTCGCGATTCACGCTGGTGGAATTGATGGACACGTCGGCCGCCGCAGGCCGCTGCCCCGGCACGATGGGCGGTCCCTGGGCCTCGCCGATGTCGGGCAAGAACGATATCGTCACTGCGGTGATCGCTGCAGCGACGAGCACACCTCTTCGATGATTGCTCATATGCGACTCCTCCGTTGGTGATTTTTCACGTGATTTTTTTGGTTGAGGACACCAGACCGCGCAATCCATGCGGCTGCCGGCGTATTCAGTGAATGAGGGTTCGACGCGGCAAGGGTATTCATCAGCGCCTCCCCCGGAGCCCCGTTTCGCTGAACAATAACCAATATAGACCACCCGTCCGACCTTACAATATGCTTTCAACGCGACCGAAATGAATGAGGGTGCAGCGATGTCGGCCCCTTCCATTGTTTGCCCCCTCGGGCCGGCGCCGGAAGCCGCGCTTAGATTCGCCCGCGGCTCCGCTAAGCGCCTGATCCACAAGGAGTCGGCTGCCAAGCTCTCGTCGGCAGCGCCGGCTCGCGTCGCGGCGTGCGCCCAAGGGCGACAGCGCACAAGGCTCAAACGGGCGGGTGCAGTCCCGACACCGGCGCAGGGGCCGGTACAGCATGTTCAGCTAAGCCGCGCGCCGCCAGCCGGGGGCGGCCCAGGCACGAAGTGCCGGCATCCGCCCGGCGCGTCCGCTTGGTGTCCGGGGCCTGCCCTCGTCATGCGGTGAGTGCAAGAAGGATGTCGGCGTACCAGGCTGAATTCAATCCGAGGGCCTCGTCCAACTCCATGTCCCGCGTCCCGACATCGAGGCGCGCGGAGTGAACGCCGAGGAGCATCCACGGCAAGTCCCGCACCGTGGCGTGGGGACTGATCATGCGCATTACGACGGGTGCTCCGCTGGTACCGCGATGGGTACGGGCGTCGGTGAGGAAGTAACCCTCCCCCTTGAAGCGCAGGCCGAACGAGGAAGCGATGATGGCGTGGCGCACCACGGGCATGTGGTGCAGCGTGTCGTGGAAGCCGAGCGGGAAACCGACCACCAGCAGGGAAGTGCCGACCTCGACTTCGTCGAACCGCGAAGGCAGGTGTTGCGGCGTGAAGGCCTGGAGGACGGTCGTCCGCGGCAGTGCATCGCGTTCGATCTCGATGGCGGCAACATCGATGTCCCCGGAAGAGTCCTGTCCCTGACGCCAGACGCTCCTCCCGTCGCGATAAAGCGGAATCGAGAACCCCGTCGATTCGGCCAGGTTCCCTGGATCGACGTGCAATTCGATCTCGATTCGATCCGGAAAATGCTTGCTCTGTTCGTCCGCCATGACGTGGCGGCTGGTCACGAGGAACAGGCGCTCCGAGCGCTGGAAGAAGAATCCGGTTGCATTGGTCAGCGGTCGCTGCCGGTCGAACGTGACGATGCGTGCTACGGTGAGCAGCAGGGACTCGATCATCACGGGACCACCTCCCTCTGTCGCAACGGATCAATCCACGACCCGGGCAGCTCGCGCACTACCGCATTTGGGTCGCTCGAAATCGCCTGGCCGTCATTGTCCGATGCAGATTCGAGCGCCGATGGTCGCGCTCCGTGAATGCCGGGTCGGACACGACCGTTCCGCGGCTGGCAAACATCTCGTCGCGTTCACTCCTGCCAGGTTGCCGTCCACGTTTCCGGCATACCGATTCGTGTCCGGTCATGATACTGCGGCGGAAGTGGATGTGGTGACGCAGCGCCGGTCGCAAAGCCGTGTCGCGGGCCGGCGGCGGATGGTTTCTCAGTAGCGCCGGCGCGCGATCGTGACGGGGCCTCGTTCTGCGAGGTGCCGGAAACAGATGCGCCCCTTGCTGAGGTCATAGGGGGAGATTTCGAGGGAAACCATGTCGCCGGCAATGATGCGGATGTGGTTCTTGCGCATCTTGCCGGCGGTGTATGCCACGATATTGTGGCCATTGTCGAGCGTGACCCGATAGCGCGCGTCGGGCAGCACTTCCATCACTACACCCTTCATTTCGATCAGTTCTTCCTTGGCCATGGGCTGGTCTCCAGGTGGGAACGGGAATGAAAAAGCCCGGCCGATGCCGGGCTGATCCGCGGGGGAGGCGGCGAGAGCCGATGCCCTGCGCCCGTCTCCCGGGGTCTTTGCGGCATGGCGAGCCCGCCATGCCGACCCTGAGCGCGTGCTCAGTCAGCCGAGCGAATGTTCGACGCCTGCTGGCCCTTGGGGCCGGTGGTGACGTCGAAACTAACCCGCTGTCCTTCCTTGAGGGTCTTGAAGCCCTGTCCCTGAATCGCGGAGAAATGGGCGAAGAGATCCTCGCCACCCGCCTCCGGGGTGATGAAGCCAAAGCCTTTGGAATCGTTGAACCACTTCACTGTGCCTGTTGTCATGTCTTGAGTTTCCTTGAAGAACGATAAAAGGGGGCATGGCCCCGGTGTAGGGCGAAGCTCAAGACAGCGGGGTGATGAAGGGAGAAATACCGCAGGACTGCGGATACTGAACCAGACAACAGCAGCAGTGCTTGAAGATCGCTGGCCCGCACTGTGCACTGGAACGCCGACAATTGCAATCGAAATGTTCGGCGGGAACGCCGGCGCGGCCGATGAATCAGGCGATGCGTTGGCCTGCGCTTGTTCCAGGACAGCGGCCAAAGGCGCGATCTTCAATCCCCGCTTCTATTCCATCTGCACTCCGATAAGCCCAGCCCGCGAGGTTCGGCTTCAACCAGACCGATGCCGGGTCTGCGCTTCGCGCCGGACCCGGCCTATTCCCAGAGTTCGATCTTGTCGCCGCGGGCGCGCATCTTCTCCGCCTTGGCCTGGAGGTAGCGCTGGAACTCGGGTTCGGTGCGGTAGCCGCCGCCGGCCACGTATTCGAAGGAGGTGGCGAGGTGGAAAGGCCGCAGGTAGGCCTCGACGCGAAAGACCTCCTTGCCGCCGGTATCGAAGAACACGATGCTGGGCGTGTAGCTGATCTTCAATTCGCGCGCCCAGGCTTCGCCCGTCGTCTTCGTGCCGCCCGGCGTGGTGAGTTCGGCGCGGTCCGACAGGGAGAAGCGCACCATGTCGAAGCCGGGCAACAGCGCCTGCACCTCCTTGCGCTTGAAGCCTTCCTTGTGCATCTCGTCGCAGGGCGCACAGGAGCGCGTTTCGAACAGCACCGCAAGCGGCTTGCCGCCTGGCCGGCGGCGCAGGTCGTAGGGCGGCTTGAGGAAGAACGCCTGCTCGTTCAGCTTGTCGTTTGCCGCCTCGCGGACGGCGGTCTTCATGTACTCGGGGAACGGCTGCTTCTTCTCCATGCCGCCGGCGACATAATCGAGCACCGCCTCGAAGCGGTGCGGCGGGTAATAGCCGTTGAGCCGCGCCACCACTTCCCCCTTCTCGTCGAGGAACAGGAGCGTGGGGGTGAACTGGACCTTCAGCATCTTGGCGAAATCCTTCTCCGCCCATGCGCCTGCCGTCGATCCAGGTCACCTCGCGGTCGCCCCAGATGTTCAGCGCGATCGGCATGAAGTGCCGGCGCGTCTTTTCCACAATGGCGCGCTGGGAGAAATTGGTCTGCATCAGCTCCTTGCAGTAGGGGCAGCCGTCCTGGCCGAAATAGACCATGACGCGCTTCCTGGCCTTGGTCGCCTCGCGGATGTCGTCGCGGAAATCGAGGAAGGTCTCGGCAAACCAGGACGGAATGTCGATGGCGTGGGGCGCGACGTCCGCGCTCCGCGCCGGTGCGATGCCCGACAGCACCAACCACGTTCCCAGCAGCAACAAGCGCAGCAGCATGACTCCTCCCTCCCATGGTGGAAACCAGCGCCCCCGGCCCGGCCGCGGCTCAGAACGCCTGGTCCCAGCGGATCGACAGCCGGATCGCGGAGTTGATCAGCCCGACCATGCTGTAGGTCTGCACGAAGTTGCCCCACTGCTCGCCGCGTGCGCGGATCGATGTGCTCGGCCAGCAGGCCGTGGCGGTTGCGGCAGGCGAGCAGCTTCTCGAACAGCGCGCGCGCCTCGTCGCGCGCGGCCGAGCGCGGCCAGCGCATTGACGTACCAGAAGGTGCAGACGAGGAAGGCATTCTCCGGCTCGCCGAAGTCGTCCTTCTCGACGTAGCGGAAGATGAAGTCGCCGCGCCGCAGATCGCTGCTCGACCGCCGCGACCGTGGCGGCGAAGCGCGGATCGTCGGCGTCGAGGAAACCGACCTCGGCCAGCAGCAGCAGGCTGGCATCCATGCGCCTCGCCGTCGAAGGTGGAGACGAAGGCGCCGCGCTTGTCGCTCCAGGCGCGCTCGCAGATGATGCGCGTGGATGCGGTCGGCGTGCCCGCGCCAGTAGTCGGCGCGCTCGGCCAGCCCGAGGTGGGCGGCGATGCGCGCCAGCCGGTCGCAGGCCGCCCAGCACATGACGGCGGAGAAGGTGTGCACGCGCGCGCTGCCGCGCAGCTCCCACAGGCCGGCATCGGGCTGGTCGTAGCATGCGCACGGCCTGTCTCGCCCAGCGGCTCCAGGCGGCTGGAACAGGGCCTCGTCGCCGCGGCGCGTCAGGCGCCGGTCGAAGAAGACGTGGGTCGCGGCGAGGATGGCCGAGCCATAGACGTCGTGCTGGACCTGCCGGTAGGCCTGGTTGCCGACGCGCACCGGCCCCATGCCGCGATAGCCCGGCAGCGCCGGCACCTCGCGTTCCTCGAGCGTCGGCGCGGCCGTCGATGCCGATAGACCGGCTGCAGCGGGCCGCCGCGCGGCGTCGGCGGCGATGTTGACGATGTAGCCCAGGTAGCGCTCCATGGTGCGCGTGGCGCCCAGGCGGTTCAGCGCATTGACCACGAAGTAGCCGTCGCGCAGCCAGCAGTAGCGGTAGTCCCAGTTGCGGCCGCTGCCGGCCGCCTCGGGAATCGAGGTGGTCATGGCGGCGATGATGGCGCCGGTGTCGTCGTAGGCGTTGAGCTTGAGCGTGATGGCGGCGCGGATCACCGCCTCCTGCCATTCGTAGGGAATGCCCAGGAAGCGCACCCACTCGCGCCAGTACTGCGCGGTCTCGTCGAGGAAGCGCCGCCCCACCTCGCCGGCCGCCTCGTGCACGGTCTCGTCGGCGCCGAGCAGCAGGGTCACCGTGTCTTCCAGGAAGAAGGGCGTCTCCTGCGAGCACGGCGGTGATCGAGGCGTCGGTGGTCAGCCGCAGCACCAGGTCGGGCGCCACGTAGCGGACGTGGTTGCTGCCCCAGGTGACGTCGGCGGGCGCTGGCGCCGTAGTCGCAGGCCGGGCGCAGGCGCAGGGTGACGCGCGGGCTGCCGGCAAGCCGCCGCACGCGGCGCACCAGCATCATCGGCCGGAACATGCGGCCGTACTGGCCGAAGCGCGGCGCGAAGTCGGTGATCTCGACGCAGCCGCCGTGGCGGTCGTAGAGGCGGGTGACGAGGATCGGCCGTGTTCGTCGAGGTAGTGCTGTTCGACGCGCTCGCAGTCCGCCAGTTCGACGGCGAAGAAGCCGAAGTCCTCGGCCTCGTCGCCGTTGCGCAGCAGCGAGCAGAACACCGGGTCGCCGTCGAAGCGCGGGAAGCAGCCCCAGACGATCGCGCCCCGCGCGTCGACCAGGGCGCCGATGCGTGCCGTTGCCGATCAGGGCCAGATCGAGCGTGTTCATTCGTCGTTGCCCTCCAGGATCGGAAGTCGTGCCAGGCGCATCGGCAGCGCGCGAGCCAGGCGCGCACGGCGGCGACGTCGGGCAGGCGCCAGCGGGCGCAGGTGTGGCCCGTCGCCGACCTTGATGGAGACTGCCGCCCAGCGCGTTGACGACGCGCGAAACCGTGCTCGTCGTTGACGTCGTCGCCGATGAACGACCGGGACGCCGGCCACGGAACGGCGCCTCGTCCAGGAACTCGGCGATGGCCGTGCCCTTGTCGATGCCGGCCGGCTTGATCTCGACCACGCATCTTGCCCGTCTGCATACGCAGACCTGTCCCCCGGCGCTTCAGCGATGCCCGTCCATCAGCGCGCTGCACTTACGCCTGCCAGCCTGGGGCGCCCGCCGATAGTGCAGCGCCAGCGTCAGCGCCCTTGTCCTCCAGCAGCAGGCCGGGATGGCGCGGCGAGCGATGGCGTCGAAGCGCTGCCGCAGCCGGCGCCAGTTGGCCGCCGGCGGCGCAGGCGTGCATGCACAGGCCGCCGGCCGCGTCGCGGCGCTCCAGGCCGTGCTGGCCGGCCAGCGGCAGCCGCAGGCCGGCGAAGCAGGCCGTCGAGGTCGGACGATGCGCGCGGCCGCTGATCAGCGCCACGGCGCCGCCGCCGCCTCGATGCAGGCGCTGCAACCAGCGCCAGCAACTGCGCGATCGACCCGCACGGCGGTCGGCGTGTCGGCGATCTCCAGCAGGGTGCCGTCGACGTCGAGGAAGATAGGCCCACCTTCCGGCAGGGGCGGTCCGCTCGCGCGCATTGCATGTCGATTTTCCTGGGCATATCCATTGTCTTGCCTGCATATGTTGCCAGCTTCGCTCCGCCGCGGGTCAGCCGCTCTGGCGCAGCTGTGCACGTTGCTCTCGGCTTGTCCAGCAGGCGCCCGCGCCGGCGCATGCTGGCGGCATCGAGCAGCATGCGCCCGGCCCAGCGATACACGTTGAACTCGCCGCACCAGGCCGCGCATCAGGCGCATGCGGTCGCGCTGCTCCGCCGGCGGCATGGTCAGCGCCACGTGCAGGGCGGCGGCGCACTGGTCGGCGTCGTAGGGATTGACGATCAGCGCCTCCGGCAGTTCGCGCGCGGCGCCGGTGAACTGGCTCAGGATCAGCACGCCGCGCTCGTCGTCGCGGGCGGCGACGAATTCCTTGGCCACCAGGTTCATGCCGTCGTGCAGGCTGCTGACGAAGCACAGGTCGGCGGCGCGGTAGTACTCGTAGACCTCGCGCGGCTCGTGGTGCTCGACCTTGAGCACGATGGGCGGTGGCCGCCGCGCGCGAAGCGCTCGTTGATGCGCGCCGCCAGCGCGCGCACCTGCGCCTCGTAGGTCCTGGTACTGCGTCGATGCCGGAGCGCGTCGGCGCGGCGATCTGGATGAAGGTGAAGCGGCCGATCCACTCGGGTTCGAGTTCGAGCAGGCGCTCGACGGCGCGGAAGCGCTCCACGATGCCCTTGGTGTAGTCGAGCCGATCGACGCCGACGCCGATCAGATTGTCCGGCGGCAGGCCGTGGCGCTGCCGCACGTCGGCACGGCACTGCTCCACCGGCTTGGCGACGCAGGTCCGCGGCGGGCGGCCACTCGATGGAGATCGGGTAGCGGCGCACCGCGGTCAGCTTGCCGCCGTAGCGAGACGGTGAACGTCTCGCGATCGACCCGCGCCTCGAGCAAGCGATCGACCGTGTCGACGAAGTTGTTGCAGTGGAACTGGGTGTGGAAGCCGAGGATGCTGCTGCCGAGCAGGCCGTCGAGGAGCTCCTCGCGCCACGGGCAGATGGCGAAGGCTTCGGGATTCGGCCAGGGGATGTGCCAGAAGGTGATGATGGTCGCCTCGGGCAGCCGCTCGCGGATCATGCGCGGCAGCAGCGCGAAGTGGTAGTCCTGCACCAGCACGATGGGATTGTCGGTCTTCGCCTCGCTCGACCACGGCCCGGGCGAACTTGCGGTTGACCGCGACGTACTGCTCCCAGTCCGCCGCGCGGAAGGTCGGCCGCACGTGGGCGATGTGGCACAGCGGCCAGAGGCCCTCGTTGGCGAAGCCGTAGTAGTAGCCCGCCTCCTCCTCCGGCGGTCAGCCAGACGCGGCGGATCTGGTAGGCCGGATGCTCCGGCGGCACCGCGACGCGGTCGTGGGCGTCGACCACGTCGCGGTCGGCCGAGCCGCTGCCGTGGGCGATCCAGGTGCCGGAGCAGGCGCGCATGATCGGCTCCAGCGCCGTGACCAGGCCGCTGGCCGGACGCTGCACCTCGACGCCGTCGCCTGCGCGCTGGTGGATGTAGGGCTCGCGGTTGGAGACGACGATGAATGTCCTCGCCGCGCAGCTCGCCGCGCAGGATGGCGCGCAGCGCTGTCCGGCGTCCAGGCAGATCTGGCTGTCGTCGCGCGGCCGGTACTCCGATTCGAGCTCGCGGATCAGGCGTGCGCAGGTCGCGCGCGATCGGCTGAAGCTCCGGCACGTTGAATTTCTGGCACCGGCCGCAGCAGCCCTTCGCCGCGCAGCAGCGCGCGCATGCCGGGCACCCAGCCGCGCCAGGACTGAGCTGCGCGATGACCACCGTGATCAGCGAGACGACGGCCGCCGAGGCCAATGAAGAAGTAGAACACGTAGCTGCTTGGTTTCCTCGCTGCGGCGCTGCGACGAAACTCATGTCGTGCACCAGCACCAGTCGCCCCATCGCCGCACCTTCCGCCTGCAGATCCTTGATCGTCACGTGCAGGGGGCCCTGGGAGCTGGGAAGCAGGTGGGTCGCCGGATCGCGGTAGGCGTCCAGGTCCCTGCAGTCCAGCGCCGCCGGATAGGTGGTCGTGGCGACCGGCTGGCCGACTGCCGTTTCGCAGAAGCCGATGGCGTAGAGGCGCTCGTCCTGAGTGATCTTGTTGAAGAAGCGGAGGATCTTTGCCCTCGTGCCGCTGGCCAGAATTTCCTGCAGCGGTTCCTGCACGGTGTTCGCCACCAGGGTGGCCCGGATGTCGAGGTCGCGCACGAACCACTTCAGCGTGAGCTGATCGACCAGGGGCACGAGGGCGTAGGCCACGCCGGCCAGCGCAAGAAAGAGCGGAATGATGAATCGCAGCGACAGCCGCATCGGTGAGTCCTCCTGAGCCGGGTCGAGGTGCGCATGGAAGTGCGCAGACCGTGCCGGGCGCCCGATCGGGGCGCGCGGGATTGCGTCAACAGCCGCGGGCAGAGGCCCGCTCCGACCGGCCAGTCAGCCGGTCACGAGGATGAGATGAACGCGATAGGGACCGTGCGCCCCCAGCACGATGGTTTGTTCGATGTCGCCGGTACGCGACGGGCCGGAGATGAAATTCACGGCGCGCGGCAGGTCGCCGAAATGATCCCGCGCCAGTTGCCAGGCTTCCTCCATGCCCGGCACGATACGCTGCGCGTCCACGATCGCGATATGGGTCTCCGGCAGCAGGCTCACGGTTGCCGGGGAGTCCGGAGTCGAGCATAGCATCAGGGTTCCGGTCTCGGCAATGGCGCAGAAGGAGCCGGTGATGCCGACCAGATCGTCCTCCCGCGCGGCGCGCGCCTCCACCGCCAGACCCGCTCCGGCCCAGTCCAGGTGCGCAACTTCGGGGACACAGACCGCACGCAGGGCAAGAGCATGCTCGCGCAGGTAGCGTGCGGCGGCGGCGGGAACCTGGGCGACAGCCGGGACGACATCCACCGTGCTGGACAGCAGTTCCGATTTTTCCCGCAGGCGTGCCACCGGGTCGGTGCCTGCCGGCGGACGGGGCCCCTGCACCCGTGCCTTCAGCGCCGCAGCCACGCCGGCGCGCGCGCTGTCGGCGTTGGCCGCAGTGCGGCCGAGGCGCCGGCGGATGCGGCCGAGGATGTCTTCACGCGAGTCCATGTCTTGTGCCCCTCGGCAATTACGCCACCCGGTTGCGCGGTTCGCCGCGCACGAAGGCTTCGATGTTGTCGATCAGCTGATCGGCCAGCGTCTGCATGGCCCTGTCGCGAGGCCCAGGCCACATGCGGTGTCAGGATGAAGTTGGGCAGATTCAGAAGTTCCGAGCCAGCAGGAGTTGCCGTCCCGCGGCGGCTCCTTCGACAGCACGTCGAAGCCGGCGCCGGCGATCCAGCCTTCCTGCAGCGCCCGGACCAGTGCGCGCCTCGTCCACCAGGCCGCCGCGGGCGGTGTTGATCAGCACGGCGTCGCGCTTCATCGCCGCGCAGTTCGGCCTCGCCGATCAGGTCGCGCGTACTGTCGTTGAGCGGGCAGTGCAGCGAGATCACATCGGCTTCGGCAAGCACTTGCCGGAAAGACGTAGCCCGGCCGCACTGCGGCGGCGCCCTTGTGCTCGCCCCACAGCACTGCGCATGCCGAAGGCCTGCGCCAGGCGCGCCACGCCCTGCCCCAGCGAACCGCGGCCGACGATGCCGATGCGTGCCGCCGCGCAAGGTCGCGGATCGGGTGATCGAAGAAGCAGAACATGCGCCGCCTGCTGCCACTTGCCGGCGGCCACGTCGGCGCGATAGGCCAGCACCTTGCGCCGCAGCGCCAGCATCAGCATCAACACGTGCTCGGGCACCGCGTTCACCGCGTAGCCGCGGATGTTGGTACCGACGATGCGTGGCGCGGCACCAGTCGAGATCGATGTTGTCGGTGCCGGTGGCGGCGCCCGGCGATCAGCCGCAGCTTCGGCAGGCGCGCCAGCAGCTCGCCGCGCAGCACCACCTTGTTGGTGATGACGATGGTGGCGTCCTGCAGCCGCGCGCAGCACCTCGTCCGGGCGCGCGTCAGCGGATACTCCTCCCAGACGTGCGGGAACGCGGGCCGCCGCACGTCGGCGCGGATGGAGTCCGTTCGAGGAAGACGATCTTGTGCATGAAGTGAGATCAGAGCCACAGAGGGCACAGAGGACCGAGAGAACACCGAATACGCATGTCCATGAGTCCTCTGTGGCTAATGCCTTTGTCGTTGTGCGTACAGTTCTCGGAAGGTCCTGCCTTCGGGCGCGGGGAAGTCGCGGCCCCAGCGTCCATTCCGGCGCCGCCGCCAGCACGCCGGATGCGATCGCTGCCATCCGCCAGCCAGTTGAGATAGCGCACGCCGAACCAGGTGCCCAGCGCATAGAGCTTCGGCTGCGTCGCCACCCAGGCCCAGGCCTTGAGGGCGAGCGCGTTCGATCCACGGCCGCAGCCTCTGTCTCGACCTGCTTCTCGCGCAGCTTGCGCAGCAGTTCGGGCAGCGGAATCTTCACCGGACAGACGACGCCGCACTGGTTGCACAGCGTCGCGGCGTGCGGCAGGTCGAGCGCCTTGTCGAGACCGATGTAGAGCGGCGTCAGCACCGAGCCCATCGGCCCCGGATAGACCCAGCCGTAGGCGTGGCCGCCGATGGTCTGGTACACCGGGCAGTGGTTCATGCAGGCGCCGCAGCGGATGCAGCGCAGCATGTCCTGGAACTCGCGAGCCGACGCAGATCGGCGCGGCCGTTGTCGACCAGGATGAAGTACAGGTGCTCGGGGCCGTCCAGCTCGTCCGGCCGCTTGACGCCGGTGAGCAGCGAGACGTAGTTGGAGATGCGACTGGCCGGTGGCGGAGCGCGGCAGCAGGCGCAGCAGCAGCGACAGGTCTTCCAGCGTCGGGATCACCTTCTCGATGCCGGTGACGACCACATGCACGCGCGGCAGCGTGGTCACCATGCGGCCGTTGCCCTCGTTGGTCACCAGCGCCACGGAGCCGGTCTCGGCGACGAGGAAGTTGCCGCCGGAGATGCCCATGTCGGCGGTCGAGGAAGTGCTCGCGCAGCACCTCGCGCGCTTCGCGCGTCAGTCTCGGGATGTCGGTCTTGCGCGGCTTCTTGTGCACCCGCTCGAACAGGTCGGCCACCTCGTCGAGGCTCTTGTGGATCACCGGCGCGATGATGTGCGAGGGCGGCTCGTTGTCGTTGATCTGCAGGATGTACTCGCCGAGATCGGTCTCCACCGGCTGGATGCCCGCCGCCTCCAGCGCCTGGTTGAGCCCGGCCTCCTCGGACAGCATGGACTTCGACTTGACGACCTTCTTCACGCCGTGCCGGCGCGCGATGTCGATCACATGGCGGCAGATCTCGTCGCCGTCCTTCGCCCACAGCACGGTGGCGCCGCGCGCCGTCGCCGGCGGTCTCGAACTTCTCCAGCCAGAGGTCGAGGTCGCTGCAGCACGCGGTTGCGCATCGGCGCGCCGCATCGCGCGTGCGCCTCGAAGTCGTCGCAGTTCCCGGATCGATGGCGGCGCGCTTGTCGACGAACTTGCCCTTGGACGTGCGCAGGTTGCCCTGCAGGACCGGGTTGGCCAGCGCCGCCGCGGCATTGGCCTTGAAGTACATGGAGCGGATCTTCCATCAGTCGTTCTCCCGCCAGCACTTCGGCGACGTGCAGCACGCGCGTCTTCTCGTCGCCCATGCGCCGCAGCTTGCCTTCGATGTTGAGCAGGCAGCCGAGGTCGCCACCGACGATGGCATCGGCGCCGCTGGCCTGGACGTTGGCGCACTTGCGTTCGGCGATGGCGCGCCGAGATCTCGCCGAACTTGACCGAGAAGGTGCCGCCGAAGCCGCAGCATTCCTCGGCGCCGTCCATCTCCGTCAGTGCGCACACCCGGCAGCTTGGCCAGCAGGTGCGCGCGGCTGCTGCTTTGATGCCGAGGCTCGCGCAGGCCGGCGCAGGAATCGTGATAGGTGACGCTGCCGTCGAAGTCGCCCGGCACGCTGTCGAGCTTCGCCACATTGACCAGGAAATCGGTCAGTTCGATAGACCTGCGCGGCGCAGCGCCGCGGCGCGCGCCCGCCAGGCCGGCGTCGTCCGGCGAGCAGACCGGGATAGTGCGTTGCGGATCTGGTCGGCGCAGGAACCGGAGGGCGCGACGACGTATTCGTAGTCCTCGAATTCGGCGATCACCTTCTTCGCCAGCGCGCGCGCCGCGGCGCGATCGCCGCGAGTTGAATGCCGGCTGGCCGCAGCAGGTCTGGGTTTCCGGCACGATCACCTCGCAGCCGGCCGCTTCCAGCAATCGGAGGGCGGCGAAGCCGATGCGCGGGCGCATCAGGTCGACGAGACAGGTGACGAACAAGCGCGACGCGCATGAACTCCTCCGTTTCTCGCATGCCAAGACTGCGTTTCGCATTGTGGCATACTCTCGGAGTATCGTATTCGGCCATGACGCAACCATGCCGAGCCCAGCGCCTTCCAGCGCCGAAAACAAGAACCCGATCCAGGTCATCGAGCGCATGATGAAGCTGCTCGACGTCCTGTCCTACTACCACGACCCGGTGAGCCTCAAGCAACTGGCGCTGGAAACCGGGCTGCATCCATCGACGGCGCATCGCATTCTCGCCGCCATGGCGGCGACCGGCTTCGTCGAACGCGCCGAGCCCGGGCACCTACCGGCTCGGCATCCGCCTGCTGGAACTGGGCAATCTGGTGAAGTCGCGCATCAACATCCGCGACTCGGCCATGCCGCAGATGCAGACAGCTGCACGAGCAGATCGGCGAGAGCGTCAACCTCGGCGTGCGCCAGGGCGACGAGATCGTCTATGTCGAGCGCACCTCCAGCGGACGCTCGTCGGTGCGGGTGGTCCATCTGGTCGGCGCGCGCGCGCCGCTGCACGTCACCGCAGCCGGCAAGCTGTATCCTGGCCGAGGACGGCGCGCGACAAGGTGCGCGAATATGCCCAGCGAACCGGCCTGCCCGGCTTCACGCCGACATCGATGACCACGCTGCCGGCGCTGGAGAAGGAAATCGACCGCGTGCGGCGCCACGGCGTCGCCTTCGACAACGAGGAAATCGAGACACGGCCTGCGCTGCATCGCCGCGCCGGATCCGCGACGACACCGGCGAACTGGTGGCCGGCATCTGTCGGTGTCGGCGCCGGCGGACCGCTACAACCCGGACTGGGCGCCGCTGGTGCGCCAGACTGCCGAAGAGATCTCCCACACGATCGGATACCTGCCGGCGAAGAAGCGCTGAGGGCAGGCGGGAGCGTCGGTCGCGCGATTGAACCGCGACTACTTATTCGTCGCCCCCTTGTGCGGCCGCTTTCCGGATCAGCGGTACCAACTGCTCGGGCAGATTGACCCGGGTGAGGGCCGCTGCACGGCCGCCGGCCGACATCTTGCGCCAGACCTTGCGCAGTATGTCGGTCAGCTTCGCGTCGTCGTACTGGGGGTGGGTGGAGGCGAAATCCGCCAGGTAATGCTCCAGGAACACCAAGTCCGCCACGTCCTCCAGCGTCTGCGTATCCGGGTTCACCTTGAAGCCTTCCTTGCGCAGCAGGCATTGCACCATTCCGACCGTAGCGTCATCGTAACCCACGTCCCGCAGGATCGCGGCGGCGGCTTCGGCGTGGAACTTCAGCAGGCGCGCGCGCCACTGCTTGTAGCCGAACGGCGTCTGGGGATAGGAGGCGCGGGGGATTTCCCAGCGCCGGATGTGCTGGCTGCGCACGGCGAGTTGCAGCGCCTCGGGGGAGTCGGGCGCAAAACGGTCGAGCATTTCGCTCATGCGCCGTCCGTAAATCAACTCCTTCGCCACCGACTGTCCGTCGACCCGCTCGTGCTCCGGATCTTTGGCGTTGGCGGCATCGATGCGGGCGATGGCGGTCTCGAAGCGGTGGCGATCATCGAT
This sequence comes from uncultured beta proteobacterium, assembly GCA_963823455.1. Lineage (GTDB taxonomy): Bacteria > Pseudomonadota > Gammaproteobacteria > Burkholderiales > Rhodocyclaceae > CAVPDA01. The sequence continues at coordinate 395,373 of CAWGLO010000003.1, forward strand.
CATCGGCGTTACCTCCCGGGCCGAGCGACCCTCGGCGTCGAGGCGAGTACACACCGACCGGCGCGCCTGCCGCCGACGCTGGTTTCAAGCGCCGACGAAGCCGAACACGGCGAAGCGCTGCGCGTCGTCGAACCAGGTCCTGGCCGGCCGGAAGCCCGCACGCCGACCGACGTCCTCGAACTCCTGCACGTCGTACTTGCAGGAAATCTCGGTGCGCATCAGTTCGCCGGCGGCGAATCCGAACGAGTGTCCCGCCAGCCGCACCTTCTGCGGCTGCAGCGCATGCAGGTGCATCTCGATACGCCCCATCTGTTCATCATAGAACGCAAAGTGCTCGAATCCGGCCAGATCGAAGTCGGCGCCGAAGCGGCGGTTGAGATGCGCCAGCATGTTGAGATTGAACGCGGCGGTGACGCCCGCCGCATCGTTGTACGCGGCGTGCAGCACGGCCGGGTCCTTCTTGAGGTCGACCCCGATCACCAGCGCGCCGCCGTCGCCGACCAGGTCGCGCACCATGCGCAGGAAGGCGGTCGCCTCCTCGCGCGTGAAGTTGCCGACCGTGGAGCCGGGAAAATAGACGGCGCGACGACAGATGGCCAAGTCGCTGCTGCGGGGGTAGTCGATCGCTCGCGTGTAATCCGCCAGCAGCGCCGTGATGCGCACGCCCGGGAAATCCCGCGCCAGATCGGAACAGGCGCCCTCCAAGGCGGCGCGCGAGATGTCTATCGGCACGAAGGCGAGCGGCTGCAGTGCCTCCAGCAGCAGACGTGTCTTGCGCCCGGAGCCGCAGCCGAACTCGATCAACTCGCAGCCGGCGCCGAGAAAGTCGGCCATGGCCGGGGCATGACGCTCCATCAACTGCAGCTCGGCCCGGGTCAGATAGTATTCGGGCAGATCGCAGATGTGCTCGAACAGCGCCGAGCCGGCGGCGTCGTAAAAATACTTTGCGGGAAGTTCCTTGGGATGCCGCGCCAGCCCCGCCAGGATCTCCTGGAGGGCGGGGTCTTGCGGCGGCAACAGATCGATCAAGGGTGCCGCCACCGCCTTACCGCCGCTCAACTCGCCGGACGCGCGGTCAGCGTCGCGCTCTCGACCCAGCGCTTGATGCGATTGGCATCACCCAGGCGCGTCAGCTTGCCCCATGAGTCGAGCAGGACGATGATCATCGGCTTCTGGTTGAGCCAGGCCTGCATGACCAGGCAGCGGCCGGCCTCGTTGATGAAACCGGTCTTGGACACGCCGATGTCCCAGTCGGGATTGCGCACCAGCGCATTGGTGTTGTGGAAGGTGCGCGGCCGGCCATGGATCTCCACCGTGTACTCGGCCGTGGTGGTGAACTCCCGGATCAGCGGATATTTCGTGGCTGCCATTACCATCTTGCACAGGTCGCGAGCGCTCGAGACATTGCCAGCATTGAGTCCGGTGGAATCGAAGAAGCGGGTGTCGGCTAGTCCGAGGTCCGCTGCCTTGCGATTCATGGCCGCGATGAAGGCCGCGCTGCCGCCCGGATAATGCCGCGCCAGCGAAGCGGCGGCGCGATTTTCCGACGACATCAGCGCCAGCCGCAGCATGTCCTCGCGCATGAGCTGGGTGCCGACGGCAAGGCGCGACCGGGTGTTGCGCAGCGTGTCCACGTCATCGTCATCGATCGTCAGGGTCTCGCGCAGGCCCTGGTTGGCGTCCAGCACCACCATGGCCGTCATGAGCTTGGTGATCGACGCGATCGGCAACACCGCGTCTGAGTTCTTTTCGAACAGCACGGTGCCCGAGGACTGGTCCTGCACCACGACGGCGGCGGAGCGCAACAGCGGATTGCCCTCGCCATCGATGGCGAAGTGGTTGAGTTCCCTCGACGCGGCAGCCGCGGCTGCCCGCGATTCGGCCTCTTTCTTGACGGCGAGTTGCTGCTTCCGAGTAAGCCGCGTCTTGGCGCTCTTGGCGCTCTTGGCGCTCTTGGTGGCGGTTGCGCCCGCCTGCTTCTTCGCTGTGGAAGGTTGAGCCGTCTTGACGCTGTCCTTCTTGACAGGCTTGATGGCGCTCTTGCTGGCGCTCTTGGCCGGCGTCGCCTTCTCGGGTGTCGCCGCCTGGACACCGCCGCTCAGCGCGGCCGAAACCGCCAACAGGGTGGCACAAAGCAAGGGGAGCACTGCCGATCCTGATTTCATCCGGTTCTCCTCGAGAGAGCACTTCTATTTTTCTCAGAGTGTAATGATCTCATCGGGATTTGCAAGCAAAAATAGAGGGATAAAAGTGCTTGTTTAAGTCAATTCAAGAATCGATATCGCCTGATGCTGCCACGACTCGCTGCCCGCCGCGAAAAGCCCGTGCCAACTCAGGCCGTTACGGCACGCGGCGGCGTTTCTACAGTGCGCCGCGCTCCTGGCGGTGGCCGGCCGTCGCCTCGACAACGGTCAAGGCTGTCATGTTGACGATGCGGCGCACGGTCGCGGTCGGCGTCAGGATATGCACCGGCTTCGCGGCACCAAGCAGCATCGGCCCCACGGTCAGGCCATCGCCCGCCGCCGTCTTGAGCAGGTTGAAGGCGATGTTGGCCGCATCCACCGTCGGCATGATCAGCAGGTTGGCGTCGCCCTTGAGGCGCGAGCGCGGAAAGATCGACATCCGGATCTCTTCCGAGAGCGCGGCATCGCCGTGCATTTCGCCCTCCACCTCCAGGTCCGGCGCGATCTTCCACAGAATGTCCAGGGCCCGGCGCATCTTGACTGCCGTCGGCGTGCTTTCGGTGCCGAACTCGGAGTGGGAAAGGAGCGCCACTTTCGGTACCAGGCCGAAGCGGCGCACTTCCTCCGCGGCCAGGACGGTCATCTCGGCGACCTGCTCCGCGGTCGGATCGTAATTGACATAGGTATCGCAGATGAACAGGGTGCGCTTGGGCATGACCAGCAGGTTCATGGCGTAATAATTGGCCACCCCGGCGCGCCGTCCGATCACCTGATCGATGTAATGCAGATGAAGGTGATGCAGGCCGAAGGTGCCGCAGATCATGCCGTCGGCCTCGCCGTAGTGGATCATCATCGACCCGATCAGGGTCTGACGCCGGCGCATCTCGATCTTGGCGTACTGCTCGGTGATGCCCTTGCGCTCGGCCAGGCGGTGATACTCGGACCAGTAGCGGCGATACCGCTCCGGGTCCCACTCCGGATTGATGAGCTGAAAATCCTCGCCGATCCTGAGGCGCAGTCCATATTGCTGGATGCGCTTCTCCACCACCGTCGGACGGCCGATGAGGATGGGCTGCGCCATCCCCTCCTCCAGGACCACCTGGACCGCACGCAGCACGCGCTCGTCCTCGCCTTCGGAGAACACGATGCGCTTGGGATTTTCCTTCGCCACGGCGAACACCGGTTTCATGATGAAGCCGGAGTGGTAAACGAAGGCGTCGAGCTGCGCGCGATAGGCGTCGAAATCGGCGATCGGCCGCGTCGCCACGCCGGAGTCCATGGCGGCTTTGGCCACGGCAGGCGCGATCTTGACGATCAACCGGGGATCGAAGGGCTTGGGAATCAGATATTCCGGGCCGAAGCTCGGCTGGCGCTCGCCGTACGCCGCGGTCACGATCTCCGATTGCTCGGCCTGAGCCAGTTCGGCGATGGCCTGAACGGAGGCGAGCTTCATCGCCTCGGTGATGGTGGTGGCGCCCACGTCCAGCGCACCGCGGAAGATGAAGGGGAAGCACAGCACGTTGTTCACCTGGTTCGGGTAGTCCGAGCGACCGGTGGCCATGATGGCGTCGTCGCGCACCGCCTTGACCTCCTCCGGCATGATTTCCGGCGTCGGATTGGCCAGGGCGAGGATCAGCGGCTTCGGCGCCATGCGCTTCACCATGTCCTGCTTCAGCACGCCGCCGGCGGACAGTCCGAGGAAGATGTCGGCGTCGGCGATCACGTCGCCCAGCTTGCGCGCGTCCGTGGGCTGGGCGTAGCGGGCCTTGTGCGGGTCCATGTCATCTACCCGGCCCTTGTACACCACGCCCTTGATGTCGGTCACCCAGACGTTCTCCACCGGCAAGCCCAGCAGCACCAGCAGGTCGAGACAGGCCAGGGCCGCCGCTCCCGCTCCGGAGGCGACCAGCTTGACGCTGGCGAATGTCCTTGCCGACAACTCTGAGGCCGTTGAGCACCGCCGCGCCGACGACGATCGCCGTGCCGTGCTGGTCGTCGTGAAACACGGGAATCTTCATCCGTTCACGCAGTTTGCGCTCCACTTCGAAGCATTCCGGGCGCCTTGATGTCCTCCAGGTTGATGCCGCCGAACGTCGGCTCGAGGGAGGCGACGATGTCCACCAGCCGGTCCGGGTCGCGCTCGTTGATCTCGATGTCGAACACGTCGATGCCGGCAAACTTCTTGAAAAGGACGGCCTTGCCTTCCATGACCGGCTTCGCGGCGAGCGGTCCGATGGGTCCGAGGCCGAGCACCGCCGTTCCATTGGTTACCACGCCGATGAGATTGGCGCGCGCCGTGAGAGAACTGACCTGGGACGGGTCGGCGACGATCGCCTCGCACGCTTCGGCCACCCCGGGCGAATAGGCCAGCGACAGATCCTGCTGGTTGGTCAAGGCCTTGGTCGGGGTGACGGCAATCTTGCCGGGCGTCGGCAGGCGGTGGTAGTCCAGGGCAACGCTACTTTACTCGCTCATTCATACACGGTGCCCCTCGGGCACGGGCTGGTCGGCTAAAGTCGCGTATGTTACCTTGCGGCAGCAACAGTAGCCATGGCCCGCAGCGGCCGCCCCCCGGATCTATCCCCTTCACCGTTTTGATGGGGACAAAAAGGCCTCCTATTGCCGCCGGGTAGGTGTGGCATGATCCCGCGGCTCCCGCACCGCCCCAACAACTATTCCAGCGCCATCCCGGTGCCGCACGCGCGGCAACCCGGAAACCGCATTGCAGAAATGATGCGGCCGGGGACTATTGCCATCCGATTCTCCCGGAGACAGCCCATCAGCCAACGCTTGTCCGAAACCGTCCGCGCCGCACCTCCCGATTACGTACGTCATGCCCGACTCAAAGCCTGGGTCGCGGAAGTGGCCGCGATGACCGAACCCGACCGCATCGTCTGGTGCGACGGTTCGGAGGAGGAATACAACCGCCTTTGCGAAGAAATGGTCGCAGCGGGTACCTTCATCAAACTCAATCCGGCGAGGCGCCCCAACAGCTATCTCGCTTGGTCCGACCCGTCCGACGTGGCACGGGTGGAAGACCGTACCTTCATCTTCATCTGCACCAACGTCGCGTTGTCCGAGGACGGCGACGTGTGGTGGGAGGGCATGACCAAGCAGCCGCCGGCCCGCGTCACTGACTGGCAGGGCAAGCCGTGGACGCCCGAGATCGGCAGGGAAACGGGGCGCAAGGCAGTGCACCCCAACCCCCGCTTCACCGCACCCGCGACGCAGTGCCCGTCGCTCGACCCGGCCTGGGAGGATCCTCAGCGCGTCCCGATCTCGGCCTTCTTCTTCGGCGGCCGCCGTTCCACTACGGTGCCCCCGGTGGTCGAGGCTTTCAACGGGAATTACGGCGTCTACATGGCTGCCACCCTCGGCTCGGAAAGACGGCGACGGCGGCGGCGGGCAAGATCGGCGAAGTCCGGCGCGACCCCTTCGCCATGCTGCCGTTCTGCGGCTACCACATGGGTGACTACTTCAACCACTGGCTGCGCATCGGCCACATCGTGGACAACCCGCCGCGCATCTTCTGCGTAAACTGGTTCCGGATGGACGAGCAGGGCAACTTCCTGTGGCCGGGATGCAGCGAAAACATGCGGGTCCTGAAATGGATAGTCGATCGCGTGCAGGGCCGCGGCAGCGCCCGGCAGACGGCACTGGGGTGGATACCGCGCTTCGAGGATCTGGATTGGTCGGGGCTGGAGTGGGTCAGGCCCGAGCAGTTCGAGGAACTGATCCGGGTCGATACCGAGATGTGGCGTGCCGAGCTTCACATGCACGGTGAGTTGTTCGAGAGGCTGAAGGAGGGGCTGCCGCGCGAGTTCATGCTCAAGCGCGAACTTTTCGAACTGGCACTGGTGGACTGACGCCCGCCGCCGGCCGCGGTCGTCGAGCGGACCGTCGCCATCCGGCGCAGGGCAGCCGGCACCCGCCACGGGCGTGGTTTACACTTCGCCCATCCCCATTTCCAAGCCCCGCCGCATGTGCGCCTTGCCTTCCCCGCTGCCGCGGATCGCCGCCCGCATGGCAGACATAGCTCCCTTCCACGTCATGGAGTTGCTGACCCGCGCGCGGGAACTGGAAGCCCAGGGCCGTTCGATCATCCACATGGAGGTGGGCGAGCCCGATTTCGGTACTCCGGAGCCGGTCCTCGAAGCCGCGGCCCGCTTCCTGCGTGGCGGCCAGGTTCATTACACACCCGCGTTGGGCATTCCGCAGTTGCGCGAAGCCATTGCCGGCTTTTACCGCACGCGCTACGGCGTTGACATCGCGCCGCAGCGGGTGATCGTTACCGCCGGCGCCTCCGGCGCCTTGCTGCTGGCGCTGGGCGTGCTGGTCGACCCCGGCGACGAAATCCTGCTCGGCGACCCGGGCTACCCCTGCAACCGCCATTTCGTGCGCGTTTTCGAAGGCGTGCCGCGGGCGCTGCCGGTGTCGGCCGCCAGCGATTATCAACCGGCCGCAGACCAGGTCGGCGCCGCCTGGTCCGCCCGCACCAAGGGCGTGATGGTGGCGTCTCCGGCCAATCCCACCGGCACCCTGATGCCCGGTGCCACCCTCGCAGCGCTGGCCGATCTGGCTCGCCAGCACGGCGGCGCCCTGATCGCGGACGAGATCTACCACGGCCTGACCTACGGCTGCGAGGCGGAAACCGCGCTCCGCGTCGCGGACGATGCATTCATCGTGAACAGCTTTTCGAAGTACTTCGGCATGACGGGCTGGCGGCTGGGCTGGCTGATCGCGCCGGAACGTTTCGTGCGAGATATCGAGAAGCTGGCGCAGAACCTCTACATTTCGCCCTCGACGCCGGCGCAGCACGCAGCCCTGGCGGCATTCCGACCGGAAACGATTTCGATACTGGAGCAACGCAGGGCCGAGTTCGAGGCGCGGCGCGATTTTCTGCTGCCCGCCCTGCGCCGGATCGGGTTCGATATCGGCGCCGAACCGCGCGGCGCGTTCTACCTATATGCGGGAATCGGTGAGTTCGGAATGGACAGCGGAACGCTGTCCCAGCGCCTGATCGAGGAGGCGGGCGTGGCGCTGACGCCGGGACTGGATTTCGGGGCCAACGCACCGCGGCGCCATGTGCGCTTTGCCTACACCACCGGCCGCGAACGACTGGAAGAGGGGGCGGAGCGGATCGCCCGCCTCCTCGGACGCGGCTGATAGCTGCGCGTCAGCGCGCCGCCTCGCTTACGATCTCCTTGAGCAGCGACTCGACCGGCGCGAAGGCCGGGCCGGGCGGCGGCTTGCGATAGGCGACGTACACCTTGCCGGGCTGCCCAGGCACGGTATAGACCGCAATGGTGTAGGGACAATAGACGAGATTCTGGGGCGTCGCTTCCATCATCTGTCGCGACACCTTGGCGCTGCAGAATTCGAACACTTCCGCATTATCGTAGATCTTGCGGGCCGCGCCGAGATCGGCGCCAGTGCGGTCCAGCATTTCTCCAACGTTGGATACCGAGTTGATGACCAGCCCTCGCCCCTCGATGGCGAGGGTGACGCTTTCCTTCACCTCGTCGAACTTGCCCGAAGCCGTCGCGACCTCGATTCCCTCAGCCGCAAATCCGACCAGCGAGGTCCCGGCCAGGGCGAGGATGCCGGCGATGACCCAAGAACGCGCGGTCATGCGGTCCGTCGGACGCCTGTCATGCACCGACGGGGCGCGTGCGACGCGAAGCCTGCTGGCGCATCGCCTGCTCCAGTCGGGCTTTCTCGGCCATGACCTTGTTGGCGTACGGCGCTTCGCTATCGCCAGGAGCGCCGTTGTATTGCTGCAGGCCGGCCTCGATGCTGCCCATCCGGCGGATGGACTCCTTCAGAACCCGGGCGCCGATGCGTATGTTGATTTCCGGATCCAGGAGCCCGCTCTTGTCAGTGCCATGGGCCTCCAGCTTGTCCTGGTGGAATTTCGGTATCACCTGCATCAACCCCTGAGCGCCCATGGTGCTTTCGGCAAACGGATTGAAGCGCGACTCGACCGCCGTGACCGCCAGGATCAGGAGCGGATCCAGACCCAGTTCGGCCCCGGCCGATTGCGCGGCAGACACCAGAGGCTCCATCGCCATCGTGGAAACCCGATACTTGCGCGCCAGATAACCAGCCACGGCGCGCATTTCGGGGCGCAGCGGCTTGACCTGAACCGCATTCTGGATCGCGCCCCCATCCTGCTCGACGCTGACGGCGAGGGCCACGGGGCGCACCGGCTCCACGGCATTCTCGACGGTGGCGGCATTAGCGTCCCTGACCGCGAGATAGGGCGCCAGCGCGCCTGTGAAATAGCCGGTCGCCAGCACGGCGACGAGAATTCCGAATACGAGCAATCCGCCATGGGCGAAGTGGATGATGAGGGAAACGCCGTTCAGGGCGAGCTTCTTGATGCGGGAACTGCAAAACATGCTTCCTCCTTTCCAGTTCTCTTCGCGTATCCGAAGCAAAAGGACAGCCGCACCCCGGGGGCCTTTTTTCGGATTACTGCTTGCGATCAGCGCCTTGAGGCGCCTGCAACTCGACCGGTTTTGGGCTCAGGCCCGACTACCGATCATGGACTGATGAAAGAGCGGCAAAGATTGGCAACAGCGATCAGCCAAAATGTTTGGCAAAAGCGCATCGCGATATAGGATTGTGCTGACGTGGTTCCCGTACCGCAATCTGACCTGACGAAGGAACCACGCTGCGACGCAGACCGAACTCTACGGGAGAACAGCAAGCCAGTCAATGACGCGGAAATCCGCGCCGATACTCGGTCTCAGCGGGTATCAGCCCGGAAACGCAAGCCTGGCTTGGATCTCAGACCGGTCGCCATACGCCTTTTCGGGACCGCGACAAGGCCGGGGCAGGCTCGGAAGGCCTGCGGATAAGACCGCAGGATCAAGGAGTTGAGGGCAGGACTCAATTGCGCAACGTAACGTCGCCAATAAAAAGACGGCGGACGGAGGCGCGGTGGGCGCAAAGCGCCCACCGCCACGAATCCGTCCGCGCGTCCCGGTCGGCGGCTTAGGACGGGCGCGACCCGGTCGGGAACGGCCACGCCGCCGCCGGATTGAGCGACGACTTCAATCCCGGTGTTGCCGCAGTCGAAGGCGCAGCTGCCGTCGCCGTCGTCGCGGGGGCAGCCGGAGCGGCGACGGGTTTCTTCGCCGCCACTTTCTTCGCCGCCGGCTTTTTCACCGCCGGTGCCTTGGCTGCCGGCGCCTTCGCCGCGGGGGCCTTCTTCGCCACAGGCTTCTTGGCCGGCGCTGCCTTCTTCACCGCCGGCTTGGCCGCTGCCTTTTTCGCCACCGGCTTGGCCGCTGCCTTCTTCGCCACGGGCTTGGCGGCAGCCTTCTTCGCCACCGGTTTGGCCGCAGCCTTCTTCGCGACCGGTTTGGCGGCGGGCTTCTTGGCCGCAGGCTTCTTCGCCGCCGCAGCTTTTTTCGCTACCGGCTTGGCCGCGGGTTTTTTGGCCGCCGGCTTCTTGGCGACAGGCTTCTTCGCCGCCGCAGCCTTCTTCGCCACCGGTTTGGCCGCGGGCTTCTTCGCCACCGGCTTCTTGGCGACAGGCTTCTTCGCCGCCGGTGCCTTCTTCGCCGGAGCCTTTTTCACTGCGGGTTTGGCAGCGGTCTTGGCGGCGGGTTTCTTGACCGCAGCCTTCTTCACCGCCGGTTTCTTGGCGGTAGTTTTCTTGGTCTCAGCCATCTTGCTTACCTCCTTCTGCAAAGTAACAGGAATGAACACAAACAACTGCAACCCGTCTGAACAAGCACGGACTATTCACCCGCGCAACTCGCGCCGCGCGGACTGAATCCTTCGCGTCTCATATCGTCCCTTCCCCGCAACTCGGTCAGGGGAAGGACAGGCTGCAGGGCGTGTCGCCCCGCGCTGCAAAATTCGGTAAGCGGCCATCCGCTGCGCCATCGCGCCCGCGGCAACCCGTCAATCTCGTCCAGCGCCGTCACCGCGACCCCGCGCGATGACGCGACAACTCCAGCATCGTTCCCTACTCCCAGGACAAGGCCCCGCCCGTCTGGTATTCCGTCACCCGGGTTTCGAAGAAGTTCTTCTCCTTCTTCAGATCGATCATCTCGCTCATCCAGGGGAAAGGATTCTCCGTGCCCGGGTAGAGCGCATCGATACCGATCTGTTGGCAGCGGCGGTTGGCGATGAAGCGCAGATACTCCTTGAACATCGACGCGTTGAGGCCGAGCACGCCGCGCGGCATGGTGTCCTCCGCATAGCGATATTCGAGTTCGACCGCACTCTTCATCAGCGCCTTGATTTCCTCGCGCAGCGCGGGGGTCCACAGTTGCGGGTTTTCCAGCTTGATCTGGTTGATGAGGTCGATGCCGAAGTTGCAGTGCATCGACTCGTCGCGCAGGATGTACTGGTACTGCTCCGCCGCTCCGGTCATCTTGTTCTGCCGGCCGAGCGCGAGGATCTGCACGAAACCCACATAGAAGAACAACCCCTCCATGACGCAGGCGAACACGATCAGGCTCTTCAACAGTTTCTGATCGCTTTCCTGGCTGCCGGTTCGGAATGCCGGGTCGGTCAGCGTGTCGATGAAGGGCACCAGGAACTCGTCCTTGTCGCGGATGCTCGCGATTTCATGATAGGCGTTGAAGATCTCGCCTTCATCCAGACCGAGGCTCTCCACGATGTATTGATAGGCATGGGTGTGGATCGCTTCCTCGAAAGCCTGGCGCAGAAGATATTGGCGGCACTCGGGCGCCGTGATCTGGCGGTAGGTCCCGAGCACGATGTTGTTCGCCGCGAGGGAATCCGCGGTGACGAAAAAGCCCAGGTTGCGCTTGATGATCAGGCGCTCGTCGTCGGTCAGACCCCGCGCGTCCTTCCACAGGGCGATGTCGCGGCTCATGTTGACCTCCTGCGGCATCCAGTGATTGGCGCAGGCGGCGATGTACTTGTCCCAGGCCCATTTGTACTTGAACGGAACCAGTTGGTTCACGTCGGTCTTGCCGTTGATGATGCGCTTGTCTTCGGCCCGAATGCGGCGCAGCGGCGGCATCGCCTCGTCGCGACCGGGCGACGCGACCGCCGCTGCTCCCGGAAGAATGGCTGGGGCATAGGCCGGCACCGCGGCGCGCACCGAGAGACGCGGCATGTCGTCATCGAAACTCAGCATCGACTCTCCTCGCATCCCTTCGTCGAGCCACGCCTTCCGGCATCCCGCGGATGAGGCTCCGGGCGGGTGCGGCGTCTGGCTTTCGCGTCCGTACTCACCTCGCCGCCTTTCACGTCGCGTCTCGCTGCTGCCTCATTGGCAGGCCTCGCACTCGGGGTCATCGATGGCGCAGAACTTCGCGTCCGCCGCACCTGTCGCGCCCGCGGCCGGTACCGCATTCAGTTCTCCGCCATCCCCGGTTGACTTCTCGGCATGGGTGGCACCCAAGGCGCGCAGGTAGTACGTGGTCTTCAGTCCCCGCAGCCAAGCCAGCTTGTAGGTCTCGTCGAGTTTCCTGCCGGACGCCCCCGCCATATAGATATTGAGGGACTGGGCCTGGTCGATCCATTTCTGGCGCCGTGCCGCCGCCTCCACCAGCCAGCGCGGCTCGATCTCGAAGGCGGTAGCGTAAAGGCGGCGCAGTTCCGCCGGAACGCGGTCGATGCGGGCAAGCGAGCCGTCGAAGTACTTGAGGTCTGCCACCATCACCTCGTCCCATAGCCCGAGTTGCTTGAGGTCGCGCACCAGGTGTTCATTCACCACCGTGAACTCCCCCGACAGGTTCGACTTGACGAAGAGGTTCTGGTAGGTCGGCTCGATGCTGGCATCCACGCCGACGATGTTGGAGATGGTGGCGGTAGGGGCGATCGCCAGGCAGTTGGAGTTGCGCATGCCATGCTGCCGGATGCGCGCGCGCAGCGCTTCCCAGTCCATGGCAGCGGAGCGATCGACTTCGAGATGACCGCCGCGCTGCTCGGCCAGCAGGTCGAGCGTGTCTTGCGGCAGGATGCCGCGGTCCCACAGACTGCCGCGGAACGACGAATAACGGCCCCGCTCTTCCGCCAACTCGGTGGACGCCTGGTAGGCGTAGTAGGCCACCACCTCCATCGAGCGATCGGCGAACTCGATCGCCGCGTCGCCGGCGTAGGGAAGGCGCAGCTCGTGCAGACAGTCCTGAAAACCCATGATCCCCAGCCCGACCGGACGGTGCTTGAGGTTGGCGGTGCGCGCCTTGCCCACGGCGTAGTAGTTGAGGTCAATGACGTTGTCCAGCATGCGCATGGCGGTGCGCACCGTGCGCAGGAGCTTGTCGTGGTCGAGCCGTGCCGGGCCATCGCCAGTTTTCAGGTGGGCCGCCAGGTTCACCGAACCCAGGTTGCACACCGCGATCTCGCTGGCGGACGTGTTGAGGGTGATCTCGGTGCACAGGTTGGAGCTGTGCACCACGCCTTCATGTTGCTGGGGCGAGCGGACGTTGCAGGCATCTTTGAAGGTGATCCAGGGATGTCCGGTCTCGAACAGCATGGTGAGCATCTTGCGCCACAGATGCAGTGCCGGCACCTTCCGGAACAGGCGGATCTCGCCCCGCCCAGCCTTCGCTTCGCAGGCGAGATAGGCCTCCTCGAACGCCCTGCCGTACTTGTCGTGCAGATCGGGCACGTCGGCCGGCGAGAACAGGGTCCATTCCGCGCCTTCCATCACCCGCTTCATGAACAGATCCGGCACCCAGTTCGCCGTGTTCATGTCGTGGGTGCGGCGGCGGTCGTCGCCCGTGTTCTTGCGCAGTTCGAGGAACTCCTCGACATCGAGATGCCAGGTTTCGAGATAGGCGCACACCGCGCCCTTGCGCTTGCCGCCCTGATTCACCGCCACCGCGGTGTCGTTCACCACCTTGAGGAAGGGCACGACGCCCTGCGACTTGCCGTTGGTGCCCTTGATGTGACTGCCCAGCGCCCGCACCGGCGTCCAGTCATTGCCCAGGCCACCGGCGAATTTCGCCAGCAGCGCATTCTCCTTGATGGCCTCGAAGATGGCATCGAGATCGTCCGACACCGTCGTCAGATAGCAGCTCGAAAGCTGGGTGCGCTGCGTCCCCGAATTGAACAGAGTCGGCGTGGAACTCATGAAATCGAAGTTCGACAGGACCTGGTAGAACTCGATGGCCCGCGCCTCGCGCTCGATCTCGTTCAGCGCCAGCCCCATCGCCACGCGCATGAAGAACGCCTGGGGCAATTCGATGCGCCGCTCCTGCAGATGCAGGAAGTAGCGGTCGTACAGCGTCTGCAGGCCGAGGTAGCCGAACTTCAGATCCCGCGCTGCGTCGAGTGCGAAACCGAGACGCGCCAGATCGAACTGGCCGAGCCGGGCATCGAGCAGCTCCGCGGCTACGCCCTGGCGGATGAACTGCGGAAAATACTCCGCATAACGTCCGGCCATGTCCGCCTGGGACACCTCCTCGCCCAGCACCTCGCGCCGGATCGTATGCAACAGCAGGCGGGCAGTGACATGACTGTAGGCCGGATCCTTCTCGATCAGCGTGCGCGCCGAAAGCACGGCAGACTTGCGCAGTTCCTCGATCGGCACGCCGTCGTAGAGGTTGCGCAGCGTCGCCTCCAGGATGGGCGCGGGACTTACCGCCTCCCCCAGACCGGCGCAGGCGGCCTCCACCAGCGCCCGCAGGGCGCTCCGATCCAGCACCCTGCGCTCGCCGTTGTCGGTGACGTGCAGCACCGGCTCCGCCGTTTCCTTGAGCTGTCTCTGCCGCGCCCGTTCCTCGGCGCGCTTCTGCCGGTACAGCACGTAGGCACGCGCCACCTCGTGCTCGCCGGCCCGCATCAGGGCCAGCTCGACCTGATCCTGAATGTCCTCGATGTGGAACGTGCCGCCCTCGGGCTGGCGGCGCCCGAGAGCCGTCACGACGACATGGGTGAGCTGGGTAACCAGATCCCGAATGCGCGCCGACGCCGCCCCCTGCCCGCCGCTCACGGCGAGGAAGGCCTTTGTCATGGCGATGGAAATCTTGGAAGGCTCGAAACCGACGACGGCGCCGTTGCGGCGGATGACCCGGAACTGGGAGTACAGCGCGGAGGAAGAGAAAGAGGCATCAGGGGAAAGATCGGGGGGCAGGGGATTCGCTTTCGCTACCTCGCTCGCAACCAGCATCGACTCGCCTCCTGCCGTTGTTGTTCGGCTGTGCGGGATCGCCACGACCACCTCTCCCGCTGCGTTCCGGACTACCTACTAGATGTAGTGTCCCCTATCTGTTATGCGACTAATTCTAGTGCGTCATTTTTCAATCTGCAAGAATTTTTTCGCGAATTTCCCGCTAGTTGCAGCGTGCACGCAACGTCCGCGCGCGTCCGGCTGCAACGCCACTCGCATGCGGCGGAAATGGGGGGCTCAACCGCGGGCCGCGGCGAGCAAGGCGTGCAGGCGCAGCCAGTCGAAGTGGGGGCCCGGATCGGTCTTGCGCCCGGGCGAGACGTCGGAATGACCGACGATGGCAGCGATGGCATGGCGGCGCTCGATGGCAGCGACGAGCCCCGCCAGCGCGCCGTACTGCGCGGCTTCGAAAGGAGACTCGTCGCAGCCTTCGAGCTCGATGCCGACGGAAAAATCGTTGCAGCGATCGCGCCCGCGCCATGCGGACGCGCCTGCATGCCAAGCCCGCTGCTCGCAGGACACAAACTGCGTCAGGGCGCCGTCGCGGCACACCAGGAAGTGGGAGGACACCCGCAGCGCATGGACCTGCCGGTAGTAGGGATGGGCCTGCGGGTCGAGGCGGTTGGTGAACAGGCGCTCGATGGCGTCACCCCCGAACTCGCACGGTGGCAGGCTGATGGCATGAACGACGACCAGATCGACCGCCGCCACGGCGGGGCGCGCATCGCAGTTCGGCGACGGCACGCGCCGCACGCCACGCAGCCAGCCGTCCCCGCCCAGGATTGCGCCGTCCGCCGCCGCGCCGGAATCCGTGTTCACTCTTTGAGGCCGAGGCGCTCCATGCGATAGCGCAGCGAGCGGAACGTCACGCCCAGCAGCTTGGCGGCCGCCGTGCGGTTGAAGTGCGTCTTCTGCAGGGCGTCCACGACGGCCTGACGCTCGACCCGATCGAGATAGTCCTGCAGCGGGCCGCCGCCGTGGGCCGCCGGCGTGCCTTCCGTTTCCACCTCGACCGGTGACAGGTTCAGATCCTCGACCCCGATCTCCTCACCGGAGAGCAGCGCCAGCGCGCGCTCCAGCACGTTTTCCAACTCCCGCACATTGCCGGGGAAGGGGTAGTCCTGCAGGGCCCGCAGCGCCTGTGCCGACAGCCGCGGCACGGCGGCACCGCTCTCCCGCGCAAGACGTTCCAGGATCTTTTCGGCCAGCAGCGGAACATCCTCGCGGCATTCGCGCAGGGCGGGCATCTTTAGCTCGATGACGTTGAGTCGGTAGAACAGGTCCTGGCGAAACCGCCCCTTGTCCACCATCTCCTTCAGATTCTGATGGGTGGCGCTGATGATGCGCGCATCGACCGGATCCTCGCTCGTGTCGCCGATGCTGCGCACGCGCTTCTCCTGGATCACCCGCAGCAGCTTCACCTGCATCTGCAGCGGCAGGTCGGCCACCTCGTCGAGAAACAGCGTGCCGCCATGGGCGGCCTGGAAGAAGCCGTCGCGATCGGAATCGGCGCCGGTGAAGGCGCCCTTCTTGTAGCCGAAGAACTCGCTCTCCATCAGGTTCTCCGGGATCGCACCGCAGTTCACGGGCACGAAGGGCTGGCTGGCGCGCGGCGAGAGCACGTGGATCAGGCGTGCGGCGCGCTCCTTGCCGCTGCCCGACTCGCCCGAGATATAGACCGGTGCCTGGCTCTTCGCCAGTTTCGCGATCATGGTGCGCACCTGCTGCAGCGCCGGCGATTCACCCAGCAACTGGTAGGCCCCCGGCTGGTCGAGCTCGGCCTCGGGCTGCGCGATCTTGAGTGCGGATTTCACCACCGCCCGCAGCTGGTCCAGGGACACCGGCTTGGACAGGTAATCGAAGGCGCCGGCCTTGAGCGCCGCCACTGCATTCTCGGCGCTGCCGTAGGCGGTGATGACGGCCACCGGCAGATCGCGGCAGTTCTCGGTGATGTAGCGCACCAGCTCCAGACCGTTGCCGTCGGGCAGGCGCATGTCGGTCAGGCAAAGCTGGTACTGCTTGCCGCCGAGCAGACGCTTGGCGTCGGCGACGCTGGCCGCGGTGTCGGCAGCCAGTCCCATGCGCGCCATGGTCAGATCCAGCAGTTCGCGGATATCGGCTTCGTCGTCGACCACCAGCACCTGCGCTAGCTCGGAGCGGCTGCGCCTGTCGTTTCGAGTTCCCATTTCCGGTATTTGCCTGTGATGCAGAAGTGTGCGCCCGGCGCATTGTCCAGCAGGGTCAGAGTCGCCCCGTTGGCTTCGCACAGTTCGCGAGCGATGTACAGCCCGAGTCCGGTGCCCTTGCTGTGGGTCGTGAAAAACGGCTCGAACACCTGGCCGCGAAGTTTCTCGTCGATGCCGCTGCCGTCGTCGATGATGTGCAGTTCGCAGCGGTTTGCCGGGGCGCTGACCTCGGCCCGAAGCCTTACCGCCGCCGCACCGCCACCGCAATAGCGCACGGCGTTGCCGAGCAGGTTCCACAGCACCTGATTGAAGTGGGCGCGGTCGAAAACCAGCGTCGCTCCATCGTCGGCCGCGCGCTCGAACAGCTCCGGCGCAACTTTTTCGTGCATGCAGAACTCGTCGAGGAAGGCGGCGAGAAACGGCTGAAGCGCGATCTGTTCGGGCTCGATGCGGTCGCGGCGGCCGAGATCCAGCACGTCGCGCACCATCCGGTCCAGGCGCAGGGAATTGTCGCGGATGATGCGGGTCAGCCGCTGCTGCATGTCGGCCCGCTTCTCTTCGCGCAGCAGCTCCGCGGCATGGCTGATGGCCGACAGCGGGTTGCGGATCTCGTGAGCGATGCTGGCGGTCAGGCGGCCGAGGGCGGCGAGCTTCATCTGCTGCGCCTGCGCCTGCAGCCGGCCCATGTCCTCCAGGAACACCAAGGTATCGCCGCCCGCCCCCACCAGGCGCGCGCGCAGCGATCGCCCGCCGGGCGCGAAGCGCATCTGCATGTCCCGCTCGCCGGCGAAGGCCCCCAGATGGCGCAACTGCTCGCCCAGCTCAGGCAGCAACTCCGCCGCGTTGCGCCCCGTCAGCCCGCCCAGTCCGAGCAGCGCTTCCGCCCGGGGATTGCTCTGGCGCACGCTGCCGCGCGGGTCGAGGACCAGAACGCCGTCATGGACATCGCGGATGATGTGCTGGTTGACGCGCAGTTGATCCGCCAGAGCCGCACCGCGGCTGCGCGCCAGTTCCTCGTTCGCGATCACCCGCCGCGCCAGCAGGCGGGCCGAGGCCGCGGTGGCGAAGAAGGCCATGCTGATGATCCCGACCTGGACAAAATCGGCGTCGGACACCTCGAACACCAGGCTGCGATATCCCTGCCTCGAGCAGCAGCGCCAGCGTCGCCATCGCCGCGTAGAACAGCGACATGCGCCCCTGACCGACCAGGCCGGCACCCGCCAGAACCACCAGCAGCATCACCGCCAGGCCGCTCTTCTGACCGCCGCTGGCATGCAGCAGCAGCGTCAGCGCCACGATGTCCGTGAGTACCTGCACCGTCAGCAGGGTGCTGAAGCGCAGCGGCAACCGCCGGTGCGTCACGATGAAGCCGAGCGCGAGTACCCAATAGACGGCGTCGACGGCCAGGAACAGCGCGCGGTCCTGGGGGGCGACGCCCGGCCCGGGACGATAGAAGAAGATGAAGAGCAGGAATACACTGGCTGCCACCAGCCGGTAGAGATTGAAAAAGCTGAGGGAGCGCCAGAGGGAATCGGCGGTGTCGGTGGCGCCGCCGGAAACGGCCGGGAGGGCGAATTCCCTCATCGACAGGCGATCAGCCGGCGAGGCGACGATGTTCCTCGGAGCAGAAATGCCTTTCGCCGACATGCAGGCTTTCGCTCTCCGGCAGATGCACCCCGCAGTGGTCGCATATCACCATGCGCTCCACTGGGCGATCCTGCGGCGAGCGCTTCCCCTCTTCGCGCCGAGAGGGCGCCTTCAGGCCCTTGAACAGCAGCCAGCCGACCAGCGCCACGAACAAGAGGAGGATCAGTTTGCCCACGCGTCCCATGCTCCGAATCTCAGGCGGAATATAGCGGAAGCGGCATGCCGTGGCGAGCAGAACGCCGCCACGGACAGGACCGATACAACGGAAATGGTCGGGGTGAGAGGATTCGAACCTCCGACTCCTGCGTCCCGAACGCAGTACTCTACCAGGCTGAGCTACACCCCGAATCGACCTTCCAGAACAACAGAGCCAAGCTTGCGCTTGGCCCGACAGACTTGGCGCCGCGCCGTTCACGTCTCCGCAACCGGCGGCTCAGTGATCACGCTCCACCGAAAAGCGCGCCAATTCTAGCAGACATTCCTTGTATTTTGAATCCGGCAACGGCGCCAGGGATTCGATCGCCAGTTCCGATTCGGCCACCGCCATGCGCCGCGCCTCGTCCAGCGCGCCGGTGGCCCGGATTGCGGCCAGGACGCCCGGAAAGTCCTCCCGCCCGCCCTGCTCGATGGCGCGGCGCACGCACGCGACCTGCTCGGCCGAACCACGCTGCAGCACGTGGATCAGGGGCAGAGTCGGCTTGCCCTCGGCCAGATCGTCGCCGAGATGTTTGCCGGTGGCATGCTCGTCGCCGGAATAGTCGAGCACGTCGTCGATGAGCTGGAACGCCGTGCCCAGATGCATGCCATAGCGCGCCAGCCCGTCCTCGACCTGCGGCGAAACCTGGCCGAGGATGGCGCCGAGCCGGGCACCGGCCTCGAACAGCTTGGCCGTCTTGAAGCGTATGACGCGAAGATACGACGGGACGTCGACACCGGCGTCGTGGCAATTGAGCAGTTGCAGCACCTCGCCTTCGGCGATGGTGTTGGTGGCATCGGCGAGCACCTGCATCACCCGCATGCTGTCCACGGTGACCATCATCTGGAAGGCGCGGGAATAGAGAAAGTCTCCCACCAGCACCGAGGCCGCATTGCCGAACAGGGCATTGGCCGTCTTGTTGCCACGGCGCAGTTCGGATTCGTCCACCACGTCGTCATGCAGCAGGGTCGCCGTATGGATGAACTCGACCACTGCCGCCAACTCGCAGTGGTGGGCGCCGCGGTAACCGGTGGCGCCGGCGGAGAACAGGACCAGCGCCGGACGCAGGCGCTTGCCGCCGCTGCCGATGATGTATTCTGCCACCTGCCGGATCAGAACGACATCCGAATGCAGGCGCGTGCGGATCACGTCGTCCACGCGACGCATGTCGTCTGCGATCGGGGCGAAAAGCTCGGAAATCATCGGGTGGCGGGAAAAAGACCGGCGGTCGAAGAAAAAGCGCGATGGTAGGCGCCCCTCCCCGGAGCGTCAAGGAAGTACGCATGGCTTTGACCCGACACGCGGTTTTCCGTAGAATAGCGCGTTTTTCCAGCAGCTTTCTCGGAGTCCATCTCATGTATGCGGTCATAAAAACCGGAGGCAAGCAGTATCGCGTTGCCGCCGGCGAAAAACTCAAGGTAGAACAGATACCGGCAGACGTGGGCACGGAAATCACGCTCGATCAGGTGCTCATGATCGGCGATGGCGAGTCGGTGAAGATCGGCGCGCCCCTGGTTACCGGCGCCCAGGTAAAGGCAACGGTGCTGGCGCAAGGCCGGCACCCGAAGGTGAAGATTTTCAAGATGCGCCGGCGCAAGCATTACCAGAAGCACCAGGGGCATCGTCAGAATTTCACCGAGATCCGCATCGACGGCATCTCGGCGTAAGGAGGCGGCAACATGGCACACAAGAAAGCAGGCGGCAGTTCTCGTAACGGCCGCGATTCGGAATCAAAGCGGCTGGGCGTCAAGCGCTACGGCGGGCAATTGGTGTCGGCCGGCAGCATCATCGTGCGTCAGCGCGGCACCCAGTTCCATGCCGGCGACAACGTGGGCATGGGCAAGGACCACACCCTGTTCGCCAAGGTGAAGGGGACGGTGGAGTTCGCAACGAAGGGCCCCCAGCGTCGCAAGACGGTGATCATCGTCGCCGCCCAAGTCTGACGGCCCGGCAGTCGCGGAAGGAAGCCCTATCCTGGCGGTAGGGCTTTTTTGTTGCTGTTGAATCCCCTAAGCTGGAGCCTTGCGCCAAGAACAGGAGTTCCCCGATGGCTACACTTACCCTGGAGTACTGGATCGACGACGGATGGTACGTGGGCCGTTTGTGCGAGGTACCAGGCTGCTTTTCCCAGGGAGAGACGCTGGCTGAACTGGAACAGAATATCGCCGAGGTCTTCCGTTTGCTGCGTGCAGATGACGACATGCCATCACCGCCGGGAGCACTACAGAAGCCGCTGCTGATCGCCGCATGAAGCGGCAGCAACTGATCCGGTTATTGCTCAAGCATCACTGCGCCCTGCATCGTCATGGTGCCAATCACGACATCTACTCGAACGCAACCAACGGTCGCAAGGCGCCCATCCCCCGACACGCCGATATCAAGGACTCTCTGGTTCGTCTGATCCTCAAACAGCTCGGCATCGAGACTTGATTCCCACTGCTTGCCCCGACGCCCAGCCTTCGCCATGAAATTCTTCGACGAAGCAAGAATCGAGATCATCGCCGGCAACGGCGGGAGATTCACGCTCGCCGCCGCTGGCTTCCATCCCCCGTCGTTTCATCTATGAAATTCTTCGACGAAGCCAAGATCGAGATCATCGCCGGCAACGGCGGCGATGGCGTCGCCACCTTTCGCCGCGAGAAGTATGTGCCGCGGGGCGGTCCGAGCGGCGGCGACGGCGGCCGCGGCGGCAGCATCTATGGCACCGCGGACGAGAACCTCAACACCCTCATCGATTACCGCTACACGCGCATCTTCCGCGCCCAGCGCGGCGAGAACGGCCGCGGCGCCGACTGCTACGGCAAGGGCGGCGAGGACATCGAGCTGCGCTTCCCGGTGGGTACCGTCATCAACGATCTGGAGAGCGGCGAGCTGATCGCCGACCTCGACCAGCACGGCAAGAGGGCGCTGCTGGCGAAAGGCGGCAAGGGCGGACTGGGCAACCTCCATTTCAAGTCCAGCACCAACCGCGCGCCGCGCCAGTGCACGCCGGGAGAACCGGGCGAGCGCCGCGAACTGAAGCTGGAATTGAAGGTGCTGGCCGATGTCGGCCTGCTGGGCATGCCGAACGCCGGCAAGTCCACGTTCATTCGCGCCGTATCGGCCGCCCGGCCCAAGGTGGCGGACTATCCCTTCACCACCCTCCAGCCCAACCTCGGCGTAGTGCGCGTCGATCGTGATCGCAGCTTCGTCATCGCCGACATCCCCGGACTGATCGAGGGCGCGGCAGCGGGCGCCGGGCTGGGCCACCAGTTCCTGCGCCATCTGCAGCGCACGCGCCTGCTGCTGCACATCGTGGACGTCGCCCCCCTCGATCCGGATGCCGATCCGGTGCACGACGCCCACGCCATCCTCGAAGAACTGCGCAAGTACGACGAGGCGCTCCATGCCAAGCCGCGCTGGCTGGTGATGAACAAGATCGACCTGATTCCCGAGGCGGAACGCGCCCTCCGCATAGCGGCATTCGTGCAGGGCTATGGTGCGGTGGAGCGGCATTTCGCGGTGTCGGCGATCGATGGCGGCGGCTGCCGCGAGCTTACGTATGCCGTGATGGAGCATCTGGAGCAGCGCCAGAAGGGCTTCCTCGCCGTTGACGGGAGAGGGGCGGGAGGGGATGAAAGCAGCGACCCGCACCCCCTCCACCTCTCCCACGAGGAGAGCGGAAGTTAGCATGCGAGCCCTGGTCCGCGACGCCCGCCGCCTCGTCGTCAAGGTCGGCAGCGCCCTGGTCACCAACAACGGTGCCGGCCTCGCCCTCGACGCCATCTCTGCCTGGGCGGCGCAGATCGCGCGCCTGCACGCCGACGGGCGGCAGGTGGTGATGGTCTCCTCCGGCGCCATCGCCGCCGGCATGCAGCGCCTCGGCTGGAAGACCCGTCCCCACGCCATGCACGAGTTGCAGGCCGCCGCCGCCATCGGCCAGATGGGGCTGGCCCAGGCCTACGAGAGCGCCTTCTCGCGCCACCGCCTGCACACGGCGCAGATCCTGCTCACCCACGACGACCTGGCCGACCGCAAGCGCTACCTCAACGCCCGCTCCACCCTCGCCGCCCTGCTGGAACTGGGCGTCGTGCCGATCATCAACGAGAACGACACCGTCGTCACCGACGAGATCAAGTTCGGCGACAACGACACGCTGGGCGCGCTGGTGGCGAACCTGATCGAAGCCGACTGCCTCGTCATCCTCACCGATCAGGCCGGTCTCTACACCGGCGACCCGCGCCGCGACCCGAACGCCACGCTGGTGCGGGAAGGGCGGGCCGAAGACCCGGCCTACGCCGCCATGGCCGGCGGCGCCGGCAGCGGCATCAGCAAGGGCGGCATGATCACCAAGGTGCGCGCCGCCCAGCGCGCTGCGCGCAGCGGCGCCCACACCCTGATTGCCGGCGGCCACGAGCCGGATGCGCTGCTGCGCCTGTGCCAGGGGGAGGAACTCGGCACGCTGCTGGTGGCATCGGTGCCGCCGCTCGCGGCCCGCAAGCAGTGGCTGGCCGACCACCTGCAACTCGCCGGCAGCCTCACGCTGGATGCAGGCGCGGCCAACGCGCTGGCCGCGGGCAGGAGCCTGCTGCCGGTCGGGATGGTGGCGGTCGATGGCGAGTTCGAACGCGGTGCCGTGGTTGCCTGCCGCAACACCGAAGGCCGGGAGATCGCCCGCGGCCTAGCCAACTACTCCAGCACCGAAGCCCGCCGCATCGCGCGGCACCCCAGTTCAGAAATCGAAGCCATCCTCGGCTACTTCGACGAACCCGAGATGATCCATAGAGACAATATGGTGCTGCTTTAGCAGCACCATATTGCGGCGAAGGCTAACCTCGCACAGCGAGGTTAAGGCGCGAAGCGCCGGCCGAAGCCACAATGTCGTTCCTATTGCGGCGAAGGCCGAAGCCACAAGGGTTTCGCACCGATCACGGGCTCACCAACTCGAGACGGCGCTCGATCCGTTCGAGCCTTTCCTCGTTATGATCCAGACGCTTATGGGTAATGGCGATGTCGCTGTGCAGAAGGGACAGGTCGCGCCGCATGCCAGCGATATGTTCCTCCAGCGAACCGAGCCGGAGCTTGAGGTCAGCCACGTCGCTGCGGATGCCCGCGATATCCCCGCGCATCGCGCGCAAGTGTTCCAGGATCAAGTTCTCGACGTTTTCGGTCACACTCATAGCCTCGGATTTGGCAGCTAAAGACCATCGCACGCAATGCCCGTCGCCGCGCCGATGCTATCACGTTCGGCAGTCGAACATCGACACCGTCACGTTGCGCGGCATTGAACGCATTGCAACCGTCCACTGAACGGGCTGCCTTTCGACCGCATTGCCCGCAACGCGAAGTCCGAAAAAAAACGGGCGCCCGAAGGCGCCCGTCGAGATTACGACAACTGCCGTTGTTCTTAGAACACGTGGCGCACGCCGAGGCCAAAGCCCTTCGGATCGGCACCGAAGGACAACCGCTGCGTGCTGCTGCCGACCGGGGTCAGGTAGAAATCGGCAGCGGAGCCGTCGTCGTTGCGGATCTCGGTGTAGTACACCTTCAGCATGGTGCGCTTGCTGAGGTTGTAGTTGTAGCCGAGCGTGTATTGCTTGAGGCCGGAGTCGTCCACCGCGTCACCGCTGGCATCCGCTTCGTTGGCCTGCGAGTATTCGCCGTAGATCGTGTGCGCGCCGAAGTCCTGGGAGATGCCCAGTTGCCATGCATCACGCTGGATCGTCTCCGCTTCCGAGAGTATTGGAATCGATCTCGTACTTCTGGTTGTCCCACAGGCCGCTGATCTTCATGCCGAAGCCGAACTTGTAGGTACCGGCGAGACGCCATGCCGTCAGGTCGTCGTTGTACGCACCGGCAACATCGGCGGCGGTAAGTCCAAGGGCTCCGCCGACGAAGTTGTTGAGAGCCTGAGGATCGTTGGCCTTATGGTAGCCGGCGCCCAGATACAGGGGGCCGCTTTCATATTGGGCAGCCAACTGCCACTGGTAGGAGGTGATGATCCTTGCCCGGCGGGGGATTGCCCGTCGCGACGGTATCCGCGTTGCGCGAGTTCTCGCCGTTCACGTAGGCGGCGGTGAAGGTCAGGCCGCCCATGAGGGCCGGGGTGACGTAGGCGACGGCATTGGCGGCACGGTCGTCGGTGCCGGTCTTGATGCCCAGGACCGTACCGTAGGTGGCGGCGGTGAAGCCGATACCGGTGGCGCCGGGAGACATGGAAACCTTGGCACCCATGTTGCGCAGCGGGTGGGTCAGGTTACCGCCGACGAGCGTGCCCCAGCCGCTGGTGAGGCCGACGAAGGTGTCGCGGGCGCTGAACGTCGTGCCCATGCCGGTGTCGGCGGAGATGCCGGTCTCGAACTGGAAGATGGCCTTGAGGCCGTTGCCCAGGTCTTCCGTGCCGCGGAAGCCGAGCAGCGAGCTGTTCGAGGTCAGACGGCTGCGGCCCTGGATGTCCAGGTTGCTGCCGGAAACTCGGGACGCCACGGATAAGTTGGTCAGCGGCACCCTTGCCGTCAACATATTCCTCGGTCAGATCCGCGACACCGTAGATCGTGACGTTGGTCTGGGCAAAGGCCGGAGCCGTTGCCAGGCCAGCAATCGCCAGAGCGATCAGTTTCTTTTGCATAACTTTCTCCTCTTGAATTGACGTAGGGCCCAATGCCCTGAAACCTTGACCTTGCGGCCGCGGCCCTTCGGCTTTGGCCCTCCCTACCTCTCTGAATCTGAGAGTTGCCTGCATTCTCCCAAAAGAGCCGCCCGCAAGCCAAACAAAAAACCGCTTTGCGCAACACTGCGGGCCGGTTATGTTGCTTTTTGGCAACACGACATT
The DNA here is from genome assembly GCA_963823455.1 of uncultured beta proteobacterium. Classification (GTDB taxonomy): domain Bacteria; phylum Pseudomonadota; class Gammaproteobacteria; order Burkholderiales; family Rhodocyclaceae; genus CAVPDA01. The sequence continues at coordinate 420,505 of CAWGLO010000003.1, forward strand.
CAAATAAGGCCTGCGGGCGGCGCATCCGGGGTGAAGAGGCGGGACAGTTCGGCGCCGGGGTCGGGCGCGCGCATGAAGGCTTCGCCGACGAGGAAGGCATGCACGCCGTGGGACCGCATGCGCGCCACGTCTTCCGGCGTCAGGATGCCGCTTTCCGTGACCACGATGCGGCCGGGCGGAATGCGCGCCAGTTGGCCGAGGGTCGTTTCGAGCGACACCTCGAAGCTGCGCAGATTGCGGTTGTTGATGCCGATGAGGGGCGTGTCGAGGCGCAGGGCGAGATCGAGTTCGGCGGCGTCATGCACTTCGACCAGCACCGCCATGCCGAGGCCGCGGGCGAGGGCTTCGAGTTCGCGCAGGCGGGCGACCGCCGCATCCCCCGCGACGGAGGCGGGCTGGGGAGAGAGCGGCCAGAACGCCGCCACGATGAGCAGGATGCAGTCCGCGCCCATGGCGCGCGCTTCGTGTACCTGGTAGGGATCGACGATGAAGTCCTTGCGCAGCACCGGCAGGTCGCACGCCGCCCGCGCCTGTTGCAGGTACTCGGGCGCGCCCTGGAAGAAGTGACGGTCGGTGAGCACGGAAAGGCAGGCGGCGCCGTTGGCAGCGTAGGAGCGGGCGATGTCGGCAGGCCGGAAATCCGCGCGCAGCACGCCCTTGCTCGGACTGGCCTTCTTGATCTCGGCGATCACCGCCGCCTCGCCGGCGGCGAGCTTCGACCGCATCGCACCGACGAAGTCCCGCGCCGGCGGCTGCGCCACCGCCTCCTCGCGCAGCACCGCAAGCGGCTTCGCGGCCCGGGCATCGGCAACCTCGCCCCGTTTGACCTCGATGATGCGTTGCAGAATGTCGCTCATTTGGCTTGCCCCCCGCGCTCACCTCCACCCATACCGACTCCTCCCTCGCCCCGCTTGCGGGGAGAGGGTCGGGGTGAGGGGCGCAGCACATCGAGAATCGATTGAAGCACCCCGTCGGTGTTGTTCAGCACATCGTTATTCCAGAATCGCACGACTCGATATCCGTTCTCTTCCAGGAACGCGCTTCTTGCACGATCCTGCGCGGTTCTCTCCTGATGCTGCCCGCCGTCGATCTCGACGACGAGTGCTGCCTCGATACACGCGAAGTCTGCGAAGTAGGGGCCGACGGCATGCTGCCGCCGAAACTTCCATCCGGCCAGCCCTCGATTCTTCAGACGATACCAGAGGCGCTTCTCGGCTTCGGTCTGGTTCTGTCTGAGGATGCGCGCGCGTTCGTTCAAAGCCCGGCCCTCACCCCTGCCCTCTCCCGCAAGCGGGAGAGGGAGCCTCATTTGCCGGTTCCCGCCCGAATCGCGGCGATTACGTCATCTTCCAATGCCTTCACCGCGGGCTCGGCCGCACTGCCCTTGGCCAGCGCCGTGGGCCGCGCAAACAGGACGCGGGTGGTGCCGGCCTTGTGCACGACGGTGAGGTGCAGCGGACACAGCGCCAGCATGTCGGCGTCCGCATTCATGATGGCGTTGGCATGGGTTCCCTGGCAGAAGACCATGCTCTTGATGCCTTCCAGCTTCGCCCGGTTGAAGTCCTCGCCCAGCTTGCGCGCCAGGCTCGACGACATGCCCTTGAACATATCCATTTCGAAGGCGATGTAGTAGCCGGCCTTGTCCAGGCTCCCGGAGACGCCCTTGTAGACCTCGTCCAGCGGCGCCTGCACCTCGGCGACGAAAACCTCCGGCGTTCCGGCACGCGCCGCCGGCGCCGCCAGCACGATCATGGCGGCGGCCAGCACGCCGCGCAGCAAAGACCATCGACTCATTTGAACTCCCGCGTGAACGCAACGAACTGGTCGAGCTTTTGCCGCGCCGCCCCGTTCGCGATCAGTTCCTGGGCGCGCTCCACCCCATCCGCCAGACTCGGTGCGATACCGGCGACGTAGATGCTGGCGCCCGCGTTGAGCGCCACGATGTCGCGCGCCGCACCCACCTTGTTGTCGATCGCGCCGAGCAGCATCGCCTTCGACTCCTCCACGTTGCCGACCCGCAGCGCGCGCGGATCATGCACCGGCATGTTGAACTGCTCCGGATGGACCGTGTATTCGTTGATGCGGCCGTCCTTGAGTTCGCCCACCAGGGTCGGGCCGGAGATCGAGATTTCGTCCAGACTCTCCATGCCATACACGGTGAGGGCGCGGCGGCTGCCCAGGCGCTGCAGCACGCGCACCTGGATGCCCACCAGATCGGGATGAAACACGCCCATCACCTGATGCGGCGCACCGGCCGGATTGGTGAGCGGCCCCAGGATGTTGAACAGGGTGCGCACACCGAGTTCGCGCCGCACCGGCGCCGCATGCTTCATGGCGCTGTGGTGGCTGGGAGCGAACATGAAGCCGACTCCCACCTCGTCGATGCAGCGGCCGACCTGCTCCGGCGTCAGATTGATGTTTGCCCCCAGCGATTCCAGCACGTCGGCGCTGCCGGACTGGGACGACACCGCGCGCCCGCCGTGCTTCGCCACCCGCGCCCCGGCCGCCGCTGCCGCGAACATCGCCGCCGTCGAGATGTTGAAGGTCTGCGCCCCGTCGCCGCCGGTGCCGCAGGTGTCGACGAGATGGGTGTCGTCCTTCACCCGCACCTTGGTGGATAGTTCGCGCATGACCGTGGCGGCGGCTGCGATCTCGCCGATGGTTTCCTTCTTGACGCGCAGGCCGATGGCGATGGCGGCGATCATCACCGGCGACATCTCGCCGCTCATGATCTGGCGCATCAGATCGAGCATCTCGTCGTGGAAGATCTCGCGATGCTCGATGACGCGGGTCAGGGCGTCTTGCGGTTTCATTTCTCTCCTCCCTTGCTCCCCCTCTCCCCTGCCCCTCTCCCGCGAGGGGAGAGGGGTTTGATCGCTCCCTCCCCCTCGACGGGGGAGGGTCGGGGAGAGGGTGAGATTTCGCTCAAGATACGTTCTACGACGCCGCCGAAATTCTGCATCACATCGTTATTCCAGAATCGCAAAATCTCGAAGCCGTTTTCCTTCAGCCATGCGTCACGGGCTCGATCGTAACCGACCTGGTCCTGATGCTGCCCGCCATCCAGTTCGATAACCAGTCGCCGCTCAAAGCAAACGAAATCGACGATGTACTGCCCGATGGGCTGTTGCCTCTTGAACTTCGCACCATCGAGCCGTCCGGCACGCAGGATCTGCCACAGTCTCCTTTCGACATCCGTCTGTTCCCGCCGCAGGTTCCTGGCGAAGGACAGAAGACGATCTGCCACAAGACCTCACGCCGTCGGCCGCAGAAAATTCCTCAACAACTCGTGCCCCGCCTCGGTCAGGATCGACTCGGGATGGAACTGCACGCCCTCGACCGCGAACTGTCTGTGGCGCACGCCCATGATCTCGCCGTCGTCGGTCCACGCCGTCACCTCCAGACATTCGGGCAGCGACTCGCGTTCGATGGCCAGCGAGTGGTAGCGCGTGGCGGTGAGCGGCTGCGGCAGTCCGCGGAACACACCGACGTCGGCATGATGGATCGGACGAGGTCTTGCCGTGCATCAACTGCTTGGCGTGAACGATCTTGCCGCCGAAGGCCTCGCCGATGCTCTGGTGGCCGAGACAGACGCCGAGTATCGGGAATCCTGCCGGCGAACTCCTGGATCAGCGGCACCGAGATGCCGGCTTCCTCCGGCGAGCAGGGCCCGGGGGAAATGACGATGTGGTCCGGCTTCATGGCGCCGATCTCGGCCAGCGTGATCTGCGTCGTTGCGATAGACGCGCACGTCCTCGCCCAGTTCGCCGAAATACTGCACCAGGTTGTAGGTGAAGGAGTCGTAGTTGTCGATCATCAGGAGCATGGCGACCTCCTCAGTCCAGCCGCGTATCGAGGCCGCTTTCGGCCATCTCCGCCGCCCGCAGCAGCGCCCGCGCCTTGTTCTGGGTTTCCTCCCATTCGGCGTCCGGGTCGGAATCGGCGACGATGCCGGCGCCGGCCTGGACGTGGAGCTGGCCGTCCTTGACCACGGCGGTGCGGATGGCGATGGCCAGGTCCATGTCGCCCTGGAAGCCGAGATAGCCCGACCGCACCGGCGTAGATGCCGCGCTTGACCGGCTCCAGTTCGTCGATGATTTCCATCGCCCGCACCTTGGGCGCGCCCGACACGGTGCCGGCGGGGAAGGTGGCGCGCAGCACGTCGAGCGCGCCGAGGCCGCCGCTTGAGCTTGCCCTCGACGTTGGACACGATGTGCATGACGTGGGAATAGCGCTCGATGATGATACTGCTCGGTGACCTTGACCGAGCCGACCTCCGCCACCCGCCCGACGTCGTTGCGGCCGAGGTCGAGCAGCATGCAGGTGCTCGGCCCGCTCCTTCTCGTCGGCCAGCAGTTCGTCGGCCAGCGCCGCATCCTCCTCCGGCGTTCGCGCCGCGCTTGCGCGTGCCGGCGATCGGCCGCACCGTGACGCGCTTGTCCTCGCCCTCGCCCTCGTCCTCCAGGCGCACCAGGATTTCCGGCGAGGCGCCGACGACGTGGAAGTCCTCGAAGTTGAAGTAGAACATGTAGGGCGAAGGGTTGAGCGTGCGCAGCGCGCGATAGAGCGCCAGCGGGCGAGGCGGCGAAGGGCTTGGTCATGCGCTGCGACAGCACCACCTGCATGATGTCGCCGTCGACGATGTACTTCTTGGCGCGGCGCACGGCCGCCTTGAACTGCTCCTCGCCGCAGCCCGAGGTCGCGGGCTGCGGCGCCGCCGCGCTGTCGTCCGGAATCGCAAGCCGGCGCGCGCAGCCGGGCGAGCAGATCCTTCAGGCGCCGCTTGCGCCTTCTTGTAGGCGCCCGGCACGCCCGGCTCGGCATAGACCACCAGCGTGAGCTTGCCGGAGAGGTTGTCCACGATGGCAATTTCCTCCGACAGCAGCAGCAGGACGTCGGGCGTGCCGAGCGGATCGGGTTTGTCCACCTGGGCCAGCTTGGGTTCGATGTAGCGCACCGTGTCGTAGCCGAAGCAGCCGACCAGCCCGCCGCAGAAGCGCGGCAGCTCCGCGACTTTCGGCACGCGGAAGCGCGACATGAACTCGGTGACGAAGGCCATCGGATTGGCGTCGTCGCGCCGGTCCGAGATGCGATGGCCGGTCAGAGCCAGCACCGTGCGCCCATACACCGCGATGCGGGTGGGCGAAGCCAGGCCGATGAACGAATAGCGGCCGAAGCGCTCGCCCCCCTGCACCGACTCCAGCAGGTAGGTGTAGGGCTGATTGGCGAGCTTGAGGTAGATCGAGAGCGGGGTGTCGAGGTCGGCGAAGGTCTCCAGCATCACCGGAATGCGGTTATACCCCTGCTCGGCCAGTTGATTGAATTCGGCTTCGGAAATCATGGCTCCACCTTGCGACAGACACAGCGAACTTGCGGGGGATGCGGGCCGGATGCCTGGCTCGAACGGACCGCGAGCGGCCGGGGCCAGGCGCCCGCGTGACGGGCGGCTAGGGACGCCAGCGGCGCCAACGACACCCGCAGTCCTGCCGGGCGCCGGCCGTTGCCATAATTGCGCTGTGCGGGATGAGGCGAATCACGATCGAATCAAAGAACCTTGTTCCTGGAGTCTTGCGCCGCGGAGGCCAGCAGGGATGCCACCTCGCCGAGCGCGGACACTATAGCATCGCAATCGAGGTCATGCACATCCGCCCCCTCGTTGTAGCCGTAGTCCACACAGACCACAGGACAGCCGGCGCGGCGCGCCGCTTCCACGTCGTTGCCGGAATCGCCGATCAGCAGCGCCTCCTCCGGCGCCACGCCCAGGGCCTTGCAGATGTGGAGCAGCGGCGCCGGATGCGGCTTCTTCTCCGCCAGCGTGTCGCCGCTGACGACGACCTGGAAGTAGCGGCGCAGGCCCACGCGTCTCCAGCAGGGGTTCGGTGAAGGCGGCGGCCTTGTTGGTGACGCAGCCCAGCTTCAGGCCCTGGGCGCGGAAACTGTCCAGCCCTTCGAGCACGCCGGGATAGATGCGGGTCTCGCGCCCGTTCACCGCCCCGTAGTGGCGCTTGAAGATCGGCAGCACCCGTTCCAGTTCGCCCTCGCTCGGCTCGGCATCGGCATAGAGTCCGACGGTGAGGCAGCGCTTCACCAGATTCGGGATGCCCTTGCCGACGAAGGTCTTGATGGTGTCGATGTCCAGCGGCGGGCGGCCGATCTCGGCGAGCGTGGCATTGGCCGCCGCCGCCAGATCGGGAATGGTGTCCAGCAGGGTGCCGTCGAGATCGATCATGACGGCCCGGATGTCGGTCGGAATGCTCATGGTGGATGCCTTGCCGCAATTTGCGAAATGGTTCTGGCGGACCGTTCCCGGGTCCGGCCGATGCCGTCTCGGGTGTCCTGCGTCAGACCTTGGCCAGTTCCGCGCGCATCGCGCCGATGATCGAATCGTAGCGGTGCGGGTCGCTTTCCTTGCCTGCGCCGAACACGGCCGAGCCGGCGACGAAGGTATCGGCGCCGGCGCGGGCGATTTCGGCGATGTTGTCGGCCTTCACGCCGCCGTCCACCTCGAGCAGGATCTCGCGTCCGGTCTCGCGCTTGTAGTCGTCGATCTTCCTGCGCGCCGCGCGCAGCTTGTTGAGCGTTTCGCCGATGAACTTCTGGCCGCCGAAGCCCGGGTTCACGGACATCAGCAGCACCAGGTCGAGCTTGTCCATGACGTGGTCCATGTAGGACAGGGACGTCGCCGGGTTGAACACCAGACCGGCCTTGCAGCCCGACTCGCGGATCAACGCCAGGGAGCGGTCGATGTGCTCCGATGCCTCGGGGTGGAAAGTAATGACGTTGGCCCCGGCCTTGGCGAAATCGGGGATGATACGGTCCACCGGCTTGACCATCAGATGCACGTCGATGGTCGCCTTCGTCACGGGCCGCAGCGCCTCGCACACCAGCGGACCGATGGTGAGATTGGGCACGTAGTGGTTGTCCATGACATCGAAATGGATCCAGTCGGCGCCGGCGGCGATGACGTTGCTCACTTCCTCGCCCAGCTTGGCGAAGTTGGCCGACAGTATGCTCGGAGCGATGCGGTACATGATTCCTCCCGAATGGCGAAAACCGCCGGATTCTAACCAGTTTTATGGCGCCATTCGCGAGATTATTTTTATCCGGAGCAAAGTCCGCTTATGCTCGGGCGTATCCGATACCATTCCTTGCCACCGATCACGAAATCCGTTGAAATAGCCCCATGGCAGAAAGCAAGAAATACGAAATCTCCGTTTCGGCTGCGACCCAGTACCTGGCAGATCAGTCCGACCCCTCCGCCGGCCGCTACGTCTTCGCCTACACCATCACCATCCGCAACTCGGGCACCATGCCGGCGCAACTCATCAGCCGCCACTGGATCATCACCGATGCCGACGGTCACGTGCAGGAAGTGCGGGGACTGGGCGTGGTCGGCCATCAACCCCTCCTCAAACCCGACGAGAGCTTCGAGTACACCAGCGGCTGCGCCCTGGCAACGCCGGTGGGCACGATGAAGGGCTCGTACCAGATGACGGCGGACGACGGCACGCAGTTCGACGCGCCGATCCCCGAGTTCACGCTGGCGATGCCGCGGGTGCTGCACTAGCCCGCTCCGATCCGCCGGGCAGTGCGGCCGGTCGGCTGCCGTCGCTCGACGGTCAGCCGTGGATCGCCGCGGCAACGATCAGCGCGATTCCCAGGCACATCGCCGCGACGATGGTGGCCAGCGGCTGGTTGCGCTCCTTGACGATCTCGCGCCACAGGTCGTAGGGCGTAAGCTTGTCGATGACGACGAACGCCACCCAGAACACGACGATGCCCAGCACCGAGAACAGCAGCGAGTTGACGATGTACTTGGGGTTGATGATCTCCAACATGGGTCTCTCCGGAAGGCTACTTGTGGTAAAGGCGGCCCGAGCTTGCGCCGGACCCGGGGGCGCGCATCTGCGCTTCGCTCTGGAACAGGCTCCAGCCCTGGACGTTGGCATAGGCGAACAGCGCCAGGGCGAGGGCGCCGAGAACCTGATAGAGCCTATTCACGGCCGACCTCACTCATCGTCGTCGCCGCTACTGGAGATTTTCGGATGGTCGCTGTCGGCCCAGCGGCGCACTTCGAACGACGCCCAGCGCCAGCGCGTGTAGATCGGGAAACAGCGCCAGGAACACGATGCGCCAGCAGCAGGTTCGACCACACCGGCGCGTCGCGCACCACCTCCAGCGTACCGCTCGCCGCCGGCGGCCGGTCCGGCGGCAGATCGGCATCCACGGTCAGGTAGTAAGTCCCCGGCGGCACCCGCTTGAACACCACTTCGTCGTCGCGCGAACCTTCCGACCAGCTCTCGCCGCCGTCGCTGCCCTCGTAGTAGCTGATCTCCCGCGTCGCGCCGTAGGCCTCGCCGGTGTCCTTGTCCACCAGGGTAAGATTGAGTTCGACCCAACTGTTGATGAGATTGGTGCGATTGCGCACCGTCAGGTTGGAGGTGCTGCCGACGCGGAACTCCCCGGTCGTCATCGGCTCCTCGGCGGCGGCCGCAGCCAGAGGGAGGTGTTGCTGCAGCAGCGTCTTGTTCGGCGCAATGAGCCAGGTGGCAAGCTGAATCACCACGGCGGCAATGGCGAAGCGCCAGAACATGCGGCACACCTTGCGGTGCGCCTCCTCGTGGCGCGACGGCTGATTGGCGCCGATGCCGATGCGCGGCGGCAGCGCGGCCTTGGGCTTGAAGGCATCGCGCACTTCCTCCGGCTCCAGATACTCGCCGAGGGACCAGGACACCTCCGTCGCCGTACGCTCCCGGCTCAGCACCCGCGGCGGCGCGACATAGTCCGCCACCTCGGCGGTATCGCCCTTGGTGACCTGCCAGTAGAACTCGCCGAGGACGAAATCGACCTCGGCCTTGGCGCTCTGGAAATGCTGGAACGTACTGCCGTCGATAGCTCACGACGGTGCTGGTGCCGCCGCCGAGGCTGGCATTGAGCGTGGTGACGAAGTTCCAGTGACCGTTGTATTCGGTCAGCCAGCGGAAGTCCCTGCTGCGGCGCCGAGCAGCAGATACTCGCGCCAGGCGTACTCCACGCCCTCCACCAGGGTGCGGCGGCGCAGGAAGCCGATCACCTCGTACTCGGCGCCGCGCAGCTTGCCCTTGCTGCCCAGCGCCAGCACCGGCTGATCCTTGGGCGCGCCCTGGGACTCGAGCAGAACGCGCAGGCGCTCGTCGCGTCGACCGCGACGATGGCGGTGCAACTGGCGCAGGCCGCGGTTTCGATGCTCGCGGCATGGAGGTTGAGCGGCGCGCCGCAGGACGGACAGCGCAGCACCCGCGCTTCGACCTTCTTCTGCGGCGGCTGCGCCGCACGCGTCGCGCAGGTTGGCGAAGGCCAGGGCCTCGAACGCCACCGCCTCGCCGACGAACACCAGCGGCGGTCTTGCCGTCGCCGGCGTCGCTGTAGTCGATGGTGGCGAAGGCCGCGCCCGCGCGCAGGTCCGCCACCGGCGCCGCGTAGCCGGCACCGATCTTGAACGGCAGCTCGCCCTCGCCGGCAACGCAGGTGGCGCGCTCCAGATTGGTGACGACGTAGGAGCGGCCGTCGAGCAGCAGCGTCTGCTCCACTGTGCAGATCGCCGAAGGCGGGCAGCGGCTCGTCGGTCCATTTGGCGAAACTGACGACGTACTGGCCGCCGGCATCCGACAGCCAGCCGCTGCGCTGGTCGTCGAACAGCAGATGCCATTCGTTCCACACTCCCTGGCCGTAGCGCAACTGGATGCGCCCGATGACGGCGAAATGGACACCGCGGTGACGGCCTTCGGTGCCGAGCTGGATCGGCGACGCGTCCTCCAGCAGCGCCGCCATGCGGCCGATGTTCTCCAACTCGCGGTCGTGGCGCACCAGCGTGCTGCGGCAGATACTCGCAGACGGCGAAGATCGACGCCGCCGACTTGAACTCGACCGGTGCGCCGCAGGACGGACAGATGGCGGTTTGCATCGTTGTTGTTGTGCCTCGACGCGCCGCCGCCTGGCAGTCGCGGCGCGCACTTACCGCGTGTCGAGCGCCCGACTTTCAGGCCAGCTTGCCCAGCAGTTCGGCCTTCTTGGCGTCGAACTCCTGCTGCGAGATCACGCCCTTGGTCATCAGGCCGTGCAGCTTCTCCAGCAGCGCCATCGACCTCGTCGGCCGACTGCGGTGCCGCGGCAGGCGCAGCCGACGGTGCGGGAGCGGACGCAGCAGGCGGTGCGGCGGCCGGCTGCATCGCCTGGGTCATGGCCTGCGCCATGGTCTGGCCGATGCGACAGCCCCGCACCCACGCCGGCGCCGATGCCGGCCAGCCCGCCCTCGTTCTGCGCCGCCAGCGGGATGCTGTTGGCCACCTGGTACTGGGTGTAGCGCCCCATGTCGCCGATCATGTTCATGCCGATGCGCGTGTCGAGCATCTTCTGCAGCTCTTCCGGCAGCGAGATGTTCTGCACCACCAGCGCGTCGAGCATCAGGCCGAAGCGCTGGAACACCGGCGTCCATCTTCGCCTTCAGCGCGTCGCCGAACTCCTCCTGGTTCGCCGCCATGTCGAGGAAGGGCACGCCCGACTCGCCGAACAGGTCCGTCATGCGTGCCGATCAGGGTGTTGCGCAACTGGCCTTCCAGCTCGTCGCGGCTGTAGCTCTCGCGCGTGCCGCTGACCTCGGTGTAGAACAGCTTCGGCGTCGACGATGCGATAGGAATAGATGCCGAAGGCGCGCAGCCGCACCATGCCGAAGTCCTTGTCGCGGATGGTGATCGGGTTCGGCGTGCCCCACTTGCGGTCGAGCTGGACGCGGGTGCTGAAGAAATAGACGTCGGACTTGAAGGGCGACTCGAACAGCTTGTCCCAGTTCTTCAGGTAGGTCAGGACCGGCAGCGTCTGCGTCGTCAGCTTGTACATGCCCGGGCGCGAACACGTCGGCCACCTGGCCTTCGTTGACGAACAGCGCCATCTGCGACTCGCGCACCGTGAGCTGGGCGCCGTTCTGGATTTCGAAGTCCGCATCGGGAAGCGCCAGGCCAGCACGCCGTCCTCCGTCCTCCGTCCAGTGGATGATGTCGATGAACTGTTTCTTGATGAAGTCGCCCTTGAGGAAATCCGTCAGCGCCATGGCCGCCTCCTTGGTTCGATGGTCGCGGGATTATGCAGTAGGGACGGGCACAGCGGTAGGGCACGGCGCCGGCGGACGCGCTTCGCCTCGGCCGCGCTCGATTCGACGCAGGGCGGGCCATGCCCGCCGATTCATGCCCACGGCGGGCATGGCCCGCCCTACGATGCCTCGCCGATGCAGCGCAGGCCGTGCAGGACGAGATGGGGTTCGAGGCGTTTCGGGCAGTCGAGGCGGTCGGCCAGCGGCTGCGCGGCGCCGCCGCTCACCATGCACACGGCATCGGACAGCGCCGCCATGGGGCGGAACATGCGCTCGACGGCGCCGAGCTGGGCCTGCAGGCAGCCGCTGGCGATGGCATCCGCGGTGTTGCGCGGCAGCTCGGCGTAGGCCCCCGGCAGGTCCTTGAGCTGGGCCGTGTTGCGGGTGAGGGACTGGCGCATCAGGTCGAAGCCCGGCAGGATCAGGCCGCCCCGGAAGCTGCCGTCGCCATCGAGCACATCGACGGTGGTGGCGGTGCCGGCCATGACCACCAGGCAGGGCCCGCGGTGCAGATGGCGCGCGCCGATCAGCGCCGCCCAGCGGTCGGCGCCGAGTTGCGCGGGATCGGTGTAGCCGTTGCGCACGCCGCATTGCTCGCGCTGGCGCGCACCCAGCGGATGAGTCGGCCCTGGCCTTCGAGGGCGGCGCGCATCTCCACTGCGGCGCGTTCGCCGGCCACGTTGGACACCACCACACGCTGCGGCAGCGGCGGACGGCAGCCGGCGCGCCAGCATGCCGAGTTCGATCAGCGGCAGCGCGCCCGACTCGATCAGCCGCTCGCCCTCGAACAGGCCCCACTTGAGGCGGGTGTTGCCGCAGTCGATGGTCAGCATCGGGGCGCAGGCTCACGTCGCCGCTGAGCATGCGCTGCAGTCCGGCGGGCGTTTCCAGCAGCAGGGCGCCGTCCTGATCGACGCCGCGGCAGATGCCCTGTACCGTCTCGCGCTCGCCGCTCAGGTGCACCTGCGCATCCTGCAACGCATGGCGCGCCAGCCACGATTCGCGAAAGGCAATGAAGCCCGCCCTGCCGAAAATGCGTCAGCGCCGCATCGCAGTTCGATCAGCAACTGGGCCAGCAGCAGGTTGCGCGACGGCAGCTCCGGCAGCACGCCGGCCAGATCGGCGGCGGCGAATTCGTCGTGACGGAAAATCCCGCGGCAGACTCAGGTTGAGGCCGATGCCGATGACCGCCGCCGGCACGCTTGCGGCGGCGGGCACCAGTTCGACCAGGATGCCGGCCAGCTTGCGCCCCGCGCAGCAGGACGTCATTGGGCCACTTGAGCGCGACGCCCGGCGCGCCCGCCGCCTCCAGCGCCCGCGCCACGGCGACGCCGATCGCCAGGCTCAGGCCGAGGGGCGAGGCGCGAAGCGGGAGGAAACGCCACAGCAGGGAGAAGGTGAGGCTGCCCTGCGGCGACAGCAATCCAGACGCGGCCGCGGCGGCCGCGGCCGGCGGTCTGCAGGTCGCAGACGAGCACGGTGCGGTCGGCGCGCCCTGCTCCGCCAGACCGAGCAGTTCGGCATTGCTGGAACCGCAGCTCGGCCGCAGGTCCAGGGCGAAAGCCGCGCATGCCCGCCCAGCGCCGTCTTCAGGGAATCGGCATCGATCGGAGGCATGGCGGCGGGATGGTCAGGCGGCAGGTCGGTGCTCGGGCAAGCCTGATCGGCTACCCGGCCATCAGGCCTAGACTGCCGCAGGATTATCCCTGATCTTCGTCCGCTCCGCAGCCTTTCCGCCGTTCGATGCCGAGTTCCTGGATCTTGCGCGTGATGGTGTTGCGGCCGATGCCCAGCAGCTGCGCGGCCTCGATGCGCCGCCCGCCGGTGGCGGCCAGCGCGCGCGCGATCAGGGTGCGCTCGAAGGCGCGGTTGAGCACGTCGAAGACGTTGCCGTCGCGCTGCGCGAGCAGGCGGTCCGCCTCCGCCGCCAGCGCCGCGAGCCAGTCGGCCGGCGTGTCCCGCGCCGGCGCCTCGCGCAGTTCCGGCCGGCAGATCCTCGACCTCGATGGTCTGGCCCGGCGCCATCACGGTCAGCCAGTGGCAGAGGTTTTCCAGTTGGCGCACGTTGCCCGGAAAATCCAGCGCCGGCGAGGTACTTCAGCGCGGCTTCGGACAGGCGCTTGGCCTCGACGCCCAGGTCCTGCGCGCTCTTCTGCAGGAAGTGGCGCGCCAGCAGCGGAATGTCCTCGCGCCGCTCGCGCAGCGGCGGCAGGCGCAGGCGGATGACGTTGAGCCGGTGGAACAGATCTTCGCGGAACAGGCCCTGCTTGACCCGCTCCTCCAGGTTCTGGTGCGTGGCGGCGATGACGCGCACGTTGGCCTTGATCGGCTGCTGGCCGCCGACGCGGTAGAAGGTGCCGTCGGACAGCACGCGCAGCAGCCGCGTCTGCAACTCGACCGGCATGTCGCCGATCTCGTCGAGGAACAGCGTGCCGCCTTCGGCCTGCTCGAAGCGGCCGCGGCGCTGGGCGGCGGCGCCGGTGAAGGCGCCGCGCTCGTGGCCGAACAGCTCGGACTCCAGCAGGTCGCGCGGGATCGCCGCGGTGTTGATGGCGATGAAGGGCGCGTCCTTGCGCGGGCTGTGGCGGTGCAGCGCGCGCGCCACCAGTTCCTTGCCGGTGCCGGATTCGCCGTTGATCAGCACCGTGGCGTGGGACTGGCGACAGGCGGCCGATGGCGCGGAACACCTCCTGCATCGACGGCGCCTGGCCGAGAATTTCCGGCGCCATGCTGGCGACCTCGGGCGCCGCTCTCCTGGCGCATGCTTTCGTCGATCGCGCGCCGCACCAGCTCCACCGCCTGATCGACGTCGAAGGGCTTGGGCAGGTATTCGAAGGCGCCGCCCTGGAAGGCCGGCACCGCGGAATCCAGATCGGAATAGGCGGTCATGATGATGACCGGCAGGTCCGGGAAGCGCGTCTTCACCTGCTGCAGCAGCTCGAGGCCCGGACTCGCCGGGCATGCGGATGTCGGACACCAGCACCTGCGGCGGCGGCCTGCCGCCGTCGAGCGCCGCCAGCGCCTCGGTCGGCCGAACCGAAGCTCGGAAGGGAATCTCCTCGCGCGCCAGCGCCTTTTCGAACACCCAGCGGATCGAGCGGTCGTCGTCGATGATCCAGACAGGATTCATGGCAATCGTACTCGGTAGAGCCGCGGTCGACGCGTGGTCGCGGCGACGGTCCTAGTCGCTTCGCTGGTGGCCGGCGCGCGATTCATCGCGCGGTCATCTGTCCGTCTGCACCGGCAGCACGATCGGTGAAGCAGGTATGGCCCGGCTCGCTGTCCACATCGATCGTGCCATGGTGCTGCTGGACGAAGCTCTGCGCCAGGGTCAGCCCCAGGCCGCTGCCGCCCTCGCGGCCCGACACCAGCGGAAAGAAGATCTTGTCGCGGATCTCCTCCGGAATGCCCGGACCGTTGTCGATGACTTGCAATTCCAGTGCCAGGCGGTAGCGCTTCTTGGCCAGCGTCACCTGGCGCCGCGCGCGGGTGCGCAGGCGTGATCTCGCCCCGGCCCTGCATCGCCTGCGCCGCATTGCGCACGATGTTGAGCACGGCCTGGATCAATTGCTCGCGGTCGCCGGTCAGCTCCGGCAGACTGATGTCGTAGTCGCGCGCGCAGCACGCACGCCGGGAAACTCGGCCTCGATCAGGCGCCGCACGCGCTCCAGCACTTCGTGGATATTGACCGGCGCCGGCTGCATCACGCGATGCGAGGACAGCAGCCGGTTCATCAGATCCTGCAGGCGGTCGACCTCCTTGATGATGACCTGGGTGTATTCCTTGCAGCTGCGGGCTGGTCGAGCTCGCGCTCGAGCAACTGCGCCGAACCGCGGATGCCGCCCAGCGGGTTCTTGATCTCGTGCGCCAGGTTGCGGATCAGCTCGCGATTGGCCTGCTGCTGCTCGACCAGGCGCTCTTCGCGCGCCACCCGCAGCTGCTGGTCGATCGGCCGCAACTCGAGCAGCAGGCGCGCCGTCGCCGCCTCGACCGGCGTCACCGTGCAGTCGAGGTGCAGCGTCTCCGTCGCCGGAGCCGGTGCACCGCGAGATTCTGGCCGGTGTAGCTCCAGTTGTTGCGCAGCGCATTGCTCGAGCGCCGGCCTCAAGTCCGGGCGGCTCGCCCAGCGAGCTTGGCCGAGCGGCCTGCCCAGCGAGCTGCTTGCTGCTGACCGCGAACAGATTCTCCGCCGCCGGATTCGACGTAGCGGATGACGCAATGCATCATCGAGCAAGAGGACGGCGGACGAAAGCAGATCGAGTCCGGCGAAAGGTGCCGGTATGACGGATGATTGCTCGGCGGCGTGGCATGCCGAACAGCTGCAGCAAGAAGCAGGCCACGCAGCGGCCGGATGCCACGCGCATTACTTCGAGATTGGCGATTTCCTTCTTGCAGCGCCTCGACATTGCGCTCGTGCAGGGCGACCTTGTCCTTGTAGGGCTGCAGACGGTCGAGCACCCGCTGGTAGTTCTTCTCGTCGCCCGGAGCGCACCGCTTCCTGCTCGGCCAGCTCCTTCTTCGCCTGCTCCAGGTTCTTCTGCTCCGTCGCCAGTTCCTGTTCCAGGATCTTGCGCCGGTCGCTGTCGCGCTTCTTCTGGGTGTCGCCGTCGACCGCGGGAAAGCCCGCGGGCGAAGGTGTCGCCGCCTTGGCGGCCGGCTTCGGCGCCGGAACCGTGGACACCGGCCTGGTCCTTGGACAGCAGCGCGCAGCCCTTGTCGGTCGGTCTTCTGGTTGGTGTAGGTGACGTGGCCGCCCGGATCGACGCACTTGTAGATGTCGGCCTGGGCGGTGCCGACGCTCAGCATGACGGCAGCAAATCGGCGACCATGACATTGTGCTGTGAGTCATGGCGATGGCGCTTGAAGTTGGCAAGTCCGGTGCAGTGTATGCAATGCGACGGGTCATTAATCAACCGGAAAAGAAAAGGACGGGCCGCAGCCCGTCCTTGTTGTAACGCACGAGAGGCGAAAACGCTGACCGCCGCTTCCCGCCGCGCCGATGCTTACAGGCGAGTAGTACATGTCGAATTCGACCGGATGGGTGGTCATGCGGAAGCGCGTGACTTCCTCCATCTTCAGTTCGATGTAGGCATCGATCATGTCGTTGCTGAAACACGCCGCCGCGGGTCAGGAACTCGCGGTCCTTGTCCAGGTAGTCGAGCGCTTGGTCCAGCGAGGAGCAGACGGTCGGGATCTTCGCATCCTCTTCCGGCGGCAGGTCGTACAGGTTCTTGTCGGCGGGATCGCCGGGGTGGATCTTGTTCTGGATGCCGTCGAGGCCGGCCATCATCATCGCGGTGAAGGCCAGGTACGGGTTGGCGGTCGGATCCGGGAAACGCACTTCGATGCGGCGCGCCTTCGGGCTGGCGACGTACGGGATGCGGATCGAGGCGGAACGGTTGCGCGCCGAGTAGGCCAGCTTGACCGGCGCTTCGAAGCCCGGCACCAGGCGCTTGTAGGAGTTGGTGCCGGGGTTGGTGATGGCGTTCAGCGCGCTGGCGTGCTTGATGATGCCGCCGATGTAGTACAGCGCGCATCTCGGACAGGCCGGCGTAGCCGTTGCCGGCGAACAGGTTCTTGCCGTCCTTCCAGATCGACTGGTGCACGTGCATGCCGGAACCGTTGTCGCCGACGATGGGCTTGGGCATGAAGGTCGCGGTCTTGCCGTAGCTGTGGGCGACGTTGTGCACGACGTACTTCAGGACCTGCGTCCAGTCGGCGCGGCTGCACCAGGGTGTTGAACATGGTGCCGATTTCGCACTGGCCGGCGGTCGCGACTTCGTGGTGATGCACTTCGACCTCGACGCCGCACTGCTTCCAGCGCCAGACACATGGCGGCGCGGATGTCGTTCAGGCTGTCGACCGGCGGCACCGGGAAATAGCCGCCCTTGACGGTCGGACGGTGGCCGATGTTGCCGCCTTCGAACTTCTCGCCGGAGGCCCAGGCGGCCTCTTCCGAGAAGATCTTGACGTAGGAGCCGGACATGTCCACGTTCCACTCGACCGAGTCGAAAATGAAGAATTCGGGTTCCGGTCCGAAGTAGGCGGTGTCGCCCAGGCCGGTGGACTTCAGGTAGGCCTCGGCGCGCTTGGCGAGGGAGCGCGGATCGCGGTCGTAGCCCTTGCCGTCGGCCGGTTCGACCACGTCGCAGGTCAGGACCAGCGTGGTCTCGTCCATGAAGGGATCGATGTAGGCGGTTGCCGGGTCCGGCATCAGCAGCATGTCGGAGGCCTGGATGCCCTTCCAGCCGGCGATCGACGAGCCGTCGAAGGCGTGGCCCGTCTCGAACTTGTCGGCATCGAAGGCCTTGACCGGCACGCCGACGTGCTGTTCCTTGCCGCGGGTATCGGTGAAGCGGAAGTCGACGAACTTGACCTCCTTGTCCTTGACCATCTTCATTACATCTTGCGGGGACATCATGGCTCCCTAGCAGATTAATGCGGGAAAGGGAGAAAGCCTGTCCGAGGGGTTTAGCAGGACTTATGCCAAGCGATTCGATGGCGAAAATCTATTGTGCCACAAGCGTATCGCACCGCACCGACCCAAAGCGGTGCGCACCACTTCGGGGCGCACCCAAGGCAAAATCGCACTATCTTGGTGCAATTCGGCAATTGACAGCGATCGCCCTGAAGTAGGCGTGGCCCGAGAGGGCTTGGCGGATGCGCCGATCGCAGGTCGGCCACCCGTACCGCATCCACGCAGTAATCCGGGGCACGAAGACCTCCGCCTCGACCCGGCTGCCGAGATAGTGCAGCAACGCCTTCTGCGTCTGGGGCACGTCGGCGCCGAGGATGGCGGACACTTCCCGCATCAGATCCTCGCGACCCGGCAGTTCGGCGGCGCGGCGTTCCGGCAGCGAGATCGTTCTCCGCGTCCACATGCACCAGCACGTCGAGCACGTCCGGATGGCCGTGCAGCACCCGCGCCCGCGCCTGCTCGCGCGATGCGGTGCCCTTCGGATACCGAGATGCGGGCATCCACCTGGACGTGGGCGTCCACCAGCGCCTTGTGCGCCATGCGCCGCGTCCGCAGCTCGTGCAGGTCCGATGACTCCGGGCGTCTGCTGCAGCGTGGTCGCGGATGGCCGCCACCTCCTCCGCATCCAGCCCGGTGTCGATCAGTTCCCGCAGCGCGTCGTAGGCCGAACTTCCAGCCCATGCGCACGATCATGAAGCCGACGATGGCCGCGGCCAGCAGGTCGAGGAAGCGATAGCCGAGCAGGCTGCCGGCGATGCCGACCGCCACCACCAGCGACGAAGCCGCATCGGCGCGCGCATGCCAGGCATTGGCCACCAGCATCGGCGAGCGCAGCCGTTCGGCGACCCGCAGCATGTAGCGGAACAGGCCTTCCTTGGCCGCCAGCGTGGCCATGGCGACCCATAGGGCAATCGGGTGCACGGCGGGCAACTGCTGCACGTTCTGCAGGCGGGCTCCGGCGGAAACCAGCAGTGCAACGCCGGTGCCAAGCAGCAGCGGCGCCCAGCACCAGCGACGCTGCGGTCTCGATAGCGGCCGTGGCCATAGGGATGATCGGAATCGGCGGGATGGCTGCCGCGGCGGTTGGCATAGAGGACGAAGAAGTCGGCCAACAGATCGGAGGCCGAATGCATGCCGTCCGCGACCAGGCTCTGGGCGTGGGCCAGCAAGCCGACCACGATCTGCGCCAGCGTCAGGACGAGATTGACCCCGACGCTGACCCAGGTGATGCGCTGGGCCGCGCGGTAGCGTTCGGGTCGAGGGTTCGCAGCGGCAAGGGCGGAAAGGTCGTCTGACATGGATCGGAGTGACTTATACTTGTCCTTCGAATTCTACGCGCACTAGCGTTTCATGGGAAAACTGAGCGAAATCCTGGCGCTGGCGCAGCAACGAGCGCACGAACTGAAGCTGCCCTACGAAGGCGCGCTGACACCGCGGGAGGCTTACGAAATCTGGCAGCACGCGCCGGAGCCAAACTGGTGGACTGCCGCACCCGCGCCGAATGGGACTTCATCGGCCGCATTCCCGGCGCCATCGAGATCGAGTGGCAGGTCTATCCCGGCTACGCGCGCAATCCCGTACTTCCTCGAACAGCTTGCGCCATCAGGTCAGCCCCGAGTCGCTGCATCCTGATCATCTGCCGCAGCGGCAACCGCTCCCATTTCGCCGCCGCCGCCGCCACCGAGGCCGGCTTCCCCGACTGCTACAACGTGCTGGAAGGCTTCCAGGGCAACAAGGACGCCAACGGTCACCGCGACCGCGTCGGCGGCTGGCGCGTGGCCGGCCTGCCGTGGCAGCAGAGTTGAGCTAAAACCTACCGATTCCCAAGGTTCCGTCCATGCAAACCGCAACCATTTCCTTCGACCGGTTCAACCTGCTGCAGGACGACGACGCGCAGCGAGCGCATCCGCGCCGCCCGCGCCAGACTCGGCAAGCGCGCCGTCATGCTGGTGCCACCACTACCAGCGCGCCGACGTCTATCGCCACGCCGACCTGACCGGCGATTCGCTCAAGCTGTCGCGCCTGGCCGCGCAGACCGACGCCGAGTACATCGTCTTCTGCGGCGTGCATTTCATGGCCGAGGTGGCGGACATCCTGTCGCGGCCGGAGCAGATCTCCATCCTGCCCGACCTCGCCGCCGGCTGCTCGATGGCCGACATGGCGAGCCTGGCCAAGGTCGAACGCTGCTGGCGCGAACTGGCAGAGGTGCTGCGATCCCGACGAGCATGTTCACGCCGGTCACCTACATCAATTCCGCCGCCGACCTGAAGGCCTTCTGCGGCGAGCATGGCGGCATCGTGTGCACCTCGAGCAACGCCGCCGAAGATCCTCGACTGGTCCTTCGCGCAGCGCGAGAAGGTGCTGTTCTTCCCCGACCAGCACCTGGGCCGCTGGAGCGGCTACAAGATGGGCATCCCGCTGCGACGAGATGATGGTCTGGGATCCGGACCTGGAATGGGCGGCCTGACGGCCGAGCAGATCCGCGACGCGCGAAGATCCTGCTGTGGAAAGGCCACTGCTCGGTGCACCAGATGTTCCAGCCGCAGCATATCCTGCGCTTCCGCAACCAGTATCCCGGACGGCCTGCGTCATCTCGCACCCCGAATGCACCTTCGAGGTCTGCAAGCTGTCCGACTACGTCGGCTCGACCGAAACCATCATCAAGACCGTCAAGGAGGCGCCACCGAACACGCGCTGGCTGGTCGGCACCGAACTGAATCTGGTCAATCGCCTGGCGGAGGAAGTGAAGCCGGAGGGCAAGATCGTGCAGTTCATGGCGCCGACGGTCTGCATGTGCTCGACCATGCAGCGCATCGACCCGCAGCACCTGGCCTGGAGCCTGGAAAACCTCGTCGAGGGCAAGGTCGTGAACCGCATCAGCGTGCCGGAGCACGAGGCGGAACTGGCCAAGGTCGCGCTGGAGCGGATGCTCGCGGCGTCGTGAAGCAGCGGTGCGCGGCACGCACGGCCGGTCAGAGCGTGCATCGCCGGCCTGATCGGCAGCCATGAGCGCCTGCACGATCGCCACCTACAACATCCACAAGGGCTTTTCGCAGTTCAACCGCCGCATGATGGTCCACGAGCTGCGCGAGCGCCTGCGCAGCGCTGAACCCGGACATCGTCTTCCTGCAGGAGGTGCAGGGGCTGCACATCGGCCATGCCGACGGCCACGAAAACTGGCCCGACGCGCCGCAGCACGAGTTCCTCGCCGAGGACGTGTGGCAGGAACACCGCCTACGGCCGCAACGTCGTCTACGACCACGGCCACCACGGCAACGCCATCCTGTCGCGCTATCCCGATCCTCGCCGTCGCACAACCAGGACATCATCGCGACCTGCGTGTTCGAGCGACGCGGCCTGCTGCATTGCGAGATCGACGCTGCCGGAATGGCGAGCAGCCGCTGCACTGCGTCTGCGTGCACCTGTCGCTGTTCGGCCGCTCGCGCCGCCGCCAGATCGCATGCCCTGGCCGACCGCCTGGAAGCCATCGTGCCGGCCGACGCGCCGCTGATCGTCGCCGGCGACTTCAACGACTGGCGCAACTCGCGCCCGCGATCTGCTCGCCGACCGCCTCGGCCTGACCGAGGTCTTCGCCGGCAGTCGCGGCCGGCCGGCCGCGCAGCTTCCCAGCACGCCTGCCGATGTTGCGCCTCGACCGCATCTACGTGCGCGGCTTCGAGGTCGTGCGCGCCCAGGTGCATTACGGCGAACCGTGGTCGAGGATCTCCGACCACGCGGTGCTCTCGGCCTGCGTCGTCACGTTGACGCGACCTGCCGTGGCGATGAAGCCGGTTTCTTCGCCGGCAACCGCATCGACTCTGCTGGAAACCGGCAGCGACTACTTCCCCGCGCTGATCGCCGGCCATCGACGCGCGCGCAGCGCGAGATCCATCTGGAAACCTACATCTTCGACGACGACGACACCGGCCGCGCGGTCGCCGCGGCGCTGATGCCGCGCGGCGCAGCGCGGCGTCGCGGTGCGTGTGCTGGTGGATGGCTTCGGCGCGCGCGACTTCGCCGCAACGCTGATGCCGGAGACTGATCGCAGCGCGGCGTCGAGGTGCTGATCTATCGCCCGGAACTCGCGCGCTTCCGCTTCCGCCGCCATCGCCTGCGCCGCCTGCATCGCAAGCTGGTCGTCGTCGACGGCCGCATCGCCTTCGTCGGCGGCATCAACATCATCGACGACATGCACACGCCCGGCCAGACGCCGCCGCGCTACGACTACGCCGTGCGCGTGCGAAGGCCCGCTGCTGGCGCCGATCCATCACGCCGTCGCGCCACCTCTGGGAACTGGTGTCCTGGGCCAACTTCAAGCGCCGCATTCCGCGTCACGCGACTACCGCGCCGCTGCCACCGAGCGCCAGCGGCGACATGCGCGCCGCCTTCGTCATCCGCGACAACCTGCGCCATCGCCGCGACATCGAGGACGCCTACCTGCGACGCCATCGCCGCGCGCAGCGACGAAATCGTGCTGGCCAACGCCTATTTCCTGCCCGGGCGCCGCTTCCGCCGCGCGCTGATGGATGCCGCCGCGACGCGGCGTGCGCGTGGTCGTGCTGCTGCAGGGCCGCGTCGAATACGTGCTGCTGCATTACGCCACCCAGGCGCTCTACGGCGCGCTGCTGGCCGGCGGCGTCCGCATCTTCGAGTACCGACCGCAGCTTCCTGCACGCCAAGGTGGCGGTGATCGACGACCACTGGGCGACCGTCGGCTCCAGTCGAACATCGACCCCTTCAGCCTGCTGCTGGCGCGCGAGGCCAACGTCGTCGTGCGCGACGCGGGTTTCGCCGCCGAGTTGCGCGCCAGCCTGCAGCGGGCGATGGACAGGCGGCGCTCAGGAACTGCGCACGGAAGACTGGCAGCGCAAGCCCTGGCTGCACCGCGCTGACCAGCTGGCTCGCCTACGGCCTGGTGCGGCTGATGATCGGCCTCGCCGGCTACGGCGGGAAGCACTGAAGCCGGGAAGCGCATCCCGCCTCAGCCGTCAACGCTGCAGTTTGCCCGCTGGCACCGTCGAGATCCCGCGCCACGCTTCCGGCCGGCGCTTCGAGGCTGCGCACCCGGGGCAGGCGCTGCGGATCCCAATGCGACACCGCCCAGCGCCACAGGTCCGCCAGACCGGATTCCTGCGCTTCCGCGCGGCGGCGCATGGCCGAGGAAGCGCAAGGCCGCGCACAGGCTCGACTGCGGCCGCGCGATCATCGAGGGCGTGCGCCAGGGTCTGCTTGGAGAGCTTCTCGCCCGCCGCATTGACCGCCACCGGCACGTGCAGATAGCGCGGCGTCGGCAGGCCCAGCAGACGCTGCAGGTAGATCTGGCGCGGCGTCGAATCGAGCAGGTCGGCGCCGCGCACCACGTCGCGTCACGCCCTGGTCGGCATCGTCCACCACCACGGCAAGCTGGTAGGCGAACATAGCCGTCGGCGCGCAGCAGGACGAAGTCGCCGACTTCGTGCGCCACGTCCTGGCAAACGCGGCCCTGCAGGGCGATCGTCGAAGCAAACGATGCCGTCGCTCGACGCAGCACGCGATAGGCGCGCGCGCCGCGCCCGGGCGGCAAGCCGCTGGCGGCAGGTGCCGGGATAGCGCCGCGCCCCATCGCCGCGCCAGGGCGGAATCGGCAATCTCGCGCCGCGTGCAGGCGCAGGCGAAGAGGCGCTCCCGTGCGCTGCAGGCTCTGCCAGCGCCTCGCGGTAGAGCGCGACCGGCGCGCTCTGATAGCACCACGGCGCCGTCCCATTCGAAGCCGAACGCTTCCAGGGTGCGCAGGATCGCGTCGCGCCGCACGCGGGAACATTGCGCGGCGTGTCGACATCCTCGATGCGCAACAGCCACTCGCCACGGCGCGCCCGGGCATCGAGGTAGCTCGCCGGCCGCGGCGACCAGGGAACCGAAGTGCAGCGGCCCGGTCGGCGACGGGGCAAAGCGGCCGCGGCACGGATCGCGTTTTGAGGGAAAATGCGCATTTTCAATGGTAAGCGATGCATCGATTCGTCCGCGTACCGGTGACCGCGGTCGCTGAAGGGCCGAGCCGAAGCGTTTAGCGTGAGCCGATTTTCTTGAAAGGAGCCCTCATGGCAACCGTCGAACTGACCATGGACAACTTCAAGGACCTGATCGACCAGAACGGAACGGTCATCGTCGATTTCTGGGCGCCGTGGTGCGCGCCCTGCCGCTCCTTCGCACCGACCTTCGAGGCGGCCTCGGAGACAGCATGCCGACATCGTGTTCGCCAAGGTCAATACCGAAGAACAGCAGCAACTGGCCGGCGCATTCAACATCCGCTCCATTCCGACGCTGATGGTGTTTCGCGAGCAGATCATCATCTACTCCGAAGCCGGCGCCCTGCCGGCCGGCTTCGTTCGATCAGCTCATCGCCCAGGTGAAGACCCTGGACATGGACAAGGTCCGCGCCGAAATCGCCGCCGAGCAGGCGGGCAGCGCCAACGCCTGAGCACACCCGGCCGCGCGGACGGGCCGGGCGCAACCCACAGCGCCGCCCCCCATCGCATCATGTCCAGTCCGGAACCGAGCCGCATCGCCACCATCTCGGCGCGCACGCGCGCCGAGCGCGTGCGGCTGCTGTTTTCCATCTCGGGGGGCATCAGCGCGGCGAGCCTGATCTTCGCCGGCTTCGTGCTGGCCCGCCTGTGGCCATCGCCGAACGCCTTTCTGCTGGCGGCCTGGGCCGCAATGATGTTCCTGTTCACCGCGGCCTCGGCGTGGGTGGTGGATCGCTATCGGGCGAGCGTCCCTCCGCCGGCCCACGCCGGACGCTGGGAACGGCGCCTGGGCCTGGTCAGCGCCCTGCAGGGACCGGCTGGGGCGCGCTGAACCTCGTCACCCTGCCGCCCCAGGACGGCGGACAGCACCTGTTCGTCATGCTGGTGCTCGGCACGATCAGTCTGGGCGCGGCCGGGGCGCTGACGCCGAGCCGCATCGCCTTCTACAGCTTCATCGTGCCGGCGGGCATCACCCTGGCTCTGTCCCTCGGCCTCGCCGGTCGCGCGGGCTCCAGCCCTCGGCGGTTGGGGCACCATGGGGTTGCTCATCACGCTGGTGATGCTGCATGACCTGTTTCACCGGAATCTGGTCGCGGCGCTGGCCAAACGCTTCGAAAGCGATGCCTTGGCGCAGGAACAGCACATCATCTTCGATACCGCCTCGGAGGCCATCACCTTCATCCGCGACGAACGCATCGTGAAGTGCAACCGGCGCTTTGCGGAACTCCTGGACAGCAGCCTGGAGGAACTCGTCGGTCAGCCGGCGAAGGCCTGGTTCCCGAGCGAAAAAGCGTGGCGGCAGGTGGCGCAGGAGGCACAGCCGATCGTGCACAAGGGCGGCACCTACCGTTCCCGCATCGAGTTGCGGCGCCGGAGCGGCGCGACGTTTCTGTGCGAGATCAGCGGCACGGCGGTCGATCCTGGCAAACCCGAACTGGGCTCCGTGTGGATGGGACGCGACCTGACCGCTCAGTTGCAGGCCGAGGCGGCGCTGAGGGCGAGCGAGGAACGCTTCCGCGACCTGCTCGCCCTATCGACCGACTGGTATTGGGAGCAGGACCGGCATTTCCGTTTCGTGCGCGCCTCCGGCGGCGCACCGGAGCGCACCGGCTTCCCGTTCGACTATGTCATCGGCAAGCGACGGTGGGAGCTGGAACAGATCCGCGGCGTGTCGGACGCGCAATGGCAGGCGCACCGCGCCCAACTGGCACGGCGCGAACCGTTTCGCGACTTCACCTACCAGATGCAATCGCCCGAGGGCGAGACGCGCTGGTTCTCGATCAGCGGCAAGCCGGTGTTCGACGAGACCGGCTCCTTCACCGGCTATCACGGCGTGGGTACCGACGTCACCGAGCGCGTGCGCAGCGCCGAACAGTTCCGCCATCTCGCGCATCACGACATGCTGACCGGCCTTCCCAACCGCCGCCTGCTCACCGACCGCATGGAGCAGGCCATCGCGCTGGCGCGCCGCTCCCACTCGCGCGTCGGCCTGATGCTGCTGGACCTCGACGATTTCAAGATCATCAATGACACGGAGGGCCATTCGGTGGGCGACCAGGTGCTGGTCACCGTGGCCCAGCGGCTGCGCAACGGAGTGCGTGAATCCGACACGGTGGCACGGCTGGGCGGCGACGAGTTCGTCGTCCTGCTGCAGGATCCCGGCCAGCCGCGCGACATCTCCCGCATCGCGGCCAAGGTCATCGAGGCCGTGCGCGAACCGCTGATGATCGGCAACAGCCACTATCAGCTCGGCGTCAGCATCGGCATCGCGCTGTTCCCGGACCATGGCGACAGCACGGAACGCCTCATGCAGCAGGCGGACATCGCCATGTACGAAGCCAAGCGCGGCGGCGGCTCCGCCGTCCAGGTCAGCCACGCGGACAGCGTCGGCGGCCCTGAGCAGTTGTCGCTCATCGAGCCCAGCCCGACCCGCCATTGACCCAGCGGGTACCCGCTCACCGGCTTACATCCATGCCAGCCGCAAACACCTGCGGCGTAATCACCCGACCCTCCATGCCGGAATCCTCAAGCAACAGCTTGTCGCCGGTGACCAGCAACAGGTCTGCTCTCGTCGCGAGCAAATCCCAAAGCAACTGATCCCTGGGATCGGGAGCTGGGGGTGCGCTCCCCGGCGCAGGATTCAACACGATGGCATGCTGCGCCAAGTCGGTCAGGATGGTCTCCACCTCAGCGACGTTCAGCCCGTGCAGCTTGCGCAGTTTCGGCCGGACGAGCACCGTGCGGTACTCGGCCAGCAGCGCCTCGGACATCACGAAGGGAAAGGCTGCGGCCAGCATGCCGTCCAGGATGCGGGCGACGGGCGAAGCGTCGTTCGCCGTCAGCACACCCGCCACAACCACATTGGTGTCAACGACTACGGCGGCGCCGATCATGGTTTGTCGCGCACCGCCTTGATCTCTTCCTGCGCCACCGTCAGCGCAGCGTCCTCGTTCAGCCTGGCATGCGCCCGGGCGCGGCGCACAAGATCGCGTGCGTTCTCGCGCGACTTGATTCCGTAGAAATCGAGGCTTTCGTCGATCAACTGCCCAATGGTCTTGTTGCGCTGTACCGAGGCCTCCTTCAGTGCCCGGTAACGTTCCTCGGAAAGGGTGATGGTCAGTCGGCTCATGATTGCCTCACATTGATGCTCACATTGATGCTTTGACACCAATATGCTAGCGTACCCGCAGCCTGCCCACAACGCGCGGGATCACCTCGTATACCGGCGAGCTTGGCTGGGGCAGAGCTGTGGGGCAATCTCGGGCGGATGCCCTCGGGGCTTCGACCTTCGACGCGGGGCAGAGCAAACCGCCCGTGGGCAAACATGTCTGACGACGATTATGGCTGTCTCCAGTTCGGCCTTAACGGTCGTTGGGCCCTGCGCCGCCAACGGCTGCAATGTGTGGGTCAGCCGTCATAGCCCGGGAAGTTAGCTTCAACGACCGCTTCGCTGGTCAGGCTACAGCAGGTCCCGACCCGATCGTCCGCAGGTTCTCACGTCGAAAGACGGCATACTGAATGGGAGCCGCCATTCGCGAGCGCGATGGAGGACTCGAACGCGTGACGGGTACAAAGTGCGGCGGCGAGATACGCGTCATCGCCTTCATCAACGAAGCTATCGCCGTGCGCGAGATCCTCGCGCATCTGGGCGAGCCCACGTCACCGCCGCCTATGGCCCCGACCCGTGGCCCGCCGCTGTGGGAGATGGCCGATGCCGGGCAGGGCCAGTTCGACCCAAACGTCCAACCGGCACCCGACTACGAATTCGATCGGCGCATCGCCTGGTAGGTGCCAAGACAAAGCAAGCCGCCGTCGCAGACGTTCCGGCTTGTCACGGGGCAACTCGTGCCTGGGGTCAGCCGAGCGGCAAGCGCCGGCCGCTCGGCTGACCCCAGGCAGTGATCGGGTCGCGATTCCGAGCATTTCTCAGCGGCTCTCGGCCCAAAATCCCAGATTGACTGCGACTGCCAGGCGAAGACATACTTCCCAAGGTGCCATTGGATTTCTATCCTTTACCTCTCCACCTTACGCAAGCAATCCGTCGATACCTATCAGGCATTGGTCAAGACCTTCCAAGGCAACCCACCCATGCCCCGGTTAGCGTAGCCTGCCTGGGGTAGCTGAATAGTTACCAGTCGTCTATGGCGGAGATCTTCATCTCGTATTCCCGCAGGGACAAGGATTTTGTGCGCCGGCTTGGCGACGCCCTTGCAGCGCGGGAGCGCGAAGCCTGGGTCGACTGGAAAGACATCCCGCTGACCGCCGAGTGGCAGCAGGAAATCCTGACCAACATCGAAGCTGCGGACAGCTTCGTGTTCGTGCTCAGCCCTGATTCCGCCGCTTCAAGCAACTGCCGGAAGGAAATCGATCACGCGGCGGTAAACAACAAACGGATGGTGCCGATCTTGCATCGGTCCGTCCCCGACAAGGATGTTCCTGAGACGCTGGCCAGGTTTCAACGGATCGATCTTAGCGAAGAGTCTCTGTTTGACGCCGGATTCGACGCGCTGGTCAAAGCGCTGGATACCGATCTGCCTTGGGTGCAAACGCATACGCGCCTGTTGACGCGTGCGAAGGAGTGGGAGCGGCAGGGGCGCAACAGCAGCTTTCTTCTTCGTGGGAAAGACCTGCGCGACGCCGAGCTATCGATGGCCAGAAGCGCCGAACACGAGCCCAAGCCGACTCCGCTCCAGGTCCAATATCTCCTCGTCAGCCGGAAGGCAGCGACCAGGCAGCACAGGATCATCTTTGCGATAGCAGCCGTAGCGTTTCTGATTGCTGCTGGGCTCGCGGCATACGCCTTTGTGACTCAGGGCCGCAAAGAGGACGCGTTAGCCCGCAGTCTCGCCGGCAGGTCCGCCAGCATTTTGAGCAATAGTGAGGACACGGAACTGGCTGCGCTGCTGGCGCTGGAATCGGTGAAACGCCGGCCTACGGAAGAAGGCGCGCAGGCTTTGCGGAATGCGCTGGTATACCTGCGCAGGACGCACGCGTTTTTCGGAGGCGGCAAGCCGGTGTCGGAGATCGCTTTCAGTCCCGATTCCAAACGGCTGGTGACCATCGCACGCGACGACGCGGTGGCTCGCGTGTACGACGTTGACACGGGAAACGAACTCCTGGCGCTGCGGCACGATGCCAGGGTGATGAAGGCAGTCTTCAGCCCGGACGGGCGACTCGTGATCACTGGTAGTAAAGACAAGACTGCGCGCATCTGGGACGCTGCCGGCGGGCGGGAGTTACACCGTCTGGTGTGCGACAGCGAAGTGTTCGCCGTGACGATCGGCAAGAACGGTCTGGCCGGTACGGGCAGCGGCGCCGCCGCTCAAGTGTGGGACATCGAGACGGGTCGCGAGTTGGTCCGGCTGGAGTATCCGGGGTCCGTGGAAGCTGTGGCATTCAGCCCGAGCGGCAGATGGTTTGCCAGCGGAGCATTCGATGGATCCGTGCAGCTCTGGGACCGCACCGGCGGAAGCAGGAAGGCGCTCAGAAAAGAGCCGACACCCATCCGGGCCTTTGATTTCAGCCCGGCCGACGAGACACATCTGTTGATCGCCGCGGCGGCGGACGACGAGTCCGCCGATCTCTCGATCGTGGACATCACCACCGCGAAAGTTCTTGCGCACGGTTCTTACCGCAACTCGTACCCGCTCCGCACGGCGTTCTTTACCGGCCCAAACAAGATCCTGGTCTATGGCGACGGAAACGCATCCGTATGGGACGCTCATCTGACCCGGCTGATTGACGCCGATATAGAGACGGTCATGGACGAAACGGTGCTGAGCGCGGACGGACGGCTCCTCATGACGTTCCACGCTGAGACGCTCAGAATCAAAGATATTTCGGAATCCGGGAAGGGCGCCGAGTTGGCCCGCATTCTATTTCCGGAGCGAGCAAGGTACGCAGAGCTCAGCCCAAACGGCCGCTATTTGGCAGTCGGAGCGGATAGTACCAGCCGTATCCTGGAGGTCCATCCTCCACTCGAATCGTTACGGCTTATCGGATCCGGCGCCGGGTCGGAGGTGAGCTTCAGTTCAGGAGGACGGTGGGCCGCAATCGCGTCCGAGCCTTCGTCGATCGTAGATTTGCAGCGGCCCTGGGAGGCGCCTCGTCCGCTCGTTTCCTCGAGCGGCGAAACCATCGCAATGAACGGTGATGCAACCAGAGTTGCCACCGGAACCCAAACCAGGTTGACGATCTGGGACGCGCACACCGGAGAAAAGCTGAAATCCGCGTCTCTTCCCGGTGGAATAGTCCCGTCCCCGCTGGCGTTCAGCGCGGATTCAACTACCGTTCTCTTCCGTTACGGCGACGGTCCGCTCAAGAAATTCGAATGGGCCGTTGAAAGATGGTCCGACGATGCCAGGTTCGAGAATGTAGACGGGATTAGCGCAGACGCACGTCTGATGGCCGTGCGACCGGACGACCACTCGATCCACGTCGTGGACGCGGACACGCATCGCCTGGTGACATCGCTCCCGTTCGAATTCGCGCCTTTCAGGGTAGGGTTTGGCGGCAACAACAAGCTGATGATCTCCGTCGAACAACAGGAAGGAATCGCCCACGTCTGGGACCTGGAGTCGAAGAAAGAGCTTGGGCAGCTCTCCGATTTCGATCGCATCACATCGGCTGCACTCTCCCCCGACGGCCGCCTCGCCGCAACGTCCAGCTACGGGAGCTCGGTCCGGTTTCAACTCTGGCGCAAGGACGATCTCATCCGGCACGCGTGCGAGATCATCGTCCGTCCCCTCACCAGGGAGGAGTGGAAGCAATACCTCCCGGAAGACACCTACGCCGGAGACCGGACGTGCGCAAAGTTCCGATCTCCAAAAGGAAAATAGCGCCGGCGCGGAAAGCACGATGATAGGATTCCACGCAATGGCCGCTGCACGACTCCTCGCAGCAATCATCTTGGTGCTCACAATGCCCTCCTTCGCCCAAAACTATGTGTGCCACATCGCGGCAGATGGCTGCTGTGGAGTGTAAACCTGCCGCTCGGAAGCGCGGTCTTGCAGTGCCCGCAATGACAGCACCTGGCCGTGAGCGGCCCATCGCGAACACCCGGATTCGAGGAACGTCCCGCTGCGGGCGTGTGGAACCAGGAAGGCTCGCCACCCAGGTCAGATAGCATCGGATTGCTTGGCTACACGAGTCGCAGTCAATGCTGTCCCGATATGCGCAGGGTCGGGTTGAGCCAGTCAGTATCAGCTCGAACTTGGTCGCGACTGCGTTCGTAGATGATCTCCCGCCCCATCCCCTCGCCCCCCAAAGGTAGGCCGTTACGCTTCGGGGTGATCTCACACTTGACACCCCGCTGCGGGCCCCTTCACCGATCACGACCTCGATGCGTTCGGCTGCCTTGCGCAGAACGACAAGCTCCAGGCTCTTCCCGCTCTCGGTGATGTGTACCTTTCTCGTTGTCCATCGAACCCCCTGCCCCGCTTCGTCAGCCCTGACTGGATCCACAACGACTCCAACCTGCTGGCGAAAGCGCGCTGCAGTGGCCCTTACCGTCCCTTCGCCATTGGGGCGCGTTGCGCAGGCACCGTGGAATCCGTTGCGGCGAGGTCGATCGGGCGACGATGGCTGGTCAGCGAACCCCTACGGCAGCGCCCCGCGCGCCGCTTTGCGCACGTCGCCCGATCTCGGCGGATGAAGAAATCGCTCGACGCGTCGCACGTAGGCCTTCGTTTCCGCATAGGGCGGCACCCCCTGGTGGCGCTCCACCGCGCCCTCGCCGGCGTTATAGGCGGCCGCCACCAGCGCAACGTTCCCGTCGAAGCGCTGGAGCAGCCAGCTCAGATAGGCCAGCCCGCCACGTACGTTCTGCTCCGCATTGAAGACATTCTTCACCTTGAAGCGCTGCGCCGTCTCCGGGATCAGTTGCATCACGCCCATGGCGTTCTTCGGCGAACGGGCTTGGGTATCGAAGTTCGATTCCACTGCCGCGATCGATAGTGCAAGGCGGCGGTCGACCTTGAAGCGTGGCGCCAGGCGGCGGATGAGCGCGGCAACGACACGGCGCTCCTTCGGCAGCGCGTCGGCATAGCGCTCGATGTCCATATCCCGCTCGGCGGCGCCATACGCAGACCATGCCTTCTCCGGATCGCGGAAACAGGGCGGCAGTTGCTCCTCTCGCACGCCGGTCAGTGCAAGCATCGCACGGGCGCGGTGGTGGCCGGCCCCGGCGGCCATGCGAAACAGGGTCGCCGCGGTGGGGATGCTTCGCTGCGCCCAATCGGCCGAGAGAAACATGCGGCCGAGCTGGTATTGCGCCTCGGCGCTCCCCTGCCTGGCCGCATCGCAATAGAGCATGGCGGCACGGACTGCGCTACGCGGCTGGCCGCGCCCGGTCTCTGCGGCAAAGGCCTGCTCCAGCATGGCCCGAACGCGCGGCTCTTCCGGGGCGAAGGCGACGATTTCTTCCCCTTGCACCGGAGTCGCCCATGCCTGCGCCGAGCAGGACAGGGCATGGACGAGCCCCATCATTCCGAACGCGAGGTGACGGCACCACGACACGCCACCGCGCTTGCACGGTGGGCGTGTGGATTCGGAGCACGTATGGGGGTGCGGACCGAGCGTCATGGTCCGGCGCCTATGGGCGCCCTGCGCCGGATGATGGACGCTCGCCGCCGGAGACGATGCCGCAGGAACGCCGGCAGGCGCCGCCCGGGCCTCAGGTTTGCTGCGTAGCGGTATCAGGCGGTGACCACCGCGGGCTCGGCCGTCACCGGGGCTGCCCGCTTCGCGACGGGCTGAGGCTTCCTGGCTGGTGGGGGAACTGCCTTCGTCACCGAAAGCTTCTTCGCCGCCGCCTTGGGTGCGGCCGTACGGTTCTTCGGCGCAGGTGCCGCAGGCTTTTTCGGCGCTTTCTTCGCCGCGGGTTTGGCCACCGGCGCGGCCTTCTTCTGCGCCTTCTTCACCACCGGCTTCACCGCTGTCCTGGCCTGCGGAGAAGCCTTGGCCAGCGCTGGCTTGACGATCGACAGTTCATCGAGCTTGCCCTTCTTCTGCGCCGCCACGATCCAGACCGGGCGCTTGCCATGACCGTTCCAGGTCTTTCCGGTCGCCGGTTCGCGATACTTCGGCGTCAGCACGAGTTTCTTTCCCTTCGCCGCCTTCGCCCCTGCCCGCCGGGCGATCTCCAGGCCGAGATCCGCCGCGCTCAGCCCGAACTCGGCAATCTGCTGCTTGATCGATTCGATGACCTTCCGCGCTTCTTCTTTCATGGCCAGGGTGGCCTTCTTCTCGAGTGCGGCGATCTGTTGCTTCAGTTGCCGATAGGTTGACATGCCTTCTCCCAGTAGAGGTATGGACATTGGATTGTACCCGTCGATGACCACGTGGATCACACGCCGCTCCGGCGTGGGTTCTTGCCGCGCAAGATTCGGGGCCTGCCAAACAAAAAAAGGCCAGCGCACTGTTCGCTGGCCTTGGATCTTGCTTTGGTTCCATCAACCCGGAGGAGGTGACGATTCGTAGGCTACGCCCTGTGGCTTGAATGCGGAATCGGCGCTTTTCGATGCTTTGCGTAGCACTCCTTCCTACACCGTGGCCAAGTTCGCCCCATACGCGAAATCCTCATCCTGGCCACCCGCCTATTCTCATCACCTTCACGAACCTTCTTCGCCCAAGTAGCGCGTGTGCTGTCGGCGCGGTATCCCTAATTCTCAAGTCTTGGTGCTGGAAACCCTTCCCCGACAAGGCATGCTATTCGGCTACTAGGCCATATTGCCCGCCTCCGACACGCGTCACAGTTGACGACTATTCTCGTGTTGGCAATCGCCATCGATTCCTCGGATTCTGGCGGAATCGTTCCCCTGAGCCGACGAGCCAGATTCGCAAATTGGCGCGCAACAGTGGGCTCGATCTCCGCTGCCGCTCGCCTTGAACGCAACGCTGGGAAATCCCGTGCCAGACGCCCCCTGCGGCTTGCCACCGGAAGGGAACGGCTCCAACGGACAGGCATGCCGGAACGTGACCTAAATCAATGACAAATGGGCAGTTCCGGCGTATGGTTTCGAGTCAATGGGCCCCCGCGGTCGGGCATCGAAGAGGGGCGTCGTTGCAGACCAATTCCAACGTCCAACGACAGGGATGTTGCGTTTCCCTCCATGCGGCCGCCAGGCCGACAATGCCATCGCCCCGCAAGCGGGCATCCTTCTGGAGGGGGGATTGAAGATGGGCCGTTTTCACATACGCGCGTTTGTCGATGAGACGATGGCCGGTCCCGGCAATCGACAGCCGAGTTTCATTATCGTCTCAGTCTCGGATGCCATAGGCGCGCCGGTCGGAGGGCTCGGAGCCGGCAACTTTACGCTCGATCCGATCCTCGCCGGTCCCGGCGCAGCGCGGTTGGACATCGATCGGGTCAGCCCGGCAACCCTGCCGGGTGTCTATCAGATCCAACTCGTGCCCATCCGCCGGGAACGGTGGAAGGCCGGCGCATACATTTTCGGGATCAGTGTGGCGAGAACCAGCGAGGAAGGTCAGACCGTCGCGACGGTCCTCCTGGATTGACGTCAAGCCTCATCCCTGCGGCCGCACAGTCACGAGCGAGAGCCGAAGCTGCAGTGCACCCATTTGGTCGGCTCAGAGTGTCGTGGGCGCGGTGGTGCTGGGCGAGCGTCTTCGGCGCCATCGTTGCCGGCGCGCTTGCGACGGCGGTACAGGTCGCGCTCTGGCTGCTGCTCACCGATGCCTTCCCGGAGATCCTCTACCGCGACGCGAGGCTCGCGGCCGCCATCGTCCTGGGCCCGACCGTGCTCGCGAGCCGGGAGGGGTTCGACCCCTACGTCATGGCGGTGGCATCGACGGTTCACTTCGCGCTGTCGATCGCCTACGCGGCCGTATTCTGTTCGCTCACGCGACGACTGCCGATTCTCGCCAACGCTCTCGTCGGCGCGATGTTGGGCGGCGGCCTCTACGCCTTGAACATGTACGGGTTCACCGCGCTGTTTCCATGGTTCATCGCCACTCGGGACTGGATCACCTTCTTGGCGCACATCGTCTTCGGCGCTTCATGCACGCTTGCCTGTCGCTGGGCAGCAGCCAGGCTTTCCCATGCTGGGCCACTGGCGACCAAGACGTGACGTGCTTGGCCGCGGCGAGTCCCGGCACGGTGCCGTTGCGGCACCCGCGGCTGCTTCCCTAGAACGGGCCGATCGTTGCCTGACGACCGCTTTGCGCGCCTTTCGCCAAGGGCCAAGGGCCAAGGGCCAAGAGCAACCTACGCTTGCCTGATGACATTTTCAACGGCGATGGCAGCTTACAGATGATCAAGCTTACGCTCACGTAAGTCTGACGTAGGCCCGGTCCTCGGCCATTCCGGTCACACGACTGCGTCGAGCGAGCGGCAGGTATCCGGCAGTCAACGGACCTTGGGGCCAGCGCGGCATCGAACGTCAGCTCCCAACGCCGCGAACGCGAGCTGCCGACCCCTATGCATAGTTCGCAACTAGGAATAGTTTGCCACACGCCAACGGCGTAGAGGTAGCCGTAGTACGGCTTCGCGTGGGGGATGGCCTCCACAATCTACGCATAGTTTCGGCGCCAATGCATCCTCGCCTAGAAGCCGAAACGACCGACGCAGTCGGGGGATTGACGGGCCGGAAATTCCTGCGAGTGCGGCAGCTGCCTCCCCCATCCTCCTGATGTGGGGAGCCCGAATCGCAAGCATCGGCGGCGCAAGGGCGCGCCTCCGGGTTGGTCGCCATGCTCCGATCTTGGCCCGCCGGTGAATCGGTCGAGGTCTTCGTCAGGCCAGCCGCAGTCTCGATCAGTGTAATGGCATGCAGGGCGAAACTATGCAAAGCAGTCAGCGCGTTCGTGAGGCCTTTTTTTCCACTCGTGGCATGTGTCATACCTGCAAGGCGACTATGCCTAGTTGCGAACTATGCATAGGGTTTGCTATGCAAAGCTTTGCATAGCGACCCTTTGCGGCCGTTCGGTTCTCGACGCGGTAAGGGTCCGCTATCTGAATGACAGCCGCCTTTCGCCAATGCGCCGGGGGACTCGAACACATGACGGGTACAGATCGCAGCGGCCAGATACGCGTCATCGCCTTCGTCAACGGGGCACCAGCCATGCGCGAGATCCTCGCGTACCTGGACGCGCCCACCTCACCGCCGCCTATGGCGCCGGCCGGTCCGGCCCGCCGCTGTGGGAGATGGCCGATGCCGGGCAGGGCCAGTTCGACCCAAACGCCCAACCGGCACCCGACTACGAATTCGATCAGCGCATCGCCTGGGTGAGTACCAACGAAAGCAAGCCGCCGTCGCAGACGCCGGCTTGTACGGGGCAGTGATCGGGTCGCGATTCCGAGCATTTCTCAGCGGCTCTCGGCCCAAAATCCCCGATTGACTGCGACTGTCAGGCGGACACATACTCCCAAGGTGACATTGGATTTCCTTCTATCCTTGGGCTCGTGAGCAGTTGACGTCGGCGAGGCCCGATGCGGCCGCCGACGCGGCAGTTCGACGCGGTCTGAACTGCAGCACCGGAAGTCCTTTGCAGGAGCTGGCGATGAAAGACTCGGCGGTCGGTCTCAACGTTAACGGGCGTGCGGGCGGCAAGGGCGCCCGTCGCGCCTGGTGGCGATGGCTTCGCGGCCCGTGGGCAGCGGCGTTGCTGGCGGCGGCGCTGCTCGGCGGCGGCCTTCAGCAGCCGGCGCGCGCGAGTTCGATCTACGGCATTCTCCCCGACGGACGGATGCTCTATTACCGCTACGCGGGCATGGCCGACGGCTCGTTCCGCTGGGCGGTCGAGCAGAAGGTGATCGGCAGCGGCTGGCAGGGCTTCGACAAGGTCTTCGCCGGCGACAACGGCGCCATCTATGCCATCCGTCCCGACGGCGAGATGCTGTTCTACCGCTACGCCGGCATGGCCGACGGCTCGTTCCGCTGGGCGGTCGAGCAGAAGGTGATCGGTCGCGGCTGGCAGGGCCTCGACAAGGTCTTCGGCGGCGACAACGGCGCCATTTACGCCATCCGCCCGAACGGCGAGATGCTGTTCTATCGCTACGCGGGCATGGCCGACGGCTCGTTCCGCTGGGCGGTCGAGCAGAAGGTGATCGGCAGCGGCTGGCAGGGCTTCGACAAGGTCTTCGCCGGCGACAACGGCGCCATCTACGCCATCCGCCCCAACGGCGAGATGCTGTTCTACCGCTACGCCGGCATGGCCGACGGCTCGTTTCGCTGGGCGGTCGAGCAGAAGGTGATCGGCAGCGGCTGGCAGGGCTTCGACAAGGTCTTCGCCGGCGACAACGGCGCCATTTACGCCATCCGCCCGAACGGCGAGATGCTGTTCTATCGCTATGCCGGCATGGCCGACGGCTCGTTCCGCTGGGCCGTCGAAGGCAAGGTCATCGGCAGCGGCTGGGCCTTCGCGCAGGTCACGGGGGGGGCGGCAGCGGCGGTGCGACCGCGGCGCCGGCCGCCGCGGCGAACCCGCCCGCGCCCAAGTCGGCGGCATCGAATCCGCGTTGCCGCGAGTACGCAAACCGCGCCATCGCCGACTTCCGTCAGGCGGGCGGCCGGCCCAAGTGCGAGCGCGCGATCAAGCAGGATCAGCCGGGCCGCTGGCACGACCGCTTCGACCAGCATTACCAGTGGTGCCTGACCGCGCAGCAGTCATGGCTGAACGACGAAACGACACGGCGCGACAAGCTGCTGCTCAGCTGTGGTGCCAGGTCCACCCTCTGAGCGGTTGCCGCGCCGCGCCGCGCCGCGCGTCGTGACGGCGATGCGGTCGCGCGGTCGCCGTCAACGCGCCTGCCGTCGCGGCCGTGTCCCGTTTGCCCGCGGCATCGTGGCGCGGCGACCGTCCGCCTGAGCTGCGCCGCCCATGGCCGACATCTTCGTCAGCTACGCCCGCGAGGACGAGACGCGCATCGAGCCGCTGGCGCGCGCGCTGACCGATCACGGCTGGTCGGTCTTCTGGGACCGCGACATCCCGGCCGGACAGACGTGGCGCAGCCACATCGGCAACGCGCTGGCCGGCGTCCGCTGCGTGATCGTCGCCTGGTCGCGCCACTCGATCGATTCGGGCTGGGTCAGCGAGGAGGCCGACGTCGGCCGGCAACGGGGCGTGCTGGTTCCGGTTCTGCTCGATGCGGTGGACGTGCCGATCGGCTTTCGCAGCATCCAGGCGGCCGACCTGACCGACTGGACACCGGGCCGCACCTCGCCTCGCTTCGAGCTGTGGGTGGCGAATTGATGTTCAAGGGGCGATCGGGGTCTGGAACAGCCTACGACAATGCGGCCGCCAAGCGTAGTGATCAAGCGCAGCAGGAGCGGTGGAGGGCGCTCCGGCGCGTTGCGCAGGCGGTGTGGAGCCGGCACGGCGATCAAATCGAAGAGAGGACGGTCGCGTAGCGACCCTTTATCGTCGTTCGCTATTTCCGGCGTCGAATGGCAGGTTGCAAAGGCCTAGCTGTCCCACATGCGGGCAGGCTGGCGAACGCCGGTTCGGCAATAACGGTCACTGACCGAATCCCGTTAAGAGGGACGCTCGCCACTGACTGCTTGCCTTTGCCATATCCGCGTGTGCCCGAACCAAGCCCACCACCAAATTTCGCCGAGAACCTGATACGCTGAGAGCGCCGTTCTGATATTCGGGTGAAATGGTCGGTGCGATCATGGGGTGGATTTTCTTCGTCAGTTTTCTTTCGACGTGTTCCATCTAGAGCTTTTCCTGCTTCTTCTTCCTCGCTTTTTCTTGCGGTTCGGGCTTCTTCTCGTCTTGTTTTTGCCCGGCTTTGTCACGCTTCGCGCAGGTGAGTTGGGCCGCATTATCGGAGCAGCGTCAATGGCTGAGGCGTCCCGCTTCCGTTGCCCCTGTCGGGGCAGTGGCATTGTGGCTGGCGAGGCCGCGCATGACGAGCGGCAGTACGGCCCGGTCAAACGCTTCCTTCCAGGCTGCCCGGCAGTCGCCGTCCCACCGGCCCTGGCAGTTCTCCTCGAGCACCTCGATGAACACATCGCGGAAATTGTCGAGGTCCTCCCGGGCGAGGCCGTAGCCGCTGTGACGCTCGCCGACACGAACCATTCGTGACTCGATTACGTCGTTGTGATCGGCGAGCCGCGAAACCATCGCCATGGTGTCCACCATTCGGCGCATGTGATGGTCCATCTGCGCGGGAAAGAGTGATCGATAACTCGGAAAGCGCTCAAAGAAGCGCGCGTAGAAGCTTTGGATCAGGTCCAGGTGGCCCGCGCGCAGCGAGTCCCAGGTCTTGGCAATAAGCTCTGTGTTCATGGTCACCTCCCTCAAAGAAACAATAAGAACCTCAGGCGTTCGTTCCGCTCGATCCCATCCCATCCATTAAGGATGGGCGGGTTGGAATATTGCCGATCGCCGGTTAAATGGCACGGGCTCGGGGGCACCAGGTAGGATCTCTTTCTCCAAGAGCTGCCGTCCGTCCTGGCGCCGCCAAGTCTTCCGGGATCAAACCGCAAACGTCGAGCGCAAATTATTCTTACCGCGCATCCTGGCGACACTCTCGGGGCACGCTCCGCATCTCCATAGACGCTGTGAGGAAGCAATGAACATGCCAATCGGTTAACGGGCACGCGCGAAGCCCGTATGACGTTCGACATGCTCAAACTCGCTGGTTTCGCCGTTCAATCCAGGGGCCGTTTGGAATGGGGAATTTCCCCAAGACCGGGGAAATTCGGGTGGGGACATTCCCCTTCAATGCCCTTAAGTGTTTGCCCCTGACGGTCTATTGACGCCTGCGGGGCACTGGGCCTGATACACCGCGTCACCGTTTCGAGACTGATCATGCGGCACGCAGTGCGCATAGCGCGTCCAGCGCAATGATGCCAAGGGCCGGTCGGGAGCGCCTCCGGCTCCGGGAAGAACCACGTCGCCAAGGCGATTGCCTATTCGGCGCTACGCTCCGGCCCGCGCGTGCTCTACGGCGAAGCCGATGAACTGCCGGGCGATCTCGGGCAAGCCTCGCCCGCCGAGAAGCGCAATCTCCTCAAGCCGATGCGCGCCGACGCGGACCTGCTCGTGCTCTATGACCCGTTCTGGCCCTCCAGATCACAGTACAGATACTGCAGGCCCTTCAAGACCTTCGGGATGTCATCGCGCGATCTGGGATCGAACTTTACCTGGGAAATATCGTCTTCTCCGACCTGCATCTGTGGATTCTGAACTACCCGCATCGCCGTCTTCCCCTATGAATTCGCGCAAGATGTGCCACTTCCAGAACAACATTCTAATCCCCATTCGTCATACGCAATACGCCTGATGCGGAAGAATGTTTTACGCGTCGAAGTGGCGCATTGTTTCGCGAAGATTCCAGCCATCTTGCATACCAGCCCTGGAAACACCAGAACGAGGCCGCTTTTGTGCCAGATTTCGCCAATATTCGCCCCGACAAAATGCGTTGAAACGCGCACAGATGCTAGGTTTCGAGGGTTTTCGGTTAAACACTAGGTTCCTATGCGTCGCCTGCAATCAAGACTGTCCGATAATGCTCACGCATGCCAATACTGCAAGCCGCCCACTTCAGTCGCTGCAGGAGGATAGCGCTTCTGATGATGGGGTGGGGCGAATCGAGATAGCTCACTCCGACCGGCTATTCCGACGCGCCGCGCAAGCGAACGACGAAGGCATACGGATTGTCCTGCTGCCGTTGCGCGGGTTTCAGCTTGAACTCGACCGCCGCGGCTCGTACGTTCGTCGCCGACCGATGAAGCCTACGCCAGTCGTCCTGGACCGACGAAAAGCAGGCATACGCCACGTTATACCCGGGCGTGACGTTCTGGAGCGGAAGGTCGGGAATAAGCGAGTGGATCGGTCGGCCGAGCATCTCGTCGGACCTGCTGTCGAATAGCTGCGCCGCACCATTGCTGCAGGAACTGCACTTCGCCGCCCGCATCCACAATCAGCACGGCCCGCTTATTGGCGAGGCGCCGTTCGGATCGCCGGCGGTCGTGGCGGGAATCAGAAGGAACAGTGGTACGTTGCAGCGCTTCGAATGCCTTGTTCCGTTCGTGTCCGCTCATCGGGCTCCTCTTGTCATCTTGCAACGACTGATTGCGCCATGCAGCAACGATTAAAAAGATGTAGCCGTCGTTCTGCTCGGCGCGGCTACCTGCAGCACGGCGGTCACCTTCAGGCGATCCAGTCGATGGCATATCTGTCAGTGTCAATATACTCTACAGCGCCAGCGAAGCGGTGATCAAATGTGTCGCAACGGACAGTACGCAGGATGCCACGCCCGGTGTGCTAATCGTGGTCGATTCATTGCGACGTGAACGACCAGTCTCGCAACATGCAAACCGCCTCATCGGGTCGCCGTCAACGACCCCGAGGCAGGAAGCGAATCGCGGCATCAAGCGGCCATGGGAGAACGGTGACTATCGACAATTCGGCAGGCGCTTGCGTGCTCTGCGCGGGATTCGGCGAGAGCTTCCTCCGTTACGTCGTTGATCTGCCCTTTCGGCTGGATAGGACTCGGGATCCTCGGGGCAGCCGATTCAGGCTTTCCGTCGCTCGGAGTTCGCCCAGGCGGCCAAGGCCTCGCCCAGCATGGTGAGCACCCGGACAACCTTCAGGTCCGGACCGAAGCAAAACGTCTCGGCAGCCAGCCGTCCGCGAACGCCCTTGTAGTAAAGCGTGACGCTGGTCTCGCCCACGAGCGTCGAGATCAGCTCGAAGCGCACCTCTGGAATCAACTGACGTGCCTGGCCCCAGGAGGCCATCACCGCCGCTTTGCCCCTCAGGATCCCCGCCGAGTCGCGGGTGACTAGGGAAATGGCGGGCGACCACGCCTCGAAATCACCGGAAAAGTGGCACAGCGGTCGATCCAGATCGTGGTCATTCCAGGCATCAATGCAGGATTCCGTTGCGAATTGTTGCGCGAATACCTTGTCGATCATGGGATTTCCCAGAGGACGGCCCGGGCCACCGTCCTTTCTCGCGCGTGGGCCTTCCGACGGCGACCTCAACCGCGTCTCCCCAACGCTACCGCCCCCATCGTGCCACCGCCCCTACGGTCCGACGAGCAACCGCCTGAGAAATGCCACCACAGGTGACATTGACCTGCAATGATCATTGTCAAACTCGGGCCGCCGCATCGGTTCCAGACCCGCGCCGCCGGCTCGTCGAAGGCCGTACCGGTCGGTCAAGTGCAGCCGTCGCGCGCGGCGCCGAAACCATTTGACATTGATCCGGCGAGGGTTACCATAAGGTTGTGATGCAGTGCACCATCCGCCCGGGCCAAGCCCCGAGGGATGCTGCAATGGACACCGTACACACCGGCGATGCCGAGGAGATCAGTCGTGACTGCTGCCCCTGAAAAACTCACTGCCGTCGCACAGGCGAGAACATCGAAGCGGGATAGAGAACCCTGACGCAGGCGGCTTACGCCGCGGCCGAGTACGTAGCCACGCTCAACGTCAAAACCGCACGTTCGATGCTGGAGGACAGCGTGGCCAAGGCCAAGACGCTCTCCAGCGCAACGGACCTCCAGACTCTGGCGAGCGCACAGTCCCTCGCGCAACCGGCGATCGAAAAGACCACGGCCTCTGGCGCGCGGTGTCGATCTGGGCCGATGCCCAGAAGGAGTTTACGAAGGTGCTCGGGACGGAACTGGCTGGACTCAGCAAGACTTAGGGGGCCGCGTTCGAGGGGACGACTTTCGCCCCGATGGGCTCGAACGTCATGCTGGATGCCGTCAATTCGGCGATGGGCGCTGCCGACTGGGCGATGGAGCGCATGGGCAAGGCGACCGAACAGTTCGCCGAGATGGCCCAAGCCAATGTCGCGGCCGCGACCGAGGCGACCACCAAGGCCATGGGCGCGGTCGCAACCGGCGCACCGAAGGCCAAGAAGGGGGCCTGATTCCGCGCGCATCCTCGGCCGGCGCAGCGCCGGCCGGGCGAGCGGCTTCCTTGAGGCGACTGATTTCCTCGCGCGTCTGGCACACTTCGCGTTGTGCCGGGAGGGCGGGAGGCGCAATCGGCGAATCACTGTCAATGCTTATGTAGCAGCGACGCAACGGGTGTCACCGGCCGATCGTCCCATGCCGCATACTTCATAGGACCAACACGGAATATGCGTATGGCACATCTTTGGCGTTGGCGCAGAAGGCGTGATGCACGTCTGTCCAGCAATTGAGCAGTATGGCGCCCGCGCCCCTCCCCTCGTTGTTTGAGGGCGGGCCGGTGGCGACACCTGGCGGGCTCCACCCAACAAGAACCTGCGCCTCTGACGCAAACGCGCCAGACAGCTCGTGCCTACGCTGGCGTTGGGGTTGATCTTTGCGCGAAGTGCTCCGGACGACGAAGTCATCTGGCTTGACTCGCCATTCGCCGCCTACGGGATTGAGAACGGTGACCCTTCGCGGCGGAGCATCCGGTCCGTCAGCTTCGGCAGAACAGCGCTGGGCGTGCCGGCCGCGACGGCTCACGGCATTGACTCACCTTTAGCCGGTCCTTGTGTCCCGTCAAAAGCGCCAAGCTCGTCTCCACGTATTCGTGTGAAGAAAGCTCGTTTGCGGCG